>NZ_CP042429.1:1200000-2400000 GCF_007970465.1 Corynebacterium nuruki S6-4
GGCGCGGGCGGCGATGCCTGCGTGGTTGATGGCTTCGGGACTGGCGGTCACGGTCGGTGGGGTCCTTTACGGGGGAGGGGGAGTAGTCCGGTCGGCCAGTCTACCCGTAATACCGCCCCAGGTCAGAACCAGCCGCGCGGGAACCGGTCGTCGCTCCAGTCGACGTCGGGCTCGGCGTCCGGATTTCCGCGGTGCACGCCGGCCCCGTCGCGGTCCGTGCCCGGGTTCCCGGCCTCGTCCCGGCCTGTGCCGGTGCCGCTGCCGCCACCCCCGTCGACCCCGTCGGCGCCGTCGGCGCCGTCACTGTCAGCCGCCCGCAGGTAGATCCCGGTCTTGTTGATGTACTGCACCACTCCGTCCGGCACCAGGTACCAGACCGGCCGACCCGTCGCACCGCGCTCCCGGATGTCGGTCGAGGAGATCGCCATGGCGGGGATGTTGACCAGGCTGAGCCGGTCCTCGTCGACCTGGTTGCGCAACGTCTCCCCCGCGTCCGCCAGGTCGTAGCCGGGTCGGGTGACGCCCACGAAGTGCGCCAGCTGGAACACGTCCTCCCAGTCGCGCCAGGTGACGATGCGGTCGAGGGCGTCCGCTCCGGTGATGAAGAACAGTTCCGCGGCCGGGTACCGCTGCTGGATGTCGGTGAGGGTGTCGACCGTGTACGTGTTGCCGGGCCGGTCGATGTCGACCCGGGACACGGTGAAGCGGGGGTTCGAGGCGGTCGCGATGACGGTCATGAGGTACCGGTCCTCCGCCTCGGTCACCCCGGTGTCCTTCTTCTGCCACGGCTGACCGGTCGGCACGAAGATCACCATGTCGAGGTCGAACAGGTCCGCGACCTCACTGCCGGCCACGAGGTGGCCGTTGTGGATCGGGTCGAAGGTACCGCCCATCACGCCGATACGGCGGGGCTGTGGCCGTCCGGGTGCGGGGCTCACGGGGGTGTTCACAGGTTCCGATGTTACGGGTATCCCGAACTCCCGGAGACCGTGGCCCGTGTCCCGCTACTCTGGTGGCCATGGTTTCGTCGGAGAAGCAGGGGAAGAAGTCGGGCAGGGGCCGCGGTATCACGCCGTGGCACCCCAACCAGCACGGCGCGTGGCCCATGATCGTGATCCCGGTGATCGTCGGTCTGTTCTGGGGGATCACGCTGTGGGACACGGTCCCCGCCGGGGACCGTGGATCCGGGTTGCACGGTTCCGGCGGGATGTGGCTGACCTTCCTCACCGTCACCGTGGCGTGGGTCGTCGGCTACCACGCGTTCTTCGCCGGTGGGCTGTGGCTCACCGGGCGCCGCTCCGGCAATGCCCGGGTCACCGCCGACGCGCGGCGTCCCACCCTGGTGTACGGGGCGGTGACACTGGTGGCTGTCATCGTGTCGGTCCTGCTGCAGCCCCATCTGCTGTGGTGGGCGGTGATCTTCGTCCCGCTCACCGTCATCGCCCTGTTCGAGGTCAACCGGGGCACGCCGCGGTCGCTGATCGCCGGGGTGGCCGAGACGGTCGCCTCCGCGTTCCTCATCCCGGTGCTCACCACGGTCGGCATCGGATCCGCGGCCCCGGTCGGGACGGGTATCACCCTCACCCGCAGCCTGTTCAGTACCGAGGTGGTCACCGCGGTCCCCACCGCGGCGTGGGTCAGCGCCGCCTGGCTGGCGCTGTACCAGGTCGGGACGGTGCTGTACGTGAAGACCATGATCCGGAAGAAGGGCGACGCCACCTGGCTCACCGGCTCGATCGTCTACCACGCGGTGGCGCTGGTCATCGTCATCCTCACGGTGACGGCCGAGCATCTGGCACTGCTGCCCTGGATCGTCGCGGTCATCGTCTTCGCCTGGTGCCTGTGGCGGTCCCGGGCGGTTCCGCGGGACGCCGCCTCCGGGGCGTCGGGGACGACGTGGACCCCCAAGAAGGTGGGGATGGTGGAGATTCCCGTGACCGTGGGTGTGGCGGTGGCCTGCTCCGCCGCGGCGTGGCTCTATGACGGGCCGCTCGTGCTCTGGGTGGGCTGACCCCGCTTCCCGGAACGTGCAGTCAGGCCAGCCAGGCGGCGAGGGTGTCTGCGGCGTGGCGCTCCCCGGCGGTCGCACCGGCCGGGTCGGCCACGGCGTCCTTGAAGTAGTCGGCGTGGGTGCCGGCGTCGTCATCGTCGGTGAGAGCGTCGACGACGGAGGCCGGGCCGGTGTCACACACCACGTCGAGCGGGGCGCACCAGCTCTCGGTGGGGACACCGGCCGGGACCACCTGCGGGACCCGCTGCAGCGGGTTGCCGAAGGCCATCACGCCGCGCAACCGTCCCTGGCCGGCCAGGTCGTGCTGGGTCGGGAGCAGCACCGCCTCGCCCTGCGAGTACCCCAGGGTGATGTAGTCCGGCCGGCAGCCGGACGCCGCCTCGTACTCCTGCACGGCGGCGCCGGTGCCGGGGATCCCCCGGGTGAAGGACTCCGAGAACTGCACGGCCCCGTCGACCAGGGACGGCAGGGTGATCTGCTCCCCCTTGCCGGGCAACGGGAGGCGGGCCGGGTAATGGTCGGCGTCCACCCCCAGCACGTAGACGTCACCGGCACCGGAGGTGAACAGGTCGGGGTGCACGGTCGCCGCGAAGGTGAGGAAGCGGTGGAGGGTGTCCCCCTCCCAGCCGTTGGAGTGCGCGGCCACCGGACCGTCGACCGTCGGGTCGTCGTAGACGTCGTTCTCCTCGCTGCCCCGGGCGGCGAGGATGACGGTGGAGGGACAGGCCGGTGCGCTGACCGGCGCCGGTGCCGGCAACGTCCCCGCGACAGCGGGTGCCACAGACACAGCCACCGCCGACACAGCCACCGCCGACACAGCGACGAGGACTGTCGCCGCGGCCGCCCCGGCCCGCCCGGCGGCCGCGGTTCTCACGGCCGGACCTGTCCGTTGCCCGTCATGATCCATTTCGTGCTCGTGAGCTCCGGCAGTCCCATCGGCCCGCGGGCGTGCAGTTTCTGGGTCGAGATGCCGATCTCGGCGCCGAAGCCGAACATCTCACCGTCGGTCCAGGCGGTGGAGGTGTTGATCATCACCGCCGCGGCGTCCACGTTGTGCTCGAAGTAGCCGGTCACCCGCACGTCGGTCGCACTGACGGCCTCGGTGTGTCCGGTGGTCCAGCGGGTGATGTGCTCGACCGCGGCCTCCACCCCGTCGACGATCTTCGCGGCGATGTCGAAGGAGAGGTACTCCTCGGCCCAGTCCTTCTCGGTGGCCTGCACCACGCCGCCGACCCCGAGGGCGGAGAGCTCGTCGACGTCGCCGTGGACCGTCACGCCGGCGTCCTGCAGGGCGGTGAGGATGCGCTTCTTGTCGGCATCGGGCAGTGCGGCGTCGATGAGCACCGTCTCGGTGGAGTTGCACACCGAGCAGCGCCGCACCTTACCGTTGATGACCAGGGAGATCGCCTCGTCGACGTCGGCGGAGCCGTCGACGTAGAAGTGGCAGTTGCCGGTCCCGGTCTCGATGGCGGGGACGGTCGCCCCGGTGACGACGGCGTTGATGAGGCCGGCGCCGCCGCGGGGGATGACGATGTCCACCAGGCCACGGGCGGTGATGAGGTCCTGCACGGAATCATGGGTGACGCACGGCAGCAGCTGCACGGTCTCGCGCGGCAGGCCGGCGGCCTCGCAGACGTCCTGCAGGATGTCCACCAGGGCGGTGTTGGAGTGCAGTGCGGACTTCGAGCCGCGCAGCAGCGGGACGTTGCCGGATTTCACGGCGAGTCCGAAGGCGTCCACGGTGACATTGGGCCGGGCCTCGTAGACCATGCCCATCACGCCGAGGGGCACGCGCACCTGCCGCAGCTCCAGCCCGTTGGGACGCCGCGATCCGCGCACCACGTCGCCGACCGGATCCGGCAGGTCGGCGACCTGGCGCAGGCCGCCGGCGATGCCCTCGACACGGGCGGCGTCGAGACTGAGCCGGTCGATGAGGGATTCGTCGAGGCCGCGTTCCCGGCCTGCGGCGATGTCGAGCTCATTGGCCGCGAGGATCTCGGCGGTGCGCTCGACGAGGACGTCGGCGGCGGCGAGGAGCAGGGCGTTCTTCTCGGTGGTGGTCAGGGGCGACCGGCGGGAGACCTCACGGGCCTTCGTCGCTTTGGCGAGGACTTCATCGCGCTCGGCGGCGCGTTCGGTGGTGAGGCCGGCGGTGGTACTGGGGGTCACGTCGCTCATGGTCCCCCAGCCTACGCGAGCCCCCGGACAGTGTCCCGGAAATTGTTCAACAAACTTCCGGGGGACGCTGTCAGCTCGTCGCGCCGTACGCCCGGGACAACCGGTTGGCGTAGGTCGACATGTAGTCGACGTGGACGACCGGACGCTGCGCGAACTCCGGCAGCTCGTCGGTCGACTTCCCGATCATCCCGCGCAGCGTGGCGTGGTCGTAGTTCACCTCGCCACGGCCGATGAGGTAGCCGTCAGGGCCGACGATGTCGACGACGTTGCCCGAGGTGAACTCCCCCTCGACCTCGGTGATCCCCACCGCGAGCAGCGAATTGTGGTGCTCCATCGCCTGGGCGGCACCCCCGTCGATGCGCAGCACACCGGCGGACTCCGCGGCGTAGAGCACCCAGAACTTCCACGCCGACAGCCGGTCCTCGCGCGGCCAGAAGCAGGTACCGATCATCGCCTTGTCCAGGGCCGCCCCGATGTTCTCCGTCGAGGTCAGCAGCACCGGCACCCCGGCCTGCGAGGCGAGCCGCGCCGCCGAGACCTTCGCCGCCATGCCGCCGGTCCCCAGCCGACCACCGTCGCCGGCGATGACGTCGCGCAGGTCGCGGGCCTTGCGGACCTCCGCGATGAACTTGGCGTCCGGCTCGGCGGGGTTACGGTCGTACAGGCCCGCCACATCCGACAGCAGGATGAGTGCGTCGGCGTAGGCCAGGTGGCTGACCAGGGCGGCGAGCCGGTCATTGTCGCCGAAGGTGGCGTCCCCGGTGGAGACCGTGTCGTTCTCGTTGACGATGGGCACCACGCCGAGCTGCCGCAGCCGGTCGATGGTGCGCTGCGAGTTCCGGGCACTGTCACGCTGGGCCGCGTCGGACACGGTCAGCAGGACCTGGCCGATGGACCGGCCGTAGCGGGCGAAACTGCGGGACCACTCCTGCGCGAGCAGCACCTGGCCCGCCGCGGCGGCCGCCTGGCGGGTCGCCAGGTCGGTCGGCTTGTGGGACAGCCCCAGCGGCGCCATGCCGCAGGCGATCGACCCGGAGGACACGACGATGATGTCGGCGCCCCGGTCCATGCGGGCCTCCAGGGCGTCCGCGATGAGGTCGATACGTTCCGGGCTGACCGCACCGGTCTCGTCGGTCAGGCTCGAGGAGCCGATCTTGACCACCACGCGCTTGGCGTTGCGGATATCGTCGCGGGCCGCGGAGTGGTGACCGTACTCGGGGTCGTCGAAGGTGAGGTCCACGTCGGGGAACTCGATGGAGGTCGCGGGGACGACAGGACCGGGCTGGTGGACACTGTCGATGTCGAAGTCCGGTGGCTCCTGTGCCGGAGCCGTTTCCGGGGCTGCCGGAAACAGGGGGTCGGACGGATCGTTCTGCACGGTTCTGTCAGACATGCTGACCGATCTTACCCGTCCGACCCCGCGACGACGGACAGTCCCGCTAACCTTCCCACCGATCGCGGGAGGCTTCCTCCCCGTCGCCGAAGTCGTACTCGTCGATGAGACCGCGTCGTGCCTGGGAGGCACGCTTCCGTTCCTCCGCGCCCATCCGCTCGCTGCGCTCGAGACGACGGTCCGTGCCACGCCCGCTCGGCAGCAGGTCCACCCCGGCGGAGGTCTGCGGCTCCCACTCGAAGGTCACGCCACCGATGGTCACGTCGTCGCCGGCCTGGGCGCCCGCCTTGAACAGCTTCGTCTCCACCCCGGCCTTCGCCAGCCGGTCGGCGAGGTAACCGACGGCCTCGTCGTTCTCGAAGTCGGTCTGGATGATCCACCGGTCCAGCTTCTCGCCGGTGACGATGAAGGCGTGGCCGTCGGGGCCGGCGGCCGGATCCCGGGAGACCGTGAAGTCGGCGTAGCTCTTCGAGGCCTTGTTCCGCAGGTGCTTCGGCGTGATGACCGGAGCCGGGACCTCCTCCGCCGGGTGTTCCTCCCGGTGGGTGCGGACGATGTCCATGAGGGCGAACCGCAGCCGGTCGAGGCCCTCGTGGCTGGCCGTGGAGATCTCGAACACCGGCCAGCCGAACTCCTCCTCGAGGTCCGGGCGGATCATCTCGGCCATCTCCCGGGCGTCCGGCACGTCCATCTTGTTGAGCACGATGACGCGCGGCCGGTCGCGCAGGTCGCCGAGTCCGGCGTCCACCGACAGCTCGGACTGGTAGTCGGCCAGCTCGGCCTCCAGGGCGCGGATGTCGTCGACCGGGTTGCGGTCCGGCTCCAGGGCCGCGCAGTCCACCACGTGGACGAGCACGGCGGTGCGCTCGATGTGGCGCAGGAAGTCCAGTCCGAGCCCCTTGCCCTGGCTCGCCCCGGGGATGAGGCCGGGGACGTCGGCGATGGTGAAGACCTCGTGGCCCACGCTGACCACGCCCAGGTTCGGCTGCAGCGTGGTGAACGGGTAGTCGGCGATCTTCGGCTTCGCGGCACTCAGGACGCTCACCAGGGAGGATTTGCCGGCCGAGGGGAAGCCCACCAGTCCGACGTCCGCCATCGACTTCAGTTCGACGGTGACGTCCCTGACCTGGCCCGGCTCACCGAGCAGGGCGAACCCGGGCGCACGGCGGGCCTTCGACACCAGTGCCGCATTGCCGAGACCGCCCTGGCCGCCGGCGGCGACGATGGTGCGCTGCCCGCGGGTGGTCATGTCGGCGATGATCTCGCCGTCCTCGCCGATGACGACGGTGCCGGCGGGCACCTTGAGGATGAGGTCCTGGCCGCGGGCGCCGTTGCGATGGTCGCCGGCGCCGTTGGTGCCGCGTTCCGCCTTGATGTGCGGGTGGAAGTGGAAGTCCAGCAGCGTGTGGATCTGGGGGTCGACCTCGAGGACGATGTCGCCGCCGTGGCCGCCGTTTCCGCCGTCCGGCCCGCCGAGCGGGACGAACTTCTCCCGGCGGACCGAGGCACAGCCGTTTCCGCCGTCGCCGGCCTGCAGGTGCAGGACGACACGGTCGACGAAGCGTGACATTGTTGGTATTCCCCTAGCGTTGAACTTCACGAAGTGGTCGTCGACTGTGGCGACGACCGTGATCACCGGTGGTCACGGTGACCGGAGTACCGGTCGAGTGTACCTTCCTCCTGCCCGATCAGCCGCTTCATGCGGCCGGGCACGCGGATCCGGGGCACTCCACCGGACGTCGAAAACCCCCGGAGGAGCCGGCAGGCTCTACTCCGGGGGTCACCGGTGGAAGCTACGCCTCGGCGGGCTCGGCTGCCTCGGTGCTCTCGACGATGTTCACCAGACGACGGTTGCGACGGGTGCTGAACTGCACCGCGCCCGCCTTCAGGGCGAACAGGGTGTCGTCGCCGCCGCGGCCGACGTTCTCACCCGGGTGGAACGAGGTACCACGCTGGCGGATCAGGATCTCGCCGGCCTTGACCTGCTGACCACCGAACCGCTTGACGCCGAGACGCTTGGACTCGGAATCGCGACCGTTGCTGGAGCTAGCAGCACCCTTCTTGTGTGCCATGGTCTTTTCCCTCCTCGGAAAAGTACGTACCGCTGCAGTCTGCAGCAGTCGCTGTGGTTACTTGACGCCGGTGACCTTGAGGACGGTCAGCTGCTGACGGTGGCCGTAACGGCGCTTGTACCCGGTCTTGTTCCGGTAGTGCATGCCGTTGATCTTCTTGCCCTTGGTCTGCTCGACGATCTCGGCGTTGACGGTCTTGCCGGCCAGCTTGTCACCGGAGGTGATGTCAGCGCCATCGACGAGGAGAACCGGGGTGAGAGCCACGGACGAACCCGGCTCACCCTCGATCTTCTCGACCTTGACGAGGTCACCGTCGGCGACCTTGTACTGCTTGCCGCCGGTCTTGACGATCGCGTACATGGAAGGGCTACCCCTTTATTTCTCTACTCGACTCAGGCCATCCTCCCCGCCGGTCGGCGCGGGAGGACAATCTGACTGGACTCACTTGCTTGCTTTCACTGCGTTCGACGCCTGACATCCCGACTCTCAGCGACCCGGGAGAGGGAAACGCATGCTCCGGCGCACACGTGACCGATGGTCGAACAGCGACTGCTCAAGACTACCCGGAGTGGCGCCCAACACCAAAATCATATCGGCGCTACCCCAGGACGTCAGTGGGAGCGCCGCACGACACGCCGGCGTCCACCACGGCGTCCGCCCCGGTGCGGGGCGTCACCACCGGACCTGCCGGCCGACTGTGTCGCCTGCTCCTGCTGCCGTGCACCCCGGGACGGGGCCGCCTCGTCGGCGGGCGCGGCGGGCGTTTCCTCGACGACGAGGTAGTCCTCCGGCTGCGGCGGAACGTCGGAGCGCGAGGCCCCACGGGTCCGGCGGCGCCGACGGGGCGAGGCGTCGAACTCGGCCTTCGCCGCCGCATAGCTGCCGCGCGGACCGGCCGGGGACTCCGGCTCGGCCACGGGCTCTGCCACGGG
Source organism: Corynebacterium nuruki S6-4 (assembly GCF_007970465.1). Lineage (NCBI taxonomy): Bacteria > Bacillati > Actinomycetota > Actinomycetes > Mycobacteriales > Corynebacteriaceae > Corynebacterium > Corynebacterium nuruki. The sequence goes on from NZ_CP042429.1 coordinate 1,208,587, forward strand.
CTCGGTCGCGGACTCTGCCACGGTCTCCGCGTCCGTCTCCCGGGTCGTCGGCGCAGTCGCCTGCGTCTCCGGCTGCGTGGTCGTGCGGACCACCCGCCGACGGCCGCGACGGTCGCGTCGGGTCTGCGTCCGAGCCGCCGTCACCGGAGTGTCGGTCGACTGGTCGGCGACATAGTCGGCGCCCGTCGGCTCCTCCGGGTCGATCTCACCGGCGTGCGCGATCGCGGACGCCGCGATGTCCGACAGATCATCCTGTGCCGGCTCCTGTTCCTGCGTCGCCTGCTCCGCGGTGTCTCCGTGGTGCTGACCGTGGATCCGACGCACCACACGCCGACGGCGACGCTGACCCGTCGCGGCCTCCGTCTCTGCGGCCGGCTCGGCCTCCGGCTCAGCAACCTGCTCGGCGGTCGCCTCGGCGACCGCCGCCGGCAGGTCCGCCTTGTGCTCGGTGACGACCTCGACGGCTTCCCCGTCGGCGTCCTCCCGGGCCTTCTCGTAGCGGGCCTTGAGTTCGGCCTGTTCCTTGGCCTGCCGACGCTCCGAGCGACCGTTGTGGTCACGACGACCGTCGTTGACGGTGCGGTCGATCTCCTCGTCACTGTGCTCGACGGGATCGTCGTGGAGGATGATCCCGCGTCCCTCACAGTGCTCGCAGACTGTCGAGTAGGTGTCCAGCAGGCCGGTCCCGAGCCGCTTCCTCGTCATCTGCACCAGGCCGAGGCTCGTGACCTCGGAGACCTTGTGACGGGTCCGGTCGAAGGCCAGGTTCTCCGTCAGGCGGCGCAGCACCAGTTCCCGGTTCTCCGGCAGCACCATGTCGATGAAGTCGACGACGATCATGCCGCCCATGTCACGCAGCCGCATCTGGCGGACGATCTCCTCGGCCGCCTCGATGTTGTTCTTCGTGACGGTCTCCTCGAGGTTCCCGCCGGAGCCGACGAAACTGCCCGTGTTGACGTCGATGACCGTCATCGCCTCGGTCGGGTCGATGATCAGGTAGCCGCCCGACGGCAGCCAGACCTTGCGGCTGAGCGCCTTGGTGAGCTGTTCGTCGATCTTCCGGTCGGCGAAGACGTCCTTGCCGTCGTGCTTGGCCGGATCGTAGGTGACCAGCCGGTCCTCGAGGTCCGGGGCCATGCGGTGGACGTAGTCGCGGACGACCTGCCAGGACTTCTCCCCGTCGACGACGAGCTCGTTGATGTCCTCGGTGAAGATGTCCCGGATGACCTTGACGAGCATGTTCGGCTCTTCGTACATGGTCTCGGGCTTCGTGCCCTTGCGGTTGCGGGCCTTCTCCTCCCGTGCCTGGATGTCGGTCCAGCGGCGGTCCAGCCGGTCGACGTCCTCGGCGATCATCTCCTCGCTGACACCTTCGGCGGCGGTACGGATGATGGTGCCGCCGTCGGAGGGGACGACGTCGGTGAGGATCTTCTTCAGCCGCTTGCGCTCCCCTTCGGGCAGCCGGCGGGAGATGCCGTGGGTCTTCCCGCCGGGCAGGTAGACAAGGAAGCGTCCGGCGAAGCTGATCCGGTTGGTCAGTCGGGCGCCCTTGTGTCCGATGGGGTCCTTGATGACCTGGACGAGCACCTGGTCGCCGTTCTTGAGCGCCTGCTCGATCTTCCGGTTCTTGCTGTGCAGGTGCGGGCTGTGCCAGTTGACCTCGCTGGCGTACAGCACGGCGTTGCGGCCGGTTCCGATGTCGATGAACGCGGCCTCCATGCTGGCCAGGACGTTCTGGACGCGACCCAGGTAGATGTTGCCGATGGTCGAGGACTGGGTGTCGCTGGTGACGAAGTGCTCGACGAGCTGCCCGTCCTCGGTCAGCGCGACCTGGGTGGTGGTGCCGGGGTGGTCACTGCGCTCGGAATCGCGCACGACCATCTCGCGGTACAGGTTCTCCCGGTGGGCCTTGAATTCGGCGCGGGAGACGACCTTGCTCTTCTCCTGGTTCTGCTCCTGGCGCCACAGGCGCTTGGAGGCAAGCCGGGTCGACCCCTTCAGCTTCACCGGCTCGTCGACGATCTCCACACCGTCGGCGGTGACACGCCGGGGGGCGGAGTCCGCGGACGCCGGTGCGGCAGCGCCGGTCCTGCCGTTGTGCTGCGGGGTTGCGGGGGTGGTGTCCTGCGGGACGCCGCGACCGCGGCCTGCGCCGCGGCGGCCACGGCGGCGGCCGGAATCGTGGTCCGCGGTGCTGTCCGACCTGTCGTCGGCGCCGGCCTTGGCAGCCTTGCCGGGCTTGCCGCTCTGACCGTTCTTCCCGGCCGCACCGTTCTGCTCGGCACGGCGCCGACGCAGCAGCTCTGCGTCGGAGGCGGCGGTACGCGATCCCACCCGCCGGATCACGCGGCGCCGCACCACCCGGGCGGGTGCCTCGGCCGCCGCGGAACCGTTCTCAGCGGATTCTGCCGGAGCCTGCGACTTCTCCTGCGCCTCCTTCGGTGCCTCCTTCTGCGCCAGCTTCTGGCCGGTCTTCTTCGGCGCCTTCTTCCCACCGGTCTTCTCAGGGGCCGGCTCCGCCGGGGTCTCCGTCTCAGATACCGCGGGGGCGTCCTGTGCCGCCCGGGTCCGCCGACTCCGGCGCGACCGACGCCCGCCGGTCTTCTTCGCCGTGTCCTGCTGCTCCTGAGCCTCGGCCTGTGCCTGCTCAGCGACGTCCGGCCCGGTCACGGCCACCGGTTCGACGAACTCCACGGCCTCCACCGGCTGCGGGGACGAGTCCGTCGTCTTTTTCGCCGCCGTCTTCTTCGCGGTGGTCTTCCCTGCCGCCGCCTTCTTGGCCGCCGCCTTCTTCGCCGGGGCCGGCGCGGTCTCCTCCTCCGCAGACGCAACGGTCACGGCATCCGCGGCCGGTTCCGGGGCGTTCTTCCCGGCAGGCGCCTTCTTCGCAGCGACCTTCTTCGCCGGTGCCTTCTTGGCCGGCGCCTTCTTCGCGGCAGTCTTCTTTGCGCCGGCCTTCTTCGCCCGCGCCTTCTCCGGCTCCGCGGCCGCACGCAGCGACGCCAGGACCGTCTCGACATCCGCCTTCGGCAGTGTGGAGGTCGCCTTCTTCCCGCCGTACCCCTGGGAATCCAGGACGGCGATCATCTCCGCGCTCGGCACCCCCAGTGCCTTCGCCAGCGCGTGGACGCGGACCTTCTCCCCCATGTTTTCTGTTGTCACGCCCACGGCAGTCGCCGCGAGCTGCTGGCTGATCTGAGCCACAGTTCTCCTAGTTCCACCACGGGATGCATCATGCCGGTGGGCGCAGCTGTCGCAGCCTCGCACCAGCTCACCGCCCTTCCCGTTGTCGGGGCGGACCGTGGAATATCGGTTGTCAGTGAAGTTTTTCCGATGGCACTCGTCGCACATCGCGTACTTATTCTCTCATACCTGGACCACCCCCGTCCGTTCGCATGCCGGATCAACTCGGGTAGCCTCACTGAAAGTGATGTAGATCACACACGGGGCTTGTCCCCGTCCACCCGTCCCCGAGATAGCGAAGGTGACCCCGATGCCCACCACCGCACCACAGTTCACCGGCCACACCGCCCTGTCGTCCCTCGAAACCGACGGCTGCACCGCCGACGAGGCGCTCACATTCTTCGACACCCTGCCACCGGTCGCCGCCGAGGAGGTCACCGGTTCCTGGCGCGGCGCCGAGATCGCCACCGGCTCACCGATGGATGGCCTGCCGGACCTCGCCGGCTGGCACGGCGTCCGGATCCACAGTGCCGACAGCGCCCACCCGCTGATCATGACGGGAACGCACGGCCGCTACTCGCTCAATCCCGCCCTGCTGCCGTTGCGTACGCCCGACGGACTCGTCCCGCTGCTGCGCCGGCAGCTGACCCGGTCGCTGACCCTCCGGCTGCTGCCGATGCTCGCCACCGAGCAGAGCACCGCCGTGGTCCGGCACATCGAGTACCGCGGCATGGTCTCGGCCGCGGTCGTCTACGATGCCCTGCCGGTCACCGAGTACCTCCGCGCGGTCGACCGCAACACCCTCGTCGGAGCCCTGGACGCCGCCGAACTGCCCACCCCCTGGTTCTTCACCCTGCACCGGCAGGGCGCCCACGGCCGGGACCTGCCTCCGGTATCCTCATAGAATGTGACATCTTCTGCGCAGGACCTTCTCAGCTTCCAGACTTCGTTGCGACCCCCGCGCAGCCTCCGCATCCTCGCCGCCGTCGCTGTGGGTGTGGTCTTCACCCTGGCAACCTCACCACTGTCGCCGGTCTGGATCCTCTTCATCTTCGCCGCCGCGGTCATCCTCGCCGGCCTGTGGACCGGTGCACAGAATCAGGCCCGCGGCCTGCGCGGCAACGGTCATGCCCCGATGCGACCGGACGCCGAGACCTCGGTCGTCCTCGGCGGCGACGTCCCCCTCCCCCGGCCGTGGTGGCGGCAGTGGGACCTCTGGCTCCCCCTCGCCTACGTCACCGTGTGCTTCCTCATCTCCGACACTCTCGGCGCGATCGACTCGCCGGTCGTCAGCTGGATCGCCGCCATCGTGCTCGGCTGCCTGGCGACCGGCGGCCTGCTCTGGTGGTGGGTCGGAACCAACGGCAGCCCGTCCGGCTACCAGCCGCTGTCCACCCTGGTCCGCCGGGCCCCGCAGTGGCGTCCCGCCGACGACGGGGAGGCGGTCGCCGCCGTGCTCTACGCGGTCGACGCCTACCCCCGGGGCCAGCAGCTGCGCCGGGACACCCTCGACACCGCCGCCGGTGCCCTGTTCGATCTCACGCCGGACGCCGTCTCCCGGGCGCTCGGTGAACTCGGCGGACGCGGTGACGTCCTCGTCACTGTCGAACGCGACCGGGACGGCGTCCGGACCCAGTGGCTCAGCCTGACCCCGGCCGGGGTGGACGCGGTCGTCGCGTCCTTCCGGTCCTTCCGCTCCCCCGTCGGCTGATCCCCCCGGCGCCCTTTAGCTGTCGAGGTGCGGGAACCAGATGTTGATCTCGCGCTCGGCGGAGAGCACCGAGTCGGAGCCGTGGACGACATTCTCGCCGACGGTGGTGGCGAAGTCGCCGCGGATGGAACCCGGGGTGGCCGCGGCCACCGGGTCAGTGCCGCCCGCGAGCTGACGCCAGGCCTCGATGGCCCGCTCGCCCTCGACGACGCCCGCGATGAGCGGGGCGCCGGTGACGAATTCGACGAGGCCGTCGTAGAACGGCTTGCCCTTGTGCTCTTCGTAGTGCTTCTCGGCGGTCTCACGGTCGGTGAGGCGCAGGTCGAGCGCGACCAGCTTGAGGCCCTTGCGCTCGATGCGGGAGATGATCTCGCCGACGAGTCCGCGCTGGACACCGTCCGGCTTGATGAGGATGAGAGTGCGTTCAGTCATGGCGGTCAGGGTACCGGATGGCACTGTGATCCCCTATGCTGGGTACCTCATGTCGGGGTCAGGGGGACACCGGCAGGGGACGGAAGAGGGGCACTGATGTACCGGGGCGGGGAGATTGACCGACAGGTAACGGATGCATGGAACGCACCCGGACACCTGACGGCGACCGGGGCACCCGTCGACCGGGCGACCGACGGATACACCGAGGTCAACGGACTGTGGGTGCCGGACGGTGCACTGCGGGACGACGATGACGTCGCCCGCGGCAGGCGCAGCCATCCCCGCGGAATCGGCTACGGGCTCACCGCACTGACCAGGGCGCGCATCCTCGCCCGTCAGCACCCCGACTGGGTCCTGTCCGGCTGGAGCGCCGCGGACGTCTGGGGCCTCCCGTGGTTCTGCGACGACGCGGACACATGTGCCGTCGCACCGGTCACTCCCCGCCGGGCACGGGACGCCACGGACTGCACGGTCCGGCGCCGCACCCCCGCACTCGCTGGGATCGGTACCGTGGCAGTCGACCCGCTCTGCCCGACACTGCAGGTCACGCCGCCGGTCCTCACCCTGATCCACTGCCTGCAGTCGGTGTGGCGCGGCGAGCACTGCTGGGACGTCCCCGGCGGAACCGGACTCAGCGACCGGGGGCTGCGCGCCGTCCAGACCGTGGACGCCCTGTGCACACTGTTCGGCGTGGCGCCGGCAGCGCTTCAGGAGGCCTGCCGGGATCACTTCCGCGCAGCCATCCTGCGCCGGATCGTCGCCGTGGCTGATCAGGGCACGGATTCGCCGATGGAGACGGTGATGCGGTTGAAGGTGTCGGGCATTCTCCGGGCTCTGGTGGCCCGGGGCGCGCTGGCGGATCTTCCCGACCTGACCGCCCAGCTGGTGGTCCACGCCGACGGGGCGACCTCGGACCCGGTCCACACGGGCATCACCGGCAGCGGACGGATCATCGCCCGCCTGGATCTCGGGATCGCGTCACTGCGCCTGGGTCTGCAGTACGACGGCTCGGGGCATCTGGTCAAGGAGCAGCGGGACCGGGATTCCCGGATCACCGCCGATCTGGCGAACCTCGACTGGCACACCCTGCGAATGACCTTCGGTCATCTCACCGACGACCGGTTGCTGTGGAAGACCGTCACCGACGGCATCCGGCTGTGCCTGTCGCGCCTGTGACGGTGGGAAGCGGTTGTGGGATACGCCTGCGGGATGCGACTGTGGGATGCGACGTCGCGCTGTCTCCGCGGCGACCACCGCCGATGAACATTATGCGTCAACATTATGCGTTCTCAACACCACCAACCACCATGAAACTCACTGGTCAAGGAGCTATTTGTCACCTGGAGTGAGCGCTACAGCGCGCATAATGTTTAGCCGGCGTCCGGGTGGCGGGGTCGGCCTTCGAGTGGCGGCCAGATGACCCCCGGAGCGACGGGACCAGGCGGAACGCCGACCTACAGCGCGGCGACGACGGCCTTGCCGAGCTCGACGAGAGCGGTCCGCTGCGCCTCACCGGGAGTGAAGGTGAAGTCCGGGAAGACCTCGGCGAAGGGGAGCTTCACGTCCTCACCGACGAGCTTCATGCCCAGGAAGGTGACGACCGTGTGCCAGTGGCCGATGGCAGAGGAGGCGCCGGTGCTGCCCCAGCCGATGAAGCCGACCGGCTTGCCGGTCCACTCGGCGAACAGGGCGTCCACCGCGTTCTTCATGACGCCGGGGACCGAGCCGTTGTACTCACCGGTGGCGAAGATGAAGCCGTCGTAGCTGCCGACGGTCTTCGACCAGGCGTCGAGTTCCGGCTCCTCGTATTCGCCCTCGTGCATCCGCGGCGGGGTGGCGGAGGTGAACTTGCCGAGGTTCTGCTCGGCGAGGTCGAGGACCTCGAACTCGGCGCCGAGACCGGCGGCGTTGAGGGTCTCGGCGGCCCAGGTGGCGACCTTGATGGAGTTACGGCCTTCCCGGACGGTACCGGCGAAGACGGCGATGCGAGGAACAGAACGGGCGGCAGAACTGGAGGATGTCATGTCCACCAGTTCTACCGCCCGTTAGTTGACGTGTCAACTACAGTCCGGAGTCCTTGTTCTCGTCGACCCAGACGTGCTGCGCGGGCAGCAGTCCGCGCTCCATCCGCTTCTTCAGGTGACCGCGCAGGTAGTACGTGTACCACCACGCCAGGATGAACAGCACCGCCACCACCAGCACGACCGGGTGCACGATCACCCCGAGCACCAGGAACACCTGCAGGACGATGTTCATCACGTCCGCCCACGGCTTGAACTGCAGGAAGCTGGCGACCGTCATGGCCACCGCCAGCACCCCGATGTAGATGAAGTTGAAGGGGGTCGCGTACTCGCCGTCCCACATCTTCCCGATGACCGGGAGAATCAGGAAGACCGCCAGGGCCTCCATGATCATGATGCCGGCCATCATCCCCTTCAGTCCCCGGAACGGGTCGACCTGCGGGGCGTGCCCCTTCCCCAGCGGTCCGACCTCGTCGCCGGTGGAGCGCCTGTCGCGCCTGTTGCCGTCCGTCACATCACTCACCTGCCCCACTTTGCCGCAGCAGGTACCCACTGGTCCAACGCCGCAGGCAGCAGCGCCGGATCAGACACCCGGATGAGGGCGTCCCGGTGCTGCGCGGCGAAGAACCCGCGGTCGACCATCTGGTCCACCATGGCGGTCAGCGGCGACCAGTAGTCGTCGACGTCGACGAGTGCGACCGGCTTGCGGTGGATGCCGAGCACCTGGGCGGTCCACACCTCGAAGAACTCCTCGAGCGTGCCGATGCCGCCGGGCAGCGCGACCATGGCGTCCGCCAGCGAGGCCATCCGGTCCTTGCGCTCGGTCATGGACTCCACGATCTCCAGGCTGGTCAGCCCCGTGTGCCCGGTCTCGCCCTCCATGAGCGCGCGGGTAATCACCCCGTGGACCGGCATGCCGGCGGCCAGCGCGGCGTCGGCCGCGACGCCCATGAGGCCGACCGATCCGCCGCCGTACACCAGCTCGTAGCCGGCCGTGGCCAGCTGCCGGACGACCGACACGGTGCTGTCCCGGTACTCCGGGGAATTTCCGGACGCCGACCCGAGGTACAGCGCCACCCGCTTCACACCGGCGACCGCTGTCACTCCGGTTCCTTCCCGAACAGTGCGCGGGCCTCGCCGGCGGTCACCACCGATCCGGTGATGAGCACCCCGGCCCCGGAGACCATGCCGCCGTCGAAACCGCCGTCGTCCTCGGCAAGTTCCACGGCCAGCTCGACCGCACCCGGCAGGGTGGCCGCGGTGTGGACCCGCTCCTCACCGAAGGCGTCCCGGGCGTACTCGGCCAGGGTGGCCACATCGAGGGCACGCGGGGAGTTGTTGTGCGTGATGACGATCTCGTCGAGCACCGGCTCCAGGGCGGCGAGGATGCCGCGGGCGTCCTTGTCCCCGAGGATCGCGACCACACCGACCAGGCGCCGGAACGAGAAGTCGCGGGAGACCGCGGCCGCCAGAGCATTCGCACCCTGCGGATTGTGGGTCGCGTCGATGAAGATCGACGGGGTGGACCGCACCCGCTCCAGCCGGCCCGGCGAGGTGACCTGCGCGAAGCCGCGCCGGACGGTCTCGACGTCGAGCTGGCGACCGGCGCCGGCACCGAAGAAGGCCTCCACCGCAGCCAGGGCGGTGGCGGCGTTGTCCGCCTGGTAGGGCCCGGACAGCGGCAGGAAGATGTCGTCGTACACCCCGCCGAGACCGCGCAGCGTGAGCTGCTGGCCGCCGACGGCGACGGTGGACTCCACCACGCCGAACTCCTGGCCGAGGCGCGCCACCGAGGAATCGACCTCGACGGCCTGTTTCAGCAGCACCTCCATCGCCTCGGGCTCCTGCTTGCCGATGATCGCCACGTTGTCCGGCGGGGTCAGCAGGTCCTCGGCGTTCCACCGCGACTTGATGATCCCGGCCTTCTCGCCGGCAATCTCGGCGATCGTGTCGCCGAGGTAGTCGGTGTGGTCCAGACCGACCGGGGTCACCACGGCGACATCGGCGTCGATGACGTTCGTGGCGTCCCACCGGCCACCCATGCCGACCTCGACGACGGCGACGTCGACCGGGGCGTCCGCGAACGCGGCGTAGGCCATGGCGACGAGCACCTCGAACTTGCTCATCCGCGGCCCGCCGGCGGCGACGCTGGCGCGGTCGACCATCTCCACGTACGGCTTGATGTCGTACCAGGTGGCGACGTAGTCGGCGGGGTGGATCGGGCGGCCGTCGATCGCGATGCGCTCGGTCGCCAGCTGCAGGTGCGGGCTGGTCGTCCGGCCGGTGCGGCGGTGGAAGGCGCGCAGCAGCGACTCGACCATCCGCACCGTCGAGGTCTTGCCGTTGGTGCCGGCGACGTGGACGGACTGGTAGTTGCGCTGCGGGTTGCCCAGCAGGTCCATCAGTTCCCGGATGCGGTCGAGGGTGGGGTCGATCTTCGTCTCGTTCCACCGCTCGTTGAGCTCGGCCTCGACCTCCGCCAGGGCGGCGAGGTCGGCCTCGGTGACCGGCCGGTGGACCGGCTCCTCGCCGTGGTCCTTGTCGGTGAGGTCGATGGGCAGTTCCAGTCCGGCGGAGCCGAGGTTCACCTCGCCGAAGCTCTCCTGCGGCGCGTCCTGTTCGTTCTGGTCAGCCATTACTTCTCCGGCAGTTCTGCGAGCCGGGCGGTGATCCGGCCGACTTCCTCGGTGGCGATCTGCGAACGCTCCCGGATCCCGGCGACGACCTTCTCCGGCGCCTTGGCCAGGAAGTTGTCGTTGCCGAGCTTCTTCGCGGCGCGCTCGAGCTCCTTGTTGGCCTCGGCGAGGTCCTTCTCCAGCCGCTTACGCTCGGCGGCGACGTCGACGGTGCCGGAGGTGTCCAGCTCCACGGTGATCGTCGCACCCGACAGGCGCAGTTCCACACTGGCGGTCGGGGTGAAATCGTCGTCGGGGGCGGTGACCTTGGCGATCGACCGGACAGCGGGCTCCAGGTCCACGAGGTCGGCGGCGGCCGCGTCGAACCGGGCGGGCACCTTCTGGGCGGGCTTCACGCCCTGGTCGGCGCGGAACCGGCGGATCTCGGTGACGAGCTTGTCGACGTCGGCCAGGCGGCGCACCGCGTCGGTGTCGGTGGCGGCACCGTCGTTGGTGTCCGCGACGGTCGGCCAGTCGGCGATGACCAGGCTGACCGGGTAGCCCTCGGTGCCGTCGGTGAGGGCCTTCCACAGCGTCTCGGTGACGAACGGCATCGACGGGTGCAGCAGCCGCAGCACCGTGTCCAGCACGCGGCCGAGGACCAGGCGGGTGTTCTCCCCGCGGGTCTTCTCCGCCTCCGTGGCGGCGTCCCAGTCACGCGGGATCTGCACCTTGGCGATCTCCAGGTACCAGTCGCACAGTTCGTTCCAGGCGAAGCGGTACAGCGCCTCGTTGGCGACGGCGAACTCGTAGCGGTCGAGGTGGGTGTCCACCAGCGTGCGCAGGCCCTCGAGCTTGTCGAGGATCCAGCGGTCCGCGTCGGTCAGCTCCGCCCGGGCCGGGAAGGCGTCCCGTTCGGACGCCCCGAGCACCCGCGCACCGTTCATCAGCGCGAACTTCGTGGCGTTGAACAGCTTGGTGGCGAAGTTGCGGGAGGACTGTGCCGAATCCTCACCGATCGGCAGGTCGGTACCGGGGTTGGCGCCGCGGGCGAGGGTGAAGCGCAGGGCGTCCGCCCCGTAGTCGCGCACCCAGTCCATCGGGTCGATGCCGTTGCCGAGCGACTTCGACATCTTGCGGCCGTGCTCGTCGCGGACCAGACCGTGGAGGAAGATATCGGTGAACGGCACCTGCGGACGCCCGTTGCGCTGGTCGGCGGTGGTGCCGGGCTCACCCTCGTCGAGGTGTGAACCCTCGATGGTGTCCGCGAAGGTGCCGAACATCATCATGCGGGCGACCCAGAAGAACAGGATGTCGTAGCCGGTGACCAGCACCGACGTCGGGTAGAACTTGCGCAGTTCCGGCGTGTCGTCCGGCCAGCCCATCGTGGAGAACGGCCACAGTGCGGAGCTGAACCACGTGTCGAGCACGTCCTCCTCACGGTGCCAGCCCTCGCCCGTCGGCTTCTCGTCGTCGGGGCCGCAGCACACGACCTCACCGTCGGGGCCGTACCAGATCGGGATGCGGTGGCCCCACCACAGCTGGCGGGAGATGCACCAGTCGTGCATGTCGTCGACCCAGTCGAACCAGCGCGGCTCCTGGGAGGCGGGGTGGATGACCGTGTCGCCCTCGCGGACGGCGTCCCCGGCCATTGTCGCCAGCTCCTCGACCTTCACCCACCACTGTTCGGACAGGCGCGGCTCGATCGGCTCCTTGGAGCGCTCGGAGTGGCCCACCGAGTGGATGTAGGGGTGGATGCGCTTGAGGACGCGCCCCTGCTCCTCGAGTGCCAGGCGCAGCTCCTCACGGGCGGTGAAGCGGTCCATCCCGTCGAAGCGGGTGCCGGTGTTGGCGATGTGGCCGGTCTCGTCGATGACCTCGGGCATGTCGAGGTGGTGGCGCTGGCCCATGGCGAAGTCGTTCGGGTCGTGCGCCGGGGTGATCTTCACCATGCCGGTGCCGAACTCCGGGTCGACGTAGTCGTCGGCGATGATCTCCATCTCGCGGCCCTCGATGAACGGGTGCGGGAGCTTCGTGCCGATGATGTCCTTGTACCGCTCGTCGTCGGGGTGGACGGCGACGGCGACGTCGCCGAGCATCGTCTCGACACGGGTCGTGGCGACATCGGCGTGCGGACCCTTCCCGGTGACATCGCCGTAGCGCAGGGTGACCAGCTCACCCTCGTCGTCGGAGTAGACGACCTCGATGTCGGAGATGGCGGTGCGCAGCACCGGGGACCAGTTGACCATCCGCTTCGCGCGGTAGATCAGGCCGCGGTCGAACAGTTCCTTGAAGATGGTCTGCACCGCACGCGACAGGCCGTCGTCGAGGGTGAAACGCTCGCGGTCCCAGTCGACCGAGTCGCCGATGGCGCGCATCTGGTTCTGGATCACGCCGCCGTACTTCTTCTTCCACTCCCAGACCTTGGCGGTGAACTCGTCACGGCCGTAGTCGAAGCGGTCCTTGCCCTCGGTCTCCTTGAGGGACGCCTCGACCTTGGTCTGGGTGGCGATGCCCGCATGGTCGGAGCCCGGCAGCCACAGCACCTCGTAACCCTGCATCCGCTTGCGGCGGGCGAGGGCGTCCATGATGGTGTGGTCGAGGGCGTGGCCCATGTGCAGCTGGCCGGTGACGTTCGGCGGCGGGAGGACGATGGAGAACGGCTTCTTCTCACTCGTCGCGTCCGCGTGGAAGTAGCCGGCATCGACCCAGCCCTGGTAGAGGGTGGATTCGACGTCGGTGGGGTTCCACTGCTTCGGGAGGCGGTCGGCCCGGTTTCCTGCGGTTGAGGCGCTGCTGCTGGTCTGATCAGTCACGGTGAGACAGTCTAGTGCAGCCACCGGACACGGTCGTGACCGGTGCGCGGCGGGGACAGGGGTTCGTCACGGATCAGCCGACGTTGTCCTCCGGACCGGTTACCATCTCTTCCGCCTCCTTGTGGCGTCCGTCAATGGCCGCGCTGCATGACGGACGGCCGGACGCCACCTGCGTGGCTCCTGCCCCGCCCCGTTATGGAAGGAGGTGAGGCCGATGAGCAAGCACCGGAAACGTCCTGGACAAGGACGGACCCGCCGCGGAAGCTGTCACTTCGTGCGGCGGGTCCTGGAGCGTGTAGTTGCCACAACCATCTCGGACGGTGTCCGTGATGCGATCAGGTGGCTCCTGCAACTCTGACGGCCGGAAGCGGGTGACGTGCGATGGGAGTCCATGTCATCCGCTTCTCCATGTGATGAGGCGGCGCCGTCTCATCACGCCCTACTCTACCCGGCGCACCGGACCGGCTCAACGGGCCGGACTGTCCGGCTTCTGCACGGTCACCCCTCTCGGCCAGGTGATGTCCAGCGTGATTGTCCGGTGCAGAAGGTCTTCCATCGCCGGGCGGTGTTCGGCCGAGTAGCTCCGGGGCCGGACATCCTGCTCCGCATCCGGAAGTAGTACGAGCGGCGGCACCTGCAGCGCGTAGGCCAACCGGTAGACGTTCTCCATTGACAGGTTCGTCACCCGGCCGTTCACGCCGGTGCCGTGTCCACGTTCAATGTTCTGCACCTGGTTCCGGCTGATCCCGGCACGCTCCGCCAGTGCCTCCTGCCTGAGTTCCAGGTCCGTCCGCAGTTTCTTCACCCGGTACGCCACCGCCGCCGCATAGGTCTTCCAGTCGAGGTCAGGGGGCGGCACATACATATGCCCAAAAGTTCCTGCGGTACCCTGAGTTGTCCGCACATTATTTTGTGCTTCATTGGTTTGCCTTCACCCGCCCTCACCTGGAGCAGTCATGCGTACCGATCATCGTCCCGATGAACCGTCGACCCTGACCGTCGATGATCTGCACCCCGGTCAACGTCTCGTCGGGCTCAGCAGACATCCCGTCGACGTTGTCCAGGTTGCGCCGGTCGGCGGCGGGGCAATGTTGACCTACCGGCATCCGGACGGCACGGTCAGCGAGGCCGTTCTTTTCAATGAAGACGTTGCGGCTCTGTCGATCCACGACCCCGCCGACACAGAGCGTTTCACCGGAGACGCCGAACAGTTCCGGCTTGCCGCCGAGGCCTTGCGCATCAGGACCGCGGGGCTGCATGACCCGATGCTCGCCGTCACCTCCAGCGACATCCAGCCCCTTCCCCACCAGATTCGGGCCGTCTACGAGGAAATGCTGCCTCGCATCCCGCTGCACTTTCTCCTCGCCGATGACCCGGGCGCCGGCAAGACGATCATGTCCGGGCTCTACATCAAGGAGCTCATCCTGCGTGGGGATGTTGAGCGGTGTCTCATCGTCTGCCCGGGTGGCCTGGCACCACAGTGGCAGGAGGAGCTCCGGGAGAAATTCGGGCTCCAGTTCCACATCCTCTCTCCCGGTGCCGTGGACGCGTCAGCCTCGGGCAACCCGTTCACCGACCATGACCTGCTCATCGTCCGGATGGACGCCGTGGCCCGTAGCGATGACGAGCTGCTACCGCTGCTCAAGGGGACGCAGTGGGACCTCACGATCGTCGATGAGGCGCACCGCATGTCCGCGTCCTCCGGCTTCCGCGGAGAACTGAAGAAAACCCGCCGTTTTCGGCTCGGTGAACTGCTCCGCGATATCTCTCGCAATCTCCTGCTGCTCACCGCCACCCCGCACAACGGCGACAACGAAGCCTTTCAGGCATTCCTGACCTTGTTGGACCCGGACCGGTTCGAGGGCGCGTTCCAGACCGGTACCGAGGATGTGGACACTACCGGTCTGATGCGCCGCATGGTCAAGGAGGAGCTGCTCACTTTCGATGGTCGTCAGCTTTTCCCGGAGCGCATCGCCATCACCGTCCCGTACCAGCTCAGTATCCCTGAAATGCGGTTGTACGAGGAAGTCACCGACTACGTCCGTACCCAGATGAAGCGGGCAGAGAATGCCCTCACTGACGCACAGGGACGTACCGTCGGCTTCGCGCTCACGGTACTGCAGCGCCGCCTTGCATCCAGTCCCTACGCGATCTACAACTCCCTGAAGCGGCGGAGGGACAAACTGGGGTCCTATCGCGAAGAGCTGGTACGTGCCACGGAAGAAGGCCGTGACCTCTGGTGGAACGGCCACGGGTTCACGGGGCCGACATCCGTCCTGGCTGACCTCTACGACAGCGACGGAATCGACGACTACGCCGCCAACGAGGTGGAGGAGGCCGAGGACGCCGTCGTCATCACCCCGGCAACCGCGGCCCGTACTTTGCCGGAGTTGGACGCGGAACTGGTCGAACTCGGTCACCTGGTCTCCACCGCACACACGGTGGTGCTCAGCGGTGAGGACCGGAAGTGGAGTGAACTTCGGCAGATCATCGAGGACGAGACTCTCACCGACGGGACGACCGGGGAGCGCCGCAAACTCATCATCTTCACCGAGCACCGTGACACCCTGAACTACCTGGTCAACCAGATCCGGACGGTCACCGCCGACCCCGCAGCCGTCGTCACGATCCACGGCGGAACCAACCGGATCGAGCGCCAGCGGCTCACTGCGAACTTCGCGAATGACTCCCGGGTCCAGTACCTCGTCGCCACTGATGCCGCCGGCGAAGGTCTGAACCTGCAGGCCGCGCACCTCATGGTGAATTACGACCTGCCGTGGAATCCGAACCGGATCGAGCAGCGCTTCGGGCGTATCCACCGCATCGGGCAACAGCATGTGTGCCAGTTGTGGAACCTCGTCGCCGACGAGACACGCGAAGGAGCGGTGTACAAGCGACTGCTGGAGAAGATGGAGGTCCAGCGCAGAGCACTGGACCGGCCTGTCTTCGATGTCCTTGGCGATGCCTTCCGTGACAGGTCACTCAAGGACCTCATCATGGATGCAGTCGTCTACATCGACGATCCGGCGCGGCAGGCGGAGATCGACAAGGTCATTGACGACCAAGTCGCCCACGGACTCGATGACCTGCTGGCCGAGCGTGCACTGGCCGAGGAGACCTTCACCCGGGCCGATCTGGACCGGATGCGGGAGGCGATGGACGCCGCCCGTGCCCGAAAGTTGCAACCCCACTACATTGCCCAGTTCTTCGCCCACGCTCTCGAGCACCAGGGTGGGCGTCTCGTCCGCAAGGCGAAGGGCACTGCGGCTATCCGTGCGTTACCGGGCAGGGTGATCGACTGGGCCCGTCAGCACGGCACCCCGGTCGCGGACCGGTACGACCTGGTGACCTTCGATCCGGACGTTGCTGACCGCACAGAACGGGCAGAGTTCATCGCCCCCGGCCATCCGCTGCTGGACGCCCTGGTCGACCTGTCGGTGGCCGATCTCAGCGATGTGCTGGAGACCGGCACGGTCCTTGTCGACCCGAACGACCCCGGAACGGATCCGTGGCTGCTGGCCGCGACTCTGATCGAAGTAATCGACGGCACCGGCACAGCACAGGCGAAAGAGTTCACCTATCTCCGGGTCAACCCCGACGGCACCGACGAGGACGCCGGGCTCGCCCCGTACCTCGACTTTGACCCACTCCCGGAGGAAGTCACCGCCGAGCAGGCGGTAGCCGCTGTCTCAGTTGACAGTGACTGGCTGTCCGGCAATCTCGCTAACCGGATCCGGGACGCGGTCACCGCCTCGCGTCTGCGGCCGGTCCTCGACACCACGAAGGCCCGGATCCTGCCGGAGCTCGACCGGGTGTCTTCCCTCGTACGCCGTCGGTTGTCAGACCAGATGGACTATCTGGCAAAAGCTGCGCTCGATGCTCAGCAACAGCAGCTCCAGTTCGAGTGCGGCGAAGCAAAACGTCCACCCAAACAGTCCCATGCCGCGTTGATGAAGCAGGTCCATGCGTTGGACACCAGGTTGCGGGAGCGAGAGGAACTGTTGGCGAGGCAGCGTCTACTGTCTCCCGTCCCGCCACGGATTGCAGCGAATACCCTGGTCCTACCACAGGGACTGGTGAATCTTCTCACCGGTACCGACCAGGACGAGGTCGACCAGCACGCGCAGGACACCGCCGAGGTGGACCGCCGGGCGGTGGACGCGGTACTCGCTGCCGAACGAGGCCTCGGTCGTGACCCGGTGGAGATGCCACACAACAACCCCGGTTTCGATATCTCGTCACGGTGGCCGGATTCCTCCCGACCATCGGTGGTCATCGAGGTCAAAGGCCGAATTTCCGGGGCAAAGGACTTCGTAGTCACCCACCGCGAGGTGCTCACAGCGAAAAACACCGGCGCAGACCATCGCCTGGCACTGGTGGAGGTAAGTCCGGAAGGACCGGAGCATGACCGGGTCCGGTACCTGGTCGATCACTTCCGGGACTTCGCCGGCGCCGACCGTGACTTCGGGGTGACCAAAGTCGTCTTGAACTGGCCGGAGACTTGGGACCGCGGCGGTGATCCCGTGTAGCACCTCCCGCATGATCCCCACGTCTTGATCCCGGGTGCAGTTCCTGTGCGCCCTTCCAAGCCCATAATGCACATTATTTTGTGCTTTTACTTCACAGAGCGAGCATTCCATGACGTCCACGATCCCCACTCCGCCACCCGAGCAGCGCCGCAAGCTCATTGAGGTCTCCATTCCCCTTGAGAAGATCAATGAGCAGTCCGCCCGGGAGAAGTCGCTGAGATCGGGACATCCGTCCACCTTGCACCAATGGTGGTCACGTAAGCCGACCGCCACCGCACGGGCGGTGCTCTTCGCTCAGATCGTGGACGACCCTGTCTCCCGCCCAGATCTTTTCCCTACCGTCGAGGAACAGGATGCTGAGCGCGAGGAACTGTTCCGGATCATCGAGAACATCTCGAACTGGGACACTGTGAAGAGTGATCCGGAAGGGTGGTTCGACAAGGCCCGGGCGAGGATCATGCTGTACACGGACGGCAATCCTCCAGCGGTCGCCGATCCGTTCGCCGGGGGCGGTTCCATTCCCCTCGAGGCCCAACGTCTGGGACTGGAAGCACATGCCAGTGACGTAAACCCAGTGGCAGTGCTGCTTGAGAAGGCTCTGATCGAGATCCCACCGAAATTCACCGGTCAGCCGCCGGTCCACCCAGGCGCCGCTGAACTACTGAAAGGGCAGGACGCGGATACCTGGCCCGGCGCCACGGGTCTGGCCGAGGATGTGAGTTGGTACGGCGAGTGGATGCTGGAGGAGGCGAAGAAGCACATCGGTCATCTGTACCCTGAGGTCGATCTGGACGGCGGCACGACTGCACCTGCCATCGCCTGGCTGTGGGTCCGGACGGTCACCTGCCCAAACCCCGCCTGTGGAATCGCCGCCCCATTGACGAGTTCCTGGTGGGTGTCGAAGAAGAAGGGCCACGAGGCCTATGTGGTCCCGACCGTAGCAAACAGCACGGTCAGCTACGAGGTCCACCACGGCAGGGAGGGTGGACCCGACAAGAAGTCGGACGGCACCGTCAACGGGCGCACCGGCGCAACCTGCATCGCCTGCGGGTCGTCGATCTCCATGCAGTACATCCGCTCCGAAGGAATGAATCACCGACTCGGCCAGGAAATGATTGCCGTCGTTGCCGCCGGCCACAGACAGAGAATCTACGTCAGCCCCACACCTCCGCAAATAGAATCCGCAGCAATAAATAGGCCATCCAACCTCCCGTCCGGCACAATTTCAGAAAATCCACGCTGGTTCTCCCCGCCCCAGTACGGAATAGAAAATTACTCTGACCTTTTCACCAACCGCCAGGCAACAACACTCACGACACTATGCAGCCTATTGGAGTCTGTTAGCGAAAAAGTCAACAATGACAGCCCCTCCGGCTACGGTATCGAATACGCCTCGGCCATAACGACTTACCTTGCCATTGCAATAAGTAAGCTCACTAACACTTGCGCAATGACAACCACTTGGATGACAGACCGTGGAGCATTTAGGGAAACCTTCTCTAGGCAAGCGCTTCCCATGTCATGGGATTTTGCGGAGTCCAATCCACTAGGCAATCAAGGCGCCAGCTTTCTTGAGAACTTGAGCAAATCCGCTGCCGCCATCACAACTCTTCCTTTGGGCACTGGGACAGCAGACAAAATCAATTCTATCGAAGCTCCACTTACAGGCACTGTCATTTCAACCGACCCCCCGTATTACGACTACATCGGATACTCTGATCTGTCAGATTTTTACTACGTATGGCTCCGCCACGCACTGCGCAACACCTATCCTTCTTTGTTCAACCAGACGCTCTCCCCTAAGTCGACAGAACTTGTCGCTGACCCATATAGGCATCACGGCAAACAGGAAGCCAAGGAGTTTTTCGAACACGGATTCACCAGCTTCTTTAGCCGCGCCCGCCATCAGTCCAACGAAGCCTACCCCACCTCAGTTTATTACGCATTCAAACAGCAGGATTCAAAAACCAAAGAAGGGTCCTCATCAACAGGTTGGGAGACTGTTCTGGAAGGCATAATCCGGTCGGGTTGGCAGATCACTGCGACCTGGCCGATGCGGACTGAAAGTTCTGGTCGAATTCTTGCACGGGGCACCAATGCCATTGCATCCACCATCGCACTCGTCCTGCGTCCTCGCCCAGAAAATGCGCCAAACACGACCCGGCGCGACTTTCTTCGCGAGCTGAAGACCTCCCTGCCTGAGGCGCTGCGTGACCTCCAGCGCGGCGCTGTCGCGCCTGTCGACCTGCCGCAGTCCGCCATCGGCCCGGGCATCGGCCTGTTCTCCAAGTACAGCAGTGTACTCGAAGCAGACGGGCACAAGATGAGTGTCCGCTCCGCCCTCCAGGTCATCAACGAGATCCTCGACGAAGTCCTCAGCGAGCAGGAAGGCGACTACGACGCAGACACCCGCTTCGCACTGTCCTGGTTCCGTAGCTACGGCTTCGGCACCGAGGTCTACGGTAGCGCAGACAGTCTCGCACGCGCCCGGAACACATCTGTCGAGCATCTGCATCGGGCCGGCATCCTCCACAGTGGCCAGGGCAAGGTACGCCTGTACTCCCCCGAGGAACTCCACCAGTTGGACGAGGAAAGCGACACCATCTACGATCCCTCCACCGACAATGAAGTGAGCGCCTGGGAGACAGTTGTCCACCTCGCCA
Source organism: Corynebacterium nuruki S6-4 (assembly GCF_007970465.1). NCBI lineage: Bacteria > Bacillati > Actinomycetota > Actinomycetes > Mycobacteriales > Corynebacteriaceae > Corynebacterium > Corynebacterium nuruki. The sequence continues at coordinate 1,228,557 of NZ_CP042429.1, forward strand.
AGACCCTCGAGTACGGCGACGGAGTGGAGGCCACTGGCCGCTTACTCGCTCGCGTCCAGGACTCCATCGACCGGGATCTCTGCAAGCAGCTCGCTTTCCTACTCTTCCAGATCTCCGAGCAACGTGGCGAAGCGAAAACGGCACTGCTGTTCAACCAGCTCGGTACCGCCTGGAATGACATCGCCCGCGTTGCACGGGACACCCCGGATTACGACCGACAGGGTTCGATGTCCAGTAACGACACCTTGTTCTGACCCCACTCCCACACCACGAAAGGCTGACATGGCCCAGAGCAACCGCGACCGGATCAACGCCGGCTTCGAGATCCTCGCAGACTCCCTCAACCGCTTCCTCACCCGCGTCGTCCACATCGACGACAACTCCAGCTGGATCGACATCCTCGAACTCACCGACACCCAACGCTCCGGAAGCCGAGGCCGCCAGGACTACTCCGCCGAGGATCCACAGTGTTCCCTGCGGTTCATCACCGAGGGCACCACCCACAAGTTCCGTCCCGGATGGCGTCCCCTCAGTGAGAAGCTCACCCGGTCTGAAGAAGCGCTGGCCTCCGAACTACGGGAGACCCGGAACCTCTGGGCCCACAATGCCAAGTTCACTGACGACGACGCCTACCGAGCGCTCGACACAATGTGCCGTCTCGCCACCGCGGTGAAGGACACCAAGGCGGCAGAGAAACTCACCGCTCAGCGCAACGGCGTGCGCATCATCCAGGACCGGAAGGTGGAGGCGCAGACCAGCCATTCGGCGGAGATAAACATCAGCGGCGAGAACCTCCAGCCCTGGCGGGAGATCATCACTCCGCACCCGGACGTCGCCAACGGCACCTTCGATGCCTCCGCGTTCGCCGCAGACCTGCGCACCGTCGCCGGCCTGACAAACAACCACCAGGCTCCCGCCGGTCGACACGCCGTAGCCGCCGACGATTCTGCAGAGACGGTCTCTGCCAGCCCCGAGTACACCGACCCCCAGCTGTTCTTCGAACGCACCTACCTCACCGAGGGCCTGCGTGACCTGCTCACCAAGGCTCTCGGCCGGGTCACCGGAGCCAACGATGCCTCCCCGATCATCAACCTGCAGACCAACTTCGGTGGTGGCAAGACCCACTCCATGCTCGCCGTCTGGCATCTCTTCGGCGGACTGGACATCACCCAACTCCCGCAGGACATGCAGGACCTCCTCGGCGGTACCGAAATCCCCACCGGTGTCCGGCGTGTCGCGCTCGTCGGCACCGACCTCGTCCCCTCAGGAAACATGGCCAAACCGGACGGGACCGTCGTCAACACCATTTGGGGCGAACTCGCCTGGCAGCTCGGCGGCGCCGAAGCCTACGAGATCGTCAAGGACGCTGACCGCACCGCCACCAGCCCCGGAACCAAGCTCCGCGATCTGCTCAATGCCTACGGCCCTGCAGTGATCCTCATCGACGAGTGGGTGGCCTACGCCCGCCAACTCGTCAACCGCACCGACCTCGCGGCCGGCAACCTCTCCACCCAGGCGACCTTCGCCCAGGCCCTGAGCGAAGCGGTCGCCGCTACCCCGCACTGCATGCTGCTGGTCTCCATCCCGGCGTCCAACGAAATGCGCCCCGGCCAGTACATCGACGGGATGCTCGACGACGAGGAGGTCGGTGGTGCCGATGGCCGTGAGGCCCTCACCACCCTCCTGCAGGTCATCAACCGTAAGGCTGAGCAGTGGCGTCCTGCCGAAGCGAACGAGAGCTTCGAGATCGTCCGTCGCCGCATCTTCCAGGAGGTGGACGCGGAGAACCCGGAGAAGATCCGCGTCATCGCCGCCACCATGCGCACTTTCTACACGAAGCATGCCGCAAGTTTCCCGGTGGAGGCCGGCCGTCCCGACTACCAGTCGAAGATCGAACGCTGCTACCCCATCCACCCTGAGCTGTTCGACCGGCTCTACCAGGACTGGGCTGCCCTGCCCCGGTTCCAGCGCACCCGTGGCGTCCTGCGGCTGATGAGCACCATCGTCTCCGCACTGTGGCGCGGTGAAAACAACAGCCCTCTGATTCTGCCTTCCGACGTGCCGGTCGGTACTGCATCGGTGACCAACGAACTCACCCAGTACCTCGATGACAACTGGAAATCCATCATCGCCACCGACGTCGACGGTACGGTCCCCCGCGCCATCGATGACAACAGTCCCCTTCTCGGGTCCCGCCACGTCACCGCCCGGCTGGCCCGGACCGTGTTCCTCGGAAGTGCTCCCCGGGACCGTGGTACCGGTATAGACGAGCGCCGCATCGCTCTCGGCACCGCTGTACCCGGCGACAAGATCGGGAACTTCCACAGTGGACTCACTGCCCTGGCGAACCAGTCGACCCGGTTCTATGAGAACGGCAGTGAGTACTGGTTCGACACCACCGCCAACATCACCAGTGTGGTTCGGGACCGAGCGGAGGCACTGAGTATCGAAGACGTCCACCGCGAGATCGCCGACCGGCTGCGCGTCCACGCGGACACCTGGAACCGCAGGAACAATGCGTCGGTGAAGGTCATCAACTCGCCAGCTTCTAGCGGGGACATCCTCGACAGCGAGGATCTGCGACTGATCATCATCCCACCGTCCGACCCGGTGGACAGCAACGGTGCCCTGGGAGCAGCCGGGGAGTGGGCGCGATCCGCGACCAACAACGTCGGGTTAAAGCCGCGCACCTACAAGAACACTGTCGTCTTCCTCGCTGCCGATGCACGGCGGATCGAGTCGCTCGGCGACGGTGTACGGCAGTACCTGGCGTGGAGCAGTGTCCGGGATGACGCTGACACCCTCGACCTCACCGTCTCAACGATCAACCAGGCGAAGGCGCAGGCGGAGAAGCTGAACCATACCGTCGACGACCGGCTCGCCGACAGCTACCAGTGGGTCATCGAGCCCGGGGTCTCCACGGACTCCACCGAGGGATTCGTCTCCCTCACCCAGGAGAAGATCACTGGCGGGTCCGACACAATCCAACGCGTAGTGGACAAATTGCAGCAGTCCGAGGCGTTCGTCAACCAGCTTGCCCCGGCCCGGATCGCCATGGAACTGGAGAAGAACACCAACCGCGCCTGGGCGACGCAAGGACACTACAGCCTCGGCGATCTGTGGGCCATGTACCCGCGCTACCTCTACATGCAGCGGGTGCTCAACCGCCGGGTCATCGAAGAGGGGATCCGAAACGACGGCGGCACCTTCAACCTGGACGACCGGCCGTTCGCCCTGGCGGACGGCCTGGCCGAAGCCGACGGTGGCATCCACTACGAACACCTGCGTTGGCCCGAGGGAGATTCCGGACTGCCCGGTGGTGCCCTCCCTGATTCCCTGCTGATCGTGCACCCGGATGCGGCACGCTCACAGTTCCGGCGGGAGGAAGCGGAGCGCCGGGAGCGGGAGGCTTCCGAAGCTGCCAGGACGGCCGCTGCCATCGCGGGTACCGGAAACGGCACCGGATTCGGTGTGGATCCTGCTACCGGGGTGTCCAATGGAACTGGAACCGATAGCGATGATGTGGACGCCGGTGCAGGCGGTGCTGCAGAAGAATCCCGGGGCACCGACCCCGTCCAGCGGCCGGTCGAGGACAAGAAGACCCGGTTCACTGCAACATTCCGCCTGCCTGTCGCCGGCGGTGTGGCTCGGTACTCCATGATCGACGACGAGATCCTCCACCACCTGAAGTCCCTGGAGTCCTCCGGTGGAGCCGTGACCATCACCCTCGACGTCGAGGCTACGTCCGCCAAAGGCTTCGATGGCCAGACCTGCACCATGATCGATGGCAGCCTCGCCGAGATGAAGGATGCCGAGGGATCGTTCGAGTAGAAGCACTTTTGTCTTCAAATTCAGGACTGCAAGCACTAGTAACCGTCAGCGACAGACATTTTTAGTAAAGGGGCTCTTCGTCTTTCAGAGTGCGTCAACTACTCCGCGCAGCCCTCCCGAGTGGATCAGGGACCTCAAGATGTAGTGGTCCAGGTTCCTGAACCCCAGGGCGATGCCGCGTAGGTGCTCCAGTCGTCCGTTGATCGCTTCGACCGGCCCGTTGGATGCGCCGGTGTCGAAGTACGCCAGGATCGCCGCCCGCTTACGCCACAGGGTTCTCCCCAACGTCGCCAACTCCTTCAACCCCTTCGGCACCCCGGACCTGATCCGTTTGATGGCTCTTCCGGATCGGGAGTGCGTAGCGGGGATGAAGCAAGGCGGATGAGGGACCACAACATGTAGGGGGTTGGGGCCGGGAACGTAGAAGGACCCTGCAGTGACAGGATGAAGGTGTCTAATCAACAACCTCGTCAACCACAGGATCCATGCCCAACCCTACCGTCACCTCCGCTTCTGCCCCGAACCTCGTCGCCGACACCATCTGCCGCACAGCCGAGTTGGGCCTGTCGATCGACAACGCCGCCGACGCCGGCGAGGTCACCCACCTGTTCTGCCACCCCACCGCCATCGACGCTGCATGCCCTGGTTGCCACGAGGTCGGGACACTGCGCGATCACGTCGAACGACGGCTGACCGACCTCCCGATCGTTGGACATCCGTGTGTGCTGCACGTGAGTGTGCCGCGTTACGCCTGCGACAACCCACGCTGCCAGGGCAGCATCTTCCGGGCTGGACTTCCCCGAGCTGCTGGTCGCAAGCAGTCGGTGACCCGGCGGGTGACCCGGTGGATCCTGCAACGCATGGCCATCGACAATATGAGTGTCAAAGCCTGCGCCCGCGCGTTGGGTATCGGCTGGGACAAGACCAATGATCTTGCCGTTGCCGCATGTCGGCACCTGGCCTACGGGGACCCGAACCGTCTCAAACACGTCCGGGTCCTCGGGGTGGACGAACACAAGTGGAAGCACGTCCGCGGTGACGGCTCCCCGGGATTCGTCACCGTGATCTGTGACCTCACCGGGGTCGTGAACGGTACCGGCCCGGCACGCCTGTTGGACATGGTGCCGGGCAGGTCAGCTGACGCGTTGGGCGACTGGCTGGCCGATCGGGACCAGAACTTCCGCGACACCGTCAAGATCACCACGATGGACGGGTTCACCGGCTACGCCACCGCCGCCGAGAAGCACCTCGCCCACGCGCGGACGGTGATGGACCCGTTCCACGTGGTCCACCTGGCAGCGGGCAAGCTCGATGACTGCCGACGGCGGGTGCAGAACGATACGCTGGGCCACCGGGGCAGGAAAGGCGATCCGCTGTACGGCATTCGCCGCACGATGCTGACCCGGATCTCCCTGGTGACCCCGAAACGCGGTGAGCGACTCGATGAGGTGCTCACCGCTGATGAGCATGTGGCGGTCCAGGTCACGTGGCGCTACTACCAGGAGATGATCGCCGCCTACGGTGAGGACCAGCCTCGTGAAGGAAAGAAGCGGATGTTCAAGGTGATGAAAGCACTGGACAAGAAAGTGCCCGATGAGCTCAAGGAGCTGCGCAGTCTGGGCCGGACGTTGAACAAGCGCAGGAAGGACATCCTGGCGTTCTTCGACACCCGGGCATCCAACGGTCCTGTCGAGGCCTTAAATGGCAGGCTCGAGCACCTGCGGGGCATCGCGTTGGGGTTCCGGAACAAGGCCAACTACATCTTGCGGTCACTGATCCACTCGGGTGGACTCCGGGGCGCAATCAACGCACTCTGAAACCGGAAGAGCCGCTTATGCGGCGAAGACCGGTCTCACGGCACCGGTCCCCGCACCCGACCCTGACCTCGCGCCGATCCCCGTACCCGGCTCCGTCGGTCAGCGCCCGACCACGGGCACCACACGCTTCGCGTACGAGCCCTGGGAGGTCGTCACCGCCGGCGGCCCGGAAGTCATCGACGCCCTGCCGAAGAAGGACGCCAAGATGCAGGTACGCGCCGTCGCCGCCGAGATCGCCGAATTCGAGGGGCCGGTCAGCCTCGACCGGCTGGTCACCCTCACCGTCCGCTCCTTCGGCATGAACCGGTGCGGGGCGAAGAAGAAGCAGCAGATCGCCCGGCAGCTGCGTCAGCTCGACCTCACCGTCGACGCCGACGACGTCGTCTGGCCCAGCGACATCGACCCGGCCACCTGGCGCGAATTCCGGCCCACCGGCGCCGACCATGCCGGGGACCGCGACATCACGGACATCAGCCCGGTGGAGATCGCCAACGCCTGGCGCGCCGTCGCCGCGCGGCGTCCGGACGCCGGACGGGAGGAGCTGCAGCGCGCGGTCCTGCAGGTCTTCGGCCGGAAGAAGCTGACCCGCGGCATCACCGCGCACCTCGCCCTCGCCGAAGCGCTGCTGTAGCTGAGCACTCCGGGTGTGCGTCGACTGGTTGGCCGGGCCGGCCGATTCCACCCCCTGGTGACGCACCCGGGCCGCCCTGCCACCCGGCCCGGCCGGCGTCCTACCGCCGCGCGAGCGCCTGCAGGTCCACCCCGCGCAGCCGGGCGAACTCCGCCGTCGACCCGGTGACCAGCACCTCGACCTCCCGCAGTTCCGCCACCGAGGACGCCCCCAGCAGCGCCAGCAGCGTCCGGACCTGCGACAGCCACGCCTCGATCTCCGCGATCAGGGCGTCCAGCCCCGCACTCATCAGCACGTGCAGGAAGTGCCCGGAGACCCCCACCGCCGAAGCCCCCAGGGCCAGCGCCCGGACGACGTCCAGCGGCGACTGCACGCCACCGGAGGCCAGCACCTGCACCTGCGGTGCGGGGTCGGACGCCGAATCCCGGTGCAGCGTGTCCAGCAGACATTCCGCCGCGGTCTGCCCCCAGCCGGACAGGTAGGCGAACTCCTGCCGGTCGCGCCGCCGGTTCTCGATGTCGATGAAGTTCGTGCCGCCGCGGCCGCTGACGTCGATGACGTGCACGCCCTGCTCCGCCACCGCGGCGATGCTGGCCCGGCCGAGTCCGAAACCGACCTCCTTGACGACGACCGGGACGTCCACCCCGGCGACGATCTCGCCGATCCGGTCCGGCCAGCCGCGGAAGTCACGGTCGCCTTCGGGCATGACGAGTTCCTGGGCGGGGTTGACGTGGATCTGCAGGGCGTCGGCGGACAGGAAGCCGATCGCGTCCTGTGCCTGGGCGACCGTCATCTCGGGACTGACGTTGGCGAACAGGAAGGCCTCGGGCGCCACGTCACGCACCACGGCGAAGGAGTGCGCCAGGGTGGGGTCCTTGAGCGCGGGGCTGGCCGACCCGGTGGCCATCGCCACGCCGGTCGCGGCGGCGGCGCGGGCGAGGTCGGCGTTGATCAGCGCGGTCTTCTCCGAGCCGCCGGTCATGGCGTTGATGAAGAACGGTGCGGTCCAAGGGCGTCCGCACACGGTCGTGGACAGGTCCACGTCGTCGACCGCGAGTCCGGGGAAGGACCGGTGGAGGAAGCGGATGTCGTCCCACACCCCGGCCGGGGCGTGTTCCCCGCGCAGTTCCTCGGCCAGTGCCACGTGCTCGTCCTTGCGGCTGCCGCCGCGGGCGTCGCGTGAGATCGCCATGTCAGTCCTCCCCGTCGGGCCGGTGCTCGTGCAGATTGAGCACCCGGATGTCCGCGCGTTCCCACACCGCGAGCAGGTCGTCGATGCGGGCGTCCTCGCTAATGAGCACGATGCCGCAGTCCCCGCCGCCGGCGCCGGAGGTCTTCGCGGCGCCGCCGTGGACCTCGGCGGTCTCGATGAGGCGCCGCAGCTGCGGGGTCTCGATGGTGGTGCCGGTGTGCTCCCCGAGGCCGTGGAGCAGTTCCCGGTTCCGGCGGATGGCGGCCATGATGCCGTCGGTGTCCTCGTGGTCGAGGGCGGCGACGAAGGCTTCGACACACGACCGGGAGCCGTCGAGGAAGCCGGCGTAGGTCCACCCGGCGTCGCCGGACTTGTTGGACTGGACGTCGTCGACCAGCCGCGAGGTGGAGGCCGGCGACCCGGTCCACCCGACGAGCAGCCGGAGGTGGTCCGGCGGCACCACGCGGCGCACCGACAGTCCCGGCCAGTCGGCGGCGACGAGGTCCATCAGCGGGCGGTGTTCCCGCTCCTCCCGCGCCCAGTCGCGGTCGAAGGAGGTGTAGGCGATCCAGCCGCCGAACACGGACGCCGCGACGTCCCCGCCGGAGCCGGAGCGCTGCACCCCGATGCTGGCCAGCAGGGCGAGCTTGAGCTGCGCCATGCGGTCCAGCCCCAGCTGGTAGTGGGTGCACAGGGCCCGCACCGTCGCCACGGTCACCGCGGCGGAGGACCCGAGGCCGAACTTGCGGCCCGAGTCGTCGTCGAGCTCGCTGGTGATGTCGAGGTCGTAGACCTGCAGCTCCACCCCGAGCGCGACCGCGGCCTCCTCGACGACGCGCACGGCGGCGAGGACGAAGCTGAACTGGTCCCGGTCGGGTTCGATGAGCATGTCACTGCCCTGCCGGTACCACTCGAGCCGGCTGCCCGCGTTCTGGTCGGTGGTGATGTGGCCGGTGTCGGCGGCCGCCGGGCTGACCCGCACGGTGATGTACCGGTCGACGGCGATGAGCACCGCCGGGTAGCCGGTCTCGACGACGGCATATTCACCGGCGATGTAGAGCTTGCCGGGGGCGCGGACCTCGGTGATCATGCGGTCGCCTCCCGGGTGACGGTCAGGCCGGGGCCGGCGTAGGCGACGACGGTCCCCAGCCCGGGGGCGGACGCCGCCAGCCGGTCGCGCAGCCACGCGTCGACCTCCACGGCCCGCTCGGCACTGGTGAGCACCTTGACGTTGGGGCCGGCGTCCATCGTCGCCCAGGCCGGCAGGCCGGCCTCCCGGGCGTCCCGCACGGCCTGCAGGGCGGCCCGGCTGGCGTCGGTGAGGTAGTCGACCGGCGGCACCGCCGACCGCATCGTGGCGTGCATCCCGGCGGCGTTGGTCTCGGCGACCGCCCCGAGGCGCGGCAGGTCACCGGCCTCGACGGCCGCCAGGGCCTCGGCGAGGTGCCCGGCGTGCGCGTCGACCCAGGGCCGGTAGTCCGGGGAGGTCTGCACCGTCCGCCGCATGCCCTCGCGGGAGGAGACGGACTTCTCGCCGGCGTCGAGGACGAGCACGACCATCGCGAGCCGCCCGGCCAGGCCGGTGGGGTCGGCCACCGGTTCGGCGTAGGAGCTCTCGTCGTCGGTCCCGGCGTGCCACACGGCCAGGCCGCCGAAGACGGACCGGGACGCCGACCCGGAGCCGCGCCGTGCCAGCCGGGACAGCTCCCGGTCGGACAGGTCCAGGCCGGCGGCCGCGGCGGCGGCACCGGCGAGGGCGGCGAACCCGGAGGCGGAGCTGGCGAGGCCGGCGGCGGTCGGCACGGTGTTCACCGAGGTGACCTCGGCGGCCAGGTCGATGCCCGCCCGCTGACGCACCAGGTCGAGCAGGGCGACGATGCGGGCCATGGCCTTGCCGGTCACCGGTTCCCCGTCGAGGGTGGCGGTGTCCGCGGCCACGGCGCCGAAACGCACGGTCGTCGTCGTGTACAGCGCGTCGAGGGTCAGTGACAGGCTCGGGGTGACCGGGATGATGAGGTCGTCGTCGGCCTTGCCCCAGTACTTGATCAGGGCGATGTTGGCGTGTGCGGTGGCGGTCGCGGCGGGCAGTCCCCGCGCCGGGGTCACCGGGCGCCCTCGCCGGCGAAGGTGCCGGGCTGCGGGGCGTGGACCCAGGTGGCGCGCGCGCCGGCGAGCACGAGGGCCTCCTCGATGCGGTGGGCGGAGTCCTCGTCCTCGGCGAGGGCGATGACGCACCCGCCGCGTCCCCCGCCGGTCAGCTTGGCGCCGAGGGCACCGGCACCGACGGCGGCGGTGACCATCGCGTCGAGCCGGTCGTCGCTGACGCCCAGCCCGGCGAGCAGGTGGTGCGCCTCGGTCATCCGGGCACCCATGTCGGCGATGTCGCCGACGCGCATGTCGTCGACGACCTCCCCGGTGATCGCCCCGAGCCGGTCGAGGACGACGGTGGTCGCCGCCGGGTCGGCGTCGTAGCGGGAGCGGACGTGGGTGACGGTCTCCAGGGTGCTGCCCTCCTCACCGGAGTCGGCGATGACGATCCACGCGTCGAGCGCGTAGTCGAGGTCGGTGGGCTGCCCGGCCTCGAAGTGCACCGGGGTGTCCGCGGAGGTGGCGACGGCGTCCAGTCCGGAGGGGCGGCCGTGGGCGACGGTCTCGGCCTGCTGGGTGAGTTCGAAGATCTCCTGCCGGGTGGCGGGGACGTCGAAGGCGTCGAGCACGCCGCGGATCACCGCACCGGCGGCGGCGGCCGAGGAGCCGAGGCCGCGCTCGGGCGGGAAGTCGGAGTGGGTGGCGATGTGGAGGCCGGCGTCCGGGTGCCCGGCGAAGGCCGAGGCGACCTCGGCGGCGCGGGCGATGCTGGCGAAGCGGGCGGGGGCGACCTGCAGGCGTCCGGTCCAGCCGAGCCCGCTGAGTGTGCTCTCCTGCGCCGTCCCGCCGGTGGGTGTGACGTCGGCGGTCATGCGCAGTGACGTCAGCGGCAGGGCGATGGCGGGGTGCCCGTAGACGACGGCATGCTCCCCGAACAGGATGATCTTGGCCACGGTCTGGCCGTACCCGGTGTGCGGTTCCACATAAACCTTTCTACAGGACGATCTGGACGGTCCAGGGCGAAAGCGTACAACGTCGTCGACTGTGTCACCTACCCGGTGGGGTCTCCGGTGGGGTCGGGGACGGGTCACGGAATATGCTCGACCCTGACGTTTCCCGGCATGTCCCCCAATCCCCCGAGGAGTTTTACGCCCATGAGTATCCAGGCGCCGGCCGCCGACACCCGGCCCGTCCATCCCGTCGACCAGGTCCCGCCGCCCGGCAAGCTCGCGGTGCTCTCCGTCCAGCATCTGCTGGCCTTCTACGCCGGCGCGGTCGTCGTCCCGCTGCTCATCGCCGGGCAGCTGCACCTGGATGCGACGACGACGATCCACCTCATCAACGCCGACCTGTTCACCTGCGGTATCGCGACCCTGATCCAGTCGGTCGGCTTCTGGAAGGTGGGGGTTCGCCTGCCGATCATCCAGGGTGTGACGACCACCGCGGTCACCCCGATCGTCGCCATCGGTCTGGCGGTGAACTCCGACGGCGGGGTGGGCGTCCTGCCGGCGATCTACGGGTCGATCATCATCTCGGGCATCTTCACCTTCCTCGCCGCCCCGTATTTCGCGAAGTTCATCCGGTTCTTCCCGCCGGTGGTCATCGGCACGGTGCTGACGACGATGGGCATCACCCTGCTGTCGGTCGCGGCGAACGACTTCGTCAACCAGGCCGAGGGCGTCCCGGCGACGAAGGATCTCGCCTACGCCGGGCTGACGCTGGCGGTCATCATCGTCATCCAGCGGTTCTTCAAGGGCTTCCTCGGGACGCTGGCGATCCTCTTCGGCCTGCTCATCGGCACCGCGGTGGCCTTCGGTTTCGGCGACGCGGGCTTCGACGAGCTCGGCTCCTCCGACTGGGTGGGCTTCACCACCCCGTTCTACTTCGGGGCGCCGCAGTTCGTGCTCACCGGCGCGATCTCGATGATCATCGTCATGCTCATCACCATGGTCGAGTCCACCGGCGACGTCTTCGCCGCCGGGGAGATCGTCGGACGCCGCACCACGAAGGAGGACATCGCCCGCGCGCTGCGTGCCGACGGCCTGTCCACGACCCTCGGTGGCGTGCTGAACTCCTTCCCCTACACCTGCTTCGCGCAGAACGTCGGCCTGGTGCGGCTGACCCGGGTGCGGTCGCGCTGGGTGCCGGCCGCCGCGGGCGTCCTCATGATCGTCGTCGGGCTGATCCCCAAGGCCGGGGCGATCGTCGCGGCGATCCCCTCCCCGGTGCTCGGTGCGGCGAGTATCGCGCTGTTCGCCAATGTGGCGCTGGTCGGTATCCAGACACTCGGCAAGGTCGACCTGTCCGACAACCGCAATGCGACGATCCTCACCATCTCGATGGGGCTGGGCATGCTGGTGACGTTCAAGCCGGGGATCGCCGAGGTGTTCCCGGACTGGGCACAGGTGTTCTTCGCCTCGGGTGTGACGACCGGGTCGATCGCGGCGATCCTGCTCAACCTGCTGTTCTTCCATGTCGGACGCCGCCGCTCCCCCGATGTCACCCGTGATGCGGCGGGCCGTACCGTCACTCTCGCCGACGTCAACGCGATGGACGCCGCGACCTTCGTCCGCACCTTCGCCCCGCTGTTCAACAATGCGACGTGGCCGCTGGAGCGCGCCCACGCCGCCGGCCCGTTCGACTCGGTCCAGGACCTGCGGGACGCCGTGCAGGACGCCGTCCTCACCGCCCCGCGGGACCGGCAGGACGCCCTGATCCGCGACTATCCGTCGATGGCGGACCTCCTGCTCGACGAGGACGCCCGGAAGCGCGAATCCGGGTTCGCCGGCTCTCTGGCGCTCGAGGAGATGGACGACATGGACGACGTGGAGCAGGAGCAGCTGCGCGATCTGTCGGCGCAGTACCGGAAGCGGTTCGGGATGCCGTTCGTCGCCTGCCTGGGCCGGATGGACTCCCGCAGCCAGATCGTCAGTGAGGGGCTGCGCCGGCTGGAGAACTCACCGGAGCAGGAGCACGTGCAGCTGCTGGGTGAGGTCGTGGAGATCGCCAACGACCGGTTCAGCAACCTCATCGCGGACGCCACCCCGGTCGCGTCCGCGTGGCTGGCGAAGTTCGACCACCTCGCCGACTGACGGTCAGATCCCGAGGGTGAGGCGCACCGCCCCGACCGCCTCGTCGAGGGCCTGCCGGGAGTCCTCCCAGATCGCCGAGGAGTTGACGAAGGGGTGGACCAGGCCGCGGTGCCGGCGCGCCGTCACCGGGACCCCGGCCTCCGCCAGGCGGCCGGCGTACTCCTCCCCCTCGTCGCGCAGCGGGTCATGCCCGGCGACGGCGACATAGGCCGGGGCGAGGCCCGAGAGATCGTCGGCGAACAACGGCGAGACCAGCTCGTCGAGGCGTCCGGCGGCATCCGTGTCGCCGAGGAAGTGACGGTCGTACCAGCGGAAGTGTGCCTCGGTGATGTAGGGGCCGGCGGCGAACTCGCGGCGGCTGGGGTGGGCCGCCATGACCTCGTCGACGTCACGCTGGTCGACGACGGGGACGAAGAGCATCTGCAGGGCCGGCTGCCGGCGGCCCTGCTGCTTCAGCCACAGGGTGACCGCGGCGGTGAGGTGGCCCCCGGCCGAGTCGCCGGCGACGATGACGTGGTCCGGGTCCACCTCGGGGATGTCGCCGTCGAGTGCGGCGGTGACCACCGCGGTGACGTCCTCCAGCGGGGCGGGGAACGGGAACTCGGGGGCCATCCGGTAGTCCACCGAGATGACCCGGACCGCCGCACGGTTGCAGAAGTACCGGCAGGTCGAGTCGTGGCTGTCGAGGGAGCCGGTGACCCAGCCGCCGCCGTGGAGGTAGATCAGCACCGGAGCGGGGCCGTCACCGGCACCCTCCGGGGTGTAGATCCGTACCCGCACCCCGGCGATGACCCGGTGCTCCACCGCCGCGACCGGCAGTGAGGCCGACCCGCCGGAGCCGGCGAGGTAGCCCTGCCGGTCGACGTTGCGCCGGGCGTCCACCGGACCCTGGTCGGCGATGTCGGCCCCGCCGACGACCTTGAGGGACAGCAGGGAGACCGCGACATCCCCGGCGAGCCGGTCGCCGTCGGCGTTGCGGCGGGAGAACAGGGCGCGGACCGGGGCGGGGATCCAGTCGATGGCGCGGGCGCCGCCGGCGAGGACACGGTCGGTGAGGGAGGGACGGAAGTCTTCGACACCGCGGTTGACGGAGTCGGCTGCTGTGGGGGCGGAGATCGTCTGTGTCATGCCTCACACCATAGACATGGTAGTGCTACAAAAGGAACGTTTTCCTCACACCAGCCCGAGTGAGCGCACCGTCGCCGCCTCCGCCTGCAGGTCGGCGACGGTCGCGTCGATCCGGGCGCGCTGGTCAGCGCCGATCTCCAGGCCCTGGACGATCTCCCATTCCCCGTCGACGCTGCGGCACGGGAAGCTGCTCACCAGCCCCTCCGGCACACCGTAGGACCCGTCCGAGGGCAGGGCGACGGACACCCAGTCACCCTCCGGGGTGCCGTGGACCCAGTCGTGCATGTGGTCCACCGCCGCCGAGGCCGCGGAGGCCGCGGACGAGGCCCCGCGGATGTCGATGATCTCCGAGCCGCGGTGGGCGACCCGCGGGATGAACTCGTCGGTGATCCACTCCCCCGGCAGCCGGTCTGCCAGGTGTTCCCCGGTGGCGGCGTCCCGCAGTTCGGTGAGGTCGGGGAACTGGGTGGCGGAGTGGTTGCCCCACACCGTCATCCGCTGCAGTCGGGCGACCGGGACGCCGGACTTCGCCGAGACCTGGGCGAGGGCCCGGTTGTGGTCGAGGCGGGTCATGGCGGTGACGTGGCCGGCGGGCAGGCCGGCGGCGGCGACGATCGAGGCGTTGGTGTTGGCCGGGTTGCCGACGACCAGCACCCGCACGTCGTCGGCGGCGTGCCCGGCGATGGCGCGGCCCTGGGGTCCGAAGATACGGCCGTTGTCGGCGAGGAGTTCGGCGCGCTCGGCCCCCTTCCCGCGGGGCTTCGCGCCGACGAGGAAGGCGGCGTCGGCCCCATCGAAGGCGACGGCGGGGTCATCGGTGACCTCGACGTCGGCGAGCAGCGGGAAGGCGGCGTCGAACAGTTCCATGGCCACGCCGTCGGCGGCCCGGACGACGGCGGGGATCTCCAGCAGCCGGAGCCGGACGGGCGTCCCGGGGCCGAAGACCCCGCCCGCGGCGACGCGGAAGAGGAGGGAGTAGGCGATCTGTCCTGCGGCGCCGGTGACGGTGACGGTGACGGGGGTGTTCATCGGGCAATCACGTCCTTGGTCGGGTGTTGTGCTCGGTGACCGCCAGTGTAGGTGACATATCACCCCCTCTTAGGTGGGGAGAGGCGTCCTGAACTGCCGGGGGTGTCCGAACGGGAACTACGCTGGGAACAGTGCACGATCACATCCGCCCCGACGGGGGTGCCACCCACCCCCATACTGTCCGGATGGCAGTCAACAGCGCAGAGGAGAGGGTGAGATGACAGTGTCCCACCAGGACCGCATCGAGCAGAGGGACCTGCCCGCCACCTTCACCCGCTACGGGTGCTCCCTCGCCGAGTACCGCCTCATCCTCGACACGGCACTGCCGGAACTCGTCGCCTCGGGCATGGACGCCTCGCTCCACGACATCGCCGTCAGCGCCGGCGTCCCGGCCGATCACCCGCTGATCACCGATGTCGAGGTGCTGTACGACGAAGCGCTGCGCTACGCCTTCCGCCTGCTGTGGCCCCGCCCCACCGACATGGATGTCGAGGACCTCGTCCCCGCCGAGGCGGTCCGCACCCTGGTCCGGACCGCCTACCGGCGCCACCGCGCCCACCCGGACGCCGTGCGGCTGGTCCTCGCGGAGAACCTGTTCGGCCACTCCCGCCTCAGCGGACGGTCCGACGTCCTGGAGAACTCACCGGTCGTCCTGCAGATCGACCGGGTGCTCATGCGCGGACAGGACTTCGGCGCGTTCCGCCCCGGGGTCTCCGCCGAGGACGTGTACGTCCTCATCACCTCGCTGTGCGCGTTCCCCGCGGCCCAGGGCACGACGTTCCACGCCCACTACAGCACCGACGTGGACTACGGTCCGACGGTCGAGGGCCTGGAGAAACTGGCCTGCGACGCGGTCCTCGCGTTCCTCACCACCTCGATGCCCACCACCCAGGGCAGTTCGTACACCCATGCCGCCCCCGCGGCCGCGGCCGCGAACTCCGTCTCCGCGTCCCTGTACTCGGCCGGTGACCTGGGTCAGCACCCCGGTACCCCGACCCCCCGCACGCCGGACCCCGCCGACCGCACCCCGGATGACGGCGACCTCGACTCCGGCTTCTACCCCGGCCTGCCCGGCACGGTGGCGCCGTGGAGCGGCGTGGCCGTCGACAGCGACGAGAACTACCGGGAGCTGAAGGACTACCGGGCCCGCATCGACGCCGCGGAGAACACCGCCGACGACGGGCTCGACTCGCTCTACGACGAGGACTGAAGCAGCAGGCCCCGGTCAGGCACTCTCCTGGCCCCGCTCCTCGGCCTCGTCGTGGGTGTAGAGCGTCGGCTCCTCCTCACCCCGCACAGCGGCACCGGTGATGACGACCTCCCCGACCTCGTCGTCGTCGGGCACCGAGTACATCACCGGCAGCAGGACGTCCTCCACGATCGACCGGAGCCCGCGGGCGCCGGTCTCCCGGGCCATCGCCTTGTCGGCGATGGCCCGCAGGGCGCTCTCCTCGAAGGTGAGCGTGACCCCGTCCATCTCGAACAGCCGCTGGTACTGACGGACCAGTGAGTTCTTCGGCTCGGTGAGGATGCGCACGAGTGCGTCCGAGTCGAGGTGGCCGACGTGGGTGATGACCGGCAGTCGGCCGATCAGCTCCGGGATGAGGCCGAAGCGCACGAGGTCCTCGGACTCGACGAACTGGAACGGGTCCGGGTCCTCGTCGGACTTGGCGTGGATCTCGGAACCGAAACCCACGCCGGTGCGTCCCCGCCGCTCACTGATGACCTTCTCCAGGCCGGCGAAGGCCCCGGAGACGATGAACAGCACGTTCTTCGTGTCGAACTGGATGAACTCCTGGTTCGGGTGCTTCCGGCCGCCCTGCGGCGGCACCGAGGCGACCGTCCCCTCGAGGATCTTCAGCAGCGCCTGCTGCACACCCTCACCGGAGACGTCCCGGGTGATCGACGGGTTCTCCGACTTCCGGGAGATCTTGTCGACCTCGTCGACGTAGATGATCCCCTGCTGCGCCTTGGCGACATCGAAGTCCGCCGCCTGCAGCAGTTTCAGCAGGATGTTCTCCACGTCCTCGCCGACGTAGCCGGCCTCGGTGAGGCTGGTGGCGTCCGCGATGGCGAAGGGGACGTCGAGCATCCGGGCCAGCGACTGGGCGAGATAGGTCTTGCCCGAGCCGGTGGGCCCCAGCATGAGGATGTTCGACTTACTGAGCTCCACCTCGTCGTCGGTGCGGCGCGCGGCGGCGGCCGTGGCACTGTCCGACTCGACCCGGATCCGCTTGTAGTGGTTGTAGACGGCGACGGCGAGCGTGCGCTTGGCCTCGTCCTGTCCGATCACGTACTCGTCGAGGAAGGCGGTGATCGCCGCGGGGTGCGGCAGATCCGAGGTGTCCGTCGGGCCACCGGCACCGACGGCGAGTTCCTCGTCGATGATCTCGTTGCACAGTTCGATGCACTCGTCGCAGATGTACACCCCGGGTCCGGCAATGAGCTTGCGGACCTGTTTCTGGCTCTTGCCGCAGAACGAGCACTTGAGCAGTTCGCCGCTTTCCTGCATCGACGCCATAGTCGGTCTGATTCTCCTTCCCCGGTTCTCGGGGACCACATCGGGGACCCGCGGGTGTCCGGCAGGGGCCCGGCTGCACCGGTCCCCGCCCTCCCGCAGGCGCGTTCCGACCATTCTACCCCGACCGGCGGACGCATTCCCGTCAGCGCGGCATGTGTCTCACTCCCCGGCGCCCGGCGGCGGACCCACGACGACGAGGTCGAGCTCCGCGGCCGCACGGGCGAACCCCTCCGCCGGGAAATACATCTCACCGCCCTCCTGCTGGACCACCGCGTCCGTCGGATCATTCATGTACTCGAAGAACTTCTCGAACACCGGCGGATTGAGGATCCCCAGCATCCGGGTGTTGTGCGCGTCATGGGCGAAACTGTGGACCGTGCCCGCCGGCGCCTGCAGGAAGTCCCCCGGCGTCAGCACGATCTCCTGCCCGTTCGCGTGGATCCGCACGATCCCGGCGAGGCAGAAGAAGTTCTCCGAGTGCTCCCGGTGGTAGTGCAGCGGAATGTAGGGCTGCTTCGCCCCGCGGGTGTCCATCGCGAAGAACCGCCCGCCGGTGTTGCGGGACCGCACCGGGTAACTGTTGACCTGCTGGTAGGTCTCGTAGCGGTCACCGCCGCCGCTCTTCGTGACGAAGGCGCGCTCGTCCGCCGGCAGCCGGTCGAAGCGGTCCCCGGGCTGTCCGCCGCGCGGCCGGTCGGCGACCCGCACGCCCAGTGATGCGGCGATCTCGTCGGCGAACAGGTCACCGATGCGCCGCTGCGGGATGCGGGTGAAGATGTGGCTGGCCGTCGCGGTGCCGTGGGTGTCCGCCAGCCGGTGGAGCCAGTCGTCGGTGCAGTACCAGAAGAACGAGTTGACGGCCGCCTCACCGCGCAGGGAGAACTCCGCGTGTTCCGGGATGTTCACGGCGTCCCCCGCGACGACGTGGTGGACGCCGTCAGCGAGCCACACGGTGAGTTCACCCTCCGTCACGTGGAGGAACGAGTAGCCGGGCGCGGTGAGGAACGGGCTGGTCGACCCGCCGGGGAGGGTGAGCCGGTACAGCGCGAACTCACCGCCGGTGTCCGCGAACCGCGCCATGGTCGTCAGGTGCCACTCCCCCAGGTCGGTGTGGAGACCCTCGCCGGCGGAGAGCTTGTAGGGGGCGGGCTCCCCCGGCAGGGCGTCGACGAGCGGGGTGGTCTGCTGAATCTTCTGCCAGTCGGGGCGGTCGGTCTCGGTGGTCATTCGGAGGTCCTTTCCGTGTCGGTTTCCGTGTCGGTGCCGTGGAGGCTGAGGTGTGCGGCGAAGAAGTCCGCGATGAGGTCGAAGGAGGCGGCGCGGCCCCGGGGGTCGAAGGTCCCCCGGTCGTCGACGACCGCCGGGGCCGTCGGCTCCGCCTCCAGCCGGCCGTTGTCCAGCCGGACGCCGGGGCCGAGTTCCTGGACGGTCCCGGGGTTGAGGAAGCCGTGGCCGAACCCCTCGATGAGGTACAGCAGGGACTCCCCGCCGCCGGCGACCAGGTGGTCGTGCAGGGCCCGGGACTGGGCGGCGGGGACGAGCCGGTCCCCGGTGCCGTGGAGGATGAGAAACGGTGGGGCGTCGTGGACCGGCAGCAGGGCGGGGCTCGCCGCCTGCGCCGCGGCGGCCGTCACTGCGGCGGGGCCGCCCAGCAGGTCCTCCTCCGGGGTCGCGGGCATGCCACCGTCGTCACGGTCCGGCAGCAGGCCCCCGATCAGCGCGGGGCCGTAGCCTTCGACGACGCACTGCACCGCGGTGGACTGGTCGCGGTACTCCGGCGCCACGGTCTCGCCCGGCAGGGCGTCCTGCCCGGAACTCAGTGCGGTGAACGCGGCGACGTGACCGCCCGCCGAGGAGCCCCACAGGCCGATGCGCTGCGGGTCGATACCGAGCTCCCCGGCGTGGGCCCGCAGATGGCGCAGCGCCTGCCGCAGGTCCACGACCTGCGCCGGGTGGGGGTACTGCGGTGCCAGCCGGTAGTCGACGGACACCATCGCGAAGCCCCGCGCGGCGAAGTGGCGGTCGAAATCGGGCCGGGCGTGCCGGTCCTGGAGCCGCCACCCGCCACCGTGCAGCCACACGATGACCGGCCAGCCTTCCGCCGGCGCCCGGCCGTCGGGGAGCACCAGGTCATACTGCAGTTCAGGGTGCCCCGGCGAGAATGATTCAGTGATGGTCAAGAGCGTCCTTCCCATAGTCGGTGAGGTACACGGCGGGTAGGTGCCGGACGCACGGGGTCCGGCGTCCGACACTCCTCCGGACGCGATCTGCACACCGTACCGGCCCGCCGTCCTGCCGCCGTCAGGTGGCCCCCGTCACAGGCGTGCGCACACCGCACGCGCGACCGGATGCAGACCAGATACGCAGCGACGGGCCGGCGGTGGGACAATATGGACCATGCGCCGCGCGAAGAACCCCACCATGGCGGAGGTCGCCGCCGTGGCCGGGGTGTCCCACCAGACCGTCTCCCGGGTCATCAACGGTTCCCCCGAGGTCCGCCAGGCCACCCGCGAGCGGGTCGAGGCCGCCATCGACCAGCTCGGCTACCGGCGCAACCGGGCCGCGCGCGCCCTGGTCACCAACCGGTCCGGCCTCATCGGGGTGATCACCGTCGGGGCCGCCCTGTACGGGCCGACCAGCGCCCTGACCGCCATCGAGGAATCCGCCCGGTCCCACGGCTACCTCACCCTGTTCGCCTCCGTCACCGACGACAGTGACACACAGTTCCGCTCGGTGCTCGACGATTTCCTCGACCACGCCGTCGAGGCCGTCGTCGTCATCGCGGCGCGTGAACCGTTGCTCGACCATGCCGCGGCGGCCACCCCCGGCGTCCCGCTCGTCGTCATCGGCCCCCGCCCCGGACAGGTCGCGGACGCCCTGTGCCTCAACATCGACCAGGACGCCGGCGGCCGCCTCGCCGTCGAGCATCTCGTCGGGCTCGGTCACCGGCGGGTCGCCCTGCTGCACGGTCCGGAACGGTCCGTCGACGCCGAACAGCGCCAGGCCGGGGCGCTGGCCGCCTGCGCCGCGCACGGCGTCCGACCCACCGAGTACCGCGGCGACTGGAGTGTGGGCAGCGGCTACCTGACCGGGTCCTCGATCGTCGCGTTGCCGGCGGAGGACCGGCCGACCGCCGTCGTCGCCGCCAACGACCAGATGGCGCTGGGGCTCATGGCCGCGTTCCGGGAGCACGGCACCGACGTGCCGTCCGACATCTCCGTCGTCGGTTTCGACGACGCCCCCGAGGCCGCCTACTACAGCCCGCCGCTGACCAGCGTGCGCCAGGACTTCCGGGCGCTCGGTGCGCTCGTCGTCGATACGCTGCTCGACTGCATCCGCGGCGGGTCTCCGACACCGTCCCTGCTCACCCCGACGCTCACCGTCCGCGCCTCCACCGCCCCACCGGCGGGCCGCACCGCCTAGTCTGGGGTGGCATGACCCTTCTGCACTCCCGCATCACCGGCCACGGCGGCCATCCTGTCGTCCTCCTCGGCGCGCTCGGATCCAGCACCGACATGTGGATCGGCGTGCAGGACGCCCTCGCCGCCGCCGGACGCCGCACCATCGCCCTCGACCTCCGGGGCCACGGTGCCTCCCCGGTCGGCGGGCGGACCCGTGACTCCGCCGGTACCCGCATCGCCGATCTCGCCGGGGACGTCACCGAGACCCTCGACAGTATGGGGATCAGCGGTGCCGACCTCGTCGGACTGTCCATCGGCGGGGCCGTCGCCCAGTATCTGGCGTCCGCCCCGGGGACCCGGGACCGGGTCCGGGCCCTGGTGCTGATGTGCACCGCCCCGACCTTCGGGGACCCCGCCGACTGGACCACGAAGGCCGTCGCCGTCCGCAGCCGCGGCATCACCACCCTGCGGGAACTGTCCGAGGGCACCGTCGGACGCTGGCTGACCGGTGATTTCCGCGTCGCCCGGCCGGCCACCGCGCTGGCGGTCCAGGAGATGATCACCCGGACCAGCGTCGAAGGGTACGCGGCGGCCTGCGAGGCCCTCGCCGCCTTCGACGGCGGCCCGCTGCTTCCGCAGATCAGCTGCCCGACGCTGACGGTCGCGGGGGCCACCGACCCCACCTGCCCGCCGGCCACCCTCGAAGCGGTGAACGCGGCGATCGCCGGGGCCGGCACTCCGACCCGTCATGTCGAGCTGCCGGGCGCCCACCTCCTGCCCGTGGAACACCCCGCCGAGGTCGCCCAGGTGCTCGGCGACTTCCTCGGCGTCACGGCGGGGCGGTAGGCGCGCCGATGGCACTGGACTTCACGCACACCACCCTCGGCCAGCGCGTCCGGTTCGGCGCCGGGCAGGCCGCGGAGAACCTCGCCGCGGAGGTCACCCGGCTCGGTGCCACGTCGGTCATGGTCATCGCCTCGGAGCGGGGTCTGCCGGACGCCCGCCGGGTCGCCGCGGACATCGACGTCGCGGTGTGGCACACCGATGTCGCCATGCATGTCCCGGTCGAGACCGCCGACCGTGCCCGGGAGGTGGCGGCCCGCAACGGGGTGGACCTGCTCGTCAGCGTCGGCGGCGGTTCCGCCACCGGCCTGGCCAAGGCAGTCGCCCTGACGACCGGGATTCCGGTCGTCGCGGTTCCGACGACCTACTCCGGGTCGGAGGCGACCGATGTCTGGGGGTTGACCGAGGACGGGCGGAAGACCACCGGTCATGCCGGGCAGGTGCTGCCGGTGACGGTGATCTACGATGCGCAGCTCGCCCTGTCGCTGCCGGAGGAACTGTCGGTGGCCTCGGGTCTCAATGCCCTCGCCCATTGTGTGGACTCGTTGTGGACGCCCGCGGCTGATCCGGTGAATGCTGCGCTGGCAGGTGAGGGCGCCCGGGTCCTTGCCGAGGGGCTGCCGCGCATCGTCGACGACCCTGGTGACATCGACGGTCGCGATGCGGCGTTCTACGGCGGTTATCTCGCCGCGGTGGCTTTCGCGTCCGCGGGATCAGGGCTGCACCACAAGATCTGCCACGTCCTCGGTGGTTCCTTCGGACTCCCCCACGCCCAGACCCATGCCACGGTGCTGCCCTATGTCCTGGCCTTCAATGCGCCGGACGCCCCGGATGCGGAGCGTCGGCTGGCCGGGGCATTCGGCAGTGAGACCGCGGTCGACGGTCTGCAGCGACTGCGGCGACGGGTGAATGCCCCGCAGCGGCTCGCCGACCTCGGTTTCCGGCACGCGGACGTCCCCCGGGCGGTCGATCTCATCCTGGATGTGGTGCCGGCCTCCAATCCGCGGCCGGTCAGCGCGGCGGATCTCACGGTCCTGCTCAGCGCCGCCTGCGCCGGGGAGGATCCTGCTGTGGTGGCTGCGTAGTTGCGGAGGACGGGCCTCCTATTTTGTCGCGTGGGTGTGTCCCGGTCGTCCGGTTTTCCGGACGCCGGGTCGGCTCGTCAGATGGTGGGTGGGAACACTGTCAGGCGGTGGTGGCGGCCCGGGGGGTCAGGCCGCCTGTGCCGGCCCGCCGGGATCGGTTCCGGTGGCACAGTCGACAACCAACGGGCCCGAGGCCACGGTGGTGGCGGTGACCCCGGCGGGGCCGGCCCAGTGCAGGGTGATCCCGTCGTCGGGGGTGTGCACTTTCCAGAGTTTCCTGGTCTTCAACTGGTGGTGGGTCCGGCACAGGCATGCGCAGTTGCGGATACTCGTCGGCCCGTCACTGTCCGGGTCGGTGAACGGTGAGTTGACGATGTGGTCGAGTTCGCACCGGTCGGCCGGCACCCGGCAGCCGGGGAACCGGCAGCGGGCGTCGCGGCCCACCGCGGTGGCCCGGTGCAGGGTGGTGAACCGGTAGCAGCCGGTGTCGGTGAGATCCTTGATGTCGGGCAGGTCGCGGACCAGGTCGGCGGTGTTGATCAGGGTGGCGGTGGTCGTCGGGGACACCCAGCCGGTGCCGATGACGAACCCGGGACCACAGGCGGGGCCGGTGGGGGCGGTCGGACCGGCCTGTGGGGCAGGGTCCGGAGTCTCCGGACCCGTCCCCGGGCCGGCCGGGCCGGCGGCGGAAGCGTCACCGGCAGGGTTGGTGTCTCCACCGTCGCCGTTGTCCGGGCCGGTGGGGCCGGTGTCCCCACCGTCGGGGCCGTCTGGGCCAGTGGGTCCGTCGGGGCCACCGTTGCCGCCGGGGCCGTCGGTTCCGTCGGTGCGGGGTGTGTAGACGTTGACGACGACCTTCAACTGGTCGCGGTGACCACCCAGGATCTTCAGCATCGCCTCACCCCGGCACCGGATCATCCCCGGCGCCGGCAACGGCTCCGCCAACGTCGCCACCGGCTCCTCCTCCGGCACACCGGTGTCGGCAGGGTTGTCGGCAGGGCCGCCGGCCGGGTTGATGATGTTGTCGACGATCCGGCGGGCCGCCACCAACTCCGCCGACTCCGGCTGCGCCTGGCGTTGCTGCTGCGCCCGGAGGGTCTCCTGCTCAACCAGGAGCTCCTTACGCACCTCCAGCGCCGCAGCGGACAACGGTTCCCACAGTCCGTCGGCGACCGACCGGTCCCCGCACTCCAGAGTGAACCGGGTACCCCGCCGCGTCAGCCCCACCGTCTTGCGCTCGGTCTCCTCGGTGTCGGCGACCGGCACCGGCGCGATGTCGGTGAGGATCCCGTCGGTGGCGTCGCCGAGAGCCGGCACCGACCACACCGTCCCGTCCGGGGTGATCTGCACCCCGAGCCTGGTGGCGACCGCCTCGTCGACGGTGGCGGGCAGCTGCTGCCCGGCGGCGGCGAGGGCGCGGGCGTGCCGGTTGATGCGGGTCCAGATGATCTCGAGGTGTTCGACACTGTAGCGGGAGTCGGTGCGCATACGGTCGAACAGGGCCGGCATCCGCACCGCCAGATCCGCGGCGTGGGCGTAGCAGACGGCTTCGCGGTGGCCGCGGCGGCGGACGGCCTGGGCGGCCGACAGGCGGGCGTCGGCGCCAACGGTGGTGAGGAAGGCGACGAGGGTGAGTTCGGCGGTGTTCACCGGCCCGGCCAACTTCTGCGACAGACTGTTGTAGGTCTCTCCGCTGGTCGGTTCAGTACCGTGCGGGATATGCCGACCACCGCGGGGATGGTCCCCGCCGTCGAGCCGGCTGGTCCTGCCGCTCTCGCCGCCGCGCTTGTCGCTGCTGTTGCCGTGGTTGCCGTGGTTGTCGTCGGTGGGTGGTGTGGTGGTCATGGTCCCCTCCCGGTGATCCCCGCCTGACCTCTCCTGATGTGCTCTACGTCACACAGTACCCCGCCTGCCGGACAGAGTCAACCACCTGTTCGAAATAAGATCGAACACATGGCTGCAACAGATGGCCGCCAGACCACGATCAGGCGACCGTCATCGACGGCCGCCGCCCCGCGCCTCTATCCCCGCAGGTAGTACTCCAGGGCATTGGGGTGCTTCGCCAGCGCAGTGATAGAGACGTCCATGTACGCGAACATCGGGAAGCCCTGCAGGATCGCATGGAGTTCGTCGTGGTCGTCGACATCGAAGACCGAGTAGTTGGCATACTCCCCCACAACCCGCCAGATCGCCTTCATCGCACCCCGTTGCTGGAGGTCGGCAGAGTACGCCTTCTCCCGGGTCTGGAAATCGGCGACCTGGTCGGAGGTCAGACTGTCCGGAAAATGGACGTCCATCCGAGCAAGAAAAAGCATTGTAAGTTCCTGTCCTTTCTGTCACTGTGATTGAACTGCACAGGGCGTCGGAAGGCCCCGGTATCAGTCGCGGGTGAAACGCGAGACCGCCGCGGCGTCCGGCTCCAGGCCGAGCCCGGGCCCCTCCGGCAGCGTCACCCGGCCGTCCGCGTACACCAGGTCAGTGGTGGTGTAGCTCTCCTTGAGCAGCATCGGGCCGAACAGCTCCGAGCCGAAGTTCACCGCCGGAGTGGCACAGGCGAAGTGCAGCGATGCCGCGGTCCCGAAGGGGCCCTCGAGGCTCGTCGCCCCGTGGCAGGCCAGACCGGCGGCCTCTGCCACGGCCGCGGTCTTCACCGATTCGCGCAGACCACCGAGCTTCGTCGTCTTCAGGGCGATGACGTCGGCGGCTTCCTCACGGACCACCGCCAGGGCATCCGACGGCGAGCACACCGACTCGTCCGCCATGACGGGAACCCCGGTCCGGCGGGTGATCTCCCGCAGCGTCGCCAGATCATCGGCGGGCGTCGGCTGCTCGAAAAGCTCGATCCCCGCCTCCGCCAGGGCCGGCAGGTGCCGCAGCGCGGTCATCCGGTCCCACCGGGCGTTGACGTCGATCCGCAGGCCGACCCGCCCGTCGAGTTCGCCGGCGAGCTGCACGATCCTGCCGGTGTCCACCGTCGGATCCCCGGACCCCATCTTCAGCTTGAAGGAGCGGTGGCCGAACTCGGCGATGCGCTCCTCGATCTCCGGCACCGCCTTCTCCAGCGGCAGCACGCCGAGCGCCCAGGTGACCTCGATACTGTCGCGCGCGGCGCCGCCGAGCAGGTCGCGGACCGGGATGCCGAGCGCACGGGCCCAGGCGTCATGCATGGCGACGTCGCAGGACGCCTTGGCGAAGCGGTCGTTGGCGACGACCTTCCCGAAGTCCACGAGAATTCCGGCGAGGTCGGACACCTCCCGGCCCACCATCACGGGGGCGAGATAGCGGTCGACGATGACCTTCATCGTCTCCACGGATTCACCGCCCCACCACGGTCCGCCGGGGACGACGCCCTCACCGTAACCGACCACCCCACCGGCGAGATGCACGGAGACCAGGAGGATCGGTTGGGCGGTGGCGGTCATCGTGGCGAAACCGTGGGGGCGGATCAGCGGGACGTCGAGAATGCGGGTGTCGACCCGTTCGATGGTGAGGTCGGGTGCGGCAGGCACACGGATCCTTTCGTAGCAGGGATAGCAGGGATAGCAGGGAGCAGAGACGGGCAGAGCCCCGCACCGTCCGGAAACGGTGTGGGGCAGGTGCTCGTGGGATGGACTGACGGATCAGTTACCGCGGTCCTCGTCCAGCGCGAAGTTGTAGTTGACCACGACGGAGCCGTCGGCGGCGTCCTCCGGGTGCAGGATGAGCTCCGGCTTGGTGGCGGTGGCGACGTCGTTGTCGACGTACTCGCCGCCGTCGAAGTACAGCTGGGTGGTGATCTCACGGCGGCCCGGGGCGCTGACCCGCAGGTGCAGGTGGGCCGGACGCCACGGGTGGCCGCCGTAGGACTCGATGAACCAGCCGGTGGGGCCGTCGTGGGGGATCATGTACGGGGCGGGACGCAGCGTCTTGATGTCGTACCGGCCCTCATCGTCCGCGATGATCGTGCCGCGCAGGTTCCACTCCGGGATACCCGGGGCGTACTGGGAGTAGTAGCCGTCCTCGTCGGCGTGCCAGATCTCGACGTGGGCGCCGGCGATGCCGTTGCCCTCCAGGTCGGTGACCTGGCCCTTGAAGTGGAGCGCCTGGGCGGCCTTGTCCTTGTCGCGCATCGGCAGCTCGGTCACGGCCGGCAGCTCCGGGGCGTTCGGGACGTAGTAGGGGCCCTCGATGGAACCCTTGGTGCCCTCGTAGTCGTGACGGGCGTAGTTGACGTCCTCGATCTCGTGCTCGAGGAAGACGTCCAGCCACAGCGGCCACTCGCCGTACTCGCCGAGCTCCAGGATCCACTGCTTGAGGACGTTGTACTCGTCGTAGGTGACCTGGTGCTTGTGGATGATGTCGCCGAGCGAGGAGAGGACATCCTTGTAGATGGCGTTCGCCCGCTCGACGCTGGTGTCGGCGTGGGCGCGGTCCTTCTTCTTGAAGGCGTCGGTCGCGGCGTTACCGGAGGCGGCTGCGGTGGGGTCTTCTACTGCCTGGGTCATGTCAGGTGCTCCCTTCTCGGTGTGGGATCTGATGGTGGTCGTCGGTGTGGATGGTCGCTGCCAGCTCCCACGAACTGTTGCTGCGATGGACACAACTGTGTTCCGGATCACCGTCCGCGTCAACTTCGTATTTGGCTACCTCTGCATGAAGTTTTCCCCGATACGCGGCCAATGAGGAACATGTCCGCAGGTCAGATGAGGCACCAGATCCACTCACTTCATAACCCGAACACACCACCCCTAGACAACCCTAGGTACAACCCTAGTGTGATGCGGGTCATTCCGGGCCACACTCATGTCATCGCCGACAGCGTGACCGTCGGCACAATCCACCGCAGGGACGACTACCCGATCTGGAGGAACTACCCCATGACAACTCCCGTCGACACCATCCGACAGACCCTCGACAGGGCACTGGAGAACCACCCGGACGACGGCGTGGTCCGGGTCAACCGGAAGATCTTCACCGACCAGGAGATCTTCGACCTGGAGATGCGCTACATCTTCGAGGGAAACTGGATCTTCCTCGCCCACGAGTCGCAGATCCCGAACCCCGGCGACTACATCACGATGAACATGGGCCGGCAGCCCGTCGTCATCAACCGGGGCAAGGACGGCACAATCAACGGCCTGATCAACGCCTGCTCGCACCGCGGCGCGATGCTCTGCCGCAAGAAGGTGGACAACCGCACCACCATCACCTGCCCGTTCCACGGCTGGACCTTCTCCAACGACGGCACACTGCTCAAGGTCAAGGACGAGCAGCTCGGCGGGTACCCCGACAACTTCAACACCGACGGTTCCCACAACCTGCGGCGCATCCCGAAGCTGGAGAGCTACCGGGGCT
The DNA here is from genome assembly GCF_007970465.1 of Corynebacterium nuruki S6-4. NCBI lineage: Bacteria > Bacillati > Actinomycetota > Actinomycetes > Mycobacteriales > Corynebacteriaceae > Corynebacterium > Corynebacterium nuruki. The sequence goes on from NZ_CP042429.1 coordinate 1,256,546, forward strand.
TCATCTTCGGCTCACTCAACGATGACGTCGTCTCCCTCGACGAGCACCTCGGCGACACCCGCGCCATGATCGACATGCTCGTCGACCAGTCCCCCGAGGGCCTCGAAGTGCTCAAGGGCACCTCGACCTACACCTACGACGGCAACTGGAAGCTCACCGCGGAGAACGGTGCGGACGGCTACCACGTCACCTCCACCCACTGGAACTACGCGGCGACGACCTCCCGGCGTGACTCGGGCGAGTCCGAGAACGACACGAAGGCCATGAGCGCCGGCGACTGGGGTTCCCAGGGCGGCGGCTACTTCTCCTTCCCGCACGGACACCTCATGCTCTGGCAGTCCTGGGGCAACCCCGAGGACCGGCCGATCTTCGACCAGCTCGACCGGCTCAAGGAACTGCACGGCGAGGAGCGCGGCAACTTCATGGTCGGGGCCTCCCGCAACCTGTGCCTGTACCCGAACGTCTACATCATGGACCAGTTCTCCACCCAGATCCGCCGGCTGGAGCCGATCGACGTCGACAAGACCGCCGTCACCATCTTCTGCATCGCCCCCAAGGGGGAGTCCGCCGAGTCGCGGACGGCCCGGATCCGCCAGTACGAGGACTTCTTCAACGCCACCGGGATGGCGACCCCGGACGACCTGGAGGAGTTCCGGTCCTGCCAGAAGACCTACCGGGCCTCCGCCTTCCCGTGGAACGACATGACCCGCGGCCAGCGGCAGCAGGTCGAGGGCCAGAACGAGGTGGCCCGCGAGCTCGGTCTCAACCACGTGCTCTCCTCCGGCAGCCGCACCGAGGACGAGGGTCTCTACCCGATCCAGCACGGCTACTGGGAGGAGACCATGTCGAAGGCCCTGCTCGCCGAGGAGCTCGGCGAGACCGACATGGACATCCGGCTCGATACCGCCTCGGCCGCCGCAACGGCGTCCTACGCCCGGGAGCGTGCCGCCCGGCGTCAGCAGCAGAAGGACGCCGCCGGTGAGGGCGGCGGACGCCGCACCCGACGCCGCCGGACCCGCGGCTGACCACCCTGACTACCCAGCCGACCTGTCAACAAGGAGAAGAGACATGACCACGGCCATCGCCGAGATCACCCGTTCCGAGGTGGAGGACTTCCTCTACTACGAGGCCCGCCTGCTCGACGACCGCGAGTTCGAGACCTGGCTGGAGTGCTACCGCAAGGACGCCTCCTACTGGATGCCCGCCTGGGACGTCGACGACACGCTCACCACGGACCCGCAGTCGGAGATCTCGCTGATCTACTACCCCAACCGGGCCGGCCTGGAGGACCGGGTGTTCCGCATCCGCACCGACCGCTCGTCGGCGACCTCCCTCCCGGAGCCGCGGACCGGCCACAACATCACCGACGTGGAGATCCTGGAGCGCCGCGACGGTGAGATCGACCTCCGGTACAACTGGCACACCTTCTACTACCGGTACAACCACACCGACTCCTACTTCGGGACGACCTTCCTCACCCTGGACACCAGCGGCGACAGCCCGCTGATCACCGCGAAGAAGATCATCCTCAAAAACGACTACATCCACCACGTGGTGGACATCTACCACGTCTGAGGAGGCACCCCATGTCCCATCGTCTCGCCCTCGCGTTCGAGGACGGCATCACCCGCTTCATCGACTGCGCCGAAGACCAGACCGTGGCGGACGCCGCCTACCAGGCGCGCATCAACATCCCGTTCGACTGCCGGGACGGCGCCTGCGGCACCTGCAAGGCATTCTGCGAATCCGGCGACTTCGACGAAGGTGAGTACGTCGACGACGCCCTCACCGCCGAGGAAGCCGCGGACGGCTACTGCCTGCCGTGCCAGGTCAAGCCCCACACCGACCTCGTCCTGCAGATCGCGACGACCTCGGAGCTGGCCAAGACCGGCGCCGCGACCCTGACCGGGCACATCAGTGAGCTCACCCGCCACTCCCCGAGCACCGTCGGATTCACCGTCACGCTCGACAACCGCGGCGACCTGGAGTTCCTGCCGGGCCAGTACGTCAACATCCGGGTACCCGGCTCCGAGGAGACCCGCTCGTACTCGTTCTCCTCCGGCCCGACCGACGACACGGTCTCCTTCCTCGTGAAGATCACCCCGGGCGGTCTCATGTCGACGTACCTGCAGGACACGGCACAGGTCGGCGACGAACTGACCCTCACCGGGCCGATGGGGTCGTTCTTCCTCCGCGAGCCGCTCGACCCGCTGCTGCTGCTCGCCGGCGGCACCGGTCTCGCCCCGATCCTCGCCATCCTGCGCACCCTCGCCGACGACGAACTCCTCGATGTCCCGGTCCGGCTCATCTACGGGGCGAACACCCCGGACGACCTCGTCCACCTCGAGGATCTGGATGCCTTCCGCGACACGCTGCCCGATTTCGACTACCACACGGTGCTCTCGGACCCGGCGTCCGGCCACGACCGGCTCGGCTTCGTCACCGACCACATGCCCGCCGAATTCCACCACGACGGCGAATGCGACATCTACCTGTGCGGACCCCCGCCGATGGTGAAGGGGGTGCAGAGTCACCTGTCGGACAACGGCATCGACCCCCTGCACTTCTACTTCGAGAAGTTCGCCCCGGCCGCGTCCGCCGCAAAGACCCCGGAGATGGCGTCATGAGCGCCCCGGTCGGACAGAACGTCGGAGACCGCCCCCGCCACATCACCCCGGAACGGTTCTTCGGCCAGGGCGTGATCGTCACCGGCGCCGCGCAGGGCATCGGCTACGCCGTCGCCCACCGCATCGCGCACGAGGACGGCACCGTGCTACTCGTCGACCGTGCCGAAGTGGTCCACGAGGTCGCCGACTCGCTCGCCGACGTCGGCGAAGGATCGGTCACGTCGGTGACCGCCGACCTCGAGACGTTCGAGGGGGCGCAGGCGGTCATCGACGCCGCCCGGGGCAGCATGCGCAGCCTCGACATCCTCATCAACGTCGTCGGCGGCACGATCTGGGCCAAGCCCTATGACCGGTACGGCGTCGACGAGATCGAGAAGGAGATCCGGCGCAGCCTCTTCCCCACCCTGTGGATGTGCCGTGCGGCGATGCCGGTGTTCATCGGCAACGGCGGCGGCACCATCGTCAACGTGTCCTCGGTGGCGACCCGCGGGGTCAACCGCGTCCCGTACGCCGCCGCCAAGGGCGGGGTCAACGCCCTGACCTCGGCACTGGCCCTCGAAGGTGCACCCCACAATGTCCGCGTCGTCGCCGCGGCACCGGGCGGCACCCTCGCCCCGGAGCGCATGGTGCCCCGGGGTCCGGGCCCGGAGGGCGTCACCGAGGAAGGCTGGTACCGCGCCATCGTGGACCAGACCATCGACTCGTCGCTGATGGGCCGCTACGGCACCCTCGACGAGCAGGCGGCACCGATCTGCTTCCTCGCCTCGGAGGAGGCGTCCTACATCACCGGGTCAGTCCTCCCCGTCGCCGGTGGTGACCAGGGGTGACGGCAGGACGCACTGGTAGCCTGACGCCATCATGAGCCAGCTCCCGCACACCACCGGCGTCCTCCGGGGCGTCCCGGACCGCATCCTCGCACTCACCCCGGGTGACGGTCTGCTCATCGTCCTCTCCGGACCGGCCGGGTCCGGAAAATCCCGGTCCGCCCGGGAGCTCGCGGCATCCCTGCCCGGCTGGACCGCGGTCCGGGTCGCCGCCCTCGCCTGGGAGAAGGACGTGCCCTCGTCGCTGGCGCAGCATGTCGCCCAGGTCGCCGGTGCGCCCGGCGCGCTGCGCCGCGGTCTGGACACCCCGGGCAAGTCCACCGCACTCATCATCGATGACGCCCACTGGGCGGACCGGGAATCGCTGCACTCTCTTGTCCAGCAGTCCCGCCGGATGCACTACGGACGCCTGGCGCTCATCCTCACCTGCGCGGACAGTGCCCGGGACGAGGCGGAGAACGACCTGGACACGGTCCGCAGTCTCGCGGACCTCACCGTCACCATCCCGCCGCTGTCGGTGCCGGAGATCCAGGGCTTCGTGCAGTCCGAGGCCGGCGTCCGGCTGGATCTCATGACGGTGCAGCAGGTCTCCCGGGCCACCGGCGGACGCCCGGGGCGGATCCGCGACCTGCTGTCCGCGGTGCCGCCGGAACACTGGACCGGGCACAGTCCCTCCCTGCCGGTGCCGGCGGTCTGGCGCAGCAGCTTCGACCGGCGTACCACCGGACTCTCGGCGGCCGGACGCCGCGCGCTCGATGTCGTCGGTGTCTTCACCGACGAGGCGCCGCTGCCGGTGGTCCTGCCGCTGACCGACGACGACGGACTCTCGGAGGCGACGGAGGCCGGGCTCCTCATGATCCAGCAGTCCGGCCGGTGGCCGTGCCTGGTCTTCTGTGACCCGGCGGACCGGCAGGTGGTGCGGTCCCGGCAGTCACTGCAGATGCTCGCCGGCCTGCACCGCCGGATCGCGGAGGTCTTCCGGGACCACGGCGACGAGGGGGCGGCTCTCGAGCACGCCGCCGTCGCCGACGCCCTGACCGGCGCACCCGGGACCGCCGGGCTCCTCACCCACGCCGACGGTCTCGCCCGGCGCGGCCTGTGGCGGGACGCCGCCCGGCAGTACCAGCTCGCGGCGACCCTCGAGCCCCGGGAGTCGGTGTCCCGGCAGCACCAGGTCTCGGCGATCGAGGCGCTCATCTCCGCCTCCGACATTCCGGCGGCGTCCCTGCTGGCATCCTCACTCGACCGGGGTCGGCGCTCCGCCCACCAGGATTCGATGCTCGGCTACCTCGCCCTCCACGAGGGCCGCCGGACCGAGACGGTGGGACTGCTCACCAGTGCCGCCGACGAGATCCTCGGTGCCGACCGGGACCGGAGGCCGGACAGGACCGACCCGGCGCCGGGGAAGCTGGCGTCCCGCCAGGTGCTGCTCAATCTCGTCGAGTGGGACATCCCCGAGCTGGTGCGCTGGGCGGGCCGGGCGGACCGGTGGTCGACGGAGAAGTCCGGGGACCGCATCGAGTCCGCCGCCATCGGCCTCATCGGGCGCGCGGCGATCTCCGGTGAGCTGCCCGAGGACAGCGTCCCCGCCGGGGAAAGTCCGGTCCAGGCGGACCGCCGGGACATGGCGATGGGGTGGCTGAACCTCGTGCACGACGATCCGTTGTCCGCACGGCAACGGCTGCGCATCCGGTCCACCGAGGAGGGCTCCGAACGGATCGCGCTGTGGAAGGACGCCTGGTTCGCCCGGACCGCGTTCCTGCTCGGCGATTTCGCCGGGGCGGACGCCGCGGTGGAACGCGGCCTCGACCGGTCCGAACGCTACGGCATCCGGTTCATCGAGCCGATCCTGCTGTGGAGCGCCGTGCAGGCCGCGCACCTGCGCGGCGACACGGCACTGGCCGCGCAGTATTCGGCGCGGATCGGGGTGAGCCGGGATTCCTTCGTCATCCAGCGCATCCCCTCGGCGATGAGCCGGATGCTGATGGCCTACAACTCCGGCGAACTCGTCACGGCGGCGCGGGCCGGTGAGGAACTCGTCGAGATGAGCGCCGTCACCGACTTCTCACAACCGGGTTTCTGGCCGTGGGAGGACGTCTACGCGCAGGTCCTGCTGCGGCTCGGGCGTTTCGAGGACGCCGACCGGGTCATCACCGGGGCCGAGGAGACCGCGACGGCGTCCGGACTGGCCTCGCTGCAGGCGAAGCTGCTGGTCCCCCGCGGGAACCTGCTGCTGCACCGGGGTGAGCCGGAGAAAGGGATCCGGTGCCTGGACGAGGCGGTCGAGGCGATCACCCCGCTGGGCATGCCCGCCTACGAGGGCCGGATCCTCTACGAGTACGGGCAGATCCTGCGCCGGCTCGGACAGCGACGGTGGGCCGACGACATCTTCAGCCGTGCCTCGGAGACGTTCGCGGCGATGGGTGCCCGGCATTTCGTCACCCTGTGCGACCGGGAACGGCGGGCCGGCGGGCTCGGACCGCGCCGGACCCGGCCCGGCGACCTCACGCCGCAGGAGGAGCAGATCGCCGGGGTCGTGGCGACCGGCGCGACGAACCGGGAGGTCGCCCGCGAACTCTTCCTGTCCACGAAGACGGTCGAGTACCACCTCACCCGGATCTTCCGGAAGCTGGAGATCCGCAACCGCGGTGAAGTCGCCGCGGCGCTCGGTCGGCGGTGAGGGCGGCACAGTTCGTAGAGTGAAATTTCTTCATGTTTTCCGCGCAGATACGGTAACGTGATACGCACCACAAATACAGGTGTTCGACCAGCGAACACCCCCCCACCACCACAGCGGAGGCACACCACCGTGACCCAGACAGCAACCGGACAGAACCAGGTCAAGAGCTTCGCCCGCGGCCTCGACGTCATCCGGTCCTTCTCCGGAAGCCGGCCCCGGCAGTCGCTCACCGAGGTCGCCGAGGCGACCGGACTCGCCCCAGCAACCGCCCGCCGGTCCCTCCACACCCTCATCTCCGTCGGCTACGCGGGCACTGACGGGCGGGACTACTGGCTCACCCCGCGGATCCTCGATCTGGGTTTCAGCTACCTGTCCTCCCAACCGCTCACCGCGATCGCCCAGCCCCACCTCGAACGACTCTCCCACACCGTCGGCGAATCGAGTTCGCTGTCCGTGCTCGACGGCACGGACATCGTCTACGTCAACCGGATCGCCGTCCGGCGCATCATGACGGTCGCCATCACCCTCGGCACCCGATTCCCCGCCCACGCCACGTCCATGGGGCGGATGATCCTCGCCGGCATGACCCCCGACGAGCTGGACACCCATCTCGACGACGTCGACTGCCGCAGACTCACCCCGAACTCGGTGACCTCGCACGGCCAACTGAAGAAGGTCGTCCGGACGGCCCGGGACCAGGGCTGGTGCGTGGTCGACCAGGAGCTCGAACCCGGTCTCCGGTCGGTCGCCGCCCCGGTGCGGGATGCGACGGGCCGGACCGTCGCCGCGATCAACGTCTCCACCCAGACCGCGATCCATCCGCTGGACAGTGTCCACCGGACATTCCTGCCCGCGGTCATCGAGACCGCCCAGAACATTTCCGCCGATTACGCCGCGGCCTACCGCAGCATCGCCTGAGCGCGGCGCCGCGGGAAATACGGAATCATCAGCCGGAGGGGGCCGGCGATATTGTCATGCGCTTTTCATCCGACGAATTGAACACCCCGGGAAAACCCTGACATTCCCCCAGGGTAACCCATTCACGGAAAGAAATTCTGAGCACGCGCAATAAGGCGTACCTCATTCGCAGGACCGGAGACTTCGTGAAATACGGGAAATTCGTGGAATACCGGATAATTCTGTGGTTTTCCGCCAATTCTTTCGGTACGGTGACGTTCACGAGACAAAACATTGTTCGCATAACGCACAATTACGGAGGAATGTATGACCACGACAGAGAACCGGCCCGCAACCGGAACCGCCCGAAGATTTCCCCGCCTCGCCGTCGAGAACTCCCGGCACGTCCCACCGCGGCTCACCGACATCGCCCGCGACCTCTCCCCCACCACCGTCGGCAACGGTCTGGTGGCCCTGATCTTCTCCGCCTCCGGCCCGGTCGCGGTCATCCTCACCGCCGCCGCCCGCGGCAACCTCTCCGAGACCGAGCTGTCCTCCTGGTTGTTCGCCACGTTCCTCGGCAACGGACTGCTCACGGTGTTCATGACCCTGCGCTACCGCACGCCGCTGGCCTTCTTCTGGACCATCCCCGGCACCGTGCTCGCCGGGGACGCTCTGACGCACATGTCCTTCGGCGAGGTGATCGGCGCCTATCTGCTCACCGGCGTCCTGGTCTTCCTGCTCGGCTGGTCCGGACTGGCGGCACGGATCATGGCCGCCATCCCGCTGCCGGTCATCATGGCGATGGTCGCCGGCCTGTTCCTCCGGTTCGGCCTCGACCTCGTCTCCGCCACCGGCGACGATCCGCTGCTCGGCGTGGTGATGATCGTCGTCTTCCTCGGTCTCACCGCCGTCCCCCGGGTCGCCGCATTCGTCCCGCCGGTCGTCGCGACCGCCGTGGTCGGCGTCCTCGTCGCCCTCGCCACCGGGGCCGTCGGTGACCTGTCCCTGCCCGAGGGGTTCCTCGCCCACCCGACCGTCACCGCACCGGAGTTCTCGGCCGGCGCACTCGCCGAACTCGTCCTCCCGCTCGCCGTCACCGTGGTGGTCGTCCAGAACGGCCAGGGTGAGGCGGTGCTCACCGCGGCCGGCCATCACCCGCCGGTCAACGCGGCGGCGACGGCCAGTGGACTGGCCACCATCCCGTTCGGGCTCCTCGGCGCCGCCCCGACCTGCCTGACCGGGCCCACCAACGCCCTGCTGGTGACGAGCGGACGCCGCAGGGCCCAGTACACCGCAGCGCTGGTGTGCGGCGGCGCGGCGGTCCTCGTCGGCCTGTTCTCCCCCGCCTTCGTCGCCGCGGTCTCCGCCACCCCCACCGCCTTCATCGCGGTCCTCGCCGGACTGGCGATGCTCACCCCGCTGAAGAACGCCTTCCTCACCAGTTTCTCCGGCACCTTCTCCACCGGCGCCCTGGCCTGCCTCCTGGTCACCTTCTCCGACATCACCATTCTCGGGGTCACCGCCCCGTTCTGGGGCATCGTCGTCGGGATGGCCGTCAGCGCCGTGGTCGACCGGACGCCGCGCTGACCGGTCACTCCCCGCCGAGGACGTCGGCGAGCTCGCTGCGGCGGGCAATCGACAGCTTCCGGAAGATCCGGGTGAGGTGGTACTCGACCGTCTTCGGGGAGACGAACAGTTCCGCGGACACCTCCCGGTTGGTGGCCCCGGCCGCCACCAGCTTCGCGATCTGCTGCTCCTGCGGGCTGAGTTCACCGGCACTGCCCTGACGGGCCCCCACCCCGCCGGCCCGGCGCTCCCGGACGGTCAGGTCCACCATCCTCGTCGCCCCCATCGCGCTGAAGATCGACTGTGCCTTCCCGAACAGGATGTCCGCGTCCCGCCGCCGGCCCAGCCGGCGCAGCAGCTGCCCGTACTCGAGGTCGATCCTGCCCTCGTAGAACGGCATGCCCAGCCGTGCCACCGTGTCGGACGCCTCCGCCAGCGCATCGAGCCCCTCGTCGGTCCGCCCCTGCTGGATCAGGATGTTCCCCCGCGGCAGGAGCAGCCGGGCGCGTACCGAGTCGATCCCGGATTCGGCCGCGCGTTCCTCGGCCTCGGCGAGGAACCCGTCGGCCTCCGCCACCCGGCCCAGCCGGACCAGTACCTGACTGTAGACGTCCTCCCAGAGCCAGAAGCCGGGCTGCGAGATATTGGTCTCCTCCCGCAGGGTGCACAGCGCCTGCCCCGCCCGCTCCGCGCCCGCGAGGTCGCCGTTGCCGTGGGCGATGACCAGCCGGGCCATCTCCGCGGGGATGCGCTGGATCATGAAGGCGTCGCTGCCGACGCCCAGCTGCGACAGATAGTGCCGGCACAGCTCCGGGCGGCCCTGCAGGTCCGCCGCCTCCGCGGCCGTCCACAGCAGCAGTGGTTCAAGGAAGGCGATGCCGAGCCGGTGGGCGCGCTCCAGACCCAGTTCCGCCGCGCGCCGCGCCTCCTCGACCTTCCCGAGGACGAGCGTGGTGCGGGCGAGCCAGGCGTCCTTCCACAGGATGGTCCGTTCGGTGACGTCCAGATGGGACCGGGCGCTCAGCCGCTGGTACGCGGTCAGCGGATCATCGAAGATCAGGCTCACCCAGCCGACCGCCACATCACGGCTCTCCGTCTGCGCGAGGTCCTCCCCGGCCGCCGCGACGTCGAGGCGGGGCCGGCCCGAGAGCGCCGAGCGGCCGACCATCGCGATCGCCGCGGACTCGATCCGGTCACCCGAGGTGTACGGGGAGCGACGTTCGGACAGTTCCGCCCACCGCACCAGTGAGGGAATGTTCCACTCCACCAGGCACAGCAGGATCTGCCGGGCGGCCAGCCGGGCGATGTCACCGTCGGCGACAGCGCGCCCGCCGGACATCAGCGCGTCCGAGGCCCGGGACAGCAGGCCGACGGCCTCGCTGCGGCGGCCCTCGTGGATCGCGAGGTACCCCAGCATCGAATCCTGCTGCGGTGACCGACGGCCCCGGTCCAGGGAACCGGCCTGCGCGACCGCCTCGGGGATGTCCGCCGCCGCCAGCAGCGCCTCGACGGCGGCGAGCTGGAGCCGCGCCGCCGTCCCCTGGTCCGGCTCCACCGTGGCCGCCAGCCGGAACATCCGTGACGACGCCCGCCACAGCCCCTGGTAGCCGAGGTCCTCGGCGTAGGTCGCCACCTCCCGGGTGTCGACCTCCCCGGTCGCAGACCTGGCCAGCGTGAGATGGAGCAGCGCCTCCTCCCCGTCGCCGCGTTCCTCGAAGACCTGCGCCGCCCGCCGGTGGATGTCCGCGCCGACCTCCGGGGAGACCTGGCCCGCCACCACGTGCCGGTCGGCACCGTCGACCAGGTCCACGTACTCCCGGCTGCCGGAGCCGACCACCCGGAGGACGCCGGCCGTCACCGCCGCGGACACCGCCGCGAGCGCGTGCCCCGGTCCGGTGTACCCGCCGCACACCTGCCGGACGACCGCGAACGGCACCTCCCGGCCGAGGACCGCGGTCACGGTCACCGCCGTCCGGGCGTTGTCGTCGAGGTCCCGCAGTTTCTGCAGTGTCCGGGCCCGCCAGAGTTCAGGGACGGGAACCACCGGGTCCACGGCGCTCCAGTGGTCGGCGGGGACCGCGGACACGAGTTCCCGGAGCCGGCCCGGCCGGCCGTCGGTGCAGTCCGCCACCCGGCGCAGTGTGGTCGCCCCGAGCTGCACCCCCACCTCGTTCTGCAGGACGGCGCGGATGTCGTCGGTGGACAGCGGCGGGACGGTGACCGTCAGATCCGCCACCGCGCGGATCTCCGCCAGCACCGCGGAGAGGTCCGGCATCACCTCCGCGGCGCACGTCAGGACCAGGGCGCACCGGCCCCGGCGCATCCGGAGCACCAGTGAGGTCAGGTCACGCAACGAGGCGGCGTCCGCCCAGTGCGCGTCGTCGACGATGAGGAGGGTGGACCCGTCCTTCGTGTCGATGCGGCGTCCCAGGTCCGCACCGTGTCCGAGGTGGTCGCGGACGCAGTCGAGCAGGCGGCCCTCATCCCCGGACTCCCAGGGCAGCGCCCGGACCCGGACCGTGGTCCACCCCGGCAACGCGGCGGCGATCTCCCGGGCCACCGTCGTCTTCCCCGAGCCGGCGGGGCCGGTCACCAGGACCACCGTGCCGCCCGGGGTCGGGAGAGATCCGACGAGCTCCGGGATCCCCCACAGGGCCCGGCGGGGTCCGGCGAACAGTCCCCGGTCAGTCAATGTCATGTGTGTGCCTCCCGGCGCGCCTGTGGTCCCGTGGTCCCCTTGTGCCGTGACAACGGTCCGGCACCTGCGCCGTGCGCGGGTGCCGGACCGGGTCGTCGGGCCGTTACCGTCCGTTCTTCAGGTAGATGTTCACGTCGTCACCGTTGAACAGGTCCGGTACCGTCCAGCCGTCGAGGTTGTACTCGGCCATGCAGTCCTCGACCATACCGTTCATCGAGGCGACCGTACCGTTCTCCTTGGCGTTCATGAGGAGCTCGATCCGGACGTTCTCGTGGTTGCCGGAGTAGTTGCGCTCGTAGAGCTCGTGCCGGCCGCCGAACTCGCTGCCGATGGAGTCCCAGAGCAGCTTCATCAGCTTCACCCGGTCGACGGCCTCGATACCGTTCGAGCCGCGGACGTACTTGTCGAGGTACGGGCGGATCTCCGCGTTCTTGAAGTCGAGTGCACCGGACGGCAGGTAGATCAGACCGGCCGCGACGTCCTGCTCGATGATCTCCTTGACCCGCGGGTAGCCCTGTGCCATGAACATCCGGTAGGCCAGGCCGTAGTCCATGTTCGGCAGCAGCGTGCCGTTGGGTCCCTTGTCCGGGTTCAGCATCATGGCGTCCGCGATGCCCCAGAACAGGTTGCGCCAGCCGATCACCTCACCGGCGCGGGCCTGGACGCCGCGGAAGTCCTGGGTTCCGGCGATCTCCAGCGCCTTGAGCAGCAGGCCGGCGATGAAGTCGAGTTTCACCGCCAGGCGTATGCAGCCCTGGAAGGTGAACCGCTGGATGAACCCGGTCTTCGGCATGAAGCCGTTGATCTGGTCCGGGTCGCCGTAGGCGAAGACGTTCTCCCAGGGGACGAGGACCTTGTCGAAGATGAAGATCGCGTCGTTCTCGTCCATCCGGGACGACAGCGGGTAGTCGAACGGGGTCCCGGTCGCCGCCGCGTTCTGGGCGTAGGACGCCCGGGAGATGAGCTTCACACCCGGCTGGTCCATGGGGACGGTGCAGATGATCGCGTACTCGGACTTCTTGATCGGCAGTCCGTAGTGGGAGATGAAGTTGTAGTTGGTGATCGCGGAGCCGGTGGCGACGACCTTCGCGCCCGAGACGATCAGCCCGGCGTCGGTCTCCTTCTCCACCTTCATGAAGACGTCCTTGACCTGGTCCGGCAGGAGGTGCCGGTCGACCGGGGGGTTGATGATCGCGTGGTTCCAGTACAGGACGCGCTCCTGGGACTCCTTGTACCAGCGCCGGGCGTTCTCCTGGTACGGGGAGTAGAACTCCGGCATCGACCCGAGGGTCGCGAGGAAGGAGGCCTTGTAGTCCGGGGAGCGGCCGAACCAGCCGTAGCTCATGCGGGCCCACGTCTCGATCGCGCTGCGGGACTCGCGCAGGTCGTCGATGGACCTCGGCGCTTTGAAGAAGGCGTGGGTCTTGCCGCCGTTACCGGTGTCCGTGTCGGTGAGCAGCTTGTCGGCGTACGCCGGGTCGTGCATCCCGTCGTACATCCGGGCCACCATGCGCACCGAGTTGCGGAACGCGGGGTGGGTCGTCACGTCGTCGACCCGCTCGCCGTGGAGATAGATCTCCCGGCCGTCACGCAGCGACTCGATGTACTCGTCGCCGGTCATGGGCATCGTCGGGTTGGCGGGCTTCGTGAGCTCCTCGGTCTTGCTCACGTATTCCTTTACAGGCACAGAAACTCCTACAGTCGTCGTACGGGGTGGTGTGGATGGTGGTTACAGGTGGTTACAGGTGGTCACAGGGGCTGGAGCTCGGGGACGCCCTCGAACCAGCCGCAGGCCAGAGCGTCGGCGGAGCCTCCCCACGGCACGCCCTCACAGAACGGTCCGACCTCCCGGAACTTGCCCCGGGAGAACAGCAGCGGCGGCTTCTCGGTGAGGGTCACGTCGGTGACTTCGCCGATCACGATGAGGTGGTCGCCGCCGTCGTAGGTCCGCCAGGGGCGGCATTCGATCGTCGCGGCATTCCCGCACAGCACGGGGACGCCGTCGTCGGACCGCCACGCGGGCTCGTCCTTCATGGGTTTGCCCGCGAAGTTCAGGCAGACGTCGAGCTGGTCGGCGGCCATGATGTTGATGGCGAAGGGTTCGCCCTCCAGGTACTGCGAGGCCCGGTTGCCCCGGATGAGGGTGACCTGGGCCAGCGGCGGGTCGAGGGAGACGGCGGTGAAGGCGTTGACGGTGGCACCGTGCGGGATGCCCTCCGGTGTCCGCACGGTCACCACGGTCACTCCGGTGGCGAAGGTGCCGAAGGCATTCCGGAGTTCCCGGGGATCCACAGTCGTCACCTCAGAGTTTTCCTCGGTCATGGAATCATCGACCTCCTTTCTGTCCGTTCGGTTCCTACGGATTCATTGCAGTTGTGTCGTCGTCAATGATCGTCGTGATCGATTGACGTGACTTTTCCTACTGTGATGCCCGTCACCGGGAACGTCAACGGGTATCTTTCTGACGAATTCACATAATTTCGGCCGCCGAAACCCGCCATCACATTCTGTGCAGGTCACAGCACTGTGGCGTGCTGCAGATTTCAATAGACGAAGTGCTTTCCCCAGTGCAACCCTAGGTGTCCCCTAGGGGGTATGAGGCCCGTCCCGGGACTGTTCCGGTACCGCCCGTGCCGATCCCCGGAACCGTGTCCGAGCTGCGCCGGAATAACCGTTTCCCCACTCCGGGATACGTCGGGACACCCGGTGCAGAAACAGCCTGGAATTCTGCCGCCATTTCCCGTCTCAATAGACAGGAATGTGCCGGCATCGTAATGTCGGCGGTCATGGAGATCTGGAACGGAACAGACAGCGTCCCCGGGAATCTCACCGGAGCCTCGGTGACCGTCGGCGTCTTCGACGGCGTCCACCGGGGCCACCAGCAGCTCATCGCCACCACGGTGCGCAGGGCCCGGGAGCACGGCGTGCCGGCGGTCATGGTCACCTTCGCACCCCACCCCGTCGCACTCTTCCGGCCCGGGGCGGCCCCCGCCATGCTCGGCACCCTCGACCAGCGGGCGGCGACCGCGGCCCGGTACGGCATCGACGCGATGCTCGTCATCGACTTCGACCACGATGTCGCGGCGTGGAGCCCGGCGGACTACTTCCGGCGGATCCTCGTCGATCTCCTGCACGCCCGCGCGGTGACCATCGGCGAGAACTTCTTCTTCGGCCACCGTGCCGCCGGCACCTGCCGGACCATGCAGGAGCTCGGCGACCGGCACGGGGTCGACGTCACCGTCCACGGCCTGCTCGGCGACGAGCTGGACGGGATCCCCCACACCGTCTGCTCCACCTGGATCCGCGGCCGGATCGCCGCCGGCGACCTCCGCGCCGCGGAACGGGCGCTCGGCCACCCCTTCGAGATCCAGGGGGCGGTCCACGACGGCACCATCCTGTCGGTGCCGGCGCACCAGGCGCTGCCGCCGGCCGGTGACTATCCGGGGCTGCTCCGGTCGGCGGCGTCCGACCCGGCCGGGACGCACGCCCGTCCGGTGCAGGTCCGGATCACCCCGGCGGCGTCCGACGGCGACCGCCCCCGGCAGGTCGACGTCGTCCTCCCCGGGGGGCGACGACCTCTCCGGCCGCACCGTGGCCGTCAGCCTCAGTGGTCGGTGAGCCGGACCTCGAACGGCGCGCCGGTCAGCTCCCGCAGGTCGTCGACGGAGACACCCTCGGCGCACTCCACCAGGGTCAGACCCTTCTCCTTGTCGACCTCGAACACACCGTGGGAGGACACGATGAGGTCCACGCACTTCGCGCCGGTGAGCGGCAGCGAGCACTCCGCGACGATCTTCGGGGCGCCCTTCTTGGTGAGGTGGTCGGTCATGACGACGATGCGGCGCGCGCCGTGGACCAGGTCCATCGCCCCGCCCATCCCGCGGACCATCTTGCCGGGCACCATCCAGTTGGCGAGGTCACCGTACTGCGAGATCTCCATCGCGCCAAGCACGGCGACGTCGATGGACTTCGACCGGATCATGCCGAAGGACTCCGACGAGCTGAAGAAGCTCGCGCCCGGGCCGACGGTGATCGTCTCCTTGCCGGCGTTGATGAGTTCCGGGTCGACCTCGTCCTCGGTCGGGTACGGGCCGACCCCCAGGACGCCGTTCTCCGAGTGCAGCACCACGTCGACGCCCTCCGGCACGTAGCCGGGAACGAGGGTCGGCATACCGATGCCGAGGTTCACGTACTGGCCGGAGGACAGCTCGGCGGCGACGCGGGCCGCCATCTGGTTACGGTTCCATGTCATGACCGGGTCTCCTCCGTGGTCGTTGCGGTGACGGTCCGGGTGGTCCGGTTCTCGATGCCGGTCTCCTGCGGTCCGACGACGACCACCCGGTCGACGTAGATGCCGGGGAGGTGGACGTGTTCGGGGTCGAGTTCGTCGACGAGGTACTCGACCTGGGCGATGGAGACCTCGGCGCACTGCGCGGCCTCCGGGTTGAAGTTGCGGGCGGTCTCCCGGAAGTACAGGTTGCCCTGCCGGTCGGCGATGTGGGCGTGGACGAGGCCGAAGTCTGACCGCAGGGCGGTCTCGAGGATGTACTCGTCGCCGTCGAAGGTCCTGCTCTCTTTCGCCGGCGACATCTCCAGCGGCTGCCCGTCGGCGCCGTAGCGCACCGGCAGGCCACCGGTCTGGAGCTCAGTCCCGACCCCGGCGCGGGTGTAGAAGGCGGGGATTCCGGCGCCGCCGGCCCGCATCCGTTCCGCGAGTGTCCCCTGCGGGGTGAACTCGACCGAGATCTCGCCGGCCAGGTACTGGGCGGCGTAGATCCGGTTGGACCCGATGTAGGACCCGATGGTCCGGGAGATCAGGTGGTCCTCCAGGAGCGTGCCGAGGCCGAAGCCGTCGGTCCCGCAGTTGTTGGAGATCACCGTGAGATCCTTCGGGGCCTGCCGGCGCACCGCCTCGATGAGGACCGAGGGGATGCCGACGAGCCCGAAGCCACCGACGGACAGGGATGCCCCGTCCGCGATGTCCGACACCGCGTCATCTGCTGTTCCGATCGTTTTGTCAAGCATGGTGCGGACTGTACACTGAAGTTCACGAAACGCACAGTTGTTCATTCAGCGAACAACGGTGGCGGAGACACAGTGAGGATCGAGCCATGGCCCAACCGTCAGAAACCGGAGCCGTCCAGTCCTTCATCAGGGGCCTGGACGTCCTCCGCACCTTCTCGCCGGAACGACAACGCCAGACCCTGGCGGAGGTCGCCACCGCGTCCGGCCTCGCCCGGGCCACCGCCCGCCGGTTCCTCCACACCCTCGTCTCCATCGGCTACGCCGGCACCGACGGCCGCGAATTCTGGCTCACCCCGCGCGTCCTGGAACTCGGCTTCAGCTACCTGTCGTCCCAGCCGCTGACCTCGCTGGCCCAGCCCCGGCTCGAGGAACTGTCCCGGTCGGTCCACGAATCGAGCTCCATGTCGGTGCTCGACGGCCCCGACATCGTCTACGTCTGCCGCGTCCCGGTCCGGCGCATCATGCACGTCGACATCACCCTCGGCACCCGGTTCCCCGCCTACGCCACCTCCATGGGCCGCGTCCTGCTCGCCAGCCTCTCCCCCGCCGAACTCGCCGACTACTTCGAGCGCACCGACCTCCGCAAGATCGCCCCGGAGGGCACCGCCAGCGAGACCGAGATCCGCAGCCGGCTGGACAAGGTCCGGGAACAGGGCTGGTGCATCGTCGACCAGGAACTCGAACCCGGACTGCGGTCGGTGGCCGCACCGGTCCGCAAGGTCGACGGGACGGTCGTCGCCGCGATCAACATCTCGACCCAGACCGCGGTCCACGACACGGCCGAACTCCACAGCCAGTTCCTCCCCGCGGTCATCCGGACCGCCGACCAGATCTCCACCGACCTGGCACTCACCCTGCCCTGACGCCCTGACGCACCCGTAACCCACCCGAGAGGACCCACCATGACCACCTCAGCAGCCCTGCCCGCCGCCGCGGACACCGACATCGTCCTGTGCACCCCGCGCCGCACCCCGGTCGGTGCCTACGGCGGAGCCTTCGCCGGCGTCCCGGTGCAGGACCTCGCCAGCACCGTCGTCGCCGCCGTCGTCGCCGACGCCGGCCTGACCGCCGACGACGTCGACGACCTCATCCTCGGCCAGGCCTCCCCGGCCGGCGCCGCGCCCGCCCTCGGCCGCGTCGTCGCCCTGGACTGCGGCCTCGGCGACTCCGTCCCCGGCATGCAGCTCGACCGCCGGTGCGGCTCCGGCCTGCAGGCCATCGCCACCGCCGCCGCACACGTCGGCAGCGGTGCCGCCGACCTCATCATCGCCGGTGGCGCCGAGTCGATGAGCACCACCGAGTACACCGTCGACGGCGCGGTGCGCTGGGGTGTCAAGGGCGGCGACCTGGTCCTCCACGACCGGCTCGCCCAGGGCCGCGAGACCGCCGGCGGGAAGAACCACCCGATCCCCGGCGGCATGATCGAGACCGCCGAGAACCTGCGCCGCGAGTACGGGCTCACCCGCGAGGCGCAGGACGCCCTCGCCGCGACGTCCCAGCAGCGCGCCGTCGCCGCCCAGGAGCGCGGTGACTTCGACGCCGAGATCGTCCCGGTGACCGTCCCCGGCCGTCGGCGCAAGGATCCGGCGGTCACCGTGACCGCCGACGAGCACCCGCGCCCGGGCACCACCGCGGAGAAGCTCGCGGGACTGCGCACCGTCATGGGCCGCACCGACGACGCGGCCACGGTCACCGCCGGCAACGCCTCGGGCCAGAACGACGGTGCCGCCGCCGTCATCGTCACCACCCGGAAGAAGGCCGCCGAACTCGGCCTGGAGCCGGCGGCCCGGCTGCGCGGCTGGGCGGTGGCCGGCGTGCCGCCGGAGACGATGGGCACCGGTCCGGTGCCCGCCACCGCGAAGGTGCTCGACCGGCTCGGTCTCACCCTCGACGACCTCGACCTCATCGAACTCAACGAGGCCTTCGCCGCCCAGGTCCTCGCCGTCCTCACCGAGTGGGGTGTCGACCCCGCCGACCCGCGGCTCAACCAGTGGGGTTCCGGCATCTCGCTCGGCCACCCGGTGGGTGCCACCGGTGCCCGCATGGTCGTCACCCTCTGCCACGCCATGGCTCGCGCCGAGGCGTCCCTCGGCCTGGCCACCATGTGCATCGGCGGCGGCCAGGGCCTGGCCGCCGTCATCGACCGCCCCTGAAAGGAGCCCCACCATGACTGTCCTCCACCACGTTTCCGTCGGCCCGCGTGACGGCCGGGCCGATGCCCCGGTCATCGTCCTCACCGGGTCCATCGGCTCGACCACCGACATGTGGCTGCCCCAGCTGGACGCCCTGTCCCGCTCGGCACGGGTGATCGCCGTCGACCACCGCGGTCACGGCGGGTCCCCGCTGCCGGCGGGGTCCGCCACTGTCGCGGACCTCGCCCAGGATCTCCTCGACACCGTCGACGCGCTCGGCGTGGACACCTTCCACCTGGCGGGTCTGTCGCTGGGTGGCGCGGTCGCCCAGTACCTCGCCGCCGGGGCGGACACCCGGGACCGCGTCCTCACCCTGACCCTGCTGTGCACCGCCCCGAAGTTCGGGGAGCCGGCCGGCTGGACCGACCGGGCCGCCCTCGTGCGTGACCGCGGCACGGACGCCGTCGCCGACGGCACCGTGGAGAAGTGGTTCTCCGCCGGCTGGCGGGAGGAGCACCCGGCCAGTGCCGGCTTCTTCGCCGCCATGGTCCGGGGCATCTCCGACGAGGGCTACGCGGTGTGCTGCGAAGCGCTCGCACAGTGGGACTTCGCCGGTTCGCTCGGACAGATCCAGGCCCCGACCCTCACCATCGCGGGCTCGACCGACCCCTCCACTCCCCCGGATGTCCTGCAGTCGATCGCGGACGCCGTGCCGGGCGCCCGGGCCGTCGTGCTCGACCCGGGCGCCCATGTGCCGACCATCGAGCGGCCGGACGAGGTGACCCGCCTGCTGGCGGACCAGGTGGGTATCACCGTCGGTTGAGGGTCTTCCCGGGGCCTGCGGAACGAATCCGCAGGTCTGTTTTCGTGTCTCCGGCCGGCTCGTGAACCCGACCACAGGAGACGACCGGCCGGCAGATCCCCGCCGAGGCCGATTCTCGGATTGGGCCCCAGCCTGAGTCTCAGCCCGACCCTCCGATCATCAGCGCGATCATCTGCCCGCGCCCGGTCGGTTCCTGATGGTGCCTGTTTCACGAACCCAGGTGCGGTTTGAGGACAAGAAAAACAACCTGTCGGTTCGTTCCGCGGCCATCGGAGGCAGGCGCGCCCACGGGAGGGACGGCTAGGCGGCGTCCCGCTGGTGCGGGGCCAACGTCCGGCTGAAGGCGAAGATCACCGCGCCGATCGCGCCGACCGCCGCGAAGGCGAAGAAGCCCCAGGGGTAGGCCAGTCCGGCCGAGGCGAGCATGCCGCCCATGATCGGGCCGAAGATCGCGCCGAGGCGTCCGACGCCGGCGGAGAAGCCCATGGCGGTCGCACGGACCGACGACGGGTGGTTCTCCCCGGTGAAGGCGTAGACGAGCACCTGGGAGCTGAAGACGAAGACGCCGGTGAGGAAGATGGCGGCGTAGATCGCCAGCAGCGGCATCCGGATCGCGAGCAGCGCGAGGAAGACCGCGGAGGCCGCGAACCACAGCAGGGAGGTCCGGCGCGGCGACCACCGGTCGGAGAGCTGCCCGGCGATGACGAGGCCGACGACCGCGCCGATGTTGGCGACGAGCAGGAAGCTCAGCGAGCTGCCCAGGTCGTAGTCCGCCTGCCGCATGATCTCCGGCAGCCAGGTGTTCAGCCCGTAGACGAGCAGCAGGCCCATGAAGGACGTCCCCCAGATCGCCAGGGTGTTCCGGCGGTAGGTGGGGCCGAGCAGGGTCCGGACCGGGTTGGCGACCTCGGCGGCGGCCCCGGCAGCGTCCTCGACCGGCTCCGTCAGCGACAGCCCGTAGGACGCCGCGACGTCGGCGGCCTCGTCGGGCCGCCCGGCGGCCCGCAGGTACTGCGGGGATTCCGGCAGGAACAGCCAGAGCACCGCACCGAGCACCAGACCCGGGACCGCGCCGGCGACGAACATCCAGTGCCAGCCGGCGGCGTCGATGAGGAACATGGCCAGCAGTGCGGTGAGCACGGCGCCGACGTGGTAGCCAGTCATCACCGTGGTCGAGGCGGACCCGGCCTTGCCGGCCGGCCGGAACTCGGTGACCAGCGAGATGGCGGTCGGCAGGGCGCCACCCAGGGCGACACCGCCGAGGAAGCGGAGCAGGGCAAACACCGGCACGCTCACCGGGAGGCCGAGGCCGAGGGTGAACACCGAGAAGCCGAGCACCGAGAAGACCAGCACGCGGCGGCGGCCCAGACGGTCGGTCATCGCGCCGATCGCCACGGCGCCGATCGTCATCCCGACCAGGCCGATGGTCGAGATCATGGTGGCCTGCCCACCGGTCAACGACCAGCTGTCGTCATCGAGCATCGACGGGATCGAGGCGCCGAGGACGACCAGGTCGAAACCGTCCAGCAGCACGGCGATCCAGCACAGGACGACGACGCGCAGTGTGCTGTGGCGCCGGCCGCCGGGGCGCGCTCCTCCCGGCTGTGCGGTGGCGGGTTCCCGCCCTCCGGACCATTCGACGGTCTGGGTCATGGTTCTGCCCCTTCCTTCTCTCGCGGCGTCCCTGGTGATGTGTCACAGGACGACGGCGGACTGTGATGTGCAACTCGAAGCTTATGGGCGCGTTCGCATACTGAATAACCGTTCGCAATACGAACGTTCCCTGGGTGAACAGCGCGGTCTACCAGTGCTTTTGTGTGACAGACCTCACCGCTGACCGGCGACAGGGGTACGGGACAGGGGTAACGGAAAACCCCGCCGCCAGGGTCGACGGTGGGGGTCGGTTCCGGGGGGCTCAGGCAGCTCAGGCCATGTAGTCGGGCAGTTCCCGGCCGACGTACTGCTCGGCCAGGTAGCGGCGTCCCGCCTCCGAGCTCAGCACGGCGGACAGTTCGCCGCGGCGGCGGTGCAGCTCGAACGGGCTGGCGTCCGGCGCGACGTGGAGCATCGAGGACATCCAGTACGAGAAGTGCTGGGCCCGCCACACCCGGGGCACCGCGACCTGCGTGTAGGCCTGCAGGCGGGCGTCGTCACCCTGCAGGGCGTGCACCAGGCCCGGGACCAGGGCGCAGACGTCGGCGATGGCCAGGTTCAGGCCCTTCGCACCGGTCGGCGGGACGGTGTGGGCGGCGTCCCCGGCGAGGAACAGTCGGCCGCGCTGCATCGGGTCGGTGACCGCCGAGCGGAACCGCAGCACCGCCTTGTCGAAGATCTCACCCTCGGAGACCGTGAGGTCCTCGCTGTCGACCCGGGTGTGCAGCACCTCCCAGATCCGCTCGTCGGACCACTGGTCGACCGTGTCCTCCGGATCGCACTGCAGGTAGTAGCGCTGCACCGTCGCCGAGCGGGTGGAGATCAGCGCGAAGCCGTCCTCGTGGGTCGCGTAGATGAGTTCCTTCTGCGTCTGCGGGGCGTTCACGAGGATGCCGAACCAGGCGTAGGGGTACTCGAACTTGTAGCGCGCCCCGTTGTCCAGGGCCGTCACCGCCGCACGGTAGGGCGAGTTCGACCCGTCCGCGGCGACGACGTAGTCGGCGGTCAGCGTCGCGGACGCCCCGTTCTCGTCCGTGTAGTTGACGGTGACCATGTCCCCGTCGTAGCCGGAGACGTCGTCGACCCGGGTGTTGAACAGTACCGCGCCGTTGTCCGCCTGCCGCTGGGCGATGAGGTCGATGAGCACCTCGTGCTGCGGGTACACCGCCATGTTGTAGCCGGTGAGGTCGGTCAGCGCGATGCGGGTCCGCACCCCGTCGAGGGAGAACTCGATGCCCTCGTCGACATCGGCCTCCCGGTCCATGCGTCCGCCGATGCCGGTGTCCCGCATGAGCTTCATGGTGCCCTGCTCCAGCACACCGGCGCGCACGGTGTTCTCCACCTCCTCCTGCGACCGGGACTCGAAGACCACCGTCTCCACACCGCGCAGGTGCAGCAGGTGCGAGAGCATGAGCCCCGCCGGACCGGCCCCGATCACCGCGACCTGGGTGTGTTCTGCTGTGGCCATCAGAGTTCTCCTTCTTTCTGTTCTTCCGTTTCTTCCTGCACCGCGGCATCGAGCAGAGCGAATCCGTGGTTCGAATTCGGCACGCCCGCGTAGACCGCCGTGTGCAGCAGCACCTCACCGATCGTGTCGGCGTCCACACCGGCCCGCAGGGCGGCGCGGATGTGCATGTCCAGCTCACCGTGGTTGCCCACCGCCGTGAGGATCGCGATGGTCAGCAGGCGCCGCTGCCGGTGGTCGAGGCCGGGACGCTCCCAGATGTCCCCCCACGCGGTCCGCGTGATGAAGTCCTGGAACTTCTCGGTCGTCGGCGTCATCCGGGCCAGCGAGCGGTCGACGTGTGCGTCGCCGAGGACGGCCCGACGGTTCGCCATGCCCACCTCGTGGGCGGCACGGCGTCCCTGTCCGTAGGTGTTGTCGTCACCCATGTTCTTCTCCTTTGTGTTCTGCCACCAGGGCGTCCACCAGTTGCGGTGCCTGTCCGGTGTGGTCGGCGGGGTCGGGGCTGAAGCCCTGCTCCCGCTGTGCGTCGGCCATGAGCTCGCCGAGCCGGCCGGCGGCCACCGCCTCGTCGACGCGGGCCCGTCCGACGACGGCGGCGAGGGCCTCGGCGAGGACCGCACCGCCGGTCAGGGCGAGGTTGCGCGCCATCGCGGCCCGGTCGACGGTGATGCCGGTCAGGCTCGCCGCCAGCCGGGTGACCGCGTTGTCCGTGACGACGACGAGATCGCGCAGCGTCTGCCATTCCGCGTGCCAGGCACCGGCCGCGCGCTGCAGTTCGCCGTCCATCGCCTCGAGCAGGGTGACGGTGTAGCCGGTCGTCCGCCGCGCGTACCCCGCCGCCGCGACCGCAGCCGCCGGATTGGCCTTGTGCGGCATCGCCGATGAACCACCGGGGGCGGCCTCGCGCAGTTCGCCGACCTCGGTCGCCGAGAGCAGGACCACGTCGCCGGCGATCTTGCGGACCGCCCCGCCCACCAGGGCGAGGGACGCCGCCAGCCGGGCCACGGGGGTCCGGTCGGTGTGCCAGACCACCGGCTGCGCCTGCAGTCCGGTACGCTGCGCCAGCTCACGGTGGACCGCGGGTCCGGCCGGGCCGGCGGCCGCGAGGTTCCCCGCCGCCCCGGCGTACTGCACCGGCAGCAGGCCGACCGCCCGGTCGACCTCGGCCGCGGCGGCGTCCAGCTGCCGGAGCCAGCCGGCGGCGGTCAGCCCGAAGGTCGTCGGCACCGCCTGCTGGCCGAGGGTGCGCCCGATCACCGGGGTCTCCCGCTCGCGCACCGCCAGGTCCGCGAGGACGTCGGTCACCGTGCCCAGCGTGCCGGACATCGCGGCGGCTGCGCGGTGCACGCACCACATCAGCGCCGTGTCGATGATGTCCTGGCTGGTGGCCCCGACGTGGACGGCGGTGACCGGGTGACCGGCCGCCACGACCGCCTTCTTCAGGACCTTCACCAGCGGGATCGCCGGGTTGCCTCCGGCGACGGCAGCCTCGCTGAGGGCCACGACGTCCGGCTGCACGGCGCGGATGACCGCGGCGACCGCGGCACCGGTGGACGCGTCCACGGTCCCGGCCACGACCGCGCTCTCGGTGAGGCAGGCCTCCACCTCCACCATGGCGGCGAAGAAGGCCTCGTCGGACAGCAGCTCGGCGACGGTGGTGCTGCCGGCGGCGCGGTCGCCGTAGACGGACCGGCCGGTGTCGGTGGATTCCATGGTTCCTTCCGGGTCGTGTGTGTGGTTGTGCAGGTGGTCTTCAGCCGGTCAGAGACCGAAGAACGGGGTCTCCTGCCGGGGATCCTCGTGCTGCATGACGATGTCCATCCGGTAGGCGTCCGTACCGTCGGCCTCCGCGACGAGCAGTGCCCGCCGCTCCTCCGGCACCACGGCGAGGACCGGGTCGGCGCCGTTGGCCTCCTGCTGCTCCGGGAAGTACATCCGGGTGTACAGCCGCTCGAGCATGCCGCGGGCGAACACCCCGACCTTCAGGTGCGGGGCCTCGGTGCCGCCGTCGGGGGCGGGGACCGCACCCGGACGCACGGTCCGGAAGGTCACCTCGCCGGTCTCGCCGCACATGCCGCGGCCCAGGCCGCGGAAGCCTTCCCGGCCGGCGTCGTCACCGGCGCGGGGGTCGAGCGGTGAGGGGTACACGCCGTTCTCGTCGGCCTGCCAGATCTCCACCATGGCGTCCTTGATGAGGTGGCCGGCGCCGTCGGTGATCCGGAAGGTCACCTCGACGGCGCCGTCGGCGTCCTCCGCCACCATGTTCTCGGCACCGGGCCAGGTCAGGCCGATGTGGACGTAGGGGCCGACCGTCTGCGACGGCATGATGCCGGGCGCGGCCTCATCCTGGTCGCGGATGTCGGAGACCGGGTAGCGGTACGGGCCGTTGGGATCGCTGTCAATCACTGGTTTTCTCCTCTACTCGAAGGGGGTGGCGTTCTTGCCGCGCAGGACGATGTCGAACTTGAAGCCCATCGCGAAGTTCTCGCGGGTCTCGTCGTAGTCGAAGACGGCGATCATCCGCTCGCGGGCACCGGCGGGCACCGAGTTGTAGATCGGGTCCTGGAAGAACATCGGGTCGCCCGGGAAGTACATCTGGGTGACGAGCCGCTCGGTGAACTGCCGGCCGAACAGCGAGAAGTGGATGTGCGCCGGACGCCAGGCGTTGCGGTGGTTGCCCCACGGGTAGCAGCCGGGCTGGACGGTGTAGAAGCTGTAGTAGCCGTTCTTGTCGGTCAGCGTCCGGCCCACACCGTTGAAGTGGGGGTCCAGCGGGGCGGGCCACGAGTCGTTCTTGTGGCGGTAGCGGCCGGCCGAGTTGGCCTGCCAGACCTCGAGGAGGGTCTCGGGGACGGGGCGGCCGTCGGCACCGGTCACCCGGCCGTGCACGTAGATACGCTGGCCGATGGCCTCGCCACCGTTGACCTTGGTCAGGTCGTTGTCCTCCGACCGGAGGTCCGCGTTGCCGAAGACCGGTCCGGTGAGTTCGCCGAGGCGCTGCGGAACCATGAGCAGGTCATTGCTCGGGTTGCGCAGCACGGTCGTGCGGTACTCCGGGAAGTGGAGCGGGGCGAACGTCCCGTCGACTGTCGCGTTGGTGATAGGGATCATGCCGTAACCTTCTTCGCACCAGTAGTGGGTCAGTGATGTGACTCTCACCCTACGATTCCGTGCGCTGTACGCAAAGAGGTTCGCACAGTGAACTTCTGGTGACAGAGAAAACCCCGTACGCTGCCCGTTCCCGCCGACCGACAGGGTCAGATGGCGGAGAGGGGGTAGCGTCCGGGGTATGTGTTCCCGAAACCAACGGGAGCCGCGGGCGACCTGCCGGGGCTACTGCGCCGACAGCTTGCGGTACTCGAAGACCTGGTCGATGATGCCGTAGTCCTTGGCCTCCTCGGCCGTGAGGAACTTGTCGCGGTCCGTGTCCTCACGGACCTGCTCGGCGGTCTTGCCGGTGTGCCGCGACAGCGTCTCCTCCATGAGGCGGCGCATCCGCTCGATCTCCGCGGCCTGGATCTCCAGGTCGGAGACCTGGCCCTGGGTGCCCTGGGTGGCCGGCTGGTGGATCAGCACGCGGGCGTTGGGCAGCGCGGCGCGCTTGCCCTTGGTGCCGGCGGCGAGCAGCACCGCGGCGGCCGAGGCGGCCTGGCCGAGGCAGACGGTGACGACATCGGGGCGGACGTACTGCATCGTGTCGTAGATGGCCATCAGCGCGGTGAAGGAACCACCGGGCGAGTTGATGTACATCGTGATGTCACGGTCGGGGTCCAGCCCCTCCAGCACGAGCAGCTGGGCCATGATGTCGTTCGCCGAGGCATCGTCGACCTGGGTCCCCAGGAAGATGATGCGCTCCTCGAACAGCTTGTTGTACGGGTTCGATTCCTTCGCACCCCACGAGGAGTGCTCGACGAAGGACGGGAGGATGTAGCGCGAGGTCGGCAGCTGCAGTCCGGACGCCGTCCCCTCCATCCCGGTGCCGGTCGCGGCCGACAGCTCGGTGGCGTGGGTGAAACCTGTCATGTTCTCCATTCCCATCTTGTCCTACTTGTCCTTCAGCGAGCGGATCACGTGGTCGACCAGGCCGTACTCCTTGGCCTCCTCGGCCTTGAACCAGCGGTCGCGGTCCGAGTCCTTGCGGATGGTCTCGACGGGCTGGCCGGTGTGCTCGGCGATCAGCTCCGCCATCTCCTTCTTCACCTCACCGAACTGCTCCGCCTGGATGGCGATGTCCGCGGCCGTACCACCGACACCGGCGGACGGCTGGTGCATCATCACGCGGGCGTGCGGCAGTGCGTAGCGCTTGCCCTTGGCGCCGGCGGTGAGCAGGAACTGCCCCATCGAGGCGGCCAGGCCCATGCCGTAGGTGGCGACATCGCAGGGCGCGTACTGCATCGTGTCGTAGATCGCCATGCCGGCGGTGACCGAGCCACCCGGCGAATTGATGTACAGCGAGATGTCGCGGGTCGGGTCCTCGGCGCTCAGGAGCAGGATCTGCGCGCAGAGCTTGTTCGCGATCTCGTCGTCGACCTGGGTGCCGAGGAAGATGATCCTCTCACGCAGCAGCCGCTCGAACACCGAGTCATTGAGGTTCATCCCCGCGGCGGCGGTCATCTGCGCCTCGCGCAGTGCACCGCTGACAGGCATTCCATGTGTGCTCACTTATGCTCCTCGCTCATGGTGTGACTTCATGGGTTCTTTTTTCCGTTCCCAGCCTAGTCAACGCACGCGCACGCTGTTGTCGTCCACCTCGGTGTTCGCTGACAGCGCACGGTGGGCCGTCGGGTCACGGGTCCCGGCCGGATACGGACAGGACGCCGCCCCGCCGTGGCATCACTGCACACGGCGGGGCGGCGTCCCAGAAAACGACCCGGAAAACGGGGGCGGGAGAACTACTTCTCGTCGTCCTTCTTCGCGGCGGTCTTCTTGGCCGGGGCCTTCTTGGCCGGAGCCTTCTTCGCCGTGGTCTTCTTGGCGGTGGACTTCTTGGCCGGGGCCTTCTTCTTGGCCGGCTTGTCCTCGTCAGCGGCGGCGTCGTCCTTCTTGGCGGTGGACTTCTTCGCCGCCGCCTTCTTGGCCGGAGCCTTCTTCTTGGCGGGGGCCTTCTTGGCCGGCTTCTCCTCGGCCTTGTCGGCCTCGTCAGCCTTCTCGGCCGGAGCCTCGGTGGTCTCGGCGGCCTCCTCGGCCACCTCCTCGCCGGCCTCGTCACCGAAGAAGTCCTTCGGGTCGATTGTCGCACCCTCCGAGTCCTTGACGGAGACCTTGCAGATGTTCAGCGCGAGGGCCTTGCCGCGGCGGACGTCCGCGAACAGGTTGGCGATCTGGCCGGACTGCTGCAGCTGCATGATGAACTGGTTCGGGTCCATGCCGTAGCGCTGCGCGGTGAACAGGATGTGGTCGGTCAGCTCCTGCTGGGAGACCTCGGGCTGCTCGATGTCGGACAGCGTGTCGAGGAACAGCTGGGTGCGCACCGAATCCTCGGCGGCCTCGCGGGTGTCCTCCTCGAACTTCTCGCGGGTGATGTCCTGGGCGGCGAGGGCCTGGTTCAGGATCTCCTCGTTGCCGCCGAACTGGCTGAGCAGCTGCTGCAGCTGGGCGTCGACCTGCTCCTTGACGACCGACTCCGGCAGCGGCACCTCGGTCTTCTCGAGGGCGGCGGCGAGGACCTTGTCGCGGATCTCGGTGGCCTGCTGGCCCTTGGCCTGCTCCTCGACCTGACCCTTGACGGACTCGCGCAGCTCGTCGATCGTGTCGAACTCGCTGGCCAGCTGGGCGAAGTCGTCGTCGAGCGCCGGGAGCTCGCGCTCCTTGACGGACTTGACGGTGACGGTCACCTGGGCGTCCTCGTCGGCGTGCTCACCGGCGACGAGCTTGGTGGTGAACTCCTTGGACTCGCCCTCCTTGAGGCCGGTCAGCGCCTCGTCGAGGCCCTCGACCAGGGACTCGGAGCCGACCTCGTAGGACAGGCCCTCGGTGGTCGCCTCGTCGACGGTCTCGCCGTCGATGGTGGCCACCATGTCGATGGAGGTGAAGTCACCGTCCTGCACGGCACGGTCGACCGACTTCAGGGTGCCGAAGCGCTCCTGCAGGTGACCCAGCTCGTGGTCGACAGCGCCCTCGTCGGCGGAGACGGCCTCGACCTCGACCTCGATGGCGGAGAAGTCCGGCACCTCGATCTCGGGGCGGACGTCGACCTCGGCGGTGAAGGTGACGTGGTCGTTGTCCTCGAGCTCGGCGATGTCGATGTCGGGCTGACCCAGAACCTTCAGGTCGTGCTCCTGCACCGCGTCGCTGTAGCGGCTCGGCAGCATGTCATTGAGCACCTCGTTGAGGATCGTCGCGCGACCGAGGCGCGCCTCGAGGATCTTCGGCGGGACCTTGCCCTTGCGGAAACCGGGCAGGGTGACCTGCTGGGCGAGTGTCTTGAACGCGTTGTCGAACTCGGGCTTCAGCTCGTCGAAGGGGACCTCGACGGTGAGCTTGGCTCGGGTGGCGCTCAGCTGTTCAACGGAGCTCTTCACGGGTGCACACTCCTGTGTGTTGTTCTGGTACTTGTCGGCCGGCGGGGACGGGACACGGTAGTACTCCCGAACTCCCCTTCCCCCGACCTGCCGGACGCCGCGGGGCGCCGGACAGGCGGGGCGACCGGGCGCGGGCCCGATCTCTCCGGGAATGGTCGGTTGCGAGTTTATCGTGCGACCGATGTCGACTGTCGCCGGGGTCGGTCACCGGTCCGGCTGGACCGGTGGGTGCCGTTCACGCGGCGACGTGTCGCGACGGCGTCCGTCGGGATAGCGGGATTTGAACCCACGACCCCTCGCTCCCAAAGCGAGTGCGCTACCAAACTGCGCCATATCCCGGGGGCAGGGGGCGACCCGACCGTGCCGGTCCTCTGCTCGCAGCAGATGTTACGGGGTGACTGATCGACGCGGCAACGGCGGGTACCGGTTACGGGGCACCCCGGGCCGGATCGCGCGGCGACACGGCGGAACCCCCGTCGGCACCGGCCGGCGGGGGTTCCGTGTGGAGGGAATGACGGGAATCGAACCCGCGTCTTCAGCTTGGAAGGCTGAGGTATTAGCCACTATACGACATTCCCCTTGTTCCGCCGACGACGATACACGACCGTCCCCGGCGGCGGGAATCCGGCCCCCTACAGTTTGAAACCGGACGGCCGCGGAATGTTGCGCAGGTTCGACTTCGCCAGGTCGAACATCTTGCCCACACCACCTTCGAGCACCGTCTTCGTCGCGGCACGGGTGAACCCGGCGACCTGCTCCAGTGAGATCTCCGGCGGGATGGACAGGGCGTTGGGGTCGGTCACCACGTCGATCAGTGCCGGACCGTCGTAGGCCAGCGCCTCGGCGAGCACCGGGCGGACGTCCTTCGGGTCCTCGATGCGGAAGGCCTTGATGCCGCAGGCGGTGGCGATGTCGGCGTAGTTGACCTTCTCGTGGTCGGTGCCGAAGTCGGGCAGGCCCTTGACCAGCATCTCCAGCTTGACCATGCCGAGTGTGGAGTTGTTGTAGACCACGGCCTTCAGCGGCACCTGGTGCAGTTTGAGGGTCAGCAGTTCGCCCATGAGCATGCCGAGCCCGCCGTCGCCGCACATGGCGATCGTCTGGCGGCGGCTGCCGTTGGCCGCGGCGGCACCGATGCCCTGGGACAGGGCGTTGGCCATCGTGCCGTGGCGGAAGGACGCGAGCAGCTGCCGCTTCCCGTTCGGGTTGATGTAGCGCGCCTGCCAGACGTTGCACATCCCGGTGTCGGCGGTGAACACGGCGTCCTCGTCGGCGAGGTCGTCGAGGACGTAGCTCAGGTACTCCGGGTGGATCGGGACCTGCTTCTCGATGTTCTTCGTGTAGGCCTCGATGACGTGGTGGAGGTTGGACTCCTGCTTCCGCAGCATCTTCGCCAGGAACGTCGAGTCGGTCTTCTCCGAGATCAGCGGCAGCAGGTCGTCGATCGTCGCGGCGACGTCGCCGGTGACCGGGTACTTCACGGTGGTGCGGCGTCCGATGTTGCGGCCCTTGATGTCGATCTGGGCGGTGTCGGTGTGCCGCGGCAGGAACTCCGAGTAGGGGAAGTCGGTGCCCAGCAGGATGAGCAGGTCGGCCTCCTCGAAGGCCTCGGAGCAGGCCCCGTACCCGAGCAGGCCGGACATGCCGACGTCGTAGGGGTTGTCGTAGTGGAGGAATTCCTTGCCGCCGTAGGCGTGGCCGACCGGGGCCTTGATCTTCTCGGCGAGGGCGAAGACCTGGTCGCGGGCGTCCCGGCAGCCGGCGCCGCCGAAGATGGTGACCTTGCCGGCGTGGTTGATCGCTTCCGCCAGCGCCTTGAGCTCGGAGGTCTCCGGGTGGGCCGCCGGGCGGGACGCCGAGATCGCGGAGGCCAGCTGCGGGGAGTCCACCGCCGGGTCGGCGGCGATGTCGCCGGGGATGACGAGGACGGAGACGCCGTTGCCGGCCATCGTCGACTGGATGGCGTGGTGCAGGATGGTCGCGCCCTGGGTCGCGGAGTTCACCATCTCGCAGTAGCCGGAGCACTCCTGGAACAGGGCCTCGGGGTGGGTCTCCTGGAAGTAGTGGGAGCCGATGAACTGCGACGGGATGTGGCTGGCGATGGCCAGCACCTTCGCCCCGTTGCGGTGCGAGTCATAGAGTCCCTGCACCAGGTGGGTGTTGCCCGGGCCGCAGGAGCCGGCGCAGACGGCGAGGTTTCCGGTGACCAGTGATTCGGCACCGGCGGCGAAGGCCGCGGCCTCCTCGTTCCGGACGTGGAACCATTCGATGCTGCTGCGTTTGACGGCGTCCACGATCGGGTTGAGACTGTCGCCGACGAGCCCGAAGATGCGGCGGACGCCCTGGGCTTCCAGGGTGTTCACGATCTGTTCTGCATAGGTGCGTGCCATGCGCCCGACAATAGCCCCGAACGGGCGTGCCCGCACTGGTCCGACCACAAGCGCTGGTCAGCCCGGCCCCGACCGACCGGCCGGCGCGGGCAGGGGTGCCTTTGAGCCCGATACCACCCCCCGTTCACGGCCGAGCCGGAACAGCCAGACTATTATGTAACTCTATGCTTCCCATCATCATCGATTCCGACAGCGGCCACGAGCTGTGGACGGCCACCCAGTGTGCCGCAGCCTCCGGCACCGCCCGTGGCACCTTCACCAGCTACGCCACCCGGGGCCGCGCCCCCAGGCCGTCGACGAAACTCCACGGCCTCACCCTGTGGGACGCCGAGATCATCAAGGAATGGATCGACGGCCGCAGCGCCCGGAAATCGGACGCCACGGCCGTCGCGAACAACTAGGGGGTCAGTTGCCCTCGGGGAGGGCGGGGGCCACGCCGGTCTTCTCGTACTCGGCGAGAATGTCGATCCGGCGCTGGTGACGGGGCTCCTCCGACCAGGCCTGGCCGACGAAGGCATCGACGATGGCGAGGGCCTGCTCCGGAGTGTGCATCCGGCCACCGATGCCGATGAGCTGGGCGTTGTTGTGCTCGCGGGCCAGCTTCGCGGTCTCCTCCGACCAGGCGAGCGCGCAGCGGGCGCCGGGGACCTTGTTCGCGGCGATCTGCTCGCCGTTGCCGGAACCACCCAGCACGATGCCGAGGGAGCCCTCGTCGGCGACGGTGCGCCGGGCGGCCTCGATGCAGTAGGCGGGGTAGTCGTCCTGGGCGTCGTAGGTGTGGGCTCCGCAGTCCACGACCTCGATCCCCTTCTTCGTCAGATGATCGGCGATGAGGTTCTTGGTCTCGAAACCGGCATGGTCTGCACCGAGGTAGATTCGCATGTCACAGAGTCTATCGGAGGCGCCGTGCCGACGGGACGCCTCCCCGCATTCACGGTAGACGCCCCGTCCGACCCGACAGATTTCGAGCACTACATGTACTTGCCCACCGAGCCAATGATTCCCCACTCGTTCGTGGGGATCTGGTTGACCAAATCTTCGTCGATTCCGGCCGAACCCATCGCGGAGCCGAGAGCGCTGCCCGCAATGTCGCCGGCACCTGAACTGCCGGCCAACGACCCTTCAGAGCTGAGTTGGCCGTTCTGGCCCTGAACGACGCCGAGCAGAATTTCCTTCAGAGCCGCAAGCTCCTTACCCAGCTCACCCAGGGGCTTCAGGAGTTCCAGGAGTCCACCGATTTCATCCGATCCCATGCGTCTACTCCCCTGCCCCGGCGGCCGCGTCCGCAGTGGAGGAGCCGAGGCCCTCGCCGCCGAAGATGCCGTCGAAGGAGCCGGAGGTGCTCAGCACGGCGCCGTCGCCCTTGAGCAGACCGACGAGGATGTGGACGAGGTCGGTGAGGTCCGGCAGCAGTTCCTTGATGGTGTCGAGCATGTGTACTCCTTCGTCATGAGAATGGATGAGAGATGCAGCACCGCGCACTGTGAGTGAAACCGGACGCCGCTCAGGTTGAGCCTACGCAGGCCGCACTAATCCTGATACTGTTTCCGCAACAACCCCATCCCCCGTACCACCCCCACTCCCCCGACCCGACCGGCGTCGGTGCCCGCGCCGATGTCGGTTTTCCGTACCGAGAGGTCACCCGCCACCCGGGGATGCGGGGTTCACGAACCGAGGTGCGGTCCGTGAACGGAAAAATCGACCTGTCGGTTCGTTCCGCGCGCTTCGGGGTCAGTGCCGGTACCGGTGCCGGACCCCGGGGCGTCTCTCCGTACGCCCCGCGAACAGCGGCTAGACCGTGGCGTCCGGCGACTCGGTGCGGGAGCGCTTCAGCTCGAAGAAGTGGTCGTAGCTGCCGAGCGTGACGGCCGCGTCGAAGAGCTTCCCGGCCTCCTCACCACGCGGGATACGGGTGATGACCGGGCCGAAGAAGGCGTGCCCGCCGATCTCGACGACCGGGGTGCCGACGTCGTTGCCGACCTTCTCCATCGCGGTGGCCTGGAAGGCGCGCAGGTCAGCCTCCACCGAACCGTCCTCGTCGCCACGGTGGTGGGCGGCGTCCGCATAGGAGGCGTCCGCACCGGCGGCCTCGAGGGCGGCGGCGATCAGCGCGTCATAGGCGCCGTCGCCCTGCTTGCCGCCCTGGCCCTCGTTGTGGATCGCGGTGCCGATGGCCGTGTAGTACGCGTCGACCTTCTCCGGTTCCCGCAGCTGCAGGGCGGCGGCGACGAGGGCGGGACCCCACGCGGCGCTCATCGCCTTCCGGTAGTCCTCCGGCAGCTCGTCACGACCCTCGTTGAGCACCGCGAGGCTCATCGGCGAGTACCTGAGGTCGATGTCGCGGACCTTCTCGACCTCCTTGAGCCAGCGGCTGGTGACCCAGGCGAACGGGCAGGTGGCGTCGAAGTACATGGTCACAGGGGTGCTCATGGGTGGGATTCCTTTGTGTCAGGGAGCCGGTTACGCGACCCACGGTACGCCGGGGACGCGACGCTGTCCGGTGGGCTGACTAGGGTGGCCGGTATGACCTCAACCAACCTCACCCGCAGCGAGGCCGCTGACCGGTCCGCGCTCATCGACGGCGTCCACTACAGCATCGTCCTCGACCTCACCGCAGGCGGCGACCTGGCCCACCGCACCTTCCCCAGCACCACCACGGTCACCTTCACCGCCACGGACGGGGGATCCACCTTCATCGACCTGCGCGCTGCCACGGTCGACACGGTCACCCTCGACGGCACCGACATCACCGGCGCAGCCGTCCCGCTCACCGCGGACGGAACCTACGACGAGGAGCGCGGCATCCGACTCGCCGACCTCACCGCCGGGGAGCACACCCTCGTCGTCGCGGCGCAGGCCGTCTACTCCAGCACCGGCGAGGGCCTCCACCGCTTCCGGGACGCCGCGGACGGCGAGGTCTACATGTACACGCAGTTCGAGGCGGCGGACGCCAAGCGCGTCTTCGCCGGCTTCGACCAGCCCGACATCAAGGCCACCTACGACGTCGAGGTCCGCACCCCGCAGGCCTGGAGCATCGTCACCAACAACACCGTCGACGTCACCGTCGACGGGGACGCCGCCATCCACCGCGCCGTCGTCGACTACCCGCTGTCGACCTACCTCATCGCCTTCTGCGTGGGCCCCTGGGCCCACGTCGAGGACGCCTGGACCGGGACGGTCACCCCGCACCCGGAGACCGCCGGAGTCACCGACCCCCGGCTCGTGCCCGCCGGGGAGATCACCGTCCCGCTGGGCCTCTACGTCCGCAAGTCGCTGGCCGAGTACATGGACGCCGACGTCCTGTTCGCCACGACGAAGGCCGGCTTCGACTACTACGCGGCGAACTTCGGGGTGGCCTACCCGTTCCACAAGTACGACCAGGTCTTCTGCCCCGAATACAACATGGGGGCGATGGAGAACGCCGGCTGCGTGACCATCCGCGACGAGTACGTCTTCCGCTCCGCCGCCAGCCACTACGAGTACGAGCGCCGGGCGGACACGATCCTCCACGAACTCGCGCACATG
Organism: Corynebacterium nuruki S6-4; assembly: GCF_007970465.1. Taxonomy (NCBI): domain Bacteria; kingdom Bacillati; phylum Actinomycetota; class Actinomycetes; order Mycobacteriales; family Corynebacteriaceae; genus Corynebacterium; species Corynebacterium nuruki. The sequence continues at coordinate 1,291,378 of NZ_CP042429.1, forward strand.
TGGTTCGGCGACCTCGTCACCATGGAATGGTGGGACGACCTGTGGCTCAACGAGTCCTTCGCCACCTGGTCGAGTGCGATGGCCCAGACCCACGCCACCGAGTACACGACCGCCTGGGTGACCTTCAACAGCAAGGAGAAGGCCTGGGCCTACGGGCAGGACCAGCTGCCGAGCACCCACCCGATCTTCAGCGGCGCGAACGACCTGGTGGAGGTGGACGCCAACTTCGACGGCATCACCTACGCCAAGGGCGCCTCGGTGCTCAAGCAGCTCGCCGCCTACGTCGGCCTGGAACCGTTCTTCGCCGGACTGCGCGCCCACTTCGTCGCCCACGCCTGGGGCAACGCCACCTTCGCCGACCTGCTCGGCGCCCTGGAGGCCTCCTCCGGCCGCGACCTGTCCGACTGGGCGGACCAGTGGCTGCGCACCACCGGCATCAACACCCTCGGCGCCGAGTTCACGACCGAGGGCGAGGGCGGGCCCGGCTCCGTCTACACCTCCTTCGCCGTCACCCAGACCGGTGCGGAACCGGGGAAGGGCGAGACCCGCACCCACCGGCTCGCCGTCGGCCTCTACGACCTGGTCGGCGAACTCGACGATCCGGGCACCTCCCCCGCCGTCGACCTGCGCCGCCGCGTGGAGATCGACGTCGCCGGCCCCCGGACCGAGGTCCCCGACCTCGTCGGCGAGGACCCGGCCGACCTCGTCCTCGTCAACGACGACGACCTCACCTACGGCTTCACCTCCATCGACCCGGACTCGCTGGCCTTCGCGGTCGCCAACATAGCCCGCATCGCCGACCCGATGGCCCGGGTGCTGGTGTGGTCGGCCGCCTGGCAGATGACCCGCAACGCGCAGATGCGCGCCCGCGACTTCGTCTCCCTCGTGTCCCGCGGCGCCGCGACCGAGACCCAGCTGGGCGTCCTCGAGCAGATCCTGGCGCAGGCGATCAGCGCCGTGGAGAACTACGCCGACCCCGCATGGAAGGAGGAGGGACGCCGCCAGCTCACCGACGCCTTCCGCGACGGTGCCGAGCGCACCGACGGCCAGGCCCGCCTCGCCTTCGTCCGCGCCTACACCAACACCGCCCAGACCACCCGCTCCGTGGAGTGGGTCCGCGGCCTGCTCGGCCTCGGCGACGAGGAGACCACCCCCGACTCCCTGCTGCCCGGCTTCACCGTCGACCAGGACCTGCGGTGGCGGCTCATCACCGCGCTGGTGGGCACCCCGGGCGTCCTCACCCCGGAGGAGTCCGACGGGCTCATCGACATCGAGGCGGCCGGCGACCCGACCTCCTCCGGTGAGCTCCATGCCCTGCAGGCCCGCTCTGCCGTCCCCGACCCGCAGGTCAAGCGCGAGACCTGGGACGCCCTCACCCTGCACGGTGCGGAACTGTCCAACCTGGTGCTGCGGTTCCGGATGGGCGGGCTCACCCACGTCGGCCAGGACGACCTGCTGCAGCCCTTCGCCACCGAGTACGTCACCCGGGTGGTGGACATGTGGAACTCACTGTCCTCCGAGATGGCGCTGCGCAACTGTGAAGGCCTGTTCCCCAGCTGGTCCGACGACGACAACGTCACCGCCGACCTCACGGCCCTCGCCGAATCCGAGGACACCCCCGCCGGACTGCGCCGGGTGCTCTCCGAGGGCCTGTCCCGGGCCCGCCGCGCCGCCGCGGCCCGCGCCTTCGACGCCGCGTAGGTCGCGCCGCAGCCGGCGGATAGGCTGGGGAGCATGACGCTCCCCATCTCCCCGGTGCCGGGCGAACCGCGCCGCGAGCCCCAGAACCAGGCACAGAGCCTCTACGACCTGGTCGGCGAGGACACCTTCCGCTCGATCGTCCACGAGTTCTACCGACAGGTTCCCGACGACCCGGTGCTGGGACCCATGTACCCCGCCGACGACCTCGCCGGCGCCGAGGACCGGCTGCGCTGGTTCCTCGTGCAGTACTGGGGCGGGCCGCAGACCTTCAATGAGCAGCGCGGCCACCCGCGGCTGCGGATGCGGCACATGCACTTCCACATCGACGCCGATGCCCGGGAGCACTGGCTGACCATGATGTCCCGGGCCCTGTCCACCGTCGACGAGGACCGGCTGCCGGCCCCCGCCCGCGCCGCCGTCTGGGACCACATGGTGAGAGTCGCGGACATGCTGGTCAACCGTGAGTGAGGTGATCGACCTCCTCGCCCCCGGCTCCGACCTCTCCCCCACCGGACTGCTCGTCGTGCTGGTCGGGGCACTGCTCGCCGGCGGGGTGGACGCGGTCATCGGCGGTGGTGGGCTGGTGCTCATCCCGTTGATCCTCACCTGTGCTCCCGGGCTGCCCGCCCAGGTGTCGCTCGGGACCAACAAGTTCGCCGCCGTGTGGGGCACCGCCAGCGCCGGGCTGCGGATGATCAGGACCTTGCGGATCGACTGGCGCGCCGTGCGGCTCGCCGCACCTCTGGCCGGGGTGTGTTCGGCCGGCGGCGCACTCGCGGCGACCGCGGTGAACAGCGATGTCCTGCGTCCGGTGGTCATCGTGCTCATGCTGGCCGTCGGGGTGTTCGTGGCGCTGCGTCCCTCCTTCGGACGCGCCACCGGAACATCCGGGGACGCCGTGCCGCGGCCGTCGCGGGGGAAACTCGTCCTCGGACTGTGCCTCATCGCGGTGATCGGCGCCTACGACGGCTTCTTCGGACCCGGCACGGGCATGTTCCTGGTCATCGTCTTCACCGGACTGATGTCCCGCACACTCATCCAGTCGCTGGCCATGACGAAGCTCGTCAACACCGCCACGAACCTCGGCGGACTCGTCGTCTTCGCCGCCGGCGGACATGTCCTCTGGCTGCTGGGTATCGTCCTGGCGGTCTTCAACGTGCTCGGCGCCCAGATCGGGGCGAAGATCGTGCTGGACCGCGGCACCGGGTTCGTGCGGGTTGCCCTGCTGGTGCTGATCGTGATCATGTCGGTGAAGCTCATCGTCGACATGCTGTGACCGGCCGGCGGTCCGGCTACCGTGCGGTGGGGATCCGCGCCAGGCCACCGGGACGCGGCAGGTAGACGGACCCGTAGAGGGCGTCCAGCCGGATCCAGGACGCGGTGACGCTCACCCGCACCAGGTCGTACTCCTGCAGTGCGGCACGGGTCGGGGCCGTCACCAGTCCGAGTGCCCCGAGTGCGGCGATGACGCTGCCGGGGATCTCGATGATGCCGGTCTGCGTCGGGCTCGTCAGCCGCAGCAGCGGCTGGTCCAGCAGCGACGGCGGCAGACCCGCCGGCCCGCTGTGCAGGTCCGCCTCCCGCTCCATGCCGGCGAACAGGTCGCGGACGTCCCCGCCCGGCACCGTGTCGACGACCGTCCAGCCGGACGCCGGCGGTGTGGTCCCCGGCCACAGCATGTCCATCCGGGGGCCCGGCACCGGCAGGGCGGCGTCCCCCGCCACCCCGTCCGCCCCGGCGGCCGCGGTGAGCAGGCCCGGCAACGGGTCCGCGGAGACCACCGCGCCGTCGTCGGCGGGATCGGCAGGGACCGCGGGGATCCGCTCGGCGATGACGCACCCCAGCGGGGTGGAGACCAGCAGGTCCGTCTGATCCTCCCCCGCCACGGCGAGGCGCACCATCGCACCGGTGTCCATCCGCAGGGCGCGGGTGATCACCGTCGCGGTGCGTCGCAGTGCGGCGGACCGTGCGGCACCGGTGCCGGTGAGCGTGAGGGAGACAGTCGCGTCGGGCACGGCAGGTCAGAGCCCCGTGTCGGCGTCGTCGTCCTTCTTCGCCTCGGCCTCGGGGCTGCTGTCCTCGTCCTCGACGGGGATCATGAACATGTTGATGATCTTCAGGTCGCTCTCGCTCCACGGCCGGGTCTTGCCCGACATGATGTCGACCGCGACGTTGACCGTGTCGACCACCGCGACAACGCGGTGCTGGGCGTTGCGGATGATCTGCCGCATCTTGAACGACTTCTCGCCGACCTCGTACATGAAGGATTCGACGACGACCGCCACCTCACTGGAGGACAGTGACTTGCGGAAGTCGATCGACGCCCACCGGACGACGAACGCCGGGACGGCGATGTCGATCTCGGTGACGATCTCCCGGACGAACTCGATCCGCGCATCCTGGGAGAATTCCAGGTAGGCGGCGTTGTTGGCGTGCTGGAACTGGTCGAAGTCCGACCACCGCAGGTTGATCCGGGTGCTGTGGAACCGGGTCCCGGTCGCCTCGTTGTCCACCAGTGCCATGTGCGCGCTCTCCTCCATCCCGGCGACAGTCAGCCGCCGATCAACTGATTTTGTTCTACTAACACATCAGTCTATCGCGTGAGGCGACGGTGCGTTACGCGGGTCGGCCGTGCGGCGTCGGCACCGAGCCGCTCGACCTTGTTCTTCTCGTAGTCCTCGAAGTTGCCCTCGAACCAGAACCACTGCCCTTCGGCGATGTTGCCCTCCCACGCCAGGATGTGGGTACAGGTGCGGTCGAGGAACCAGCGGTCGTGCGAGATGACCACAGCGCAGCCCGGGAACTTCTGCAGCGCGTTCTCCAGGCTGGACAGCGTCTCGACGTCCAGGTCGTTGGTCGGCTCATCCAGCAGGATCAGGTTGCCGCCCTTCTTCAGGGTCAGCGCGAGGTTCAGGCGGTTGCGCTCACCGCCGGACAGCACCTTCGCCGGCTTCTGCTGGTCGCCGCCCTTGAACCCGAAGGCGGACAGGTAGGCACGCGACGGCATTTCATTCTGGCCGACGTGAATGTAGTCCAGCCCGTCGGAGACGACCTGCCACACCGTGGACTCCGGGTCGATGTTCTCGCGGTTCTGGTCGACGTAGCTGATGTCGACGGTCTTGCCGACGGTGACCTCACCGGAATCCGGCTCCTCGAGGCCGACGATGGTCTTGAACAGCGTCGACTTGCCGACACCGTTCGGGCCGATGACGCCCACGATGCCGTTGCGCGGCAGGGTGAACGACAGGTCCTTGATGAGGACGCGGCCGTCGAAGCCCTTGGTGAGGTTCTTCACCTCGACGACCTGGTTGCCCAGGCGCGGCGGGGTCGGGATCTGGATCTCCTCGAAGTCGAGCTTCTTGTACTGCTCGGCCTCCTCGACCATCTCCTCATAGCGCTGCAGGCGGGCCTTGTTCTTCGCCTGCCGGGCCTTCGCACCGGACCGGACCCACGCCAGCTCCTCCTTGAGGCGCTTCTGCAGCTTCTGGTCCTTCTTGCCGGCGACCTCGAGGCGCTCGGCCTTGGTCTCCAGGTAGGTGGAGTAGTTGCCCTCGTAGGGGTACAGCTTGCCGCGGTCGACCTCACAGATCCACTCGGCGACGTGGTCGAGGAAGTAGCGGTCGTGGGTGACGGCGAGGACGGCACCCGGGTAGTTCTTCAGGTGGTTCTCCAGCCACAGCACGCTCTCGGCGTCCAGGTGGTTGGTGGGCTCGTCGAGCAGCAGCAGGTCCGGCTCGCTGAGCAGCAGCTTGGCCATGGCCACGCGGCGACGCTCACCACCGGACAGGTGGGTGACCATCTCCTCGGACGGCGGGCAGCGCAGGGCGTCCATCGCCTGCTCGATCTTGGAGTCCAGCTCCCAGGCGTCGGCGGCGTCGATCTTCTCCTGGAGTTCGGTCATCTCCTCCATGAGCTCGTCGGTGTAGTTGGTCGCCATCTCCTCGGCGATCTCCTCGTACCGCTTCTTCACGTCCATGATCTCGCCGAGGCCTTCCTCGACGTTGCCGCGGACGGTCTTCTCCTCGTTGAGCGGCGGCTCCTGCAGCAGGATGCCGACGGTGGCACCCGGGTCGAGGAAGGCCTCACCGTTGGACGGCTGGTCGATGCCCGCCATGATCTTCAGCAGTGAGGACTTACCGGCGCCGTTGGGCCCGACGACACCGATCTTCGCCCCCGGGTAGAAGGCCATGGTGACGTTGTCGAGGACGACCTTCTCACCGTGTGCCTTGCGAACGTTCTTCATCGTGTAGATGAACTCGGCCAATGTGTTTCCTCCGGTTAGCGCGGCGCTCGTCAGCTGGTCAGCTGCGCCGGCGACGTTGACTGCGACCGGCTGTGCAATGGTCACAGCCCGTTCTGTGTACTTCTCGGTCCGGTTGACGAGCCTACCTCACCGGCGCGGTTCCGCGACCACGCAGCCGGACGCCACCACCCGGGGCCGCGCCGTACCCCGTCAACTCGAGCAGGAATCCCACGGACAGGGTGTCCCGGGACGGTCCCTGCTCGAGTTCACGGACGCCACGGCTCTTTCCGGTAGATCGGGTGCCAGGCGAAGACGGCGTCGCCTTGCGCGTCCGGCAGCGCCCCCGGGCTACGGCTGATCCGCGGCAGGACGCATCGGCGGAGGTCGGAGGTGACGTACTCCTCCGCCCGGTAGATGCAGAACTCGGTGTAGTGCCGCACCAGCCAGCCGAGATGGGTGGCCTCATTGTCCTTCCACACCTGCTTGACGAAACTCTGCGGCGTCGTCTCCGCACCACCGACGGCGTGGAAGGTGAAACTGTCGATCTCCACCGCCACCTTCGCCTCGGGGATCAGCAGGTCGTAACAGTAGTTGCCGAGCATCCTGTTGGTCAGCACGGTCACCGGAAGATCCGACAGGGCGTCCCGGACGAGGCGGAACGCCACCTGCTCAAGCCTGCTGGCGGTACCGGTCGGCGTCGACGCGAGCAGTTCCCGCGCCCGCTGCCGGCCCGTGACCAGTGCCGCCAGGTCACGTTCGAGCACATCGTGGGCTCCGATCCCGGCGTACGCCCCGGTGAGGAAGTCGCTGTGCCCGGCGGAGGACGCCGCGTCCATCACCGCCTGCAGCGGACTGACCACCGTCAGCCCGTCGCGGGCACGGAGACGCCCCGGGACGCCGGACCGGACGTGGGCCTCGGTGGTCCGCCGGCCGGGGCCGGGGTGCCGCGCCTCCACCGGCCACCCGACAGGCCGGTCCGCGTAGAGGTCCATCGCGGTCTGACCGGTGAAGACCAGGTCACGGACCTCATGCAGTGCCCGCAGTCTGAGCCGGTCGGTGGGTGCCACGGTGCTGTAGATCCCCCGCGCCACCCGGAACAGTTCGCCGCGGCGGACCGCGGTCTCCAACCGGCCGGGAGACATCCGGGCCAGAAGGTCGGCCCGCGTGAGGAACATGGGATCCGTCATGTCGCTCCGCCGTCAACTCGAGCAGGAATCCCACGGAGAGGGTGTCCCGGACCGATCCCTGCTCGAGTTCACGGACGCCACGGCTCAGAACGGTTGATCCGACCCGTCCCCGACCGAGGCGTACTCCCGCTCCGGCCCGGTACCCCCGGCAGCGTCCCCGGCCGTCTCCCGGGCCCCCTCCCCGGCGTCCCCGGTTGCCTCCCCACCACCGCTTTCGGCCACGGCGCGGAAACCGCCCAGGTTTTCCGCCTCTGCCGGCGGCTCCTCCCCGTCCGCCGTCGTGTCCTTCACCCGGCCGCGCAACGACCAGCTCGACGGTGAATGGCTCAGGTCCAGCCCGACGTTGCCGGCGGTGACCCGCCAGATCGTCTCCTTGAGCGGCTTGCCGTCCTGCCCGGTCCGCGCACCGTTCTCCGGCGTGTAGGTGTACGAGGTCATCCGACCGGCGATGACCAGCGGCGCCCCCTTCACCACCGACTGCATCACGTGGTCGCCCAGCTTCCCCCAGCACTGGACGTCGATGAACAGCGTGCCCCCGTCCCGCCATTCCCCGTTGTCGTTCCACCGCGGGGTGGACGCCATCCGGAACGTCACCAGTCTCGCGACGGACGGATGGCGGACGGGATGGGTCGCGGCGAATCCGGTCATCGTCACGGACATCTGTTGTGTGGCCATGGTCAGCCCCCTCCCCCGGGGACATCCCCGGGAATGCTCCCCCGGTGGCCGGTGAGGTCGGTCCCCACCTCGTGTCCCCGGAGTGCACACCATCGTCACCCGGTCATTTTCCCCGGTCAACAATCGCCGGGGACCCTGTGGACGACACGCCCGGAAACCGGCCGTCAGTTATCCACAGGCCCGTCGCCGCCCTGGTCACCGGGGGCATGGCGTTGGCGTCCGCGCGATTCGCGTTTCGCCTTATCGGTGTGGACATAGCCCTGCACGTCGTCGGCACGGTACTCCGAACCGTAGTAGGCCTCCGCCTGGTCGTCGTGCCCGTCGCGCAGACCGGCGAGCATGGCGTTGTAGGCGGCGAGTTCGGCGTCCCCGTCGCGCTCGGCCTTGCGGTCGAAGCGCCGCTGCTCCTTACGGTCCTGCCGGGCCCACTGGACGCCGTGCATGAGGCTGACGAGGATCAGCGGGATCTCCGACAGGCCCCAGGCGATCGCACCACCGGTGTGCTGCTGCTCCAGCAGGTCGATGTCGAACGGCAGGTGCAGCGACAGGTAGTAGTTCTCCGCCACCGGGGTGGCCATCTGCATCATCGCGATACCGAACCAGGCGTGGAAGGCCATCGCCGCCAACGTCATGAGAAGTTTCATGAACGGGCTGAGCTGGCGTGGGGCGGCGTCCACCCCGATCGCCACCCAGTAGAACAGGTAGCCGGAGATGAGGAAGTGGATGATCATGAACACGTGCCCGGCGTGCTCACTCGCCAGATCGTTGAACAGGTTGGACAGGTACAGCCCGTAGAACCCGATGACGAACTGCGCCGCGGCCACCACCGGGTTGGTGAGGAACCGGGAGACCGGGTTGTTGATGAACACCACCAGCCACTCGCGCGGCCCGGTCACCCCGTTCTTCCCCGCCGGGGGCAGTGCCCGCAGCAGCAGGGTCATCGGGCCACCGAGCACCCAGAACACCGGGATGACCATGGTCAACGCCATGTGCTGCAGCATGTGCGGGGCGAACATCGCCATCGAGTACATGCCCAGCCCGGAGCAGGTCACGAAGGCCAGGGTGAGGTTGCCCAGCGTCCACCAGATCACCCGGCTGACCGGCCACTCCACCCCACGGCGTCGCAGCACCTGCCACGCCCACAGGTACACGGCCTCGAGGAGGATCGCGCCGGTGCCGAAGATGAGGTCGAAGCGCCAGTTCGTCAGCACCGCCTTCGCCGAGAACGGTTCGGTGATGTCGAAGCCCATGATGAGTTCGGCGGGGGTGATGTCCGCGCTGAAGTTCACCGGCGGGGGGATGCGGGACAGGGAGACCGCCACGCCGACGGTCGCGGCCATGATGAGCAGTTCGACGATGGCCAGCCGCACGAACGGCCGCTTCCACCACACCGCCATCCCGGTCTCACCGTTCTCCTCCGCCTCGAGCTGGGGGATGGTGGCCCGGCGGTGGACCCAGCCGAAGGCGGCGAGCACGATCGTCAGCAGCGCCTTGAGCGCGACAATCCGGCCGTAGTCGGTGGTGAACCATTCGGAGAAGCTCAGCCGGATCGCCGCGTTGATCAGACCGGAGATCGCGACACCGGCGATGCAGATCAGGGCGAGCCACGAGTACCGGCGGACGATCTCCGCCAGGTGCGGACCGCGCCGGGCGGCGTGGGCGATGAGCGCGGCCAGTCCGCCGATCCACAGTGCGGCGAGGATGATGTGCCACAGCAGCGAGTTCACGCCGTAGTCGTGGTTGCCGCCGGACGCCGAGTGGCCTTCCAGGGCGATCGGCACCAGGGACGCGACGGCGAAAACGAGGAACACCGGCTGCCAGATCCACCGCCGGGTAAACAGGGACAGCAGGCCACCGATCCCCGCGATGATCGCCACCCACAGCACCGACTTGGCGGTGGAGACCTGGCTGATCGCGGTGCCCCACATGTCGGGGGCGAGCGTGTCCTTCAGCGGCGAGCCGGAGACGTCCGACAGGTACAGCGGGACGAGCAGCAGTGCGCACACCGCCCAGGCGAGCGTGCACCATGTGCCGGTGCGGGCGGCCCGGAACCCGTCGAGGTCGAGGTAGCCGTCCTTGCGCGCCGGAGTGCCGAAGGCGCTCATGAGGAACCCGCCGATGCCCAGACAGGCGAAGACGGTGCCCGCCGAGCGGACCAGCGGCACACCCCAGCTGGTGGCCGGCCCCGGATCGGGGATGCCGAGAGCGGCGAGGGACTTGCCCAGGAAGGAGACGCCGATGACCGAGCCGACGAGGGCGGCGACGACGGCGGCGAGGATCCAGAGGCCGACCGGATGACCGAGGGTGCGCGGGGCCGGCCGGCGGGACGCCGGATCGGGGGCGGGAGTCGGGGTCCCGTCGGGATGTGGTTGGGAATCAGATTCACCGGGTGCTGCAACAGCGTCGGACATACCCCGGACACTACTAGCGTCGTGCGCGGTCACCGATTCTCCGGACCGTCTGCGTGGCCGCTCTCACATGTGGGCTAATATGTCGCCCGTACGCCTCCGTAGCTCAGTGGATGAGAGCATCCGGTTTCTACCCGGCTGGTCGCGGGTTCGAATCCTGCCGGGGGCACCATCCGACCTCACCGTCCGGTGAGGTCCGCCAGGCGCACCGGCGGCGGCTGATGCCAGCGGTGCGCCTCGGCCACTGCCGCGCGCTGGGCCGCAGCCTTCGCTGCCGCCCTCCCGCCGGCCTCCCCGAGCTCTTTCTCGAAGGCGAGGTGGGCGATCGCCTCGGGGTCGGCGTCCAGATCGAACAATGCGGTGTACCCCAGCGACAGGTACAGCCCCACCGCCTCGGGCTGCCGCGGCCCGGTCGACAGGTAGATGCGCCGGTACCCGCGCGCGGCGGCGGCGTCCTCCAGGGCGGTCATCACCGTGCGGGACAGTCCCTGACGGCGGTGGTCCGGGGAGGTCCACACCCGCTTGATCTCGGCGGTCTCGTCGTCGAGGTACATGAAACCACCCCCGGCGATGGTCTCCCCGTCCCGCCTGACCAGCAGCAGCGTGCCGGTGGGCGCCTCGAAGACCAGGGGCGGGAACAGGTCGATCTCCTCGGGCTCCCCCTCCTGCTTCGGGAAGCCGTCATAGTCGGCGTAGCGGGTGGCGTACTCCCCGCCGAGTGCCGCGACGAGCGGCGCCGCCTCCGTGGAGTCCAGGGCGGCGACGATGATGCTGTCTGTCATGCCGGACACGATAGCGGGTACGGTCCGGCGCGCCCGGGAGGCGGTAGCCTTGGCGGATGCCGCCGGGCCGGGCCCGGTCCGCCACCCCTACCCCACCGACTCAGGAGTCCGTGTTGTTCCGACGTAAGTCCCCTGCCCTGCCCGCCCCCGGGCCCGACCGGGTCGCCGTGGTGACCGGGGCGTCCTCCGGGATCGGCCAGGCGGTCGCCCTCGAGCTGGGACGCCGCGGCCACAACCTCCTGCTCGTCGCCCGCACCACCGGGCCGATGGAGCAGCTGCGTGACCGGCTGGCGGCGGAAGGCCACCGGGTGACCGTGACGATCCGGTCGTGCGACCTCGCCGACGCGACCGCCCGCGCGGCTCTCATCGCCGAGCTGGAGACGCTGGACGTCAACATCCTCGTCAACTCCGCCGGGGTGGCGACCTTCGGCGAGTTCCGGAAGCTCGACCCGGCCTATGAGCGCACCCAGTTCGAGCTCAACGCCACCGCGGTCTTCGAGCTCACCGCCGCCGTCCTGCCCGGCATGGTCGACAGCGGGGACGCCGGGATCGTCAACGTCGGGTCCGTCGCCGGCAATGCGCCGATCCCGAACAACGCGACCTATGTCGGCACGAAGGCCATGGTGAACACCTTCACCGAGGCACTGCACTACGAGCTGAAGGGCACCGGGGTGCGCTGCACGCTGCTGGCGCCGGGTCCAGTGCGTGAGGAGGTCAAGGCGGACGCGGAGCGTACCATCGTGGACCGGGCCACCCCGGATTTCGTGTGGACGACCTATCCGGACTGCGCGACCGAGACGCTGGACGCCCTGGCGGCGAACCGGCTGCGGGTCGTCCCCGGCGGTCTGTCGAAGGTCGCCGATGTGCTGTCCACGTACCTGCCGCGACGGATCACCGCCCCGCTGATGGGGAAGGCGTACGCGCGGATGGCCGAAGACTAGAGAAAGCTGACTGCAATGACACCGAACCAGATCGCCAAGAATGACCGCCTCGTGTGGGCCGACTGTGAGATGACCGGGCTGGACACCTCCCGGCACGTCCTCGTGGAGATCGCCGTCGTCGTCACGGACGCCGACCTGAAGCCCCTCGACGAGGGCATCGACATCGTCATCCACGCCTCCGAGGCAGAGCTGGCGGAGATGGACGAGGTCGTGGTGAAGATGCACGGTTCCTCGGGGCTGACCGACGAGATCCGCGCCTCGTCGGTGACGGTCGCCGAGGCCGAGCGTCAGGTCGTGGACTACATCAAGCGGTTCGTCGAGGTCGCCGGGGCGGCGCCGCTGTGCGGCAACTCGATCGCCAGTGACCGCAAGTTCATCGCGAAGTACATGCCGGAGCTGGACAGCTACCTGCACTACCGGATGATCGACGTCTCCTCGATCAAGGAGCTGGCCCGCCGCTGGTACCCGCGGGTCTACAGCGGCCAGCCGCAGAAGGGTCTGGCGCACCGGGCGCTCGCCGACATCCGTGAGTCCATCCGGGAGCTCGACTACTACCGGCGTGCCGTGTTCGTGGCCGCCCCCGGCCCGGACGCCGACGAGGTGCAGACCGCCGCGGACGCCGCCACCGAGGCCACGCCGATTTAGCCCTGTTCAGACCGCTGTTTTGGCAGGAATGACAGGAGTGGTCTACAGTAAATCGCGCTGCATACGAGCGGCGATGGTGGCTGTAGTTCAGTTGGTAGAGCACCAGGTTGTGATCCTGGGTGTCGCGAGTTCGAGTCTCGTCAGCCACCCCGACTGAGAACCCCGGCTCCGATCTTCGATCGGCGCCGGGGTTCTCGCATGCGCGCACCGGGCACGACTGGGGGTTAATGGTCAAAATGTGTGTCTTCTACCGGCGTGTCACCGGCTGACCCGGCCGGAGTTGTCCCGAGCTGACCCGATTCTGCGTTTCCGGTCCGACGGAACTGACCGATCCGGGTCAACTCAGGGCAACTCGGGGCAACTCGGGGACATCGCGCCACGGCCCGCACAATTGGTCAGTATCTGATGTATAGTCATTGTATGCTGACCATTGAGTCCCGTCTCGACGTGATGCACCGGCTCGGCCGCGCCATGTCCGACCCCAGCCGGTCCCGCATCCTCCTCCACCTGCTCGACGGACCGGGCTACCCCGCCCAACTCGCCCGGGATCTGGACCTCTCCCGCACCAACGTCTCCAACCACCTCGCCTGCCTGCGCGGCTGCGGCATCGTCGTCGCCGTCCCGGAAGGCCGCCGCACCCGCTACGAGATCGCCGACCCGCACCTCACCAGGGCCCTGCACTCCCTGGTCGAGGTCGTCCTCGCCGTCGACGAAGGGGACGCCTGCACCAGTGAGGACTGCGACGTCCCGGGCTGCTGCGCGGACTGCGGATCGACGGACGCCTCATGAGCGACGCCTGCTGCGGCCCTGCCGTGGCGACCGACCGGTCCGACGATGACGCCGACCACGCCGACCCCACCCCCTGGTACCGCGACCGGTCCCTCGCCCTACCCGTGGCGTCCGGCGTGTTCTGGGTCGTCGGTCTCATCCTCGCCCTGACCGGCGCCGATCTCCCCGCCATCATCGTCTACGCCCTCGGCCTCGCCGCCGGTGGTGCGACCTTCGTCCCCGGGACACTGCGGCAACTCGTGCGGCAGAAAGGGCGCGACCGGCTCGGCGTCGGACTGCTGATGACGATCGCCGCCGTCGGTGCGGTCCTGCTCGGTCACGTCGGCGAAGCCGCCGCCCTGGCCTTCCTGTTCTCCATCGCCGAGGCCCTGGAGGACCGGGCGATGGACCGGGCGAGGAACAGCCTGCGCGCCCTGCTCGACCTCATGCCGGAGACCGCGCGCGTCCGCTGCCCGGACGGCTGTTTCGACCCGGTCCCCGCCGCCGACGTGCGCCGCGGCGATGTGCTGCAGCTCGGTGCCGGGGAACGTCTCGCCACCGACGGCACCGTCCTCACCGGCCACTCGTCGCTGGACACCTCGGCGGTCACCGGCGAATCCGTCCCGGTCGAGGTCGCCCCCGGCGACACGGCCCTCGCCGGATCGGTGAACACCTCCGGGACACTCACCGTCGAGGCCACCGCCGACGGCCGAGACAACTCCCTGACCCGCATCGTCAGCCTCGTCGAACAGGCGCAGGCCCGCAAGGGCGTCCGCGCCCGGCTGGCCGACCGGGTCGCCCGGCCCCTGGTCCCGGCCGTGCTCGTCGTCGCCGCACTCACCGCGGTGCTCGGCTGCCTGTTCGGCAACCCCGAGGTGTGGATCGACCGGGCACTCGTGGTCCTCGTCGCGGCGTCCCCGTGCGCGATGGCCATCGCCGTGCCGGTGACCGTGATCTCCGCGATCGGGGCGGCGAGCAGACTCGGCGTGGCGGTCACCTCCGGCGCGGCCTTCGAGGAACTGGGGACGATCCGCACCGTCTGCCTCGACAAGACCGGCACGCTGACCCGCAATGAACCCCGCGTGGTGGAAGTCCGCACAGCCCGCGGGGTCGACGGGGCGCAGGTGCTGGCGTCCGCCGCCGCACTGGAGATGTCCAGTACACACCCGCTGGCCGCCGCGGTCATCACGGCGGCCACCGACGTCCCGGACGCCACGGATGTCGCCGAAACCGCCGGTCGCGGTCTCACCGGCACCGTCGCCGGACGCCACGTCCGCGTCGGCGGTGACCGCTGGATCGACCCCGGCGACCTCGCGCAGGACGCCGCGGAGCTCGCCGGACTGGGCATGTCCCTTATCGTCGTCGAGGTCGACGGGGCGGTCACCGGGGTGATCGGGGTCCGTGACGAACTGCGTCCCGAAGCCGCCGAGGCGGTCGCTGACCTGCACGGTCAGGGTATCGCCACGGTCATGCTCACCGGGGACAACGGCCGTACCGCGGCGGCGTTGGCGGCACAGGCCGGCATCGACGAGGTGCACGCCGGGCTCAGGCCGGAGGACAAGGAACGCTACGTGCGCGACGCGGCGTCCCGCACCCCGACGGCGATGATCGGCGACGGTATCAACGACACCCCCGCCCTGGCCTCCGCCACCGTGGGTATCGCGATCGGCACGGGCGGCTCCGCGGCGGCGGTGGATTCCGCCGACGTCACCTTCACCGGAGCGGATCTGCGCCTGATCCCCGCCGCCCTGGCCCATGCCCGGCGTGGGCGCCGCATCATGACCGCCAACATGGCCCTGGCGCTGCTGATCATCGTGGTGCTGTGTCCGCTGGCGCTCACCGGAGTGCTCGGCCTGGCGGCGGTGGTGCTGGTCCATGAGTCCGCCGAGGTCGTGGTCATCGCCAACGGGCTGCGGGCCGCGCGCACCGCCGGGTTGACCGTCTGACGGTGGTTCGGACGGCGTGAACCACCCCTGGGCGGTCAACCCGGACAGGTGCCGGCGACGATGAAACCGACCGGACGCCTCACACCTGGAAGTAGACACCGGCATGCAGGGCACAGCCGGGGTTGAACGGCGCCGCACAGCGGGGACAGCACGGGCGCGCCGGGGACGCCGGGCTGGCGGACGCCGCGTAGACGTCGAGGTACTCCCCCACCGTCAGCCATACCCCGCAGGACCGGCACAGCACCGCGTCCTGCGCCCGGTCGACCACCGTCGCCGTCGGCCAGGGCGTCACGGAATGGTCCTCGGCCTCATCATGACAGTGCAGGCAGGGGTAGGTGCGTCCGCAGCAGTGGAACCGGACCACCACGACATCCAGCGGCGAATGCCAGTGCGCGCAGCCCACGCCGCCGACCAGCCCCGCGGCGTCCGGCGCGGACATGTCAGAAGTCATTGACCAGCACGGCGGCACCGTCGAAGCGTCCGGCCTTGAGGTCACGCAGGGCGTCCAGGCCCTTCGACATCGGGTAGCGGTGCGTCGTCGCGCGGACGCCGTGCTCCGCGACGAGGTCGAGGAACTCGCGGCCCTGCGCCCGCGTGTTCGAGGTGACCGAGCGGATCTCCTTCTCGTAGAACAGTTCCGTCTCGTAGTGGATCGGCGGGATGTCGGACAGGTGGATGCCGGCGATCGAGAGGATGCCGCCCCGGTCCAGGGCCCGCATCGCCGGCAGCACGATGTCGCCGACCGGGGCGAAGAGCACGGCGGCGTCCAGCGGCTCCGGCGGCATGTCGTACGCCCCGGCGGCCGAGGCGCAACCCAGCTTCAGGGCCAGCTCCTGGGCCGCCCTGTCCCTGGTCAGGACGTGGACCCGCGCGCCGTCGGCCAGGGCGAGCTGGGCGCACAGGTGCGCCGAACCGCCGAAACCGTAGAGGCCCAGGCGGGCGGGATGCTCCGGGGTGGATTCGGGCAGCCCGGCGCGCTGCAGGGCGTGGTAGCCGATGATCCCGGCGCACAGCAGCGGGGACAGGGCCACGTCGGAGGCCACGTCCTGTGCCGGCAGCCGGTAGGCGAAGTCGGCGGGGACGGTGGTGTACTCGGCGTAGCCGCCGTCGGCGTCCCAGCCGGTGTAGGTCGAGTCCGGGCAGAGGTTCTCCTTGCCCGAGCGGCACCAGCGGCACTGCCCGCAGGTCGAGCGCAGCCAGGCCACGCCGACGCGGGCGCCGGTCCAGTCGTCGGCGGGGACGCCCTCCCCGACCGCGACGACCTCGCCGACGATCTCATGGCCGGGGGTGACATGGTCGTGGTGGACGTCGAGGTCGCCTTCGGTGACGTGCAGGTCGGTGCGGCACACGCCGCAGGTGTGCACGTGGACGAGCAACTCCCCCGGCGCGGGGGCGGGGACGGGCTTCTCGACGAGTTCGACCGGCGCGGTCGCCCCGTCGACGGGGCCGGGGGTGGTGACCTGCCAGGCGTGCATGGTGGTGGGGATGGTGGAGGTGGTCATGCCCCCATTGTGCTACTGCCGGCCGATGAAGGGCGTGGCTGCCGCGGGGGTACCCCCGGCCGGGCGGTCCGGCCGGAACGGGGCGAGCAGGTCGGACGCCGTCCCGCCGATCTCTTCGGCGGCGAGCCGCCCCAGCAGGGCGGACAGGGTCATGCCGGAGTGGCTGACCAGGGCGTACACCCGGTGGGAGGCGTCGGTGAAGCCGACGAGCGGGAAGCCGTCCTCCGGCAGACTGCGGGCGGACAGGTACACGGTCGGCACGGGCACCGGGGTGCCGAACACCGTCGCCAGCTCCTCCTCCATGAGCTGCCGGACGTCGGGCAGTGCGGCCTCCCCCTCGGCGACGCGGTGCTCCACCGGGGGCAGCTGGACCCACAGTCGCCGGTCGTGGCGGGGCCGGATGTTGATGCGGTCGCTGATGATGACCCGCCCCAGGTCCACTTCGGTGGGGTCGGTGAGTCCGAGGAAACTGTGGGTCCGTGCGGTGGGGCCGCCCGGTGCCGCCGGGTCGGCGACGGGCAGTCCGAACCGGCGGGACGCCGCCCCCGCGGCGATGACCACCACGTCGGGCGTCAGGACCGTGCCGTCGTCGAGGATGACCTCGGCGGTCTCCTGCCCGGCGGCGATGTGGGTGACCCGGCCCTGCCGCACCGGCACCCCGCGGTCGGCGAGGTCGGCGACGAGGGCGGCGGCGAACAGGTCGACGTCGAGGTAGCCCTCCTCGGGGAGGTAGAGCGCCTCGCCGAGATCATCGGGCCACCGGACCGCCGGTTCCAGGTGCACCAGGTCGGCCCGGCCGACGGGTTCGGCGGGGTAGTCCTCGGCCCGCAGCCGGGCGAGGCGTCCGGCGGTGAACTCCGCACGCTGGTGCGGCGTCCCGTCGAAGGCTGCGAGGAGGCAGCCGGAGCGGTGGAACCAGTCGCCGCCGAGCTCGTCCTGCAGCCGGTCGTGCTCGGCCATGCCGGCGACGTTGAGCCGGTGGTAGGCGTGCGGCGGCTTGTTGTTCGCGTTGATCCACGCGAAGGAGCGGTGGCTCGCCCCGGCCAGGGCGCCGGCCGCATCCAGCAGGGTGACGTCGGCACCCCGCACCGCGAGTTCCCGCGCCGCGCTCAGGCCGAGCACACCCGCCCCGACGACGCAGACGTGCGCTTTTTCTTCCGCCATGTTCCGAACCTCACCACCAGTTTCTCGATTTCCACGATCACCAGCACTGTAACCCCGATGCCGGTGCACATCAGCCACTGAGACCACGTCAACGGTGCCAGACCGATGAGCTCGGCGGCGGGTGCCCAGGCGGTGCACACCCACTGCAGCAGCAGCGCCGCCAGCGCGGAGACGAGCAGAAACGGGTTTCCGAAGGGGTTGAGGGTGAACACGGAGACCCGCAGCGCACGGGCACTGAACACCTGGAAGAAGTTGAACATCACCATGGTGATCAGGGCGAGGGTGCGGCACTCCTCCACCGGCAGGCCCTGGTCGCTGGCGACCCGGTAGACCAGCAGTGTGCCGACGCCCATCCACAGGCCGGTGATGACGGTGCGCAGCCACAGCCGCGTGTCGAGCACCCCCTCGTCCCGGCGGCGGGGTTTCTGCGCGAGTTCGTCGCCCTCGCCCTTCTCGAAGGACAGGGCGATGTCCTGGATGCCGTTGGTGACGATGTTCATGAACAGCAGCATCACCGGCAGGAAGATCAGCGGCAGTTCGGTGAAGGTGTTGGCCACCACTGCGGTCATCAGGGCCAGGCCGTTGGAGATGAGGAAGAACACACCCTTGCGGATGGAGGAGAAGGTCACCCGGCCCAGGCGTACGGCGTCCACGATGGTGACGAAATTGTCGTCGGTGAGGACGATGTCGGCGGATTCGCGGGCGACGTCGGTGCCCGAGCCGCCCATCGCCACACCGATGGACGCCGCCTTGAGCGCGGGGGCGTCGTTCACCCCGTCGCCGGTGACGGCGACGGTCTCCCCGTCGGCCTTCAGCAGCTTGACGATCCGCAGTTTGTCCCGCGGACTCATCCGCGCGGCGACACTGGTGTGCTTCAGTCGTTCCTTGAGCTGTGCGTCGTCGAAGCCGGCCATGTCGCGGCCGGTCAGCGGCTCGTCGCCGGGGCGTCCCAGTCCGAGGCGCTTCCCGATCGCGACGGCGGTGACGGGGTGGTCGCCGGTGATCATCATGACGTGGATACCGGCGCTGCGGCAGTCGCGGATCGCCTCACGTACCCCGTCGCGCGGCGGGTCCATCATCCCCTGCAGCCCGGTGAACCGCAGGTCGTGTGGGGTCGGGAGGACACCGGTCTCCCCTGCCGGCGGTTCGTCGAGGACGCCGGACGCCGTGGCGATGACGCGCAGCCCGGCCTCGGCCATCGCCTGATTCGCCTCCGCCATCGCGGCGTGCCCGGCGGAGTTCTCCGCGGTCTCCGGGCAGAACGAGGCGACGACCTCGGGGGCGCCCTTGACGTGGAGGGTGAGCCGGCCGTCACCGCCACGCCGCAGGGTCTGCGAGTAGGCCATCTCGGGTTCGTAGGGCATGTCCGCGACCGGTGCCGCGGCGCGTTCCTCCGTGGTGACCGCGGACCGGTCGAGGGCGATGCGGGCCATCGCGGAATCGACCGCGTCGCCGAGCAGGTCGCCGGTCTCCGGGTGTTCCTCGGCGTCATTGGTCAGTGCCCCGTCGCGCAGGCAGGCGGTCCCGTCACCGTCGTCGGGTGTCCACACCTGCTCCACGGTCATCCGGTTGACGGTGAGGGTGCCGGTCTTGTCGGAGCCGATGACGGTGGTTGAGCCGAGGGTCTCCACGCTGGGCAGGTGCCGGACCACGGCGTTGCGCCCGGCCATGCGGGAGACACCCACCCCCATGGCGACGGAGAGCACGACCGGCAGGGCCTCCGGCATCGCCGAGACGATGAGGGCGACGGTGGAGCGGAAGGCGTCGCCCAGCCCGGTGCCGAGGATGAGGTTCACCCCGAACACGGCGACCCCGACGACGACGAGGATCACGGCGATGGTCCTCTCGAGACGGTCGGTGAGGATCTGCAGGGGCGTTTTCCCTGCGTCCTCCTGCACGAGGGAGGCGATAGCGCCGAGTTCGGTGTCGTGGCCGGTCGCCACGGCGATGCCGGTGGCCCGCCCGGAGACGACGAGGGTGCCGGAGTAGGCCATGGTCACGCGGTCTCCGACAGGGGCGTCCGCGGCGAGGTGGTCGGCCGCGTCGTCCGCCAGCGCCTTCTTCGCGGCGGGCAGGACCTCGCCGGTGAGCGTGGATTCGTCGACGCGTAGTCCGTTGGTGGAGGTGATCCGCAGGTCGGCGGGGACCATGTCGCCGGACTCCAGCCGGACCGTGTCCCCGGCGACGAGGTCGGGGGCGGGGATGTCGACGGTCACCCCGTCGCGCACGACGGTGGCGACGGGGGTGGCGAGGGTCGCCAGCGCGGCGACGTCCTGCTCCGCCCTGCGGGCCTGCCAGTAACCGATGGTGGAGTTGAGGACGACGACCAGGAAGATCACCGCCCCCTCGAACCATTCGCGCTGGATGAGGGTGACGATGCCGGCGATGAGCAGGAAGATGACCATCGGAGACGCCAGCTGACGGCCCAGCACCAGGTACCAGGGGTCGGAGGTGGTCTCCCGCAGTGCGTTGGGGCCGTCGTGCGCGAGCCGGTCGGCGGCCTCCCGGGTGGACAGGCCGTGTCCGGGGGCGTCCAGACGGTCCCGGACCTCCTCGACGGTCGCGGTGTGCCAGGCGGGATGTGTCACGGTCTGTGTCACGGTCTGTGTCACGGTCGGCTCGCTTCCCTCGGGTCCGGGTGCCGGTGCAGGTCCGGTGCGTATCCTCCGCCCAGCCTAAAGAATCCGCGGCACGTACGCTGGGACCATGAACACCGAGAAGTCCCCGACCGTCATCGACGCCCCCGCCGTCGCCGCCGCCCTGTCCCCGGTGGACGCCGTGGCCGCGGTCACCGCCGCGCTCACTGACCCACGGACCGCCTTCGACCCGGCGACGGACCTGCCACGGCGCACCGCCCACACCGACCACGGCCATTTCCTGCTCATGCCGTCGGAGGTCGGCGAGTTCGCCGGGGTGAAGGTCGCCACCGTCGCCCCGGAGAACCCGGCGCGGGGACTGCCCCGCATCCAGGGGACCTACCTGCTGCATGACGCGCGCACCCTGGCCCCGCTCGCCGTCATCGACGGTGGTGCCCTGACCACGCTGCGCACCCCGGCGGTTTCGGCGGCGGCGGTGCTGCCCACGCTGCGGCTGCTCAACCGGCCGCTGAACCTGGTGGTGTTCGGCGCGGGCCCGCAGGGGGTGGCCCATGTGGAGACGTTCGCCGCGGCCCTGGACAAGCCGTTCGCCTCGGTCCGGTTCGTGGTCCGTCACCCCGACCGGGCCGATGACTCGGCCCGGGCACTGGGCCCGGTGCTGGCCACCGATTCGCAGGAGACACTGGATGCCCTCGCCGCCGCCGACCTCATCATCTGTGCCACGACCGCGGACACGCCGCTGTTCCAGACCAACCAGGTCCGTGACGACGTGGTGGTCGTCGCCGTCGGTTCCCACGAGCCGAACACCCGCGAGCTCGACGCGGGTTTCCTCGCCGGGGCGGCGGTCATCGTGGAGGACGTGGAGACCGCCCTGGAGACCGCGGGCGACATCGTGCTGGCGAACTTCGAGGGGGCGGTCAACCGCGGCGATCTGATTGCGCTGCGTACGGCGTTGACCGGCCCGGCGGTCGCCCCGGGGCGGCGTCCTGTCGTGTTCAAGAGCGTGGGGATGTCCTGGGAGGACCTGGTCGTCGCCGAGGCGGTGTACCGCCGGTTCAGCTGAGCGGGCCGAGGTGTTGTCCCCGACTGCCGGATGGTTAACAGATCCGTACGGTGGGGACCATGAATGCTGATGCGCTTCTGGGAATCGTCACTGTCGTCCTCATGGGCGGTGGCCTCCCGATGATCGCCGCACTGGTGGGGATCATCGTGATCCACCGGCAGGAGCTGAAGGCCCCGGCGCGGGCCGGCGACCCGGCGCGCCGGACCGGGAACACCGCCACGGCCGTGGCGGGCGTCCTCGCCGGGGTCCTGCTGTGGGCGGTGTGGATCAGCTGGGGTCGTTTCGAGTACCCGACCTGGGCGATCGTGGGGTGCGTGATCACCTCGGTACTCGTCGTGGTGGCGCTCGGGCTGCTGGCACACTGGCGCTGGTCGGGCCCGTTCACGGCGGCGCTCGGCGGACTTTTCGGCTTCTCCACCGCCTGCGCGGTGCAGATGGGGCTCGACGACTACGAGGGCGGGGACGGCCTGTGGGGTGTGGGCTACATGATGATCGTCTTCTTCGGCGGCGTGGTGCTGGCGGCACTCGCACTCGGGGTGATGCTGGTGCGGACGCAGAAGCATCTACGAGACAGCACCCATGGACCGCACCACCCCGAGGACGGAACGCCCGGATCCAGGTCGATACTGTAATTCCGTACGGTGGAGCCATGGGCACCACCACGATTCTCCTGAACCTGCTCACGAGCATCGCTGTGTTCGGCATTCTTCCTCTATGTGTGGCCGCACTCTTTCTCCGTGCACTTCACCGCGCCGAATTGGCGAACCCCGATCGGTATCACGATCCGGCCGGAAGAACCGGCGATATCGTGACCGGGACATTGGGGGTCGCGGTGGGCATTGGACTCTGGTTGGTGTGGTTCAGTTGGGGGGATCCGGCCCATTACGCCTCGTGGTCAGTTACAGGGTGCGCCATCACAGCGTTCCTTGCGATTCTCCTCCTGGGTTTTGCAGCGCGTTGGCGGTACACAGGACCATTCTGCGGTGCATACGGAGGCCTGTTCGCCTTCTCAGCGAGTTATGCCGTCGACACGGCCTTCTACGACGAGTCGGGCCTGTGGGGCGTGGGGTATTTCAGCATCGTTCTCGGAGGCGGCGTTCTGGTGTCACTCATCGCACTCGGCATCATGCTGATTCGCACTCCGAAACTCCCTCACGGCACAAGGGCCGACCACCGCTGAGTGAACAGATCTACAGCTTCATCGAAATCTCAATCCCACCCTGCCCCGGGACAGTGACGGACAGGAAATCCCCGGACGACCGGACGCGCTCCAGGTAGTCGGCGTAGTCCGTCGCCCCGCTGATGACGTTGTCGCACACCACCAGTGCCCCGGGCCGCAGGTGCGGCGTGAGGATCTCCAGCGCCGGCAGGGCCATCGGGATCCAGATGTCCATGAGCACGAAATCGACCGGGCGGCCCTGCTGCTCCAGCTCCGTCAGCCGCGGCGGCAGTGTCTCCCGCAGATCGCCGGTGAGGATCTCGGCGTACTCCCCCACCCCGGCCTCCGCGAGGGTCCGCTCGGCCGCCGCGACCTTCCCCGCCTCATGTTCGGTGCCGATGACCAGGCCGCCGGTCTCCCGCACCGCGGCCGCCAGATAGATGGTGGAGACACCGTAGGAGGTGCCGATCTCCACGACGGTCCGGGCCGCGGCGCTGCGGCACAGCAGGTGGCACAGGGCCGCCTTCTCCGGGTCGATCGCGACCATCTTGTCCTGCAGCATCTCCTTTCCGGACGCCGTGGCGGTCCAGTCCCACTGCCCGGTGCCGACCTTCGCCTTCACCGCCTCCCGGAGTGCGGGGACCGCGCTGCCCAGCAGTTGGCGGCGGTTCTGCCGGTGCAGTCGGTCGGCGACCTCGCGGGCCCGGTCGTCGAGGGGTGAGGGTGCTGTCTTCTGAGTCCTCGGCATGGCAGGCAACCCTAACCAATCATGGTGCGGTGCGGTACCCCCTGCGGTGCCGGCCGTTGCTTTCCGACGGCTGTTCTAGGGTGGGGCCCATGACGGACACCAGCCCCCTGCACACCCGCGCCACCGGGATCCTCCGGGAACTCACCGGGCGGCCGGACGCCACCTTCCGCGACGGCCAGTTCGAGGCGATCGAGGCGCTGGTCAGCGACCGGAAACGCGTCCTGGTCGTGCAGCGCACCGGCTGGGGGAAGTCGGCGGTGTACTTCGTCGCCGCCCGCCTGCTGCGCGAACAGGGCGCCGGGCCGACCCTGATCATCTCCCCGCTGCTCGCCCTGATGCGCGACCAGGTCGCCGCCGCCGGCCGCGCCGGGGTGCACGCGGCGACGATCAACTCCTCCAACGTCACCGAATGGGACGAGGTGCTGGGCGCCCTGCGGCAGGGCTCCCTCGACGTCCTGCTCATCTCCCCGGAACGGCTGACCAACCCCCGGTTCCGGGAGCGCGTCCTCGACCCGCTGCTCGGCAGTGCGGCGTCCGGCGCCGGGGTGGGGATGATCGTCGTCGACGAGGCCCACTGCATCTCCGACTGGGGCCACGACTTCCGCCCGGACTACCGGCGGATCGGCGCGCTCCTGGCGTCCCTGCCCGGCGACCTGCCGGTGCTGGCCACCACGGCGACGGCCAACAGCCGGGTCGTCGAGGATGTCGCCGCCCAGCTGGGCGCGGACACGACGGTCATCCGCGGGCCGCTGTCGCGGGACTCGCTGCGGCTGGGGGTCGCCCCGACCGCCCCGCCCGGTCACCGGATCGGCTGGCTGGTCCAGCACCTCGGCGACTTCACCGGCTCCGGCATCATCTACTGCCTCACCGTCTCCGCCGCCGAGGACACGTCCCGGGCGCTGGCACAGGCCGGCTGGAACGTGGCGACCTACACCGGACGCACTGACCCGGAGGACCGCGCCCGGCTCGAACAGCAGCTCAAGGACAACGAGGTCAAGGCCCTGGTGGCGACGAGCGCGCTGGGCATGGGCTTCGACAAACCCGACCTGGGTTTCGTGGTGCACCTCGGCGCGCCGAGCTCCGCGGTCGCCTACTACCAGCAGGTCGGACGCGCCGGGCGTGCCACCGACTCGGCCGATGTGCTGCTGCTGCCCGGGCCGGAGGACCCGGACATCTGGGAGTACTTCGCGACCGCCTCCATGCCCGACGAGGCTGAGGCGGACGCCGTGCTCGCGGCGCTGGCGGGGGCGGAGGGACCACTGTCGGTCCCGGCCCTGGAGCCGATGGTCGGGGTGAAGCGCAACCGGCTGAACCTGCTGCTCAAGACCCTGCAGGTCGACGGGGCGGTCGACCGGGCCGGCTCCGGTTTCGTCACCACCGGGCAGGGGTGGACCTACGACGCGCCCCGCTACGCCGCCGTCGCCGAGGCGCGGAAACGCGAGGCGCAGGCGATGCTGGACTACGAGGCGGGCACCGAATGCCGGATGCGGTTCCTCGCCGAGGCCCTCGATGACCCGGACGCCCACGACTGCGGACGCTGCGACGTGTGCGCCGGGGTGTGGTGGGATGCCTCGGTCAGCGACACCAACGAGTCGGGCGCCCGGCAGATCCTCTCGGGCATCGGTCTGCCCGTCGACCCGCGCGGCCAGTGGCCGTCCGGGATGGACAAGGTCGGGGTGCCGCTGAAGGGGAAGATCCCGGCCGGCGAGAAGGTCGCGGAGGGTCGGGTCATCGCCCGCTACACCGATCTGGGGCCCGGCCAGGTGCTGCGCGGGTTCCTCGCCGCCGGTGCCGACGATGTCCCGGTGCCGACGAACATCGCCGACTGGTGCGTCCGGGTGCTCAGGGACTGGGACTGGGAGGAGCGTCCGACCACGGTGGTGGGGATGCCGAATGTCACGCGGCCGGTCACGGCGTCCGATCTGGCGTCCGGGCTGGCGCGCACCGGCCGGATGACGGATGCCGGGCAGCTCAGTTACCTGCACGATCCGGGGACACCGGACGTCAACAGCGCCTACCGGGTGAGGAACCTCCACGACGCGTTCGGGATCTCCCCGGAGACCGCCGCGGCCGTCGACGGGCAGGTGGTGCTGCTGGTGGACACCGAGATCGGGTCCCGCTGGGCGATGACCGTCGCAGGCCGGGAACTGCGCCGGGCCGGGGCGCGGGCCGTGCTGCCGTTCGCCCTCGCGCTGCGCGGGTAGACTCGGCCGATAAGGGTAACCACACCAGGAAAGGCCAGTTGAGGTGCACGGAGAGTACAAGGTCCCCGGAGGAAAGCTCATCGTCGTCGACCTGGAGGTCGAGACCGGAGGACCGGAGGATCCGGGCGTGCTGCGCAACGTCCAGATCGCCGGTGACTTCTTCCTCGAACCCGACGAGGTCCTCACCCGCATGACCCTCGCCCTGGAGGGTGCACCGGCGGACCTGACCGTCGACGAATTCTCGGAGCGGGTCCAGGATTCCCTGCTGCGCAGCGACGTGCTGTTCGGCATCACCGCCGACGGGGTGGGTGTCGCGGTGCGCCGCGCCCTGGGCCACGCCGTCGACTGGAGCGACATCGACTTCGACGTCATCTACGGTCCCGCCATCGACCCGATGCTCAACGTCGCGATGGACGAGACCCTCACCGCCGATGTCGCCGCCGGTCGGCGCAAGCCGTTCATGCGGCTGTGGGAGTGGAACTCCCCGCAGGTCGTCATCGGTTCGTTCCAGTCCTACGCCAACGAGATCAACCAGGCCGGCGTGGACAAGTACGGCATCACCGTCTCCCGGCGGGTCACCGGTGGTGGGGCGATGTTCATGGAGCCGGGCAACTGTGTGACCTACTCCCTGGTCGTGCCGCAGGCCCTCGTCGACGGGCTGAGTTTCGCCCAGTCCTACCCGTTCCTCGACGAGTGGACGATGGAGGCGCTGAAGAAGGTCGGCATCAACGCCCACTACATCCCGCTCAACGACATCTCCTCCGACGAGGGGAAGATCGGCGGCGCGGCGCAGAAGCGGTTCTCCAACGGCTGGATGGTGCACCACGTGACCATGTCCTACGACATCGACGCGGAGAAGATGCTCGAGGTGCTGCGCATCGGCAAGGAGAAGATGAAGGACAAGGGGCACCGGTCCGCGGTGAAGCGGGTCGACCCGATGCGGTCGCAGACGCAGCTGCCGCGCGAGGAGATCCTCAAGGTCTTCCACGACACGTTCCAGCAGAAGTACAACGCCACCGAGGGCGAGATCACCGAGCATGACCTGCAGGTCGCCCAGCAGCGGTGCGACGAGAAATTCTCCACCCCGGAGTGGACCTACCGGCTGCCCTGACCGGCCGGCCGCGCCGGAGTCTGCTCCGGCGCCCGCTCCGCCACAGCCGCCGCCGGTTCGTAGAGCAGCCACCGTTCGCCGCCTGGTACCAGGCGGCCCCGCCGACGAGTGCCGGAACGGACAGGAACAGCACGACGTAGGCGGGTGTCATCGGGATCGTCGTCGGCAGTTCCCCGCTCAGCTCCTCCGACAGGCCGAGATGCAGCACCGACGACAACCGGAAGTAGTCGAGCAGTCCGGTGGCGCCCCACCCGGTGACCGCGCCGGCGGCGAAGCGGAGTCACCTGCCGACGAACTCCCGTGGCGTTACCCCGTACCCCACAGCGAAGTCCCGGCTGAACTGCGACAGATGCCGGTAGCCGACCGCATGGGCGGACTCCGAGGGCGTCGCCCCGGCTGCGAGCAGCCGCCGGGCTGTCTGCAACCGGACCGTGGTGCGCCACTGCAGGAACGTCATCCCGGTGTCCGCCCGGAACCCGGCGTTGAGCTGTCGCGGCGTCCGCTCCACCGCCCCCGCCCACTGTGACAGGGTGCGCTGGTCACGCAGATCACCGAGCAGGGCGTCCGCCACCTGTGCCGCAGGCGAACGTTCCACCGTCGTCGCCCCATCGCGCCGGGCCACACCGGGCACCCACGGAGAGTCGACCACCGTCGTGCGCCCGTACCCCTCCGGCGCCACGCCGCACTGGTTGCCCATGACATGCTGCAGCAGTGCCCAGACCTCGTAGTCCGGCACATCGGCCGGCCCGGGATCCTCGCCGAGATCGACTTCGCCGACGGTGAACGTCAACGGCAGCACCACCGACCCCGGCTCCGTCCGCACGCCGTGACCGCGGTAGGCCGGCATCCACGCGATCTGCCCCTCACCGACACTCAGGACGCGTTCCCCGACAGTGAGCTCCATTGCCCCGCGCCAGACCCACAGCAGCAGGTGGAAACCGTGGTCCAGGTTCGGTGGGGCAGACAGCTCTCCCCAGGGCGGTGGCCCCGGGACACCGGCCGCCGGCGTCCCCGTGCCGTCCCACTCAGCCCGCCACACCTGTGGCGTCCTCCCGAACCGGTTCCGGAATGCCCGGATGAACCCCGTCGATGTACGGAACCCCACTGCCTCCGCGACCTGCGATACCGGGGTGCCGGGGGCACGCAGCAGATCCTGCGCGGCAGCGAGCCGGGTCTCCCGGCGCCACGCCGCGAAGGTCAACCCGGTCTCCGCCGGGAACACGCGGTGCAGTGTCCGCTCACCCACCCTCACCCGCGCCGCCCACTCCGCCGCCGTCAGCGACGACGCGGGATCGCGCAGCAGACCGTGGGCCACCGCCAGCGCCGCCGGCGTCCGCGGCAGCGCCGGACGCCCCTCCGGGCTACTCCCGGCCAGTGCCTCGACCAGCTCGGCCGACCGGTGGCCCGGCTCACGCAGCGGCGCGATGGACGCGGTGAAGTGGTGCAGCAGCCAGTCGTTCCACTCCTCACCGGGTGTGAACACCTGCAGGTCATCGTGCCCCTCCGGCACCTCTGCGGATGCGATGCGTACCGGTACGGGGACGGCACCCGGCGCGACGAGGAGCGTGGCGTCCTTCCCCGGTGGGACGAGGACGCCCTGCCCGGCCGCCAGTCGCACCACCTCACCACAGGTCACCGAGACTTTCCCGGTGTGGCACCACAGCAGCAGGTACCGGTCACCGGCGGTCAGGGTGATGCTGAACGGGGTCAGATCGTCAAGCACAGGGCAGTCCGGTACGACGTAAGGGCATGAAGTTAAGCATAGCCTGTCCTACTGAATATCTGACCCCCGGAACTTCAGGAGAACAAGTGAAGCTGTCCCGTACCCTCCCCGCCGCCCTGCTCGGTGCCGCCCTCGCCCTCGGCATGACCGCCTGTGGCGACGGCGATTCCTCCCGTGACGCGGCGACCGCGACCGAGGCCGAGGCCGAGGCCGCATCCTGGCCCGTCACCGTCGACCACGCCCGTGGCTCCTCCACCATCGAGGAGAAGCCCGAGCGGATTGTCGTGATGCACGAGGCCGGTGTCGACCCGGTGCTCTCCCTCGGCCTCGAACCCGTCGCCATGTTCGAGATCCAGGGCGGCGACGACAGCATGCCCTGGTTGAAGGGGAAGATCGACTGGCCGGAGGACGCTTCCCTGACCGCCGAGCGCACCGCGAACCCC
Source organism: Corynebacterium nuruki S6-4 (assembly GCF_007970465.1). Classification (NCBI taxonomy): domain Bacteria; kingdom Bacillati; phylum Actinomycetota; class Actinomycetes; order Mycobacteriales; family Corynebacteriaceae; genus Corynebacterium; species Corynebacterium nuruki. The sequence goes on from NZ_CP042429.1 coordinate 1,320,388, forward strand.
GAGGCGGTGGCGAAATACGATCCCGACCTCATCATCGTCGGTGATGTCTACGCCGACAACGCGACGTGGCACGAGCTCGAGGACATCGCCCCCACGCTCGTCTACGACTGGCCGACCGACGGCCCGGCGTGGCGTCCGATCCTCGACGGCGTGGCGGAGGTGACCGGGCTGGAGGACAGGGCCGACGAAGTCACCGCCGCCTACGACGCCCGGATCTCCGGGATCCGGGCACAGTTCCCCGGCATCGACCAACTGACCTACAACTCGGCGATCCTCAACAAAGGGCAGCTGATGTACAGCACCAACTCCGTGTTCGAGGACCTCGGCATGGTGCAGACCGACCGGCAGAAGAAGGCCGGCGCCACCGGCACCGTGTCGATGGAGCGCCTCGACGAACTCGACGGTGACCTGCTGGTCATCTACGATCCCGCCGGGGAGAAGCAGAAGCTCGAGAGCAGTCGCCAGTTCCGGAGCCTGCCGTCAGTGACGAACGGGGCACTCGTCTGGCAGAACATGGCACTCGGTTACGCGGTGACGACCGCCGCCGGGCCGATGAGCCTGGACTGGGCGGTGGAGCAGATCACCCCGGAACTGACCGCCGCCGTGAGTTAGTCGCAGAACTTTTCCGCTGTCATGAGCTGACCCGATTCTGTCGATCCGACCGGACAGAATCCACAGATATGGGTCAGCTCGTGACAGACCCTCACCCACGGGACGCCAGCAACGCCTCCCGTGCCAGTGCTGCCGCGGCCGTGCTGTATATCGTCGGCTGCCAGTCCCGGGACTCCAACGGGGCGACGTATCCGAACAGGACCAGGGTGGGGGTCATCGAGATCGCGTCATATGATCTGAGGTCCTCGGTACCGTCAAGCCCGGTGCGCCACCCGGTGGCAGTGAGCAGGTCCGCCCGGGCACTGTCCGCCAGCTCCTGGTCCGGTGAAGTCGCCAGATCCAGCAGGGTCAGCGCCTCGATCTCCACGTCGATGTCCCGCTGAACTGCGGTGGTTGCAGTACTGCCCGTGGAACGCTGCTGCGCGCCCACCCGGGTCACCAGGTGTTCCCAGAGCTTCTCGGGATCCGCCATCACCCGCTTCCCCGTGGCGGTGAGCCCCAGGTAACCCCGGCACTTCCGCACCAGCCCGAGCTTGGTCAGCGCCGTGCGGATCACGGAGACCTGCGGAATATTCGACTCACTGCGGCTCTTGGTGAGACCGTCATAGCGGCTCGGGAACTCCGCCATGGCCGCCTCCACCACCTTCGGCGGAAGGTAGCCGGCGCCGGTGAGCTTCACACCGTCCGGCCCGGCGTCCGCAACGATCCGAAGGAATACGGTGATACCGCTGAGGGCTTCCGCCTTCGCCGTGGCGTCCGGCAGGTCAAAAGGCAGGTTCTCGACCTGCCCCTCGAGGATCTCAAGTTTCGTGCCGAGGAAGACCGTCCACGGCGACTGCTCCAACTGGTGGAAGATCTGCGCGAGGACCGGGAACCCCTCCAGCAGGGAGGGAATGTAGTCCGGCGACTCCGTCGTCCGCGCCCACCACTCCACGGGGAGCAGTTGACGGATGATCGCCTGGGCGTCCACGACCTCAGGATCGAAGTCGTCGAAAAGGTGCCCGGTCTCCGGGGCGGTCTTCATCGCGGCGAACTCCTCGGCGGTGCGCCGGCTGCCGCAGTCCTCCGGCGGAGCCGCACGCTCACCGGTGACGTACTCGGCGACCGGGGCATCCTCGCCACCACGGGCCAGAATCTCGACGAGCGTGACTGTCAGATCCCAGTCGTCGCCGAAGTCGTAGAGGTAGTGGAGCACCTCACCTGGCTGCTGCACCGTCTCATCGAGGCGGACCATCCGCGTCGGCGCCCCCTGCTGGTACGGGTCCGGCTCCTGCTCATCGAAGGGACACAGGAACAGTTCCACCGAGTCCTCGTACACTCCCCCACCGAGCGAGAAACGGTACAGGTGGTAGTCCCACCACAGGAAGCAGGCCTGGATCACCTGGTGCAGCACCGCCAGCTTCATGTCGGAGGGCACCAGCACCTCCCGCCAGATCTCCGGATCAGACTCGTTGAGCGAGATCCGCAGACGGAAGGTGTGCACCCCCGGCAACGGTTCCCGACGCAGATGCGGGCGCTTCGGCGGCTCCCCGAACACGGCGACGTCATCGAAAGAGGAGAAGTCGGTCATGGGCGCCAGGGTATACGAGGCCTCCCCCGCCCAGTTGACTGCTGATAGCATCTACTATATTACCACTACAGAAGCAGTTATTTCCCAGATCAGGTCCGAGGCACAGGCGGCCGATGAACTCCGCGCCCGAGCTTCCGACATGCTCGTCTCCGCGGTGCGGGCCGGATATGCGGCCGGACTCACCCAACGACAGATCGCGGACGCCATCGGACGGAGTCAACCGGAGGTCTCCAGGTTGCTCCGATTCCACGGCACGACACCACTGGGACGCCGGCTCCGGCGGTACCGACCACAGGTTCTGGAAATTCTCCGTAAAGCAGGGGTCACCAACCCCCGGGTGTTCGGCAGCGTCGCCCGCGGCGAGGACCGCGGGGATTCCGACATCGACCTGCTGGTCGATCTACCGGAAGGCTTCGGGCTCCTTTCGCTCTCCCGGCTTGAGGGGAGAGTCGCCGACACCCTCGGGACACCCGTCGATATCGTCCCCGCCAGTGCCCTGCGGGTGAATGTCAGTGAGTCCGCCCTCTCCGATGCGGTGCCGCTGTGAGCCGGACCCTCCGGGCCGAACTCGACAACCTGGGCTGAAGTCCCCCCACTAGCGCCCTATTCCCCGTTCACCCCTGCCGCGCCAGCTGCATGACGGTCTGCCGGTCCGTCGTCAACGCCCGCAGCGTCCCGAACCCGGTGACCACCGCGGCGATCACCACGCCGGCGAGGATCACGTACATCAGCGCCAGCTGGGTGGCCACCGCCTCCAACGGGTCCATGCCCGCCAGGATCAGGCCGGTCATCGCCCCGGGCAGGAACACGATCCCGAGCGCGGCGGTCTGCTCCACCTGCGGGGAGATCGCGGTGCGCAGCGCCGAGCGCATCAGCCGGGCGGCGGCCTGCCGCACACTCATCCCCAGCGCGAGGCCCGCCTCGATCTCCGCACGCTGGTCGGCGGTGAACTCGACGACCCGCGTCGCCGCGACGACCCCCACCTTCATCGAGTTGCCGATGACCATGCCGGCGACCGGCACCAGCGCCCGACTCGACAGGTCGAACATGCCGAACCCGAAGATGATCGCCAACGAGGACGCCGCCACGACCGTGTACGCCACCAGCGAGATCCCGAACAGTCCCGGGACCGCCGGAGCCCGACGTTTCACCGTCACCGACGCGAAGACGACGATGCCCACCGTCCACGCCCACGACCACCAGATCGACGTCCCCGGGTCGACCAGCAGCACCAGAGCGAAGCCGACGATGCCCATCTGCACCAGGGACCGCACCACCGCCACCACGATCGGACGGTTGAGTTTCAGGCGGAATCCGCTGGTCACCGCCATGGCTACCGCGATGAAGATCAGGGAGACCAGCAGTCCGAGCCAGCCGACGGAGCCGTTCATGCGACCACCTCCCCGGACTCGATGCGCAGTTCGTGATCGGCGATGCGGCGGACCTGCCCGGCATTGTGGGAGACCCACAGCACCGCCAGACCCCTGCCGGACGCCGGGTCCGCCAGGTGGCGTGCCAGATTCTCCAGCACCGTGGCGGCGTCCTCGTCGAGGGCGGAGGTGACCTCGTCGGCGAGCAGGACCTTCGGGCGGGTGGCCAGCGCGCGGGCGAGGCAGAGCCGCTGTGCCTCGCCGCCGGAGAAGGCGTCCGCCTCCCGGTGCAGGTAGTCGGTGGTGAGCCCGACTTCGTCGAGCAGGTCCGCGGCGGCGTCCTCGCCGAGGGTGCGGTCGGCGGCACGCAGGTTGTCGAGGGCGGTGCCGGGGAAGACCGTGGGACGCTGGAAGACCATGGCGACCTCCCGCCGCAGTCGTTGCGGGTCGACGCCGGTGAGATCCTCGCCCCGGTAGAGGATCCGCCCGGAGGTCGGCACCTCCAGCAGATTGCAGCAGCGCAGGAAGGTGGACTTTCCGGAGCCGGAGGGGCCGGTCACCGCGGTGATCCCGGACGCAGACACCTCGGCGGTGAGATGGTCGAGGATGGGGCGCCCGCCGCGCTCGACGGTGACGTCCTCGAAGCGGAACAGCGGTGCCGTACCGGTCATGACAGCATCTCCCGGAGTTCGGCGAGGTCGGCGGCGGCACGGGCGCTGCGGGCCGGATCGGTGGCGACGACCGCATCGGCGAGCGCCTCCAGGACGGCGAGCGTCGGCACATGGCTGGGACTGTAGGCCGGGTTGCCGCGCCCCACTCCGAGCGCGACCGCGGCACGGGGGTCGGCGACCAGCCTGCTTTCGGTGACCTGCACGACGGGGACGCCGAGCTGCCCGGCGCGGGTGTAGAGCGCCTCGACCTCCTCGGAGGGGTTGTCGTAGGACAGCAGGATGACGGCGTCCTCCGGGGCCAGCGCGATGACCTGGTCGGCGAAACCGCGGCCCGTCATCCCCATCGCCAGTGCCGGGACGCCGCCCCGGGCCAGGTACTGGGCGGTGTAGGACGCGATGTGGCGGGCCGGGCCGAAACCGACGATGACCACGCGCGCGGCGTGGGCCAGCACGTCGAGGGCGGCGGTGAGCCCGTCGTCGCTGAGCCGTTCGGGCAGACTGGTGAGGGCCCCGGTGCAGGCGGCGACGTGGCAGGAGACCACCCCGTCACCGAAGGCGCGCACGGTCGACTGCAGCCGGCCGGCCTGGGACAGTTCCGCGGCGAGGTGTTCCCGGAGCTCGTCGAGGCCGGCGAAGCCCAGCTTGTGGACCGTCCGGACGACGGTCGCGTCGCTGGTCCCGGATGCGGCGGCGAGTTTCAGTGCGGACAGGTGGCCGACACTGTGCGGGTTGGCCAGCAGGAAGTCCGCGACGCGGGTCTCGGCGGGTGAGAGCCCGCCGCGGTGGGCGGCGATCTGGTCCTCCAGTTTCATGGGTGCGGATACTACATGATCGGCTTGCTCCGTCGTGACTGCTACAGCGGGTCGGGGACGCCCGGTTGACCACGCCAGGGTGGTTCCGGACGCCCGGACCACCCTCACACGGTCAACGCGGGCCGACGGCACCTACCCTTCCCTCGCATACTCCCGCGGACTCATCCCCACCTGCTCCCGAAAGTCCCGGCCGGTGGAGAACGGCACCGTGTACTACGCCGACGCACAGAACCTCAACGCCATCAACGCCGCCGGCCCGCACTCGCTGCGCGGGTTTCTCGACCGGGTTATCCCACCATCGAGAAGCTGAAGTAGTCACACAAACTTCCGGAACACCGTCACTCCCCCAGCCTCCGAGAGCCACAGTTCACCGTCCACCCACTGGGCCGTGACCTCCGAGGACGCCACCGGCACCTCCAGCACCACATCGAGCTCCGCCCCGTCAGACTCCGGATCGAACAGCCGGAAGGTGCCGGGGCGGTTGTCTTCCTCCCACCACTCGTCGTCATCGGTCATCGGTCGATACTCGAACGCCCCGAACCAGGGCCCCACCACCGTCAACCAGAATCTCGACGCAGGTTCCCGGTACCTGCGTACGACCCCCAGATCAGCGTCCCGCAGCGTGAGTGTGTCATCGCTCAACGAGAAGATCCGGTCACCAATGACATACACGAACATCGGGTCCCAACTGGTCGCTTCCTCCACCCACCGGACATCGCTCTTCCCGGAGTCGTCGGCTACGTACCCCAGCCGGTACACCAGCACCCGGCGCTCATCGTCCTCTGACTCGTCGAGCACGATGTACCCGCCGTCGGGATGCCGCCACACACGGGCATGTCCCGGCAGCTCCACCGGTCCGGCCGCCTCGTCCGCCAGTTCTCCGGTCCGCCGGACCTCGTCGGCGGACGGTGTGCGCTCTGACCACGAAGGGGCCGCCGGTTCCGCGACGGGTTCCTCCTGCCTCTCCGTCGGCATGCCCGTACCTGCGTCCGTCTCCCCCTCATCAACCACGCCCGTCGGCCGCCACGGGTCCGGACGCCGCGGCGTCCCGAACCTGTCACTGTCCCACATGAATGCGTCCGCGGGCAGGACGTCCGGGTAAGAGACATCGACCAGTTCACCGCAGCCGTCACCGTTGTCGACGGCCAGCAGCACGCCGGTCCCGGCGTCCACCGTGATCCAGCGCGCCGCCGGCGACGCCTTCAGATGCTGCGCGGGAAGGCCCGGGATCCGCAGGCAGTCACGCCCGCCGCGGACAGTCTCCTCGACCGGTCCGGAAGGAAACAGCTGGTCGAGCTCCCGCAGCAGGCCCACCGGCGAGCGTAACCAGGTGGCCGACATGGTCACCGAGAGGTGCTCTGTCGCGTCCAACGGGTCACCGTCGGTCATGACGACCACCCGGTCACCGTCGTCGACCAGCCGCGGCGTGCCGTCGGCGTCCGTGATGCGGATCCGGTGCTCGTCCCCGACGATCCGGTACTCCCCTGGAGACAGGACGAGTCCGGCGATACGCTCGTTCCCCATGATCCAGCCGAACTGCGAGCCGTCCGGCTCACCCCACGGCCGCAGCGTGGCGGTGACAGGCACCGAAGCACCGTGAGTGATCAGGGAACGGATGTCGGACCAGTTGCGCATGCGGCCACGTTACCGACGGACCGGACCGCGGAGTATGCACCGACATATCCGAACTTCTCTGCCACACATTGCTCGATTTGTCGGCGCAACCTCCGGCGAGGTGACCCCGGTTGACCGCGTCACGGTGGCGGACCCCGTCACGACCACCCTCACACGGTCAACGCGCCGCCGCCGTGCCCCATATGCAGGGCTGGTCGCGACGCTGGGCCGCACAGGGGCGTCCGGTGGCCGCTACGCACGGTTGTGGCGCGCCTGGTCGGGCACCTGAGATTCTGAGTGGAACCTGTCGGAATCTCTGTAGTATCTGCACGTCACGGCACTACATTGAGCCCGATTCACCCCCTGAATCCACCCCCGTGGTGCGCTGCGACACTCCCGCCCCGGATCCGTGACGACCTGCACAGACCCACGCTGACAGGGTCAGCGACACCTGAGGTGCGTTTAGGCTGTGCTTTGTGTGGCTCGCCTCATCCTGGTTAGGCTCACTGAAGAGCAAGCCCAAACCTGACGTGAAGGAATGAACACCACCATGCGCTCCCTCTTCCGCGGCCGCCGCCGCCTCGCCCCGGTCGCCCTGGCCGCCACCGCCGTCCTGTCGATCGGCGCCGTGACCGCCTGCTCCAGCGACGACGACAGCAGCAGCTCCAGCGGAGACACCAAGACCGTCACCGACGCGCACGGTGAGGTCGAAATCCCGGCCCACCCGCAGCGGGTCGCCGCCTTCGACAACCGCATCTTCTCCATCCTCGAGGACTGGGACGTCGACCTGGTCTCCGCCCCGATCGAGATCATCCCGGACTCCATCACGAAGTACCACGACGACAAGGACATCAAGGACGTCGGAAACTTCAAGGACCCCGACCTGGAGCAGCTCGTCGCCGCGAAGCCCGACCTGGTCATCACCGGCTACCGCCTGTCCAGCTCCTACGAGAAGATGAAGGAACTGCTCCCCGACGTCCCGGTGCTGGACCTCAGCTTCGACAAGGACTTCAACAACAAGGACAAGGACGCCCCGAAGACCCAGGGCCTCGAGAAGACCCTCAAGGACATCACCTCCCTGATCGGTGAGGTCTTCGACAAGCAGGACGAGGCCGCCACCATCGAGAAGAACTTCGATGAGGCCAAGGACTCGGCCAAGGCGTCCTACAACAAGGACCAGAAGGTCATGGGTCTGGTCACCTCCGGCGGCAAGCTCGGCTACGCTGCCCCGTCGACCGGCCGCTCCGTGGGCCCGATCTTCGACATGCTGGACCTGACCCCGTCCTACAACCACGAGGGTTCCACCGACCACAAGGGCGACGACATCTCCGTCGAGGCCATCGCCGACTCCAAGCCGGACTGGATCCTCGTCCTCGACCGCGACGCCGCGATCAGCGCCGACGAGCCCGACTACAAGACCGCCACCGAGCTCATCAAGAGCTCCGAGGCCATGAAGAACGTCCCGGCCGTCCAGAAGGACAACATCATCGTCCTGCCGGCCGACTTCTACGAGACCGAGGACATCGTCGCCTACACTGATGCCCTGAAGCAGATCGGCACCGCCTTCGACGAAGCGAAGTAGTACAGCGCGTTACACACAGAATATCCCGCACCCGGCCCACTGACTGACCACCGTCATCAGCGGGTCGGGTTTCGGCACGGAAAAGGACCGCACAACCCCCATGACCGCCGCCTCCACCGCCCCACCCGGGCAGAAACCCGCCCGGAAGACCTGGCGGACAACCTGGCCGATAGCGCTCGGCATCCTGTTCACACTCGGGTTGTTCGTGCTGTCCCTGTTCACCGGTGTCTACGACATCACCGGCGGTGAGGACGGCTGGAGCATGTTCTTCATCACCCGCGTCCCCCGCACCATCGCCCTCGCCCTCGCCGGCGCCGCGATGGCCATGTGCGGGCTGGTCATGCAGCTGCTCACCCAGAACAAGTTCGTCGGCCCCACCACCACCGGCACCACCGAGTGGGCCGGGCTCGGCCTGATCACCACCATGATCATCATCCCGGGGGCCTCCCTCAACGTCCGGATGATCGGCGCGATCCTCTTCGCCTTCGTGGGCACCGGGATCTTCTTCCTCTTCCTGCAGCGGGTGAAACTGAAGTCCTCGCTCATCGTGCCCATCGTCGGCATGATGCTCGGGGCGGTCGTCAGCTCGGTCTCCACCTTCGTCGCACTGAAGACCGACATGCTCCAGCAGCTCACCGTCTGGTTCACCGGTTCCTTCACCGGCGTGGTCCGGGGACGCTACGAGCTGCTCTACATCGTCCTCGTCGTCTGCGTCCTCATCTTCATCGTCGCCGACCGGTTCACCGTCGCCGGCCTCGGCCGGGACATCGCCACCAACGTCGGACTGCACTACGGCCGGATCCAGCTGCTGGGCATCGCGATGGTCGCCGTGGCCACCGGTATCGTCACCGTCGTCGTCGGCAACCTGCCGTTCCTCGGGCTCATCGTGCCGAACATCGTCTCGATCTTCCGCGGCGACAACCTGCGCTCCAACCTGCCCTGGGTCGCCATGCTCGGCATGTGGATCCTCATCATCGCCGACATCTTCGCCCGCACCGTCATCGCCCCCTTCGAGGTGCCCGTGTCGCTCGTCCTCGGCGTCCTCGGTGCGGTGGTCTTCGTGTTCCTGCTCGTGAGAGGACGCCGCCATGCCTGATGTCCGCCGCTCCGGCCCCTTCGTCTCCACCGGCCAGCGCACCCGCTACATCGTCCTCGTCGCGGTCCTGGTCCTGGCGGCCGCGGGCCTCACCCTGACCTACATGACCTACGGCAACCCGGTCCCCTTCGGACAGTCCGGGTTCTGGGCGATCGTCAACCTGCGCAAGAACGTGCTCATCGTCGTCGCCCTCGTGGCGTGCTGCCAGGCCTTCGCCACCGTGTCCTTCCAGACCGCCACGAACAACCGCATCATCACCCCGTCGATCATGGGCTTCGAGTCCATCTACGTGGTCATGCAGACCTCGGTGATCTTCTTCTTCGGCGCCCACGGCCTCAACGCCTTCACCGGCACCAGCCAGTTCCTGGTGCAGTCGGCGCTCATGATCGTCTTCGCGGTCCTCCTGTTCACCTGGCTGCTCTCCGGCCGGTTGGGGAACATCCAGGTCATGCTGCTCGTCGGTGTGGTCCTCGGCGGTGGGCTGCAGGCGGTGTCCACCTTCATGCAGCGGCTGCTCGACCCCAACGAGTTCGATCTGCTCACCGCCCGGACCTTCGGCAACATCGGCAACGCGGAGACCGGGAACTTCCCGATCGTCATCCCCGTCGTCATCGTCGTCTGCACCGTGCTCTACCTGCGGTCCCGCCGGATGAACGTCGTCGCCCTCGGTGCTGACACGGCCAACAACCTCGGCCTCAACCACCGCCGCGAGCTCATGCTCATCCTGTTCCTCGTGTCCGTCCTCATGGCCATGACCACCTCACTGGTGGGGCCGATGACCTTCCTCGGGTTCCTCGTCGCCACCATCGCCTACCAGCTGACGGACACCTACGACCACCGGCTCATCCTGCCGGTCGCCGCCCTGGTCGGCTACGTGTTCCTCCTCGGCTCGTTCTTCATCATGCGGAACTTCTTCAACGCGGAAGGCTCTGTGACGGTCATCATCGAGCTCATCGGCGGGTCCGTGTTCCTCCTGTACATCCTGCGGAAAGGTCGCCTGTGATCATCCTCGACAACATCTCCCGGTCCTACAGCGACGAGGTCACCATCGGGCCGGTCAACCTCGAGATCCCGGCCGGCGGCATGACCGCCCTCGTGGGCCCCAACGGTGCCGGCAAGTCCACCCTGCTCACCATGATCGGACGCCTCCAGAAGCCCAACACCGGCACGATCACCGTCGGCGGTCTCGACGTCGATTCCGCCCCCTCCGGCGACGTCGCCAAGCGGCTGTCGATCCTGCGGCAGGAGAACCACTTCGTCACCCGCCTCACCGTCCGCCAGCTCGTCGGCTTCGGCCGCTACCCGTACTCCCACGGCCGGCTGACCGTCGAGGACGAGGCCTACATCACCGAGGCCATCGACTTCCTCAACCTCGCCGAACTGGAGAACCGCTTCCTCGACCAGCTCTCCGGCGGGCAGCGCCAGCGGGCCTACGTCGCCATGGTGCTCGCCCAGAACACCGAGTACGTGCTGCTCGACGAACCCCTGAACAACCTGGACATGAAGCACGCGGTCCAGATGATGAAGCAACTGCGGCGGGCCTGTGACGAACTGGGACGCACCGTCGTCATCGTGCTGCACGACGTCAACTTCGCCGCCCGCTACGCCGACCACATCTGCGCGATGAACGACGGCCGGGTGACCATCTTCGGTACGCCGCAGGAGGTCATCCGGGACGAGGTCCTCACCGACATCTTCGGCACTCCCGTGAAGGTCCTCCAGACCGAGGACGGTCCGCTCGCCAGCTATTTCTGAGGGGTAACCTGGCGGGCATGACCACTCCGGACACGTTCCCGTCCTCCCCGCTGTTCGACCAGCTGAAGAAGGACGGCTTCCAGTTCCTCCTCTGGCGCGGCATCGTCGCCGTCATCGCCGGAATCCTGTTCATCATCTGGCCGTTCGGCTCCGCGACCGTCTTCGGCATCTTCATCGGCGCCTGGCTCGTCATCGACGGGCTGGTCACCTCCGGTCTCTCCGTCGACCTCAGGCGGGCCGGCGCCCCGTGGGGCTGGACGCTCACCGACGGCATCATCGGCATCATCGCCGGTGTCCTCGTGATCCTGTTCCCCGCCTCCTTCGCGATCGTCAGCGCCTTCTTCATCCTCGGTTTCATGGCCCTCGGCCTGGTGTTCCAGGGCGTCCTGCAGCTCAGCGTCCCCGCCGGTCTGCGCAGCGGCTGGTCGGTCACCGCGGGCATCATCAACATCCTGCTGGGTGTCGTCCTCGGCGCCCTGGCCATCACCAACCCGGTGGACAACGTCTGGAGCCTCGCCTGGCTCGCCGGCATCGCCGCCCTGGTGATCGGCATCTTCCTCATCTGGCTGTCGGTCAAGGTCCGCAACGCCGGTAAGTGACCCCGGTGACCCCGCCGCACCGGGCGGGGTAGGTTCGGGGCCATGACCGATCAGCAGCTCCCTCTCTCCGTCCTCGACTTCGCGACCGTGTACCCCGGGGAATCCCCGCGGGAGGCCTTCCAGCGTTCCGATGAACTCGCACAGGAGGCGGAACGGCTCGGCTACCTGCGCATCTGGTACTCCGAGCATCACAACATGCCGTCGATCGCCTCCTCGTCCCCCGCAGTGCTCATCTCGCATGTTGCCGCGGTGACCTCCACCATCCGGCTGGGGTCCGGAGGTGTGATGCTGCCGAACCACTCCCCGCTCGTCGTCGCCGAACAGTTCGGCACCCTCGCCGAGCTCTACCCCGACCGCATCGACCTCGGTCTCGGTCGCGCCCCCGGCACCGACCAGCGCACCGTCCAGGCACTGCGCCGCAGCCCCCGCGCCGCCGAGAACTTCCCCGAGGACGTCCTCGAACTGCGCGGGTACCTGGCCGGCAGGTCCCGCGTCGCCGGTGTCCAGGCGGTTCCGGGGGCGGACACGGAAGTCCCGCTCTACATCCTCGGCTCGTCGCTGTTCGGGGCGAATCTCGCCGCACAGCTCGGACTGCCGTACTCCTTCGCCTCCCACTTCGCGCCGGACGCCCTCGTCCCGGCCGTCACCGCCTACCGGGAGAACTACCAGCCCTCCGAGGCTTTCCCGGAGCCCTACGTCATCGCCGCGGTGAACGTCACGGCGTCCGACACGGAGGAGGACGCCGCCCGGCAGAACGAGATCTGCCGACGCCGCCGGGTGGAGTCCATGGCGGTGCGGCGCAGTGCACCGCTGTCGGAGGAGGAGCTCGACCTGCTGATGTCCTCCCCGGCGGCGGACCAGGTGCTGTCGATGCTCCGGTACCACGCCGTCGGCACCGGTGAGCAGGTCGCAGACTACCTGCAGGGCTTCGCCCGCCACGCGCAGGCCGACGAGCTGATGGTCGCCCCGCAGAACACCTCCACCTCCGAGATGCTCCGTGGTCTGGAGATCACGGCGGCCGCGACGGGGCTCAGCCCGCAGTGAGGCCGCCTGGGTGATTATGAGGGCAGTGTAACCTGGCTGGCATGGCTTCACAGAGTGATGATTTCCGCACGGTATTCAGGCACCATCCGGCCGGGGTCGTCCTCATCACTGCGACGGTCGACGGGGAACCTGTCGGCCTGATCGTCTCCAGTCTGGCGTCCCTCGCCGTCGACCCCCTGGGCGTGTCCTTCTCCCTGGCCAAGCACACCGGACGGCCCGGAAAACTGCTGCGGGCGGACAGTTACCTCATCCACTTCCTCAGCGAGGACCTGATGGACACCGCCCGGGAGTTCGCCGCCACCGACGGCCGCCACTTCACCCCGGAGCAGGGCTGGACCACCGCCGAAACCGGGGAACCCCTGCTCCCGTCCGCCCCCGCCGTCTTCCGGGCGCGCACCGCGGGCACCGTCGCGCTCGGCGACGCCACCCTCATCGCCGCCGAGGTCCTCTCCGTCACCGCCTCCCCCGAGATGCTGGCCGGTACCCTCCCCCGGGTGTTCTACGTCAACCACACCTTCCGGGTCCGCCCGGCCGAAGACCCGGCCGGAAACTAGACCGCGTCGGCGTTCCCGGCGCTCCATTCGGACCACGGGATGTTCCAGTCACCGAGTCCGTCGTAGCCCTCGAGCCGCGGCGCACCGGTGTTGTCCACCGTCACGATGTCACCGCGCTTGAAGTTGTCATAGACCCACTTCGCATCCTCCATCGACAGGTTAAGGCAGCCGTGGGAGGTGTCGGTGTTGCCCTGGGCCCACACCGACCACGGCGCAGCGTGCAGGTAGATGCCGCTGTAGGACATCTGCGTGGCGTAGGAGACCCGGGTGTTGTACCCGCCGGCGTCCAGGGCGAGACCGAAGGTGGTGGAGTCCATCGTCATCGAGTCGTACTGGTCACCGATCTGGTAGATACCGGTCGGCGTCGCGTTGCCCGGCATGCCCATCGACGTGGGCATCGTGCGGATGGTCTGACCGTTCTTCGTGACGACGACCTGCTTGGTGTTGTCGTCGGCGTGGGCGCGGATGTCGTCGCCGATGGTGAACGTGGCGTCCCGGTCGTTCTGGCCGTAGGTGCCGTCACCGACATCCGTACCGACCAGGTCGGCCTTCACCGAGACCTTGGTGCCGGGCTTCCAGTAGTGCTCCGGACGCCAGCGCACCTCCTGGTCGGTGATCCAGTAGAACGCACCGTCGACGTGCGGCTCGGTGGTGATCTTGATGGCGTCCTGGACGGCCTTGCGGTCGGTGGGGACCTCATCGAAACGCAGCGCGATGGACTGGCCGACGCCCACCGTCGAGCCGTCGAGCGGAGCAAGGGAACCGTCGGTGAGTACGGCCGGGGAGAACGTCGTGAAGGTCTGCGAGAGCTTGTCCTCGCCGCCCTTCGCGGTCAGCGAGTAGGCGGAGGCGTAGTCCAGCTTCCCGTCGGAGGTCCACTCCGTCCGGTCGTCGTTGAACGACCCCTTGACCTCGGTGCCGGCCGCGTCCGTCAGGCTGACCGAGTCGATGCCGTCGGCGTCCCGGACCGTCACCGGCTTGTCGACCTTGATCCCGTCGGCATTGTCCTTGACACTGCTGGCGAGCTTCCCGGCGGTCTCTCCGTCGGTCGTGTCGGCCGCGGTGGTCTGGGACGGGTCGGCGGAATCGTCGTCGTTGTCGATCGTGCAGGCACCGACCGTCAGGAGCGATGCTGCCCCGGCGGTGGCGACGACGGCGCGCAGGGCGTGTGACGGTGAGGCCGCGGCCCACGATGAGCCGCGGCGGCCGAAAATATGGAGCATGGGTGTTGTCGATCGCTTTCCGTGACTGGTGCGCCCCCGACACCTCCAGGAGGACGCACCGGCCAGTCAGTTGTGGTGAGTCAGAAAACGGCTGTCACCCGGACCGGGTGCGCCGTACGACCATCACCCTACCCAGCAGTCGGACAGGGACGAACCGACAAGCGGGTGGCCCTCATAATTGTGTCCCAATCGTTACCGCGGTGACAGAAAACCACCGTGGTGCGACCGGGTCCGCCCGGTTCCGTCCGGAATCAGGCGGGCGCGGTCGAGTGCGCCCGGGTCCGCCCGAGCGCGACAGTGCCGTGTCGGTGGTGCGACGGTGGAGCGACAGCGGCGTGAACGGGTTCGGCAGCTTCCGGGACTGACCGGGAAGATATGAGGTCCTACCTGCGGGTTTGCGCGTATTCCGGTGACGGCCTATAGTTCTATCTCGTTGCAGGGAGCAGCCGAGAGGTTGCCGAGAGCACAAGCGCCATTAGCTCAATTGGCAGAGCAGCTGACTCTTAATCAGCGGGTTCGGGGTTCGAGTCCCTGATGGCGCACAATAACCCCGGCGGGTTCATCCCGCCGGGGTTTTTCGTGTCCCCGGCCGACCCGGTCAGAGTTGGGGGTTAATGGGGTTGTCCCGAGCTGACCCGATTCTGCGTTCCCGGCCTGACGGAATTGACCGATCCGGGTCAACTCGGGCCAACACGACGTCCCCGGGACGACCGACCGGCGGGTGGCAGCGCAACCGTCGGCACGGCAGACCAAGCACGGCCTGCGGGCAGTCCGACCCGCGGAGAATAGCCGGAGTGGCAGCGCGTCTGCCGGTCTGCCAGAACCGCTGCCGGCCGGACGCCCTACCAGGACTGCCGGGAAACCTAACGCCGCTGCAGCAGCCCGGTCAGCGGACCGATCACCCAGTTCACCACCGCCATGATGATCGCCGCCCAGAACGCCGCACCGAAGGTGTCCACCTGCAGGCCGAGACCGATCGCATCGGAGAGCGCCGCGGCGACGAGGAAGACCACCGCATTGATGACCAGGGCGAACAGCCCCAGCGTCAGGACCGTGACCGGCAGGCCGATGAGGTGCAGCACCGGGCGCACCGTCATGTTGAGCAGCAGGATCACCGCACCGCAGCCCAGGAAGACCAGCAGCCGGTCCGCCGACCCGTCACCGACGATCGGGGTCGTCGGGGTGAGCACGCGCACCCCGCTCAGCAGCCCGGTGACCACCCACAGGGCGACCGCCGTCCCGGCGGCACGGACAAGGAAGTTCCACAGTGTCGACACGCCCCCGACGCTACCGTCGGCGCCACCTGGCCACCAGCGGGGGCAGGATCCGCGGCAGGTACGACCCGACCACCACCATCACCAGGGTGCGCAGCACCTGGCCGACGGTGACGACCGGCGCGGACCCCGCGTCATGGGCGAAGGCGAGGACCGCGTAGATACCGCCGGGGACCGTGGCGAGATAGGCGTCCAGCAGGTCGACGGAGGTCGTCGACGCGATGATGACAGCGGCGGCCACCGCCCCCAGGATCATGACGCCCACCGCGGTGAGGATGAGCGGCAGACTCCGGGCGAAGGTCCGCAGCGCGGTGATCGTCAACGTGCCGCCGGCCTGCACCCCGATGACCGCGTAGCCGGCGACGAGGATGAGACCCTCCGGGCTGATCCAGGCGTCCGGCACCCCGGCAAGACCGGCGAGCCAGGTGACGAGCATCGAGATCAGCAGATACGGCGCCGGCACACTGAACCACCGGGAGGTGACCCGGATGAGCAGCCACGTGACGCCCCAGATCACCGCCGCCCCCACGACAGGACGCCACGCCGGTTCCCACCACGGCACACCCCCTCCCCCATGTCCGGCGCCACCGGAACCACCCATGAGCTGGACGAACAGCGGCAGTGTCAGCACCACCAGGGACAGCCGCAGGTACTGGGTGAGGGTGATGAAGCGGACGTCGGCGTGCAGCTCCCGGGCGAGGATGACCATCGCACTCGCCCCACCGGCCAGGGTGGACATCACCGCGGAGACGGCGTCCGTCGCCCCGACCCGCCACAGCAGCCACCCGGTGACCACGCAGACGGCGAGGGTGGCGACCACCGACAGGAGCGTCGGTACGAGGTAACCGAGGACCGTCGGCCCGTCGAGGCTGAACAGCGGGGCGGTGCACACCATCGCGATGAGCACCTGCGCCGGCTGCATCAGCCGCGTCGGCGGGGTGACCTGCCGGTTCCGCAGGATCGCGTAGCCGCCGAACACGACGAGGAAGGCGAAGATCCAGGACGCCGGGACCCCGGCGACGGTGCAGCCCCACCCGACAAGGACGGCGACAGCACAGACCCCGGCGACCTCGAGGGTCCGCCGGGGTCTGTCACCGGAGGTGCCGGGAGTCGCCCGTCGTCGGGCGGTCATCAGCGCGCGTTGGCGAGCAGGCGCTGGATCTCCTTGATCTGCTTCTTCTCGTTCCGCTTGCTGCGCACCGTCAGGCCGACGAGCAGCACGACACCCGCGGCCACGCCGCCGATGACCAGCTGGACCTTCGGGTCGGCGAGGAAGTTCTGCGCCTGGTTCCTGGCGTTGTCGGCGAGGACCTTCGGTGCGGTACGCGCGGTCAGCTCGTCGAGCGTGCCGGCGAGCTGGTTACGGGTGCGTTCAATGTCGCGCTGAATCGCGTCGATGGTGCGTGCCACGGATGATCTCCTGGTGTAGTGAGCTGCGTATCGCCACACATTGTACGACGTGCCGACCCCGGCGTGCAGGCGAACCCCGTCCGAGATCCGGCATCCGGTGTCGCGGGTACCCTGGCGGCCATGAGCGACGCAACGAACACCAGCACCGTCCGACTTGCCGAGGGCGACACGGCCCCGGCCTTCACCCTCACCGACGACACGGGCTCCCAGGTCAGCCTGTCGGACTATCAGGGCCGCAAGGTCATCGTCTACTTCTACCCGAAGGCAGACACCCCCGGCTGCACCACCGAGGCCTGCGACTTCCGGGACTCGCTGACCGAGCTCAACGACGCGGGCATCGACGTCCTCGGCATCTCCCCGGACAAGCCGGAGAAGCTCGCGAAGTTCCGGGCGAACCACGAGCTCACCTTCCCGCTGCTCTCCGACCCGTCGAAGGAGACGCTGACGGCCTACGGCGCCTTCGGCGAGAAGAAGAACTACGGGAAGGTCGTCCAGGGCGTGATCCGCTCGACCTTCCTCGTCGACGAGGAGGGGAAGATCGCCCTGGCGAAGTACAACGTCAAGGCCACCGGGCACGTCGCCCGCATCGCGAAGGACGTGCTGGCGTAACAGCTGTCCGCCGGTCCCTGTACCGGCACAGTCCCCACCGGTGCGCCCGGGGAGACTCGAACTCCCACGTCCGTAGACACCAGGACCTAAACCTGGCGCGTCTGCCAGTTCCGCCACGGGCGCGCGCAGGTCATCGTAGCAGGCACCCTGCCACCGCCGGGGATTCGAACCCGTGCTGCACCACGGGTACGCTGGGGGCCGTGTCCGAGGGCAAGAAGAACAACCCGTTTCCGCTGCGCGTCCGCATCGTGCAGCTGGTGTTCCTCGCCGCCGCCGTGATCGCCACACTCTGTCTGGCGTGGTGGCAGTGGGGCCGGTGGCAGGATTCCGACGGCAGCTTCCAGAACCTCGGCTACGCCATCCAGTGGCCGATCTTCGGCATCTTCTTCATCGTCGCGTACCGCAAGTACATGGAGTACGAGCGCGACCGACTCAACGGTGACGACGCACCCGCCGCCCCCTCATCCACGGACGAGGGGACGATGACCGAGATCCCCGAGGACTTCCTCTCCTCGGCGGTCGGCCACTCCGGCGACGGGACGCAGGACGCCGCGGCCGATCCGTTCGTCGACGACCGGCGGCGCCGCTCCCGCGCCGCACACACCACGCCCAGCACAGAGAACAGGAACCGCTGAAGTCCATGAGCACGTCCTCCCCGAAGAACCCCGCCGCCACGCCGGAACGGAAGCGTCGCGTCCGGGGCGCGCTGACGCGGTACTCGGTGATGGCCTACATCACCGGTGTCATGCTGCTCCTGCTGTGCGTGGAGATGATCATCAAGTACATCGGCTACCCGATCATCCTCGACCGGCCCGCGGCGGACGCCCCGAGCTGGTTCTTCGTCATCGCGGCCGTCCACGGCTGGATCTTCATCATCTACTGCCTCACCTGCCTCGACCTCGGCGTGAAGGCCCGCTGGGTCCCGGCAAAGTGGGTCACCACCATCCTCGCCGGTGTCATCCCGGTCCTCTCCTTCATCCTTGAACGCCGACGCCGCAACGAGGTCGTGAGGACCTTCGACCTCGACAACTGACCTGGGTCAGGCCGGGTCTCACTCCAGGCTGCGGTCCACCGCCGGCTCCCCGGCCCAGTCGGCCGCCGCCCACGGATCATCGTCCACCGGCCCCGCCGGATCCCAGTCGTGGTCCAGGCAGGCCAGCACCGCCACCGCCGCCGCGTCGGTGCACACCCCCAGGGCCGACAGGTCGGGCAGGAACCCCGGATTGTGGTTCGAGGGCACGTCGATGTCCAGCCGGCCCGCCTTCACCGCCCGGTTCCACTGCCGTCGCGGCGTGATCCCCACCGTCCAGAACAGGTAGGGGCACCCGAACGCCGTGGGGATCACCGGAAAATCCTCGGACGCCGTCCACGGCTGCATGTCCACCGAATCCGCCCCGAAGCACTCGTCGAAATGCGGCCGCACCACGGCATGCACCCCCGGATCGTTCTCCGTGGCGGCGAGCAGACCGACGAACCGGAACTCGGGTTCCCGCTCCGCCCCCATCGACGCGGCCTCCGCCCGGACGATCCGCTTGATCGCCTCCACGCACCGCACCCGCAGCGCCTCATCGTAGAACCGGCAGCTCAGCGCGATCTTCGCCGAGTCGGGGATGACATTGTTGGCCTTGCCCGCCTCCACCGAGGCGACGGTCACCACCGCGAACTCCCCCGGTGGCACCTCCCGGGAGACGACGGTCTGCAGCTTCATCACGACGGACGCCGCGAGCACCACCGGGTCCACCGACCGGTGCGGCATCGAGGCGTGCGCGCCCCGGCCGAACAGGGTGATCTCGATGGTGGTCGAACTCGTCGTCATCGGCCCCGGAGAGCAGTAGACGGTCCCCGCCGGCCCCGGCAGCACATGCTGGTCGAGGCACACGTCGGGCCGGGGGACGGCGTCCAGCAGCCCGTCGGTGACCATGCCGTGGGCGCCGATGCCGATCTCCTCGGCCGGCTGGAACAGGATGATGACCGTCCCCGACCACCGGTCACGGGTGGCGTCGAGGATCGCCAGCGCACCCAGCGCGGCGGTGGTGTGGAGGTCGTGGCCGCAGGCGTGCATCGTCGGGACGAGCTGCCCGTCGGCGTTGAGCTGGGAATGGGTGGACGCGTACGGCACCCCGGTGGCTTCGGCGACGGGCAGGCCGTCGAAGTCCGCCCGGTACAGCACGGTGGGGCCGTCACCGCCGTCGCCGCCGTCACCTCCGCCGCTGTTGCGGAGCACGGCGGTGATCCCGTGACCGCCGATCCCGGTCGTGACCTCCCAGTCGGGGTAGCGGCGCAGTTCGGCGGCGATCCGTGCGGCGGTCTCCCGCTCGGCCCCGGACAGTTCCGGGTAGCGGTGCAGGTCCCTGTAGAGCGGGTCCTGCCAGCTCAGATCCGCCCGCGATGCTCCGACGAGGGTGGTGGGGCTGCCGACGACGCTCACGGCGGTGATGCTCCTTATCTCCCGGTTCCCCGGGCGGGGCAGGTGGTGGTGGTCAGTCACCCACCCTACTGAGTGTCTGCAGCATCGGCACCAGCTGCGCGAGCGCCCGACCGCGGTGGGACAGCTCATCCTTGCGTTCCGGGGCGAGCTCGGCCGAGGACCGGCCCGGTTCCTCGGCGGGAGCGAACAGCGGGTCGTAACCGAAACCGTTGTCGCCCTGCGGCGCGGTGAGCAGTGTCCCGGCCCAGGTGCCGCGGACGGTGTTCTCGGCGTCCAGTCCGGTCCGTGCCGCCAGTTCGGCGGGCAGGACCAGGGCGCACGCGGAGACGAAGGCCGCCCCACGGCGGTCGGCGGGCACGTCGGCGGTCTGGGCGAGCAGCAGGGCGTTGTTCGCCGCGTCGACATCGTCGTGGTCGGAGAGCACCGGGGAGTTCTTCCCGCCCGACCAGCGGGCCGACAGCACCCCCGGCATGCCGTTGAGTGCGTCGACACACAGCCCGGAATCGTCGGCGACGGTCGGCAGTCCGGCGTACCGGACGCCGTCGCGGGCCTTGATCAGCGCGTTCTCCTCGAACGTGGCGCCGGTCTCCGGAGTCTCCGGATACTCCGCGACATCACGCAGGGTGAGCAGTTCGATACCCCGGACGCCGGCGGCGGCGAGGACACGTTCCAGCTCGCCGAGCTTCTTGCGGTTACGGGAGGCGACGAGAACCTGCACGGCAGACCCCCTAGTTCCAGTCGCCGAGCGTCACGGCCTCGCCGAGCTCCGCGGCGAGCGACCGGCGCTGCAGGTCCACCAGATCGTGGAGTCCACCCTCGGCGAGATCGAGCAGGTCGTTGAGCTCGGACCGGCTGAACTCGGCGTGCTCGCCGGTGCCCTGGATCTCCACGAACTTCCCCTCGGCGGTCATGACGACGTTCATGTCGACGTCCGCCCGGCTGTCCTCCGGGTACGGCAGGTCGAGGCAGGGCACCCCGTCGATGACACCGACCGACACGGCGGCGACCGGGTCGAGCAGCGGCCGGCCGGGGACCACACCGCGCTTCTGCAGTACCGCGAGGGCGTCCGCCAGGGCGACATAGGCGCCGGTGATCGAGGCGGTGCGGGTGCCGCCGTCGGCCTGGAGCACGTCGCAGTCGATGTTCACGGTGTTCTCACCGAGCCCCCGCAGGTCCACCGCGGCGCGCAGCGACCGGCCGACGAGCCGGGAGATCTCGTGGGTGCGGCCCTTGACCTTGCCCTTGAGGGACTCGCGCGGCATCCGCTCGGCGGTGGCCGACGGCAGCATCGCGTACTCGGCGGTGAGCCAGCCCTCGCCGGAGTCCCGCTTGAACCGGGGCACCCCCTCGGAGACGCTGGCGGTGCACATCACGCGCGTGTTGCCGAACTCGATGAGGACCGAGCCGGCGGGGTTGGTGGTGAATCCACGGGTGATGCGGACCGGCCGCATCTCGTCGACGGCACGGCCGTCGAAGCGGGTGAAGTCACGCTGCTGATCAGAGGAAGTCATGCGGGACAGCCTACCGGCCGACCCCCACCACCAGATCAGGGCGGGCCAGCTCCACCGGTCCGTCGAAGAACCGGCGGGCCCCGCGCAGCGCACCCTCCGGATCCCCCCACGGCGGAATGTGGGTGAGCATGAGGCGCCCCACACCGGCCTCGGCGGCAGCCCGGCCGGCCTCCTCCCCCGACAGGTGCATCTGCGGCGGATTCGAGCCGTTGTCCCGCTCCCCCCAGGTCGCCTCGCACAGCAGGACGTCCGCACCGGCGGCGATGGCCGCGAGATGCCCCGTCGCGGCCGTGTCCCCGGAGTAGACCAGGCTGGCGCCCGAGGCGTCCTCGATCCGCATGAGATAGGACTCGGTGGGGTGCACCGCCGGGGCGGCGTACAGCCGGGTCGAGCCGATGCGCAGTTCCGGGTAGACGGTGCCGGCCGAGTCCGCGGAGAACGGCACCGGGGTGGCGTCCGCCGCCGGCGCCTGCCACGAGGTCATGACGAAGATGTCGGAGAAGTCGTCCGGGATCTCGGGGACGTCGGCGG
This sequence comes from Corynebacterium nuruki S6-4, assembly GCF_007970465.1. Lineage (NCBI taxonomy): Bacteria > Bacillati > Actinomycetota > Actinomycetes > Mycobacteriales > Corynebacteriaceae > Corynebacterium > Corynebacterium nuruki. Next base: position 1,342,653 of record NZ_CP042429.1, read on the forward strand.
CGGCCCGGCCGAGGTGCAGCGGGGCGATCGTCGGGCCGATGAGGGTGTGGCGCCGGGTCGACGCCGCCGTGGGGTGGAACCGCTGCCAGACCGCCAGGGACGGGAAGTCCAGGCAGTGGTCGGGGTGCAGGTGGGAGAACACCATGTGCACGTCGCCGGGTCGGCCGTGGACCTCGAGGCGCGCGAGGACGCCCGGCCCGATGTCCAGGAGGATCTGTTCACCGTCGGAGGCCCGGAGGAGGTAGCCGGAGGCGGCATTGTCCGGTCCGGCCAGTGACCCTGAACACCCCAGAATCGTCATGTCCATGAGGGTATCCTCGCACATCACCGGAGGAGGTCCGGGATGTGGCTCACGCTCGTCACCGACGGACCCAGGAACCGGGAGGCCAGGTGCGCGAAACGCTGCGGGTCACCCGTGGCCTCGAAACTGTGCTCCGGGCGACGGTCCGGGTCGTCGTCGGCGAGCAGGTTGCGCTCGCTGAGTGTGCGGTACACCATCTTCGCGGTCTCCTCCGCCGAGTTCACCAGGGTGACGTCATCGCCCATCACCAGCTGGATCACACCGGTGAGCAGCGGGTAGTGGGTGCAGCCCAGCACGAGCGTGTCCACCCCCTGGTCCTTCAACGGTTCCAGGTAGCTCTCCGCCAGCCCGAGCATCTGGCGTCCCGAGGTGATGCCGCGCTCGACGAAGGGGACGAACAGCGGGCATTCCCGGGCGAAGACCTCGACGTTGGGGTTGGCCCGGAACAGGTCCTGGTAGGCCCCGGAGGTGATGGTCGCATGGGTGCCGATCACCCCGACCCGCCCGTTGCGGGTGGCGCTGACCGCGCGCCGCACCGCCGGCAGGATCACCTCGACCACCGGAACGGGGTAGCGCTCGCGGGCGTCGCGCAGGAAGGCGGCGGACGCGGTGTTGCAGGCCACGACGATCATCTTGCAGCCCCGGTCGACGATCTCGTCGGCGACGGCGGTGGCGAGCTGCCGGACCGTCGCCAGCGGCTTGTCCCCGTAGGGGGCGTTGGCCGTGTCGCCGATGTAGACCATCGACTCCCGCGGCAGCTGGTCGACGATGGCGCGGGCGACGGTCAGCCCGCCCACCCCGGAATCGAAGACTCCGATCGGGGAATTGTCGGAGGTCGCCGCCTGGTCAGCTGCCGTGTCGCCTGTCATGGGCACCGATCCTAGTCGTGCGTCCGGCCGCGACCGCGGCAAGTCCGCCGCCGACCGCGCCGAACAGGTGACCCTGCCAGCTCACCCCCGGTTCGCCGGGGAACAGGCCCCAGAACATCCCGGCGTACGCCACGGCGACGACGAGACCCAGCAGCATCTGCAGCAGCTTCCCGGCGACGAATCCGCGCAGGACGAGGAAGGCCGCCCAGCCGTAGATGAGGATGGACGCCCCGACGTGGACGGTTCCGTCCGGGGCGAACAGCCAGACCCCCAGCCCGCCGGTCACGGCGGTGACCACACTGCTCAGCCACACCGCCCGCTGCCCGGACAGGGCCACGAGGAACAGCAGGACCGCGCAGGCCGGGGTGTTCGACAGGAGGTGGTCGACGGAGACGTGGAGGAACGGGGCGGTGAGGATGCCCCACAGGCCCGCCACGTCATGCGGGCGGATGCCGTAGCCGGTCAACCGGTAGCCGGAGAGGACGTTGACGGCCATGACCGCCCAGACGACGGCGAGGAAGACCACCGTGGTGGTCAGGGCGGCGCCGATCCGGCCGGAGGTCTTCACCGCGCCACGGTCTCCCGCCAGGACGGCACCCCGAACGCACTGTCGGCGGCGAGCACGGCGTGCACCACGGCACGTTCCGCACAGGTCGCCGCTTCCGCGCTGAGGACCGCGAGTTCCGCGTCGGAGACCCCGGCGCGCGGCAGCGGCGCTCCCCCGCCGGCACCGTCGTCGGGGGTGACCGGGGAGAGTGCGAAGAACGTGTCGCCGTCCATCGGCAGGTGGGCGGGCCGCACCGCGCGGGCGAGCCCGTCGTGGGCGGCCATCGCCAACCGTTCCGCCTGGGCCTTGGTCACCGGGGCGTCCGTCGCGACGACGCCGATGGTGGTGTTCAGCCCGGTCGCCGGGCCGGGCGGGATCTTCGTCCCGCCGAGGCCGCGCGACAGCAGGGCGGACAGTCCGGCGGCCGGGGCCTGCTCCGGCACACCGTAGCGGTCGAATTCGTCGCCGAGGCCGGACCGGCGACCCCACAGTTCCCCGGTCGCGGGGTCCACGACCGAGCCGGCGGCGTTGACCACCAGGCCGACGGCCACGGTCCGGCCGGGGGCGACGACGGCGCTGGCCTCGCCGAACCCGCCCTTGAGGGCGCCGGCGGAGGCGCCGGTGCCGGCACCGACCGTGCCGGCTCTCCCGGACTGCTGTGCTGCCGGCATGTCCAGGGCGGCGTCGAGGGCGGCGTCGAGGGCGGCACGGCCGGTGGCGGCGTCCGGCCGGCTGGCGGGGTCACCGACCGGCAGGTCGAAGATGACCGCGGCGGGGACGATGGGCACGATCGGCCCGTCCTCACCGAGCACCGGCAGTCCGATGCCGCGGGCCTCGAGACCGGCCATGACCCCGCCGGCGGCGTCCAGTCCGTAGGCGGACCCGCCGCACAGGGCGACCGCATGGACCGTCTGCACCGAGTTCGAGGGTTTCAGCAGGTCGGTCTCCCGGGTTCCGGGACCGCCGCCGCGGACGTCGACGGCGCCGACCGCCCCCGCCGGGCAGGCGATGACCGTCACCCCCGAGGACACCGGGTCACCGGTCGTCGCCGACGCGTGGCCGACCGAGAGGCCGGGGACATCGGTGAGTCCGTTGTCCGGACCCGGCACGGCCCCGAACAGATCGCCGGACGGCTCAGCCCCGGCCATCGCCGGTACCGCTGTCGGGGCCGTTGTCTGAACCGTCGTCGGGGATGTCGAGCGGCCCCATCACGGCGGCCAGCAGGCTGTCCTGGTGGTAGCCGAGCCACTCCAGGTAGTCGGAGGCGGCGGCGACATCGGCGGAACCCTCCCCCGCCCGCTCCTCCATCTCCTCCAGCTGGGCGGCGTGGTAGGTCCGGATGTCGGTCAGCGCCGTGAGCCAGGGCCGGACCTCCTCGGCGGAGAGACTGACGTGGACCGAGCCGTCCGGGCCGAGGATCTCCCCGACGAGCCGGAGATTGCGCAGCTTCGCGGCGATGATGTCGGTCTCGGTGAACTGGCGGGTCACCGCGGCCTCACCCTCGACCTCCTCCGCCCCGTCCCGGAAGAACGAGGGCAGCAGGCGGGCCAGGGCCGGGTCCTCCGGCGGGGTGGAGTGGCCCGACGGCAGGCCGGTCATCTCGGCGAGCTCGTCCTTCGGTGCCGACCGGGCGCGGTCCATCAGGGCCTCGCTGACGGTGGCGGCGCTGTTCCCGAGCATCTCCCGCTCCAACGGTTCCAGCTGGGTGACGTAGCGGGTGCCCCGCATGATCCCCTTCTTCTTCGTCCACGGCTTCACGTCGCTACCCCTCACTCCGCTGCATCGTCGCCCACAGTCCGGCGGTCTGCAGCTTCTTCACGTCCGCCTCGACCTTGTCGCGGTCACCGGAGCTCACCACGGCCTTGCCCTCGGTGTGCACCTGCATCATCAGCTCCGTCGCCCGCTTGCGGGAGTAGCCGAGCACGGTCTGGAAGACATAGGTCACATAGCTCATGAGGTTGACCGGGTCATCCCAGCACAGACAGAGCCACGGGAGGTCGGGCTCCGTGAACGTGTCAGGGAGCTGCTCTTCCACGGGTTCTGCGACCGGAGCTGCGGGAGACGTCATGCCCCCACCATACCGACGCCGCCGGACGCCGTCAGCGGGGCTCCGGTGCACGACGGAACGCAGGGCACGGTACAGGGCAGCCGGCCGGGGCGGGGCGCCGGGGTTGGTCGCGGCGGTGTCCGGCCGGGCACTACACTGGCACGGGTGAGCGAAACCACACCACAGCCCCAGCCCGGACACGACGCCGAGCAGGACGTCCCCGCCACCCCCGGCCGGTCGACCGCCCTGCTCACGGACATGTACGAGTTGACCATGCTGCAGGCCGCACTGGCCGACGGCACCGCCGACCGCCGCAGCGCCTTCGAGGTCTTCACCCGGCGTCTGCCCAACGAGCGCCGCTACGGCGTCGTCGCCGGCATTCCCCGGGTCCTCGCCGCGGTCCGGGACTTCCGGTTCACCACCGAGCAGCTCGACGAGATGGACTTCCTCGACGACCGCACCCGCGAATACCTGCGTGAGTTCCGGTTCCGCGGGCAGATCGACGGGTACCGGGAGGGCGAACTCTACTTCCCCCACTCGCCGATCCTCACGGTGCGCGGCAGCTTCGCCGAGTGCGTCGTGCTGGAGACGGTGATCCTGTCGATCCTCAACGCGGATTCCGCGGTCGCCTCGGCCGCCGCCCGCATGGTCACCGCCGCCGAGGGGCGTCCCATCATCGAGATGGGGTCCCGGCGGACCCACGAGTACGCCGCGGTCACCGCCACCCGTGCCGCCTACCTGGCCGGTTTCGTCTCCACCTCGAACCTGGAGGCCGCCTACCGGTACGGCATCCCGGTCGGCGGGACCAGCGCCCACGCCTGGACGCTGCTGCACACCGACGCCGACGGCCGGCCCGACGAACAGGCCGCCTTCCGCTCGCAGATCCAGGCCCAGGGCACCGGTACCACGCTGCTGGTGGACACCTACGACATCACGCAGGGTGTCGCCAACGCCATCGAGGTCGCCGGCCCGCATCTCGGGGCGGTCCGCATCGACTCGGGTGATCTGGGCGTCCTCGCCCGCCAGGTCCGTTCCCAGCTCGACGCGCTCGGCGCCTACGACACGAAGATCGTCGTCTCCTCCGACCTCGACGAGTTCGCCATCGCCGCGCTGCGCAGTGAGCCGGTGGACACCTTCGGCGCCGGCACCTCCGTGGTCACCGGTTCCGGGGCCCCCACCGCCGGGCTGGTCTACAAGCTCACCGAGGTCGACGGGAACCACGTGCACAAGCGCAGCCGGGGCAAGGCCAGCCACGGGGGCGCCAAGCGGGCGCTGCGTGCCTGCCGCTCCACCGGCACCGCCGTCGAGGAGGTCGCCTACCCGATCGACGCCCCGGCACCCGACATGGGGATCCTCCACACCACCGACCTCACCGTCCCGCTCATCCGCGACGGTGAGATCGTCGCCGGTCAGCCGACCCTCGACGAATCCCGGGAGTACCTGGCCCGGCAGCTCGTCACCCTGCCCTGGGAGGGCCTCGCCCTGTCCCGGGACGAGCCCGCCCTCGCGGTCCGTTTCGTCGACCTGTGAGCCGCACGCCCGTGACCGACGCCCCCGCCCCCGGCGACCTCCTCGACCACGCCGTCACCGCCCTCGGCGGGGCGCGGCGGGAGAACCAGCACACCATGACGGACGCCGTCTCCCGCGCCATCAGCGAGAAGAAGCATCTCGCGGTGCAGGCGGGCACCGGCACCGGTAAATCCCTCGCCTACCTGGTCCCCTCGCTCGCCCATGCGGTGACCACCGGGGAGCGGGTGGTGGTCTCCACCGCGACGATCGCCCTGCAGCGTCAGCTCGTCGACCGGGACCTGCCCCGGCTCACCGAGGCGCTGGCGCCGCAGTTGGGGCGGCGTCCCAGTTTCGCCATCCTCAAGGGCCGCAACAACTACCTCTGCCTCAACCGGATCGGTGGTGGCGGGGCGGGTGAGGCCGCCGCCGCGGAAGAGGACGCCGCTCTGCTCGACGAGGCCGACCTCACCCGGACCGGGGCCCAGGTGCGGCGGATCCACGACTGGGCGCAGGACATCCTCAACGGCGACAGCGACGACAGCGGCGACGGGGAGCCGGTCGGGGACCGGGACAGTCTGCCCCGGGGTGTCAGTGACCAGGCCTGGCGGCAGGTCAGTGTGACCAGCCGGGAGTGCGTCGGGGCGTCCCGCTGCCCCTTCGGTGACCGGTGCTTCGCCGAAGCGGCGAAAGCCACCGCGGCCGAGGCCGATGTGGTGGTGACCAACCACGCCCTGCTCGCCATCGACGCCCTCGCCGACCAGCCGGTCCTGCCCGACCATGACGTGGTCGTCGTCGACGAGGCTCACGAGCTGGAGGGCCGGATCACCTCCGTGGCGACCGAGGAGGTCTCCGGCGCGGCGCTGGCGATCCTCGCCCGCCGCTGCAACAAGGCCGCCTCCTCCGCCGCCGACGGCTGCGCCGACGACCTGCTGGCCGCCGGTGACCGGTGGACCGCCGAGGTCGAGGCGGCCGTCACCGCCGGTACCGCAGCCGAGGGGCGGTGGGTGACCGTGCCGCCGACGCTCCACGAACCGCTCACCCAGGTCAAGGACGCCCTGTGGAAGACCCGGTCCCGGCTGCAGAAGGACACCCCGCCGGCCGGTGCGACGGGCAAGGACGCCGACCGCGGCGCCGAGGTGCACACCTGCGTCGCCGCGTGCGAGGAACTGCATGACGCGGTCGTCCGCGTGCTCGACGCCGAACCCGACGTCGATGTGGTGTGGCTCAGCGGTGACCGGTCGCACCGCAGTCTGCGGGTGGCCCCGCTGTCGGTCGGCGGGCTGCTGCACACCCGCCTGTTCGCCGACTCGACCGTCGTCCTCACCTCCGCCACCCTGGCGCTCGGCGGGAAGTTCGCCGCCATGCTGGCGGCCTGGGGCATGTCGGCGTCCCAGTGCCGCACACTCGATGTCGGGACGCCCTTCGACACCCGCACCCACGGCATCCTCTACACCGCGAAGCACCTGCCGGCCCCGGGCCGCGACGGGGCGTCCGCCGAGAGCATCGACGAACTCGCGCAGCTCATCAATGCCGCCGGCGGCCGGACCCTCGGCCTGTTCTCGTCCCGGCGGGCGGCGGAGAACGCTGCCCGCGAACTGCGGACCCTCGTGCCCTACGACATCCTGTGCCAGGGTGAGGACTCGCTCGGCACCCTCGTCGACCGGTTCCGGGCGGAGCCGGAGACGTGCCTGTTCGGCACCCTCAGCCTGTGGCAGGGGGTGGACGTGCCCGGGCCGTCGCTGTCGCTGGTGGTCATGGACCGCATCCCGTTCCCCCGACCGGACGACCCGCTGCTGCAGGCCCGGAAGGAGGCGGCGGACAAGGCGGGACGCAGCGGCTTCATGGAGGTCGCGGCCTCGCACGCCGCGCTGCTGATGGCGCAGGGAGCCGGCCGGCTGCTGCGCAGTGTCGACGACCGCGGTGTGGTGGCGGTCCTCGACCAGCGGTTCGTGACCCGCCGCTACGGCGGATTCCTCAGGGCGTCGATGCCCCCGTTCTGGACGACGACCGACGGGGGTACCACCCGAGGTGCCCTCCGACGCCTCCGGGACGCCCCCGCCCCCGGAGCCGCGTAAGATATTGTCATATGTTCTGTGAGGGAACCAGCGACCGTCGAGCAGGAGGAACAGATGCCCGTCACCAGTGAGCACAGCGAGGTCCGGGTTCCGGGGGTGGGGCTCTACGAGTACCTGTACGGCTCGCTCGCCCCGGCGGACGAGGACCGCACCGCGGTCATCGACCTGGCGGAGGGGACCGAGACCTCGTTCAGCACACTGCGGACCCACGTCGATTCCGCCGCCGGCTGGCTGGCCCGCCGCGGCATCCGCAAGGGTGACGTCATCGCCCTGCAGTGCCCCAATTCGGAGAGCTTCATCGTCGCCGCCCACGCCGTGTGGCGGCTGGGGGCCGTACTCACCCCCGTCGAACTGCTCGCCACCCCCCGGACCGTCGCCCACCAGATCACCGATTCCGGGGCGAAGCTCCTGCTCACCCTTGCGGGCCTCGGTGACGGCGGGGAGGAGGCCGCGGAGCTCGCCGGTCTCTCCGCCGACCAGGTCGTGCACCTGGACACCGGCCGTGGCCTCAATCAGATGTACGCCGAGCGCAACACCCCGCCCGTCGTCGACTTCGACCCGGCGACCCACCTCGCCGCCCTCCCCTACTCCGCCGGGACGACCGGGTTGCCGAAGGGCGTCCGTCTGACCCACCGGAACCTCGTCGCCAACATGGCGCAGATCGAGGGGACAGGCCTGGTGGGCCGCGACGACGTCATCTTCGGCGTCCTGCCGTTCTTCCACATCTACGGTCTCACCGTGCTGGCCAACCTGTCGGTCCGGTTGCGCGCCACCGTCATCGCCGCACCGCGGTTCCAGCTGCGGACGTTCCTGCGCAGCCACGAGGACTACAAGGTCACCTTCTCGTTCATCGCACCGCCGGTCGCCGTGTCGCTCGCCAAGGACGCCTCCGTCGCCGACTACGACCTCTCCGCCCTGCGCGCCGTCGTCTCCGGGGCGGCGCCGCTCGACGACCGGCTCGCCCGCGCCGTCGAAGACCGGCTGGGGATCCGCGTGTACCAGGGGTACGGGCTCACCGAGGCCAGCCCGGTCACCCACATGAACTTCGACGACGACCTCTCCCGCGGGTCCATCGGGCGCCCGGTGGCGGGCACCTCCCACCAGATCATCGACCCGGACACCCGGGCCGAGATCCTCCCGCCGACCGACGGCGGTCTCAGCGACGCCGGTGAACTCTGGGTCCGCGGCCCGCAGGTCATGGACGGCTACCTCGGTGACGACGAGGCCACGGCCGCCGCCCTGCCCGGGGACGGGTGGCTGCGCACCGGTGACATCGCCCGGCAGGACGCCGACGGTAACGCCTTCATCGTCGACCGGCTCAAGGACATCATCAAGTACAAGGGTCACCAGGTACCGCCGGCCGAACTCGAGGCCGTGCTCCTGTCCCACCCCGCGGTCGCCGATGTCGCCGTCGTCGGGGCACGCACCGGCACCGCCGACGAGATCCCCCGGGCCTTCATCGTCACCCAGCCCGACGTCACCGCCGACGATGCCCTGGCCACCGAACTCACCGACTATGTCGCCGCGCGGGTCGAGCCCTACAAGCGGATCCGGGACATCAGGTTCACCACGCAGATCCCGAAGTCCACCACCGGGAAGATTCTGCACCACGAGCTCCGCGAGGACTGACCGGCCGCGTCAGACCGGGTCAGGCCGGGTCGGGTCTGCCAGGTCGCGTCAGCGGGTGACCGCGACGACCGTCACCGACCCCGGGGCGACCTCCGTGTAGCCGGCGTCCTGCACCACCGCCGCCGTCCGACCGGACGACCGGCCGGAGCCGGCGCGCAACTGCCGCGCCCCGGCATGCACCGCGGCGAAGCGCGCGGCGTCCACCTCACAGACGTGCAGCGGGAAACCGTCGTCTGCCCAGGCGGCCGCCGCGTCGACGGTCATCGCCGCGGCGAGCAGCATCGAGCCGTGGCAGACCTGCGCCGCGGCCTTGCCCACACTCATCCCCAGTGAACCGTCGACGTAGATCACCGGATCGGCGGCACCGTCACGGTCGGCGCCGACGCCGACGCCGAGGAGTACCGCCTCCGGGTCCCCGGTCTCCACCGCATACGAGGGGTCCGGGGCCAGATCGACGCCGGAGATCTGCAGTTTGTTCACCGCGGTCGGCGTCCGGTGCACCGGGCAGGGCAGGAACGCGCGGGCGGAGGCCGTCCCCACGGACACCGTCACGCCGGGCACCTCCTGCACATCCCGCCACTTCTTGTTGCGGGCCCGGCGGGCCACCTTGCGGATCCTCGCCCCGTACCAGCGCACCAGCGCCCCGGCCCACGGGGACACGGCCGTGTCCTCGCCGGCCCGCGGGTCCAGGCAGACCGCGACGCACGCACGGGCCGCGGCCTCGAGCAGTGCACGACGGTCCGGCAACGGATCGTGCCGGATCTCCAGCACGAGCGGCATCGCCTGCACGGTCTCCGGGTCGGCGGGGTCCTCGGCGTCCTCACCGCCGCGGCCGGACCGGCCGTCGAGCACCGCGAGCCGGGCGTGCGCGGCCGCGAACAGCTCGTCCACCGGTCAGTTCTCCAGCGGGACGCGCCGGTAGGTGCCGTCCTCGAGGTCGGCGAGGTCGATCTCCTCCCGGGAGATACCGAGCATGAAGAGGACCTCATCGAGGAACGGGTGGTTCACCGTGGCATCGGCGACCTCGCGCAGTGCCGGCTTGGCGTTGAACGCGATACCGAGGCCGGCGACCGAGAGCATGGCGATGTCGTTGGCGCCGTCGCCGACGGCGACCGTCTGGTTCAGGGCGATACCGTTGGACCAGGCGAACTCCTTCAGGCTCTCCGCCTTGACCTCACGGTCGACGACCTGCCCGGTGACCCGGCCGGTGAGCACACCGTCGACGATCTCCAGGGTGTTCGCCCGGTAGAAGTCGAGCCCGAGTTCGCGTGCGAGCGGTTCGAGGACCTGGATGAAACCGCCGGAGACCGCACCGGTACGGTAGCCGAGACGCTTCAGCGTGCGGATCGTGGTCCGGGCACCGGGGGTGAGTTCGATGGCGGCGACGACCTCGTCGATGACGGAGGCATCCAGTCCGGCGAGTGCCTTGACCCGCTCGTGGAGGGACTCGGAGAAGTCCAGTTCGCCGCGCATCGCACGGGCGGTGACGGCGGCGACCTCCGCCTCGCGGCCGGCGTGGGCGGCGAGCAGCTCGATGACCTCCTGCTGGATCAGGGTCGAGTCGACGTCGAAACAGATGAGCCGCTTGGTCTTGTTGAGCAGCCCGGCACGTTGGATCGCGATGTCCACGCCGGACGAGTGCGCGACGGCAGCGAGTGCCTCGCGCAGGGCCGCGCTCCCGCCCGGGGCGGGGTTCTCCACCGTGACCTTGATCTCCAGGCCGGTGACCGGGTAGTCGGCGATTCCGCGGATCCGGTCGATGTTCGCCCCGTGCTCGGCGAGTGCCTGACCGATCGCGGAGATGTCGGCGGCCGTGACCGGGTCGCCGAGGACGACCACGGTGTGGGTCGACCGTTCGCGGCTGGACTGGACCTCCTCCGACAGGTCCATGGTCACCGACATCCCCAGGTCGGCGAGGACCCCGGTCATCTCCTTGCGGAGCGCGGCTGCGGTCTCCGGCCGGTAGCCGATGTAGGCGGCGAGGTTGAGGTTCCCGCGGAAGTTGGACTGCTCCACGTCGAGCAACTGGACGCCGTGGTCGGCGAGGATCCGGAAGACCTCCGCGGAGACGCCGGGATGGTCGGTCCCGGTGACGGTGACGACCGCCGGGCTGAGACCCGGGGTCAGGCTGACGGTGAGATGGCTGGTGTTCTGTGCATCCACACGCCCATTCTCGCACGTCGCCCGGATACGGCGACAGCCGCACCCCGCGTAGCCGGGGTGCGGCTGTCTGTCAGGCCGTGATCGTGGTGCCGGGTCTAGAAGTGGCGTCCCACGTGAGCTTCCTCGCGCATGGTCTTGACCATGTGCGGGTAGTGCAGCTCGAAGGCCGGACGCTCGGAGCGGATCTTCGGCATCGTGGTGAAGTTGTGCGCCGGCGGCGGGCAGCTGGTGGCCCACTCCAGGGAGTTTCCGTAACCCCACGGATCGTCGACGGTGACGACCTCGCCGTAGCGCCAGGAGCTGAAGATGTTCCAGAGGAACGGCAGGACCGAGACGCCCAGGATCAGGGCACCGATCGTGGAGACCTGGTTCAGCGTGGTGAAGCCGTCCGAGTCGAGGTAGTCGGCGTAGCGGCGCGGCATGCCCATGTTGCCCAGCCAGTGCTGCACCAGGAACGTGGTGTGGAAGCCGATGAAGGTCAGCCAGAAGTGGATCTTGCCCAGCTTCTCGTTGAGCATGCGGCCGGTCATCTTCGGGAACCAGAAGTACACGCCGGCGTAGGAGGCGAACACGATGGTGCCGAACAGCGTGTAGTGGAAGTGGGCGACCACGAAGTAGGTGTCCGACAGGTGGAAGTCCAGGGCCGGGGAGGCCAGCATGACGCCGGTCAGACCGCCGAACAGGAAGGTCGCGAAGAAGCCGATGGCGAAGACCATCGGGGTCTCGAAGGTGATGCGGCCCTTCCACATGGTGCCGAGCCAGTTGAAGAACTTCATGCCGGTCGGCACGGCGATGAGGAAGGTCATGAAGGAGAAGAACGGCAGCAGGACCGCACCGGTGACGAACATGTGGTGCGCCCAGACGGCCAGCGACAGGGCGGCGATCGACAGGGTCGCGAAGACCAGGCCGACGTAACCGAACATCGGCTTCCGGCTGAAGACCGGGAAGATCTCGGAGACGATGCCGAAGAACGGCAGCGCCAGGACGTAGACCTCGGGGTGGCCGAAGAACCAGAACAGGTGCTGCCAGAGGATGGCGCCACCGTTGGCCGGGTCGTAGATGTGGCCGCCGAGCAGGCGGTCGTAGAGGACGCCGAGGGCGGCGGAGGTCAGCAGCGGGAAGATCAGCAGGGCCAGCAGCGAGGTCACCAGGATGTTCCAGGTGAAGATCGGCATGCGGAACATCGTCATACCCGGGGCACGCAGGCACAGGATGGTGGTCATCATGTTGATGGCGGAGGCGATGGTACCGACACCACCGATACCGACACCGACGATCCAGAGGTTCGAGCCGACGCCCGGCGAGTGGATGGCGTCCGCCAGCGGCATGTACATCGTCCAGCCGAAGTCGGCGGCACCGCCCGGGGTGAGGAAGCCGGTGAGCATGATGATGCCGCCCCAGGTGGTCAGCCAGAAGCCGAGCGCGTTGAGGCGGGGGAAGGCGACGTCAGGCGCGCCGATCTGCAGCGGCATGACGTAGTTGGCGAAGCCCCAGACGACCGGGGTTCCGTAGAGCAGCAGCATGATGGTGCCGTGCATGGTGAACAGCTGATTGAACTGTTCGTTGGAGAGGAACTGCAGGCCCGGGTGGAACAGCTCCACGCGGATGAGCAGTGCCATGAGGCCGCCGATGAAGAAGAAGCAGAAGGCCATCACGATGTACATGATGCCGAGCTTCTTGTGGTCGGTGGTCGTCAGCATCTGCCATGCGTGACCACCCTTCTTCGACGTGCCGCCGTGGGGAGCAGGCCGTTCCGGGACGACCGTGTGGTCTTCCCTGGGCGCTACTGCGGTCATTCAATCCTCCTGACTACGCGGTACCGGTCGTCGGAGCGGTACCCAGTGAATGAGCTGCACAGTGGGAAATCCGGTGATCTTGATCGTCACTGACCACCGGACTTCCAGCACAGACTGTCACCCATAGTAATAGGTGTTGTTGTTGATTGATAGCTGGCACCCCCTCCCCTGGCCCGCCCCGCCGAATACGGGGGTGGTGCTCCGACAGCGACGCCGCTAGCACCTCAGATGTCCGTTCGGGTCACACCCGCCCCACGGGTGCGACCACCTGTCCCCCGCTCCCCCGCTGTGCCGGCCTCAGCCGGCCTCAGCCGGCCTCAGCCTGCACCACCGACCCTCCCCCAGCCGGCGACTAGAAGTCCCAGTCGTCGTCCGTGGTGTTCTCCGCCTTGCCGATGACGTAGCTGGAACCCGACCCGGAGAAGAAGTCGTGATTCTCGTCACCACCGGGGTTCAACGCGGAGATGATCGAGGGCGAGACCCGCGTCTCGTCGTCGGGGAACAGCCCCTCGTAGCCGAGGTTGTTGAGCGCCTTGTTCGCGTTGTACCGCAGGAAGCGCTTGACGTCCTCGGTCCAGCCGAGTTCGTCGTAGAGGTCCTCGGTGTACTGGCACTCGTTGTCGTAGAGCTCGAAGAGCAGGTCGAAGGTGTGCGCCTTGAGCTCCTCCTGCCGCTCCGCGGACTCGTTCTCCAGGGCCCGCTGGTACTTGTAGCCGATGTAGTAGCCGTGCACGGCCTCGTCCCGGATGATCAGCCGGATGACGTCGGCGGTGTTGGTCAGCTTGGCGTGGGAGGACCAGTACATGGGGAGGTAGAAGCCGGAGTAGAAGAGGAAGGACTCGAGGAGCGTCGAAGCGATCTTCTTCTTCAGCGGATCATCGCCCTGGTAGAAGTCGAGGACGATGTCGGCCTTGCTCTGCAGGTTCTGGTTCTCCTCCGACCAGCGGAAGGCGTCGTTGATCTGCGGGGTGGAGGCGAGCGTCATGAAGATCGACGAGTAGGACTTCGCGTGCACGGACTCCATGAAGGCGATGTTGGTGAACACCGCCTCCTCGTGAGGCGTGACCGAATCCTCGATGAGGCTGGTCGCACCGACGGTGCCCTGGATGGTGTCCAGCATCGTCAGACCGGTGAAGACCCGCATGGTGGTGGTCTTCTCCGCCTCGGTGAGAGTGCCCCAGCTCTTGATGTCGTTGGACAGCGGCACCTTCTCGGGCAGCCAGAAGTTTCCGGTCAGCCGGTCCCAGACCTCCAGGTCCTTCTCGTCCGGGATGGTGTTCCAGTTGATCGCGGACACCCGGTCACCGGAACTGTGGTGGACGGGGGTGAGCAACTGACGGGCTGTGGTCATGGACCGCTCCTGCGCGTGAAATGAGGATCTGCGTGCCTGCTCCTCCCCGGAGCCGGCACGCCGTACACCGGACAGTCTAGCCCGACTGCGGACGCCGGGCGCCATCCCCGGAAACCGTGCAGCGCCGCTTCTCCCCCGGCCCCGACGGGACGCCGTCCGCCAGTTGTCCTGACGGGAAATTACCCCCGTAATAGGGTATCTGCAGTAAGGGACGCCCACCCTCTGCTATAGAGCGGTCGGCGTCCAACACGGGCCGTGGCACCGTGAGTCTACCCTCGTAAGGCCCTCTGACCTGTGCATTACCCCCGAAAGGACACTGAGCGCAGCCAATCTACAGTAAGGGGAGACATGCCTATTGACCTGCCATTATAGGTGCTTGGTAAGCCTAACTGGTCTGGTGAAAGGAAAACTCGATCATTAGGGTTGCAGCCATGAGCATCAACGAGAAGTTCCAGGAAGCCGTCAACAAGCAGGTCGTCGCCGAGCACCAGGCGTCCCTCATCTACTCCCAGCTGTCCTACGAGATGGACCGCCTGTCCTTCCTCGGCATGCGGGACTGGTTCCGCGCCCAGGCCGACGAGGAGCGCACCCACGCCCAGAAGTTCGCCGACCACCTCCTCGACCGCGAGGCCCGCGTGGACCTCACCGACATCGAGATGCCGTCCCTGAAGATCGCCACCCCACTGGACGCCTTCGAGGCCGCCCTCGCCCACGAGGAGAAGATCTCCGAGATGATCCGCAACCTCGCCCGCACCGCGGACGAGACCGGTGATCTCGACTCCCGCCAGCTGATCAACTTCTTCCTCACCGAGCAGATCGAGGAGGAATCCACCGTCAACGACATCATCGACTGGATCAAGACCGTCGGCAACGACGGCTCCGGCCTGCTGCGCATCGACGCCAAGCTGGGTGGCCGCGCCGAGTAGCAGGGTCACCACGACCGGGTCGCCGACGGCTTCCCGGCCACCCGGACCGACAGTGAATGACAGGAAGGGCCCCGCGGGATCACATGATCCCGCGGGGCCCTTCCCGTGAACTCGAGCACCGACGGTGCCGGGCGGTGCTCTCCGCGACAGCCGTGCTCGAGTTCACGGATCAGCAGCGCACAACCGACTCCGGCCGGGGCGCTACAGCATGCAGGACACGCACCCCTCAACCTCGGTCCCGGCCAACGCCGTCTGCCGCAGGCGGATGTAGTACAGCGTCTTGATCCCCTTACGCCACGCATAGATCTGCGCCTTGTTGATGTCCCTCGTCGTCACATCCCCGGGGAAGAACAACGTCAACGACAACCCCTGATCCACATACCTCGTCGCCACCGCATACGTGTCGATGATCTTCTCGTACCCGATCTCATAGGCATCCTGGAAGTACTCCAGATTGTCGTTGTCCATGTGCGGCGCCGGGTAGTACACCCGGCCGATCTTGCCTTCCTTACGGATCTCGATCTTCGACGCGATCGGGTGGATCGACGACGTCGAATTGTTGATGTACGAAATCGACCCCGTCGGCGGCACCGCCTGCAGATTCCGGTTGTACAACCCGAACTCCATCACATCAGCGCGCAACCCCGCCCAGTCCGCGGCGGTCGGCACGTGGATCGTCGAGTTGTCGATGATCTGCCGCACCCGCGGCGTCGTCGGCGCGAAATCCGCCGGATCGTACCGGTCGAAGAACTCCCCCGACGCGTAGTCCGAGGACTCGAACCCGCCGAACCGGGTGCCCCGCTCCCGCGCGATCGCATTCGACGCCTTCAACGCCTCATACAGCACCGCGGCGAAGTACACGTTCGTGAAATCCAGGGCCTCCTGGCTGCCGTAGTAGATGTGCTCCCGGCCGAGGAAACCGTGCAGGTTCATCTGGCCCAGCCCGATCGCGTGGGAGGCGTCGTTGCCCTCCCGGATCGACGGGACCGAATCGATCTCCGTCTGATCCGACACGGCGGTCAACCCGCGGATCGCGGTCTCGATGGTCGTCGGGAAGTCCGGGGAATCCACCGCCGCCGCAATGTTCAACGAGCCCAGGTTGCAGGAGATGTCGTGGCCGACCTCCCGGTACGACAGATCATCGTTGAACGTGCTCGGCGTGGAGACCTGCAGGATCTCACTGCACAGGTTCGAGTGGGTGATCCGTCCCTCGATCGGGTTGGCACGGTTCACCGTGTCCTCGTACATGATGTACGGGTACCCGGACTCGAACTGGATCTCCGCGAGCGTCTGGAAGAACTGGCGGGCATTGATCTTCGACTTGCGGATCCGCGGGTCCTCGACCATCTCGTCATAGTGCTCGGTCACGCTCACGTCGGCGAACGGCCTGCCGTAGATCCGCTCCACATCGTAGGGGCTGAACAGGTACATGTCGTCGTTGCGCTTGGCCAGCTCGAAGGTGATGTCCGGGATCACCACACCCAGCGACAGGGTCTTGATGCGGATCTTCTCGTCGGCGTTCTCCCGCTTGGTGTCCAGGAACCGCAGGATGTCCGGGTGGTGGGCGTGCAGGTACACCGCACCCGCACCCTGCCGGGCACCGAGCTGGTTGGCGTACGAGAACGAGTCCTCCAGCAGCTTCATCACCGGGATCACCCCCGACGACTGGTTCTCGATGTGCTTGATCGGCGCACCGACCTCACGGATATTCGACAGCAGCAGGGCGACACCGCCGCCGCGCTTACTCAGCTGCAGGGCGGAGTTGATCGACCGGCCGATGGATTCCATGTTGTCCTCGATGCGCAGCAGGAAACACGACACGGGCTCACCGCGCTGCGCCTTGCCGATGTTCAAAAACGTCGGGGTGGCCGGCTGGAACCGGCCGCCGATGATCTCGTCGACCAGCCGCGACGCGATCTTCTCGTCGCCGTCGGCCAGACCGAGGGCGACCATGCACACCCGGTCCTCGTAGCGCTCGAGGTAGCGGCGTCCGTCGAAGGTCTTCAGCGTGTAGGAGGTGTAGTACTTGAACGCGCCGAGGAACGTCTTGAACCGGAACTTGTGGGCGTAGGCCTGCTTGAACAGGGCCTTGATGAACTCGAAGTCGTACTTGTCGAGCACGGCTTTGTCGTAGTACTCGTTGTCGACGAGGTAGCCGATCTTCTCTTCGAGGTCGTGGAAGTAGACCGTGTTCTGGTTGACGTGCTGCAGGAAGTACTGGTTGGCCGCTTCACGGTCCTTGTCGAACTGGATGTTGCCGTCGGCGTCGTACAGGTTCAGCATCGCATTGAGCGCATGGTAGTCCAGCTGGTCGGCCTGCTGGACCGGCTCCGCAACCGACTTACCGAGATCCGTGGTCATTGTCTCCCCTTGTACCTTCCTGGTCCCACAACCGTGGGGCCGCGTGAATCTTCATGTCTACCGTCATTCCGTGCCCGCTGCACAGTGCGCAGGTCACGCCGTCACCGTTCACGTCACAGGTTCCTCCCATGCGGCATCGGCGCGCAGGGCGTCCTCGAACTCGGCGAGGCCCTCCTGCACCCGGGCGACATCACCGGGGGTTCCCATCAGCTCGAACCGGTAGAGGTACGGCACACCGCACTTCGCGGAGATGACGTCGCCGGCCTTCCCGAAGTCCGCGCCGAAGTTGAGGTTCCCGGAGGCGATGACGCCCCGGATGAGCGACCGGTTGTGCCCGTTGTTGAGGAACCGGATCACCTGTTTCGGCACCGGCCGCGACAGGTCCCCGGAGATCGAGGCACCGCCGCCGTAGGTCGGGCAGATCAGGACGTAGGGTTCGTCGACGACGAGCGGCTCGTCGCGCCGGTGCAGCGGGATGCGGGCTGACCGCAGTCCCAGCTTGTCGACGAAACGACGGGTGTTCTGCGTTGCCGACGAGAAATAGACGACAAACACGGATCATTCCTCCTTCGCAGGAATATCGGTGGCAGCGGAGACGGTGGCGAACCGCGGCGGCTGGTACTTCAGGAATGCCGGTACGACCGCCACCGCGACCAGTGTCCCCACGATCACCAGGATGCCACCCAGGAGGGTGGCCGGGCCCGCTCCGAGCCAGGACCCCACCCATCCGTGCAGCATGTCCGCGAGCCGCGGACCGCCGGCCACGACGATGGTGAACACGCCCTGCAGCCGACCGCGCATCCGGTCGTCGGCCGCCTCCTGGAGCATCGCACCGCGCTGCACCGAGGAGAACATGTCGGCGGTGCCGCCGATGACGAAGCTGATGACCGCGATCCAGGCCCACAGGCCCGCCTTCCCGTCGGCGAGGGTCACCGCCAGACCCATGACGACGATCGCCAGGCCCCAGCAGAGCACGCTGACGACGATGCCCAGTCCCTGCCATCGGGCGCGGGTCACCGCACCGGAGAAGATGCCGCCGAGCACGGCACCGGCGGGGACGGCCGCCATGAGCAGTCCGTAGAACAGGCCGCCGTCGCCAGGCTCGCCGAGGTCGACGGTCGAGATCTCCGGGATCAGCACGCGGGGCATGCCGAAGGCCATGGCGATGATGTCGAAGAGGAAGCTCATGAGCAGCAGCGGCATCGCCCACAGGTAGACGAAGCCGTCGATGACGCTCCGGAACCCGCCCTGCGGTTTCTCCGCCACCGCCGCACCGGCCCCGGGCGCCGGTTCGAGCGGCGGCAGCGCCGGCAGGCGGACCACCGCCCACAGGGTGGTGAGCAGGCAGAGCGCGTCGATGAGGTACAGCCAGGCGTAGCCGGTGACCGGGACGAGCAGCCCGCCGAGCATCGGGCCGACGATCGCGCCGGCCTGGCTGACGGTCATGTTCAGCGAGGTGGCGGCCGCGATCGTGCCCTCCGGGACGATGCGGGCGGTCACTGCGGTGCGGGTCGGCTGGTTGACGGCGAAGAAGGCCTGTTGGACGGCGAAGACGCTGAGCAGCAGCCAGACGTTGTCCAGACCGGACGCCGCCTGGGCCCAGAAGGCCAGGGCGCTGGCGATCATGCCGATCGTGGTGATCAGCAGGAGTTTCCGCCGGTCCATCCGGTCGGACAGGGCACCGCCGTAGAGCCCGAAGATGACGAGCGGGACGAGGCCGAACGCGCCGGTGAGCCCGACATAGGCGGAGCTCCCGGTGATCGAGTAGATCTGCAGCGGGACGACGATGACGTTGAGTTGCGCCCCGATGACGGTGACGATGTTGGCCGTCCACAGTCGCCGGAAGTCCGGGGACTGCAGCGGCGCCGTGTCCGCGAGAACGGCCTTCAGGGCCGGGGGAACGCTCATGGTCCGGGGAGGTCACCACCTGTGGTCTGGATGTCGGGGTCCGGCGGTCCGGACGGCGTCAGGGAAGGTCACGCGGGCAACAGAAAAGGGAGAGGACGCAGTTGTCTGCGTCCTCCCCCTTCTGTCGCGGGATCAGGCAGCGGCGACGGCGAGCGCCTTGATCCGGTCGGGCCGGAAGCCGGACCAGTGGGAGTCACCGGCGATGACGACGGGCGCCTGGAGGTGACCGAGCGCCATGACGTAGTCACGGGCCTCGTCGTCCATGCTGATGTCCACGGTCTCGTAGCTCACGCCGGCCTTGTCGAGGGCCTTCTTCGTCGCGGTGCACTGGACGCAGGCGGGCTTGGTGTAGACGGTGATCATCGTGAGGACTCCTTGAGGGTCGTTCGTCTGAAGTGGACAGTGCGGGGGTGTTTTCCGACGGCCGTCAGCCTGTTCCGTGGCCCCCCGGACGCCGGGGCGGACACGGGGCGGACACTGGCTGACGTCGCCGTGCGATGGCGTCGACTCTACACACGCCGGCAGGGGACAGCAAGCAGGAAAACTACGAGATATTGGGGTAATGACAAAGGTTAAACACCATATCTGGGGGTTCATGAAAGTATAACCGCAGGTGGCCGATCACCCTCGGCACTACATCTAGGGGCATCACCACACGGTTGTAATTCCAGTCATGTCGAACCGGACCGCGGCCGTCCGCAGGTCGCCGACGGGGGTGACGGGGAGGAGGATGCTCCCGGGGCGGCAGGAGGGCGGCAGGAGGGCACCCGGACACAGAAAAGCACCCCGCCCCACTGCAGCAGCAGTGGGACGGGGCGCACTGGTCGCGGTACGGCGACCGGGGCCTCGCGGCGACTAGCCCTGGCGGGCCTTGAACCGGGGATCCCGCTTGTTGATCACGTAGACCTTACCGTGGCGACGAACGACCTGGGCGCCCGGCTTGTTCTTCAGCGACCGAAGGGACTTGCGGACCTTCATTCGGGCGCTCCTTTCCTCGTCAGAGTGTGTGATGATTTTCATCGACACGACCCCTGGCGGCGACGCAGGACGTCGCTGTCACAATCGGGAGGGTCGTGGCACATCGAGACAGTGTAGCGGTCCGCCGCAGCCGGAACAAAACCGGTGCCGGCGACAGCGCCGGCGACACCACCGGCACGGTCAGCTCCAGACGAACTGCTCGAAGATCAGGACCACGAAGGCGAGATACCAGACGACCAGCACGAGGACGGGCATGAGGCGGGCGGACGCCGCGACCTGAGCCTCCGGGGCCCCGTCATCCACCCCGGCGGCGGCCAGGGCGTCCCGCCGGCGTTCGCCGGTGATGTGCAGCAGCACCGTGAGGAACAGCGGGAGCGTGATCGCCCAGACCACCATGCAGTACGGGCACAGCGCCTGGATCGAGTAGACCGCCTCGTAGGCGAGCCAGTGGACGAACACCACGGCCAGCACCAGTCCGGCGAGGAAGCCGTACCAGAACCAGTTCCGGAAGGTCGCGCCGGCGAACAATGCGGCGCCGATGCACAGCACGATGCCGAAGCCGACCAGTCCGATGAACGGGTTGGGGAACCCGAAGACGGACGCCTGGTCGGAGTTCATGACATCGGTGCATGAGACGACGTCATTGATGGTGCAGGAGGGGACGAAACCCGAGTCCTGCATGAGCTGGATCTTGTCGTACATGATGAGGCCCGACATGAACAGCCCGATGACACCGGCCACCACGAACCAGCCGGCCAGGACCCGGGAACCTCCCCACTGTCCCGGCACACGTCGTCCCGCACGCCCGGTGCCGTGCGCTGATTCCTGTACTGTCTCCACGATCTCTCCTGCCTCGCTGGGTCCGGTCACTGTCGTCGATCCTGCGTGGATCCCGCGTGGATCCCGCACAGGTCCCGTGCGTCCGGTAGCTCCGATCGTCGCAGAACCGCGGCGTCCGCGCGAGAACCCGCTCCCCCTGGCACCCCCTCCTAGAATGCGGACCATGACCCCGACGACACCGTCCGCACCCCCGACCGACCCCGTCACGGCGGTCGCCCGGGCCCTCACCGACATCTCCCGCGGACGCACCTACCCGGCGCCGCGCCTGCTCAGCCCGACCGCGGCGACGGTGGTCTCCACTCTCCAGCTCACCGGACCCCGCCGAATCACGGATCTCGCGGAGATCGCGGGCGTCACCCAGCCCTCGATGACGAGTCTGGTCACCACCCTCGAAAAATCCGGCCTGGTCCGCCGCGACCACGACCCCTCCGACCGCCGGGCGGTGCTCGTCTCCGTCACCGACGAGGGTGCCGCCCGCTCCGAGGCGCACGTCGCCGGACGCACCGCCGCCCTCGCGGAGCTGGTCGCCGAACTGCCGGACACCGATCTGGGCGTCCTGCAGCGTGCCCTGCCGGCCCTGCAGCGGCTGGCGGAGCTCAACCACGGCCGGCTCAGAACCGCGGACTCCCCATCAACATAGACAGTTCTATATAAGATGCGTATTCTTCTCCGCGGCAGACACACCGGACCGGACGGAGGACAGGAACGCACGTGGGGACCAGGACAGTGCGCATCAGGCACCGGCTCATCGCCTTCGACCCCGGAATGAGCGGCGCCCTCACCGCCGTCCGCACCTTCGTCGGCATGGGGACAGCCGTCCTCGTCGCCTATGTCTGGCTGGAGATCTCCTACCGCATCTGGCCGGGGACCGCCGGCACCTCCCAGGCCCGCTACGGTCACAACGCCATGGTCATGGCCCTGGCCGGGGTATCCGGTCTCATGTGCGCCGTCCAGAACGCCGGGGAGAAGCGACGCTCCAGCTGCATCACGATGCTCTTCCAGCCCGCCCCGCTGCTCGTCGGCGTGGCCCTGTCCGTCCTCACCGTCCCCTACCACTGGCTCGGCGTGTTCGGCATGGTCTTCGCGGTCGTCCTGGGCGTCTACGCCCGCCGCCTCGTGCCGGTCATCGGGCCGCGGGCGAACATGTACGGCACCCTGTTCTTCGCCGGCTGGTTCACCGGCTTCCTGGGTCGGGGTGCCATCGCCGAGGACAGCCTGCCGGGGATCGCCCTCGCCCTCTGGATTGTCGCGGCCGCCGGCCTGGTTCTCAAGGTGACCCTGTACCCGTGGCTCGGCCGCGGGACCTTCCGCCGCACCGTCCGGACGGCCGTCGCCCGGGGACAGGACGTCCTCGCCTTCGCCGCCGACGCGGTCACCGGGGCGTCCGACCACCACGACGACGCCGACCGGGGCCGCGCGCTCGTCTCCGCCCTCAATGACGCGGCCCTCACCGTCGACGGCATGACCGCCACCGACGACGCCCCGCCGGGCTCGACGCCCACCGCATCCACCGGGGCCTGCTCGCCCTGGAGATCCCGGCACAGCACCTGGCCCGCACCGGCCTGCACATGACATGACCCCGGAGACCCTCCCGGGCCCCGTCCGGGTCCTCATCGAACAGGGGCTGCGCCTGCTCGCCACCGGCCGGGACGCCGAGGGCACCGCACTGCTCGACGATCTGCGCGACCATCCCCGCGTCACGGCCTGGGCGACTACCGGCGCCGGCTGGTCGACAACATCGCCGTCGAGGCCCACCTCTTCGCGGACGCCGCCTCCTCACTCACCGCCCTCTCCTCCCCCGGCGGCAGAGACGACAGGGACGACGGGGACGACAGCGGTAACGGGGACGACGCCTTCACCTCGCAGATCACCCTCGTCGCCGGGAAGGTGAAGGGGTCCGCGGCCGTCGCGGAGAACACCCCACGGTTCGGCGGCCACCGGCACTCCGCCACCGCCCGGCTCCGCCTCCACCCGGAGAACCAGGTCGCCACCCGGCTGGCGGCGGCCGCGGTCGTCGCCGCCGTCGTCGGCTCATTCATCAACGAATCACGGTTCTACTGGGCGCTCATCGGCGCCTTCACCGTCTTCAACTCGACGAACACCACCCGGGAACAGATCGTGAAGTCGGTGACCCGTGTGGTCGGGACCTTCGTCGGCATCATCATCGGCGCCGGTCTCGCCCACGCCATCGGCATGAGCGTGTGGGCGGTGCCCGTCATCTGCCTGGTGATGGCCGTCGGCATCAGTCTGGCGAAGGTCGACTACTTCTTCTGTGCCCTGGGCATCACGATCTCCGTGTCACTGATGTACGAGCAGCTCGGCACCTTCACGGACATGCTGCTGGTCACCCGGCTCGTCGAGACGTTGGTCGGCGTCCTGTGCGCGACCGCGGCGTCCCTGCTGATCTTCCCGGTCCGCACCGGCCGGGCGGTGACGGTCGGGTGGGACGCCTTCCTCGAATCCATGGACAACCTGCTGGACGCCACGGAACGTGCCCTGGCCGGCACCCCGGAGGAGCAGAAGGCTGCCCGGGGCGGGATCCCGCAGGAGATCCGGAACATGGAGAACGCCCGGTTCCAGGTGACCGCCGCCGCCAATGCGGTCCCCGGCTGGATGCCGGTCCCGGCGTCCCTGCGGTACCCGGCGACGACCTATGAACGCGCCTCGCAGGTGACGCGGCTCGTCGTCGTCGACATCCTCGGCCCCGGCGTGCAGCAGGACTACCGGGAGGAGGTGCTCGGTGAGCTCCGGGAGAGCCGTCACCGGCTGGAAGGGTACTTCTCCGGCCCCCGCGACGACGACGCTGCCGGCCCGGGCAGCACAGTCGGGCAGGCGTCGCCGACGGTGGACGGCTCCGCCCCCGAAGCACCCGCCGACGGCCGGACCCTCGCGACGTTCTCCCACCTCGGGATCCTGCGCACCGCCGTCGACGATCTCGGGCGCCCCCACCTCACCCCGACCCGGGCCGCCTGACCGGCGCTGCTACTCCCCCTTCGCGGCAGACTTCAGGCCGCGGCCCGCGAGCAGCGCGGTGACACCCACGCCGGCGGTGAGTCCGGACAGTCCGAAGGACAGCACGGAGGTCAGCAGCGAGGAGCGCACGTTCGCCGCCATCAGGGCGGTCTGCCGCTCCGGGGCGTCCATCGGAAGCTCTGCGAAGGGCTTGCCGCCGGTCATGGCCAGGGCGTGCTTGTTGACGATGTCCGCCTGGGCGTAGGCGGTGAACGGATCCGCGACCTTCTTCCCGGCGAGCTTCTTCACGTCGTCGTGGACGGTGATGTTCTCGGCGAGAAGCTCCTTGCGGATCAGCACCCAGCTGCCGGCGGCGGCGGTGAGGAAGCCGGCTCCGAGTGCGGAGACGGCGCGTCCGGCGCGGCGGGTGGTGCGGAGGTTACGGGTGCGGTTGGTGCTCATGGGTCCTGTCATTCCTTTACGGTCCGTTACTGTCTGTCGGTCTCCGGTGTACCACCGGCCGGGCAGATAGTCGACACGTCAACTACTTTTTGTGGTGCAACTCATAGCGGCCGGACACGACGCCCACCTGCAGGTTTGTGGAAAACATCCGGAACGGGTAGATTTTCGATCCGTTCGCAACGATGTCCGCGTGATGCGGTCGGACGGCGTACGGGGCTATGGCGCAGCTGGTAGCGCACCACACTGGCAGTGTGGGGGTCAGGGGTTCGAATCCCCTTAGCTCCACCACCCGGAAACCCCGGTCAGACGGACGTCTGGCCGGGGTTTCCTGCTGTCCCGGCGCGCAGATACTGCACTCCCTGTCACCGCCAACCGGGCGGCAGCGGTGACAGCCGGTGCAGTATCCGCCGGTCGCTACCCGCCGAAGACCGCGGCCCAGGCCGCCCGGCGCTCCCCCAGCGGATCCTGCTGCAGCACACACTCCTCATCGAGCACCTGCACGGTCCGGTCCGCCGCACGGTAGACCGGCCAGGCGGCGTCCGGAACCCCGTCCCGGGCGAAGGCGAGCCACCGGTCCATCACCTGCTCCGAGAAGGCGATGTCACGGTCGGCCTCCCCCGTGCCGCCGGCGCCTTCCGCCGCCAGCACCGCACGGATCCGGCCGAAGACGTACGGGATCTCCTGGCCGTGGGTCGCACCCAGCGCACCGAACCGCGGATCCTGCGACACATAGTCGAACCGGTAGGCCCAGGTGGGCGCCACCGCACCATGGGCGTCCGCCACGACGGTGGCCGGGTACCAGAACAACAGGTCACCACCGACGCGCGCGGCCTCCACCGGATCCGGGAAGCCCGGGTAGGTGGCCAGCAGGTCCGGCACCGCCGGCTTCTCCCCCAGGTGCCGGCGGACCGTGTCCGGATACACCGGCAGGATCTCCGCCCCGGACTTCTGCGCCCCGACGAGGAACAGCAGGCCCTCATGCTCATTCGTCCCGATGATGAGCGGCACCCGGGCCTGCCGTCCCGACGCGAAGGTCCGGAGAACCGGCTCCGGCAGGGACTCCCCGTCGATGCACGGGCCGTAGAGGACGGTCCCCGGCGCCTCGACGGCACCGACACCGGCCAGCTTCCCGACCGTGGCGAGCAGCTCGTCCTGCGTGGCCGACAGCAGTGCCCGGCCGAGATCGGCGTCGGTGGCGGCGTCCGGCGCGAGAAGTTCGGCGAACCGTCGCGCCCAGCGCTCCTGGGACGCCGCCCCGGTGCCCGCCACCGCCGGTGATTCGGCGATGACGCGGTGGAACAGTCCCCGCGCGTCAGGCATGCACATCAGCGCGAGCACCGACGAGCCGCCGGCCGACTCCCCGAACACGGTCACGTTGTCCGGATCCCCGCCGAAGGCCGCGATGTTGTCACGGATCCAGGTGAGCGCGGCGATCTGGTCGTGGAGCCCGGTGTTCGACTCGAACACCGGCCCGTCGGAGGTGGACAGCGCCGAGAAGTCGAGGAACCCCCACGGGCCGACACGGTAGTTCACCGTCACCACGACGACGTCGCCGCGCTCCGCCAGGTGGCGTCCGTCGTAGTTGCGGGACGCCCCGACCGTGAACGCCCCACCGTAGATCCACACCATGACAGGCAGACCGGACGCCGTCTCCCCGGCCTCGCCGGCCGGTCGGACAATGTTGAGGGTCAGGCAGTCCTCGTCGATGTCGGGAGTGCTCCCCGGACTGTCGCCGACCCCGCCCATGGCCTCCGACATCGGCTGCTGCATCGGCGAGTGACCCCACTGCGTGGCCGCCAGGGGTTCGCTCCGGGGCGACACGGGCTGTGGCCGACGGAACCGCAGCTCCCCGACCGGCGGGGCGGCGTAGGGCACCCCGTACCAGGCCTCCGTGCCCGTCTCGCCCGCCTGGCCTGGCGGGGCCGACTGGGCCGCGCCGGTCACCGGCCCTGCGGTCGTGCTGACGGTCAGTCGGTCATCCTGCATCCTGTGCTCCTCGAGGTCGACGGCGTACGGTAGCCGGAACCTTACTGACCCGAAACGACCTCCGCATGAATTCCGGTTCAGTTCTCGCCGGGCACCCATCGGACAGCCCACGCCACCTGCCCGTTTGTCGTCACAGCACCGGGTGTTGTACGTTATTCCCCGATCGCAGTGCGGTTCCGGAGTTCCGGGACAGTCGTGCTTTCGGGGCTATGGCGCAGCTGGTAGCGCACCACACTGGCAGTGTGGGGGTCAGGGGTTCGAATCCCCTTAGCTCCACCACTCGGAAACCCCGGTCGGACGAGAGTCCGGCCGGGGTTTTCCGCGTATACGACAAAATGTGTGTCTTTCACCGGCGCGTCACCGTGTCATCGGCCGACCCGGCCGGAGTTGTCCCGAGCCGACCCGATTCTGCACTTCCGGTCCGACGGAACTGACCGATCCGGGTCAACTCGGGTCACCACGACGTCCTCGGAATAACCGGCCGGTCTCAGCAGCAGCGGCCCTCCGGGTGGGCGTCCTCATGGGCGTAGCGGTGCCGCCAGTATTCGCGTTCGCTCATGGGGTCGCCCCCGGGCTGGGTACGCCGGTGCCAGGCGAGGTAGTTGCGGTACTGACCGCCGCCCAGCAGACCCTCGAGGTAATCGCGGACGCCGAGCAGCCGCCGCCCCGGTCCGGCGCCCATGTCAGACCCCCGCCTTCCGGGCGACGTCGGCCGTGGGACCGGATCCGCCTGCCTCGTAGTCCTCCCACTCCTTGACCAGTGCCTTCTCCGACGGGGTGGCGATGATGCCGGCCGGAGCATAGATCTTCGAGGGGACCTCGGGATCCTCGGTGGTGTCCGGACGGTGCGTGCGCACGTTCCTGATGGTCACCAGCACCGCGGCGACGACGACGATCAGCGTGAGCACCAGGAATACCACGGAGAGCGTGCCCTGCACCGCGGTGTTACGGATGACCGCCTCCATCTCGGAGACCGACTTCGATGTCCCGAAGGAGGTGGCGCCGGAGTCCAGTGCATCCCGGTAGGCACGGTTCTGCGCGAAGTACCCCACGGAGGGCACCGTGGAGAAGATCTTGTACAGCGAGGCCACGGTCGTGATGATCACGGTCGCCACGGTCGGCAGGATCACCACCCAGAGGTACCTGGGCGCGCGTTTGGCCACGATGGCCATGACCACGGACAACGCGATCGCCGCGAGCAACTGGTTAGAGATGCCGAACAGCGGGAAGAACGTGTTGATGCCGCCCAGGGGGTCAGTGACGCCGAGGACCAGGATGTATCCCCAGCCGGCCACCATGATCGCCGTCGCGATCCAGGAGCCGATCCGCCAGGAGTTGTCCTTGAACTTCGGGATGAAGTTGCCGATGGCGTCCTGGAGCATGAAGCGGGACACGCGGGTGCCGGCGTCCACGGCGGTCAGGATGAACAGTGCCTCGAACATGATGGCGAAGTGGTACCAGAAACCCATCATCGCGGTGCCGCCGAACCACTGATGCATGATGTGGGAGATGCCCACGGCCAGGGTCGGTGCGCCACCGGTACGGGAGACCACGGAATCCTCCCCCACGTTGTCGGCGATGTCGTTCAGCGTGCCCGCGTCCAGGTGGACACCGGTCAGACCCAGGGAGTTCACGAACTGGACGGCACCCTCCACGGTGCCGCCGGTCGCGCCGGCGCCGGAGTTCATGGCGAAGTACACGCCACGGTCGATGGACAGGGCGGCCACAAGTGCCATGATCGCCACGAAGGACTCCATCAGCATGCCGCCGTAGCCCAGGAAGCGGGTCTGGCGTTCCTTCTGCACCAGCTTCGGGGTGGTGCCGGAGGAGATCAGCGCGTGGAACCCGGACAAGGCGCCGCAGGCGATAGTGACGAAGAGGAACGGGAAGAGGGATCCGGCGACCACGGGGCCGTCGTCGCGCATCGCGAACTCGCCGAGCTTGGGTACCTCGAGGTCGGGGTGGACCACCAGGATCGCGATGGCCAGCAGGGCGATGACGCCGATCTTCATGAACGTGGAGAGGTAGTCACGCGGTGCCAGCAGGAACCACACCGGCAGGATCGCCGCGATGAAGCCGTAGATGATGATGCACCAGGCGAGGGTGGTCTTGTTCAGCGTGAAGAAATCGGCGCCCCAGGAGGTCTCGGCGACCCAGCGGCCGGAAATGATGGCGGCCATCAGCAGCACGAAGCCGATGATGGAGACCTCCAGGACGCGGCCCGGGCGGATGAAGCGCAGGTAAAGCCCCATCAGGATGGCGATCGGGATGGTCAGACCCACCGAGTACACTCCCCAGGCGGACTCGGCGAGGGAGTTCACGACGACCAGCGCCAGGATGGCGGTGATGATGACCATGATCAGCAGGGTCGCAATGATCGCTGCGGTGCCGCCGATCACGCCGAGCTCGTCACGGGCCATCTGCCCCAGGGAACGACCGCCGCGCCGCATGGAGAAGAACATGACCAGGTAGTCCTGGACGGCACCGGCGAGCACCACACCCGCCACGATCCAGATGGTTCCGGGCAGGTAGCCCATCTGCGCGGCGAGCACGGGACCGACCAGCGGGCCGGCTCCGGCGATGGCGGCGAAGTGGTGCCCGAAGAGCACGCGCCGGTCGGTGGGCATGTAGTCCTGGCCGTTGTCGTGGACCTCGGCCGGGGTGGCGCGCTTGTCGTCCGGCCTGGTGATGTGCCGCTCGATGTACTTCGAGTAGAACCGGTACGCGATCAGGTACGTGCACACCGAGGCGAACACGAACCAGACGGCGTTGATGCTCTCCCCTCGGGAGAGGGCCAGTACGCCCCAGGCGACGCCACCCAACAGGGCGATCAGCACCCAGATGATGATCTTGGTGGGAGTCCATTTCCTGGACTCCGCCTCAAGGACTTCCGGCTCGACGGCTGCCGGTGGGGTCCCCTCTGCGATTGCGTGAGACACGCTTCCTCCTAGGGATGCTGACTGAGAGATGATAACGCCACATGTACGGCCTGATACCGATACATATCGTTTCACCGTAACGCAGATCACTCTTGCATCGGAAACCTTTCCAGCCGGTGCAGATCACTGCGTCACAGAACCGTACCGAGATGCTGCCCCGGGTCGACGTACCCGTGCACCTGTCGGACCCCGGCCGGCGGGAAGACCCGGTCCATGTCACCGCGGGTCCACGCTCCGGGTGGCGGACGCCGTGGCAGCGCATCTGTCCGTCCGGCAGACCAAAAGTGCCCCGACAACCCAGGTGAACGACGTTTTGGTCTGCCGGACGGACAGATGCGCTGACAGCCGAGGCCCGGACCAGGAAGCCGGCGACCGGACCTGCCCCACACCCCGTCCCGGTCGCCGGATTCCCGGTCATCGACGAGGATGCGCCGACTTTTCCGCCGGACGCTGCCACGGAAGTCCGGATTTGTCGGCGCATCCTCCGGACCGCCACCCGCAGGGACCCTCCGGAGCTGCACCCGTCGGCATCCCCCGCTGCTCAGCTCTCCGGATCGTCGGGCAGGCGGACAGCAGGCCCCTCCGGCCGGCTGCGCTCCATCCACAGACGCCCGAGGCCGCGGAAGAACCGGCTGACGCGACCGGGGCGACCGGGAGCTCCGGACTGGACGGAGCCACGGCGCTGCGAGGCACCGCGGAACGGGGTGTTGGCGGAGCGTCCGGTGGATGTCGGGACGGAGGTGTCGGGAATCCAGTACTGACTCATACCCCCACGCAACCACAGGACCCGGCACGCCGCCACCGTGACAGACGACAGAGCCCCTCCCCGCGCCGGTCGTGCGGTGCGGGAAGGGGCCGGTCTCCAGGTCGCCGGTCAGTGCCGGTCAGTGCCGGTCAGCGCCGGTCAGGAACGCTAGTTCTTGACGACGTCCGGGATCCAGTTCTTGACCTTGGAAGCGTCGTTCGGGTCCTTCTGGATCGGCATCTCCTGGCCGTCGACGTAGATGGCCGGGGTGCCCTGGGCGCCCTTGTCGTTCATCGTCTTGACGTTGTCGGCGAACGTGTCGAGGTACTTGTCCTTGACCGATCCGTCGCGGATCGCGTCGACCGTGCCCTTGTCCACGCCGAGCTGGTCGGCGGCGTCGGCGTAGTCCGCGTAATCCCAGTTGCGGTAGACCTCGTTCTGGTTGCCGAAGACATAGTCGTGGATCGCCCAGAAGGCGGCGGCGTCGCCGGTCTCGGCGATGGCCAGCTGTGCCGCGCCACCCATGGTCGCCGGGCCGGGCTTGATGTTGCCCTTGCCGTCACCGTCGAGGATGTTGACGGTGTGGAGCTTGACGACGAGCTTGCCGTCGTCGAGGGCCGTCTTCATGTCCGCATGGTCGGCCTCGACGAGGTCGGCGCAGTGGGGGCACGCGTAGTCCTCGAAGATGTCGGCGACCGGGGTGCTGTCGGTGGCCTTGTCGTTCTTGAGGGTGACGACGCCGGCATCGTAGGAGATCCCGAAGTTCACGTCCTCCGAGGCGATGTCGATGCTGTCGCTGTCCTTGCGGTTGTTCACCACGATCACCGCGACCACCACGATCACGATGACGACGAGGGCGACAATGCCCCAGAGGAAGCCGTTGCCCTTCTGGTTCGGCGCCTTGATCTTCTGACTCACGTGCTTGCCCTGCCTTTTCCTCGCTGATGCACCGTGCCCGGCGCATATGCCGGATCCACTGTAACGGCAGCACCCGGGTAATTGCCAGATCATCTACCTGCCGTATCGCTGTCAGTTTCACCTCACGGCCCACACCTGTCGCTGCGTCCTGCCCCGCACGCCCCGGACCGCAGGACGCCGCGAGCGCGGGCTGCAGTTCGGTTGACAAACACTTCCCGGCGTCCCTACACTGACCGAACGATCGGTCGGTAGACGACGACCGGAACCACACACGGAGGTAACCATGGCTGCACCCACTCCGGAGCAGGACCACTTCGACCAGCTCATCGCGGAGGACGCCCGCGTCGAGCCCGCCGACTGGATGCCCGCGAAGTACCGGAAGACCCTCACCCGCCAGATCGCCCAGCACGCGCACTCCGAGATCATCGGCATGCAGCCCGAGGCGAACTGGATTTCCCGCGCCCCCAGCCTCAAGCGCAAGGCCATCCTCATGGCCAAGGTCCAGGACGAGGCCGGCCACGGCCTCTACCTCTACTCCGCCGCCGAGACCCTCGGCACCGACCGGGACACCCTCGTCGGCCAGCTGCTCGACGGCAGCGCGAAGTACTCCTCGATCTTCAACTACCCGGCGCGCACCTGGGCCGACATCGGCGCCATCGGCTGGCTCGTTGACGGCGCCGCCATCGTCAACCAGGTCCCGCTGTGCCGCTGCTCCTACGCTCCCTACGGCCGCGCCATGGTGCGGGTGTGCAAGGAGGAGTCCTTCCACCAGCGGCAGGGCTGGGAGATCCTCTACTCCCTGTCCCACGGCACGCCGGAGCAGAAGCAGATGGCGCAGGACGCGATCAACCGCTTCTACGGTCCCGCCCTGCAGATGTTCGGCCCGCCGGACGACGAGTCCCCGAACTCACAGCAGTCGATGGCGTGGAACATCAAGCGCTTCTCCAACGACGAACTGCGCCAGCGCTTCGTCGACATGCTCGTCCCCCAGGTCGAGGCGCTCGGCCTGAGCTTCGATGACCCGGACCTGCAGTGGAACGAGGAACGCGGCCACTACGACTACGGCGAGCTCGACTGGGACGAGTTCATGTCCGTCATCAAGGGCCACGGCCCCTGCAATTCCCAGCGGATGGAGCGGCGCCGTGCCGCCCACGACGACGGCACCTGGGTCCGCGAGGCCGCGGCCGCCTACGCCGCAAAGTACGAGTCCCACGATTCCGCGCTGATCAGCGCCTAGAAGGAGAAACCGACATGTCCACCAACTGGCCCCAGTGGGAAGTCTTCGTCCGGTCCAACCGCGGTCTCTCCCACGTCCACGCCGGCTCCCTGCACGCCCCCGACGAGACCATGGCGCTGCGCAACGCCCGCGACCTCTACACCCGCCGCAACGAGGGCACCTCGGTGTGGGTCGTCCCCTCCGCGGCGATCACCGCCTCCGACCCGGACTCCAAGGGCGGCTACTTCCAGTCCTCCTCCGGCAAGAACTACCGGCACGCCACCTACTACACGCAGTCCGAGGGGGTGAAGCACCTGTGAACGCCGTCAGCACCGAATCCGCCACCCACATGTCCGTCGGTGACGCGATCACCGCCGAACAGATCGCGGACGCCGTCACCGGGGCCGACGCCGCCCCGGCCTCCCCCGAGGTCGCCGAGTACGCCCTGCAGCTCGCCGACGATTCCCTCATGCTCTCCCAGCGGCTCGGCTGGTGGATCTCCCGGGCCCCGGAGATGGAGGAGGACATCGCCCTAGCGAACATCGCCCTCGACATCCTCGGCCACGCCCGGTTCCTCTACACCTACGCCGGCTCCGCCTGGGGGAAGACCGAGGACGACCTCGCCTACTTCCGCGACGAGGAGGACTTCCGCTCCGTCCGCCTCGTCGAGCAGCCCAACGGGGATTTCGGGCACACCATCGCCCGCCAGCTGATCTTCAGCTACTACGCCCACGAGCTGTACTCGCGACTGTCCGCCTCGTCGGACGCCATGCTCGCCGCCGTCGCGGACAAGGCCGTCAAGGAAGTCGACTACCACGTCGACCACGCCACCCAGTGGCTGCTGCGCCTGGGCCTGGGCACGGAGGAATCCGCCCGCCGGATGCAGGCGGGGCTCACCTCGATGTGGCCGTACGTCGAGGAACTGTTCACCGACACGGCCGTCATCGACCGGGTCGACCAGGCCGCCCCGGGTGCGGCCGTCCGGCCGTCGACGCTGCGCGACACGGTGCTGGAGAACCTCACCGCGGCGATCGGGCAGGCGGACCTGGAGGTTCCGCAGATCCCCGCCGCCGCCGATCTGGGCCACGCCCGCAGCGGCCGGTTCAGCGAGTACCGCGGCTACCTGCTCGCGGAGATGCAGTCCCTGGCCCGCCGGCACCCGGGTGCGACGTGGTGACCGCCGTGACCAGCGAACGGACCACCGACCGAGCCTCCGGGCAGACCACCCGGGACGCCGCCTGGGATGCCGCGGCAACCGTCAACGACCCGGAGATCCCGGTGCTCAGCATCGTCGACCTCGGGATCCTGCGGGACGTGACCGTCACCGGGGACGACCACCCCGCCGTCACCGTCACCATCACCCCGACCTACTCCGGCTGCCCCGCGATGTCGCAGATCGCCGCCGACGTCACCGCCGCACTCCGGCACGCCGGATTCGACGAGGTACAGGTGCTCACCAGCCTGAGCCCCGCCTGGACCACCGACTGGATGACCGACGAGGGCAAGCGGAAACTCGAGGCCTACGGCATCGCCCCGCCCACCCACCGCACCCGGCAGCGCGGGCCCGTGACACTGCAGCTCGGCGTCCGGACCACCGGGATCCCCGACGTGTCCTGCCCGCACTGCGGATCGCATCACACCCGCGAGCTCACCCGCTTCAGCTCGACCTCGTGCAAGGCGCTCTACATCTGCAACGACTGCCACGAACCATTCGACTACTTCAAGGTGCACTGATGACCGCTCAAGCTCCGGCGCGCCCCCGGGCACGCTTCAACCCGCTCACCGTCACGGCGGTGCGTCCCCTCACCGACAACGCCGTCGAGGTGACCTTCGCCGTCCCCGACGACCTCGTCGCCGACTACGACTACGTCCCCGGCCAGTACGTCGCCCTGCGCGCCACCGTCGACGGGAAGGAGGTGCGCCGCTCCTACTCCATCTGCGCCGCACCGGTGCCCGGCGAGATCCGCGTGGCGATCAAGAAGACCCTCGGCGGGGTGTTCTCCACCTGGGCCAACGAGGAACTCGCCGCCGGTGACGTCATCGAGGTCATGAACCCGCAGGGCGCGTTCACCGCCAAGGTGCGCACCACCGCGATGAACGATCCGCAGGGCATCGTCAACGACCAGCTGGAGGCCAACCCCCGCGCCCGCCTGGTCGCCTTCGCCGCCGGCTCCGGCATCACCCCGGTGATGGCCATCGCCACGACCACGCTGGCCTCCTCCCCCGACGCCACCTTCGAGCTGGTCTACTCCAACCGGTCGACCGTCGACGTGATGTTCGCCGAGGAGATCGGTGACCTGAAGGACCGCTACCCCGACCGGTTCACCGTCCACCACATCCTGTCGCGGGAGAACCGCACCAGCCCGCTGCACACCGGACGCATCGACGACGAGAAACTGTCGCTCATGCTCGACCGGATGCTCGGTGCCGGGGATGTCGAGGAATGGTTCCTCTGCGGCCCCTTCGACCTGGTGCAGACCGCCCGGGACGAGCTGAAGGACCGCGGCGTCCCGGAGGAGCGGGTGCGCTTCGAACTGTTCACCACCGGCAAACCGACCACGCCGGCCGGCCAGCAGGGCCGCGACATCGAGGTGAGGGCCGACGAGCCGACCTTCGACATCAACTTCACGCTCGACGGCTCCTCCGCCACCGTCGAGTCGCCGCGGTCGGCCCGCGAGACGGTCCTCAACGCCGCGCTGCGCAAGCGTCCGGACGTGCCCTTCGCCTGCGCCGGCGGGGTGTGCGGCACCTGCCGGGCGAAGCTCGTCAGCGGCTCCTGCGACATGGACGAGAACTTTGCCCTGGAACCCGACGAGGTCGAGGCCGGCTACATCCTGACCTGCCAGTCCCGGCCGACCAGCGATGCGGTGGAGGTCGACTTCGATGCCTGAGACCGTGCACCTCACCGTCGCCGACGGTCTCGCCGAGGTTGTGCTGGACGCCCCGGAAAAGCTCAACGCCCTCGACGCCGACGATCTGCAGCTGCTGCGGGTCCGGCTGGCGGACGCCGCGACCCGGGCGGCGTCCGGGGAGGTCCGCGCCCTGCTGCTGCGCGGTGAGGGCCGCGGTTTCTGTGCCGGTCGTGACGTCGCCGGCACCGACCCCGACCACGACGACGCCGCCGGGTACCTCGACATCCTCGGGGCCCTGCTCACCGAACTCGCCGACTTCCCCGCCCCGACCTTCGCCGCCGTCCAGGGCGCCTGCCTCGGAGTGGGGCTCGGGCTGGCGGTCGCCTGCGATGTCGTCTACCTCGCCGAGAAGGCGAAGATCGGTTCCCCGTTCGCCAACCTCGGCGCCACCCTCGACTCGGGCGGTCACGCGTTCTTCCTCGCCCGCCTCGGCCGGCACCGGACCCTCGACCTGATCTACTCCAGTGAACTCATCCGCGGCACGGAGGCCGTGGCCGCCGGACTGTTCTCCCGGGCCGTCGCCGACGATGACCTGCAGGACACGACCCGGGCCGCCGCACTCGCCGCGGCGTCCGGTCCGACGCAGGCGTTCCTGGAATCGAAGCGGCTGCTCGACCGGATCGAGAACGCGGGCCTGGGCACGCGTGAGGCCCTGACCCTCGAATCCGCCGCCCAGGTGCGGCTGTCCCACACCCCCGACTACGCCGAAGGCTTCCGGAGCTTCCAGGAGAAGCGCCGCCCCGTCTTCACCGGAAAGGCCAGTTCATGACCCTCGACCCCCGATCCGCGTACCTCGTCGCCGCCCGCCGTACCCCGGTCGGCCGCTACGGCGGGGCCCTGGCCGCGGTACGCCCCGACGATCTCGCCGCCCTCGTCATCTCCGACGTGCTGGCGGCGTCCGGTGTGGACGCCGGCACCGTCGACGAGGTCATCCTCGGCAACGCCAACGGCGCCGGTGAGGAGAACCGCAACGTCGCCCGCATGGCGTGGCTGCTCGCCGGCGGACCCGAGCACGTGCCCGGGATGACCCTGAACCGGCTGTGCGCCTCCGGCATGAGCGCGGTGGCGGACGCCTGGCACAAGATCGCCGCCGGGGTCGCCGACATCGTCGTCGCCGGCGGGGTGGAGTCCATGACCCGCGCCCCCTGGGTACAGGCCAAGCCCGACAGGGCGTGGGCGAAGCCCGGTGAGGCCTTCGACACCTCCATCGGCTGGCGCTTCACCAACCCGGCGCACCTCGCCGTCGACAAGCGGACCCTCTCCATGCCGGAGACCGCCGAGGAGGTCGCCGACGTCAAGGGGATCAACCGGGAGGATGCGGACGCCTTCGCCGTGCGCTCCCACACCCGGGCCCTCGCCGCCATCGACGCCGGCCGGTTCGCCGCCGAGATCACCCCGGTGACGGTGCGCACCGGCCGTGGCCGGAAGGCCACCGAGACCGTCGTGGACACCGACGAGGGGCCGCGACCGGGCACCACCGCCGAGGTGCTCGCGAAACTGCGCCCGGTGGTCCGCCCCGACGGGGTGGTCACCGCGGGTAACGCCTCGTCCCTCAACGACGGGGCCTCCGCGGTCATCGTCGCCTCCGGTGCGGCCTGCGAGAAGTACGGCCTCACCCCGCGTGCCCGGATCGTCACGGACGCCGCGGTCGGTCTCGCCCCCGAGATCATGGGGATGGGTCCGGTCCCCGCCACCCGCAAGGCCCTCGACCGGGCCGGCTGGACCGTCGACGACCTCGACGCCGTCGAGCTCAACGAGGCTTTCGCCACCCAGTCGCTGGCGTGCATGCGCGAGCTCGGGCTCACCGGGGAGAAGGCGGAGATCGTCAACGCCGACGGCGGCGCGATCGCCCTCGGCCACCCGCTGGGGTCCTCCGGTTCCCGGATCATCACCACCCTGCTCCACCGGCTGGAGCGCACCGGTGGCCGCCGTGGCCTGGCGACGATGTGCGTCGGCGTGGGCCAGGGCACCGCGATCCTGCTGGAAAGGGTGTGACACCGGTGACACTGCGCGATACTGGCGACATGAACCTCACCACCCTGACCTACGAGGTCCACGACACGGACGGACAGAACCACGCCCTCGTCCGGCTCAACCGGCCCGAGGTGCGCAACGCCATCGACCAGGCCATGGTCGACGATCTCCACACCGTCTGCGCCGAGCTGGAACGTGAACCCCGCACCCTCATCCTCACCGGCTGCGAGGTCGAGGGCCGTCACGGCCGGAAGGGCATCTTCGCCTCCGGGGCGGACATCACCCAGCTGCGCGAGCGGCGCCGGGACGATGCCCTCGCCGGCATCAACTCCGGCATCTTCGACCGCATCGCCCGGCTCCCCATGCCGGTCATCGCCGCGGTCGACGGTTTCGCCCTCGGCGGTGGCGCGGAGCTCGCGCTCGCCGCCGACTTCCGGCTGGGCACGCCCGCGGTGCGGTTCGGCCAGCCGGAGACGAACCTCGGCATCATCGCCGCCGCCGGTGGCTTGTGGCGGCTCAAGGAGATCACCGGCGAGCAGATCGCCAAGGAGATCCTGTTCGCCGGCCGGGTGCTCACCGGTGAGGAATGCCTCGACCACGGCGTCCTGCTCTCGGTGCACGATCCCGACCAGCTGCTGGAGGCCGCCGCCGACCTCGCCGCCCGGATCGGGGGCCAGGATCCGCTGGCGGTCCGGATCGCCAAGCGCGTCTTCGCCATGCCGCGGGCCGCGCACCCCGCCGTCGACGATCTCGCCCAGGCCGTCCTGTTCGAGTCCGAGGCGAAATTCGACCGCATGCAGGCCTTCATCGACAGAAAGAAGAAGTAGACATGACCGATTCCACTCTCCCGTCCGGCCTCCCCGCCACCGTCGGTGTGCTCGGCGGCGGCCGCATGGGCGCGGGCATCGCCCACGCCTTCCTCATCTCCGGCGCCGCCGTCACCGTCGTCGAGGCGGATCCGGACGCCGCCACCGCCGCCCGGCAGCGCGTCCTCGACCAGGTGCAGGCCTCCGCCGACCGCGGCAAGCTCGGCGGCACCGTCGACGAGGCCGCGGCCCGGCTCACGGTCTCCAGCGACAACGCCGATTTCGCCGACTGCGGCCTGGTCATCGAGGCCGTCCCCGAGGACATGGGCATCAAGACCGCCGCGCTCAAGGGCGTGGCCGAGGTCGTCGGAGACACCGCCTGGCTCGCCACGAACACCTCGTCGCTGTCGGTCGACGATCTCGCCGCGGCCGTCGGTGAGGTCACCGGCCACCCGGAGCGGCTGTGCGGCCTGCACTTCTTCAACCCGGTGCCCGCCTCGAAGCTCATCGAGGTGGTCATCGGGGCGCAGACCTCCGACGAACTGCGGGAGCTGGCCCCGGCCTGGGTGACCGCGCTGGGCAAGACGCCGGTCGTCGTCCAGAACCGTCCCGGTTTCGCCTCCTCCCGGCTGGGTGTGGCGATCGCCCTGGAGGCGATGCGGATGGTCGAGGAGGGTGTGGCCTCCGCCGAGGACATCGACAATGCGATGACCCTGGGCTACAAGCACCCGGTCGGTCCGCTCGCCCTCACCGACATCGTCGGGCTCGACGTGCGGCTGGGAATCGCCGAGTACCTGGCGGAAGAACTGGGTGAGCGCTTCGCCCCGCCGCAGATCCTGCGCGACAAGGTCGCCGCCGGGGATCTGGGACGCAAGTCCGGCCGCGGGTTCTACGACTACTCGTAGTACTGCGGCGACGTCTGTCTCCGCCGCGTCATCCGGTCCACCACCGGTGCCACACGCGGCACGAGGACGATCACCGTCAGGGTGACGACCACCAGCCCCAGCGCGAGCCCGGACAGTGCGTCATGCGCGTAGTGCACGCCCGCAGCGACCCGGCTGAACGCCTCCACCCCGGCGAGGGTGCACACCGTCGCGACGAACCACCGCTGCCACGGCAGCGCAAGGATGCAGACGGTCGCGATCGCCGCCGCGATGACCGAGTGGTTCGACGGCCACGACCAGTCGCCACCGGTCGGGCAGGCCAGCACGGTGGTCACGTCCCCGCCGGCACACGGCCGGTTCTCGGTGACCACCATCTTCACCAGTTCACTGGTCAGGTACGCGAGGACCACCCCGACCCCGCCGCAGAGCAGGCGGAGCAGTGCCGCCCGGTCCCGGCGGAACGTCCACACCGCGGTGACCGCCGCGACGGCGACGATGACGAGCAACCCCTTGTCCGCGATGAACCCGGCCGGCCCGGCCAGCGGTGAATCCGCGAAGCCTTCCGCGATCACGCGGTGCACGACGGTGCGGACCGGCCAGGCCAGCACCGCCAGGATGACGAGGATGACCGCCGTGCGCAGCAGCCGGCGGCCGAGCGCGGCCGGCGGCAGAACCGGTGTCACCGGCGTTGTCGGCAGCGCCGGGGCGGACGGCCGGACAGTCGGTGCGGCGGTACGAGTGTGATTCCCCATGACCGGACAACCTACGCCACCGGTCCCCGGGTCCGGCTCCGGCCCCGGTGTGAGGTCGCTGTCAGTCGACCGTCCGGTCGCGGCCGGCGAGGTACCCGGAGAGGACGAGCAGCACCTCGATGACCAGCAGGACGATGAGGGCAGGCGTCCAGGAGTCCGTGGCATCGTGCAGTGCGCCGACGGCGACCGGGCCCGCGGCGGCCAGCAGGTAGCCGACCGACTGGGCCATCCCGGACAGCGAGGCGGCACGGGTGTGGTCGGTGGTCCGCAGCCCGAACAGGGACAGGGCGAGCACGATGCCCGCACCGCCGCCGATCCCGGCGAAGATCGACCAGATCACGGTCACGCCCGGGGCGAGGAGGATGCCGAGCGTGGCGATCATCAGTGTCACACCGACCACCATCCCGAGGACACGCTGGTCACGGAGCCGGGCGATGAGTGCGGAACAGACGATGCTGCCCAGGATGCCGAAGCCGTTGAGGAGGAACTGGTGGGTTCCGGCGGCGGTCTCACTGATCCCGGCGTCCGTCTCGATCGTCGCGAGCCAGGTGACGAGGATGTAGAAGTTCGTCGACTGCAGACCCATGAATGCGGTGACCTGCCAGGCCAGCGCACTGCGCCACAGCGGGCGGGGCGCGGTCGGCCCGGTCGCCGGGGCAGAGACAGGGGCAGCGGCAGGGGCACTGCCGTCGGCCGGCGCCGCTCCCCGGCGCAGCTGCGGCAGCAGGACGCCCAGGGCGACCAGGGCCAGGCCCGCCCACATCCCCAGCGGCAGCCGCCAGTCCATGCCGGTCGCCCCGCCGACCGGGACGGCGATCCCGGCGGCGACGGCGGCGAAGGCGGACTGCACGGCGGAGTAGGCGCCGGTGATCTGGCCGATCTTCAGCGGAAAGTCGCGCTTCACCCACGACGGGAGCACCACATTGAGCACCGCGATCGACACACCGATGAGGACGGTGCCGACCCACAGCAGCGCCTGCGGCGGCACCGACCGCAGGACGAGACCTGCGGCGAGGATGACGAGTCCGCCGGCGATGATCCATTCGAGGCCGAGGCGTTGCGCCACCCGCGGGACGAACGGGGAGACGACGGCGAAGGTCAGCAGCGGGAGGCTGACGAGGAAGGACGCCGCCGAGGAGGTGATGCCGAGGTCGTCCTCGATGCCGGTGAGGACCGGGCCGACGGTGGTGATGGCGGCACGGAGGTTCGCCGCGACGAGCAGGATGCCGGCGACGACGAGTCCGGTGGGGACATGTCTGGTGGCCATGGCGCTGTAACCGGGGCGGGTCATGCGTCCTCCTCCGGCAGGTCGGCGCGGGCGGAGACCACGGCGACCAGGTCGGTCAGCCGGTCCGCGGCGGCGGCTGCGGCTGCTTCGTCACCGGCGGCGACCGCGGTGACGATATCGGCGTGGGCGGCAGCCATCTCGGGGCTTTCTCCGGCGGTGCCGCAGGTCTCCAGTGCCAGTTCATTGCCGCCGACACCCCGGTAGAGCTCCGCGAGCAGCGCATTGCCGGACGCCGCCATGAGTGTCCGGTGGAAGGTGATGTCCGCGGTGGCGTCGGTCCGGGCGGCCAGGGCTCCGCGCAGGGCGGTGATCTGGTCGGCGCCGGCGTGCCGGGCGGCGAGCCGGGCGCCTTCGCGTTCCAGGATCGCGCGGACCTCGGCGACATCCTGTTCCCGTTCCCGGTCGATGTGGCGGGCGAGGGTCGGGGCGAGGTCGCTGGTGTCGGTGACGTAGGTGCCGTAGCCGGCACGGGAGGCGAGCATGCCGGCGTGGACGAGGGCGTGCACCGCCTCGCGGACGCAGTTGCGGCTCACCCCGGTCTCCTCGGCGAGGTCCTTCTCGGTGGGGATGAGGGCGCCGACCGGGAATTCGCCGGCGGCGATCCGGTCTCGGAGCTGGTCGGCGACGCGTTCCGACCGGGACGGCGGGGGTTCGATCTTCGGCATGCCGGCCACCCTACGCGAGAGGTCCTAATGTCCTACATTTGGGTCGGCCGGCGCCGCTGTCCGGGGCGGACGCACCCGCCCCGTCCCTCCGCCTCACGTCCGGTCCGCCTCCGGTTCAAACATTATGCGCGCTGTAAAACAGACTACGGAACCGGAATACTTAATCTACCTGCATGTTTCGTGATGGTGGACAGCGTTGAGAACGCATAATGTTGACGCATAATGTTGCGGCGCCCCAGACCGCCGCACTAGCCGACCGGACTACCCGACCAACCGCACTACCCCGCTGACCACTCCACCACCATGTTCGTGATCCGTGCGGTGCAGAGGCGGCGTCCGGCATCGTCGGTGATGACGACCTCGTGGGAGCAGACGGTGCGTCCCAGCCGGATCGCGGACGCGGTGGCAGTGACCGACCCGGCGCGTCCGGAGGCGTGGTGGGTGGCGTTGATGTCCACCCCGACCACGGCCTTCCCCAGTGTGGAGGCGTGCTTCAGCGCCGCCCAGGACCCGACCGCCTCGGCCAGTGCGACCATCGCCCCGCCGTGGAGCAGCCCGAGTGACTGCCGGTTGCCGTCGACCGGCATCGTCGCCACGACCCGCTCCGGACTCTCCTCCAGGATCCTGACGCCCATCTTCTCGTCCAGTTCCCCCAGTTCGATCTGCCACATGGCGGTACCCTCTTCCTTTTCCTCGTTGCACACGTCGCTGTGCACGTCGCTGTGCACGTCGCCGCACACGTCGCTGTGCACGTCGTCGGGCCGCCGGATCCCCGGCAGCCTTGTCGCTGTTCTTTCTCGTGCGATACCATAGCGTAACCGACCGATCGTTCGGTCACTACAACGCAGAACCGCGAAAGGACGACCCGTGACTGCAACTGCCCCCGGGCACACCGCCCAGCACGCCGACCAGACCGACGTCACCATCCTCGCCAGCTACATCGCCGACCGGTGGACCACCCCGGACCCGACCGCCCCTGGCGCGACCGTCACCGACATCACCGACGCCTCCACCGGCGAGGTCACCGCACAGACCATCTCCGGCAGCCCCGCAGCCACCGGCTTCACCACCGCCGCCGCCGTCGACCACGCCCGCACCGTCGGCCACCGCTCCCTCGCCGCGATGACCACCCACGAGCGCGCCCTCATCCTCAAGAACCTCGCCCTGTTCCTCAACGACCACCGCGACGAACTCTACGACCTCTCCTACGCCACCGGCACCACCTCCCGCGACAACCTCATCGACATCGACGGCGGCATCGGCACCCTCTTCGCCTTCTCCTCCAAGGGACGCCGCGAGATGCCGAACGCCAACGTCATCCCCGACGGCCCCGTCGAAGTCCTCAGCAGGGACGGCAGCTTCGTCGCCCGTCATATCCGCACCGCCATCCCCGGCGTCGCCGCGCAGATCAACGCCTTCAACTTCCCCGTCTGGGGCATGCTCGAGAAGTTCGCCCCCGCCTTCGTCGCCGGCGTCCCCTCCATCGTCAAGCCCGCCACCCAGACCGCCCCGGTCGCCGTGGCCTGCGTCCGCCTCATGACCGAATCCGGCCTGCTGCCCGCCGGGTCACTGCAGATCATCGCCGGCGCCGGCCGTGACCTCATCGACCAGCTCGACGAACGCGACCACCTCGCCTTCACCGGCTCCGCCGACACCGCCCGCGGCCTGCGCGGATCCGACGCCGTCCAGGTCGAGGGCCTGCGGTTCTCCGCCGAGGCGGACTCCCTCAACGCCGCCCTCCTCGCACCGGACGCCGCCCCCGGCACCCCGGAGTTCGACGCCTACATCCGGATCCTGTTCACCGAGCTCACCGCCAAGGCCGGCCAGAAGTGCACCGCGGTCCGCCGCGCCATCGTCCCGGCGTCCCACGTCGAGGACGTGGTCGCGGCACTGACGGCGAAGATCACCGACAAGGTCACCGTCGGTGATCCCCGCACCGACGGCACCACCATGGGCCCGCTGGTCTCGAAGAACCAGCAGCGTGACGTCGCCGCCGCCGTGCAGACCCTCGTCGACGCCGGAGCGACCGTCCGGCTCGGCGGTGGTCCGCTCGACGATACCGAGCACAGCGCGGGCGCCTTCTTCGCCCCGACCGTCCTCACCGTCGACGACCCGCGCACCCCCGCCGTGCACGACACGGAGGCCTTCGGCCCGGTCGTCACCGTGCTCGGCTACGACGGCATCGACGAGGCGATCGAGCTGGCCAACCTGGGCCGCGGTTCCCTGGTGGCGTCCCTGGTCACCCACGACACGGACACGGCGTCCCGCGTGGCGAC
Source organism: Corynebacterium nuruki S6-4 (assembly GCF_007970465.1). NCBI lineage: Bacteria > Bacillati > Actinomycetota > Actinomycetes > Mycobacteriales > Corynebacteriaceae > Corynebacterium > Corynebacterium nuruki. The sequence continues at coordinate 1,386,728 of NZ_CP042429.1, forward strand.
GGGCATCGCCGCCCTGCACGGTCGGCTGCACCTCGTCGACCGCGACGACGCGAAGACCTCCACCGGCCACGGCTCCCCGCTGCCCACCCTCGTCCACGGCGGACCGGGCCGCGCCGGCGGCGGGGAGGAGCTCGGCGGGGTGCGCGGCATCCACCACTACATGCAGCGCACCGCGGTCCAGGGATCCCCCGACCTGCTCACCGCCGTCACCGGCGAATGGGTCCGGGGTGCGGCGACCCGCACCGTCACCCGCGCCGATGTCGAGGCCGGCACCGGTGTGCACCCGTTCCGCAAGTCGCTGGCGGAGCTGCGCATCGGCGACCAGCTGGTCTCCGAACCGCGGGAGATCACCCTCGAGGAGATCCAGGCCTTCGCCGACTCGACCGGCGACACCTTCTACGCCCACACCGACGAGGAGGCCGCGACCGCCAACCCGTTCTTCCCGCGGCGCGTCGCCCACGGCTACCTGCTGGTCAGCTGGGCCGCCGGACTGTTCGTCGAGCCGGCGCCGGGTCCGGTGCTCGCCAACTACGGTCTGGAGAACCTGCGGTTCATCACCCCGGCGACCTACGGGGACACCATCCGGGTCACGCTCACCGCCAAGCGGATCACCCCGCGCGTCACCGACGACTACGGCGAGGTCTGCTGGGATGCGCTGATCACCAACCAGAACGACGAGACCGTGGCGTCCTACGACGTGCTCACCCTCGTCGAGAAGGAGAACACCACCTACGCGAACTGGGGTGACAGGTGATGACCGCCGCGACAGGCCTGCAGACCACCCCGGACACGATCCTGGCGCCCGGGGTGGCCATCGGTGAGGACTTCGCCTGGGTGCGCACCATGTTCCGGGAGGACGCCGCCTCCCAGTTCCTCGGAATCACCGTCACCCACGTGGAGGACGGGGTGTGCGAGGGTGAGTTCACGGTGCGTCCGGAGATGTGCAACGGACACGGCAACGCCCAGGGCGGGTTCCTCTACTCGTTCGCGGACTCCCTGTTCGCCGGTGCCTGCAACGCCGGCGGGCAGGCCGCGGTCGCCGCCTTCAACACGATGCACTACATCGCCCCCGGGCACGACGGCGACCGGGTCCACGGCCGGGCCGTGCAGTCGGACACCTGGGGCCGCAACGGCATCACCGACGTCGAGCTGAGTGTGGACGGTCAGGTCATCGCCCAGTTCCGTGGCACGTCGCGGGTCGTACGGATGCCGGAGAAGTAGGACCCGCACAGACGAAACTCTCACCTCACCGGGTACGCGCAGCTGCTCCGTGCGTACCTGGGGAGGTGAGAACTTTCGCTGTCCGGGCGCGGGAAAGCCCCCGGTCGCCTGCGCTGCAGGGCGTCCGGGGGCTGGTCCGTGGTTGCGGAGGCTCAGTCCTTCGGGCGGTTGTCGACCAGGCGCGTGGCCTTGCCGTCACCGGTGTCGAGGGTCTCGAGGACCTCGACCGCCGTGGAGATGCCGATGCGGTTCTTGATCTGCTGCGTCAGCCAGGCCGCGGCGTCCTCGCGGTGCGCGGCGGCGAGCCCCTCGACAGCCCCGACCTTCACGGTGAGGCTGTCCATGCGTCCCTTGCGGTCGAGGACGCACTGGTAGCGGGCGCGCAGGTCGTCGTGCTCGGTGATGATCTCCTCGAACTGGGAGGGGAAGCAGTTCACGCCGCGCAGGATGATCATGTCGTCGTTGCGGGCGAGGATCTTGTCGATCCGCCGCATCGACCGCGCCGTGCCCGGCAGCAGCCGGGTGAGGTCGTGGGTGCGGTACCGGATGACCGGGAACGCCTCCTTGGTCAGCGAGGTGATGACCAGTTCGCCGACCTCACCGTCGGGCATCAGGGCGCCGGTCACCGGGTCGACGATCTCCGGGTAGAAGTGGTCCTCCCAGATCGTCAGGCCGTCGCGTGTCTCCACGCACTCCTGTGCCACGCCCGGGCCCATGACCTCCGACAGTCCGTAGATGTCGGTGGCGGTGATGCCCATGGTGTTCTCGAGTTCGTCGCGCATGCCGTCGGTCCACGGCTCGGCGCCGAAGATGCCGGCCCGCAGCGAGGTCTCCCCCGGATCCATGCCCTCGGAGACCATGCGGTCGACGATGTTGAGCATGTAGGAGGGGGTGCACATGATGCCGTCCGGCCTGAAGTCCCGGATGATCTGCACCTGGCGTTCGGTCATGCCGCCGGAGGTCGGGATGGCGGTGGCGCCGAGCTTCTCCACGCCGTAGTGGACGCCGAGACCGCCGGTGAACAGGCCGTAGCCGAAGGCCACCTGGATCTTGTCGCCGGGGTGCATCCCGCCGGCGCGCAGCGAGCGGGCGACGAGTTCGGACCAGGTCTCGATGTCCCGGTGGGTGTAGCCGACGACGGTCGGCAGTCCGGTCGTGCCGGAGGAGGCGTGCACGCGGGCGACCTGCTCCTGCGGCACGGCGAACATGCCGAACGGGTAGTTGCGGCGCAGGTCCTCCTTCTCCGTCATGGGGAATTTCGCGAGGTCGGCCATCTCGTGGAAGTCGTCGGGGTGGACGCCGAGGTCGTCGAAGGCGTTCCGGTAGTGGGGCACGTTGTAGTAGACGTGCCGCAGCGTGTTCTTCGTGCGTTCGATCTGCAGTGCCGTGATCTCGTCGCGGGACGCGTACTCGATGCCGAGGGACGGGCCGCCGCCCGCTGCGCGGTTCGTCAGAAGGGCAGTCATGGAATTCACCTTCACCTTTTCTCTACTCAGTGCGCCGGTGGCGTAAAGGTCGTCGTCTCCGCCGTAACCGCCCGAACGGTCGGTCGGTTGGTGGGTAGTTTGCACTATACACACTATGTGGCTTGTGTCACGAAACTGCAGCACAGCAGGGCCACGGCCGGACACGGCAAGGCGGCCGGGGCAGCCCCCGGGCCGGCCGACGTTACCGCGCGCTGATCCCCCGGAACACCATCTCCACGACGTTGTCCTGCAGCTCCCCCACACCGACCTCGCCCTCGACGGTGAACCACTCGACCACCGAGTTCACCATGCCCAGCTGGAGGCGCGCCTGCAGCCGCGGATTGACGGCCGGGGAGAGTTCACCGGCCGCGGCGGCCTTCACCATGAGGTCCTCGGTGTAGCGGGTGAGCTCCCGGCGACGTTCCAGCGCCGCGGTCTCGACCGGCGAATTACCGCGCAGCCGCAGCAGCAGGGCGACATAGGGCCGCTCCTCGACCGCCAGCCGTACGGTCTCCCGCAGCAGGTGCTCGAGTACCGCCGACCAGACCACCTCCCCCGTGGCCTGCGCCGACATGGCCTCACACTCGGTACGGACCCCTTCGAGTGCGGCGAGGGCCCGGTCGGAGGCGACCTCGAGGATCTCCTCCTTGGAGCTGACATGGTGGTAGATCCCCGACTTCGAGATGCCGAGCACCTTCGACAGCATCCCCATGCTCGTCGCCTCGTAGCCGTGCTCGTTGAAGGCGTCCACGCACCTGCGCAGCACGGTCTCCCGGTCGTAGGCGCCACGGGCTGCCTGCCGGCCCTGCGTCGTCACCATGCGCATACTCCTCTCGGTCATCTCAGACCCTACAGGGCACGCCGGCTCCGGTAACTGAACGTCCGGTCGCGCCACCCCCGACAGTGGACGTGACGCACAGCACAGCTATGGTCACTGACATATCTTTTCCGCAACCAAGGAGATTCACGGTGCCCGACCTGTCCTCGTTCTCCCAGCCCTCCCAGCCCGCCCAGCCCGTCCAGCCCGTCCGTTCCGGTCTCGACGTCCCGCTCACCCCGCTCCGGTTCCTCGAACGCTCCGCCGACGTCCACCCCGGCCGGACCGCCTGTGTCGACGGTCCCCGGCGCGTGACCTTCGCCGCCATGCGGGCGGACGCCGTGCTCATGGCCCGTGCCCTGCGCCGGCGGGGACTGCGCCCCGGTGACCGCGTCGGGATGCTGGCCTCGAACAGCTACGAGGCCCTGCTCGCCCAGTTCGCGGTTCCGCTGGCCGGCGGCGTCCTCGTCGCGATCAACACCCGCCTCGCCCCCGCCGAGGTCCGCTACATCTGCGACCATGCCGGCATCCGCATCCTGTTCGGCGAACAGGACCTCATCCTCGCCTGCCGCCGCACCCTCGCCTCCGCAGGCCTGGTCGAGACCTTCGTGCTCATCCACGACGGTGACGGCAGCCAGCCGCAGCCCCGGCACCCCGACGGCGGTGTGGTCACCACCGTCGACGACTTCCTCGCCGAGGGCGTCCACCACGAAGGGGAGCCGGACGACGACACGACCTTCCCCTTCGCCGTCGACGACGAGACCTCCCCCATCGCCATCAACTACACCTCCGGCACCACCGGACGCCCCAAGGGCGTGGTCTACACCCACCGCGGCGCGTACCTCAACGCCCTCGGCGAGGTCACCACCCAGAACTTCAGCCGGGACACCGTCTACCTGTGGACCCTGCCGATGTTCCACTGCTCGGGCTGGTGCACCGGCTGGGCCTCGATGGCGGTCGCCGCAACCCAGATCGCGCTGCGTGCGGTACGCGGCCCGGAGATGTGGAAGCTCATCGACGACGAGGGCGTGACCTCGCTGTGCGGCGCCCCCGCCGTGCTCACCACACTCGTCGGCGACGACGCCGCCCACCGGGCCGAGGGACTGTCGGTCGTCACCGCCGGCGCCCCGCCGAGCCCGACCATCATCGAGCAGTGCGAGGAACTCGGGATCGTGGTCACGCACGTCTACGGGCTCACCGAGAGCTACGGCCCGTACACGCTGTGCGAACCGCAGCCGGAGTGGGCCGGGCTGCCGGTGGCGGCCCGGGCGAAACTCAAGGCCCGTCAGGGCGTCCCGATGATCACGAGCGCGGACGCCCGGGTCGTCGAGGCCGTCCCGGTCGGTGCGCCGGCGGACACCACCCTCGTCGACGTGCCGTCCGACGGCGAGACCATGGGCGAGATCGTGCTCGGCGGCAACGGCGTGATGAAGGAGTACTTCCATAACCCGGACGCCACGGCCGAAGCCTTCGTCGGCGGCTGGTTCCACACCGGCGACCTGGCGGTCAAGCACGCCGACGGCTACATCCAGATCCTCGACCGCTCCAAGGACGTCGTGATCTCCGGTGGCGAGAACATCTCCACCATCGAGGTCGAGCAGGCCGTCATCAGCCACCCGGCGATCGCCGATGTCGCCGTCGTCGGCGCCCCGGACGACAGGTGGGGTGAGCGGCTGCGCGCCTACGTCGTCCTCGACCCGTCGGTGGACGCCACGGCCGCCGTGCCCGGCGGCGAGGTCGAGCAGTCCGTCATCGACCACTGCCGCGGCCTCATCGCCGGATACAAGGTGCCCCGCGACTACCGCGTCATCGACGAGCTGCCCCGGACCTCGACAGGGAAGGTCCGGAAGAACGTGCTGCGCGACGAGGCCTGGGCCGAGCACGAGGAGGCGACCGGAAACCGGGTGAACTGACCCGGCCGCCACCTCGATAAACGCCGTTCACCAGCGCTGACCGGAAATTTTCCGGCTGGGACCGGGTTGGTTCTATTGATAAGTGCGTTATAATCTGGATGACGCATTTCATTATCAAGCGCCTCATCAAGGCGTACACGACCGAAAGGACCGCGGACAGGACCACCCACGCCCACCGCTCGCCCGGCACACCGGAAGGACTGCTGAACCGCACATGTTCGGATCACTGAAGAACAGCCACATCCCAGAAGGAAAGAAGTGGAAGGCCGAGGACGTCACCGTCACCGAGCCCGCCACCGTCAGAACCGCCATCAACGCCGCCGCCATCGGTAACGTCACCGAATGGTACGACTTCGGCGTCTACGGCTACCTCGCCCTCACCATCGAGGGGGTGTTCCTTCCCGAGGACTCGGGTGCCGCCGGAAAGATCATCGTGGCCGGCCTGTTCGCCGTCTCCTTCCTCGTCCGACCGATCGGCGGGCTGGTCTTCGGACCGCTCTCCGACCGCATCGGCCGTAACCGCGTCCTCGCGATCACCATGATCATGATGGCCACGGCCACCTTCCTCATCGGTGTCATCCCGGACTACGCGGCCATCGGCATGGCCGCCCCGTTCTGTCTGCTGCTCTGCCGACTGCTGCAGGGCTTCTCGACCGGCGGTGAGTACTCCAACGCGATGACCTTCATCTCCGAGTACGCCCCGGACCGCAAGCGCGGCTTCTTCGGCAGCCTGCTCGAGGTCGGCACCTTCGGCGGCTACGTCCTCGGTGCGACCGTCGCCGTGGTCATGGAGTCCCTCCTCAGCGCCGACCAGATGCAGTCCTGGGGCTGGCGTCTGCCGTTCTTCGTCGCCCTGCCGCTCGGCTTCATCGGCATCTACCTGCGGACCAAGCTGAAGGACACCCCGGCGTTCGAGGCCCAGGAGGCCGCGAAGAGCAAGCCGGAGAGCGAGACCCACGCGGCCCGCGACTTCGAGGGCAACGAGTTCAAGAAGATCCTGTCGCTCTGGCCGTCGATCCTGGTCTGCTGTGGCCTGGTCATCGCCTGGAACGTCGCCAACTACATGCTCACGTCCTACATGCCGACCTACTTCGATGAGGTCGGCGACCGGCAGAGCGGCTTCGAGATCACCAACCTCACCGCGAACGTCCTCGAGATCGTGGTCATGGCCGTCTGTCTGCTGCTCATCCCGGTCTTCGGCAAGCTGTCGGACCGGATCGGCCGCAAGCCGGTCCTGCTGGCCGGCTGCATCGGTCACATCGTCCTGTCCATCCCCGCGATCCTGCTGGTGCGGGTCGACAACATCGCCTGCGTCTTCATCGGACTGCTGATGATGGGCCTGTCGCTGATCTGCTTCAGCTCGATGGCGCCGTCCACGCTGCCGTCGCTGTTCCCGACCGTCGTCCGCGCCGGCGCCCTGGCGATCGCCTTCAACGTCTCCATCTCCCTGTTCTGCGGGACCACGTCGACGATCATGTCGGCGCTGATCTCCGCGACCGGCAACCTCATGTGGCCGGCCTACTGGCTGATGATCGCCGGCGTGATCGGCCTGATCTCGCTGCGGTTCCTGCCGGAATCCAACGGTCACCCGATGTGGGGTTCCAACCCCGCCGCCGAGAACGAGGAAGAGGCGATCGCGCACGCCGAGGAGCTCAACCGCGAGATCGAGGAGGTCGAGCGCGAGGCCAACGCCGTGAAGCTCGGGTCCCGGTAGCGTCCGGACCCCGGCCCGGTCCTCCCCGGTCATTTCCCCGGCCCTGCGCCGGGATCACCGCCCCGCCCGGCCACCGTCACCCGGTGGTCAGGCGGGGTTTTCTGCTGTCCGCTCCCCTGCCTGTTCCCTACCTGTTCCCTGTCCGTTCTCGTACGCTGCGCCTCTACCCGCTCCCGGTCGCCCGCTATCCGTACCGGATAATCTGAAGGTACCGCTTGACTTCTACAGGTACCTGCGTAGTATCTGCTTTCAACAGGTACCTGACAGACAGGTACCGTCACAGTACAGGGAGTACGACATGACCGACAACAACTTCGACAGCAGCTCCGACAGTGACTTCGACGGCAACCTGGGCGACGGCGCCACCCCGGCCCCGGACCTCACCGACCGCGTCACCCGGCTCGCCATGCTGCTGCGTCACGCCGACATGGCGTCCCACCCCGGGCACCCGTTCGGCGGCGTGCGGGCCGGCCAGGGACGCGTGCTGCACGTCCTGTCACTGCGCAGTCCCATGCCCCAGCGCGAACTGGCCTACATGCTCGGCGTCCGCCCCCAGTCCCTCAGCGAGGTACTGGGCAAGCTGGAGTCCGCCGGATTCATCACCCGTGAGCGGGACACCACCGACCGCCGTACCTTCCTCGTGGACCTCACCGACACCGGACGGGACGCCGCGGGTTCCTCCCCCGCCACCGAGGATCCCTTCGACGTCCTCGACGCCGACGAGCAGCAGGCACTGTCCGACATGCTCTCGCGGGTCACCACCGCCCTCCGTGAGAAGTTCCCCGACCTCCCCGAGCGCCCGCACGGCCGCGGACCTCACGGGCACGGCGGGCACGGCGGGCACGACCATGGCCCGCACGGCCACGGTGGGCCGGGGTTCGACGGTGCGCGCGGTGGTCACGGTGGTCGAGGCGGCCGTGGTGGGCACGGTGGGCACGGTGGCAGGGGCCACGGCCACGGTCCCGCCGGTACCGCCATGGACATGGCCGACGGGTGGGCCCGCAGGATGCGCGGCCGCGGCTTCGGTCGGGGCTTCGGGCAGGGCTTCGGTCGGGGTTTCGGCCTGGCCTGATCGGCTCCGCCGGCGTCCCCCGGTCGGCAGCGCATCCGTCCACCTGGCAGGCGAAAACGTCGTTCACCCGGGTTGTCGCGGCACTTCTGGCCTGCCGTTCCGACAGATGCGCTGCCGGACGGCGTCCCGACGCCGACGGGTGCGCTGCCGGCCGCCGGTGAACGGCAGATACTGCACTCCCCGTCACCGCTGGCGGGGTGGAAACGGTGCGGGCCGGTGCAGTATCTGCCGTTCACCGCCGTCCGCACAGCACAGAGCCCCGCTGGTCAGTGTGACCAGCGGGGCTCTGTCGCGGTGGAGCCGCCGGGAATTGAACCCGGGTCCGTCGCGACCTCGCCAGGGCTTCTCCGTGCGCAGTCCACGATCATCCCTGCTCGGCTCTCCGGATCACGCGGACACGTCCGGACGATGAGCCCAGTCACCCTTGGATGTCCCCGTCACCCCGGGTGACCCGGGTGGCGGGTGAAGTCCCCTGAACGATGCCAGTGACCGGACCGGGAACAGAATCCGGGCTGACAGACTCACTTCGCTGTATTAGGCAGCGAGAGCGAAGTCACGCTGAGAGTTCTTCTCGGCGCTTATCAGTGTGCTGCGACGCTCACGGTGGTCTCCAGCCTGCACCGGCACGCTTCCCCTGGCTCAATGCACGACGTCGAAACCTGATCGACCCCTTACATCCCCTGCCGCCGGAAAGCTCGGTCAACGGCAGGATCTACACCGTACAACGCGGCCGACCCGGGTTCAATTCCCGGGTTCAATTCCCGGGTCCGGTCCCCCGCCCCGGCCGGTGGTCCCCCGTCAGGCGTTGATGCCCTTGATGCGGCGTCCCAGTTCGCGGGTGACCTCGCGCTCCTCGGTGCGGCGCTTGATGTCCTGCCGCTTGTCGTAGTCCTGCTTACCCGTCGCCAGCGCGAGCTCGACCTTGGCCTTGCCGCCGACGAAGTAGATCTGGAGCGGCACGAGGGTGTTGTTGCCGTCGCGCACCTTACCCATGACCGAGTCGATCTCCCCGCGGTGCATGAGCAGCTTGCGGGTGCGGCGCGGCGCATGGTTGGTCCAGGTGCCGTGCGTGTACTCGGGGATGTGCAGGTTCCGCAGCCAGATCTCGCCGTCGTCGACGGTGGCGAAGGCGTCCACCAGGGAGGCCTTCCCCTCGCGCAGCGACTTCACCTCGGTACCGACCAGCGCGATCCCCGCTTCGTAGGTCTCGAGGATCCTGTAGTTGTGGCGGGCCTTGCGGTTGGTGGCGACGACGAGCGGGCCGCCCCCGGACTTCCCGCCACGGGCGCCGCCCTTCTTCTTCCCCTTTTTCAGTCCGGAATCCACCGGCGTGCTCTTCTTGGCCATAACCAGGTGAATTCTACCCGATCAGCGCTGGTCTTTCACATACCAGCGCAGCGTGACCTCGGCGGTCACCGCGGCGACGACCACGCCCGCGATGACGACGAACGGGGCGACCAGCCACACGTCCCCCACATTGATCCGGGCGATGAGGTGGGCGTCGTAGAGCGAGCGCAGGGCATGGTCGAGCAGGAACGACTTCCCGGCGAACAGTGCCCCGACAGCCACCACCGAGCCGATGAGCGCGGCGACGGCGGCCTCGAGGATGAACGGCAGCTGGGTATACCAGCGGCTCGCACCGACCATCCGCATGATGCCGACCTCCCTGCGCCGTTGGGACGCCGCGATCTGGACCATGTTCATGATGAGGAACACGGCGGCGACCGCCTGCACCGCGGCCAGGATGAAGCTGGCGTTGCGGATTCCGTCGAGGTTCTTCGTCGCGCCGCGCAGGTCATCGCCCTGGTCCACGACCGTCGCGACGCCGGGCATGTCCCGGATGTTGTCGATGGCCGAGGTGTCCAACGGGTCCGCCAGCCGGACGTGGAGGGCCGCGGGGAAGGCGTCCTGCGAGGTCTGCTGGACCAGCTGCGGGTCCGAGTCCCGGAACAGGTCCACGAAGCGCTGGTAGCTCTGGTCCTTGTTGCGGAAGGTGACGGACTCGACATTGTCGTCGTCGTCGAGCTTCTGCCTGATGGCGGAGCACTCGGCGCCGGAACAGTCGGTGTCCGTCGTCGAGGTCTGGTCGTCGAGCTGGACCATGACCTCGATGCGGTCGAGATAGATCTCCTTGGTCTCCGAGGTCATGGTGGTGATGAGCACACCGGTGGCCAGCAGTGCCAGGGAGATCGCGGTGGTGATGACCATCGCGACGGTCATGGTGAGGTTCCGGCGCAGGCCGCCGAAGGCCTCGCGGAGAACGAATCTGAGCATGACTCCCCTACCTTCCCACGCCGTAGACGCCGTGCGCGTCGTCCCGGACGAGTTTTCCGTTGGACAGTTCCAGGACGCGACGACGCATCGAGTCGACCGCGACATTGTCGTGGGTGGACATGACCACCGTCGTCCCGCCCCGGTTGATCCGGGCGAGCAGCGCCATGATCTCCGCGGACGTGTCCGGGTCGAGGTTGCCGGTCGGCTCGTCGGCCAGCAGCACCAGCGGACGGTTCACCACCGCGCGGGCGATGGCGACGCGCTGCTGCTCACCACCGGAGAGCTCGTCGGGGAGCCGGTGTTCCTTCCCCGACAGCCCGACGAGGTCGAGCGCCTCGGGGACGGCCTTGGCGATGGCGGCACGGTCCTTGCCGATGACCTCCAGGGCGAAGGCAACATTGTCGGAGACGGACTTCTTCGGCAGCAGCCGGAAGTCCTGGAAGACATAGCCGATACGTTGCCGGTACGGCGGGATCTGCCGGCTCTTCAGGGTGTTGACCTCCTGGTCGCCGACCGTGACGGTGCCACTGTCGGGTCGCTCCTCGGCCATGATGAGCTGCAGGAAGGTGGACTTGCCCGATCCCGAGGGGCCGATGAGGAAGACAAACTCCCCTTTGTCGATGTCCACCGAGATGTCCTTCAGCGCCGGGCGTCCGGCATTCCGGTACGTCTTGCTGACCTTCTCGAATGTGATCACGGCAGAACATTCTACCGGTACTGGTGTGACAGATGGAACCACTGTTACTCATGAAGTTGATGTGACTGGTGTGACTCGGCGCTGAGACAACGACAGGAACCGTCGTGCTGCGGACCGACCACTGCACTTGATAGCCTGCCGCAATGCCACAGAACATCACATCAGAACACGACGAGGTCCGACGCGGAACCACGACAGGCCTCACCCATGACGCAGGACCACCCGACGTCCCGCCCGGGACCGACGACCACGCGCATCCGCGCACCCCCGGCCTCCTCGGCGTCATCGAACGCGTCGGCAACCTCCTGCCCAACCCCTTCTGGCTCTTCGTCTGCCTCGGCGGCGTGGTCCTCCTCCTCAGCTGGCTCGGCTCCCTCATCGGCATGACGGCCACCGACCCGCAGACCGGGGACAAGGTCGAGGTCGTCAACCTGCTCAGTGCCGACGGACTCACGGAGATCGTCACCGGGGCCGTCGACAACTTCACCGGCTTCCCGCCGCTGGGCGTGATCATCACCGTCATGCTCGGCGTCGCCGTCGCCGAACACGCCGGCCTGATCTCCGCCGCCGTACGCGCCGTCGTCGCCCGCACCGGCCCGAAGACCCTCACCTTCCTCGTCGCCCTCACCGCCGTCACCGGCTCCGTCGCCTCGGACGCCATCTTCGTCATCATGATCCCGCTGGGGGCCATGGCCTTCAACGCCCTCGGCCGCTCCCCCGTCGTCGGTGCGATCGTCGCCTTCGCCGGTTCCGCCGCCGGCTTCGACGCCTCCCTCCTGCTCAACATCACCGACGTCCTGCTCTCCGGGATCTCGACCTCCGCCGCCCACATCGTGGATCCCGACTACGAGGTCAACCCGCTGTCGAACTACTACTTCGTCATCGCCTCGTCGATCGTGCTCGCACTGATCATCACCGTGGTCACCGAATTCTTCATGGACCGGAAGATCCACCAGATCGTCAACCACGCCGACGTCGACTACTCCTCCATCGCCTTCACCGACGAGGACGGCAACCAGATCGAGGACCTGTCACTCAGCACCACCGAACGGCGCGGTCTCCGGCTCGCCGGCGTCGCCTTCGCCGTCTGTCTGGCCGGCTACTTCTCGCTGCTGTTCATCTCCGGGTCCCCGCTGCAGGGCGAGGGCGGCTCCGTCATGGACAGCCCCCTGATCACCAGCATCGCGGTCCCCATCGCCGTGATCTTCTTCATCCTCGGCGTGGTCTACGGCCTGGCCGTCGGTTCCGTCCGGAAGTCCACCGACATCCCCGACTTCATGATCCGCGGCCTGGAGACCATGCTGCCGATCCTGGTGCTCTTCTTTGTCGTCTCCCAGTTCGTCGCCTGGTTCTCGGCGTCCAACATCGGTGTGTGGGTCTCCATCAAGGGCTCCGACATGCTGCAGAGCTGGAACCTGCCGACCGTCGTCCTGCTCGGCGGCTTCGTGGTGATGGTCGGCGTGCTCAACATGCTCATCACCTCCGGGTCGGCGCAGTGGGCGTTGATGGCACCGATCGTCGTGCCGATGATGATGTATCTCGGCCTCTCCCCCGAGGTCACCCAGATGCTGTACCGCATCGGCGACTCGACCACCTCGATCGTCACCCCGATGAACCCCTACTTCGCGATGGCCTTCGCCTTCGTGCTGCGCTACTACCGCAAGGCCGGACTCGGCACGGTCATGTCGATGACCATCCCCTACTGCCTCGCCCTGATGGTCGGCTGGTTCCTGTTCTTCGTCGCCTGGTGGGCGCTCGGGATCCCGCTGGGTCCGGGCGCACCGATGGAGTACCCGGGGTAGGACGCCGCGTCCCGGCCGGGCGGCGGACTGACTACGTCCCCTTGACGTTCATCACCTGCCGCAGCCGGTGCAGCACCTTCACCAGCGGCTCGGCGTCCGCCATGACGACGTCGATGTCCTTGTAGGCGTCCGGGATCTCGTCGACGAAAGCGACGCCGGGCCGGTGGACGATAGAACCCATCCGCTCCTCCAGGTCGTCGGCGGTGAATCGCTTACGGGCCTCCGTCCGGGAGAACCGGCGTCCTGCCCCGTGCGGGGCAGACCGCAGGCCGGGCGCGAAACCGCGCCCTTCCACGACGTAGGACGCCGTGCCCATCGACCCCGGGATCAGCGCTTTCACACCCTCGTCCGCCTTCACGGCACCCTTCCGGGTGAGCCACACCGTCTTACCGTAGTGCTCCTCCTTCACGGTGTAGTTGTGGTGGCAGTTGATCCGTTCGGTCTCAGTGACCGGCTCCCCGATCCACTCACCGAGCAGGGTCGAGAACCGGTCCATCATCTCCTCCCGGTTCAGCCATGCGAAACGCTGCGCCCAGGCGAGGTCCCGCAGGTAGGAGTCGAATTCCGGCGTCCCCTCCGGCAGGTACGCCAGATCCCGGTCCGGCAGCTCGATCCAGAACTTCCGCATCAGCTTCTGCGCGGTCCTGATGTGCTTCTGCGCGATCTTGTTGCCCACGCCCCGGGAGCCGGAGTGCAGGAACATCCACACGCGGTCCTCCTCGTCGAGGCTGAGCTCGATGAAGTGGTTGCCGCCGCCGAGGGAGCCCAGCTGCTGGCGCCACTTCGGCGAGTGCCCGAGGTCCACGCCGGTGCGTTCCGCCAGCTCGGAGAGCTCGCGGGTGTGTGCCTCCGCGGTACCGCCGAGGACCCGGCCGTTGTACCGGCCCGGGGACAGCGGGATGGTGCGCTCGATGGCGTCCCGCAGGTCGACGAGATCGTGGTCGACGAGGTCCGCCGCGGTGAACGACGTGCGGACGCCGATCATGCCGCAGCCGATGTCCACACCGACGGCGGCCGGGATGACGGCCTTCTCGGTGCCGAAGACGGTGCCGACGGAGGAACCCTTGCCGAAGTGGGCGTCCGGCATGAGCGCGACGTGCGGGAAGATGAACGGCAGGCCGGCGAGCTGCCGGGCCTGACCGAGGACATTGTCGTCGACCTCGGACGCGAAGCAGAGCAGGTTGTGCTCCTTGAGCGTCACGCCCGGAATGCCGACGTTGTCAGTGGCCATGATGGAACCTTTCTGCAGTTACCTGCAGTAAAGGGGCGGGTTCATCGGGGACGCCGCGGGTACCTGTCCCCTGCCCTCAGACTGACCTGTGCGCCCCGGTGTGCGGGACCGTGGTCGGGTCAGGGGTGGACCACAAGATGATCCGGAGAAGGCAGGAGATGTTCCCGGGTGCGGCACCGACGCCCCACCCGGAAACGGATTGGAGAGTCAGATGCGGTGTGCGGGGCGCTCAGGCTGATAGCCGGCGCACGGCAGATCGGCACACAGCGTGGTGCCGGCGCGACCGGTCGACAGCTGCCGCTGCTGCGCATGGCGTAGCTGGCGCTGGAACACATGGCTGGTGTTCATGCCGGTCTCCTTCCGGGAAACTCACTGTGCACACGCTGCGGACGTCATTGCCGCGGCACTGTGCCTGACTCTTCGATGAATGACTGCCCGGGTCCCCGGTCGTACACACGGGAAAACCTGAGCCGGATGATCATGGCACACGGCCCCGCCCCCTGACAAGGGCCCCGGTGCGGTCCCCGACTCACGTCCGGCCCACGCCTGTCGCCAGGTTGACCGCCCTGGGCCGGGCGCGCCGATGGAGGACCCGGGGTAGGACGCCCCTGTCCTGAGTTGACCCGGATCTGCGCGATCCGCCGGACAGAATCGTCAGATCCGGGTCAACTCGGAACACCGCCCCGGTGGTAGAGGTGCCCCGAGGGACCCCTACGCGCCCTCCCCCTGCTGCTGCGCCATACGCCAACGGATACCGGCCTCGAGGAACCCGTCGATGTCCCCGTCGAGCACCTTCTGCGGATCGTTGACCTCGTAGTTCGTCCGAAGGTCCTTGACCATCTGGTACGGATGCAGCACGTAGGACCGCATCTGGTTGCCCCAGGAGTTCGAGCCGTCGCCACGCAGGGCGTCCATCTCCGCGGCCTCCTCCTGGCGCTTGCGCTCCAGCAGCTTCGCGGCGAGGACGCGCATGGCGGACGCCTTGTTCTGGATCTGCGACTTCTCGTTCTGGCAGGTCACCACGATGCCGGTCGGGATGTGCGTCAGCCGCACCGCCGAGTCGGTCGTGTTCACCGACTGACCGCCGGGGCCGGAGGAACGGTAGACGTCCACCCGCACCTCGTTCTCGTCGATGTCGACATGGTCGGACTGCTCCACCACCGGCAGCACCTCGACCTCGGCGAAGGAGGTCTGGCGCCGGCCCTGGTTGTCGAACGGGCTGATGCGCACCAGCCGGTGCGTCCCCTGCTCCACCGAGAGGGTGCCGTACATGTAGTCGCCGTGGACGACGAAGGTCGCGGACTTGATGCCCGCCTCCTCCGCGTAGGAGATGTCGTAGACCTCGACCTTGTGGCCGTGCTTCTCCGCCCAGCGGGTGTACATGCGCATGAGCATCTCGGCCCAGTCCGCGGCGTCCACACCACCGGCGGCCGACCGGATGTTCACCACGGCCTCGCGGTCGTCGTACTCACCGGAGAGCATGGTGGTGACCTCCAGCGAGTCGACCGCCTCCTTCAGCTCCGCGAGTTCGGCGTCCGCCAGTTCCTTCGCCTCGGCGGCGTCCTCCCCCTCGGACTCCTCCGCCATCTCGTACATCACCGGCAGGTCGTCGAGCCGGGAGCGCAGCCCGCGCACCTTCTTCAGCCGGCCCTGCACATGGCTGAGCTTGCTGGTGACCTGCTGGGCGTGGTCCGGGTCGTCCCACAGGGACGGGTCGGAGGCCTGCGCCTCGAGCTCCCGGACCTGCGCGTCCAGTTCGTCCAGGTCGAGCACCTTCTCGATGGTGGTGAGGGTGCTGTCGATGTCGTCGATCGCTGCGGTCACGTCCGGTTGCATGGTCCCCGAGTCTACTCACCCCACTGCTGCGATCCGTCGGCACGGGCGGCACAATAGAAGACCATGAGTTCCCCGCTCCCCGCCGAAGCACTCCAGGCCATCACCAAGACCTTCATCATCGCCCACGACGGCGACAATGACGCCGCCCTCGCGCAGGCCCTCGTCTACAACGCCGGACGCCTCGCCTGGCGGATGCGGGAGGCGGGCCTGACCACCGAGTACAAGACCTCCGTCTCCGACGTCGTCACCGCCGCGGACACCGCCGCCGAGGAGTTCGTCGCCACCGCCCTGCGCACGCTGCGTCCCGATGACGGTCTGCTCGGCGAGGAGGGCACCGCCCACCCCTCCCTGTCCGGACGCACCTGGGTCATCGACCCGGTCGACGGCACCTACAACTTCACCACCGGCTCCGACTACTGGTGCTCGGCCCTCGCCCTCGTCGAGGGGGACCCGGACGCCCCGGATGTCCTCCACTTCGGCGCCGTGCACCGCCCGGCGATGGGCTACACCTGGTTCGGCGGGGCTGATCTGGCGACCAGCATCGACAACCGGGAGGTCGCCCGGCTCGACAGCCCGGACTACAACGTCACCCCGGAGCAGACCTGCCTTGCCGGCTACCTCCACCCCACCGACATCGCCGACCCCACCGTCGCCGCGGCCTACACCGCGGTCGTCCGGGAGTTCGCGACGGTGCGCTGGATGGGCTCCGCCTCCGTCGACCTCGGCACCGTCGCCCAGGGCAACATCGGCTGCTGGATGCAGCACAGTCTGCCCGCCTGGGACCTGCTGCCCGGCCGCGGTCTCGTCGAGGGGGCCGGCGGGAAGGTCGTGCAGGTCACGGCCACCGGGAAGCGGTGGACCATCGCCGGGGCACCGGCGAGCGTGGACCGCGCGGCGGAGATCCTCGGCGCGATCGACTGACCGGACTCAGCGCCGGAACAGTCCCCTCCCCCGGCGCGCCGCGTTCTTCGCCATCCGCCGGAACCCGGGCAGTGCCGCCCGGTCCCGGTCGTCGTCGAGCAGTGGTTCCAGCAGGCCGTACACCTCCCGGACCAGGTCGTGGTCGCGGCAGGTGAGGAAGCCGGCCGGCTCGGCGGCGAGGTCGACCAGGGCGCCGACCATGTCCGGACCACCCTCATCGACCTCGTACAACCGTGCCGCCAGGTACATCTCCGTGGCCGCGGTCGCCGCCGGCAGGTCCTCCGCCCGGAGCGTGTCACGGAGGAACAGGCGGACTTCCTCGGCGAGGATGCCGCCGCTGCCGGTGGTCAGGTCATCCTCGGACTCCGCGAGGGCGGGCAGGATGCCGGACGCCTCGGCGACGGCCTCCCGCGCCCCCGTCAGGTCATGGCCGTGGTCCGCGCGCCAGTGGTCGGCCTGTGCGGCGAACCGGTCCGCCGCCGCGGCGAAGGCACGGACCGGCGGCGTCGCGGCGTCCAGTACCGTGCCGGCGCGGGCGACGAGGGCGTCCCGTCGGGTGAGCAGCCGGCTGTCGGTCCCGGCGGGGATGACGGCGAGTTCGCGCCGCACCCGGTAGGTCAGCACGTGGAGCTGTCCGCCCGGTACCGGGTCGCTGAGCCAGGCGGCGAACACCGCGGCGGCGTGCACCATCGCCGCCGCGTCCCCGACCTGCCGGGCCTCGTCGATGACGTCGGGGGCGGTGGCGAGGATCAGCCGGCGCCAGTCGGTCTCCTCCCACTCCTCGAGCTGTTCGGCCTGCACGAGGAGGTCCAGCGCCCGGACCATCTCCGCGACCCGGTCGGGCCCCGGCGGCATGGTCGCGGCGCGTTCCCCGGTCAGGTGGGCGCGGTAGCAGACGGCGTAGTCGGCGTCGTTGCCGTCGAGGGCCGCGGCGAGGTCGGCCATCGCCCGGTCACATTCGGCCGGGTCAGGGGTGGTGTGGGCGAGTTCCCACAGTGCGATGACGCGCGCCCGCACGCAGCGTGGGGAGGTCAGCCCGGTGGTGTCGGTGAGCACCTGCCGGGTCCACCGGTCGGACTCCGCCTGCTCACCGCGGCGACTGAGGCCGCCGATCATCCGTCGGGCGAAGATCACCGACTGCTCCCGGACGATCTCCACCGGGTCGTGGACACCCCGGGTGTACATCTCGGCACAGGCGGTCAGCGCCGCGTGGAACTCCCGGTCGTCGGCGGCGAGGACGCCGGTGAACGCCCAGCCGCCGACCTCGCCGGCGAGCGCCTGCGCCCGGTCGCGGAAGTCTCCGCCGTACAGACCGGCCGGGACGCCGCGGGGTGCGCCGGGCAGCACCGACGGCGACGGCTGCGCCGGGGGTGCGGTGGCGGGGTCGGTGGGGTCGGTGGGGCCGGTGGGGTCGGTGGTCTGCTCAGCGAGGTTGCGCACCACGTCGTCGACCGAGGAGGCCACGGTGAGGTCGAGCATGTCCCGCTGCTGCGCCGCCGTGCCCCACTGACGCAGGGACTGCGACACCCGCTCCGGCGGCGTGCCGGTGGCGAGCAGCAGATTCCCGCACTCGGCGAGCGTGGCGTTCACCCCGTCGTAGCCGAGGCGGCCGACGAGGTCGAGGACCACGGTGTCGGCGACGTCGACCCAGCGGCCGGCCTCGTCATCGGTGCACAGGTCGTCGTTGCGGAGGTAGGCCAGGGCCAGCCGGAGGCGCACGGCATCAGTGGCGTCAGTGGCGTCAGTGGCGTCGGTGGCGTCGGTGGCGTCGGCGGCCTCACTGCCTGCCCCCTCGGCCGCGAGATCCAGGAGCATCTCGGCCTGCCGCCGGGTCCGGTCGGCACGCTCCCAACGGTGGTCCGCCCCGACGACGGCCGCCGCGAACCCTGCCACGAGCCGGGCGAGGTCCGCCGGGCAGTCCCCGCCGCCGACCGTGGTCCAGGTGATGAGGTGTCCGACCTCCTCCTGCCACACGTCGGGGCGTCCGGCCTCGGCGGTCCGGCGGGCCAGCGCGCCGAACGCCCACCCGGTCCACCGCCGCGGGGCGGCGTGCCGCATCCCGTCGACCGCGGCCCGCAACGACCGGCGGGACGCCGCGGAGAGCGGCTCCAGCGCGTGGGCGGCCCGCAGCGCGGCGGCTGCGGCGTCCAGTGCCCCGGTGAGCGCCGGCCCGGTACCGGACGGGACGGACGCGGTGAGTGTGGCGAGCTCGTCGGCCGCCGACACGACGTCGAGCGACGGCCGGGGCAGGGAGCCCTCCTGTGCACGGTTCCGGTTCCACGCCTCGTTGACGTGGTCGAGCAGCTGGATGTGGCCGAGGAGCAGGGCGACAGCCGTCCAGGCGTCCTCCGGGGCGGGGAACCGGACCTCGGAGACGGCGCGCTGGTCCTTGTCCGGGTCGGCGGTGTCGGCCAGCCAGTCGACGACGGAGTCGCCACCGGCCCCGGCAGCCCTGACGGCGGCGAGGGCGTCCGGCAGCCGCGCGGGGTCGACGGGGAGGGCGAGCCAGGCGAGAAGGGCTTCCGGGGTGACAGTCACACAATGATCTTATGCGGTTATACTCATCCCGTTTCTTTTTCCCGCACAGAAAGCGAGTCTCTCCATGAGCGATACCCCGGACAGTCCCGATCTGACCTTCGGCGAGGGTGCCGCAGCCCCGGCCGCCACCGGCTCCACCACCTCCACCACCACCTCCACCGCCGAGGAGGGCAAGCGCGGTGCCCGGATCCTCGCATCCGTCGGCGCCGTCCTCACCGTCATCAGCCTCATCGTCATGTTCACCGCCGGCAGTGACGCGACCGTCGGCTGGCGCCACTCCGAGTTCAGCACCTGGATCCTGCTCGTCCCCTCCCTGGTCGGCCTGTTCGGCGGCCTCTACGGCATGGTCTCCGCGCGCGCCCACGAGGAGAAGAACGCCTACAAGAGCTTCCTCACCGCATCGGTGGTCATCACCGTCGCCGTCGTCGTCATGGCCGTCAAGGCCTACTCCTGACAGCTGTACCCTCCGCTGCGCTGCCGGGACCGCCCGCCTATCCTGGGGACCATGACGACCCCGACCTCCCCCTACGCCGAGGACCTCACCCTGGCCCTCACTCTCGCCGACAGTGCGGACGCCCTCACCATGGACCGTTTCGAGGCCGCTGACCTGGAGGTCCATGCGAAACCGGACCTCTCCCCGGTCTCCGACGCGGACACCGCCACCGAACAGAAGATCCGCGATCTCCTCGCGGTGCAGCGCCCCGGCGACGCGGTCCTGGGCGAGGAGTTCGGCGGAGACGTCGAATTCAGCGGCCGGCAGTGGGTGGTCGACCCCATCGACGGCACGAAGAACTACGTCCGCGGCGTGCCGGTGTGGGCCACTCTCATCGCCCTGCTCGTCGACGGCGTCCCCGTCGTCGGTGTGGTCTCCGCGCCGGCGCTGGCACGGCGGTGGTGGGCCGCCGACGGCATGGGCGCGTGGCGCACCTTCGGGGCCGCCGGTGCCGCCGACGCCCGGCCGATGCACGTCTCCGGCGTCGCCGACATCGCGGACGCCTCGATCTCCCTGTCCTCCCTCGAAGGCTGGAAGGTCGTCGGACGCCGCGACGAACTCATCGCCCTCACCGACTCCGCCTGGCGGCTGCGCGGCTTCGGTGACTTCTGGTCCTACTGCATGGTCGCCGAGGGCGCCGTCGACGTCGCCGCCGAACCCGAGGTCAACCTGTGGGACCTCGCGGCGCTCGACATCATCGTCCGCGAGGCCGGCGGCACCTTCACCTCCCTCGACGGGACCGCCGGCCCGCACGGCGGCTCCGCGGTCGGCAGCAACGGCCGGCTGCAGGACGCGGTGCTCGCGGCCCTCCGCCCCGCCGCGCCCACTTCAGCTAGCGTGGACCAGTAGTTTCCCCGATAGTTTCAGCCTGACCCCCTCCGACTCACTCTGACTTCACCTGATCACCCGAAAGGCGGACAACCGACGTGGCGACACCCAGCATCACGACCACCCCGGAATGGGAGGCCCTGGTGACGCAGGCGCCCCGGTTCCGGGAGACCACTCTGCGGGACCTCTTCGCCGACGACCCCGGCCGGGCCGGTGACCTCACCTTCGACGTCGGCCCGCTCCACGTGGACCTCTCGAAGAACCTGGTGGACCCGGGACTGCTGCAGCGGCTCACCGCCGTCGCGCGGGCGGCCGGGGTGGAGGAGCGCCGCACCGCCATGTTCACCGGTGAGCACATCAACGTCACCGAGGACCGGGCGGTCCTGCACACCGCACTGCGTATCCCCGCCGAACAGGACCTCTCCGTCGACGGTCAGGATGTCGCCGCCGACGTCCACGAGGTTCTCGGCCGGATGCGGGACTTCGCCAGGGCACTGCGGTCGGGGACGTGGCGGGGCTCCACCGGCCACACCGTCAAAGAGGTCGTGAACATCGGCATCGGCGGTTCCGACCTGGGCCCCGATATGGCGGCACGGGCGCTGCGCCCCTACCAGACCGCCGGGATCCGGCCGCACTTCATCTCGAACGTGGATCCCAGCGATCTCCTCGAGACCCTCGAGGGGCTGGACCCGGAGTCCACCCTGTTCGTCATCTCCTCGAAGACCTTCACCACCTCGGAGACCCTGTCGAACGCGCACGCCGCCCGCCGGTGGCTGCTCCGGCAGCTCGGCACCGACACCTCCGACGAGGACGCGGTGCGTGCGGTCGTGGCGAAACACTTCGTGGCCGTGTCCACGAACGCCGACGAGGTCGCCGCGTTCGGCATCGACACCGCCAACATGTTCGGCTTCTGGGACTGGGTCGGCGGCCGCTACTCGGTGGACTCCGCCATCGGACTGTCCCTGATGGCCGCCATCGGTCCGCGGGACTTCATGGAGTTCGTCGCCGGTTTCCACGATGTCGACGACCACTTCTCCTCCGAGCCGCTCGAGATGAACGTGCCGGTCCTCATGGGTCTGCTGGGGGTCTGGTACACCGACGTCCTCGGCGCCCAGTCCCACGCGGTGCTGCCGTACGCGCAGGACCTCGGCCGGTTCCCCGCCTACCTGCAGCAGCTGACGATGGAGTCCAACGGCAAGTCCGTGCGGTTGGACGGGTCACTGGTCGACACGGAGACCGGGGAGATCTACTGGGGTGAGCCGGGCTGCAACGGACAGCACGCCTTCTTCCAGCTGCTGCACCAGGGCACCCACCTCATCCCCGCCGACTTCATCGGCTTCATCAACCCGCACGACGATCTGGTCGCCGCCGACGGGACGACGAGCATGCACGACATGCTGCTGGCGAACTTCCTCGCGCAGACGAAGGTCCTGGCCTTCGGCCGCACCGCCGAGGAGCTGCGGGAGGCCGGAGTCGACGAGGCGCTGATCCCCCACAAGGTCATGCCGGGCAACCGTCCGTCGACGACCATCCTCGCCGACAAGCTCACCCCCCGGGTGCTGGGTGCCCTCATCGCCCTCTACGAGCACATCGTGTTCGTGCAGGGTGTGGTGTGGGGCATCAACAGTTTCGACCAGTGGGGTGTCGAGCTGGGCAAGAAGAAGGCGACGGACCTGCTGCCCGTGCTCAGCGGCACCGGCCCGGTCGAGTCGGGGGACACCTCCACCGACGAGCTGGTGCAGTTCATCCGCTCCCGCCGCGTCCGGTAGTCGGCCGGGACTGGCCCCGGCGCCGGGTTGACCGCGTCCCCGCCGCCGGGCTGACCGCCTCAGGGTGGTTTCCGCACGCCAGACCACCGTGGGGCGGTCAAGCCGGGTGCCGGACGCCCGGTCGGGCCGTCCGGGCCTGCGCGCGGGCGATGGCCCTGGCGACCCGCGCACGCATGGCCTCCGGATCCCTCAGATGCTCCTTGTTGAACCGGATGACCTCCCATCCCAGGTCCCGCAGCGCATGGAACTGGTCGAAGTCCACTTCCGTCTGAGCACCCTCCGTGTGATGGCCTCCGTCGTAGTACAGTGCGATCTTCAGCTCGGGGCACCCCAGGTCAGGCAGGGTCCGCGATGTCCACCCGGTAGCTGCGTCCGGAAGAAGATCCACCCGGACCTGTGATGTCCACCGGTACGGATCCGGCAGCAGGTCCCGGACGATCAGCCGCATCGTGGTCTCCATCGGCGACTGCGCCCCGTCATCCGCCATCGCCAGCAGCCGTTCCAGGGTCGTCCGGTCCACCAGTCCCGCCGCCGCCGGACGGATCTCGTCACGCGAGACCCACGTGCACTGTGCGACAGCGTCGATGAGCTGCACCGCCATGACATCTGTCCTGGTCACACCGCGTATATCGTGGACCCACCAGCCGTAGCGTCCGGTCAGGACGGTCCAGAGACACTGCGCGAGAGCCACCGACGGGATGACCACCCGCATCTCCGGAAACTGTGGGCACGGTGTGCAGGTCTCCAGACCGTCGGGCAGCGGGCGGATGACCGGACGCAGCGGTGTGCGGACCGCCGACGACGTCCGGAGCCGACCCGAGTGTGTCGTTCCCCGGAGCAGGTGGACCGGTGCGGAATCGGCCCAGTCCTGCTTCAGCCTGTGCACCGCCAAGGCCGGCCATCCGGCGATCACGGCGTCCGGCCGGATGAGATGGTTCGCCCACGCCCTTGTCACGATGTCAGCGCCGAATCCGCCGAACGCCGACGGATCATGGTCCTTCCTGATCCCGGGGACGACGACTCCCGGCGCCACCGGAATGTACCGGGTCCGCAGCTCCCAGTCCGTCACGGTGCCGGACGCCGCCAGTTCTGCGCGGGTCACCGGCACTGTGCCCGGCATGGTCCGCCGGGTGTACGCCGGTCCCCTGCCGGTCGCGCGTCTGCTGATCCCCATGATGGGTCCCCCGTTACCTTGATCCAGTCCCCGTACCCTCGGGGACAGGTCACTGGCCTCGGTATGGCTTACTCGCCCTGTTGTTCGACATGATCCGGGGGGTGTTGCCACCGGGGAACCAGGACGCACGCCGACGGCTAATAGGGACGCGGCTCACGGCCACAGTTCCGTGAAGTCTCTTCGTAACGTGGGTGCCCGCGACGAGTGTCTGACCACCAGTGATCTTCCACCACAACCACACCGACCTCCCCAGGATCAAGGAGGGAAAACACCATGGAAGACACCACCGGCTACGACGTCTACCTCGGACTCGACGTCGGCAAGACCGCCCACCACGGCTGCGCCCTACTCGCCGACGGCACCAGGCTCTACGGCAAAGGCCTGCCGCAGGACGAAGCCCACCTCACCGCCCTGTTCAACGAGCTCAAAGAGCACGGCCGTGTGCTGCTGATCGTCGACCAGCCCAACACCATCGGCGCCCTCCCGGTCGCCGTGGCCCGTGCCACCGGGTGCGGTGTCGCCTATCTGCCAGGCCTGGCGATGCGCAAGGCAGCCGACCTGTACCCCGGTCAGGCCAAGACCGATCCCCGCGACGCGTTCATCATCGCCGACACCGCCCGCACCATGCCGCATACTCTGCGGGTCGTCGACCGCAACGACGAGGTCCTGTCAGCACTCAAGATGCTGTCCGGCCTGGACGACGACATCGCCCGCGACTGCACTCGCACCATCAACCGGCTGCGCAGCATCCTGGTGCAGATCTACCCGTCACTGGAGCGCGTGTTCGCCGGCGAAGTCCTGCAACGTGCATTCGTACTGGACCTGCTGATCCACTACGGCGGCCCCACCAAGCTGAAGAAGTCGGGTAAGGCCCGGGTTCTGGCCTGGGCACGAAATCACGCTAAGAAGGACCCGGAAGCCCTGGTCGACGACATCTTCCAGGCCCTCGGAGCCCAGACCGTCACCGTACCCGGCACCGGGGCCGCCGAAATCGCGATACCGATGCTGGCCACCAACATCAAGTCGTTGAAGGCTCAACGTGAGTCCATCGCAGGGCAGGTCGAGGAGATGCTGGACGACTTCCCTCTTGCCGAGGTCTTGATGTCGATGCCGGGAGTCGGCATCAAGACCGCCGCAAACATCCTCCTGGCCGTCGGCGACTGTTCCGACTTCCCCGATGCCGCCCACCTGGCTGCTTACGCCGGGATCGCCCCGGTGACGAGACGCTCCGGCACGTCAATCAGGGGTGAGTTCCCGGCCAGGTCAGGTAACAAGAGGCTCAAGAATGCCCTGTTCCGATCTGCGTGGGTCGCATCGAACTGCCATGAGGCGTCCAGGGCGTACTACGCGAAGAAACGGGCCGAGGGTAAGCGGCACAATGCGGCGGTGATGTGTCTGGCCCGGCGACGGTGCAACGTCATCTTCGCGATGCTGACCCGCGGTGAGTTCTTCCGTGAGCTGCCGGCCCGCACCCCGCAGGAGGTCCCGGCTGCCTAGATAGCTGAGCTGAACCACGCCGACCCCACGTCAGGCGTTCCACCGTCACGACGGGTGGAACGTCCACGTCAGCATGTTCGACAACCCTCGCCCCAGGAGGGCTACACGGGTCAGAGAAAAGACGGTTGCAGGGGTTGACAATCTACATAGGGACACCCCCCTGTTGTCTCCGGGACGCCCCGGACCCGGTACTGCGCTGATCGTTTGTCGGCGGAAGTACACCACTGGCGTGGCGATCTGTCCAGTGTCCGTCCGGAATCGTGGCAAAGCTGTGGATAAGTTGTCCACAGTGCGCAGGTCGGAGCATTGTCGCCGTCGTCGTCACGGGTTGACCGCGCCGGGGTGGATCCCGTCGGCGAAACCACCGTGGGACGGTCAACCGGCGCGGGCTCAGCACGTCTGGCAGACCGGACACCACCAGATGACGCGCTCCAGCTCCCCCGCGTCCCCGTCGGCGTCCACCCCTCCGAGGAACCCCTTCATGATCGGTGAGCCGCAGCGTCGGCAGGCCTTCTCCGCGCGGCCGAAGACGTAGTTTCCCATGCCCGGACGCCGGTCCCCCGTGAACAGCCGCCGCGGTTCCAGCCGGTTCTCCCACATCACCCGGCGCGACAGGTCCAGCAGGTGCGCCGCGGTCGCCGTGGCGTCCGCGCCCGATCCGACCGGACGCCGCGGGTCGACCCCGCCGAGGAAGCACACCTCCGCGCGGTACTCGTTACCGATCCCGGCGACATTGCGCTGGTCGAGCAGGGCGGCGCCGATACTTCGTTCCGGTCGCGCCAGGATGCGGCGCAGCGCTTCATCACGGCCGAACGCGGCGTCCAGGAAGTCGGGGGCGAGGATGTCGGGGCCGAGATGGGCGACCACCCCGCCGTAGTCCGGCCGGTCGAAGAGCCGCACGAACCCGAGACTGTGCCCGACGACCTCGATCTCCGGGCCGCCGGGATGCTGCGGGGCGAACCGGAGGACGACCCGTGCGGTGTGGCCGGGACGCCGCCACCGGGTGCCGGCGACATGGATCGACCACACGCCCTCCATCTTCAGGTGGGTGTGCAGGACGCGCCCGCCGATGTCCATGAACAGGTGCTTCCCGTAGGGCCAGACGGCGGTGACGGTCCGCCCCACGAGATTCTCGGTGGCGAAACGGGGGACGCGGATGTCGGAGCGGGTGAGGGTGCGGCCGGCCATCCACTGCATACGGTTCGACAGCTGCAGGACAGAATCGCCCTCGGGCACGGGTGGCTCCTCTCTGACATCCGTCGGCTCAGTCATCCGTCGGTTCATCCGGTGACCATGTCACCGGGGAGACTACTCCACGCAGCCGCCACCGGCGACGACTGCGGGTTATAGGCTTGACGTGGAGGAACGGTCCGGCGCATACAGCGCCGGAATGGCAGGGAAAGGCGGAGGCGATGCCGAAGATCAGCGCGGACACCCTCGAGGAGCACCGGTCGAAGGTGATGAAGGACCTGCTCGACGGCACGGAGCGGATCCTGCTCAGCCACGGCTCCCGCCGTCTCACCACCGCCGCGGTCGCCGCCGAGGCAGGCATCGCCCGCAACAGCATCTACCGCTACGTCCGCTCCATCGACGATCTCGTGGAGATGGTGCTCACCCGCGGATTCGAGGAATGGACCGCGCAGGTCCAGGCTGCCGCGGACGCCGCCCCGGACGCCCGGTCCGCGGTCATCGCCTATGTGCGCAGCAACCTGACGCAGGCGTTCTCCGGCCAGCACGAGCTCCAGCAGGCGCTGCCCGCCTCAGAGCTGACCCCTTCGGCGCGGGAACGGATCGGCATGATGCACCGGGGGATAGCGGCTGTCCTCCGCAACTCGGTCGCCGGACTGGACTCCCCCAACCCCGACCTCGTGGCGTCCGCCGTGGGTGCCCTCGTCGACCGTGCGGTGACGTCGTCGGACTCCGTGGACTCCCCGGAGGACGCCGCGCGCATCACCGCCTTCACCTGCGCAGCTGCCGCGGCAGTGGTGGACGCGGACCTGACCGGCGCCACCGCCGTCACCGACTCCTCCACCCCCGTCAGCGCTGCCCCCGACACCCCGGTCGACCCCGCCTGAGAATGGCGTACTCCGACCCGAGGGGCTACTGTGCCACACATAGCGACAGGGTGTCGCAAAAGTGAGGTGTCAATGTTCATCGCCCTACGGGAACTGCGCTCAGCCTGGGGCCGGTTCACCATGATCGGGGTCGTCGTCGCCCTCGTCGCGGCGCTGGTGGGAATGGTCTCCGGCTTCACCATCGGCCTCGGCAACGACACGGTCTCCGCCCTGAGATCCTTCAACGTACATTCCGTGGCCTTCGCCACCGGAACCTCCGACTTCAACCGGAGCACCGTGTCCGGACACGACGTGGACGCCTGGACCTCCCGTGACGACGTGACCGCCGAACCCCTCGGAGTCTCCATGGTCCGCGGTGAAGTCACCGACAGCGACAGCACCACCGTGGACATGGCCACCTTCGGCACGGACCCCTCCGGTGCCCTGACCCCGGACATCACCGACGGCGCTCCCGCCACCCGACCCGGCGAGATCGTCGTGTCCTCGAAGCTGCTCGACGAGGGACTGTCCGTCGGTGACGAGATCACGGTCGACAACACCGACCTCACGGTACGGGTGGTGGGCGTGACCGGTGTGAGCTCCTACGGTCATGTCCCCGCCGCCTACACGTCCCTCGACACGTGGCGTCAGCTGCGCTACGGCACCGTCGACCTCGACGCCCGGCAACAGGGCACTGCCTCCGCGGTGGTCATCACCGAGGGTGATGCCCCGGACACCCTCGGCGGCACGGAGGTCCTCGACAGTTCCGCAATGCTCGAGGCGGCCCCCGGCTATGCCGGTGAGAAACTGACGATGAACTCCATCCTCGCCTTCCTCTACGTCATCGCCCCGCTGATCGTCGCCGCCTTCTTCGCCGTCTGGATCCTGCAGCGTCAGAACGTCTACGCACTGCAGCGTGCCCTCGGTGTCTCCCGTCTCCGCCTGGTCGGGGCGACCCTGGCCCAGGCCGCGATCGTCGTCACCGCGTCCACCGTCGTCGGTTCGGCAGTCGCCTACGGTCTCGGCGTCCTCCTCGGAGACGCCGTGCCCTTCGATCTCACGGCGACGTCCCTCGTGGCCACCACCCTCGCCGTCACCGCCGCGTCCCTTGTCGGCGCCGCCGCTACCCTGCGCTGGGTGGTCGCCGCCGACCCCATGACCATGCTGGGAGAATCACGATGAGCACCGCAACACCCCTGACCCTGCGCGACATCACGGTGGAGTACCGCTCCGGCGGCGATCGTCTCACTGTCCTCGACCGGGTGAGCGCCACCTTCCCGCCCGGCGAGATGGCCGCTGTCGTCGGCCCGTCCGGCTCCGGCAAGTCCACCCTGCTCGGTGTCAGCGGACTGCTGCGGCAACCCACCTCCGGGACGGTCTCGCTCGGGGATGACGTCGTCTCCGACGCGCCGGTCCGTGAACGTGACAGGATCCGGCGCACCCGGCTGGGCTATGTCTTCCAGTCCGGCAACCTCTTCCCCGGACTGACCGTCACCGACCAGGTCGTCGCCATGGCGGTCATCGCCGGCGGGAAGGCCCGGCGCGCCCGACCGCTGGCTGAGGAGCTGCTCGCCGAGGTCGGCCTGGCCGATCAGCGGTCGCTGCGTCCTGACCAGCTCTCCGGTGGTCAGCGGCAACGCGTGGCCATCGCACGGGCACTGATCCACCGGCCGTCGGTGCTGCTCGTCGATGAGCCGACCGCCGCGGTGGACCGCAGCCGTGCCGGTCAGCTCGCCGACCTGCTGCACCGGGTCACCGCGGAATCAGGGTGCGTGACCGTGGTGGCCACGCACGACCCCGAGGTCGTCGCGGCCGCAGACCGGTCACTGGATCTCACCGAGCTGTAGGGGAACCGATCCGGTGGCCGGGGTTTCCGGATGCGCGGCCAGAGCCGGGTTGACCGTCTGACGGTGGTTCCCCCTCCCCCAGACCACCCCACGGCAGTCAACCTGGCGATGCTGTCGACGTCTCACCGCACCACGAGCCCCTTCGGGGTGAACCGGGCCCCCGCCTCGGTCCATGCCCGGCGGACCGCGGGCGGCAGGGACATGACGTCGGTGCCGTTGACCTTCTCCACGGCCACCGGGGACAGTCTGCCGTCCTGCACCAGGGACCGGAGCCGGCCGACCACCGCCGCGACATCCGCGGGGTCGGGGGTCCCCGGCTCCCCGGTCAGGTTCGGCCGGGAGAAAAGCTGGACCTGCCGCCCGCCCCGGGTCAGGTGTGCGAGCAGCACCCCGTCCCGGATGACGACGAGCGCCCCGGCGGCGCGGGTCGGTTGGGTCTGGCGGGTGGCGTGCCCCTGCTGATCCGGCCGATCCGGCTGCTCCGGGGAGCCGCCGTCCCCGGTCTCCGGCCACGGGACCGCCGCGCCGAACGGGTTCGCCGGGTCGGCGGCGGCGAGCACCACCGGGTCGCCCGCCTCCGCGGCGGGCGGTTCCTCCTCGAGCTGCCGCAACCGGTCGATGACCTCCCGGGACGCGAACTGTGCCCCGCCGAGTCCGTCGATGATGTAGCCGCGCAGCACGGTGCCGTTGTCCTCCCAGGCGGTGAGCATCCGGTACGCGGCGGCGAACCCGCCCTCGGTGTGCTCGGCCATCACCGACCCCCGGGTCACCACGGCGTACCGGTCGAGCCACGCTTCACCGCGGGCGATCGCCCGGTCGGTCACCGCCCCACCGGGTGCGGGGACCAGGGACCAGCGCCCGGGGACGCCGGCGTGGGCGTTCATCGCCGCCCGACGTGCCCGGACCTCCTCGGACTTCACCGTCTGGGCGAACGTGGTGCGCCCCATGCGCAGCCGCGCCGCGGACCCGCGGCCCCGGTTGCGCCGGGGTGCCTTGTGCGCCCCTTTCGCCGACGCCCCGGCACCGCCGCGGGACCCGACGGTGTCGGTGATGCCGGTGCCGGCCAGCCGAGCGCGGACGGCGGCGAAGGAATCCGGCATGAGGACGCCGGCGTCGAAGAGTTCCCGGACAGCGGCGTCCACCGCGTCATGGCTGACACCGGCTGCCGGGTCGGTACCGCCGGTACCGCCGGTGCCGCCACTGCCCTCCCCCAGCGCCCGGCCGATCTCGGCGGCGAGGAAGGCCCCGCCGCCGGCGACACGGTCGCGGACCAGCTGCGCGACCGGCCCCACCGCCGCACCGTCGACCTCCGGGCCCGTTCCGACGAGCAGCGGGGCGAGATCGGCGGGCAGCAGCATGACCAGCGGGTCGGTGGGCGAGACGGCGCCGGCGCCGACGACCACGACCTCCCCGGCGGCGATGAGGTCGTCGAGGTCGGCGGGCCGGTACGCCGGGATCCGGGCGGGCAGGACGACCGTCTCCCAGGCGCTCGCCGGCAGCGGGACCCCGGCCAGCTGCTCGATGACCGTGGTGAGGTCCTCGGGTTCCCCGTCGCCGAGGCCGTGCCAGGATTCCAGGAAGGCGGCGTAGGTCTGCCGGCTCACCGGTTCCAGGGAGCCCCTGGCCTTCGCCAGGGTGGCGGCGCGCAGTCGGCGCAGCACACCGGTGTCGACATACTGGGTGGGCCGGGCAGTGTCCGCCGTGTCCGCCGTGTCCGCCGTGTCCGCCGCGTCCGCCGTCTCAGCCAGGAATGTCCCGGACTCCAGGCGGTGTCCGCTGACCCAGCGCCGGGCCAGGGCGTCCGCGGTCGCCACCCCGAGCCCGAACTCCGTCGAGACTTCGGCGGCGGTGAACGGTCCGCGGGTCCGCGCCCAGCGCAGGACGAGCTGGTCCACGGCGTCCGGCACGGTCTCCAGCGGGGCCGCCACCCCGGGCGGGACGGGGATGCCGAGGCCGTCGCGCAGCAGCGGGGCGTCCTCCACGACAGCCCAGCGCACCGTGCCGCCGACCTTCACCTCGAAGACCCGGCGCGGCATCATCTCCCGCACCTGCGCCGTGACCGCAGGCACCCCGTCGGGCACCGCCGGGTCGATCCGGCGCGCCACCTCGTCCGGGGTGAGGGGGCCGAGCACCCGCAGCATGTCGACGACCTGCTCGGCGGAACGCGCGCGGCGACCGTCGGCGCACCACTGCAGCCCGGCGACGATGTCGGCGACCACCGCCGGGTCGAGCAGCAGGCCTTCACCCCGCTGCCCGAGCACCGCGGCGAGCAGGGCCGGGTCCACCGACAGGGCGGCGGCGCGCTCGGCCGAGTCCCCCTCGTAGAGGAACGCCCCGGTGTAGCTGAACAGCAGTGATTCGGCGAACGGCGAGGGGGCGTCCGTCGTGATCTCGGCGACGCGCAACCGCCGCGATCCGACGGCGGCGACGATCTTCTCCAACGCCGGCAGATCGTAGACGTCCCGGAGACACTCCCGCATGGTCTCGACCATGACCGGGAACTCCGGGTGCGGCCGGGCGACGTCGAGCAGCTGCGCGGCACGCTGCCGCTGCTGCCACAGCGGCTGGCGTTTGCCGGGGTTGCGCCGCGGCAGCAGCAGTGACCGGGCCGCGCACTCCCGGAACCGGCCGGCGAACAGTGCCGAGGACCCGACCGCATCCGTGACCTCGTTGACCACCGGTGCCGTACTACCGGCGTCCCCGCCAGCCCCGGGGCCGCCGTCGCCGGTGAGCAGTTCCACCCCGGGCGGATCCTCGGTGTACGGCAGGCGCAGCACCATCCCGTCGTCGCCGGCGACGGCCATCGCGTCGATACCGGACCGCCGTGACAGGGCGGTCCCGATCGCCAGTGCCCACGGGGCGTTCACCGACCGACCCCACGGTGAGTGGACGACGACCCGCCAGTCCCCGACCTCGTCGTGGAACCGTTCGACGAGGATGGTGCGCTCGTCGGGCAGCACCCCGGTCGCCTCCCGCTGGCCGGTGTAGAAGGCGTCGAGATTGGCCCGGGTGTTGTCGTCGAGGAAGGACGCCGCCCGCAGGTCACCGGTCCCGCCGGTGCCCCAGGCACGCCGTGCCGCGCCGAGGACCGGGCCGAGTTCCGCCGGACGCCCCTCCGCATCCCCCACCCAGAACGGCAGCCGCCCGGTGTGGCCGGCAGCGGGGGTGACGATGACCTGGTCGCGGGTGATCTCGGTGATGCGCCAGGAGGAGGCCCCGAGCGTGAACACGTCGCCGACCCGCGACTCGTAGACCATCTCCTCGTCGAGTTCACCGACGCGACGACCGCCCTCGTTGCCGCTGTCGGCGGGCAGGAAGACACCGAACAGTCCCCGGTCCGGGATCGTCCCGCCGCTGGTCACCGCGATCCGCTGGGCGCCGGGACGCGCCTCAAGGGTGCCGGCGGTCGCGTCGTAGACCACCCGGGGCCGCAGGTCGGCGAAGTCGGTGGAGGGGTACCGGCCGCTGACGAGTTCCACCACCCCGTCGAAGGCCTCCCGCGGCAGTGCGGCGTACGGGTGGGCGCGGCGGACGGTGCGGAACCACTCCTCCACCCCCAGCGGCTCCCCACCGGTCGCGGCGGCCTGGGCGGCGGCGGCCACGGTCTGCTGCGCCAGCACGTCGAGGGCGTTGGCGACGATGTGCAGCGGTTCGAGGTCACCGGCGAGCATCCGGTCGACGATGACGGTCGCGGCTTCGGCGTCCTGCCGGTGCAGCGGGTACACGGTCGCCCGGGAGACCGCACCGACCGAGTGCCCGGCGCGGCCGCAGCGCTGCACCGCCGAGGAGACGCTCGGTGGCGCGCCGACCTGCACCACATGGTCGACCAGGCCCATGTCGATGCCGAGTTCCAGCGAGGAGGTCGCGACCACGCACCGCAGCGAGCCCTCCTTGAGCTGCTGCTCGATGTCCGCCCGTTCGTCCTTGGACACCGACCCGTGGTGGGCCCGGGCGATGACCTGCGGGGCGGCGGCGACCGACCCGGACTGTGCCATGAGCTGTGCGGGATCGCGGCGGGTCGGGGCCGCCAGCGACTCCGGATCGTGCTCCTCGGCCCAGAGTTCGTTGAGGGCGCCGGTGAGCCGTTCGGCGGTCCGGCGGGCGTTGACGAAGACGAGCGTCGACCGGTTGTCCATGACCTGGTCGTAGATCGCCCGCTGCACGTGGGGCCAGACGGACTTCTGCTGCGGCAGGGCGGACTCGCGGTCCACCCCGGAGGCGACGCGGCGTCCCGATCCGGCGTCAGTGATCCCGCCGACGCCCTCGCCGATCAGGGAGGGGCCGACGAGCGCGTCATCGATCGGGACGCCACCGGTGCCGCCGTCCTCGTCAGCCTCCGGATCGGCGTCCGGACCGGTCACCGGCTCGATCTCGGGCGGCTCGCGGAAGTCCGGCACCACCGACCGCACGTGCACGTCCCACAGCTTGTGCGCCGGCGGGTTGACCACCGTCACCGGCCGGTCACCGCCCAGGAACGACGCCACCGTGTCCACCGGGTTCACCGTCGCCGACAGTCCGATGCGCTGCACCGACCCACCGGCGGCGGCGACCAGCGCGTCGAGCCGCTCCAGACTCAGCGCGAGGTGGGTGCCGCGCTTGGTCCCGGCGACCGCGTGGACCTCGTCGACGATGACGGTGCCGACGTTGCGCAGCGTCCCGGCGGCCTTCGAGGTGAGCATGAGGTACAGCGACTCGGGCGTGGTGATGAGCACGTCCGGCGGGGTGCGCCGGAGCTTCGCGCGCTCGGCGGGGGGTGTGTCCCCGCTGCGCACCCCGACGGTGACCGGGGCGATGTCGGTGCCGGTGGCCGCGGCGGTGCGTGCGATCCCGGCCAGGGGGACGCGCAGGTTGCGCTCCACGTCCACCCCCAGGGCCTTGAGCGGGGAGATGTAGAGGACACGGGTGCCGGACCTGTCATCGGTGCCGGCGGGGCCGTCGGCGCTGGTGCGCAGCAGCCCCTGGGCGGTCAGGGTCGACAGAGCCCACAGGAATGCGGCGAGCGTCTTGCCCGAGCCCGTCGGTGCGACGACCAGTGCGTGGTCACCCCGGCTGATGGCGTCCCACGCCTGCGACTGCACGACCGTCGGTTCCACGAACACCTCGCGGAACCACGCGGCGACCGGCGGGTAGAACCGGTCGAGCGGGTCTGCGGGGAGGTCGGTGCCACCGGGGTTGTCGGGTCGGTCGGTCATGGTCCCCAGTCAACCACGCCCACCGGACAGCAACCGGACCGCAACCGGACGCCACCCCGACACCCCGACCATGGCCCGCGCCACACACAGGGGCGCCGGAGGACGCAGCACACAGCCCGTCCGACTACACTGACCCCCATGTCATCCACTCTCGACGACGAGACCCTCGCCCGTCGGCTTGCCCAGGGCACCGGCGAGATCCTCAAGGGAGTCCGCAACGTCGGTCTGCTCCGCGACGGCGACCTCGGCGCCGCCGGCGACGCGATCGCCCAGGACTGGATCGCCCGTGCGCTGGCGATCCACCGCCCGGAGGACGCCGTCCTCTCCGAGGAGGCCGTCGACGACCTCGGCCGTCTCGACCACGAACGGGTGTGGGTCATCGACCCGCTCGACGGCACCCGCGAGTTCGCCGGTGTCCGGCAGGACTGGGCGGTGCACATCGCTCTGGCGGTCAACGGGACCGTCACCACCGCCGCGGTCGGGATGCCCGATCTCGGCCAGGTCTTCACCAGCGCCGAGTCGCGCGCGGTGATCGGCCGTCCGACGAACCGCATCGTCATCTCCCGGAGCAGCATCCCCGACGTCGCCCCGTTCATCGCCGAACGCACCGGTGCCGAGATGACCCGGATGGGGTCCTGCGGTGCGAAGGCCGTCAGTGTGCTGCTCGGCGACAACGACGCCTACGTCCACGCCGGCGGCCAGTACGAGTGGGACAACGCGGCCCCGGTCGGCGTCTGCCAGGCCGCCGGCCTGCACTGCAGCCGGCTCGACGGCTCCCCGCTGGTCTACAACCAGAAAGACACCTACCTGCCGGACGTGCTCATCTGCCGGCCGGACCGCGCCGAGGAGATCCTCACCGCGGCGGCGGAGTTCCACGCCGAACACGGCAGCTACCTGCTGGACTGACCGGCCCGGACGCCGCTGCGCCGGTCTCTGCGCCTGACCCCTGCGCCGACGCTCACGCCGACACCGGTTGTCGACTCCGGTCAGTCCCGCGCCGCCAGAGCGTCCGCCGTGGGGCGGTTCACCGCCGGCGCCGACCGCGGCAACCGGACCTGCAGTTTCGCCTCATCGTCGACCCAGCTCTGCGGATCGGCGTCCGCTGTCTCCGCTGTGTCCGCTGTCTCCGCGGTGTCCGCTGTGCCGGTCGCCTTCGCCGCGATCCCCCGGTAGACCGACACGGCGTCCCGTGCCGCCGCCGTGTCCGCGGTGACCGGGTCCGCCGGATTGTCGTCCACCCAGTGTTGCAGGATCGTCGCGGCCTCCGCGGCGGCGTCCCGCAGATCAGCGGTCATCCCACCGTGATCGGTACCGTCCTGTTCCGAGTACCGGTCGACCGTCTCCTCCCACCGCCGGTGAGCCCGGTCAGCCGCCGCGTACAGGTCCACCTGCGGCCGGTGCACCGTCGCCGGGTCGACCGGACTGTCCGCGAACAGTCCGTCGCACTCCGGTGCCGCCGCCACTGCGTCCACCGCCTTCCGGTTGGGTAGCGGGGCCGTCGTCGACAGGTCGTCGAGCACCCCGCCGGCGGCCGCCGCGGCGTCCCCGACCGTGTCGCGCAGCCGTTCGGCGGTCGACCCCTGACCGTCCGCGGCGGTGGTCCCGGCGGTGGTCCCGGCGCCGGCTGCGGCGAGTGTCCGGGACTGCCCGGCGAGCACGGTCCGGGTCGCGTCCAGCGCCGGGGTGTAGTCCACCGGGCGGACCTGCTCGACCGACGGGACCTGCGGTGCGGTCCGGGGCAGGGACGCAGCCCCCGTGCGGGCGTCCGCCGCGATCCCGTCGACGGCGGCGCGCAGGGCGTCGTCGACGGCGGAGGCGTCCTGCCCGATGCTGTCCTCCACCGCCCTGCTGTACACGTCGGGTGCGGACCGCAGGCCGAGCAGTGCCGGGCACACCTGCCGGTAGAACGTCACCGCCTCCCCGAATTCCTGCGCCGTGAACACCTGTGCGCCCTCGCTGGTCTGCATCGGCCGGCTGTCGTGCGCCGAGGTGACGACGACCGCGCCGACGAGCACCAGGCCCGCGGTGCCGAGGACCGCCACCGTGGTCCGCGGCCGGCGCCGTATCCCGGGGAACCGCACCTAGATCACGGCCCACACATAGAGCGCGGCGATGAGCATCCCGCCGACGAGCACCGCCGACAGCGTGACCGGGCCGGACACGGACCGGTGGCCCTCCTCGTCCCGACCCCCGAACAGGTGGATCGCCGTGGCGACCAGGGCGGTCAACGCGGCAAGTGCCATGGCCAGCGCCGGGGAGACCGAGACGGTCGCCCCCAGCCGCAGCACCACGGTCACCGCGCCGGCCAACGCCATCGCCCCGGCGGCGATGAGCAGCATCAGCCGTGCGACGCGGTGTCTGTCCCGGCCGGCGGCGGCGTGGGGGTGGCCGGTGGTGTTGAACGTGGCGGCGGTCTCCCGGGACGGTGCGCCGGGGACCGCCGGTGCCGGGGTCTCCTCCGGCCGGTGTCCGAAAATGGAGGGGGTACTCATCGGAATGCAGGCTCCCAGAGGTCAGGCGGGGTATCAGGCAGGGTCGGTGGCGAGGGCGGTGATCTTCTCCCACAGTTCGGCGGGCGTGGCCTCGGGGCCGACCGCCAGCGCCTTGCCGTAGAGCTGTGCCCGCACCTGGTGCTGCAGCGCGGTGGGCCCCGCGTGCTCCGCGGCGTCCCGCTCGCCGGCGGTGCCGCCGAACAGGTCCGCGAGCGTCGATCCGGCCGATGACCGGTGCCCGCCGAGCATCTCGGCGATCCTGCCGAGCTTCAGCCCGTCGGTGACGTCGGCGGGCGGGGCGATCTCCGCGACGATGTTCGCCGTCTGCCGGCGGATCTCCGCCGCCCGGGCGACGGTCACGTGTTCGTCGATGTAGGTGTCGACGGCGTCCGGCTCGCTGATCTCCGGCAGTTCGAGACCCCGGTCAGTGACCCGGGCCGCGATATCGAGGACCAGCTGCCATCGGGGGCCGAGGCGGCGGGCCGCATAGCTGACGGCATCGTTGGTGGTGGTGGGCATGGGGTTGTTCCTCCAGGACAGACAGATACGTTCAGATGGTTTCAGGGCCGGACGCCCCGGCGGGACGCCGTCCCGTCAGGCGGCGACCAGCGAGGTGACATCCACCAGGCTGCGGTCCCTGTTGTCGAGGGTTCCGGTGGCGAAGTCCGACCGGAACGCCGCGGGGACGGCCACCCGTTTGGTGGACCGGGTGGACACGACGGTCCCGGCGGCAACCGCGACGGCGGGGGCCAGCGCCACCATCGGGCCGATGTTGAGGATGCCCGCGGCCAGCACCGACACCAGCAGCTGCAGACCACCGGCCACCGGGACACCGGCACCGAGCAGGCCCAGCAGTCCGACCAGAGGCACCAGCGCACCGAGCCCCGTCAGTCCACCGGCCAGCGGCGGCAGCACCGCGAGCAGTGCGGTCAGCAGACCCGCCACCACCGGCAGCAGAGCTCCGACACCGACGACACCGACGACACCGAGTGCGGCGACGGCAGCGACGGTGATGACTGCCCCGACCGCGACGACGACGCCGGCGGCCCCCGCTGCACCGGCGGCGCCGATGACCCCGATGACGCCGACGGCGAGTGCGACCGCGATCACGGCGGTGGCGATCTCGACGGGCAGTGCGCCGATTCCCACGGCGGCGACGACGACCGACAGCACCGGGCACAGGGCGGCGGCGAGGCCGACGGCAGCCAGGCCACCGGCGAGCCCGGCCGTCAGCCCGACGCCCAGCGCAACGGCGAGACCGACGGAGAGGGCGAGACCGACAGCACCGAAGCCACCGAGATCGGGGACGGCGATGTCGATCCGGGGCAGGCCGGCCACCAGGGCGTCCCACAGCACCGCCAGGTCGGCGAGGGCGCTGCCGGTGTCCGTCCGGTTCCAGGCGGCCAGGGCGGTGCCGACGACGTCACTGAGTACGCTGTGCTCCCAGCCCGCCTGCAGGACCGCGCCGAGCCGGTCCGCCATCGACGACCACGCCGCACTGAGACGTTCCAGCGCTCCTCCGGCGGCGAGCACCGCGACGTACAGCAGAACCGGGATCACGGCGAGCGCGAGCACCGGCAGGACGCCGGCGATGCCGCTGACACCGCTGATCCCGACGACACCACCGATGCCGCCCAGCGCTGCGATGCCGGCAACCCCGGCGAGTCCCACCCCACCGGCCAGCAGCGGGACCACGCCCAGCAGTCCCGTCAGACCACCGGCCAGCGGCGGCAGCACCGCCGCACCCGCGGTCAGCAGCCCGGCCAGCACCGGCAGCAGCGCCAGCACCGGGGCGAACACCGACAGTCCCAGCCCCACCACCGGCAGCGCCGGCACCAGGTTCAACGCACCCGCCGCCAGCACGGACACCAGCAGCTGCAGACCACCGGCAATCCCTGCGACACCGGGGCCCCCGAGCACACCGAGAAGTCCGGCAGCACCGGCGATACCGGCAACCCCGACCGCGCCGGCGGCCCCGGAGAACGCCGCCGCGAGACCGCCGACCAGCAGCCCGGCCACCGGGACCGCGGCCACCGGCAGCACCGCGACAGCCAGGTCGAGCACGGCCGGCACGATCTCCGCCGAGAACCACCCGGAGACCTCGGCGACCATGTCCGCCCCCACGACCTTCGTGAGCACCTCGGTGGCCGCCCCCGCCGGATCGGTGAGGATCCGCACCGGGCCACCGGCCTCGGCGATGACCTGCTGGACCGTCTCGACCGGATGCACGCTGACCGCGTCGATGAACGCCCCGATCCCGGCGGCCGCACGGTCTGCACCCTGACCCTCACGCGGCGCGAAGGGGTTCGCGGTGGTGCCGACCCAGGCGGCGTACTCCGGGGACGAGACCGTCTCCTCGTAGGTCTGCTGCAGATCGGCGAGCGCCCGACCCGAGACGATGTCGTCCACGACGTGTCCCGCACCGGCAAGTCCCTGCTGCAGCTGGGCGGCCGTCACAGTGGTGTTCACGGCGTCCGGATCGGGACCGGCGGCGGGCGCCGGGGCGGTGGCGACCACCTGCGGGGCATCGTCGACGGCCTGCTTGCGCAGGAGGTTGGCGGGCAGGATGTCGCCGACCGGGATGACCGGGGCCGGCAGCGTCGGCAGCGTCGGCGGGGCCGGCACAGCGGGCAGGACATCGAGGCCGGCGGTGTCCACGGTGGCGTCCGGGGCGTCGTTCAGCGCGGCATCCGGTACGGATGCGGCGGCCTGCGGCGCCAGGAGCAGTGCGGCGGCCGGGGCCGCCAGACCACCGGTGGCCAGGAGAAGTCGTGAGATACGCATGATGTGGGTGGATGATCCTCTCTGGGAAACGGATGTCCGGGGATCCCGGACGGGGGGAAGGGCGGCTGCCACAGGTCACGGTGGACGCCGCCGACGGCATCGGTGCACGGTCAGTCCTCCTCCGGTGCGATGAGCTGCATGCTCAACGGGGCGTCCGGCGGCAGCGCGGCGCTGCCCCGGAAGACGGTCATCGTGGACAGCAACCGGTGCGCGGCATCCCGGTCCGCGGCGGTCACCGGATGTCCCGCGCAGGTCACCAGTGCGGTCCACCGGGGGCCGTCGGCACCGATCTTCACCAGCTGCAGCGTGCCCGCCGCATCCCGGACATGAAGTTCGGTACCGAACGGCCCGGGGTGCAGCGTCACCGTCCCCCGGGCGCCGACCGCCGGATCGGCCGGATCCACCAGTGATGTCCGCAGGGCCGCCGCGGTATCCGTCGCCAGGGAGCCCGCCCACCGCTGCGCGCCGACGGGCTCCGCCAGGACGCACACCGACAACTGCACCCCCGCGGCGGAGGCGAGGATCACGGTGTCCGGGACGCCCCCGTCGGCGACGGACAGGGCGACATCGGCGAGGAACCGGGGGTCGGTGCAGAACCGGGCGCCGACCAGCTCGATGCCGACCTCGACGGCGTGGCGGGTGGCGGTGGTCGCCGCCGGCACACTGCCGGAATCCCAGGGACCGTGACTGACCGGGCCACCGGGTTCCCAGCAGTGCCGCGCGGTCGGATTCTCCGGCCCGTCATTCTCCGGGCCGACCACAGGATTTTCCAGCGGCCGCATACCGTCCTCCTTTCTCTCGGCAATTCCCGGGACACCACGGGTGGGAATAATTCTGTTCCGGACGCCGCGGCTTTCCCCGTCAGAGTATCCGCGCTCCGCGACGGTCGGGAATCGCGACAAAGAAAAGGGGAATTTAGAAATCACCTGTAATATAGACAGCGGCGCGCGGTCAGAATCACGGGCGGCAGCATGACCGGCACCGCCGGTGACACATCCACAAGAAACCGCCCTGACCTGTGGTTCTTAGTGAAGTTCCCTTTATTTATCCGGCGCACCTCCGAATGGGGGAATCGCACCGGTGACCACGGTCACCCCACCGGACCCGGCCCCCGACCGGCACTCCCCACAACTTCATTTTCCACCGTGGCGCCACGCTCGACTTTCACGGTCCGGCAACACAGAAAAGCCCTCCGGACCGGATACTATTTCCGCCCGGCGGTAATTCGTCCGGCATTGTCCGGTTCCGGGAATTCTCCCTACACTGACAACCGCAGTCCGGCCCAGACGGCGGCACTGTGTGAATCAATCCCATCAAATGAAAGGATCTACCATGCTCGGTGGACTTCTCGTCGGCCTCGGCGGCACTCTCGGTTACCTCCTGACGGGCCTGCTCGGCCTGCTCGGCGGCGTCGTGGGCTCTGTCCTGTAGTTCTGCAGGACCAGCCTCCTCCGCAGTCCCCGCCGGACGGACCCTGAGTGACCATGGCGGGGGCTCCCCCGGGAGCTCCGGGCCCACCGTCAGTGACGGTCCGGGCCCGGTTTCCGCATATCCTGGACCTATCCGGCTCTCCGCGGTCGGGACTCTCCCGGCCGCGTACCCCGTGGCACCCCGTCAGAAAGCGAAGCCCCTGTGTCTACCGTGCCTGCAGCGTCACCGGCATCATCAGCGTCAGCACCGTCCGCACCGTCACCGTCAGCAGTGTCGGCGCCACCGACCGTCACCCCGGATCCGCCCCGACGGCGCCGCGGCCGCCCCTCCCGGTTCTCCCCCGCCGACGCCGTCGCCGCCGCCCTCGACATCGGGGTGTCCACCTTCACCATGTCCGCGGTCGCCCAGCGCCTGGAGGTCACGACCCCCGCGCTCTACCGGTGTTTCCCCTCCCGCGAGGCACTGCTCGAGGCGTCCCTCAGCGCGGTCTTCGCCGATGTCACCCTGCCGCCGGACGACGCCGACTGGCGGGTGTTCCTCGAACGGGTCACGGAGGGGAGCTGGCGACTGCTGACCCGCTACCCCGGACTCTCGGCCGTCACCGCCGAACGCGAGGATCTCCCTGCCGCGGCCGTGCACCTGCGCGACGAGGTCTACACCACGCTCGGCGGACACGGCTTCTCGCGGCGGCAGACCCGCTTCGCGATGGTCTGCATCGAACAGCT
Source organism: Corynebacterium nuruki S6-4 (assembly GCF_007970465.1). Taxonomy (NCBI): domain Bacteria; kingdom Bacillati; phylum Actinomycetota; class Actinomycetes; order Mycobacteriales; family Corynebacteriaceae; genus Corynebacterium; species Corynebacterium nuruki. The sequence goes on from NZ_CP042429.1 coordinate 1,428,516, forward strand.
CACGACCTCGGCGGCCGACCTCCTCCACCACCAGCTGGAGGCCCTGACCAGGGCGGCGGACCCCACCGAGGCGCACCTGGTGAGGGCGTCCGACAACCGCACCATCACCGACGCCGACGAACTGACCGACTGTGCACACAGCCAGTGGCAGCAGAAGATCTCCTTCTTCCTCGACCACCTCGACAATCTCTCCCCCGACTGGCCGGAGTGGATCGGGCCGGCGGTGGATCCGCGGCAGCACTGAGCGCGCTCTGCGATACCCTGGGAACCATGATTTCTGTCCCCACCCCCTATGAGGATCTGCTGCGCGAGATCCTCGACGACGGCGTCCACAAGGACGACCGCACCGGCACCGGCACCCGCAGCCTCTTCGCCCGGCAGATGCGTTTCAACCTCGCCGAGGGATTCCCTCTCATCACCACGAAAAAGGTGCACCTGCACTCCATCGTCGGTGAACTGCTGTGGTTCCTGCGGGGCGACTCCAACGTCGCCTGGCTGCACGAGAACAAGGTGCGCATCTGGGACGAGTGGGCCGACGACAACGGTGACCTCGGGCCGATTTACGGGGTGCAGTGGCGCAGCTGGCCCACACCCGACGGCCGGCACATCGACCAGATCAGCCGCGCGCTGGAGACGCTGAAGACCGACCCGGACTCCCGGCGCAACATCGTCTCCGCATGGAACGTCTCCGAACTCGACAACATGGCGCTGCCCCCGTGCCACCTGCTGTTCCAGCTCTACGTCGCCGACGGGACGCTGTCCTGCCAGCTCTACCAGCGCAGCGCGGACATGTTCCTCGGCGTGCCGTTCAACATCGCCTCCTACGCACTGCTGACCCACATGTTCGCCCAGCAGGCGGGCCTGGCGGTCGGCGAGTTCGTGTGGACCGGCGGCGACTGCCACATCTACGACAACCACCTCGACCAGGTGCGGCTGCAGCTGAGCCGGGAGGCCCGCCCCGCCCCCACGCTGACACTGCACCGGGCACCGGGCATGTTCAGCTACGGCTTCGACGACATTGAGGTCACCGGCTATGACCCGCACCCCGGCATCAAGGCTCCGGTGGCGGTGTGATCGACGGCATCGAGATCGGGATGATCTGGGCGCAGACCACCGACGGAGTCATCGGCGACGGCGACGACATGCCCTGGCACCTGCCCGAGGATCTGAAACACTTCCAGGACACGACCCGCGGCACCGCGGTGGTCATGGGCCGGATCTCGTGGGAGGCCCTCGACCCGCGGTTCCGCCCCCTGCCGGGCCGCACGAACATCGTGCTCAGCCGGGACGCCGCCTACGACGCCCCCGGTGGGCTCGTGCGCACCTCGCTGGAGGACGCCGTCACGGAGGCCGCCGAACTGGCCGCCGGACGCGAACCGGACCGGCAGGGACGCCGGACGGTGTGGATCCTCGGCGGCGGTCAGGTCTACCGGGCCTGCCTGCCGCTCGCCGACCGGGTCGTGGTGACCGAGATCGACTGCGGCGCCCCGGAGCGGTTCACCGTCACCGCCCCCGACATGCGGGCCCAGCCGGACTTCACCGCCGTCGACGGGCCGTGGCTGGAGTCGGAGAAGGGCACCGCGCTGACCGGGGAGCAGCCGTTGCGCTACCGTATCTGTGAGTTCACCCGCGTGAGAGAAGGACATGATGACTGACCAGACCGCCGCCCCCGGCGTCACCCTCTACACCACCACCTGGTGCCCGTTCTGCCAGAAGCTGGTCGCCAACCTCGACCGGTCGGAGACCCCGTACACCAGGATCGATGTCGAGGAGCACCCGGACGCCGGCGAGTGGGTGAAGTCCGTCAACGACGGCAACCGGGTCGTGCCGACGGTGAAGTACTCCGACGGCACCTACGCCACCAATCCGCCCGCCGGTGACGTCCGCCGCAAGCTCGCCGAACTGGGCTGACCGGCACACCGCACCGCGGCCGACAGGGATCTCCCTGTCGGCCGTTTTTTTGTGCATATTTTCTGAAGCATCTATGCGTCAACACTCCGATTTTGGTCCGACCACATAAGAATGACCACCCCCTGTGCATAACCGGTAACCGCAGGTGAGGTACCCCGCGGGGGGTCTCGGACGCCCCCTGTGCCCTTGATATCTCTTCAATATTGAAAAGGTTTCCATCTGTTCTGTAACTTCTCCCGCAGTCGCGGACGAATGTGACAGATGTCACCGGAAGTTGTCCGCGGAGCTGACCGCCCGATCCTGGGCCACCGACAAGAAAGGGATCCTATGACGACCCCCGACCTACGGCACACACCGAGTGCCGAGGAGTTCATCGAGGCACAGCAGAGCCCGGACTTCCTGGAGCTCAAGCAGAAGCGCCGGGGATTCACCTTCCCCGTGTGCATCGTCTCGCTGCTCTGGTTCCTCGCCTACGTGCTGCTCGCGCTGTTCGCCCCCGGTTTCTACGGGACCTCGCTCGGCGGCAACTTCAACGTCGGCTTCCTCATGGGACTGCTGCAGTTCGTCACGACCTTCGCGATCACCTACGCCTACGTGAAGTACGCGGACCGGGTGCTCGAGCCGCTGACCGAGGAGGTCCGCGACCGCCTCGAGCACACCGGCAAGTACGCCGAGTCCGCTGATGCCCAGCCTGCCTGACAGCGCTCACATCGCTGACCGGGCCGACCGGGCTGACCGAGCTGACCTAGCTCACCACTGACAGGGAGAATCATGACAGTCAACTACCTCGCGGATTCCGACGCGGACTCCGGGAATCCGGTACTCAACATCATCATCTTCGCGGCGTTCATCATCATCACGATGACGATCGTCACACGCGTCGGTAAGGCGCAGGACAAGTCCTCCGCGAAGGACTTCTACACCGGTGGCGCAAGCTTCTCCGGTACCCAGAACGGCCTCGCCATCGCCGGCGACTACCTTTCGGCGGCGTCCTTCCTGGGCATCGTCGGCGCCATCGCCATGTACGGCTACGACGGATTCCTGTACTCCATCGGATTCTTCGTCGCCTGGCTCGTCGCCATGCTGCTCGTCGCCGAGCCGCTGCGCAACACCGGTAAGTTCACGATGGCCGACGTGCTGTCGTTCCGCCTGAAGCAGCGTCCGGTCCGCCTGGCCGCCGCCTTCGGCACCCTCTTCGTCACACTGTTCTACCTCATCGCCCAGATGGCCGGTGCCGGTTCACTGGTCTCCACCCTGCTGGACATCCACGAGAAGTCGGCCCAGGCCCTCATCATCGGCATCGTCGGTGTCATCATGGTCGCCTACGTCCTCGTCGGCGGCATGAAGGGCACCACCTACGTCCAGATGATCAAGGCCATCCTGCTGTGCACCGGCGTGGTCGTCATGGCGGTCATCATCATCATCGCCTACAAGGGCAACTTCTCCGAGCTGCTGCAGAAAGCGATGGACAACCACGCCGCCGACGACAAGGGCACCGCGAACCCCGAGTCACTGCTCACACCGGGCAACAAGTACTTCCCGGACGGCGCCCTGTCCGGCAAGCTCGACTTCCTGTCGCTGGCCATGGCCCTCTGCCTCGGTGTCGCCGGGCTGCCCCACGTCCTCATGCGCTTCTACACCGTCCCGACCGCGAAGGACGCCCGGAAGTCCGTCACCTGGGCCATCATCCTCATCGGTGGCTTCTACCTGCTGACCCTGATCCTGGGCTTCGCCGCCGCCGCGTACGTCGGCCCCGACCGGATCGCCGGTGCCGCCGGTGGTGAGAACGCCGCCGCACCGCTGCTCGCTCTCGAACTCGGCGGATCGATATTCATGGCGCTGATCGCCGCGGTCGCTTTCGCGACAGTGCTCGCGGTCGTCGCCGGCCTGTCCATCACCGCCTCCGCCTCGATCGCCCACGACTTCTACGACGCGGTCATCCGCAAGGGGAAGTCCACCGAGGCCGAGCAGGTCCGGGTCTCCAAGATCACCGTGGTCGTCATCGGCGTGGTCTCCATCGTCCTGGGCATCGGCGCCATGGACCTCAACGTGGCCTTCCTGGTCTCCCTGGCTTTCTGCATCGCCGCCTCGGCCAACCTGCCGACCATCCTGTTCTCCCTGTACTGGAAGCGCTTCAACACCACCGGCGCCCTCTGGTCCATCTACGGCGGTCTGATCTCCGCACTGTTCCTGATCATCTTCTCCCCGGCCGTGTCCGGTGGCCCGAAGGCGATCATCTCCGGCGCCGACTTCGCCTGGTTCCCGCTGCAGAACCCGGGTCTGATCTCGATCCCGGTCGGCTTCGTGTTCGCCATCATCGGCACCTACCTCGGCAAGTCCGACAACAAGCCGAAGGAGCAGGCCGAGATGGAGGTCCGTTCCCTCACCGGTGTCGGCGTCGAGGCCGCCGTCGAGCACTAGTCTCCAGCGACCCCGCACACCACAGTCACCACACACCACCAACCACCACGCCACGCACCACCGGACGCCTCGTCCGCCGCCGTTTCCGGCGGTGGCCGGGGCGTCCCGCGTTGCGTCTGTGCCGCGTCTGTGCCGCGCAGCCCCGGGCTCCGGACCGACCGGGGCGGGTTACCACCACCACGGTGCCGGCACGCTAGACTGTCCGGGTGCGCCCCAGTAGCTCAGGGGATAGAGCACCGCTCTCCTAAAGCGGGTGTCGGCAGTTCGAATCTGCCCTGGGGCACAACACGTCACGACCGTCGAGGGTTGATGGCCAATATCCGTGTCTTTTGTCGGCATGTCACCGGCTGTCCCGAGCTGACCCGATTCTGCGTTTCCTGTCCGACGGAACTGACCGATCCGGGTCAACTCGAGTCAACATAACTTCCTCGCGATGACCGGCCGGCCGCAGCGCAACCGTCGGCACGGCAGGCCAAAACGCCGTTCACCACCGTCTCCGGCGTAGTTTTGACCTGCCAGACGAACAGGTGCGCTGCCGGGTTAATAGTCACAATGCGTGTCCCCCGAGCCGGTTGTGCGGCACGTCGACGGTGTGCCGAGCTGACCCGATTCGGACGATTCAGTCCCCCGGAAACGGTGGAATCGGGTCAACTGGGGACATCGCGCCACGGCCCGGCGTCGCCGGGGCTCAGACCACCCTGCGGGCACGCACCCGGGACGCCGCGGCAGGTGCCGGGGTCCGGGGCCGGGCACCCCGCCGACGATGTTTCATCCGCAGTTCACCGCCGGTCCACCCGCACCCGTTAGACCGGACACCATGACAGACACCCGGATCTCCACCGCCCCCTCAGGGATAACCCTCACCCGTGGCACCACCCGCCGCCGCTTCCTCACCTGGTCCGCCGTCACCGCGGCCGCCGCCTTCGCCCCCGCCATGCTCGGCTCCGCCCACGCGCAGACCGGCGGATCGGGGCCCACAGGCTCATCAGGCTCATCAGGCTCAGCAGGCTCAGTGGGCGGCGGCGCCGACCTGTTCTCCCTGGGCATCGCCTCCGGCGACCCGCTGCCGGACTCGGTCATCCTCTGGACACGGCTCGCCCCGTCACCGCTGGAACCCGGCGGTGGCATGCCGCCGCTGCCGGTCCCGGTGGACTGGGAGGTCGCCACCGACCCGTCGTTCCGCCGCGTCGTCGCCCGGGGCACCGAGATCGCCCTGCCCGACAACGCCCACAGCGTGCACGTCACCGTCAACGGTCTGCAGCCGTGGACCGAATACCACTACCGGTTCCGGGCGCAGGGGCAGATCACGGAACCGGGACGCACGAAGACCACGCCCGCCGCCGGGCAGTCCCTGCCCGCCCTGTCCTTCGCGTGGGCGTCCTGCCAGAACTGGGTCAACGGTCTGTGGACCGCCTACACCGATCTGGCGGACACGACCTCCCACGAACCACTCGACGTCATCCTCCACCTCGGCGACTACATCTACGAGGGTGACCACCGGAAGTCCGATGCCCGCGACACCCGCGACATCGACTTCTCCGTGACGCGCGAGCCCTACACCCTCGACGAGTACCGACTGCGTTACTCGCTGTACAAGCGGGAGCCCGAGCTGCAGACCGCCCACCGTGCCGCCCCCTGGATCGTCACCATGGACGACCACGAGGTCGACAACAACTGGGCGGGTGAGATCTCCCAGGACGATGATGACCCGGCGGCATTCCTGCAGCGGCGGGCCCAGGCCTTCAAGGCCTGGTGGGAGCACACCCCCACCCGGGTGCAGGCGCCGACCGGACCGACGCTGACGATCTACCGGCAGGCCGTCTACGGCGACCTCGCGACGTTCAACGTGCTCGACACCCGCCAGTACCGTTCCGACCAGCTCTACGGGGACGGTTCCCACGTGCAGGACGCCGCGACCGCCGATCCCTCCCGCACCATGGTCGGTGCGCAGCAGGAGAACTGGCTCCTCGACAACCTCGCCTCCTCCACGACGCGCTGGAACATCCTCGCCCACCAGACCGTCATGACCGACCTGGCCCAGATGACCGACGGCGAACGCCAGGTCAGCATGGACGGGTGGAGCGGCTACGAGGCCTCCCGGCACCGGATCCTCGACGGTGCCGTCGACCGCGGGGTGGACAACCTCATGTCGATCGTCGGGGACATCCACCGCAACACCGTCTCCGAGCTCAAGCGGGACTACCGCGACAGCCGCTCCCCCGCGGTCGGTGTGGAGATCGCCGGTACCTCGATCAGTTCCGGCGGCGACGGGAAGGACCTGGACGACGCCGCGGAGAACATGCTGGCGACCACCCCCGAGATCAAGCTCTCCAGTGCGCAGCGCGGCTACGTGCGCACCACGGTCACCCCGGAGCAGTGGTCGTCCGATCTGCGGGTCGTCGACCAGGTCACCACACCGGGCGGCAGGATGCGGACGAGGGCGACGGTGACGGTTCCGGCGGGACGCCCGGAGATCTCACTGGACTGACGGCCGGCCCCCGCCGGCCCCGCCGGCACTGTCAGCGCTGCCGCCCCCTGCCGTCCCCGTCGTCACTGCCCGGTGTGCCCGGACAGCAGGGCGGCGAAACCTCCGGCGGGCAGCCGGAAGTCCGGGTCCGTCGTGTCCCCGGAGCCGGCCGCACCCGGCGCGGCGTCCGGCATGTCCGGTGCCGTGAACCCGGCGACGCCGCGGACCGCGGTCAACTGTGCGGTGAGCTCGCGGGCCGCGCGCGCCACGCGGGCGTCCAGCCCCGAATCGGCGCCGAACTCCGCGGTCGCGGCGAAGACGCCGGTCGGCAGGACCACCGCGTGGAGGAAGGACAGCAGTGGCCGCACCGCGTAGTCGAGCACCATCGAGTGCCGGGGCGTGCCGGCGGTGGCGACCATGGTCACCGGCATCCCGTCGAGCGACTTCATCTCCAGGGTGTCGAAGAACATCTTGAACAGGCCGGAGTAACTGCCCTGGAACACCGGGGTGGCGACGATGAGGGCGTCCGCCCCGGTGACGGTGCGGCGCGCGGCCTGCAGGGCGTCGGTCGGGATGAAGGTGGTCATGTAGGTCGCCAGATCGACGGCGAGGGTGCGCAGGTCGAGGATCTCGACGCCGAGTCCCTCCCCGGCGGCGGACACGCCCCGCACGGTCGCGTCGGCGATCTGTCCGGCGACCTGCCGGGTGGTCGACGGATCACCGAGGCCGGCATTGACGATGACGAGCTGCTTCATCACGCATTCTCCTTCCCCGCACCGGTGGCGGGTTCGACGGCCGGCAGCCCGGCGTGGGGCGGGTCGTCCGGCACCCCGGAGGGACGCCGCGCGGCGAACTCCCGGCGCAGGACCGGCACCACCTCGGTGCCGAGGATCTCGATCTGGTCGAGCACGACCTCCTTCGGCAGGCCGGCGTGGTCGATGAGGAACAGCTGGCGCTGGTAGTCGCCGACGGCGTCGGCGTAACCGAGGTAGCGGTCGATGACCTGGTCGACGGTGCCGACGGTCAGGGGCGTCATCTGCGTGAACTCCTCCATCGACGGCCCGTGTCCGTAGACCGGGGCGTTGTCGAAGTAGGGGCGGAAGAACTCCTTGGCCTTCGCCTCGGTCTCCCCGATGAAGACCTGTCCGCCGAGACCGACGATCGCCTGTTCGGCCCCGCCGTGGCCGTAGTGCTCGTAGCGCTGCCGGTAGAGCCGGACCATCCGCTGGGTGTGTTCGATGTTCCAGAAGATGTTGTTGTGGAAGAAGCCGTCGCCGTAGTACGCGGCCTGTTCGGCGATCTCCGGGGAGCGGATGGAGCCGTGCCAGACGAACGGCGGGGCGCCGTCGAGCGGACGCGGGACGGCGGTGAAGTGCTGCAGCGGGGTGCGGAACTCGCCTTTCCAGGTAACGTTCTCCTCGCGCCAGAGCCGGCGCAGCAGGTGGTACTTCTCGATCGCCAGCGGGATGCCCTGGCGGATATCCGCCCCGAACCACGGGTAGACCGGGCCGGTGTTGCCGCGGCCGAGCATGAGGTCGAGGCGCCCCTCGGCGAGGTGCTGGGCGTAGGCGTAGTCCTCGGCCAGCCGCACCGGGTCGTTGGTGGTGATCAGCGTGGTGGCCGTGGAGAACCGGAGTGTGGTGGTCTGTGCGGCGAGGTTGGCCAGCAGCACCGGCGGGTTCCCCGGCGCGGCGAAGGGCGGGTTGTGGTGTTCCCCGGTGGCGAAGACGTCGAGGCCGACCTCCTCGGCCTTCTTCGCGTACTCCACGGTGGCGGTGATGCGCTCGTGTTCGGTGGGGGTCCGACCGGTCGTCGGATCGGTGGTGACGTCCCCGATGGTGAAGATCCCGAACTCCATGGCGTACCTCTTCCGTGACATGTCTGTGGTGCGTGACCATTGTCGCGCCCTTTACATGACATGTCAACTATATTCGAGGCCCCCCTATTCCCCCGCGGAATCCCGGTCGCCGGCCACGGCGTCCTGCGACGCCCGCCGGGACCGGACCCCGGCCCGCCACCGGCCCAGGATCCGGTGCACCACCTCGATCACCGCCGCACCCGCCACGCCGACGACCGCGCCCGTCACCATCAGCCCGGCGTCCCCCGGCTCCAGCAGCACGATATGCCGGATGAACGGCACCGTGAAGATCACCACGTAGCCGACCACACAGGCCAGCAGCAGCAGGACCTTCCACCAGTTCCACGGCCGGGCGACGATCCCCAGCACCCACAGCCCCATGATGATCAGCGCCAGCAGGACCGCGGTCCCCGCCTGGTCACGGGCCAGCTCCGGGGCGTCGCTGCCCGGGTAGACCGCGATCCACATCGCCACGGAGATCCCGCCGACCAGCACACCCGAGGGCACCGCCAGGGACAGCACCCGCCGCACGAACCCCTCCCGCGGCCGCTCCGTGTTCGGCGCCTGCGACAGCACGAACGCCGGGATCCCGATGGTGAACCAGCCGGTGACGGTGACGTGGATCGGCTGGAACGGGAAGGACATGCCCAGCACCCCCACCACCAGTGCCAGAACCACCGAGTAGACGGTCTTCGTCAGGAAGAGATTCGCCACCCGCTCGATGTTCCCGATGACCCGCCGGCCCTCGGCCACGACCTGCGGCAGCGCCGAGAACCGGTTGGTGAGCAGCACCAGCTGCGCCACGCTCCGGGTCGCCGGGGCACCCGACCCCATCGCCACCCCGATGTCCGCCTTCTTCAGCGCGAGGACGTCATTGACCCCGTCGCCGGTCATCGCCACGGTCCGGCCGGCGCGGTGCAGGGACGCCACCATCTGCTGCTTCTGCTCCGGACTGACCCGGCCGAAGACGTTCGCCCGGGCGATCTCGGCGTCGAACTCCTCCTCCGGCAGACCGGTGAGCGTCCGGGCGTCCACCGCGACGAGCTCGCGGTCGGTCGCCCCGGCGGCGACGGCCTTCACCGAGTCCGGGTTGTCCCCGGAGATGATCTTCAGGTCGACGTTCTGTTCCTCGAAGAAGGCGAGGGTCTCCCGCGCGTCCGGACGCAGCTGCTGGCGCAGCACGACCAGGTACGGTTCCACCAGTTCCGGGGCGGACGCCATGTCCGTGTCCTCACCGGGCAGCGGGACCTCCCCGGTCGCCCGGCCGAACGCGAGGACGCGGAGACCGGAATCCCCGAGTTCCTTCGCGGACGCCGCGGCGGCGCCGCCGGTCGGCAGGAGCACATCGGGGGCGCCGAGGATCCACGTCTCACCGGCACTGTCGGCACTGTCAGCACTGTCAGCGCTGTCGCGCCGGAACCCGGAGAACTTGTACCGGGAGTTGAACGGGATCTCCGCCCCCTCCCAGCTGCCGGTCCAGCCGCCGAACTCCGCCGAGGCCAGCCCGGTGAGCACCGCCTCCGAGGTGTCGTTGCGGTCCTGCTGCGAGCCGACGAGGTGCGCCAGGGCGTCCCGGACCTCGTCAGGGGCGTCCTGTCCCCCAGGGGTGCGGACGCCGTCGAGCTCCATCTCGTTGGTCGTCAGCGTGCCCGTCTTGTCGGTGCAGACCGTGTCGACACGCGCCAGTCCCTCGATCGCGACGAGCTCGTTGACCAGCGCCCTGTACTTCCCCAGCCGGATCACCCCGGCCGCGAAGGCCACCGAGGTCATCAGCACCAGTCCCTCCGGGACCATCGGGACCAGCGCCGCCACCATCGACAGCAGGGACTCCTTCAGGTCCGTCCCGGAGCGCACCAGCTGCGTCCAGATCGTGAGGATGCCGGTCGGGACCAGCAGCCAGGTGATGACCTTCAGGATGCTGTTGATGCCGTCCATCAGCACCGACCCGGTCAGCGAGAACTCACTGGCCTCCCCCGCGAGCTTCGCCGCATAGGAGTCCGCCCCGACCCGCTCGGCCCGGAACAGGCCCGCCCCGCCGGTGACGAAGGACCCCGACAGCAGCTCATCGCCGACCTGCTTGCGCACCGGGTCCGCCTCGCCGGTGAGCTGGGACTCGTCGACGCTGAACCCCTCGTCGGGAGCCTCGACGACCGTGCCGTCGACGACGATCTCGTCGCCCGAGCGCAGCCGGATGAGGTCGTCGGCCACCACCTCGGACTGGTGCACCGTGACCGGTTCCCCGTCGCGGATGACCGTGGGTCGGCTCTCCCCGACGATCCGCAGGTCCGCCAGCGTCTTCTTCGCCCGCAGTTCCTGGATCACACCGACCGCCGAGTTCGCGATGATCAGCAGGGCGAAGGCCCCGTTGACCAGTGACCCGGTGACGAGCACGAAGATGAACAGCACCCCGAGCAGGGCGTTGACCCGGGTGAACACGTTCGCCCGGATGATCTCCCAGACACTGCGTCCGGTCCCGCGGCCCACTGTGTTGGCGCGGCCGTCGTGGATCCGCTCGTTGACCTCCGCGGCCGTCAGACCGCGCTGCTGTGTCACCGCCACCGCGCTACCTCCCCCCGAAGACCGGGGTCCGGCGCTCGGCGCGCGCCCTGCGTGCCTCCAGCACATCCTCACTGGCCCAGCAGGCGGCGGCCTGCGCCTCGAGGGAGGACGCCGTCAACTCGTCCGGGTCCTGGTTGTTCAACGCCCGTTTGAAGTACGCGGTGGGCAGCGGGGCCTGGCCGGCGACGGCACGGGCCGTCTCCAGGGCGTCGACGGAATCCCCGCCGAGCATCGCGAAACCGCTCGCGACCGCGGCCTGCTGCCCCACCTGCGCCCCGGCGATGAGGACGTTGCGGGCCACCGAGCCGCCGAGCAGCTCCACCGCGCGGGCGACCGTCCACGGGTCCAGGGCGAAACCGTGCTGCACCGCCGGCACCCACACCCGGGCCTTCGGGCCCATCACCCGCAGGTCGCAGGCCAGGGCGAGCTGGCAGCCCGCGCCGACCGCCGGGCCCTGGATGTCGGCGATGACCGGCAGCGGCAGGTCCGTCACCGTCGTCAGCATGGTTCCGAGTGCCTCGAAGAAGTCGTCGGCGTACACGCCGCCCTTCAGGTTCGCCCCCGCGCAGAACGCGGGTCCCTCCCCGCGGAGCAGGACCACGCGTGCCGCACCGGCGGCGCCGGCAGTCGCGGCGGCAGCGGCGTCCTGAAGTGCCGCGGTGAGCGCCCGGCACACGTCGGCGTCCAGCGCATTCCTGCGGTCGGGACGGGTCAGCGTGACGATCGCCACCTGTCCGTCGATCTCCAGGGACACCGGTGCTCCAGCGGTTTCAGCCATGCGCACCATTGTCCCCCATTTCCCCTCCCCGGTGCAGCGCAGGGTCGGTCCGGCGGGTCGGATGAGTTCGGGCCCGGCCCCCGATCGGGGCCGAGTCGGCGCCGGTCGTGGGCCGGTGTCGGTTTTCCGAACCGAGGGGTCGGCCAGCTCCTGCGCATGTGGGGTTCACGAACCCAGGTGCGGTCAGAGGACAGGAAAATCGACCTGTCGGTTCGTTCCGCGGGCACCGGGGTTTTCACACACCGTCCCGGCGGTCGGGTGTCCAGAACGTCCCCGGGCAACACACCTGACCCAGGCCGGTTCAGACCGGTTCAACCGACTCAGGCCAGCGGCGTCCCGAACACCGCGGTGCGCGGGTCGCCGCCGACCCGGCCCGCATACTTCGGGTCGTCGTCGATCGCGGTGATCGCGTCGATCTGCTCCCGGGTCAGTCGGAAACCGTCGACGTCCGCGTTCTGCGCGACCCGCTCCGGGTTCTTCGACCGCGGGAACACGATGAGCCCCTGGGCCAGGTGCCAGCGGATGATCACCTGGGCGGGAGAGACGCCGTGTTCCTCGGCGATGCCCGCGATCACCGGGTTGTCGAACAGACCGCGACCCAGCGGCGACCAGGATTCGGTCCGGATCCCCCGGTCCGCGTTGTCCCGGCGCTGCGCCTGCTGCGAGAAGCCGGGGTGGATCTCGATCTGGTTGACCGCGGGGGTCACGCCGGTGGCCGCGATGATGTCGTCGAGGACCTCCGGGAAGAAGTTCGAGACGCCGATCGACCGGGCCCTGCCCGCCTCACGGGCGGCGACGAAGGCCTTCCAGGTGTCCACGTAGCGACCCCAGGGCTGGACGGGCCAGTGGATCAGCCACAGGTCGACGTGGTCGAGGCCGAGATTCGACAGGGAGGTGTCGAGCGCGGCCAGGGCTTCGTCGTAGCCCTGGTCCGCATTCCACAGCTTGGTGGTGATGAACAGTTCGTCGCGGGTGACCTCGCCCTCGGCGACCGCGTCGGCGACGGCGCGGCCGACATTGGCCTCGTTGCCGTAGCCGGCGGCCGTGTCGATGTGGCGGACGCCGGCGGCGATCGCGGCGCGGGTGGAGGTGTACGCCTCCTCGGGGGTCAGTTCCCACACGCCGAGCCCGAGCTGCGGGATGGCATGGCCGTCGTTGAGGGTGATCAGATCGTTCGTCGCTGATGTCGCTGATTCAGTCATGCGCCCCGTTGTACGCCTGTCGGGCCGGACCTCGCAGGCCTCGGTTCGCGGCGGCGTCCCGGCGGCGTCCCGGTGGTGTCCCGGCGGCGTCCCGATTCTGCGCCGACTTTTTGGACGGTCCGTGGCACGGAACGACCGAAATGTCGGCGCAGAGTCAAAACCCAGCAACCGCTCCCTCATCGATGTCACTCCGGTAGCGTGATCACCGGAACACGGGGCGGGCAGCACAGAGGGGACATGATGGTGAAAAATCCGGCGGACAGGTGGATCTGGCGGACCGCGGAACTGAAATCCCGCGGTATGACCAGGTACGACATCGACCGCGCAGTGGAACAGGGGACGCTGTTCCACGCCCTCCACGGCATCTACACGACACGCGAAGCCACCGGGGAAGAAATCCTCGGCATCTTCGCCGGGCACCGCGACGGACTCGTCTACACCGGGTCGACCGCCGGAGCCGCCTAGGATCTCACCCCTCTCACCTGGCCGGCGACGGCGCAGGTGCCGCGGCGCAGCAGCCACGACGGCGGGACCCGCTTCCGACTGTCCGAAGGCACGTCCCACCGGACGCGGATCATCCGCGGCATTCCGGTGACCTCACCGCTGGAGACCGCGGTGACGCTGGACCTGCCGACTGACCGGCTCCGCGACTTCCTCGCGGAACAGTACCGGGGAGTGAAAGGTAACGACGTCCTGGCCGAGGACCTCGCCGGACTTCCGCCGCGGCGCCGGGCACGTGCGGGCGAACTGCTCAAGGACCTGGTCACCGGGACCGCGAGCAGCTATGAGCTGAAGGCCGCGACCGCCGTCATCGCCGCCCTGAAGGATCGCGACGTCGAGGTGAAGATCAACGCCATGGTTGCCGGCTACCGTTTCGACCTGGTCATCGAGGACGCCGGCGTGCTGATCGAGATCGACGGTTACGCCTTCCACGGTGGGCCGGCGATGACGCCGGACGACCAGATCAAGGAGTGCTGGAAACGGAACGCCGCCGCACGGGCCGGCATGATCCTGCTCTGCTACACGGGCCGGTGCGTGGACTACGCCATGGACCAGATCATCGAGCAGGTCCTGGACACCGTGGACTACAACAGGCGCTACCGGCGCAGCAGACGGGAGCGGACGGAGGCGGACCGGATCCCCACCGATGACCAGGTGTGGAAATGGCACCCTGCGATGGGCCCGTTCTGGGAGGAGGACCGGTTCTGACACCGACCGGCCGAAGATTCAGCCGGTGCTGACACCGGTCGGCCACGGCTCCGCCCGTCCCGGCACCGGCCCGCAGCGCCGGACGCCGCCGCAACCGGGCCGTCTCCCGATTCTGCACCGACATTCCGGCCGATCCGTGGCATGGAACTCCGTGAATGTCGGCGGAAAAGCAGTAGCCCCTCCCCCTATGCCGGAGACATTGACAGATCGTTGGGTTTATATAACACTCTGTCACATGTCCCCGAAGAAGAAGCCACGCCCGATCCACAACCGGATCCGGGTACTCCGCGCGGAGCGGGACATGTCGCGGGCACAACTGGCCGCCCGCATCGACGTCAACCCGCAGACGGTCGGCGCGCTCGAACGCGGCGACCACTCCCCCAGCCTCGACCTCGCCTTGCGCATCTGCGAGGTCTTCGATCTCCCCGTCGAGGCGGTCTTCAGCCGCGACGAGTTCGGGCCGATGTCCACCGAGATCTACCGGGGCGACAGCACCGACCGGAAGGACCCCTCATGAGCCTCACCACCCCACCGATCGCGCGTGGTCGCCGAAAGGCCGTCCTCGCCGCGGAAGTCGGTTTCGTCATCATCCTCGTCAGCGCCGTACTCTGCCTTGTCAACGAGGACATCGCCCTCATCGTGTGGGGAATCGGAGTGTGTTTCGCCTCCGGCTGTGTCCTCGGCCTCCGTCGCTCCGTCCATCGCGAGGACCTGCGCCCGGACGACGAGCTCGACGAGTACGAACTGCAGCGCAGGTACCGCGCGCAACAGGGGGCGCTGAAGCGGGCCGCGATTCTTCTCTTCATCGTCTGGATCGCATTCGCACTGCTCACCCTGTTCCGCGTCCCCGGCCCGGACAGTTTCGACACACTCATCCACACCCTCCACGCCTGCTACTGCGCCACCTCCGCGGCGATGCTGTACGTCCCCTTCATGGTCCTCCGCGACATCGCCGGCGGCATGAACCGCGACCTGGCCATGTCCGGACCGGACGCGGTCGACTGACGTCACCCCCGACCGGCACACCGGAACGCGACGATAATCGGACACAGTGACGCCACGGGAAAACCACCGACCGGGACGCGAAGGAGCACACCATGCCCACCCTCGAACTCGACCACCTGACGAAGACCTACGGCACCGGCGACGCGACCGTCCACGCACTGACCGACATGACCTTCACCGTCGCCCCCGGCGAGATCTACGGCTTCGTCGGCTCCAACGGCGCAGGGAAATCCACCGCCATGCGCATCACCCTCGGCGTCCTCGCCCCCGATTCCGGCGAGGCACGGGTCGACGGCGTCCGCATCAACGACGACATCCGCCGCACCATCGGCTACATGCCCGAGGAACGCGGCCTCTACGACAAGGAACGCATCACCGACCAGCTCATCTTCTTCGGACGCCTCCACGGCCTCACGAAACAGGCCGCGACCAGGAACACCGCCGACCTGCTCGACCAGCTCGGACTCGCCGGGCGGGCACAGTCGAAACTCCAGGAACTGTCGCTGGGCAACCAGCAGCGCGTACAGCTCGCCGCCTCCCTTATCCACGATCCGGAACTGCTCATCCTCGACGAACCGTTCAGCGGTCTCGACCCGGTCGCCGTCTCGGTGATGAGCGACCTGCTCGTCGCAAAGGCCGCCGAGGGCGTCCCGGTGCTGTTCTCGTCGCACCAGCTCGATCTGGTGCAGCGCCTGTGCCACCGCGTCGGCATCATCACCGCCGGCGAGATGCGCGCCCAGGGCACCGTCACCGACCTGCGCAACAGCGGCCCGGTGCGCTACGAGGTCCGCACCGCCGCCCGCGGCTGGCTGCCACCGGGCGCCGTCATCGTCGACGAGGACCAGGACGCCGTGGTGGTCGACCCGGGTGACAACGACGACCAGACGATCCTCACCGCGGCGCTGGCCGCCGGACCGGTCCACGGTTTCACCCGCCGCATCCCCGACCTCACCGACCTGTTCAAGGAGGTCGTCTCGTCATGAACCGCTACTCGCACCGGCAGGCCGTCCGCACCGTCACCGCCCGGGAGATCCAGGTCGCGGTCCACAGTAAGGGCCTGGTCATCACCGCCGCCCTCACCCTCGTCGCCGTCGTCGCCGGCATCCTCGGCGTGCACTTCTTCGGCGGCGACGATGACGAAGCCCCCGACCTCGTCGTCACCGGGATGGACACCACCGCCGTGTCCCGGGTGCTCGGCGACAGTGTCGACGTGACCGCCGCCCCCGACCGGGACGCCGCCGTCGCCGCGGTGAAGGATGACGGCAAAGACGGCGCCCTCATCCGCGGGGACGACGGATTCGAGCTGGTCACCGACGGTACCGCCGACCCGGTCGTGGCGTCCGCCGCGCAGATCGCCGCCTCGGCCGTGGCACAGGATGAGGCGTTGACCGCCGTCGGGGTGGCCCCGGAGGCCTTCGCCGCCGCTCTACCGGACGCCACCGTGCACGCCACCGACGTCTCCGACGCCGCCCGGGAGGACCGGCTGCCCGCCATCGTCACGACAATGGTCGGCACCATGGTCATCCTCATGTTCATCCTCACGTTCTCCGCGAACGTCGGTGGACGCGTCACCGAGGAGAAGTCGTCGCGCGTCGTGGAGATCATCCTCGCCACGATCCGGCCGCTGGAACTGCTGGCGGGCAAGGTGCTGGCCATGCTCGTCGTCGGCCTCGCCTGCACCGCCGTCATTCTCGCCGTCGCCCTGGCCACCATGTCGGCGATCGGGGTGCTCGCCGACGTCGACCTGTCCCCGGCCATCGTGCTGGTGCTGCTCGTCGCCTACATCCTCGGCATGCTGTTCTTCAGCGCGCTCTACGCCGCCGCCGGATCGCTCGTCAGCAAGGCCGAGGAGCTCAGCAGCACCCAGATGCCGGTCATGCTGGTGTTCTTCGCGGTGATGTACCCGCCGCTGCTCGGTTTCAACTCACTGGACTCGACATTCCTGCAGGTCCTGTCGTGGATTCCGCCGATGTCCCTCGGCCTGGCGCCGCTGCAGTTCGCGGCGGGGAACTTCTCGCTGTGGCAGCTCGGGGCGTCCTTCGTGGTCCTCGCCGCGGCGACAGTGCTCGTGCTGCTCCTGGTCGCGCGGATCTACCGCAGTGCGATCCTCAACAACGGTCGCCGCCTCAGCTGGTTCCGCGCACTGCGCACGGCGTGACCCCGCACGGCCCGGCCTGCGGTCCGGCCTGCGGGGTCCGGAGGTTAACGCACTGCGACACCGCCACGTAACAGCGACGAAATCACGCCACGGTTACCTGGGGACCATGAGCGAACAACCGATCACCGTCACCCCCACCCGGACCACCACCCCGTTCCACACCGACATCGCCGAACTCAACCAGCTGCCCTGCGAGCAGGTCGCCGCCCTCATCGGTGACCTGCTCTACAATCCGCCCCTCGGCGACGCGATCGCGGCGGACCAGCCCTTCCGCAGCCTCGAACACCTGCTGGACGCCGCCCACCGCGAACTCCTCCGGCTCCCCCGCGTCGAGGTACTCAGCAGCATCCAGGCACACCCGGTGCTCGGTGAGGAGACCACCGACATCTACTCCCGGGCGGAGCAGTCCTTCATCCTGGAATCCCCACCCGAGGTCCTCGCCGACATCGCCGACCTCTGCCGACGCTACGAGGACCGCTTCCACCACCTGTTCCTCGTCTGCGCCCAGGGCATCGGGGGTCACGAGGTCCTCCGCCTGCTCAGCAGGCGGCTCAACAATCCCACCGTCACCGAATGGGAGACCACCGTCCGGGAGCTCGGCCGGATCAACACACTGCGGCTGCGCAGTGTGATCAGGGGCTGAACGCCCTGTCGTGCGGGGCTGAACGCTACCGCGCGTCGATGAGGTCGATGATGAAGACCAGCGTCCGGCCGGCCAGCGGGTTACCGCTGCCGGCGGGCCCGTAGGCCAGCTCCGGAGGGATCGTCAGCTTCCGGCGTCCGCCGACACGCATCCCGGGGATGCCGTCCTGCCAGCCCTGGATCAGCCCGGACAGCGGGAACTCGATGGTCTGGCCGCGGTCCCAGGACGAGTCGAACTCCTCACCGGTCTCGTAGTCGACGCCCACGTAGTGGACCTCGACCATCCCGCCCGGGACCGCTTCAGCACCGTCACCGACCGCAATGTCCTCGATCACGAGGTCGGTCGGGGCGGGCCCGGCCTGCGCGTCGATCTCCGGCTTCACCATGGATCCTCCAAGAAACAGTCACAAGAAAATTCGGATGTCCACCTGCCATCGTCGGCGGTGGACCGACCCAGCTTAGCAGCCACCGCACCGCGTGGAGCAATACCGCGCAACCTCCTCCCGGCGTCCACCTCCGGTGCGTCACCCCCAGTCCTCCGCAGGTCAGGGCACCCTGCCACAGGGAACGACCGGGTCCCCGGCAGCCCCCGACCCGCCGGAACGCCCCACCGACGACAGCGACCCCGCCGGGTGGTCCTGACTGTCAGGACCATCCGACGGGGTCGGTGTCATCGATGAGGCGCAGCGTCCGGCGCGGTACACGGCGGGACGGCGCCACCGGGGCGTCCCCGGGTGTCCTAGCGCTGGCTGCGCGGGACGAACTCGCGGAAGCTCTGGCCGGTGTAGATCTGGCGCGGCCGGTTGATCTTCGCGGTCGGCTCGTTGACCTGCTCCAGGTAGTGGGCGATCCAGCCCGGCAGACGGCCCATGGCGAACAGGACGGTGAAGAAGTCCTCCGGGAAGCCCATGGCGCGGTAGATCAGGCCGGTGTAGAAGTCGACGTTCGGGTAGAGCTTGCGGGAGATGAAGTAGTCGTCGTTGAGGGCGATCTCCTCCAGGTTCATCGCGAGGTCCAGCAGGTTGTCGCCACCGAGGTGCTCGAGGATCTCGTGCGCGGACTCCTTGACGATCGCGGCGCGCGGATCGTAGTTGCGGTACACGCGGTGACCGAAGCCCATGAGCTTGACGCCCGGCTCCTTGTTCTTGACGCGGGTCATGAACTCGGTCGCGTCGTCGCCGTTGGCGTGGATGTCCTGCAGCATCTCCAGGACGGCCTGGTTGGCACCACCGTGCAGCGGGCCGGACAGGGCGTTCACACCGGCGGCGATGGACGAGTAGATGTTCGCCTGCGAGGAGGCGACCATGCGCACCGTGGAGGTGGAGCAGTTCTGCTCGTGGTCGGCGTGCAGGATGAGCAGCTTGTCGAGGGCCTTCGAGACGACCGGGTCGACCTGGTACTCCTCGGTCGGGTAGCCGAACATGTTGCGCAGGAAGTTCTCGCGCGCGTTCAGGTTGTTGTCCGGGTACATGTAGGGCTTGCCCTTGGACGCGCGGTACGCGTAGGCGGCCAGCATCGGAACCTTGGCCATGAGCCGGTAGGTGTTCTTGAGCTGGAAGTCCTTGTTCAGCGGGTCAAGCTGGTCCTCGTAGTAGGTGGCGAGGATGTTGACCGAGGAGGCCAGGACGTTCATGGGGTGCGCGTTGCGCGGGAAGATCTTGAACTGGCTCTTGAAGTCCTCATCCAGCAGCGTGTGCTTGCGGATGTTTTCGTTGAACTCGGTGAGCTGTGCGTCGTTCGGCAGCTCGCCGTTGATGAGGAGGTAGCTGACCTCGTTGAAGGTCGCGTTGTTGGCCAGGTCGGCGATGTCGTAGCCACGGTAGCGCAGGACGCCGTTCTCGCCGTCGATGTAGGTGATCTCCGACTTGGTTGAGCCGGTGCTGACGTAGCCCGGGTCGAACGTCGTCAGGCCGGTCTCGGCGAGCAGCTTGCCCAGCGCGAAACCGGAGTTGCCTTCAGTCGCCTTGACGATCGGCATCTCGTATTCGCCACCGGGGTAGTGGAGAACGGCCTTGTCCTGGTTATCGGAAGCCATTGACATCCCTTTCGATGTGTTCTGATGTGCTCGGTTGTCGGCCACAGTACGTACGTACGGTAAAACGGACCGTGGGATAGGACACAGTCTACAGAAATACAACTACACGCAACATCCCGGTACCCGGTTCCCACGGGGGAAGCCACCCCCGCCCCCGTTTCTCCCGATATATGGGACACCGATTCCACCTGACAGGCAGGCACGCTAGGGTTGTTCCCGGCAGACCCCGCGCGCTGACCGTGCGGGGCACGTCCCCACGACAAGAAAGCGGACAGCACCTCACTATGAGCGATCAGTTCCTGACCCTCCCCGAGAACCTCATCCCTTCTGACGGCCGGTTCGGCTGCGGCCCGTCCAAGGTCCGCCCGGCGCAGATCGACGCCATCGTCGCCGGCGGCCGGGACGTCATCGGCACCTCCCACCGCCAGGCCGCGGTGAAGGATGTCGTCGGCTCCGTGCGCGACGGACTCTCCACCCTGTTCAACCTCCCCGAGGGTTACGAGATCATCACCTCGCTCGGTGGCGCCACCGCATTCTGGGACGCCGCCTCCTTCGGCCTCATCCGGGAGAAGTCCGCCCACCTGACCTACGGTGAGTTCTCCGGCAAGTTCGCCACCGTCTCGAAGAAGGCCCCCTGGCTCGCCGAGCCCGAGATCCACGCCTTCGAGCCGGGCACCGCCCCCGCGACCTCCGAGCTCGACGGCACGGACGCCGACCTCGTCGGCTGGGCCCACAACGAGACCTCCACCGGCGCCATGGTCGCCGTCAAGCGTCCGAAGACCGACGGCCTCGTCGCCGTGGACGCCACCTCCGGCGCCGGCGGACTGCCCGTCGACATCGCCGAGACCGACGTCTACTACTTCTCCCCCAGAAGTGCTTCGCCTCCGACGGTGGCCTGTGGTTCGCCGCCTTCTCCCCCGCCGCCCTCGAGCGTGTCGAGGAGATCGCGGCGTCCGACCGCTACATCCCGGCCTTCCTCGACCTGAAGACCGCCGTGGACAACTCGCGGAAGAACCAGACCTACAACACCCCGGCCGTCGCCACCCTGCTGATGATGGACAACCAGGTGCAGTGGATGAACGCGAACGGTGGCCTGGACGGCATGGTCGCCCGCACCACCGAGTCCTCCTCCATCCTCTACGACTGGGCCGAGGGCCGCGCGGAGACCACCCCGTTCGTCACCGACCCGGCCAGCCGCTCGCTGGTCGTCGGCACCATCGACTTCGATGACTCGATCGACGCCACCGTGATCGCCAAGACGCTGCGCGCCAACGGCATCATCGACACCGAGCCGTACCGCAAGCTGGGCCGCAACCAGCTGCGCATCGGTATGTTCCCGGCCATCGAGCCGGAGGACATCCGCACCCTGACGAAGGCCATCGACCACATCCTCGAGGCCGGCGTCGCCACGAAGTAGCGGACGCCGCAGCTGTCACAGCTGTCACAGGCTGACACAGCTACGACACACTGCCGCAGGCACCGGAGAGGGGTGGTCGGCGGAGACGGTCCGACCGTCCCGCAGGCCACCCTCTCCGCACGTCGCTGCGGCGCGTCACGACCGTTCTGCGATACAGTCGGCCCTGAACACTCTGCGCAGAGTCACGACACATCAACGGAGGTCACCGATGCAGGAACTGCGGTTCGTTCCGGACGACAGCGACTCCGACAACCTGGTCCTGCGGGACAGGGACGGGGACGCCACCTACGTCCTCCCGGTCACCGCGGAACTGCGGGCGGCCCTCACCGGGACACCGGAGCCCGGTGACAGTTCCACACCGGAGACCACCGGCCGGGCCGGGGACACCCCGGACGCCGCCGCGGAGGCCGGCGACGGCGCCACACCGTCCCTGTCCGTCTCCCGGATCGACGCCCCCGCCGCGACGCCCAGGTCAGAACGGGTACACCTGCGCCCGAAGGACATCCAGGACCGGATCCGGCACGGTGCCTCCACCGCGGAGATCATCGACGAGACCGGCATGCCGGACCGTCGCGTCGAGGCCTTCGCCCGGCCGGTGCTCATGGAACGCGCCCGGCTCGCCGACCTCGCCCACCGCGCCCGGCCGGTGCTCTCCGACGGCCCCTCGCACGCCACCCTCTGGGAGGTGCTGGCCACCGCCTTCGCCGGCCGTGGTGAAGACCTGCGGCAGGCCGGGTGGGACGCCGCCCTCAACTCCTCCGACGAGTGGATCATCACCGTGACCTGGGAGAAGGGAAACAAGAAGGGTGCCGCGGAGTTCACCGCGGAATTCCGTTGGACGCAGCCCGTCGGCAGCGCCGCGACCGTCACCCCGGTGAACTCGGTGGCCATCGGTCTCGTCGATCCGCGGGTGAGCACCGCCGGCCGGTCGGACTCACCGTCGGCCGCCGAGACCACCCCGGACACCCCCGTCGTCCAGGACAGTGACATCACCGCCCTCGACGGACGGGGGCGCGACGACCACGGGAACTCCACCGCCGGTTCCGCCGGCACCGGGACTGACCGCGCCGCCGACGCCGCCGACGACGGCTCCGCGGAGGTGAGCTTCCTCCGGCAGCCCGACCCCGACGGCTCCGGCCATCCCGCGAAGCGCCGCCGCAAGGCCGCCACGCCCCACTGGGAGGATGTCCTGCTCGGCGTCCGCCCCAAGCCCGGCAAGAAGAAGTAGGGACCGGAGCCGATGACCGGACCCCAGCATGTCGTCACCCTCTGGTTCGTCACCGCTGCCGAACCGCGCAAGGTCCTCACCGCCGAGCCCCGTGCGGACCGTGGTTTCGCCCGGAAGTTCCTCTCCCAGCTCAATCCGTCGTGGCCGCTGACGCACATCGGTGACTTCGACATGAACCGGTCGGCGCCGCCGGGACCCGACGAGTTCTACATCGGCGGCTATCCGGGACTGTCGGTCGTGCAGACCGTCATCCCCGAGCTCGCTACCCTGTCACAGCTGCCGGAGCTCACCGGCGCCTGGCGCGGGCTCACGACCCTCATCCCGGCGGCGGACCTGTACGCCACCGTGCACACCCCCGGTGATCCGGACGGACTCGCCGGCGCCGCGCACTGGGCCGGTCGCCGGCTGAAGCGCAGTTTCTGCGCCACGCGGGACACCATCATCGAGGACGAGGGTCTGCCGGAGCCGTTCGAGGCGAGGTTCTGGGAGGGGACGACGGATGCCCGCGGCATCCAGCTGTCCTTCCTGCCCTCCGAGTTCGCCCTCGCCGCGGTGGAGTACTGGCTCGGCGTGAGCCTCACCGAGGGGTCCGACCTCGCCGTCGATGTCCCGGTCGCGGCCTTCGCCGTGGACGGTCGGCCTGCACCCCGGCAGGTGCCGACGGAGGACCGGACGTGGTTCACCACCGGCGCCGGATCGCCGACCGCCCCCGCCGACGGGGACGACGACTACGACGACTACGCGGCGGACGCCGGCACCCCCGCCCCCGACACGCGCACGACCCCGGAACTGCTCCGGGGGGCCGTCGTCTCGGTGGGCCGTGGTGTGCGCTCCGGGTTCCGGATGCTCCAGGACGGCGCCCACGCCATCGGCGACGAGGTCCGTCGCCGCGCCCGCAACACCGGCCGCTAGGTGTACTTCCCGGGGAGCCCCGGATCCGACCGGTGCCGTTGTCACGAACCCAGGGGTCGTTCAGCTCCGGCGGATGTCGGTTTCACGAACCCGGGGGCGGACTGAGGACAGGAAATTCAACCTGTCGGTTCGTTCCGCTGTCACCGGCTGCCGGAAGTCTCCGTCCCTGTCATCCCGACGGCAGTGTTGGCGGCCTCCCCGGGGAAGTCAGCGGGACGTGATTCCCCCGGAGGCTGCGTCCACGATGTTCCCGGGGGTACGGGGACCGGATCAAGGTGACGGGCCGCAGCCGGAACTGACCGCCTAGAACTGTGCCGCGTAGAACCCGATCGCGGCCGAGGTGGCGACATTGAGCGAATCCGTGCCGGGCGCCATCGGAATCTTCGCCCGCACGTCGGCGGCCCGCATCGCGTGCTCGGTGAGCCCCGGCCCCTCCGCCCCGACCATGACGGCGACCTTGTCCGCCCCCGCGACCGCCTCGGCGAGTGTCGTCTGCGTCGAAGGGGTCATCGCGACGACCCGGTACCCGCGGTCCTGCAGGTCCGCGAGCCCGCGCTGCCAGGTCGTCGGCTTCCCCGGCAGATGGGCGAACGGGACGCGCAGGACATGCCCCATCGAGACGCGGACGACCCGCCGGTACAGCGGATCCGCGCAGCCCGCCCCCAGCAGGACCGCACCCACGCCGAGGCCGGCGGCATTGCGGAACAGGGCGCCGATGTTCTCGTGGTCCCCCACCCCCTCCAGGACGCCGATGACACGACTGCCGGTGCCGTCAGCACCGTCAGCACCGTCTGCACCACCACCGGTCAGGCCGTCGAGCACCTCGGCGAGCGGCGGTTCGGGCACCCGGTCGGCGGCGGCGACGAGGCCCCGGTGCATGTCGAATCCGGCGACCTCGGCCAACGTCCCCCGGTCGACCGCGTAGAACGGGACCCCGTCGAGTCCGCGTGCCACCGCCTCATCGGCCGCCGCGGCGTCCTGCAGTTCGGCGAGCCGGTCGGCGAAGCCGACCACGCACCGCACCGGGAAGCGGGACGCCGCCAACCGGGGCACCACGAGCTTCCCCTCGGCGATGACGAGCCCCTTCCCGCCGGGCAGGTCAGGACGCCGGTCCGACGAGTTGAGGTCGCGGACGTCGTCGAGGCGGGGGTCGGCAGGGTCGGTGATGCTGATCGGGGTAGTCACCCCGGTCAGCCTACTCAGGCCAGGGCGTCCTTGATCGGGTCGATGGCGAAGTAGACGGCGAACAGGATCGCCACGAGGTACATCAGCGGGTGGATCATCCGCCACTTGCCGGTACCGAGCTGGAGCACGACGTAGGCCACGAAGCCGATGCCGATGCCGTTGGCGATGGAGTAGGTGAACGGCATCATCACGATGGTGAGGAACGCCGGCAGACCGATGGTGAGATCGCTGAAGTCGATCAGCTTGACCTGCGCCATCATCATCGCCCCGACGATGACGAGGACCGGGGCGGCGGCCTCGACCGGAACGACCTCGTAGAGCGGGGTGAGGAACATCGCGAGGAGGAAGATCACACCGGTGACGACGTTGGCCAGGCCGGTGCGCGCCCCGTCGCCGATGCCCGCGGCGGAATCCACGAAGACGGTGTTGGAGGACGCGGAAGCCGCACCGCCGACGACGGCACCGGCACCCTCGACGATGAGGGCGGTCCGCATGTCGGGCAGCACGCCGTCCTTGTCGGTGAGCCCGGCCTGGTTGCCGAGGCCGGTCATGGTGCCCATCGCGTCGAAGAAGTTGGACAGCACGAGGGTGAAGATGAGCAGGCACGCCGACAGGACGCCGACCCGGGTGAACGCGCCGACGAGGTCGACGTTGCCGATGAGGCTGAGGTCCGGGATGCCGCCGAAGGAGTCCGGCAGCTTCGGGACGGCCATGTGCCAGCCGGTGGAGGCCGAGTCATCGGCGTCCCCGGTGATCGCCTGGATGACCACGGCGATGACGGTCGTCCCGACGATGCCGAAGAACAGGCCACCGCGGATCCTGCGGGCTGCGAGCACGCCGCACAGGACGAGTCCGATGACGAAGACGACGCCGGACCAGCTGACGATCGAGCCGGAGACGCCGAAGCTCACCGGGACGGTGGTGTTCATGTCGTCGGTGTTGCGGGTGACGAAGCCGGAGTCCACCACGCCGACGAAGGCGATGAACAGTCCGATACCGACGGTGATCGCCGATTTCAGGGATGCCGGGATGGCCCGGAACACCGCCTCGCGGAAACCGGACACGGCGAGCAGCACGATGATGATGCCGTCGATGACGACCAGGCCCATCGCCTCCGGCCAGGTCAGTCCCTCGGTGGCGACGAAGGTCACGGCCACCAGGGTGTTGATGCCGAGGCCGGCGGCGATACCGAACGGGTACTTCGCGAAGATGCCGAAGGCGACGGTCATCACGCCCGCGGCGAAGGCGGTGACCGCGGCGACCGCGGCGACCCCCAGCTCGGCACCGGTGTGGTCGGCGACCGTACCGATGATCAGCGGGTTGAGCAGGATGATGTAGGCCATCGCGAAGAAGGTGACCACACCGCCGCGGACCTCGGTGCCCACGGTCGAGCCGCGTTCACTGATGTGGAAGTAGCGGTCGAGGAAGCCGGTCGGCTTCCCGGCGGGGGCTGTGCCGGTTGTGCTGTCTGTGCCCGCTGCGCCGGCGGCGTCCGCTGTGCCCGCTGCGGGGTCCGGGCGCGCCGGGGCCCCGGTGTTGTCTCTGTCTGCCATGGCGGCCTCTCTGGGGATCTTTCGCATTCTCTCTCCGACTCCCCCGGTGAATTCCCGGTGAACGTCAGCCTGTTCAGTGTTCCCCGTCCGGCCCGGCCCGGCAACTGGAACGCGGGAATCGGTGTGGCAGCATGGGACCATGCTGACATTTTCGGCAGGTCTGTCACCCCGGACACGCCGGGCAGCCCGGGCACGCCGGGCACCGTACGCCGCCCTCCTCACCGCGCTGCTGCTCGCCTGCACCGGACTCACCGCCTGTTCCGACGGCGACGACGGTGGCACGGCGACCGCCGACGTCGCCCAACTGCACGGCGAGGTCCTCGCCGAGCACCCGTGGGACGCCACCTCCTTCACCCAGGGCCTCGAGGTCATGCCGGAAGGTGACCTGCTGGTCTCCACCGGCCTCGAGGGCAGGTCGCGGGCCTACCGTGCCCCGGTCGACGGCGGACGGGCGACGACCGACGTCCAGTTGCCCGAGGACTGGTTCGGCGAGGGGATCACCCGCCACGGCGACACGGTCTGGCAGTTGACCTGGCACAACGGCGTCGCCGCGAAGCGGGACGCCGGCACCCTGGCCCAGACCGGTGAAGCCCGCTACGACGGGGAGGGCTGGGGACTGTGCTCCAACGGTGAGCGTCTGGTGATGTCCGACGGCTCCGACCGGCTCACCTTCCGTGACCCGTCGACCTTCGCCGAGACCGGGCATATCGATGTCACCCTCGACGGGAAACCGGTGGACCAGCTCAACGAGCTGGACTGTTCAGGTGGTGTGGTGTGGGCGAACCTGTGGCAGTCCGACCGGATCGTCCGGATCAACACCGCCACCGGGGCGGTGACCGGTGCACTCGACATCGACCTGCCCGCCGGCGACCGGCCCGGCGCCGATGTCCTCAACGGCATCGCCGCGGTGCCCGGCACCACGGACCGCTTCTACCTCACCGGCAAACTGTGGGACACATTGTACGAGGTCCGGATCAGTGGCTGACACCCCGGACGACATCACCGACGGCACCACCGGCAACACCGACGGCACCACGGCCGGGAACCCGGCGTCCGAAAATCCGACTCTGGAGGCACCGGCCGTGTCCCCGGCCGGGACGTCGGCGCCGGAGGGCCGGGGCGGTCCGGATGGTCCCGATAACGTGTCCCGGCCGCGCCGGCGGTTCGCCGTCCGCCTCGCCGAGAAGGTCTACGGCGTGCTCGGGGCCGACGGCGCGCGCGAATCCGGACTCACCGCGCTTATGTTCGCCACGGTCGCGAACTTCGCGGTGGACGCCGTCCTCGCCGTCGCGCTGGCCGGAACCCTGTTCTTCGCCGCGACCACCGGCGAGTCCCGGGGGTCCGTCGCCGCCTACCTGCTGGTGACCATCGCCCCGTTCGCCGTCCTGGCCCCGGTCATCGGACCGCTGCTCGACCGGATCCGGACCGGCCGCCGGTTCGCTATGTCCCTGACCTTCGCCGGACGCGTCGTGCTGGCCACTGTGCTGCTGCAGAACTTCGACAGCTGGCTGCTGTACCCGGCCGCCCTCGGCATGCTCGTCCTGTCCAAGGCCTTCGGGGTGCTCAAGTCCTCGGTCACCCCCCGTCTGGCGCCCGAACATCTCGATCTGGTCCGGGCGAACGCCCGCCTGACGATCACCGGGCACATCGGCGGCTCCGGCATCTTCGGCGGGCTCGCCGCAGCGGTCGCCTTCCTCGCTGACCCCCGGGCCGCCCTGTGGCTGCTGCTCATCGTCGCACTGGTCGGTATCTATCTCTGCGCCCTCATCCCGGACACCGCCGAACGCAGTGACGAGGAGGTCACCGCCGACCCCTTCGCACCGGACGCCCCCACGGTCCCGTTGCACCCCGCCGACGGACATCACCCGGGCCACGGCCACAGCATGCTGCAGACCTGGCGTGACTCACTGCGGGTCCGGTTCCCGAACACCTCCCGGACCTGTATGTGGGGGACTGCCCTGCAGCGGCTCGGCACCGGGTTCATGACGATCTACATTGCCTTCGTCGCCAAGTCCTCCAGCGATCTCAGCGCCACCGAACAGCTCACCATCCTCGGCATCGTGGGTGCGGCCGGCGGGGCGGGCACCATGCTGGGCAACGTCATCGGGTCCCGGGTGAAGTTCCCCCGCCCCCAGGCCACGGTCATCGTGCTGGGGGTCATCTCGCTGGCGGCCGTCATCGCCGCCGCGGTCTGGGACGGCACCTGGACCGCGGCGGGGGCGACACTGCTGCTGTCGCTGGGCAGCGCCATCTGCAAATCCTGTCTGGACGCCACCATCCAGTCCGGACTCGACCAGACCGCCCAGGCGTCCGCGTTCGGCCTGTCGGAGACCACCCTGCAGCTGTCCTGGGTCCTCGGCGGGACCATGGGCCTGCTGCTGCCCACCGACCTCACCGTCGGTATGGCGGTGCTGGCCGCCACCGGTACAGTGTTCTTCGTCAACGTGATCGCGGCCGTCCGCGGCGTGGGCTTCGGCTCCCTCATCGGCCGCATCCGGTCGAGGGTCTGAGGCCGCCCGCGGTCAGCGGCGGTGCGGGCCGAGACTTCTAAGGAGCAGCGGGACCAGATGGATGACCAGACGGACAACGGGGCAGCACGGCCGGCACAGCCGAAGCTGACGAAGAAGCAGCGCCGTAAGGCCCTGCAGCGCCGTCAGCTGCTGACCTTCCTCATCATCGTCATCCTCGTCGCGGTGGTGGCGTTCATCGTCTGGCGGGTGCAGAGCCGCCCGGACAAGCAGACCGCCCCGCAGGATCTGCGCATCACCGCCGTGGTGGACGGCAAGGAGCAGGAGATCGCCCCGTACTCGGTCTGCGCGATCGGCCAGCAGGACTGCAAGCCGGGCGAGCCGACGACGCTGTCCATCCCCGCCGACGGCGAAGTCACCCTCAAACTGCCCGGGAACGTCTCCGACGGCGAGTGGCAGCTGCTGCAGATCTACGACGATCCCGGGGCGAACGTGGACCACACGTACACCGCCAACGAGAAGTCCGAGGTGACGGTGAAGGGGTCCTCCGACCAGACCGCTGCCGACGGCACGCATCCGCGGCTCGCGGTGGCGGAGATCCACACCTGGGCGCTCGGCGAGCAGGACGGTGAGGAGCAGGGCTACACCGTCGTCTGGTCCGTCGCCGCGCAGTAGGCCGCACAGCCACACAGCCGCACCGCCCGTCCGCACCGCACCTCCCCGGCACACAGAAACTGCACTCCCTGTCACCGTATCCACGCAGTGGACGGTGACAGGGAGTGCAGTTTCTCCGGCGTCTGTGCCCCTTCGGCGCCGGCCATCCGCCCGCGCCCGTCAGGCGTCGAGTTCGCGCGCGATGGTGCGCAGGATCTCGGCGACCTGGTGACCCTCCTTGCGGTCGGGCCGCCGACCCGCTTCGAGCGCCGGCTGCACGCGGTCCTCGATCAGGGTGACAGTGTCCTGGACCAGGCCGAGAAGCTGCTCGGGGCTGTACCTGTGCGCCGCACGGCGCGGCCCCTTGTCCAGGACCTGCACCCGGAGCGCCTGCGGACCGCGGCGTCCTTCGGCCACATCGAACTCCACGCGCTGGCCGGGGACGAGTTCCCCGACGCCCGCCGGGAGCACCTGGGCCCCGACATACGTGTCCTCTATACCCGGGCTCGAGACGAACCCGAATCCCTTGTCCGCGTCGTACCACTTCACCTTGCCGGTCGGCATGATCCCTCCATCGATGACAGGTCGTGTCCCCTCGGCACCGGGTCCGGCGCCGACGAGCAGAACAGACAACCATAGCGTCCTGTACAACGCTTCCCAAACGCCACGTCATTCCCATGTGTCACAGGACGCCGCCACCCCGACACCGGTGTGACATAACTCACACCATAAAAATCACGGTTTGATAACGGTTGTGTCACGAACCGGCCACGCTCGCGCAAAATGCAGTACAGCCACGGTTTTCGCGAAACACACGCCCACCACGGCGCTCCGGTGGTCCCAGATCACACAACGACACCGAACCGTTATACGGGCACCAGCACCGTGACCGGAGCGTGACACTTCCGTGACAACCCGTTACGCTGTCCAACGACCCGAGCGGGAAGATGCCCGCCGTGAGAAGAAGAGACATCTACGGGCCGACACCGACCCGGAAGGAACGGAAGCACATCATGGGACAGCACTCCCCCAAGCGACTCATCACCACCAAGCGCCTCGCCGTCGCCGGCATCGCCGCCGCGAGCCTCGGCGCCATCGCCGCCCCGGCCGCCACCGCTGCCCCGGACTCCGACTGGGACAAGCTGGCCCAGTGCGAGTCCGGCGGCGACTGGCACATCAACACCGGTAACGGCTACCAGGGTGGCCTGCAGTTCAACGCCCAGACCTGGAACGCCAACGGCGGCGGCGAGTTCGCCGGCACCGCCGACCAGGCCTCCCGCGAGCAGCAGATCGTCGTCGCCGAGCGTGTCCTCGCCTCCCAGGGCTGGGGCGCCTGGCCCGCCTGCTCCTCCAGCCTGGGCCTGAGCGCCCCCGCCGAGCAGCGGGACGCCCCGGCTGCTCCGGCCGCCGCCCCGGCCGCCCCGGCCGAGGACAAGGTCGAGGTCCTCGCCATCGACGGTGTCTGGGACCAGATCACCAACGAGTTCGCGAACCGTGGCATCGCCGTGCCGCAGGAGCTGACCGACCTGTACAACGCCAACCGCGACCAGCTCAACGACAGCTACGCCGGCGCCCAGGCCCAGCTCGACGGTGCCAAGGTGCAGCTCGACGCCGCCGCCGCCCAGTACCTCGGCTAGTCGCACTCCGACTCCGCCCGCACAACGGTCCGGCCACCGCCGGCCCTGATGTGCAGCACAACGGCACGTCCCCTCCGGGACGTGCCGTTTCCGCATCTCCCGACGGCCCGGGTGGCGTGGGTCAATGGTCAGTATGTGTGTCTTTTACCGGCATGTCACCGGCCGACCCGGCCGGAGTTGTCCCGAGCTGACCCGATTCTGCGTTTCCGGTCCGACAGAACCGACCGATCCGGGTCAACTCGGGTCACCACGACGTTCTCGCGATGACCGGCCGGCCGGTGGCAGCGCAACCGTCGGCACGGCAGGCCAAAACGCCGTTCACCACCGTCTCCGGCGTAGTTTTGGCCTGCCGGCCGAACAGGTGGCCTGCCGGCCGAACAGATGCGCTGCCGAACCACCGGACGCCGCGGCCGGGTTAATAGTCACAATGCGTGTCCCCCGCGCCGGTTGTGCGTCATGTCGACGGTGCGCCGAGCTGACCCGGTTCGGACGGGTTCAGTCCCCCGGAAACGACGGAACCGGGTCAACCCGGGGCATCACGGGCTCCACTGCGGTGGAGGCTGAGTCCGCAAGGCGGCGTCCGCAGGGGCGTCCGGAGGATGCGCCGACATTCCGGCAGTCCGTTGCCACGGTCACGGCGAATTGTCGGCGCAGACTCGGGGACATCGCGCCACGGCCCGGTGGCGACTACCGGACATGCAGAAGCCGGCAGGCAGCTCTCCCACCCGGAGAGCTGCCTGCCGGCTCTGTCTGTACCGCCGTACGGTCTGCCCGGCGTGACCCCCGCGCCGGCGGCCCGAGCGACCCCTACTTCGGCTGGTTGATCACCGTGAACGGGTGCACGTACGGAATCTTGTCCACCGGAACCGGGAACTCGATGTCGCCGTACGGGCTCAGCGCGCCCGCGTCCTCGGCCACGATCTCCGTGACAGCGTGCTTGCCCTCGGGCAGATCCTGCGGCCAACCCGGGTCAACGTACTTCTTCTTCTCGACGTTCGTCTTCTCAGCCATGCTCCTATCATTCCACACCGGTGCGGTGAACCACACCCACGGCCTGCGGCGGGGACGCACCCCACCCCCGGTTTTCCGCCGTCGCACCGCTGTACTGCCACCACCGCATCGCCACCGGGACCCGGCAACCCGGGTAACATCGGATAAACGATGTCTGACCTGCCCACCGAACACCCCACCGGATACGCCGACTGGTTGACCCGCCACTCCGACGCGGACCTCATCGACCTGCTCTGGCGACTGCGGTCGTTCCACCCCGGGGCCGTCCCCGGAACCGGACGCCCCGCGGTGGTCACCGGCGCCAGCGGTGACGCCGCCGCGCTCCGCGAACTCACCGCCGCCCAGCTCGCCGTCCTCCACGGCCTCGTCGCCGCGGGCGCGGTCACCGCCCCGGTGGTCGCCGCCGACCTGGACGCCGCACTGACCGGGCTGTTCACCGCCGCAGGCACCCGCGACGACCGTCGCACCGGCCCCGCACAACAGGAGGCCGCCGTCGGCGACCTGGCCCACTGGGGTCTGGTGTTCGGCCCCGACCTCACCCTCCACGGCTGGGCGGATCCGGCGGCCGACCACGCGACCGCACCGCTGCAGGTCCCCGCACATCTCGGCGGCCTGTTCACCGCCACGACCGATCTGCCGTGGCTCCTCGTCGACGGCTACCGGTGCCCGGTCCCGACCGCGGACCTCCCGGGCGTCCTCGCCGAGCTCCCCGACCGGCAGCGTCGGCTGCTGGACACGCTGGCCACCGCCGGCGGCATCGGCCACTCCAACACCCTCGACGATCCGGAGCGGCCGCTGTCGCGGATGATCGGCGCGGGCCTGCTCGACCGGGTCGACGAGCACACCGCCCGACTCTCGCCGCGGGTCGGTGCGGCGGTGGAGGACCGTATCGTCCCACCGCCCGGCGGCGACTTCACCGTCCCGGCACCGGTCGAGCCCACCGCACATGCCGACGGTTCCGCGGTCGCCCGGGTCGTGGAGACCGTCCGGATCGTCGCCGAACTGCTCACCGCGGCCGGCACCGCACCACTGCATCCGCTCACCGCCGGCGGTGTGGGGGTCCGCGAGATCTCGCGGATCGCGAAACAGTCCGGCCTGACCACCGAGGAGACCACGGAGGCGCTGCTGCTGGCACGCCACGCCGACCTCGTGGCGTCCGGACTCCCGCTGCCCTCCCCCGGCAACGACACCGGCGGGGAACTGTGGTCGGTCACCGGGCGCGGCGCCCGGTTCCTCAGCGCGCCACTGGAGCGTCGCTGGGCGATGCTGCTGCTCGGCTGGGTCCTCTCGCCGCACACCCCGTGGGAGGCCGCCGGCACCGACGCCCACCTGCTGGAGCAGTCCCTCGACCATCCCCGGACCGCGGACCTGCGCTCGGTGGTCCCCGCCCTGCTCAGCGTGCGGGACACGCCGGACGCCGCGACCACCGCCGCACTGCTGTGGCGGCTGCGGCCTGCCGTCGCGGCGGCGACCGGGACCGCGGACCTGGCCGGCGTCCTCTCCGAGGCCACCGCCCTCGGGCTCACGGCGGAGGGGCTTCCCTCGCACGCCGCCCCCGCGCTGGCGCAGCTGCTGGACGGTGCAGACGGCGCTGACCTCACCGGCGCCGGGGACGCCCTCACCGACGTGCTCAACGGCATCCTCCCCCCGCCGACCCACCAGCTCATCGTCCAGGCCGACATGACGGTCCTCGCCCCCGGGCGGCTCACCCCCGACGACGAGGCCGAGCTGCGCGCCTTCGCCGACCTGGAGTCCACCGGGATGGCCAGTGTGTGGCGGGTCAGCGCCGCCAGTCTGCGCCGCGCCGCCGAGGCCGGGGAGAGTGCCGCGGGCGTGCTCGCATTCCTCCGGTCGATGGCCCCCGACCTGCCGCAGTCCCTCGAGTACCTCGTCACGGACTCGCTGCGGGACGTCCGCCGCCCCACCGCCGGCACCGCCGACTCCTGGATCACCACCCCGGACGAGGCGACGATGACCACACTGTTGACCGCCCCGGCCGCGGTGGCGGCGGGACTGCGCCGCATCGCCCCGACGGTGGCGGTGAGCAACCGTCAGCTGTCCCGCGTCATCGACCTGCTCGACGACGCCGGGATCACCGTCGGCATCGACGGTGACAACCCCGGCAGGTCCCGCGGTCCGCAGCTGTCCACGGTCCCGGATCCGGCGCATCCGCGGCCTGTCCGGGCCAACGTCGAGGAGCAGCTCGCCGGGTCGGTCGAGGCGTTCCGCCGGTCCCGGGAGGCGGCGTCCGACACGGACGCGGACCCCGACGGTACCGGGGAGACCGACACCGACATCGTCCGCGACCCGCACGCCATCATGGCCGCCCTGCGGGACGCCTACGACCACGGCACCCGGGTGGAGATCAGCTACGTCAACGCCGACGGCGGTGCCGTCCAGGAGTGGATCTCGGTGGTGACGATGAGCCCGGTGTCCATCGTCGGGGTCAGCGAACGGGACGGGACCTCGCTGCAGATCCGGCCGCACCGTGTGGCCTGGGTCGGGGTGCCGACAACGGCGTAGAATCGTGGGGTTGCACCACCGACGTCAAGGAGAACCCATGCCACTCGGCGACGGACCGCTGATCGTCCAGTCGGACAAGACGGTCCTGCTGGAGATCGACCACCCGAAGGCCCAGGAGGCGCGCGTCGCCCTGGCCCCCTTCGCCGAACTCGAACGCGCCCCCGAGCACGTCCACACCTACCGCATCACCCCGCTGGCGCTGTGGAACGCCCGCGCCGCCGGACACGACGCCGAGCAGGTCGTCCACGTCCTGGAGACGTACTCCCGCTTCCCGGTCCCCCAGCCGCTGCTCGTCGACATCGCCGAGACGATGGACCGCTACGGCCGGCTCACCCTGGCCACCAGCCCCGCCCACGGTCTCGTCCTCGAGTCGACGGACACTGCGGTGCTCGCCGAGATTGAACGGCACAAGAAGATCCGCCCGATGCTCGGTGAGCGGATCGACGACTCGACCATCGCGGTCCACCCCTCCGAACGCGGCCGGATCAAGCAGGAGCTCATCAAGGTCGGCTGGCCGGCCGAGGACCTCGCCGGCTACGTCGACGGCGAGGCGCACCCGATCGCCCTGTCCACCGAGAAGGAGGACTGGGAACTGCGCGACTACCAGGCCATGGCCGCGGACTCGTTCTGGGAGGGCGGTTCCGGTGTGGTCGTGCTGCCCTGCGGCGCCGGGAAGACGATGGTCGGCGCCGCCGCGATGGCGAAGTCGAAGACCACCACGCTCATCCTCGTCACCAACACCGTCGCCGGACGCCAGTGGCGTGACGAGTTGATCCGCCGCACCACCCTCACCGAGGACGAGATCGGCGAGTACTCCGGGGAGAAGAAGGAGATCCGCCCGGTCACCATCGCCACCTACCAGGTCGTCACCCGGAAGACGAAGGGCGAGTTCCGGGCCCTGGAACTGTTCGACTCCCGCGACTGGGGTCTCATCATCTACGACGAGGTCCACCTGCTGCCCGCCCCGGTGTTCCGGATGACCAGTGACCTGCAGTCCCGCCGGCGGCTGGGGCTGACCGCCACGCTGGTGCGCGAGGACGGCCGGGAGGACGACGTCTTCAGCCTCATCGGTCCGAAGCGGTACGACGCACCGTGGAAGGACATCGAGGCCCAGGGCTGGATCGCCCCCGCCGACTGCACCGAGGTGCGCGTCCAGCTCGGCGAGAACGAGCGGATGATCTACGCCACCGCGGAGCAGAACGAGAAGTACCGGCTGGCGGCCTGCTCACCGAAGAAGACCGCGGTCGTGCAGAAGATCCTCGACCAGCACCCGGATGATCCGACGCTGGTCATCGGCGCCTACATCGACCAGCTCGAGGAACTCGGCGAGGAGCTGGACGCCCCCGTCATCGACGGTAAGACCACCACCCACCGCCGCGAGGAACTCTACGATGCCTTCCGCGCCGGCGAACTGCGGGTGCTCATCGTGTCGAAGGTGGCGAACTTCTCCATCGACCTGCCGGGGGCCTCGGTCGCTGTGCAGGTGTCCGGCACGTTCGGGTCCCGCCAGGAGGAGGCGCAGCGGCTCGGCCGGATCCTGCGGCCGAAACCGGACGGGGGTCCCGCGTTTTTCTACTCGGTCGTCGCCCGTGACACACTGGACGCCGACTACGCGGCCCACCGGCAGCGGTTCCTCGCTGAGCAGGGCTACGGCTACCGCATCATCGATTCGACCGACCTCTAGAAGGCATCCACCGTGGCACAGTTCGAATTTTCCGTCGACGACCAGTTCACCCGCACCCACAACGAGTTCTTCCGAGACGCGAAGCGCTTCCAGTGGTCCGCCGGAATCCTCGGCGCCATCCTCGTGGTCGCCGCGGTGCTGCTGTTCATCTTCGGCGGCGCCGCGTGGAGCAGTATCGTCGCGATCGTCCTGCTGGTCATGGCGCTGCTGTGCCTGGTGATGGTCCCGGTGCTGCCCCGCCAGCTCGGCTCCCCGCAGTCCTACTACGACAACTACGACCTGGTGCCGGCGGTCGTCGCCCAGGTCAACCCGCGGGATGTCGTGCTGATGGCGCTGGTGGACACGGCGGTGCCGGGCACCGGGACGGCCGCCTCCCCCGCACTGGCACTGCGGACCGTCACCTCGGTCCCCGGCATCGTCCGCGAGGTCGGTGAACGGGTGCCGTCGATGGCGGTGACCGGGATGCGGACGCTGCGTAACCAGGGGCACTGGGAGGAGATCTCGCCGATGCCGGTGGCCTGGGGTACCCCGGACCGGTCGGTGGTGGAGGCCGCCGAGGCCGCGATCCCGGACCAGCAGTGGAAGAAGCTCGAGGGCCTGCTGGGACGCTTCGACGAGGTGAGCAGCACCCGACGTCGGCTGATGGAGCTGTAGCGCCACACCCGCCGATACGCCGCCCGCAAACATTATGCGCGCTGTAGTGGCTGATCCGGAACACGGATATTCCGTTGACCTGGACGTTTCTTCATGGTTGACGGTGTTGAGAACGCATAATGTGAACGCATAATCGTGCACCGCCCGGGTCGCGGAAAGTGTTACCGGCTTGCGCCGGTGGACTTTTCCACGACCTGGGCTTTTGTCGTCGACAGGACGATCGTCCTGGTAACACTTTGATGGCGGGGCGCCCCTCTACACGGGTTCCGCTGCCGCAGGTGTGGCGCAGGCCACGTCGACCCGCTACACTGTGGATTGTTCAACAATCCACCCTGGCGTGGATCCCCGTCAGACGCGAAGCGAGGCAGCCATGACAACCATCGACCTCAACGCCGATCTCGGTGAGACGACCAACGGTGCGGCCGTCGCCGATGACTCAGCCATGATCCAGCTGGTCACGAGCGCCAACGTCGCCACCGGCTTCCACGCCGGCGACCCCCACGACATCGCCGTGACCGTGCAGGCCGCCGCCGACCGGGGCGTGGCTGTCGGCGCCCACATCGGCTACCGGGACCCCGCCCACTTCGGCCGCACCTTCGTCGATGTCGACCCCGACCAGCTCGCCGACGAAGTCCTGTACCAGATCGGCGCCCTCGACGCGCTCGCCCGGCGCGCCGGCACGACCGTCAGCTACGTCAAACCCCACGGTGCGCTCTACAACACGATCGTCCACCACGAGGCCCACGCCCGGGCCGTGGTCGACGGCGTCCACGCCTTCTCCGCCACGCTCCCCCTCATGCTGCTGCCCGGCGGCGTGGCTGTCGACCTCGCCGAGAAGAAGGGACTGCGCGTCATCCGCGAGGCCTTCGCCGACCGCAACTACAACCCGGACGGCACCCTGGTCTCCCGGACCGAACCCAACGCCGTGGTCCCCGACCCCGACTTCGTCGCGAACCGCGTCCTCCAGGTCGCCACCACCGGCTCGGTCACCGCCTGGGACGGCACCGTCGTCCCGGTCGAGGCGGAGTCCGTGTGCGTGCACGGCGATTCGCCGGGTTCGGTGGCCCTGGCCCGCAGCGTCGTCGAACGCCTCGGCGCCGACGGTATCGACATCAGGTCGTTCCTGTGACACCGCCGACTGACCCTGCTGACCCTGCTGACCCTGCTGACACGACTGACCCGGCCGTCCCGGTCCGCCGCGTCGGCACCCGGGCACTGCTCGTCGAACTGCCGGACCTGGCCACCGCCATGTCCTGGCACGCCGCACTCACCGACGCCCCCCTGCCGGGCCAGACCGAGGTCGGCGCCGCAGCCCGCACCGTGCTCGTCCGGTTCGATTCCGCCTCCGCGACCACCGCCGCCCGCCCGGTGCTCGCCGGGTTCACACCGGACGCCACCACGGCGTCCGACCCCCACGAGGTCACCGTCGACGTCGTCTACGACGGTGCGGACCTCGACGACCTCGCCGCCCACCTGGGCATGAGCCGCGACGGGCTGATCGGCTGGCACACCGGAACCACCTGGTCGGCCGCGTTCGGCGGCTTCGCCCCCGGCTTCACCTACTGCGTACCGCAGGACCCCGGACACGCGTTGGACGTGCCCCGTCACGCCTCGCCGCGCACCGCCGTACCCACCGGCGCCGTCGCCCTGGCCGGCGACTTCTCCGCGGTCTACCCGCGCACCTCCCCGGGCGGCTGGCAGCTGCTCGGCACGACCACGCAGCCGTTCTGGGACGCCGCCGCCGAGTCCCCGGCCCTGCTCTCCCCCGGTGATGTCGTGCGCTACCGGGCGGTCACCGAAAGCATCGAGATCACTGCCGGGTCCGGTGTCCCGACCGCCACCGGGCCGCGGCGTCCGGTGCTGCGCGTCGACGACCCCGGCCTGCAGATCCTCGTCGAGGATGCCGGACGCCCCGGCTTCGGTGACCTCGGCGTCACCACGTCCGGCGCGGCCGACCGTGGCTCGGCGCAGGCGGCCAATGAGGCACTCGGCAATGACCGGGACGCCGCCGTGCTGGAGAACATCGGCGGGCTGACCCTCACCGCACTGTGTGAGACGGTCGTCGTCGTCACCGGCGCGGTCGCCGCGGTCCGCGTCGACGGGCGGGAGCGGGACCGGGGTGTCCCGCTGCTGCTGCGGGCCGGGGCACAGCTCACCGTCGGGGCCGCCACATGTGGCCTGCGATCCTATGTCGGGGTCCGCGGCGGGGTCGTCACCGGATCCGTGCTCGGCTCCCGCTCCACCGACCTGCTCTCCGGACTCGGCCCGGCACCGCTGGCCGCCGGCGATCTGGTCCACGCCGGGCCGGCGGCCGGCAGCGTGCGACCGGTCGAGGCCCCGGTCCGCACCGACGGCGTCCTGCGGGTCGTGCCCGGCCCCCGCGACGACTGGTTCACCGGCGGTGCCGATGCCCTGACCGGCGCGAGCTGGACGGTCTCGGGCACCTCGAACCGGGTCGGACTGCGGCTCACCGGTGAGGTGCCGGTGGCCCGGGAGCACGCCGGCGAGATCGCCAGCGAAGGCATGGTCGCCGGCTCCGTGCAGGTCCCGCCCGACGGTCAGCCCGTCATGTTCCTCCGCGACCATGCCGTCACCGGCGGCTACCCCGTCATCGCCACCGTCATCCCCGAGGATCTGGACGCCGCCGCCCAGCTGCCACCGGGCACCACCGTCACCTTCGTCGAAGCAACCGAGGAGTTCCCATGACCACCGTCCTCATCGCCAACCGCGGCGAAATCGCCGTCCGGATCGCCCGCGCCGCCCGTGACCTGGGGATCCGGTCGGTCGCGGTCTGTTCGGACGCCGACTCCGGCGCCCTGCACACCCGCATTGCCGACGAGGCGTACGTCCTGCCCGGGGAGACCGCCGGGGAAACCTACCTGAACATTCCCGCGCTGCTCGACATCGCCGCCCGCGTCGGCGCCGACTACGTCCACCCCGGCTACGGCTTCCTGTCCGAAAACTCCGACTTCGCCCGCGCCGTGGCGGATGCCGGGATGACCTGGATCGGGCCCGCCCCGGAGACCATCGACACCCTCGGCGACAAGATGGCCGCCCGCCAGCTCGCCGAATCCGTCGGCGCGCCGCTGGCCCCGGGGACTTCCGAACCGCTGGCCTCCTGGGAGGAGGCGCGTTCCTTCGCCGAGGAGCACGGCCTGCCGGTCGTCATCAAGGCCGCCTTCGGCGGCGGCGGCCGTGGCCTGAAGATCGTCACCCGCGACGACGGACTCGACGCGGTCGAGGACGCCTTCCTCTCCGCCGGACGCGAGGCCGGTGAGGCGTTCGGACGCACCGAGTGCTTCGTCGAGAAGTTCCTCGAGACGCCTCGCCACGTCGAGGCACAGGTCCTCGCGGACACCCACGGCCATGTCGCCGTGGTCGGGCTGCGCGACTGTTCGACACAGCGCCGGTTCCAGAAACTCGTCGAGGAGGCACCGGCGCCGTTCCTGACCGCGGCACAGACGGAGCAGATCACCGAGGGGGCACGGTCGATCTGTGCCGCGGCCGGGTACGTCGGGGCGGGCACCGTGGAGTTCATCGTCGCGGTGGACGGCACCGTGTCCTTCCTGGAGGTCAACACCCGGGTGCAGGTCGAGCACCCGGTCACCGAGGTGACCAGCGGGGTGGACATCGTCGCCGAGCAGTTCCGCATCGCCGCCGGGGAGGAGCTGAGCTGGGTGACCGACGGCGGGAATGGCGCACCGCTGGATCCGGTGGCCACCGGTCACGCCTTCGAGTTCCGCATCAACGCCGAGGACGTCGCCAACGGCTTCGTCCCCTGTCCCGGCACCGTCACCGCCTTCGAGGTACCTACCGGCCCGGGTATCCGGGTGGACGCCGGGGTGGTCGCCGGCTCCGAGGTGCCCCGGTTCTACGACTCAATGCTCGGCAAGCTCATCGTCTGGGGTCCGACGCGCGAGATCGCGCTGTCGCGGGCCCGGGCCGCTCTCGACGAGTTCCGGATCGAGGGGGTACGCACGGTGCTGCCGTTCCACCGGTCGATCGTGCGGGAACCCGCACTGACGGCGGTAGCCGCCGGTGCCCCTGCCGGGACGCCCGGGTCCGCGGACGCCTTCGGGATGTACACCGACTGGGTGGACACCCGCTGGTCGCCGGACGCCGCGGTCGACAACGGCACGATCGAGGACGCCTACCTGGAGCGCACCGAGCTGTCGGTGGAGATCGACGGGCGGCTGCACCGGGTCGGGCTGCCGACCGGGGTGCTGGGTGCCGTGGGTGGCGGTGCGGGCAACGGCGCCGGGCCTGGCGAGGCAGGAGGGGCAGGCGTCGGGTCTGCCGGGACAGGTGATGCCGGTGCTTCCGACGCGGTCGGCGCCGCGACCGCCTCCGGGACGGCCGTCACCGCACCGTTCGCCGGTACCGTCGTCGAATGGAAGGTCGCTGACGGCGCGCAGGTCAGCGAGGGCGACACGGTCGCCACCGTCGAGGCGATGAAGATGGAGCGGGCCGTCACCGCACCGGCCGGCGGCGTCCTGCACATCATCGCCGAGGCCGGGGCGTCCGTCAGCGGTGGCGACGTGCTCGGGACGGTGGAGTAACCGTCGCAGATCTTCGGCTACGGGATCCCGCTGCTCACCGCGGTGCTCGCGTTCCGTGGGGTGCGGGAGACGCTGCGGCAGAAACAGGTCGCCGACGACCACTCACACTGGTGGGACCAGACGAAGTGGGCTTTCGACCTGGTGATGAGCCCACATTCGACACAGGAGGACCTGCAGATGGCGGGTAGAACGCTGATCCGCCAGGCCCGCGCATCTGACCTTCCTGACAGCGATCTGGAGGTCGCGCTCGAGATGGTGGACAGAGCAATCGCGAAGGAAGCGGACCCTGGCGAAGCACCGACCGGACCGTACGATGAGCAGCAGGAAGGAGGCGGTACGCATGGCCAAGCTCGGTAGCTACCGGAACATCACCGTAGAGATGAACCCGGATGACACCCCGAAGGAGACCCTGGAGAAGGCGCGTCATGCACTCCAGCAGGCCAAGGCCCAGGTCGACGAGAAACAACGTCGCGAAGAGGCTGCGGCCGCACGCAAGCGTCAGAGTTTCTTCGGGCGCCTCTTCGGCTAGCGTCCCGAGGCCTTTCCCCGCCCCGCTACACTGACCACCATGCGTGCCCAGTCCGTCGCCGCCGCGCTGCGGCATGCCGTCTCCGCCGGTGAGTACTCCCCCGGCGAGAAACTCAACGAGGTCGCCGTCGCCGAGAAACTGGGGGTCTCGCGCAACACCCTGCGCGAAGGGTTCGCCGCCCTCGCCGCTGACGGCATCGTCGACCGGATCCCCAACCGGGGCGTCTTCATCGCGTCCCCCACCGCCGCGGAGATCCTCGACCTGTACCGGGCGCGTGCCGTGATCGAGCCCGGCGCGCTGCTGTGGGGGGACGCCCCGGATGTCGACGCCCTCGACCGGATCGTCGCGGACGCCGAAGTCTCGTCGGATTCCGGGGCTTCGTCCTCTGTGGCGCTGGCGAACCAGGCCTTTCACCGCACCATCGTGGCGGCGGCCGGATCCGCCCTGCTCAATGAGGAGATGGACCGGCTGCTGGCGAGGATGCGGCTGGTGTTCCTCACCGTGGAGCAGGTCCGCCCGGCTCTGCACAGCGACTTCGTCCCGGTGAACCGTCGGATCGTCGAACTGCTGCGCACCGGTGACCGGGCGGGGGCCGCCGAGGCACTGCGGGCGTCCCTGGTGGAGACCGGGGACTCCCTGGCGACGGCCGCGAGTTGACCTGCGACAAGCTAGCCGCAGCCGGTCACCTTCAGCCCGCCCCGGCACGACAGACGCATGCCGCCGGTCTTATCGTGCCGACGAGTCCGGTCGGCACACGGGATGTTCGATCACCTGGAATTGTGAGCCCGGAGCTGTCCGGCGCATCCGACATAATGACCGGGTGGACACGAGCAACCATGGGGACGGTCGATTAGTGGCCTACGCCGACGAGTCCTCCGCCCCGCGTGGCATGGACCGTCAGGAGTACCTGGTCTGTGCTGCGGTCATCGAGAAAACTGACGCTGACCCGATCCGGGAATTGCTGCGGCCTCTGCTGCTTCCCGGACAGCGCAAACTGCACTGGAGCGATGAGAGCGGCCGTCGCCGTCGCGAAATCGTCGGCGTAGTGGCCGGGCTGGAGGCGATGCAGGTCATCATCACCCACCGCAGTACGCCGAGTCGGAAGACCGAGCGCTACCGGCGTAAGTGTCTTGAACAGCTCTACTTCGAGCTGCCAGATGGAGGTCACGGACCTGACGTTGGAGAGCAGACAACAGACTCAGAACGCCATGGATCTTGAACATATCCGGATTCTGCAGGGACTCGGACAGGCCGCAGGTATCCGTCTCCGACACTCACCAGGGATGGATGACCCTCTGCTCTGGATACCTGACATGATTCTGGGGGCGCTGAACACCAGCCATCTCGGCGACAGCCGATACTGGGAAGCCCTTCTCGACCAGGTTGTTCTGCAGAAACAGACCCCTGATTCTCTGTGATCCACCTCGGACATGCGAAGACCCCGGGGCCAGTCGTCCGGCTGGCGATCCGGGG
The DNA here is from genome assembly GCF_007970465.1 of Corynebacterium nuruki S6-4. Lineage (NCBI taxonomy): Bacteria > Bacillati > Actinomycetota > Actinomycetes > Mycobacteriales > Corynebacteriaceae > Corynebacterium > Corynebacterium nuruki. The sequence goes on from NZ_CP042429.1 coordinate 1,472,248, forward strand.
TCTTCTTCCTGACCCATCGTAACGGGCGGCAATGCCACCAGGATAACAGCAACTCAGAACGGCCGGCAACGGTCAGTCCACGAGTACTGCGGTGATCCTGGTCTCCAGGAACGTCAGGACGCCCCCGCCCCCTACTGCCGCGCCAGCCACTCCGCGTCGTCGGCGACCCGGCGCCGCCACACGTCCGGCACACCGATGAGGTGCTCGGAGAGGTACTCGCGGTACTCCAGGTCGTCGGTGCGCGGCAGGAAGAACTCGCGGACCGTCTCCGCGGCGGTCCCCCGTGAATCCTCCGAGGCCAACGACACCAGCGTCGGGACGCCGTGCAGGTCCGGGTCGAAACCACCGTCCGCCCCCGCACCGGCCGGGATCCGCGGCGTCATCGCCAGCAGGAACTTCTCCGCCCTGCTGTCCAGCACCTTCTTCGCGGCGGTGAACCCGGAGCCGAAGGTGATCAGCCCGACCCGCTCGGCGGTCGCGGGCTTCGCCGCACCCTCGCCGACCAGCTCGGCGGCACCCCCGGCGACCTCGGCGAACGCGGCGGCGACCGTGTCCTCCATCAGCTGTGTGCGCTCCTCGACCGTGCCCTCGCCGTAGCCGGGCAGCGGGTAGAGCAGGTCCACGACCGTCACACCGGACTTCTCCGCCAGGGCGGCGAACAGCGGCAGCCACAGCTGGTCGTGGCTTTCGGCGTCGCCGAACCAGCCGGGCCCGCCGTGCAGGCTGACCGCGACGGCCCCGGTCGGCTCCGAGGGCCGCAGCAGGGTTCCGGTCAGACCGCCGACGGTCACCGGGGAGGCGTCCGGCCCGGTCTTGAGGAACGCGACGCCCGGCATGGACTGGTCGAGTCCAGCGCCGAGGACCAGCAGGCTGCAGTGGGTGATGAGGTCGGGCACGCGGGCCCACATGCGCTCGGTGGCGTCCTTGAGCTCGGTGAGCTCGTCACCGGTGACCCCGGCGCCCTCGTCGGTGGTCAGCGAGCGGAAGATCTCGGGGTAGGAATCCTCGAAGTACTCCAGCAGCTGCGTCAGCTGCTGGCGCGGGCTGAGCTTGTCGTGGCCTGCCATCGCGTCGGCCGGGTGCCCTTTGGGCAGGTCGGCGGGGTCGGTGGCTTCCAGGTGCTCGACGTGGTCGGGGTCGATTCCGGTGGCGGTGATCGGGGTGGGACGCTGCTGCTCGGTCATACCTCCATAGTATGGCTGTATGGCAGAACAGTTTCACCGCGCCCACCGTGTCGCCGGGATCGGCCCCACCATCTTCGCGACGATGACCGCCGAGGCCGTGCGCACACAGGCCGCGAACCTCGGGCAGGGATTCCCTGACGAGGACGGCCCGGCCGAGATGCTGCGGATCGCCGCCGACGAGATCCTCGGCGGCAACAACCAGTACGGCCCCGGCCCCGGCGTCCAGGCTCTGCGGGAAGCGGTCGCCCGCGACCGGCGCCGGCGGTGGGGCCAGCAGGTCACCGCCGACGACGTGCTCATCACCGTCGGCGCGACGGAGGCCATCGCCGCCTCGGTCCTCGGCCTCGTCGACGCCGGACGCCAGGTCGTGGTCCTGGAACCCACCTATGACGCCTACTCCGCGGCGATCGGCCTGGCCGAGGCCACCGCCCGGCCGGTGCGGCTGCGGCTGGCACCCGACGCCGACGGCGTCCGGCGGTGGTCGCTGGACCGTGCGGCCTTCGCCGCGGCCTGTGCCGAGGACGCCACCGCCGCGGTGATCCTCAACAGTCCCCACAATCCGACCGGTACCGTGCTCGACCGCGATGACCTGGAGTTCATCGCCGACTGTGTGCGCGGCACCGGCATCACCGTCATCAGTGACGAGGTCTACGAACGGCTCGTCTACGACGACGACCTGCACCACACCGCCTTCGCCACGCTGCCGGGCATGGCGGGGCAGACGGTGACGATCTCCTCGGCGGCGAAGAGTTTCAACGTCACCGGCTGGAAGACCGGCTGGGCGATCGCCGCCCCGGAGCTGCTCGCCGCGGTCACCGCCGCCAAGCAGTTCCTGTCGTATGTGGGGGTCACCCCGCTGCAGCCGGCGGTCGCGTGGGCGCTCGACAACGCCGACGAGTGGAGTGAGAACTGGGACGCCACGCTGCGTGACCGCCGCGACCGGCTGGCCGGGGTGCTGCGCGCCACCGGCCAGGAGGTCCTCGGCAGCGACGGCACGTACTTCCTGGTCAGCGACATCGCCCCGCTCGGACTCGGCATCTCCGGCGAGGAGTTCTGCCGGCTGCTGCCGTCGGCGGTGGGAGTCGCCGCGATCCCGGTGAGCGCCTTCGTCGTCGCGGACGCCGCCGACGACCCGGCCGACCCGGTCCGTACCCTGGTGCGGTGGACGTTCTGCAAGAACGACACGACGCTGGCCACCGCGGCCGAGCGCTTGTCCGGGGACGCGGCCGACGGCACCCTGGCTGACCGGATCCGGACCGCTCGGTCTAGACTGCGTTCCTGAGACGATTCCCCGCCCCCGACCTGACACAAGGAGCACCGATGGTCAACAAGATCCGCACCACGCATGTGGGGTCCCTGCCCCGCACGCCCGAACTGCTGGACGCCAACAAGCGCTTCAGCGACGGTGACATCACCCGCGAGCAGTTCCTGGAGATCCTCCAGAACAGCGTCGACGAGGTCGTCCGCCGCCAGCACGAGCTCGGCCTCGACATCATCAACGAGGGCGAGTACGGCCACATCACCTCCGGTGCCGTCGACTACGGCGCCTGGTGGAACTACACCTTCACCCGGCTGGGCGGCCTCACCATGACCGACACCGACCGGTGGGCCAACGCCGAGGTCGTGCGCTCCACCCCGGGCAACATCAAGCTGACGAGCTTCCCGGACCGCCGGGACCGCGCCGCCTTCAACGAGGCCTACGAGGACCCGGAGTCCGGCATCTTCACCGGCCGCGCCAAGGTCGGCAACCCGGAGTTCACCGGCCCGGTCACCTACATCGGCCAGGACCAGGTGGACGCCGACGTCGACCTGCTCACCAAGGCGCTCGACAAGGTCGGCCACGACCGGAAGGACGCCTTCGTCGCCGCCATCTCCCCCGGCTCCGCCGCCCGACTGACGAACAAGTACTACGACACCGACGCGGAGCTCGTCCAGGCCTGTGGTGAGGCACTCTCCCACGAGTACAGGACCATCACCGACGCCGGCTTCACCGTGCAGTTCGACGCCCCCGATCTCGCCGAGGCCTGGGACCAGATCAACCCGGAGCCGACCGTCGCCGACTACCAGGCGTGGATCCGGATCCGTATCGACGCCCTCAACGACGCGATCAAGGACCTCCCCAAGGAGCAGACCCGGCTGCACATCTGCTGGGGTTCCTGGCACGGCCCGCACACCACCGACATCCCCTTCGAGGACATCGTCGACGAGTGCCTGCGCGCCAACGTCGGCGGCCTGACCTTCGAGGGTTCCAGCCCCCGCCACGCCCACGAGTGGCGCGTCTGGCGCGACCACAAGCTCCCCGCCGGTGAGCTGATCTACCCGGGCGTGGTCTGCCACTCCACCAACGTCGTGGAGCACCCGCGGCTGGTCGCCGACCGCATCCTGCAGTTCGCGGAGGTCGCCGGCCCGGAGAACGTCATCGCCTCCACCGACTGTGGTCTGGGCGGACGCCTCCACCCGCAGATCGCCTGGGCGAAGCTGGAGTCCCTCGTCAAGGGCGCCGAGATCGCCTCGAAGGAACTGTTCGGCTAGAACCCCGGCGTCCTCCTCCTGAACAGGTACCGTTAGGCTGTCCTACAGTAACTGACACCTTTTCAGGAAGAAGGACGCCACCCATGCGTTTGCGCACCACCCGCAGGACCCTCACCGGCGCCGCCCTCGCCGCCGGGCTCGCTTTCAGCCTCGCCGCCTGCTCCTCCGACGACGCTTCGGACGCCGGCTCCGCCGACAGCAGCGCCGGCAGCTCCGGCAGCTCCAGCAGCGCCACCGACCAGGACGCGTTCCCGACCACCGTCGCCACCAAGTTCGGTGACGTCGAGATCAAGGACCAGCCCAAGAAGGTCGTCGCCCTGGGCTGGGGGGATGCCGAGACCGCCATGGCCCTGGGCGTCCAGCCCGTCGCCGAATCCGACTGGCTCAACATGGGCGGCGAAGGCCTCGGCCCCTGGGTCGACAAGGGCTACGACAAGGCCCCCGAGGTCATCAGCACCAGCGAACCCGAGTACGAGAAGATCGCCGCCCTCGAGCCCGACCTCATCCTCGACGTCAAGAGCAAGGGTGACCAGGAGCGTTACGACAAGCTCTCCGAGATCGCCCCCACCGTCGGCGTCCCCGACGACAAGGCCGACAGCTTCCTCACCGGTCCCGACGACCAGGTGAAGATGATCGCCCAGGCCGTCGGCAAGACCACGGAGGGCGACAAGATCCTCCAGGACCGCCAGGACCGCGCCGCCAAGATCAAGGCCGAGCACCCGGAGTGGGACGGCAATACCCTCTCCGCCGTCGGCGCCTCCAAGACCTGGGGCGTCTTCCTCCCCGGTTCCGTCCGCGTCGACCCGCTGATGCAGCTCGGCTTCCGGCTCAACGACGACATCGCCTCCTCGGAGGCCGGCCAGAACGGCTTCTCCGTCTCACTGACCGACGAGACCCTCTCGCGTGCGGACGCCGACCTCGTCCTCGCCTACCCCATCAGCAGGACCGAGCAGGACATCGCCGGCGCCGACGCCTGGAAGCGCCTCAACGCGACGAAGGAGGGTCACAGCGTGATCCTGCCGAAGGAGGTCGCCCAGGCCTTCAGCGCGGGTACCCCGCAGGCCTACAACTTCGCGATGGACAAGATGGTCCCCCTCATCGCCGACCACGTCGCGAAGTAACGCCTCCCTGCGTACCGGGCCGGAGCGCAGGGTCAGCGCGCGGCGCCGACGCGTCCGGCGGTATGCCGGATCAGAACGCCGGTGACAGCCCGGGGCCGGACTGGTCGCTGACGCGGAACAGGTGGTCGTTGCAGAATTCGCCGACGCCCCACTCCGCCAATTCCCGGCCGTACCCGGAACGCCCCACCCCGCCGAACGGCAGGCCCGCCCCCGTCACCGAGGCTTCGTTGACGAAGGTCATCCCGTCGTTGAGGCGGGACGCCACCTGCGTGGCCTCAGCGATATCCGTCCCCCAGACCGAGCCCGAGAGGCCGTAGTCCGAGCTGTTGGCCAGCGCGACGGCCTCCTCGGCGTCCTTGACGGAGTAGACGATCGCCACCGGTCCGAAGACCTCGTTGCAGCCGACGTCCGACCGCGGGTCGACGTCGGTCACCAGCGCGGGCTCCATGAAGGCGCCCGGCCGGTCGACCGCACCGCCGCCGACGCGGACCGTGGCCTCCCCGGCGGCCGCGGCGTCCGACAGCCTCTTGACGATCCCGTCGCGGGCGTCGACCGAGGACAGCGGGCCGACGTCGGCCTCCGGATCGTCCCAGGCACCGACCTTCAGCGCGGAGATCCGCGCGGTGAGTCCCTCGACCACCCGGTCGTAGAACGAATCCAGGACGATCAGCCGCTTCGGGGCATTGCAGGCCTGGCCGGTGTTGTACATGCGGATCTTCACGAACTGGTCGAGGACCCAGTCGAGGTTTCCGTCGTCGAGGATGATGAACGGGTCATTGCCACCGAGTTCCAGCAGTGACTTCTTGTAGTTCTCGCCGGCGGTCTTCGCCACTGCGGCACCGGCGGCCTCCGAGCCGGTGAGGGAGACGCCGGCGATACGCGGGTCGGCGACGAACGCGTCCATCTGCGATCCCGCGGCGTAGATGTTCTGGAAGACGCCCTCGGGCAGGCCGGCTTCCACCAGAATGTCTTCGCAGGCCTGGGAGGACAGCGGGCAGATCGATGCGTGCTTGAGCACCAGGGTGTTGCCGAGCAGCAGGTTCGGCGCCGCCCAGCGGGCCACCTGGTAATAGGGGAAGTTCCAGGGCATGATCCCGAGCAGCGGTCCGACAGGATCCTTGCGGACCCAGGTCCGCGTGGCGCCCTGGGCCGTCAGTTCACGGTCGGCGAGCAGCTCGTGGGCGTGGTCGGCGTACCAGCGGTAGATGGCGGCCACGATGCCGATCTCCCCCTTCCCCCACCGTGCCAGTTTGCCCATCTCACGGCCGATGTGAGCCGAGAGCTTGTCTGCACGCTGCTTGTAGAGGTCCGCTGCGCGGCGCAGGACGGCCGCGCGTTCGTCGATGTCGGTTTCCCGCCACCGGGCGAAAGCCTCGGTCGCGCGGGTCAGCACGGCGTCCCGCTCCGAATCGTCGAGACGGGTGAAGGTCTGTTCGGTATCTCCGGTGGACGGATTGATCAGTGCGAAGGTGGACATGCCTCCATTCGTAACCGCTCTCCTCCCGGTCCGCCACCGTCGGCGCCGCCGGGGCCGGTGCCCTGGGGCGCAGATACCCGGCGCCAACACTCCGGATTTCCTGCTCGACTTCACGGACTACATCCCACACCCGCCGCCGGTCGCCTCCGCCGGAACCGGCACCCGCCCCACAAGTGCAGAAAAGCGCGCAGCAACGGGCCCGGCCTGCGGGTGTGCGTCGGCAGGGTGGATTCTCCCCACCGGGCCACCCTGCCGACGCACACCCGCCACCGCCGGGCCGGCCGGTGACACCCCGGCACAAGACATACCGTCCGACCACGGACCCGAAAACTGCGCGCACGCACAAAAAGAAGGAGGCCCCGCCCCCACCCCGACCGACCAGAAGTCGACCAGAGCAGGGGGCAGGACCTCCCACACACGTTTAATGCCGGCGGCGACCTACTCTCCCACACCCTCCCAGGTGCAGTACCATCGGCGCAGGTGGGCTTAGCTACCGGGTTCGGAAAGGGACCGGGCGTGACCCCACCGCCAAAACCACCGACAAATCTATCAACGAAACAACCACACACACCAGACAACCACCCCGAACCAACAGGGGGCCACGGTGTGCTGTGCCGTTCCAGACACTGCACAATGGACGCGAAAACTCTTCAACGCTGCAACACATGCCGCACACCAACAACCCGTAACACGAGTGTTTAAGTGTAATGCTCGGTCAATTAGTACCGGTCACCTCCACCACTCACATGGCTTCCAGATCCGGCCTATCAACCCCGTCGTCTACAGGGAACCTCACACGAAACCTCATCTCGAAACAGGCTTCCCGCTTAGATGCTTTCAGCGGTTATCCCTCCCGTACGTAGCCAACCAGCCATGCCACGGGCGTGACAACTGGCCCACCAGAGGTACGTCCAACCCGGTCCTCTCGTACTAGGGTCAGCCTTTCTCAAGTTTCAACGCGCACGGCGGATAGAGACCGAACTGTCTCACGACGTTCTAAACCCAGCTCGCGTGCCGCTTTAATGGGCGAACAGCCCAACCCTTGGGACCAACTCCAGCCCCAGGATGCGACGAGCCGACATCGAGGTGCCAAACCATCCCGTCGATATGGACTCTTGGGGAAGATCAGCCTGTTATCCCCGGGGTACCTTTTATCCGTTGAGCGACACCGCTTCCACAAGCCGGTGCCGGATCACTAGTCCCGACTTTCGTCCCTGCTCGACCTGTCAGTCTCACAGTCAAGCTCCCTTGTGCACTTACACTCAACACCTGATTACCAACCAGGCTGAGGGAACCTTTGGGCGCCTCCGTTACACTTTGGGAGGCAACCGCCCCAGTTAAACTACCCACCAGGCACTGTCCCTGACCCGGATCACGGGCCGAGGTTCAGACATCCAATACGATCAGAGTGGTATTTCAACAACGACTCCACAACCACTGGCGTAGCCGCTTCACAGTCTCCCACCTATCCTACACAAACCGAACCGAACACCAATACCAAGCTATAGTGAAGGTCCCGGGGTCTTTTCGTCCTGCCGCGCGTAACGAGCATCTTTACTCGTACTGCAATTTCGCCGGGCCTGTGGTTGAGACAGCAGGGAAGTCGTTACGCCATTCGTGCAGGTCGGAACTTACCCGACAAGGAATTTCGCTACCTTAGGATGGTTATAGTTACCACCGCCGTTTACTGGGGCTTAAATTCTCCGCTTCGGGCCAAAGCCCTAACAGGTCCTCTTAACCTTCCAGCACCGGGCAGGCGTCAGTCCGTATACATCGACTTACCGTCTTCGCACGGACCTGTGTTTTTAGTAAACAGTCGCTTCCCTCTATTCTCTGCGACCCACACCAGCCAACAGTCCGCAAAAGACCACGACCAGCACGGGCCCCCCTTCTCCCGAAGTTACGGGGGCATTTTGCCGAATTCCTTAACCACAGTTCACCCGAACGCCTCGGTATACTCTACCAGACCACCTGTGTCGGTTTAGGGTACGGGCCGAACACGCACTCGCTAGAGGCTTTTCTCGACAGCACAGGATCACCGACATCCCCACAAAAGGGTACGCATCACGCCTCACCCATAAAGCGCCCCGGATTTACCTGGGACACGGGCCACACGCTTACACCACAATCCAATAAGTGGCTCGGCTACCTCACTGCGTCACCCCATCACTAGACTACTACGGATCAGGTCCCACGCATCCACACCACCAGCACACCAAAGATGCACCGACAGTCCTTCAGGGTGGTTAGTCTCACCGCCTCATCTTCTTTCGCACATGCTCGGGTACGGGAATATCAACCCGTTAACCATCGACTACGCCTGTCGGCCTCGCCTTAGGCCCCGACTCACCCTGGGAAGACAAACTTGACCCAGGAACCCTTAGTCATTCGGCGGATGAGTTTCTCACTCATCAATCGCTACTCATGCCTGCATTCTCACTCGCATAGCCTCCAGCACTGGGTCACCCCGCACCTTCACCGGCCACACGACGCTCCCCTACCAACCCACACCAAACGATGTGAGTTCCGCGGCTTCGGCGGTGTACTTAAGCCCCACTACATTGTCGGCGCACGGCCACTCGACCAGTGAGCTATTACGCACTCTCTCAAGGATGGCTGCTTCTAAGCCAACCTCCTGGCTGTCTTCGCGACCGCACATCCTTTTCCACTTAGCACACCCTTAGGGGCCTTAGCCGGCGATCTGGGCTGTTTCCCTCTCGACCACGAAGCTTATCCCCCGCAGTCTCACTGCCGCACTCTCACTTACCGGCATTCGGAGTTTGGCTGACGTCGCTAAGATGATAGTCCCGCTCAACCAACCAGTAGCTCTACCTCCGGCAAGAAACACACGACGCTGCACCTAAATGCATTTCGGGGAGAACCAGCTATCACGGAGTTTGATTGGCCTTTCACCCCTACCCACAACTCATCCCCTCAGTTTTCAACCTAAGTGGGTTCGCGCCTCCACGACGTCTTACCATCGCTTCACACTGGCCATGGGTAGATCACCCCGCTTCGGGTCCAGGACACGCCACTACAACACACTCGTTAGTATTCGCTTTCGCTACGACTACCCCACACGGGTTAACCTCGCGACGTGCCGCTGACTCGCAGGCTCATTCTTCAAAAGGCACGCCATCACCCCAAAAGGCTCTGACGGATTGTAAGCACACGGTTTCAGGTACTATTTCACTCCCCTCCCGGGGTACTTTTCACCATTCCCTCACGGTACTATCCGCTATCGGTCACAATGAGTATTCAGGCTTACCGGGTGGTCCCGGCAGATTCACAGCAGATTCCACGAGCCCGCTGCTACTCGGGGACACTCACACACCCGCACACACATGCTTTCACGTACCGGACTCTCACCGTCTACGGCAGGCCATCCCAGACCACTTCCGCTAACACGCATGCCACAGGCGACCAGCTGTCAGACCAGTCCTGCAAGACCCCACAACACCGACACCGCAACCCCTGACAGGTATCACACAGCACCGGTTTAGCCATCATCCGCTGTCGTTCGCCACTACCCACGGAATCACAATTGTTTTCTTCTCCTGCGGGTACTGAGATGTTTCACTTCCCCGCGTCACTCCCACACCGACTATACATTCACCGGCAGGTGACCGCCCACAACGACGGCCGGGTTTCCCCATTCGGACACCCTCGGATCAACGCTTGGTTGACAACTCCCCGAGGCATTTCGCAGTCTCCCACGTCCTTCATCAGCTCATCATGCCAAGGCATCCACCGTGTGCCCTTCACACACAACACAAACAGACTCTCTAAAAGAGCCCGGGTGAACAACAAAAAAATTTGCAGTAATAAAGAAGATACTCGCGTCCACTATACAGTTCTCAAACAACACGAACCCCCGAGAACCGACAACCACCAACGGCCACCGGACAACCAGGAATCCCAGAATCAGGAGTAGGACACTCCAGACACCCAACAACGATGACGAACCAACAAGCTGCACCACAGCGCACAACAACCGGCCGACCCACATCACGCTCGTGGCATCCACCCGGATTAACAAAAAAGCACCCAAACGTCCGTGTTGACGCGGTGCACAAAAAACTCCTTAGAAAGGAGGTGATCCAGCCGCACCTTCCGGTACGGCTACCTTGTTACGACTTCGTCCCAATCGCCGATCCCACCTTCGACGGCTCCCTAACGAGTTTGGGCCACCGGCTTCGGGTGTTACCAACTTTCATGACGTGACGGGCGGTGTGTACAAGGCCCGGGAACGTATTCACCGCAGCATTGCTGATCTGCGATTACTAGCGACTCCGACTTCATGGAGTCGAGTTGCAGACTCCAATCCGAACTGAGACCGGCTTTAAGAGATTAGCACCACCTCACGGTGTAGCAACCCACTGTACCGACCATTGTAGCATGTGTGAAGCCCTGGACATAAGGGGCATGATGATTTGACGTCATCCCCACCTTCCTCCGAGTTAACCCCGGCAGTCTCCCGTGAGTCCCCACCACAACGTGCTGGCAACACAGGACAAGGGTTGCGCTCGTTGCGGGACTTAACCCAACATCTCACGACACGAGCTGACGACAACCATGCACCACCTGTATACCGACCACAAGGGAAGACACATCTCTGCGCCGATCCGGTACATGTCAAGCCCAGGTAAGGTTCTTCGCGTTGCATCGAATTAATCCACATGCTCCGCCGCTTGTGCGGGCCCCCGTCAATTCCTTTGAGTTTTAGCCTTGCGGCCGTACTCCCCAGGCGGGGCGCTTAATGCGTTAGCTACGGCACAGAAGTCGTGGAAGACCCCCACACCTAGCGCCCACCGTTTACGGCATGGACTACCAGGGTATCTAATCCTGTTCGCTACCCATGCTTTCGCTCCTCAGCGTCAGTTACTGCCCAGAGACCTGCCTTCGCCATCGGTGTTCCTCCTGATATCTGCGCATTTCACCGCTACACCAGGAATTCCAGTCTCCCCTACAGCACTCAAGTTATGCCCGTATCGCCTGCACGCCCGGAGTTGAGCCCCGGAATTTCACAGACGACGCGACAAACCACCTACGAGCTCTTTACGCCCAGTAATTCCGGACAACGCTCGCACCCTACGTATTACCGCGGCTGCTGGCACGTAGTTAGCCGGTGCTTCTTCTACCACTACCGTCACAAAAGCTTCGTCATGGTTGAAAGGAGTTTACAACCCGAAGGCCGTCATCCCCCACGCGGCGTCGCTGCATCAGGCTTGCGCCCATTGTGCAATATTCCCCACTGCTGCCTCCCGTAGGAGTCTGGGCCGTGTCTCAGTCCCAATGTGGCCGTCCACCCTCTCAGGCCGGCTACCCGTCGCCGCCTTGGTAGGCCATTACCCCACCAACAAGCTGATAGGCCGCGAGCTCATCCTGCACCGAAAAACTTTCCACCACCAGTACCAACCGGTAGTCCTATCCGGTATTAGACCCAGTTTCCCAGGCTTATCCCGAAGTGCAGGGCAGATCACCCACGTGTTACTCACCCGTTCGCCACTCGAGTACCGGGTGCAAGCACCCGGCCTTTCCGTTCGACTTGCATGTGTTAAGCACGCCGCCAGCGTTCGTCCTGAGCCAGGATCAAACTCTCCATAAAAGCAAAACCCTACAAAGAGCCCTCACTGGCAAACAAAAAACAAAATACTGAACTGCTGACAATCAAAAGATCATCACAATCCGACCCGGTCGGGGGACCAAGGTCGGACCAATCACCACAGTGACACAGCAACAGCAACAATCAGATATCAATGATTTAACGAACCCCCGATCATACAGGGCTCGCCGGCACCACCGACACAGACCAACCTGTCGTCATGCGCACACTGTCGTGCAACAAAAAACTTGGTTCATCACGCTATTGAGTTCTCAAACAACCTACGCACACCACAACCAACCACCCACAGGCGGCTGCTCGAAGCGACTCCCTGAACTGTAACCCCCCGTTCACACAATCGCAAACCGGAAGCGACACCGCCTACCAGGGTGCAGGACCCGGTGTCTGTTCGTCATAACCCGCGGCGACCGCCGCGCTGACCCGACATAATCTACACACCCACCCCAGGAAACACACATCCCCAGGTCAGAGCACGTTTACTCCACCGAGACCCGCTTCACGGTCGCCCCGAGGGCATTGAGACTCTCCACGAAACCGGGGTAACCGCGGTCGATGTGGAAGACATCGTTGACCTGTGTGACACCGTCGGCGTACAGCCCGGCCAGCACCAGGCCGGCCCCGGCGCGGATGTCCGACGACCACACCGGCGCAGAGCTCAACCGCTCCACACCGCGCACGACCACATGATGTCCGTCGATCGTGGCGTCCGCCCCCAGCCTGGTCATCTCGTCGACGAACCGGAACCGCGACTCGAAGATGTTCTCGGTGATCACGCTCATCCCCTCACTCACCGTGCACAGGGCGAGGGCCATCGGCTGCAGATCCGTCGGGAAACCGGGGAACGGCAGCGTCTGGTAGTCCACGGCCGTCGGCCGCTCCCGCTGCACGACCCGGAAACCGGTCGGGTACGTCTCAACCTCCGCCCCCACGAGCTTCAGCTTCTCGAGGACCAGGTGCAGGTGCGCCGGGTCGATGCCGCCGACGGTGATGTCGCCGCGCGTCATCGCCGCCGCATAGGCCCACGTCCCGGCGACGATGCGGTCCCCCACCACCGTGTGCTCGACCGGGTGCAGCCTCTCCACCCCGGTCACCGTGATGGTGTTCGACCCCTCCCCCGTGATCTGCGCACCCATCGCCTGCAGCATGTGGCACAGGTCGACGATCTCCGGTTCCCGCGCCGCATTGTCGAGCACGGTCGTCCCCTCCGCCAGCACGGAGGCGGTGAGGATGTTCTCGGTCGCACCGACCGAGGGGAAATCCAGCTTGACGGACGCCCCGCGCAGCCGGTCAGCCTGCGCGACCACACAGCCGTGCTCGATCCGGGTGTGCGCCCCGAGCTTCTCCAGCCCCGACTGGTGCATGTCCAGCGGGCGGCTGCCGATGGCGTCCCCGCCCGGCAGTGCGACCACCGCGCGGTGGCAGCGCGCGGTCAGCGGCCCCAGGACGCAGACCGAGGCGCGGAACTGCCGGACCGCGTCGATGTCGGCATCGCAGGAGATCTCCGCCGGCGTGTGGATGACGACGTCCGGGCCCTCGAGTTCCACCTCGCATCCCAGGCCGCGCAGGACGTCCGCCATGTAGGGCACATCCGCGATCTCCGGGCAGTTGTGCAGCACGGTCGTCCCCTCCGCGAGGAGGGACGCCGACATGAGTTTCAGGACGCTGTTCTTCGCACCGTCGACCTTGACAGCACCTTCGAGACGGGCGCCGCCGGTCACCAGGAAATGATCTTTCACGCCCCCCACCCTAGCGGTCGGCCCCCGGCCACCGCGGGCGGCGTCCGGCGCGGATCAGGGCAGGGCGCCGATGCGCCGCGCGGCGTTGACGGCCTCGTACCGGGTGTGCGCCCCCAGCTTGCGCATCACCGACCGCAGGTAGCTCTTCACGGTCTCCGCACCGATGCCCATTTCTTCGGCTGCCTCGACGTTGGTGTGGCCCAAGGCGACACACGAAAGCACGTCGAGTTCGCGGGCGGAGAGCTTGGTGGTCTGCTTGACGCGGACCGGGCTGACCATCTGGTCGCAGAGGACCTCGAGATCCCGTCGGATCTCGTCGTCCTCGACCCGGTTGGCCAGCATGCGCAGCCGGGAGTGCGTCGCACGGACCTGCTCCCACTCCGCGCCGGACAGCGACCGGACCGGCTTGTTGACCGGTTCGCGGGGCGCCTGGTCGGCGTGGCGCAGAGCACCGTTGACCGCGAGATCCTGTTCGAGGACGCGGGCGGTCATCGTGACTTCCTCAAGCACCTTGTCGCCCATCCGGACCGGGGAGTGCACACCCGCGTACAGGACGCCGCGCATGTCCCGCCCGACGATGACCGGTACCGCGACGATCGAGTGCAGCCCCTCGTCGCGGATCGGGCGGTCGAACTCGTGGGAGATCGACTTCGCCCGGATGTAGTCGGAGACCCCGACCGGCCGCTTCGTGGCCATGACCCGGCCACCGACACCCTGACCCTGTTCGATGGACAGGTTGTTGAGGGCGGGGGTCCGCAACCCCACCCACTGGTTGATCACCATACGTCCGTCCGTCTGGCACGTCGCGAACATCGTCACCGGGATGCCGGTGGCGTTCTTCAGCGAGGAGAGTGCCGAACGGATGGCGTCGTCGTCGTCGCGGTGGCGCTGCTGCTCCACGGCTCACCTTTCTGTTGACCCGCGGGGCACCCCCGTTCCGGGAGTTCCCCGATATCGGGGGGACCTGACTCTGCCACCCCCGAGTATAGGACCCCCGCCCACCACCCCCAAATCTGGGCGGAGACGGGCCATAACCGGCGGTGAACCACCGGCGGGCCGATTGCCACCCCCGCAGCGGAAACAGACATGGCGGCGTCCGTTCGTCCGCGCACGCCGCCCCCTAGTTGCGTCCGGCCGCGTCGCCGTCACCGGCACTGTCACCGGCACTGTCACCGGCACTGTCACCGACGAGGACCTCGATCCGGCGCAGCGTCCGGGCCGTCGATTCCTCGGAGCCGGCGACGAGCTGCTTGGCGATCTTCCCGCCGACCAGCGGAAGGTCGACCTCCGCCGTCACAGTCGTCACCACGAGCGTCCCGCCGTCGTCGGCCGGACCGAACCGCTGCAGCGTCCGCATCGTCCCCATGCTCTTCGGCAGCGGGACCGTGCTGTCCATGGTGAACGTGCCGTCGTCACCGGGCGCGGAGATCACGCTGACCTGCTCCATGACCACCGGCGGCGTCTCCGCCTCCGGATCCGCCTTGCCGGCGACCGCCCGGGCGTACACCGAACCGTCGTCGCGGCGCTCGATCTCCTGCTCGGAGACCACCATCGTGCCGGGGTCGGTCTCGCTGCCGTCGAGGGTGAACAGGTAGCGCTCCGAGGTGACCACCTCATGGGCGACCCGGACGGGGACGCCGAGCTCCTGCCGGAAATCCGCACTCTTCGTCGCCACGGTTACCGGTGCCTCCACTCGGGCTTCCGCTTCTCGACGAACGCGGCCATGCCCTCCTTCTGGTCCTCGGTGGCGAACAGGCCCCAGAACGCCTCGCGCTCCTGGCGCATGCCCTCGGCCAGCGGGGTGTTCAGGGCGGCGTCCACCGTCTCCGTCGCCGCGGCCAGCGCGACGCGGGAGTAGGACGCCACCTGCGCCGCGATCTCGGCGACGGCGTCCGCGAAGCCGTCGACCGGCAGGACCCGGGAGACGAGTCCGGACCGCTCCGCTTCCTCGGCACCCATCGTCCGGCCGGTGAGGATGAGGTCCATGGCCTTGTACTTGCCGACGGCGCGGGTGAGCCGCTGGGTTCCCCCCATCCCGGGGATCACCCCCAGGGTGATCTCCGGCTGGCCGAACTTCGCCTTCTCGCTGGCGAGGATGATGTCGCCCATCATCGCCAGTTCACAGCCGCCGCCGAGGGCGTAGCCGGTGACCGCGGAGATGATCGGAGTCTGGATCGTGTTGACCTGCTCCCAGAGGGCGTAGAACCGCTTGAGCTTGATGTCGGGCCAGGTCTGGTCCTTCATCTGGGTGATGTCCGCGCCGGCGGCGAAGGCCTTCTCGCTGCCGGTGACGACGACAGCCCCGATGCCGGCGTCCGCGTCGAAGCCGGCGAGGGCGTCCACCACCTCCTCCATGACGGTCTGGTTGAGGGCGTTGAGCGCCTTCGGCCGGTTGAGGGTGATGGTCGCGACCCGGCCGTCGACCGAGGTCAGAATCGTCTCGTAGTCAGTCATGGGGACCATTGTGACACGGCGGCCCCGGCGGACGGTGTCTCGACGGATCCCGCGGCGGAATGTATACTGGCGCCAGACCTAGACAGACAGATCGGTCTGTTTGAACGGCAAACCAGGAAGGCCTCTTCGGAACAATGGGAAAGATCTACGACAACGTCACCGACCTGATCGGCAACACTCCGCTGGTCAAGCTCAACAAGATCGGCGCTGACCTGCCGGGCAACATCGTCGTCAAGCTGGAGTCCGCCAACCCGGGTAACTCCGTCAAGGACCGCATCGGAGCCGCCATCATCGACGCCGCCGTCGCCTCCGGCGAGCTCAAGCCCGGCGGCACCATCGTCGAGGCCACCTCCGGCAACACCGGTATCGCCCTGGCCACCGTCGGCGCCGCCCGCGGCTACAAGGTCATCCTGACCATGCCGGAGTCCATGTCGCTGGAGCGTCGCATCATGCTGCGCGCCCTCGGTGCCGAGCTCGTCCTCACCCCGCCGCCGGCCGGCATGCAGGGTGCTGTCGACAAGGCCAACGAGATCGTCGAGAACACCGACAACGCCGTCCTCGCCCGCCAGTTCGCCAACCCGGCCAACCCGGAGGCCCACTACAAGACCACCGGCCCGGAGGTCTGGGCGGACACCGACGGCAAGGTCGGCGTCTTCATCGCCGGCATCGGCACCGGCGGCACCATCTCCGGTACCGGCAAGTACCTCAAGGAGCAGAACCCCGACGTCCAGATCGTCGGCGTCGAGCCGAAGGATTCCCCGCTGCTGACCGAGGGCAAGTTCGGCCCGCACAAGATCCAGGGCATCGGCACCAACTTCTTCCCGGACAACCTCGACCGCGACATCCTCGACGGCGTCTACGACGCGACCATCGAGGAGTCCGTGAAGTGGGCCCGTGAGATCGCCGCCCAGGAGGGCATCCTCGTCGGTATCTCCACCGGTGCGAACATCGCCGCCGCGGTCGCCGAGGCCGAGAAGCCGGAGAACAAGGACAAGCTCATCGTCGTCATCGTCGCCGACTTCGGCGAGCGCTACGTCTCCACCCTGCTGTTCGACGACCTGCGCGACTGATCGCGCCCGATCGCGACTGACCGTGTCCGCCCCGTCGGCGGCACACCACGCCCCGGCGTCCCCGGTCCCCACCACGGACCGGCGGCGTCGGGGTGTTCCTATACCATTACTGTCACAGACGTCACACTGTGAAGCACCGACAAGCACGGACAAGCACCGAAACCCCGAAGGAGGACGCGCCGGTGAGCCTACTGAGCACGTTGAAAGAGGACCTGGACAGCGCGCGGACGCATGACCCCGCCGCCCGCGGCAACGTCGAGAACGCCATCGTCTACTCCGGCCTCCACGCCATCTGGAGCCACCGGCTGGCCCACCGGCTGTGGACCTCCGGACTCAAGGGGCCGGCCCGCATCCTGAGTCAGTTCACCCGCTTCCTCACCGGCATCGAGATCCACCCCGGCGCCACCATCGGACGCCGCTTCTTCATCGACCACGGCATGGGTGTGGTGATCGGCGAGACCGCCGAGATCGGCGATGACGTGATGCTGTACCACGGCGTGACCCTCGGCGGCTCCGAACTCGTCCAGCGCAAGCGCCACCCCACCATCGGCGACGGCGTGATGGTCGGCGCCGGCGCCAAGGTGCTGGGTCCGATCACCATCGGCGCCGGGTCGGCGATCGGTGCGAACGCCGTGGTGACCAAGGACGCCCCGCCGGACTCGATCCTCATCGGCATCCCCGCGAAGATCCGGCACCGCCAGCCCGACGAGCACGTCCCGCTGGTTGAGCCGGCCTCCTACGTCGACGACCTGCAGAACAACATCTGAGGACGCCGGGGGCCTGTCGTTCCCGTACCGCCGCAGTGGAGCCGTGACGCGAGTTGACCCGATTCTGCCGCTTTCGGGGAACTGAATCGTCCGAACCGGGTCAGCTCGGGACACCGTCGACATGTCGCACCACCGGCTCGGGGGAGACGCATTGTGACCGTGAACCCGGCCGCGGCGTCCGGTCCGGCAGCGCACTTGTTCGGCCGGCAGCGCACCTGTTCGACCGGCAGGCCAAAACTACGCCGGAGACGGTGGTGAACGGCGTTTTGGCCTGCCGTGCCGACGGTTGCGCTGCCACCGACCGGCCAGCCATCCCCAGGACGTCGTGGTGACGCGAGTTGACCCGATTCTGCCGCTTTCGGGGAACTGAATCGTCCGAACCGGGTCAGCCGGGGGCAGGGGTTGACGAAGAAGGGCTGGGTCGGCCGATAACACGCCCACAACAGACACACATTCTGACCATTAACCCACGAACTACATAGGGACACCACCCGGGCACGGCGAAACCCCCGCGGAATCTCTTCCGCGGGGGTTTTCGCTGTGGTGCCCAGACCAGGGATCGAACCAGGGACCTTACACTTTTCAGGCGTACGCTCTACCAACTGAGCTATCTGGGCAAGAAGGGCGAACCCTTTTGCGACCCTGATGGGACTTGAACCCACGACCTCCGCCGTGACAGGGCGGCGCGCTAACCAACTGCGCCACAGGGCCGTGCAACGTCCACCCCGGTATGACCCGGAGTGTCTCGCACGAGACGATACTGTACACAGACTCCGACTGGGGCTGCAAACCAGCATGTCAGCGGCACTTTCGCTCTGCTGCCGGACACTGCCGGACGCCGCAGGCGGCTGTCGGGGGCTACCAGCCGCTACTGGGCGTCCAGCCAGGCGTTGATGCCGCCCGGGTAACTGGTCCCGTCGATTCCGGACGCCGCGAGGATGTCCACCGCCTCGGCCGACCGCACACCGGCGGCACAGTAGACGACGAGGGGGCGTCCGGCCGCGGTAGCCTCCCCGGCGAGCTCCCGGGCCACCGGAGGGACGGCCTCCCGCAGGGTGCTGAGGGGGACATTGACGGCGTCCGGCATGTGGAAGGCGTCGAACTCGTCGGGCTCGCGGACGTCCATGAGCACCGCACCGGTGAGATCGGGCAGGTCGACCGGGTCATCACCGGTGGAGTCGGCCGGCACCGGATCGCCGTGGGCGGCGTCCTCCGGCACCCCGGTGACCCGGTCCTTCACCCGCTGCGCCACCGTCGGATCCGCGGCGACCGGCAGATACTCCCACACCCCGGTCAGGCCCGTGTAGTAGCCGAGCTTCCCGGTCAGCGGTTCGCCGATCCCGGTCACCAGCTTCACCGCCTCCAGCGCCATCGCGGAGCCGACGACGCCCACCAGTGGGCCGAGCACCCCACCGACCGCGCAGGACGGCACCGATCCGGCCGGCGGGGCGACGGGGAAGACATCCTCGTACACCGGGCCGTGGCCGGCCCAGAACACCGACAGCTGCGCATCGAACCCCAGGATCGACCCCCACACGTGCGGCACGCCGAGCACCGCGCACGCATGGGAGGCGGCGTAGCGGGCGTCGAAATTGTCGGTGCCGTCGAGCACGACATCGGCACCGCGCAGCAGATCGACGGCACCGGACGCCGTCAGGCGCCGCTGCACGACCGTCACCTCGATCTCCGGGTTGCGTTCCAGCATCTCGCGTTTCGCCGACAGTGCCTTCGGCTCGCCGACGGCCGCGGTCTCGTGGATGACCTGACGGTGCAGGTTGGACAGTTCCACCACGTCATCGTCGATGACGGTCACGTGGCCGACTCCGGCGGCGGCGAGGTACAGCAGCGCCGGGGAGCCGAGCCCGCCGGCGCCGATGACGGCGATGTGGGCCTGTTTCAGCGCGGCCTGCCCGGGGCGTCCGAAACCGTCGAGGACGAGCTGGCGGCGGTACCGGGAGAGTTCGCGCGGACTGAAGTCGCTCACAATCCCACCCAGTCCGTCGAGCCGTCGGTGTGTTCCTGTTCCTTCCAGATCGGCACCTCGGACTTCACCCGGGTCGCGAACTCGGCGATCGCCTCGAAGGCGGGGCCGCGGTGTGCGGCGGCGACGACCACGAGGAAGGCCAGGTCGCCGATGTCCAGCGAGCCGGTGCGGTGCTCGGCCCACAGCCGGATCTCCGGGTGGGCGCGCACCGTCTCCTCGGCGATCGCCGCCAGGGCGGCGGGGGCGGTCGGATGGTGGGTGTAGTCGAGTTTCGTCACACCCGTGCCGTTGTCGTGGTCGCGGACGGTGCCCTCGAAGGTCACCAGGGCGCCCATCGCGCGGGTCTGCGTGGTGAGTTTCGCGGCGGCGAGATGGTCCTCCAACGGGTCGGCGGAGATGGCGGTGTGGACGACGGTGCCGGTCTGCTCGGCGACGTAGTCCGGGTCGGTGGCGGGATCACTCATGGTCACCGGCTCCTTCCAGTTGTGCGGTGATGTGGTCGAGGACGGGGTCGAGAACGGCGATGCCGTCCTTCACGCCGCCGCGGGAGCCGGGCAGCGTCATGATGAACGAGCGGCGGACCACCCCGGCGACCGCACCGGACAGCAGTGCGGTCGGTACCCCGTTGTCCGCGCCCCGCCGCCACACCGCCGCCGGCAGGCCCGGCAGTTCGTGGGTCAGGTGGGGACGCACCGAGGCGACCGTCCGGTCACCGGGGCTGATACCGGTGCCGCCGGTGGTGAGCACGATCCGCGGCAGGTCCGCCGACTGCAGCAGGTCATCAAGGTAGGCGGGGATGTCGCTGTCAGCGACGATGACCGGGTCGGGAGTGTCGTAGCCGCGGCCGCGCAGCCAGTCGACGAGCAGTGGGCCGGTCCGGTCGGTGTACTCCCCCGCGGCGGCCCGGGTCGAGGCGACGACGACGAGTGCGGTGGTCATCGGAGGTCCCCCGCCGCGTCGGCACGCACGTCCCACGAGCCGGACTTGCCGCCGGATTTCGCCAGGACGTGCACGTCCTCGATCACGCCGTGCTTGTCGACCGCCTTGATCATGTCGTAGACGGTGAGGGCGGCGCTGGTGACGGCGGTGAGCGCCTCCATCTCCACGCCGGTCACGCCGCGGGTCTTCACCGAGGCCTCGATACGCACGGCGTCCTCCTCGCGGACGAAGTCGACGGTGATCTTCCCCAGCGGCAGCGGATGGCACAGCGGGATGATCTCGGGTGTCTTCTTCGCGCCCATGATGCCGGCGACGCGGGCGACGGGCAGGGCGTCCCCCTTGGGCAGGCCCTCATTGCCGGGATCGAAGATCATGTCCAGGACATCGGGCCTGGTGCGCACCCGTCCGGTCGCCACCGCGGTGCGGCTCGTCTCGTTCTTTCCGGTGACGTCGACCATGTGCGCCGAGCCGTCCTCGCGGACGTGGGTGAGGTGGGTGGATTCCGTGCTGCTCATAGGTGTCCAGGTTACGCGGCGCACCGGACACTGCCACGCCCCGCCGCCACTGTCCCGGCACCGGCCTACACTGGGTCATCATGGTTGAGATCCACTATTTCGCGGCCGCACGCGCGGCGCGCGGTGTAGCAGAAGAACGACTCGGGGATGCGCAGGCCACCGGCACACTCGCCGCACTGCTCGACACCCTCGGCGCACGCCACACCGACGAGACCGCCGGCGGTATGACCCTCGCCCGGGTCTTCGACCGGTGCAGCTTCCTCGTCGACGGCCGCACCGTCACCCGGGCGGACGCCGCCACCGTCGACCTCGGCACCGTCACCCGTGTCGATGTCCTCCCCCCGTTCGCAGGCGGTTAGATGACTGTGCCGACCAACCCGACAAGCCCGACCAGCCACGCGATCATCGTCGCCGGAGGCGCCGGATCCCGGCTCCACGCCTCCGCCCCGGCCCGCACGCCCGACAAACCGCTGCTCACCGACTTCACCGGACGCCGCCTCATCGACACGGTCCTGGAGGCCTGCGCCGCTGCGGACTGCGCCACCCGGATCGTCGTCGGCCCGCCGATGGACCTGCCGGAGGATGTCCTGCGGACCCGGGAGGACCCGCCGCTCGCCGGCCCGGCCGCCGCTGTCGCAGCCGGGGTCCGGATGCTGGAGACCACCGGGGCGTCCGACGACGACCTGGTCCTGCTGCTCGCCGCCGACCTCGTCAACCCCGGCCGTGCGGTCACCGCACTGGCCGCCGGCGGCCCCGGGATCGGGGTGACCGGTGGTCGACTGCAGCCGCTGCTCTCCGCCGTGCGGCTGGCCGATCTGCGGAACGCCACCGCCGGCGACCTCACCGACCAGTCCGTCATGCGGATCCTCAAGCACCTCGACCTGCCGGAACTGCCGTTGCCCGGCGGCACCGCCACCGACATCGACACCTGGCAGGATGCCCTCACCCACGGCTACGGAAGGCCACAATGAGTCACGAGCACCACCAACCCGTCGCCTGGGACGAGGCGCGTCGCCGCATCTGCGCCGCTGCGTCCGCGACCGTGGCGGAGGTCCGGAAGCACCCGGCGCCCGGCGACGTGCTCGCCGCCGATGTGCCCGCGCCCATGGACGTCCCCCACTACACGTCGTCGGCCATGGACGGCTTCGCGGTGCGCGGTGACGGGCCGTGGCGGCTGCTCGCCGCACCGTTCACCGGGTCGCAGGGCCGCAACGTCCACCGCAGCGGCGGCTCCCTGGCCGACGGGGAGGCCCTGCCGGTCCTCACCGGATCACTGCTGCCCGAGGGGGCGGATTCCGTCATCCGCTCCGAGAACGCCGAGGTCACCGGCGAGGAACTGCATGCCGAGCATCCGGCGCCGGGGCGGGACATCCGCCCGTCCGGTCAGGAGTGGCACCTCGGCGACACCCTGCTGACCGCCCCGCGGCGGCTCTCCCCACGGCACGTCGCGATGCTGGGCGCGGCCGGCGTGGACGAGGTCACGGTCGCGCGGGCACCGAAGGTGGCGTGCGCGTTCACCGGCAACGAGGTCGTCGCCTCCGGGGTGCCCGGCCCCGGGGAGGTGCGGGACGCCTTCTCCGTCTCCTTTCCCGCACTGCTCACCGGCTGGGGTGCGGAGGTGGTGGCCGCCGAGCACCTGGCCGATGATCCGGTGGCCGTGGAGGACTGGCTGCGGCGGCCGGCGGTGCTGGACGCCGACATCGTGGTGATGACCGGCGGGTCGGGCCGCTCCGGTCAGGATTTCGCCCGCCGCTTCATCACCCGGGCCGCCCTGGCCAGTGGTGCCGGCGGCGAGATCCTCGCCGACGAGGTCGCCTGCCAGCCGGGGCACCCGACCCTGCTGGTCCGTCGCATCATTTCGGGACGCCCCCAGCTCATCGCGGGGGTTCCCGGTAACCCGTTCGCGGCCCATGTCGCGCTGCACTCGTTCGTCCAGCCTGCGGTGGCGACCGCTCTCGGGCTGGACGCCCCGGTGCTGTCCGGTGTGCTCGGCGCGGCTGTGGAGCCGATCCGCCGCGACCGGGTGCGCCTGATGCCTGCGGTGTCCGGGGTTGCGGGGGTCGGGTCGGGAACCCATGAGCCGGCGGATCCGGAGGCGGCACTGACGGTCCTGCCCGGCCGGCTGTCCCACATGCTCAGCGGCTACGCGGCAGCGGATGCACTGGTCATTGTCCCCCCGGAAGGTCTCGCGGCCGGCGACGGCGTCCGGTATCTCCCGCTGTAGCGCGCGGCTCCGGCCCAGGTCCGCGGAACGACCCGAGGTGCCGCCGTCCGTCGGCTCATGCCCGCGGAACGAACCCACAGGTCGAATTTTGGGCTTCAGAACCGCACCTGGGTTCGTGATCCCCGCATCGTGGATGCAGTGCCACAGCAACGCACATCCCTGCCCGCTCCACCACCCCCGACCTGCGATCTGTGGACAACCCGGTGTTGTCCACAATCCGGCGACACCCCGGTAGCGGCGTCCGCCACCATCGGCTTGACTGGTCCACCATGGAGAACACAGCGGGGGACAGCAGGTGGGACTGGTGGCGTCGGGCCGAACGGGAGGGCAGACTTCACCCGGGCAACGGCCCCGAATACACCCGACGGATACTGCCGAGCAGGCCACCGTTCCTCCGGAAGGCAGCCATCGCCGCAGGTCGCACCAGACATGCCCTGGAGCGGAAATTCATCACGGTGGCCCGGGGCGTCCTGTTCCGGCCACTGCCGGAAGACACCCCACAGCAGGTCCGCGGCGACGAGACCGGCGGATTCCCCGCCGATATCGTCACCCGCGCGCGGGCCCAGTATCTCCGCCACCCCGACCTGGTCATCGACGGATGGGGAGCCCTGGCCTTCCTCGGGCTGCTGTACTGGGCCGACTCGGCACCGGTCGTCCTGCTCACCGACGGCAGCGGAGCCGGATCCACCGACTGCGGTACCGCCGGCGACCGGTCACTGAAACCGGTGTACCGGCCGTGGCGGAAGGACCGGCCACGGACAACCTGCACCCCGGACCCGGTGTTCCCCGGACTCCGGTGTGTCACCGCACCATCGGCGACGGCCGAGGTACTCCAGTCGATCATCCGGCGGAAACACCGGCCGCCGGTCCCCGACATCCCCGGGCTCTCCGACATCGAGGTCCGGTGTGTCCAGCTCGTCGACGCCGTCCTGCAGTGCACGACCGCGACACTCGCCGAGATCCGGGACGCCTGTCGTGGGGTGGTGGGGCGTCGGCTGCTGCGCCGGGTGCTGGCCCTGGTCGACGATGGTGCACAGACCCCGCGGGAGACACTGCTCCGGCTCATCATCCGGGACGCCCTGCCGGCCGGTTTCCGCTGGACATCACAGGTGCCCGTCTCCTGGGGGTCCGGGCGCGGGATGAGCACGGTCCTTGACCTGGCCTGTGAAGAGTTGAAGATCGCGGTCTACTACGACGGCGCCGACCACCACGGCAGCGAGCGCAAGGACCGGGACATCGACCAGATCCAGGAGCTCAGGGACCGCGGCTGGGAGGTGCTCCGGGTCGATGCGGAACTGTTCCGGAACCGGGTGAAGTTGCACCGGCTCCTCGACAATATGGTGGTCCGGGCGCTGGCGCGGCATGGCGAGGCTGCGTGAGCACTCTCGCTGAGCCAGGTTGGAGTCCCGGCGCCTGAATTGTCGGGATCACGAACCCAGGTGCTGCTGGCCCACCTGCGATGTCGGGATCACGAATCGAGGTGCTGCTGCGCAACCTGCGATGTGGGGATCACGAACCCAGGTGCGGTTCTGGAGCCAAAAATTCGACCTGTGGGTTCGTTCCGCGGGCATGGGCCGACCGACGACAGCCCCTCGGTTCGTTCCGCGGGCATGCCCGACCTAGTCGCGGTAGAGCTGCGCGCCCTTCGACTTGCCCTGGTTCAGCCAGGCGTAGACCCCGCCGATGAGCAGGCCGCCGCCGATGAAGTTGCCGAGCAGTGCCATACCCCAGTTCTTCAGCACGTTGCCCCAGGTCAGGGCGTCCAGCACGGAGGGACCGTCGGCGAAACCGTCACCGAGGCAGAAGTAGGACAGCGTGAACAGGGAGAAGTTCGCGATGAGGTGCTCCAGGCCGAGGACGACGAAGGCACCGATGACGAACTGGGTGAACAGGAACTTCCCGGCGTAGTCCTTCATGATCAGACCACCGACGATGGCGACGTTGACCAGGAAGTTCGCGAGAATGCCCTCGAGCAGGATGCCCCACGGCCCCTTGGTCAGCTTGCCCTCCGACAGCGTGGCGATGAGGTGGTCGGCACCGAGGCCGCCGAGCTTGCCGGACTGCCCCAGGATGATCGCGACGATGATCGCGCCGACCAGGTTGAGGACCACGGTCCACAGGATGATGCCGATGGCCTTCGCCCAGCCCAGGTAGCCGCGGACGGCACCCCAGACCATGTACATCATGGTGCCGGTGGCCAGCTCCGCACCGATCTGGAGGATCATCGCCAGGCCGATGAAGAAGCACATGCCGAACACCACGGCGCCCAGTCCATGGGCCACCCCTTCGACGGCGTTGCCCGCGACGGCGGCGAAGGCGGTGCCGAGGGTGAGGTACACGCCGGCGAGGATCGCGCGGACCGAGTAGCGCAGCGGGTCGTCGCCGAACAGGGCGACCTTCTTGAGGATGGCCCCGTGCGTGGCGGTGTTCACCCCGCCGTCCAGCGCAGCGGGTGCGGATGTCTCTGATATCTCGGCCATGGTCAGGCCCTCCTCATCGGCGGTATGTCCTCGGAAAAACGTCAGTGCGTGGCACACGCGTCCGTGCGTGCCCACGCATCACGGGGAAGGACGCTACTCCGCTCTGACACGATCCACCGAACACCCCTTCGGCTGTTCCGGACAGTGTCGGTGCAGTTCACGGCGCCGTGAGCTGGGACACAGCGAACCATTGAGCGGCAAAACCGAATGAACGTGCGGAAATACCTGACACATCATTCACTAATTCGGGGGTGGGAACCCCGACATCACCGGTGCAGCCGCTCCCCCAGCAGCCGCCGGTACACCAGCCCCAGCACCACGATGATGACCGTCCCCACCAGGATCGGGGTGAGCAGGTACCACCAGTCCTGGGCGTCCTGCATGATGATCAACGGCAGCGACGCCGCCGGCGGATGCAGGATCCGCAGCCCCGTCATCGCCATGACCGCCACCCCGGTGGCCAGTGCGAACGCCCACCAGCTCCCCGGCAGCAGCGACAGGGCGACCAGCCCGCACACCGCCCCGGCCAGGTGCCCGCCGATGACGTTCACCGGCTGGGACACCGGGGCGACGGGCAGCACGAACTCCAGCACGCAGGACGCCGCGAAGCTGGTCATGAGGAACGGGTGGCCGACCACCTCGGTCAGCAGGCCGAGCAGCCCGATGACCAGCGTCACCGCCACCCCGGAGACCAGCACCGCCCACGGTGCGAACCTGTGCTGGGTACGCCGGAAGCCGGCGGGGATCACCGGGCCGCCCGGTCCACCGCCGCGGCGAGGGCGGGCACCGGGTCGACGTCGAGCCGGACGAGGGCGACCTCCATCGCCACCGTCGGATCCTGCAGCCGGCGGACCTCGAGGTCTGCGACACTGCCGGCCCGCGGTGCAGTGACCGAGGCCTCCGGGACGATGACGGCCCACTGGCCGGTACCCGCCAGGGCGAGCAGCGCCTCCGCGGAATCAGCCACCGCCGAGGGGGTGACCGTCACACCGGCGGCCGCCATGGCGTGGTCGAACTCCTCACGGGCACGCATCCCCGGGGCGAGCAGTGCCAGCGGCAGCCCGGCGAGGTCCTCCCCGGTCACGGCCTTCTGCCCGGCCTTCACGGCCTTGATCGCCTTCCCTGCCTCGATCGCCTTCCCTGCCTTCCCGGCAATCCCGGTCCTGTCGTCGTCGACCCCTCCGACCGTCGCGGTCGCGTCGATCCTGTCGAGTACCCCGGGGCGTCCGGCGAGCACGAACCGGGTGGTGCCGAGACGGGCGAGGTGGAGTCCCGCACGGCCGGCACCGTGGGCGTCCGCCCGGCCGGCACGCGGGTGGATGATCCCCGCGTCGAGATCGTGGGAGCGGATCCGCTCGGCGATCTCCTCACTGCGCAGTCCGGTGACCAGATCGACGGTCACCCCCGGGTTCGCGGCGGCGAGGCGGGCGAGGATGTCGGCGGCCCAGCCGGTCCCCGACGGGATGGTCCCGAAGCGCAGCGTGGCGGCGAGTGAACCGTGGGCGGCGGCGAGATCCTCACCGAGGTGCCGTTCATCGGCGAGCATCCGGCGGGCGTAGGCGAGCACGATCTCCCCGTCGGGCGTCAGTCCGTGGAAGGAGGTCCGCCCGCGGTCGACGAGCTGCACGCCGAGTTCCTTCTCCAGTTTCCGGACCGCCTCGGACAGGGTCGAGGTGGTGACGAAGCAGGCTGCGGCGGCGCGGCCGAAATGGCGTTCGCGGGCGAGGGCCTCGAAGTAGGTCAACTGGGACAGGAGCACGGTTCCCGACGCTACCCCACGACGAGGGGTCCGCCCGTTCTCCGGACGTGAGGTCGCGTCGGATTGTTCCGGAATACTGTCCGGCACGACCTCACAGCGGGTAGACGGTCGCGGTCTGCCCGGCGGACAGTTCCGCGCCGGCGGGCACCCGCAGCAGGGCGGACGCCGTCACCGACTGTGCCAGCAGATGCGACCCCGCCCCGCCGACCGGGGAGGCGGTGAGCCGTCCGGTGTCATCCACCGACAGGACCGCCCGGAGGAACTGGTCCTTGGCGGGCAGCCCGGTGAGATCCCGGTCGACCACCGCGGTCACCGGCGCCGGAGCCTCCCCCAGTGCCGGGGCGACGAACAGGCGGAAGCTCACGGCGGTGGAGACCGGGTTGCCGGGCAGGCACACCACCGGGACGCCGGCGAAGACCGCGCAGCCCTGCGGGCCGCCGGGCTGCTGGGCGACATGGCCGAACCAGGCTGTGCCGCCTGTGCCGCCTGTGCCGCTCGCGTCCCCGAGCACCTGGCGGACGACCTCGAAGCGGCCGTGGCTGATGCCGCCGCTGGTGATCACGGCGTCCGGCCGGTGGGTGGTGACCGCCCCGTGCAGCAGGGCGCGGAACACCGCCGGATCGTCGGAGGTGCGGACGTGGCCGGCGACGGTGATGCCGTGGCGGGCGCACAGGGCGGCGAGCAGCGGTCCGTTGGCGTCCCTGATCGTGGCGGAGTTCGGGGCAGAACCGGCACCGTCGGCCTCACTGATCTCGTCGCCGCCGGTGCACAGCAGCACCCGCGCGGGCCGTCGCACCGGCAGTCCCGTGATCCCCTGCGCCGCGGCGACGCCCACGGTGCGGGGGTTGACGACATGCCCGGCGGGCAGCAGCTCCGACCCGGCCGCGATGTCGGAGCCCTGCGGGCGGACGAACTGTCCGGCGGGCGCGGCGGGCACCGTCACCCGACCTGCCGTCTCCGCCGCGGCGAAGTCCGGCGGAGTGCAGGTCTCCACCTTGACGACAGCGGCAGTGCCGGCGGGCAGCCGCGCCCCGGTCATCACCGGCACGACCGCGTCGGCGATCCCCCCGGGCAGCAGCGTGTCCGGGTCATGGCCGGCGGCGACGGTCGGGCCGACCGGGAAACTGCCTCCGGCGAGGTGCCGCTCCCCCAGCGCGTAGCCGTCCATCTGCGAGTTGTCGAAGCGGGGCGAGTCCTCCACGGCCACGACCGCGCGGGCGAGGGTGTGCCCCACCGCCGCCGCGGGGGCCAGGTCGGTGATCTCCCGGGTTCCGACGAGGTCGCGGACCGCGGCGAGATGGTCCTCAGGGGTGCGTGTCATGGGTGTCCTTCCCGGTCAGCGGTGTATCAGGCGCACCGCGGCGATCCCACCGACGACCAGCACGTAGATGCCGATGAGCATGATGCAGGCGCCGAGCGCCTGGTCCATGTCGTTGGCGGACAGGCCGAGTTCGATGAGCAGCGGGATGGTGCGTGTCTCCCCGGCGACGTTACCCGCGAACGTCAGCGTGGCCCCGTACTCCGACAGGGCACGGGCGAACGACAGGACGGTGCCGGTGACGATGCCGGGCCAGGCCAGCGGCACGACGATCCGGGCGAGGGTCTGCCAGCGGGACGCCCCGTCGACCGCCGCGGCCTCCTGCAGCACCGACGGGATGCCGTGGAGGGCGGTGACCGTGGTGGAGACGAAGAACGGCAGCGTGACGAAGACCTGAACCACGATGACCGCCAGCGAGGTGAACGCGACGCGGATCCCGGCGGTCTCCAGCGGCTCGCCGATCAGCCCGTGGCGTCCCCAGAAGAACACGAGGGCGAGCCCGGAGACCACCGGGGAGAGCACCAGCGGCGCATACACGACCAGCTGGACGCCCTGGGCGGCCCCCGGGTGCCGGCGGGCGAACTCCGCGAGCCACAGGGACAGGGGCAGTCCCAGCACGATGACGATGACGGTGGCGGTCACCGCGGTGCCCAGCGAGAGGGTCAGCGACTGGACGGACTCGTGGGCGGTGACCAGCTCGACCGCACGGTTCCACGGGATGTTGAGCAGCAGCGCGACCAGCGGCCCGAGCAGGGCCAGTAACGCGACGAACCCGACGACGCTCAGCGTCGCCGGGACGGCGGTGGTGCGCGTGCGACGTGTCACCGGGTGCGGCACCTGCTACGCGGCGCCGAAGCCGTAGGAGGCGAGGATCTGCTGCGCCTTGTCGGACTGCAGGAACTTCAGGAACGCGGTGGCGTTGTCCTTGTTCGCGCCGGCGGTGGTGACGGCGGCCGGGTACCTGTTGGGCTCAGCCCCCTGGACCGGGATGGCGTTGAGCTTGCCGGCCTTGGCGTCGGTCGAGTAGATGAAGCCGGCGTCGACGGCACCGGTGCTGATCTTGGTGGTGACGTCGGCGACGTTGGCTTCCTCGGTCGGGTTCTTCAGCGTGATGCCCGCGGTGTCCAGGACCTTGTGGGCGATGGTGCCGCAGGGCACGCCGTCGGCGCAGACGGCGATGCGGGCGTCCTGCTTGTCCTTGAGGTCGTCGACGCTCTCCAGGTCCGCCGGGTTGCCCTCGGCGGTGGCGAGGACGAGCTGGTTGGTGGCGATGGTCACCGGCTCCGAGTCCTTGAACTTGAACTCCTTGAGGTCCTGCGCCTTGTCCATGTTCTCCTCGTCGGCGCTGATGAACAGGTCGGCGTCCCCGCCCTGGTCGATCTGCTGGACGAGCTTGGAGGAGCCGGCGTAGTTGTACTCGACCGTCACACCGTCATGCCCGTCATCGGCGAAGGCCTGCGCGAGCTCGTCGCCGACGTTCTTGAGGGACGCCGCCGCGTAGACCTTGACGGTGTTCTCCGGATTGTCGGAGCTGTCACCGTCACTGGAGCAGGCGGTGGCGAGCAGCAGCACGAGGGCCGCGAGAATCGCGAGCAGGCTGGCGTAACGGCCCCGTGCGGAGCCCAGGGATCGGGCGGTGGTGGTCATGGAAGTCCTCTCGGAAGCGGTCTCCGCTGTCGCCGTGGGCCGCAGCGGGTTACAGTGGGACACGTTAGTTGACACAGCCAACCTCCCCCCGCCCACCCTGCTGACCTGCATAAGGTTTCGCCGACCGGGTGTACGGTCCGACCGAACGATCCAGATTCTACGCACGAAAGGAGCCGCACGACGATGACCGCGCTCCTCCCCACCCCGACCCGCACCCTCGCCGACCGGTGGGGGCGTGTCGCCGACGATCTCCGCATCTCGCTGATCGACAAGTGCAACCTGCGCTGCACCTACTGCATGCCCGCCGAGGGCATGGTGTGGCTGAAGAAGAACGAACTGCTCACCGCCGAGGAGGCGGTGCGTATCGCCGATCTGGGCGTCCGGCTGTTCGGGGTGCGCGACGTGCGTTTCACCGGTGGCGAGCCGCTGGTCCGCCAGGATCTCGCCGACATCATCGCCGGGGTGCGGAAACTGCACCCGGAGGTGCCGATCTCCATCACGACCAACGGCATCAACCTCGACAAGCGGATCGACTCGCTCGTCGAGGCCGGGCTGACCCGCGTCAACGTCTCGCTGGACACCGTCGACCGGGAAACATTCAAGAAGCTGACCCGCCGCGACCGGCTGCCGCAGGTCATCCGTGGTCTGGAGGCGGCGAAGGCGTCCGGTCTGGAACCGGTGAAGGTCAACGCGGTGCTCATGCGCGGCATCAACGACACGGGTGCGGCCGATCTGCTGGAGTGGTGCATCACCCGCGGCTACCAGCTGCGCTTCATCGAACAGATGCCGCTGGACGCCGACCACAACTGGGCACGGCGCAACCTCGTCTCCGGTGCGGAGGTGCGGGAGCGGCTCTCGCAGCGCTACGACCTGTCGGTGGATCCGGTGCCGCGTGGGTCGGCCCCGGCGCAGCTGTGGGAGGTGCGGGCGAAGGATTCCGCGCCCGATTCCCCGGTGCTCGGCAAGGTCGGGGTGATCGCCTCGGTGACCGAGTCCTTCTGTGCGGCGTGCTCGCGTACCCGCATCACCGCCGACGGCAAGGTGCGCAGCTGCCTGTTCTCCCAGGAGGAGACCGACCTGCTGTCGGTGCTGCGCTCGGGTGCCTCCGACGACGAGGTGGCCGAGGTGTGGGCCGGGGCGATGTGGAACAAGCCGCGCGCCTACGGTTCCGACGAGGTCACGCTGAACGATCCGGAGTACGTGCAGCCGGACCGGACGATGAGCGCCATCGGCGGGTAGCCGGGGGTTGGCCGGGGTCGACTGCCGGTTGCCGGTTGCCGGTTGCGCGTGGCGCCGACCGCACGCCGCGTCACGACGGATACACAACTCCCGCTTTCCGTGCCACGGTCGGGCCGAAATGTGTACCGGTCGTCACCATCTTTTCCTGTTCCGGTTGCGCGCGCCCCACGGGATCACAACACTGGACGCCATGACCTCGTACCTCCCGACCCATCTCCGCGGCATCGTCACCGAGTACATCGACGCGACGACCACCGCCGCGGACACGAACCAGTCCGCCGCACTCACCCTCGACGATGACGCGCACCTCATCGACGCCCATCTGACGGGCAACTGGGACGACGACGACCGGGAGCACAGCCGCAACGCGCACCAGACGATCCGCACACTGCTGGAGACCACGTCGCCGGACGAGCTCGCCCCGGTGCGCGACGAACTGTCCCTCGCCGCCGAGCATCTGCTGGGCCACGCGGGGTAGGTGTCCTTCCCGGCGACCCCACGATCCCCACAGCGCCCCGACATCGTCACCGATTCCGGACGCCGTGGGCTGGCGGGAGTGAAAACGGTGACGATCTCGGGGCGCAGGCGGTCTCAGCGGCGGCCGGCCTCAGTCCCGACAGTCACCTGCCCCCGACGGATTCCGTCGGGGGGCAGGTGCTTTTCTGAGACAGCGGGGGGATGTCAGAGGTGGAGCCCGTCGGCCATCCCGGCGATGTCACCGCGGCGGTCGTGGAAGCCCGCGCTGCCGCCGTTGCTGTTCACGTAGTCCTGGAACATGTCGGTGGCCCCGCCGGAACCGGCGACGTCGAAGAGATCGAGCTCGAAATTCACGAGGTTGATCCAGGGCGGCACGATGAAGTCGATGAAGGCGTTGTACAGCTCGATCATGGGGTGGCATTCCTCTTTTCCGGGGGTGATGTCAGGTGAGAAGAGTAGCAGGGGACGCCCCACCCCCACCCGGGAATGCAGAAACCCCGCACAGAAAACCGCCCGTCCCCGCAGGTGGGACAGGCGGCGCGCCGGTTGAACCGTCCGCCCCAGTACTCGCCGGGCCCGACCGCCCCGCCCAGCTCTCCCGGCCGTCCAGCTCTCCCGGTCTGCCCTAGACGCCCAGGACGCCCGGGACACCCAGGACACCCGAGTCGCCCGGGACGCCCGAGACCATGCCCCGCCCCCGCCTGCCATCAGTTCGTGCAGCGTGCCTTCAGTCCGGGGCACCCCAGGCCGGGAAATCGACCCGGACCGAAGGCAGCGGACACAAAGTGAAGGCGCCCGGCCCAGACCGAAGGCACCGCAGCGTCCGAGTCCCCCGTTCAGGCCCCGAGTCCGGTCGAGTCCCCTGCCGGCAGCGCAACTGGGTTACGTCCTCTAGCGTGGTGTATCTGTAACTGCCGGTGACCGCCCGTCCACGACGACGGCGACCACCGCAGGTACCTTTCGACTCAACTCCTACATATCCTCGAAAGGGACTCCACGATGGTCACCAGCCCTCATCATATCGACCCGTCAACCTACCTCGACGAACTGCTCACCCAGGCCTCCCCGGACCTGATGCGCCAGATGCTGCAGAGCTTCATCAACCAGATCCTGTCCACCCAGGCCGATCAGGTCTGCGGCGCGGACTACGCCACCACCAGCGAGTCCCGCACCAACACCCGCAACGGTTACCGTCACCGCGACCTCGACACCCGTGTCGGCACCGTCGACGTCGCCGTTCCCAAGCTCCGCTCCGGGTCGTTCTTCCCCGACTGGCTGCTGGAACGACGAAGCCGGGCCGAGCGAGCTTTGAGCACCGTCATCGCGACCTGCTACCTCAAGGGTGTCTCCACCCGAAGAATGAACGACCTGGTCGCCAGCCTGGGGATCACCAACCTGTCGAAGTCCCAGGTGTCCGAAATGGCCAGGGACCTTGACTCCATGGTTGAGGATTTCCGCCACCGCCCACTCGACACTGGGCCGTACCTGTACGTGTCCTGCGATGCGCTGACGATGAAAGTCCGCGAAGGCGGTCGGGTCGTGAAGACGTCGGTGCTGCTGGCGACCGGGGTCAACGCGGAAGGTTACCGGGAGTTATTGGGCATGCAGGTCGCCACGGCAGAGTCCGTGGCCTCCTGGACCGGCTTCTTCCGCGACCTGAAGGCCCGCGGACTGGACCAGGTGTTCCTGGTCACCAGTGATGCGCACCTGGGTATCCAGCACGCGATCGGTGAGGTCCTGCCGAACGCGTCGTGGCAGCGCTGCCGGACGCATTTCGCCAAGAACCTGTCGTCCATGGTGTCCAAGACCCAGTGGCCGACGTTGTCGGCGATGTTCCAGACGATCTTCCAGCAGCCTGATGCTGCCGCGGTGTGGGACCAGGCCCGTGAGGTCGTCAGCTTCTGTCAGAGCAAGTTCCCGCATGTCGCCGACTACCTCGAGGAAGCTCTCGACGAGCTGTTGGCGTTCACCAACACGCCGAAGGCGGTGTGGACCAAGGTCTGGTCCAACAACCCCACCGAGCGGCTGAACCGGGAGATCCGCCGGCGTACCGATGTCGTGGGGATCTTCCCTAACCGCGATGCGGTGGTCCGTCTGGTCGGGGCAGTGCTCGCAGAGCAGCATGATGACTGGATCCAGCAGAAGCGGTACATGTCGCTGACGAGTCTGGAGCATACCCGGACGGTGATAGGCGCCAACGTCATCGACGTCGACGGCGACGACCGGGTGCAGGAGGCAGCATGAGCGGAGCCCGTTATCAGGCCCGTGATGGTCCTTGACCTGGTGTCACGCGCTTTTGTTTCAGCGGAAGGGAGATACACCACTTCCCCGGACTTGACCGCGCAACTGTCATTGCGCCCTCTTTGCCAGGCTGTGTGTGAGTCACTCCGACTCCCGCACAGAAAGGAGTCCCCGGCGATGAGCATCGCACCGGGCTACACCAACGACCAGATCCGCGAGTTCGTCTACGAATACGACCGGCAGCCCCACGGCACGAAGGCCACATGGCTGGCAGGAACGGAAGTGTCCCGCGGCGTTCTCCGCCGATGGCGCTCCGCGGTCTACGACGGGGACATCGACAAAGGACTGGTACCCAGGGACAGTGATGGGGTGAAATCCTCCAATTCCCAACGCCGGGCCGTCGCAAGTCGGCAGGACACCGAAGCTCGTCGTATCGCCGAGCTGGAAAAACAGGTCGCCGAACTGAAGTCGTCCAACTCCAAACTGGAGGCGACCAACGATGCACTGGGAAAAGCTATCGGGCTCTTGCACGACTTGAACGCGCACGGGCCCGACGACAACCCGGATCAGACCAGGCCCTCCGATTCCTGAGGATCGACAATGACCTGGTCAACGAGCTGAAACGCCCGGAATACCTCGGATCTCTGCGCAAGGCACTGAACCTGGTCGACCTGGCCCGGTCAACGTGGCACTACCGTCACCAGCCCCGTACCACGGTCGCTGATCCGGTCCACCAGGCCGACCGGGCCTACGAGTCACGCATCGACCTGGCAGACCGGGCGGTCATCGCCGCATTGATCCAGTTGGCCTGGGCGGCCGGCAATTCGGTGGACTACGCGTTCGCCACCGCGTGGGACGCCGGGATCATGATCGCGTCGAAGCGGTCCTGGTGGCGCATCGCCGGTGACCTGGACCAGGCCACCCGCCCGGTTGCCCCGACGAGGGGCACCGGCACGTCGAAGAAGCGGCCCACACCGGTGGTGGTCGCCACCGGCCCGAACCAGGTGTGGAGTTGGGACATCACGGATCTGAAGTCGCCGTACGCCCGGAAGACGTTCAAAGCGTACTCGGTGATCGACATCTACTCGCGGATGATCATCGCCTGGCGGGTCGCCGACCGCGAGGACAAGTCTCTGGTCAACGAGATGTTCTCCCAGGCGATCGAGGCCTACGGACCTCCCGGGGTCGTGCACGCTGACAACGGGACGGTGATGAAGTCCAACGACCTGAAGAACCTGGGTCAAGTCCGGGGAAGTGGTGTATCTCCCTTCCGCTGAAACAAAAGCGCGTGACACCAGGTCAAGGACCATCACGGGCCTGATAACGGGCTCCGCTCATGCTGCCTCCTGCACCCGGTCGTCGCCGTCGACGTCGATGACGTTGGCGCCTATCACCGTCCGGGTATGCTCCAGACTCGTCAGCGACATGTACCGCTTCTGCTGGATCCAGTCATCATGCTGCTCTGCGAGCACTGCCCCGACCAGACGGACCACCGCATCGCGGTTAGGGAAGATCCCCACGACATCGGTACGCCGGCGGATCTCCCGGTTCAGCCGCTCGGTGGGGTTGTTGGACCAGACCTTGGTCCACACCGCCTTCGGCGTGTTGGTGAACGCCAACAGCTCGTCGAGAGCTTCCTCGAGGTAGTCGGCGACATGCGGGAACTTGCTCTGACAGAAGCTGACGACCTCACGGGCCTGGTCCCACACCGCGGCAGCATCAGGCTGCTGGAAGATCGTCTGGAACATCGCCGACAACGTCGGCCACTGGGTCTTGGACACCATGGACGACAGGTTCTTGGCGAAATGCGTCCGGCAGCGCTGCCACGACGCGTTCGGCAGGACCTCACCGATCGCGTGCTGGATACCCAGGTGCGCATCACTGGTGACCAGGAACACCTGGTCCAGTCCGCGGGCCTTCAGGTCGCGGAAGAAGCCGGTCCAGGAGGCCACGGACTCTGCCGTGGCGACCTGCATGCCCAATAACTCCCGGTAACCTTCCGCGTTGACCCCGGTCGCCAGCAGCACCGACGTCTTCACGACCCGACCGCCTTCGCGGACTTTCATCGTCAGCGCATCGCAGGACACGTACAGGTACGGCCCAGTGTCGAGTGGGCGGTGGCGGAAATCCTCAACCATGGAGTCAAGGTCCCTGGCCATTTCGGACACCTGGGACTTCGACAGGTTGGTGATCCCCAGGCTGGCGACCAGGTCGTTCATTCTTCGGGTGGAGACACCCTTGAGGTAGCAGGTCGCGATGACGGTGCTCAAAGCTCGCTCGGCCCGGCTTCGTCGTTCCAGCAGCCAGTCGGGGAAGAACGACCCGGAGCGGAGCTTGGGAACGGCGACGTCGACGGTGCCGACACGGGTGTCGAGGTCGCGGTGACGGTAACCGTTGCGGGTGTTGGTGCGGGACTCGCTGGTGGTGGCGTAGTCCGCGCCGCAGACCTGATCGGCCTGGGTGGACAGGATCTGGTTGATGAAGCTCTGCAGCATCTGGCGCATCAGGTCCGGGGAGGCCTGGGTGAGCAGTTCGTCGAGGTAGGTTGACGGGTCGATATGATGAGGGCTGGTGACCATCGTGGAGTCCCTTTCGAGGATATGTAGGAGTTGAGTCGAAAGGTACCTGCGGTGGTCGCCGTCGTCGTGGACGGGCGGTCACCGGCAGTTACAGATACACCACGCTAGAGGACGTAACCAGAACCTGCTCAGTGACCATGGTGTGCAGATGAGTCACAACCGGCCGTACGTGTCCAACGACAATCCGTACTCCGAGTCAGAGTTCCGAACGATGAAGTACCGGCCGGACTACCCGGGCGTCTTCGACTCACTCGAGGATGCCCGGACGTTCCTGCGGTCGTATGTGCCCTGGTACAACACCTGCCACAAGCACTCGGGAGTTGCGTTGTTCAGCCCGCAGGATGTCTTCGACGGGACGTGGAAGACCAAACACCAGCGCCGGGATGATGCACTGCAACGCTACTTCGACCGGCATCCGGAGCGGTTCCGTGGCAGGCCGAGGACCCGGAAGCCGGCGGAGGTCGTCGGCATCAATCACAGGCAGGAAGCAACGGTTTAGGGTCGGGTGACTCCACACAGCTTGACAGCGAGCGGCGGCAGGCCAAAACAGCGTCTGAAACGGCCCAGGACGCTGTTTTGGCCTGCCAGCTGACTGTTTGGCCTGCCAGCCGGGTGCATGGCCTGCCATCTCGACGCTTGGTCTGCCGGCTGAACACATGGCCTGCCGCGTGAGCAGCTGGCCTGCCGGCTGACTGTCTGGACTGCAGCCGGGAGATACTGCACTCGCCAGCACCGCTCACGGGGCTCAGGCGGTGACAGAGAGGTAAGTATCCGGCGTTCACCGCCCGCCGATGCCCCATACACTGCCCCATACACTGCCCCTCACAGCGCCCCCTACTTCGCCACACAGTGCCCCCGGATACACCACTCCCCAGCACCGCGGGCGAACCCGGAACCGGTACTGGGGAGTGGTCGAACTGCTGGAACTGCCACACAGTCAGGCGCACGGCACCCCGGCGACCCGAAAGTCGAAGTGGGCACCGAAAGCACAGCCACCACACCGACCCGGAGGCCGGCGCAGTCGCCGCGAACTGACTAGTTGCTGCTCTCCGCCGTCTTGAACGGGAAGCCGAGCTGCTTGAGCAGGGCGCGGCCTTCGTCGTTGTTGGTGGCGGTGGTCACCACGGTGATGTTCATGCCGCGGGGACGGTCGATCGAGTCGACGTCGATCTCGTAGAACATGGACTGCTCGGAGAGACCGAAGGTGTAGTTGCCGTGGCCGTCGAACTGCTGGTCGGAGAGACCCCGGAAGTCGCGGATTCGCGGCAGGGCCACGGTCAGCAGACGGTCCAGGAACTCCCACATGCGGTCGCCACGCAGGGTGACGCGGGCGCCGATGGGCATGCCCTCACGCAGCTTGAAGTTCGAGATGGCCTTCTTGGCGGTGCGGATCTGCGGCTTCTGACCGGTGATGAGGGTCAGGTCCTTGATGGCACCGTTGATCAGCTTGGAGTCGCGGGCAGCCTCGCCGACACCCATGTTGACGACAACCTTGGTGACGCCGGGGATCTGCATGACGTTCTTGAACTCGAACTCGGCGTTCAGCGCGTCGCGGATCTCGGACTTGTAGCGGGCCTTGAGGCGCGGAGTGTAGTTGTCGCTCATTAGATGTCCTTCCCGTTACGACGCGAGACGCGGATCTTCTTGCCGTCCTCGTCGAAGCGGTAGCCGACGCGGGTCGGGTTACCGTCGGAGTCCAGGACCATCACGTTGGAGACGTGGATGGGGGCTTCCTGGGTGACGATGCCACCGGACTCGGCGCCACGCTCGGGGGCGGAGTTGGCGACGTGCTTCTTGATGCGGTTGACGCCTTCGACGAGAACCTTGTCGCGGGCCGGGTAGGCCTCGATGACGCGGCCCTTGGCACCCTTGTCGGGGCCGGAGATGACGAGGACGGTATCGCCCTTACGGATCTTCATGGACTAGATCACCTCCGGGGCGAGAGAAACGATGCGCATGAAGCGCTTGTCGCGCAGCTCGCGGGCGACCGGCCCGAAGATGCGGGTACCGCGGGGGTCGCGGTTGTCGGCGCCCTTGATCAGGACGGCGGCGTTCTCGTCGAACTTGATGTAGGAGCCGTCCGGACGACGGGTCTCCTTCTTGGTGCGCACGACGACGGCCTTGACGATGTCGCCGGCCTTGACGGTGCCACCGGGGGTGGCGTCCTTCACGGTGCCGACGACGATGTCACCGATACCGCCGGCCCGTCGCACGGATCCGCCGAGCACGCGGATGACCAGGATTTCCCGGGCACCGGTGTTGTCGGCGACCCGCAGACGCGATTCCTGCTGAATCACTGGAGTCTCCTTGTAGACCTAGTAGTTCTGCGTGCGTGGGATTACCGACCCTCACGCACATGGTCTGTGCCGTCGCGGCCGGCGTGCCGGGCACTCTGAGGTGCGCGGCGGCGCGTGACCGTACGGACAACCGCCCCAGTATCACACGGCAGGACGCCGTGCCCCAAATCCACGTGAACCGGGGTGGACAGCAGGTGTGACGCCGCGTTACACCGTGGTGTTTTTCACCCCCGAAAGTGGTAGTGATTCAGGTCACCCTTCCATTGTCTTGTTAGGCATTGTTAAGGTCGCTCAGGAAACATCATCTACCTGAGAGGGTCCCTCATGACCATCAAGAAGAGCCTCGTTGCCCTGGGCACCGCCGCCACTGTCGCCATCGCCGGTACCGGCATCGCCAACGCCGCCGAGACCCCGGGCGGCGGAAACGAGATGGGAGACGGCTCCACCGCCGGCTCCGCTTACCTCGAGCAGAACGCTGACATCTTCGGTTCCATGGCCCCGACCTCCGGCGTCGGCGACAAGGACCCGGCCCCGCTGGGCTCCTTCGACGGCGACGGCAAGTTCGACTACGGCAAGGCCACCGAAGCCCTCGTCGGCCTCGCCGTCGGTGCCGGCGCCATCACCACGATCGCCGGTGCCTACTCGGCCGTCGTCAAGGCCTCGGACACCTTCCAGGGCACCGT
Organism: Corynebacterium nuruki S6-4; assembly: GCF_007970465.1. NCBI lineage: Bacteria > Bacillati > Actinomycetota > Actinomycetes > Mycobacteriales > Corynebacteriaceae > Corynebacterium > Corynebacterium nuruki. The sequence continues at coordinate 1,512,597 of NZ_CP042429.1, forward strand.
CGACGACACGATCGCCTTCCTGCAGAGCCAGGGCATCCTCTAACACAGGACCCCCGCCTGCGCAGCACTCGCGCTGCGCTATGCAGCACATCAGCTGCATGTAACCCCGGACTCAGTCCGGGGTTATTTTTATACCCATTTAGTGATTTCGGCACCCGCACCGCTGTTTCCCCAGGCCACAGTGCAGAAACCACCTCGAAACCCCCGATTTCGGCCGACAGCACCCGTCACCAGCACCGGGCGATACTCTCAGCAACCTCGGTCCCCCTCTCCCACCTGCGCAGACACCTCCAGAAATCGGCGAAAACCGGCTCTATTCAGGGGCGCGCTCTCTCAGAATCTATCTGTTGCGCGCTTCCGACCGGCGGATAGGTTGATGGATGTCCATTTCCCCTCACGACCCTCACGAGGAAAAGCCATGACCATGAAGAAGACCCTGCTCGCACTCGGTACCGCCGGAATCGTCACCATCGCCGGAACGGGTATCGCCAACGCCGAGACCCCGGAGACCGCCGACACCACCACCCCGCCGACCCAGGGCTCCGCCGATGCCTCCGCCGACCGCGATGTCTTCGGCTCCGTCACCGGTGCCGACGCCCTCGGTTCCTGGACCGACGGTCAGTTCGACTACGGCAAGGCCACCGACGCACTGGTGTCCCTCGCCGTCGGCGGCGCCGCCATCACCACGATCGCCGGTGCCTACAACGCCGTCGTCGGCGCCTCCGACACCTTCCAGGGCGTCGTCTCCGACACCCAGGCCTTCCTGGAGAGCCAGGGCATCCTGTAGGAACGCCGCACCGCAGGCACACTCGACCCCTGCACCTCCCCGTCCGCCCCGACCGGTCACCGGTCGGGGCGGACGTGTCGGTCCTGACGGCCGAGCATTGCACCATCCTCCCGGCGACCGTAAGGTAAACCTGTCCTGTTGCCGATGAGAAAGGGCGTCCGCCCATGAGCCCGGGGACCTCCTCCCCACCCGGAACACCCGGCCACCAGACCGGAACCTCCGGAACCCCGGCAGCGTCGGCGTCCCCGGCCACCCCGGCAACCTCAGCCGCCACGGCACCGTCAGCACCCTCAGCGACCAGGGCACTGCACCGCCGCCGACTCGGTGGCCTGGTCCTCCTCGCCGCCCTGCTCGTCATCGGCTTCATCCTCAGCCTCGCCTTCGGCTCCCGCGACATCCCCATGGACGTCCTCATCGACCGACTGAAGCAACTGCCCGGCGCCCTCGGAGACGACACAGTCACCGACCCCGACCTGCAGGTCATCGCCCAGCTGCGCTGGCCCCGCACCCTGCTCGCCATCGTCGTCGGCGCCGCCCTCGGCGTCGCCGGAGCCCTCATCCAGGGCCACACCCGCAACCCCCTGGCCGACCCCGGCATCCTCGGCATCACCTCCGGCGCCTCCCTCGCCGTCGTCATCAGCTTCGCCATCTTCGGCGTCACCGGCATCTTCGCCACCTCCGTCTGGGCCTTCGTCGGCGCGGTCCTGGCCACCGTCGCCGTCTTCGCCCTCGCCTCGGCGTCCGGCGGCACCGTCAACCCGATGACACTCATCCTCGGCGGCGCGGCGATGAACGCCGTCCTGCTGGCGATCATCTCCGGCTTCGTCCTCACCGACGACAACAACCTCGACCGGATGCGGTTCTGGACCGTCGGCTCCGTCGCCGGGCGCGACATGTCCATCTTCTGGGGCGTGATGCCCGTCATCGTCATCGGCCTGCTCCTCGCCTTCGCCACCGGACCCCAGCTCAACCTGCTGAACCTCGGCGACGACGTCGCCACCGGCCTCGGAGTGAACACCCGGCTCGCCCGGATGCTCGGCATGGCCGTCATCGCCCTGCTCGCCGCCGCAGCCACCGCCGCCGCCGGCCCCATCTCCTTCCTCGGACTGCTCATCCCCCACCTCGTGCGCTCCCTCACCGGCCCCGACTACCGCTGGATCCTGCCGTACTCCGCCCTCGCCGGCGCCGTCCTGCTCATCTACGCCGACGTCCTCGGCCGCGTCATCGCCCGCCCCGGTGAACTCGAGGTCGGCATCGTCCTCGCCTTCGTCGGCGCCCCACTGTTCATCTGGATGCTCGCCCGACGCAAGGTGGTGGAACTGTGACCGGCCTCTACCGACGGTTCACCGACGCCTACGTGACCGACAGCGGCGTCCCCGGGCGTCCCGCCTTCCGCATCGGACGCCTGTCCACGGTGTGGCGGCCCCGCCAGTTCCTCGTCACCGTCGGCCTCATCGTCCTCGGGGTGTTCCTGTTCGCCCTGTCCATCGGACTCGGCGACTACCCCCTCAGCCCCTGGCGCGTGCTCGAGATCGTCTTCACCAACGGCGGCACCCGCATCGAGCACCTCGTCGTCTTCGAGTGGCGCATGCCCCGCACCGTCACCGGCATCCTCGTCGGCTCCGCCCTGGGCGTCTCCGGCGCACTGACCCAGTCCGTCACCCGCAACGCCCTGGCCAGCCCCGACATCCTCGGCATCACCACCGGCGCCTCCGCCATGGCCGTCACCATCATCGTCCTCGGCGGCGGCGCCGGCGGATTCATGGGCTGGCTCGCCGGCGTCGGCATCCCGGTCGCCACCCTCATCGGCGGACTGCTCACCGGCGTGGTCATCTGGCTGCTCGCCTACCGGCGCGGCATGGACCCCTTCCGCCTGGTCCTCTCCGGCATCATCATCTCCGCCCTGCTGACCGCCTACATCAACTTCCTCATGACCCGCGCCGACCTGCAGGACGCCTCGCAGGCCCAGATGTGGCTCTCCGGCTCCCTCAACAACGCCGACTGGGGCAAGGCACTCCCGGTCATCGTCATCATCCTCGTGCTCACCCCGCTGTTCGTGTGGATCGCCTTCCAGCTCCTCGCCAACGCCCTCGGCGTGGACGTCGCCAAGGCCCTCGGCCAGAACGTCACCCTCGTCCAGGGACTGCTGCTGGTCATGTCCGTCGTCCTCGCCGCCGTCGCCGTCTCCGCCGCCGGCCCCATCGGCTTCGTCGCCTTCGTCTCACCCCAGGTCGCCCGCCTGCTGTGCGGACGCCCCACCCCGCCCCTCATCGCCTCCGGCCTGTTCGGTGCCTGCCTCCTGCTCGGCGCCGACATCGTCACCCAGTCCCTGCTGCCCGTCGAACTGCCCGTCGGACTGCTGACCTCCGCCGTCGGCGGCGTGTTCCTCATCTACCTCCTCGTCAAGGCCAACCGGAAGACCACCACCCCATGACCCACCCGCACGACATCACCGCCACCCACCTGAAAGTCGGGTACGTCCCCGGAACGCCGGTCATCCCCGACTTCACCGCCACCATCCCCGGCGGCAAGGTCACCACCATCATCGGCCCCAACGGCTGCGGCAAATCCACCCTGCTGCGCGCCCTCGGCCGCCTGATGCCCTCCGACGCCGGCGACGTCCACCTCGGCGACACCGACATCAGCGGAATGCGGCGCAAGGACCTCGCCAAGATCATCGGCGTCCTGCCCCAGTCCCCGGTCTCCCCGCCCGGCCTCATCGTCGCCGACCTCGTCGCCCGCGGACGCCACCCCCACCAGTCCTGGCTCAACCAGTGGTCCTCCACCGACGAGGAGGAGGTCATGGCCGCCCTCGCCATGACCGACGCCACCGACTTCGCCGACCGGTCCGTGGACTCCCTCTCCGGCGGCCAACGCCAGCGCGTGTGGATCTCCATGGTGCTCGCCCAGCACACCGACGTCCTCTTCCTCGACGAGCCCACCACCTACCTCGACCTCTCCCACTCCATCGAGGTCCTCGACCTGGTGAACCGGCTGCGCGAGGAACTCAACCGTACAGTGGTGATGGTGCTCCACGACCTCAACCTGGCGATCCAGTACTCCGACAACCTCATCGTCATGCACTCCGGCGAACTCGTCGCCACCGGCACGCCCGCCGAGGTCATCACCGAGGACCTGCTCAAGCAGGTCTTCGATCTGGACGCCGTCGTCGTCGACAATCCCGTCGACGGCGGACCCCTCATCGTCCCGCGCACGAAGCACGGCACCACCAGCCCGGAAGGAGCCGAGTGACCACCACACCACCCACCGCGGTCCGCGACCGCGACCTGCACACCCACCCGCAGCGGGAGGACGGTGAGATCGACCGGCTGCTCGGCAACGGCGGCTACCGCATGATCCCCGCCACCGTCACCGCCAACGACCTCATCGCCCCCAACCTGCGGCGGCTCACCCTCGCCTCCCCCGTGCTGCGCGGACTCACCCTCACCGGACCCGACGAGTACGTCGGACTGCTCATGCCCGTGCCCGGCGTCCCGCTGCCGACCCCCGCCAGCGTCGACGTCGACGGACTGAACATCCGCGCCGCCGTCGCCGACCTGCCCGAACAGGAACGGCCCGGCCTGCGCTGGTACACCATCCGCCACTTCCGGCAGGACGCCGGTGAGATCGACCTCGACGTCGTCATGCACGACGACCACTCCGGGCCCGGCTCACTGTGGTGCGCCGCGGCCGCCCCCGGCGACACCGCCGGCATCTGGCTGTGCAACGCCATCTGGATCCGCCACGCCGACCGGCCCCTCTTCGTCGCCGACCCCTCCGCCGTGCCCGCACTGCGCGCCATCCTGGAGTTCACCGCCGACCACCACCCCGACGACCTGGCGAAGTACCACGTCTACGTCGTCGCGCACTCCCCCGACGACCTGGAGGCCGGGCTCGCCGAGGAATGGGAGGAGAAGGTCGGCTCCCTGAAGATCATCTACGCCGCCCCCGGGATGGAGAAGGAGGCGGTCACCACGCAGCTGCGCCGGGCGGCGGCGTCCGACGATCCCGCGGCGGCACCGGAGTACGTGTGGGTGTCCGGGGAGGCCGGCCTGGCCAAGGAGGTCCGCAAGGTGGCCGTCGACGAGCTCGGTGTGGACCGCGACTTCGTCGACTGGGTGGCGTACTGGATCGAGGGGCGGCCGCGGCCGTAGGGGGCGGTGCTCACTCGCCGCGGCGCTCGCTCACTCCCCCTCCGCGACCGGCCACCTTCCCTGTCCCCGCCACGGGGGTCGTCGACAGGTCGGTGCGACTGACCCCTCGACCAGCCCCTTCGCCACCGGGGTCGTCGACAGGTCGGCGCCACCGACCCCTCGACCAGCCCCCTCGCCACGGCGGTCGGCTACCCCGCGAAGATCCGCGCCACGAACGGGTCCGAATCAGCCAGCGACGTGTTCACCGTCCCGCTGTGGTCCTGGTCCGGGTACAGGTGGAACTCCACCGGCTCGCCGTTGGCCTTCAGGTGACCGGCCAACGCGATCGCCCCCGGCCCCACATCGGTGTCCAGCGCCCCCTGGCCCATGAACACCGGGGCGTCATAGCCGGACTCCGGCACCCCCATGTAGTCGCGCAGGGCGTCCCGGAACCCGGGGATGTCCTCCAGCGGGCGGGAGAACAACTTCCCCACCTGCACATTCCCGTCCCGGATGACGTCAGTGATGCCACCGTCCCCGTCACACACCGGGCCCTCCGCGGTCGCCACCCAGTCATGCCCGTAGGGCGTCAGGTACGAATCCACGTCCCACTCCGGATGCGAGGTCCGCAGCCCGGAGACGATGTAGAGCAGGTAGGTCGTCAACGTCGGCGACGGATTCCGGTACTCCACCGGGAACGCCGGATCCTGCAGCGGACGCATCACCAGCGGCAGCAGCTCCTCGATGTACGCCGGCACACCCGTCGCCACCGCACCCCGGTACGACAGGCCGTCGGCACTGCCGCCGAACTCGTTGGCGTAGCGGGCGGTGATCATCGCCGCGCCACCACCCTGCGACTGACCGACCACACCCCACCGGTCGCCGAGCTCCGCGTAGGTTCCGGACGCCGCCTTCACCGCGTCCACCACATTGTGTGCCTCCACCTTCCCGTTGAGGTACGGGTGGTCGCCCGGTGTGCCCAGCCCCGCATAGTCGGTCGCCACGATGGCATAGCCCTGGTCCAGCCAGTGCCCGAGGTACGCCCAGTCGCGGTCCACCGCCCCGGGGCCGTTGGTGGAGTAGGCGCAGACGTCGTTGAGCCCGACAGTGCCGTGCGCCCAGGCCAGCACCGGCCAGCCGCCCTCCGGTGCCGGTCCGGTGGGCAGGTAGACCGCTGCGGAGGAGGTCGTCGGGGCGTCCTGCGCGCCGGTGGTGGTGTAGGTGAACCGGTGCGCATCACCCGCGGCCGGCGGGACCGCCTGCGCCGGGATGTCGAGCTGCTCCAGGAAGGACGCCGCCGCCGGGTCCGCCTGGGCCGGGGCGGCGAGGGTGGTCAGGCCCAGGCCCGCGGCGGTGAGCAGTCCGGCGACGAGGGTGCGGGGACGGTGTGTTGCGGTGGGAAACGTCATACCGGTCACCCTAGCGGTGGTGGCAGCGCGCGGCAGGGGATGCGGCCGGTGGCCCCTGCGGCAGGCCAACTGACGGTCCGGCAGGCCAAAACCCTGCCGGAAGGCCCTCCGGACGCTGTTTTGGCCTGCCAGGAGACCGGATGGCCTGCCGCAGCGGTGGCCCGATGGGGCTACTGGGGTTGATGTGCTGGTGGGAACAGTGGGGCTGGTGGAGCCGGGGTGAAGTGTCAGATGGTCAGGCGGTCACACCCGCACCCACGCCGGCACCCGCGAACGCCGGGCCGTGGTTCGTCACCCCGAACCCGCGCCGGCGCAGCGCCGGCACCAGCCCCTGCCCCACATGGAACGTCTCCTCCAGGTGCGGATAGCCCGACAGCACCAGCTCATCCACCCCCTGCGCCACATACTCGCCGATCAGCGCCGCGACCTCGTCATACGACCCGACCAACGCCGTACCCGCCCCACCGCGCACCAGCCCCACCCCGGTCCACAGTCCCGGATACACCTCCAGGTCATGCGGATCCCCGCCCTGCACATAGCCCGCGCCACGGCCGTGCAGCTCCGAGATCCGCCGCTGACTCTCCGACTCGGAGGCCGCCAACTTCTCCTGCGCCGCCGCCACAACCTCCGGCGACACCTTCTCCAGCAGCTCCCCGGCCACCCGCCACGCCTCCTCCCCGGTCGGCCGGGCGATGACATGCACCCGCAGCCCACCACTCACCGTCCGACCGTGGGACGCCGCCTCCGCCCGCACCGCCGACAACTTCTCCCCCACCGCCGCCGGAGGTTCGCCCCAGGTCAGATAGGTCTCGGCGCGGCGTCCCGACAACGCCACCGCGGCGGGTGACGTCCCCGCGAAGTAGATCGGCGGATCCGGCTCCGGACGCACCGGCAGCAGCGCCCCGTCAGCGTGCACGTACTCCCCGTCGAACGAGACCGGCTCCGCGTCATTCCACAACCGCTTCCACAGGTCCACGTACTCGCCGGTGCGGGCATAGCGCTGCGCCTTGCCCAGCCCGTCGCCGTAGGCCGCCAGCTCCGCCGGCTCCCCACCGGTGACCAGGTTGATCGCCAGGCGTCCACCCGACAGGTTCTGGAACGTCGCCGCCGACTGCGCCTCCTTCAACGCCGACGCCACACCCGGGCGCACCGCCACGAGGAACTTCAACTTCTCGGTGACACCCACCAGGGCCGAGGCCACCACCCACGGGTCCTCGCACCACAGGCCCACCGGCACGAGCACCGACTCGAAACCGTTGTGCTCGGCGGCCAGCGCGAGCTGCCGGAGGTAGTTCAGGTCGACGGTGCGGTCACCGTCCGCGGCGTCCGGCCCGGTGACCAGGCCCCCGGGGCCGCCGCCGGCGACATGCCGCGAATCGAGGAACGGGGGCAGGAACCAGTGCAGGGTGAGGCCGGTCATGGTGCCCGACCCAACCACCCGCCGGCAGGACGCCGCCACCGATCCGGTCGCCGCGAACCGAACCTCAGCGCCCGCTCAGTTCGCCGCGGTCAGCTCGTCCTCGATGACCGTGTTCTTCCCCGCGAGCACGCCCAGCACCCCCATCAGCACCGCGATGACCGTCAGCACGGCGATGATCCCGTCCCAGTTGCCGACCTTGTCGTAGACCACCCCGATGACGAACGGGCCCAGCCCGGCGATGAAGTACCCCACCGGCTGCACGAAACCCGACAGCCGCGCCGTCACCAGCGGCGACCGCGACCGGGCCGGGATCAGCGCAATGGCCGTGGGGAAACAGAAACCGCCCAGGCCCAGCAGCACCGACCACAGCAGCGGCACCATCGACGGCGCCAGCCACATCCCCAGCCACCCGGCCGCCGTCAACGCGGCGAACAGGGCCGGGAACGGCCGCAGGTCCTTCACCCGGTCGATGACCGTCGGCATCACCACACCGCCGGCGATATTGAACGCGCCGATGACCGCCAGCCCGATGCTCGCCGTCGAGGACGCCACCCCGCTGTCGGTGTACATCGTCGGCAGCCAACCCATCTGGATGTAGGCGTTCATCGCCTGCAGTCCGAAGAACAGCATGAGGAACCGCGCCGTCGGCGAGCGCCACAGGGACGTCGCCCGCAGCGTCTCCTCGGTCGACGATGCAGCGCCGTCAGTGCCGTCAGCTTCCGCAGCCTCCTCGGCGGCGTCCAGCGGCGAGGCGCCCGGCACATCCCGCCCGGCGCGCACCACCACCACGGCCCACGCCACGACCTGCAGCACCGCCAGCACCGCCCACACGAACAGTGCCCACTGCCAGGCCGAATCCCCGTCGAACCACAGTGCCGACAGCGGCCCCACCGCCCCCGAGACGCCCAGCATCGCACTGTAGATCGTCATCAGGGCGACGGCGTGGCGTCCCCCGTGCGTCTTCACCCACGCGGGCAGCAGCACATTGCCCAGCGCGATACCGCCGACGACACACGCGGTGAGCACGAGGAACACCGCGATATTCCCCACCCACGGGCGCACCGCCAGCCCGACGAGGGTGAAGAGCATGCCGAGGAACAGGGACCGGGACAGCCCCAGCCGGCCCGCCAACGGCACCGCCGCCAGGCCCATGATCCCGAAGAACACGCCGGGCATCGCCGTGATCGCCCCGGCCAGTGACCCGGACGCCCCGAAGGCGTCCAGCACGTCATCGAGCACCGGGCCGAGGGAGGCGATCCCGGCGCGGAGGTTCACCGCGGCCACCGCGACGACGATGACGGCCAGGGCGACGGGGATACTGCGGCGTTTCAACACCCCAGGGACCCTACTACTCCCCCACACCGGTCACCGTCACGGTGTGGACCAGTGAGCGTTGACCGGCACCGAAATTGTCGTCGGTGCCGATGAGCAGGGTGTCCCCCACCCACGCCAGCGACTCGGCATTGTCCACGTTCCTCGCGCCGACGACCGACCCGAGGTCCAGCAGCCGCTGCTTGTGGACCGGCCGGGCGGCGTCCGGGATGCGGTCGGCACCGAGCACGTCGGACGCCCCGTCGAGTGTGATCCGGTACAGGGTGACCACGTTGCCGACATCCTTGCGCCAGCCGCGTTCCAGGGTGAGCAGGCTGCCGTCGGGGGCGGCGATCATCTCGGAGGCGCCGGTGGTGACGCCTGCAGCCGGGTCGACGGCCTTGCTCAGCGGGTACGCGTACTCGGCGGTCGGGGTTCCGGTGGTCGCGTCGTAGACGGTGAGGCGGTTCAGGGCGTCCTGCTGCAGCGGCGCCTCGGTGAGGACGAAGGTCCGGTCGCCGCGGACGGCCAGGGCCTCGTAGCCGGCGTTGGGACGCAGCCGGTGATAGTCCGGCAGCCGGTAGGTGAACCTCGCACGGCCGGTGGAGTCGGCGGCGGTGACGGTGGCCGGGGCGCCCAGGGATTCGTCGCCCTCACTGCTCCACACCATGCCGTCGGGGGTCAGGCGGATGCTCTCCGGGTCGACGGTGCCGGGGCGGTACGGTGCGCCGCCGGTGTCGGTGAGTACCAGCGGCGCGCCTGCGGTCACGTTGGTGAGGGTGGTGGGGCTGGTGCTGGTGGGTGCGGTGGGTGCGGTTCCGAGGGTGACGTCGAGGGGATAGGCCCGTACCGGGCCGCGCTGACCACGGTCGTCACTGAGTGCGAGACACCGGACGGTGGGCATGGTGGCCGTGGTTGCGCCGGCCGTGATGCCGGGTTCACAGTCCATCCCCGAGAGTCCCCCGACCGGGACGCGGGCGAGCAGTCCACGTCGGGTGGCGGTGAGGTCGGTGTGCGCCGGGTCCGCCAGGTCGACGGTGCCGGTATAGGTCGCCCGGACCGGGGAGTCGACCGGGGATGTGGTCGCGGGGCCTGCGGCATCTGTGGCGGGCTGAGCCGGAAGAGTCGCCGGATGCAGGGCCGACACCGCCCCGGCACCCAGCCGGGCAAGTGCCGAGAGCGGGGTGACGAGCAGCGCACATGTGGCCACAACCGACACCACCGCCGCTCTACTCTTCATGACCTTTCGTCACCCTCCGTCATCCTTCGTCTTTCCTCGTGATCGTTCGTCACCATTCTCGCCCCTCATGCCCCGTCAATGGCCGGTCATGCCCTGTCAACACGCGGCACCGTACACGGCGCGACACGGTACGGCTCTGTCCCACCCACAGTCCGCCCACGGTCCGCCGCCCGGGTCCGGCCGGTGTCGACGGAACGAACCGAGAGGCGGAAAATCTGCCCGCTCAGCAGCACCTGGGTTCGTTCCATCGACCTCGAGGGGCAACCACCGACCTGTGGGTTCGTTCCGCCGACATCACGGGGCGCGGAGTCAGGTGGCCGACCTGTCGGGTTCTATCCGTCGACATGGTCGGCCGCCGCTGGCCCCGACCCCGGCGCGCGCACCACCACCGCCGCCACCATCACCGCGACGACAACCGCGGTGAGCACCACCGGGACCGGCACCAGCGGATCCAGCAGCACCAGCACCGCCCCCACCGGCAGCACCGTGTTCAACACCCGGTCCCCGGCAGGCAGCACCGAGATCCACCACACCACCAGCACGAACACCGCCACCGGTACCGTCACCGCGAAGTCCGAGGCCACCTCCCCCAGCCTCGACTCCCCGGACAACGAACTGATCTGCGTCTCCACCCCCGCGGAGAACGCACCCGCCGCCGCGAAGACGATGTAGTGCACGTAGCCGAAACGCAGGGAGCGGGGCAGCGTCGTGACCTGTTCGGCGTGCGGGGCGCTGAAGTAGATCCACCACAACCCGGCGGTGACGACGAAGGCGAGGATCCCCAGTCCGACAAGGCGGACCGTCGGAACCCCGGCACCCGCGGCGTCCCCACCCTCGCCCGAGCCGGCGTGCAGCGCCTCGATGACCGCATTCGCCGAGGCCAGCAGCGATTCACCGAGCAGGATGAGGGTGAATCCGCCGTAGCGGTCCGCGATGTGCTCGGGGTGCCAGGGGGTGCGTCCGGACCGCTCCGCGAGAACGGGGACCGACAACTCCGCCAGGATCAGGACGATGAACCCGGGCATGTGCAGAGCCCCGGGGATCCACAGCCAGGCGATCCACAGCACCTGGACGATGACGATGCCCACGGCGTAGCGGGTCGCGGCGCGGCCCGCGGCACCACCGGCACGGGAGGCCCGGATCCACTGCCCCACCATCGCCAGGCGCATCACCACGTACCCGGCGACCGCGACGGTGAAGTTGCCGTCGTCGAACACCGGGGAAATCCCGGCGGCCAGCACCAGGACGCCACCCATCTGCAGGAAGGTCATCACCCGGTACAGCCAGTCGTCGTTGTCGAAGCTGGTGGCGAACCAGGTGAAGTTCATCCACGCCCACCACACCGCGAAGAAGACGCACAGGTACGAACCGAGAGCCTGCAGGGTGCTCTCCGACCCGGCCACGAGATGTTCGTGCAGGGTGGAGGCGGCGATGCTCACCGCGATGACGAAGACGAGGTCGAAGAACAGTTCCAGACTGCTGGCGGCGCGGGAGGGTTCCGTGGCGTCCCGCGGACGCATCGGGGACAGCAGAAGCCGTGGTCGACGGACGGTACGGGCACCGTGGGGTGATGGCGGGGCGGTATCCATGCCGGGGAGACTACGCCGACCCGGGCGCACCGGTGGGCCGAATGTCGTTCCATTCATGCCGCGCCGATCCGTGGCCGCACCGGTAGACCGAATGGTCTACTCGGCCCCATGACCACAGCAACCCACCCCACCACCCGCTCAGTCGCCGTCATCGGCGCCGGACTCGCGGGAACCGGCGCCGCCCTGGCACTCACCCGCGCCGGATTCCGCGTCGACCTCTACTCCGACCGCACCCGCGAGGCCCTGCGCGACGACGTCCCCGCCACCGGCACCGCCATCCTCTTCGGCGCCTCCCGCACCGCGGACGCCGAGATCATCGCCGACCGCTACGCCGACAACCCCGCCGCCCACTTCAGCGCCGGCGCCGCCGGACTCGCCAGCGACAGCAGCAACAGCAGCGACAGCACCGGCGTGGCCTCCTTCCCCGCCTCCTACACCTACGAAGCCCAGTCCGTGGACGCCCGGCTGCGCGCCGACGACCGCCTCGCCGCCTTCCTCGACCTCGCCGGCACCACCGGCAACCGTTTCCTCGTCGACCCGGTCACCCCCGACAGCCTCGACACGATCGCCGGCACCCACGACCTCACCCTCGTCGCCACCGGCAAGGCCGGCCTGGCGGACGCCTTCGCCACCGACACCGACCGCACCCCCTACACCGGACCGCAGCGCCACCTGCTCACCGTCACCGCCACCGGCCTGCCCTCCGACCACGTCTTCACCGGCCGCACCGGGGGAACACAGTCCGACCGGCTGACCGACACCGACGGGAACCCCGCCAACAACTCCCTGCTCTCCCTCCATGAGGAAGGCGAAGTCTTCGCCGGCCCGTACCTGCACAAGGACGGCCTCGCCTCCTGGGTGCTGCTCGCCTGGGCGAAGCCCGGCACCGCCACCGAACAGGCCTTCCACTCCACCTCGGACGCCGCCTCGGCCCTGCAGACGCTCAAGGACCTCCACCACCGCGAGTTCCCCGACATCGCCGACGACATCGACCGGCTGCAGCCCGTCGAATCCGACCCCCACTCGTGGTTGAAAGGTGCCGTCACCCCGCGGGTACGGCGTCCGGTCGGTGAGACGGCCTCCGGGCATCTCGTCGCCGCCCTGGGGGACACGGCCATCGCCGTCGACCCGATCGCCGGGCAGGGTGCGCAGCTCGGCGACCGGCAGGTCGCCGCGTTGACCGCCGGGCTCACCGCCGCGGCGTCCGACGGGAAGGAGTGGGACGCCACCCTGCTCACCGACCTGTTCGAGCGGCACTGGGAGGACCACGGCCGCGCCGGGGTGGCGGTCACGTCCCTGTTCCTCGGCGACCCGCTGTATGCCGAGGTCGCCGGCGCGTTCTTCGGCAACGCCGGCGCGGACCCCGCCTACGCCACCGGCCTGTTCAACCTGTTCTCCGAGCCCGCGCCGGCGATCACGCTGCGTACCGCGGCGGATGTCGCCCGCTACGTCGACGCGTTCCGGAAGGTCACCGCATGACCACCCGCCACATCCGTCTCAACGCCTTCGACATGACCTGCGTGGTCCACCAGTCCCCCGGACTGTGGCGCCACCCCGACGACGAAGCGCACCGCTACAACGACCTGACCTACTGGACCGAACTGGCGCAGCTGCTCGAATCCGGTTACATCGACAGCCTGTTCATCGCCGACGTCCTCGGCCTCTACGACCTCTACGGCGCCTCGCCGGACGCCGCCCTGAAAGCCGGCGCGCAGGTACCCGTCAACGACCCGCTGCCGCTGATCAGCGCCATGGCCGCGGTGACCGACCACCTCGGCTTCGGGCTGACCACCGGCACCGCCTTCGAGCACCCCTTCCCGTTCGCCCGGCGCATCACCACCCTCGACCACCTCACCGGCGGACGCCTCGGCTGGAACGTCGTGACCGGCTACCTGCCCTCGGCGGCGGAGAACACGCAGTCCCACAGCCAGCTCGACACCTTCGACCACGACGCCCGCTACGACCACGCCGACGAGTACCTCGAGGTGCTCTACAAACTCTGGGAAGGCTCCTGGGAGGATGACGCGGTCCTCGCCGACCCGCTGACCGGCGTGTACACCGACCCGACGAAGGTCCGCCCGATCAACCACCACGGGCCGCACTACACGGTGCCCGGCATCCACGTCTCCGAACCCTCACCGCAGCGCACCCCCGTCATCTTCCAGGCCGGGGCCTCCGACCGGGGCAGCACCTTCGCCGCCACCCACGCCGAAGCCGTCTTCGTCGCCGCCCCGACACAGGAGAAGCTCGCGGAGGTGGTGCGCACGCTGACCGCCAAGCTGGAGGAGGCCGGCCGCTCCCGCGAGGACGTCGTCATCTACGCCCTGTTCACCGTCATCACCGACGCCACCGAGGACGAGGCGCAGGCCAAGCTCGCCGAATACCGCCGCTACGTCGACCCGGAGGGCGCCCTGGTGCTGATGTCCGGCTGGATGGGCGTGGACTTCGCCGGGTTCGACCTCGACGACCCGGTGGCGGGCATCGAATCCAACGCCATCCAGTCCGCCGTCGCCGCCTTCCAACGCTCCGCCGGCGAGGAGGGCCGGGAGTGGACCGTCCGCGAACTCGCCGAGTTCGGCGGCATCGGCGGTACGGGACCCGTCGTCGTCGGCTCCGGCGAGTCTGTCGCCGACCAGCTGGAGGACTGGGTCGCGGCGACCGGCGTCGACGGGTTTAACCTGGCCTACGCCGTCACCCCGGGCACGTTCCGCGACGTCATCGAGCATGTCGTGCCGGTGCTGCAGGCCCGCGGCGAATACCCCACCTCCTACGCCGACGGGACGCTGCGCCACCGGCTGTTCGGCAGCGACCGGGTCCGCCCCGGCCACCCCGCCGCCACCCACTCGTTCACCCCGACAGGAGCCCAGTGATGACCACCGCACTTCCCACCGACGCCGACCTCACCGACCGGTTCCGCCCCGTCCTCGACGCGATCGCCGTCGGGGCCGCCGACCGCGACCGCAACCGCGAACTCGCCACCGAACAGATCCGCCGGCTGCGGGACGCCGGGTTCACCGCCCTGCGCGTCCCCGTCGAGCACGGCGGCCTGGGCGCCACCGTCCGGCAGACCTTCGGCCTGCTCACCGACCTCGCCGCGGCGGACTCCAACATCACCCAGGCGTTGCGTGTCCACTTCTTCACCGTCGAGGGGTTCGTGGCGTCCGGAAACGAGGACGCCCTGCGGCGCGTCGCCGACGGCGTGATCTACGGCAACGCGATCTCCGAGAAGGGCGTCGGATCCGTCGACCGGTACCAGACCGCACTGACCCCCGACCCCGCCTCGCCCGGGGACTACCTGCTCAACGGCACGAAGTACTACTCGACCGGCACGCTGTACGCCGACATCATCAGCGTCGCCGTCGACCTCGACGGTGCGCGCGCCACCGCCGACGTCCCGGCCCACGCCGAGGGAGTCCACCAGTTCGACGACTGGGACGGCTTCGGGCAGCGGCTCACCGGCTCCGGCACGACCCTGTTCGAGAACGTGAAGGTGCCGGGTGCCGCCGTCGTCGAGGGCGGCTACGGGGACGCCGGGCACGTCATCGACACCTCCTACCTGCAGCTGTTCCAGCTCGCCGGGTTGGCCGGCATCGCCCGGCGCGCCGCCGACGACGCATGCGACCGGGTGGCGACGCGCGAGCGCACCTTCTCCCACGCGCCGGCGGACCTGCCGCGTGAGGATCCGCTGGTGCAGGCGACGCTCGGGAAGGTGTACTCGGCGGCGTGGCTGGCCCGCACCGCGGTCCTGGCCGTGGCGGACGCCATCGCCGCGTCCTTCGCCGACCCCTCCTCCGTCGCCGCGGTCGACCACGCCGAACTGCTGGCCGCCGAAGCGCAGGTCACGCTGATCCCGCTGGTCCTCGGGGCGGTCGACGAGGTCTTCGAGACCGGTGGGGCGTCCATCGTCTCGGAGAAGCTGGACCTGGACCGGCACTGGCGCAACGCCCGCACGCTGGCCGTGCACAACCCGGCGGTCTACAAGCAGCAGGCGGTCGGGAGGTTCGCGCTGACCGGCGAGGGGCTGCCCTTCGCGTGGAGTGCCGGGGTGCGGTAGCCCCGTGCGGTGTGTCCCTGCCGGCGCGTCCCTCCCCTCCTTCCCCGATATCGTCACCGAACTCACCGGGACCGGCCCGTGGCGTCCGGAATCGGTGACGAATTCGGGGACTCACCGGAACGCCGGGAACAACGGATGCCACCACCAGAACGGATGGTCGGTGCGCAGCAGCCCGTCCCGCCGCCACCGGGGCCGGTGGGCAAGGTTGTACCGGACCGTGTCCGCCACCTGCTCGCCGACCAGGTCCGGAACCGCATCGACGCACACGTCCGCGTACCGCAGCACGGTCCACCCCCGGCGCGTGGCGGCATTCGCCTTCCACCGGTCGCCGGCGAACGTCCGACTGTCCCGCCGTTCCCCGTCCGCCGCGTGGTAGGCGTAGCTGTCGATCTCCACCAGCACCCGCGCCTCCGGGATCACCACGTCGAACCGGTAACCACCGACCTTCGCGTTCACCAGCACGGTCACCTCCGTCCCGCCGAGCTCGGCGAGGATCGCCCGGACCGCGCGCAGTTCCAGCTTGCTCGCCGTCCCGGTGACCACCCCGTCCAACAGGCGGGACGCCGCTGCCCGGCGCCGCGGTGGCATCGCCGCCATATCCTCGGCGAGGATGTCGTTGCCCTTCGCGCCGGTGTAACTGCGGGTGAGGAAGTCCACCAGCTCCGCCCGGTTGTGGCCGAGCTCGGCGAGGTCGACGGCGGTCTCGACCGGGGTGGTGACGTACAGTCCGTGGATCTTCCGGTGGCGCCGCACCCGCCCGGTGCCCAACTCCAGCTGCGGACCGCCGTGATGGCTCCCCCGCCGCCAGGTCCGCCCCGTCGCCGGCCAGGTCATCGGACCGAGACCGTAGATGAAGGCGGCGGTCTCCCCGGTGTATGTCAGGTTCCGTTGCCGGATGCGCATCGCCTCGAGCCGCACCAGGTCGGTGGGCGGTTCGCGGGTGTACATGCCCCAGGCCACCCGGTGGAGTTCGCCGCGTGCGACGGCGGCGGTGATCGCCTTGCCCGAGCCGTAGCGGCGCAGCAGTTCCCGTCGACGCAGAAATCTGGCCATTGTTCCCCCCTTTGCGACGGCGCCCCTCGCTGTCGTCGGGGTCGACCGTAACCGACGGGGAGCCGGCCTGTCCGGCGTTCCGGTGATCTGCCATGCCCGTTCCCCGAATTCGTCACCGATTCCGGACGCCACGGGCCGGTCGCGGTGAATTCGGTGACGATCTCGGGGAGGAGTGGCGGGCAGGGTGGGGAGGGCGGGGAGTTCCATTCAGGGGTTCACCGAACCGTGGCGTCCGGAACAGACCGCATGGTCTACTCGGTGCCATGACTTCCGCCATCCGACGCACCACCGAACCAACCACCCTGTCTGAGCCCCTGTCCGAGACCCGGTCCGACCGTCAGCCCGTCGACCTGCCCGCCGTGCCCACCGCCCTGTCCGCCACCGAACTCCGCGCCGCCTGGGCGTCCATCCCCACCCCGATCACCACCGTCGCCGCCGTCGTCGACGGCCGCCCCACCGGACTGATCGTCGGCTCCTACGTCGGCCTCTCCCTCGAACCCGCCCTCGTCGCCGTCAGCATCCAGAAGACCTCCCGGTCCTGGCCGCTGCTGCGCGACGCCGACCACCTCGGCATCTCCGTCCTCACCCGCAACCACCAGCACCTCGTCCGCCAGCTCGCCGGCCCGCAGGACCACCGCTTCGACGACATCACCTGGCAGGACGACCGCGGCGCCGTGCTCCTCGAGGACGCCGCCGTCCACCTCACCGGCCACATCGTCAACGAACTCGAGACCGGCGACCACGTCACCGCCGTCCTCGAGGTCGACCGGGTGGCCGGCCAGGCCCCCTCCGAAACCCCGCTGGTGTTCCACGGGTCCCAGGTCGCGACGGTGGGTGAGCTGTAGATGTCCACCGCACGCGTCACCGACGACCTGCAGTTCGCCTACTGGGTGCCGAACGTCTCCGGCGGTCTCGTCGTCTCCGACATCGAGCAGACCACCGACTGGGGCATCGGGTACAACCGCCGCCTGGCGCAGACCGCCGAGCAGGTCGGCTTCGACTACGCCCTGACCCAGGTCCGCTACCTCGGCTCCTACGGGGCCGAGTCCCAGCATGAGTCGGTGAGTTTCTCCCTGGCCCTGCTGGAGGCCACCGAACGACTGAAGGTCATCGCCGCCGTCCACCCCGGATTCTGGCAGCCCGCCGTCCTGGCCAACCTCGCCACCACCGCCAGCGAGCTCTACGGCGGCCGGTTCGCCCTCAATGTCGTCTCCGGCTGGCTGAAGGACGAGTTCGTGAAGTTCGGCGAACCGTGGCTGGAACACGACGAACGCTACCGCCGCTCCGGGGAGTTCCTGCAGGTCCTCCGCGCGATCTTCGCCGGTGACCACGCCGAGTTCGACGGCGACTTCTACCGGCTCCACGACTACTCGATCAGCCCGCACCCGCAGACCGCCCCGGAACTGTTCCAGGGCGGCAACTCCACCGCCGCCCAGGTCAACGGCGGCCGCTACGCCGACTGGTACTTCATCAACGGCAAGCCGCTCGACGAACTGGAAGTCCAGATCAACGAGGTCCGCCACCACGCCGAGGCCGCCGACCGGGAGACGAAGATCGGCGTGAACGCCTTCGTCATCCTCGAGGACACCGAGAAGGAGGCCCACGACAAACTCCGCGCCATCGTCGACCAGGCCAGCCGTGGCGCGGTCGAGGGCTTCCGCGAGTCGGTGAAACAGGCCGGGAAGTCCACCGCCGACGGCAAGGGCATGTGGGCGGACTCGTCCTTCGAGGACCTGGTGCAGTACAACGACGGTTTCCGCACCGGCCTGATCGGCACGAGGGAGCAGATCCAGGAGAGGATCGACCAGTTGCGCGGCATCGGGGTGGACCTGGTGCTCACCGGCTACCTCAACTTTCAGGAGGAGGTCGAGCGCTTCGGCCGCGACATCATCGCGCCGCTGCGTCCGGGCGTTCCCGCGTGACCGCCGTACTCACCGACCCACTCGCCGCTGCCGGAGAGGTCGCCGCCGTGGCCCGCAGTGTGGCCCGCGGTGGCGGCGCTCCGCGTGCCACCCGGATCCGGGACGCCGTCGCCGCACTGCGCACCTCAGGCCTGCTCGCCGCCACCGTGCCCGCCCGGCTGGGTGGCCCGGAGCTGCCGCCGTCCTCGATTGCCGCAGCGGTGGGGCTGCTGGCGCAGGCCGACGGGTCGCTGGCGCAGATCCCGCAGTCGCATTTCACGTTCAGCCGGTGGCTGTTCGACGGTGAGCACCCGGATGCGGAGCAGGTCTGGGCGGACCGGCTGCTCACCGGCACCCTCATCGCCAATGCACAGGCCGAGCGGGAGCCGGTGATCGTCGACCGCACGGTGAACGGCACGAAGATCTTCTGCACCGGGTCGCCGTTCGCCGATGTCCTGGCGGTCACGGGGCGGTGTCCCGGCGAGAGCGCGCAGACCGTCGCCACCTTCGTGGCGTCGGATGCCCCCGGCACCGACATCGTCGGCGACTGGGACGCCCTGGGCCAGCGCTTCACCGGCTCCGGCACGGTCCGGTTCCACGACGTCCCGGTCGGCCGGGTGTACTCCTTCGACCGGGCGCTCGCGCTGCCCGGCTACGGGGCCTTCGCCCAGCTGCTGCACGCCGCCGTCGATGTGGGCATCGCCACCGCCGCGCTGGACGCCGCGCTCAGTCTCGCGGCGACCGCCGCACCCGACCCGCTGACCGCCCACCTGGCCGGGGAGCTGACGGCACAGCGGTTCGCCGCACAGGCCGTGGTGGAGAAGGCGGGCCGGGCGCTGGACGCCCTGTGGGCCGGCGATCCCACCACCCGCCCCGCAGAGGTCGCACTGCAGGTCGCGGCGGCGAAGGTGACGACCGGGGCGCTGACGGTCGACCTCGCCTCGCGGGTCTACGAACTGACCGGGCCCCGTGCGACCGCAGACCCCGGGGATGAGGGACTCGACCGGCACTGGCGTGACCTGCGGACCCACACTCTGCACGAGCGGCGTCGCGAGAAGTTGGCGGTCCTGGGGCGGGCGGCGCTGACCGGGGAAGACCCGGTGACCGGGCCGCAGCTGTGAACGGTCGTCCGCAACTACCCCGTCGCCGGCGGGGCTGACTGCGGGGGCATGGGGAGGCGCAACCTTACTTTCCGTTACCGCAGCGCACAGCGTAGACACGGGGACATGACGAAGAAGACCACCCGGGCCCTGGCGGCCCTCGCCGGCGCCGTGACCTCCGTCGCCGTCGCGGACCTCGTCCAGCCCCGGCACTCGATCCTGCGCAACTACCCCGTCGCCGGCTACGCCCGGTTCCTCATGGAGAAGATCCGCCCCGAGATCCAGCAGTACTTCATCGAGCGGAACTTCGACGGCGAACCCTTCGACCGGAACACCCGCACGATGATCTACCGCCGCGCCAAGGGAAAGGATGACCACGTCGCCTTCGGCACCGAACGGGACCTCGGCGCCGTCGGCTACGAGACCCTCGTCCAGTCCCTCGCACCGGTCCAGCCCGCCGACACCGACCTGCGGGTCACCGTCGGCGGCCCGGACTGCACCCGTCCCTACAGCGCCTCCCGGTTCAACATCTCCGCCATGAGCTTCGGCGCCCTGTCCGCCAACGCGGTCCTCGCCATGAACCGGGGCGCGGCCGAGGGCCACTTCCTCCACGACACCGGCGAAGGCGGACTGACCCGCTACCACCTGCGGTACGGGGCGGACCTCATCTGGGAACTGGGGTCCGGCTACTTCTCCGCCCGCACCGACGACGGCCGGCTCGACCGGGACAAGTTCGTGGCCAACGCCACCCGCGGCCAGGTCAAGATGATCGAGATCAAGCTCTCCCAGGGTGCCAAGCCCGGGA
Organism: Corynebacterium nuruki S6-4; assembly: GCF_007970465.1. NCBI lineage: Bacteria > Bacillati > Actinomycetota > Actinomycetes > Mycobacteriales > Corynebacteriaceae > Corynebacterium > Corynebacterium nuruki. Next base: position 1,533,399 of record NZ_CP042429.1, read on the forward strand.
TCGGCGGCGTGCTGCCCAAGGAGAAGATCACCGCGGAGGTCAGCGGCATCCGGGGCGTCCCGCGCGACCGGGACTGCATCTCCCCGTCCGCCCACCCCGAGTTCTCCACCCCGCGCGAACTGGTCCGGTTCGTCGCGGAGCTGCGCGGACTGTCCGGCGGCAAGCCGGTCGGCATCAAACTGTGCGTCGGTGACCGCACCCAGTTCCTCGCCATCTGCCGCGCCATGGTCGAGGAGGGCACCGGCCCCGACTTCATCACCGTCGACGGTGCCGAGGGCGGTACCGGGTCCGCACCCCTGGAATTCCAGGACCGGCTCGGCATGCGGCTGACCGAAGGCCTGATGACCGTCGAGAACGCGCTCGTCGCCACCGGGTTGCGTGACCGGGTGACCGTCGGGGCGTCCGGAAAGATCGCCGGCGGGGCCGACATCGTCCGCCGGCTGCTCCAGGGGGCGGACATGATGTTCGCCGCCCGGCCGATGATGATGGCGGTGGGCTGCATCCAGGCGCAGAAGTGCAACACCGGCCGCTGCCCGGTGGGTGTGGCGACGCAGGACCCGGTGCGGCAGCGCGCCGTCGACGTCGACGACAAGGGCCCCCGGGTCCGCCGCTACCATGACGCGACCGTGAAGGAGGCGGTCGCGCTCATGGCGGCGATGGGGGCGTCCTCCCCCGCCGAACTGACCCACGATATGGGCCGGATCGTCCTCGGCGCCGACGAGACACGCAGCTACGCGGACGCCTACCGGTGGCTCACCCCCGGCGAGCTGCTCGAGCCGTCGACGGACACCCCGGCCGACTGGGTCCGGGACTGGGAGCGGGCGGACGCGGACAGTTTCCGCGTCTGACCCGGCCGACTGTCCGGGCCGCCGCCGGGGCGCGGCGCGATGTCCCCGGGTCTGCGCCGACAATTCGCCGCGACCGTCGCAACGGACTGCCGGAATGTCGGCGCATCTTCCGGACGCCCCACCGGACGCCCCGCTGGACGCGCCGAGTTGACCTGAGTTGACCCGGTTCCGCCGTTTCCGGGGGACTGAACCGTCCGAATCGGGTCAGCCCGGGACAACTCCGGCCGGGTCAGTCGGTGACACGCCGGCAAAAGACACACATATTGACCATCAACCCCTGCCGGTTCCGGACAGACGGAAAACCCCCGCCGCCGGGACATGCCCGGGGCGGGGGTTTTCAGTGATCGGTGTGATCAGGCGCGAGCTCTGCCGGGGCAGAGACTACTTGGCCTTCTCCACAATCTCGACGAGCCGGAAGTGCTTGTCCTTGGACAGCGGCCGGGTCTCCTCGATGCGGACGAGGTCGCCGATGCCGGCGGTCTCGTTCTCGTCGTGCGCCTTCACCCTGGAGTTGGTGCGCATGATCTTGCCGTAGAGGGCGTGCTGCTTGCGGTCCTCGAGCCGGACGACGATCGTCTTCGACATCTTGTCGGAGACGACGTAGCCCTGACGGACCTTGCGGCTGCCCTTGGTGTTCTCGTTGGTCACGTTAGCCTCACTCATGCTGCGTCACCGTCCGGGGCGGTGGACAGGCCGAGCTCGCGCTCGTGCAGGACGGTGTTGATCCGGGCGATGTCGCGCTTGACGGTGCCCAGTCGACGGTTGTTGGTCAGCTGACCGGTGGCGTTCTGGAAGCGCAGGTTGAACAGCTCCTCCTTCGCCTCCTTCAGCTTGGTGGCCAGTTCGTCGTTGCTGAGGTCACGGAGCTCGTGAGCCGGGGTACCGGTAGCCATCAGAACTGATCCTCCTTCTTCACGATGCGCACCTTGCAGGGGAGCTTGTTGCCCGCACGGCGGAGGGCCTCGAGGGCGACTTCCTCGGTCGGGTAGCTCATCTCGAACAGGATACGGCCGGGCTTGACGTTCGCGACCCACTTCTCCACCGGGCCCTTACCGGAACCCATGCGCACGCCGAGCGGCTTCTGGGTCAGGGGACGGTCCGGGAAGATGTTGATCCACACCTTGCCACCACGCTTGACGTGGCGGTTGATGGCGATACGAGCAGCCTCGATCTGACGGTTGGTGATGTAGGTCGGCTCCAGGGCCTGCAGGCCGTAGTCACCGAAGGTCACGCGGTTGCCGCCCTTGGAGATGCCCGACCGGTGCGGACGGTGCTGGCGGCGGAACTTGACGCGCTTGGGGATAAGCATGGATTAGCCCTCCTGCTTCTGGTCCGCACGCTGCCGGCGACCACCGTTGCGGCGCGGACGGTCGCGACGGTTGCCGCGGGCCGGACGCTCGTCGCGTGCGTTGAGCAGCGACTCGCGACGGCCACCGACGACGTCGCCCTTGTAGATCCAGACCTTCACGCCGATGCGGCCGAAGGTGGTGTGGGCCTCGAAGGTACCGTAGTCGATCTCGGCGCGCAGGGTGTGCAGCGGGACGCGACCCTCGTGGTAACGCTCGGTGCGGCCCATCTCGGCACCGCCCAGACGACCGGAGCACACGACCTTGATGCCCTTGACCTGCGGCTGGCGCATCGCGGACTGGATGGCCTTACGCATCGCGCGGCGGAAGGCCACACGGTTGGTCAGCTGCTCGGCGATGGACTGGGCCACCAGCTGAGCGTTGGCGTCGATGTTCTTGACCTCGAGGATGTTCAGCTGCACCTGCTTACCGGTGAGCTTCTCGAGCTTGCCGCGGATGCGGTCGGCCTCGGAGCCGCGGCGTCCGATGACGATGCCCGGACGGGCGGTGTGGATGTCGACCCGGACCCGGTCACGGGTGCGCTCGATGACGACGTCGGCGATGCCGGCGCGGTCGAGGCCCGTGGACAGGAACTCACGGATCTTGATGTCCTCGGCGAGGTAGTCCGCGTACTGCTTGTCAGCGTACCAGCGCGAGCGCCACTCGGAGGTGATGCCCAGCCGGAGGCCGTGGGGTTGAATCTTCTGGCCCACTACTGAGCACTTCCCTTCTTGCTCTCGACAACCACGGTGATGTGGCTGGTGCGCTTGCGGATCTGGAAGGCCCGGCCCTGGGCACGGGGCTGGAAGCGCTTGAGCGTCGGTCCCTCGTCGGCCCAGGCCTCGGAGATCACCAGCGTGCGCGGATCCAGGCCGAAGTTGTTCTCGGCGTTGGCTGCAGCGGAGGCGACGACCTTCGCGACCGGCTCGGACGCGCCCTGCGGAGCCCAGCGGAGGAGCGCCAGGGCGTCCTCGACGGACTTGCCGCGGATCGTGTCGATCGTGCGGCGGGCCTTCATCGGCGTAACCCGGACGAACTTGGCCGTCGCGCGGGCGGTGTTCACAGCGGTGTCAGTGGAATCGGCCATGACTATCGCCGTCCCTTCTTGTCATCCTTGAGGTGTCCCTTGAAGGTCTTGGTCGGGGCGAACTCGCCCAGCTTGTGACCGACCATCGACTCATCGACGAACACCGGGACGTGCTTCCGACCGTCGTGGACGGCGAAAGTGTGACCGATGAAATCGGGCAGGATGGTGGAACGGCGCGACCAGGTCTTGATGACCTTCTTGGTACCGGCATCGTTCTGGGCGTCCACCTTCGCGAGGAGGTGTTCGTCGACGAACGGGCCCTTTTTCAGGCTGCGTGGCATTCTCAACTACCTCCTTTAGCGCTTCTTGTTCTTGTTGGCACGGCGACGACGGACGATCATGTTGTCGCTCGGACGGTTGGGCTTGCGGGTGCGGCCCTCAGGCTGACCCCACGGGGAGACCGGGTGGCGACCACCGGAGGTCTTACCCTCACCACCACCGTGCGGGTGGTCCACGGGGTTCATGACGACACCGCGGACGGTCGGGCGGACGCCCTTCCAGCGCATACGGCCGGCCTTGCCCCAGCGGATGTTGATCTGGTCCTGGTTACCGACCTCACCGATGGTGGCGCGGCACCGCACGTCGACGCGGCGGATCTCGGAGGACGGCATACGCAGCACGGCGTACTTGCCCTCCTTACCGAGCAGCTGGATGGACGCACCGGCGGAGCGGGCCAGCTTGGCGCCGCCACCGGGCTTCAGCTCCACGGCGTGGATCGTGGTACCGGTCGGGATGTTGCGCAGCGGCAGGTTGTTGCCCGCCTTGATGTCGGCCTGCGGACCGGTCTCGACGACGGTGCCCTGCTTCAGGCCCTTCGGGGCGATGATGTAACGCTTCTCACCGTCCGCGAAGTGCAGCAGCGCGATGTTCGCCGTGCGGTTCGGGTCGTACTCGATGTGCGCGACCTTGGCGGGCACGCCGTCCTTGTCGACACGACGGAAGTCGATGACACGGTAACGGCGCTTGTGGCCGCCACCGATGTGACGCGTCGTGATGTGGCCGTGGACGTTGCGGCCGCCGGTCTTCGACAGCGGGCGCAGCAGAGACTTCTCCGGGGTCGAGCGAGTGATCTCGTCGAACTCGGACACGGAACTCTGGCGGCGACCCGGCGTAGTCGGCTTGTACTTGCGAATAGCCATACTTCTGCTCTCTCTTTACCTTTCGGTGTGTGACCGCTAGGCGGTCGCACCGCCGAAGATGTCGATGGGATCGCTGCCGGCGGCGAGGGTGACCATGGCACGCTTGGTGTCCTTGCGCCGACCGTAACCGGTCCGGGAGCGCTTCCGCTTGCCCGGGCGGTTGAGGGTGTTCACGCTGGCGACCTTCACGCCGAAGATCTGCTCGACGGCAATCTTGATCTGGGTCTTGTTGGTGCCGGGTGCGACCAGGAACGTGTAGACGTTCTGCTCCATCAGTCCGTAGGACTTCTCGGAGACGACGGGCGCGACGATGATGTCCCGGGGATCTGAGTAGCTCACTTAGCTTCCTCCTTGGCAACCGGTGCCGTGGCGATCAGCGCGTTGAGAGCCTCGACCGAGAAGACCACGTCGTCCGCGTTGAGGACGTCGTAGGTGTTCAGCTGGTCGGTGGCCAGCGCGTGAACACCCGGAAGGTTGTTCACGGACTTCCATGCGGTGACGTCCTCGCGGCCCAGGACCACCAGCACCGACGTGCGGTCCGTGAGGCGCTCGATGAACGTCCGGGCCGACTTGGTCGACGGGGTCTGGCCGGCGACGAGCTCCTCCACGACGTGGATGCGCTCGTTGCGGACGCGGTCGGTGAGGGCACCGCGCAGGGCGGCGGCCTTCATCTTCTTCGGGGTCCGCTGGTCGTAGTCACGCGGCTGCGGACCGTGGACGGTGCCACCACCGGTGAAGTGCGGCGCACGGGTCGAACCCTGGCGGGCGCGACCGGTGCCCTTCTGGCGGAACGGCTTCTTGCCGCCGCCGGAGACCATGCCGCGGGTCTTGGTGGCGTGGGTGCCCTGCCGCTTGGCGGCGAGCTGGGCCACGACGACCTGGTGCATCAGGGCGACCGAGGGCTCCACGTCGAAGATGGACGCGGGGAGCTCCACGGTGCCGTTGGTGGACCCGTCGGCGGTGTTGACGTTCAGTGTGAGGTTGCTCATGCGTGTGCACCGCCCTTCACTGCGGTCTTGACGGTGACGACACCGCCGTTGTTTCCGGGGATGGCACCCTTGATCAGCAGCAGGTCGGACTCGGCGTCCACCCGTGCGATCTTCAGGTTCTGCAGGGTGACGCGCTCGTTACCCATGCGGCCTGCCATCCGGGTGCCCTTGAAGACACGACCCGGGGTGGCGCAGGCGCCGATGCCGCCGACGCGGCGGTGGGCGGCCTGGTTACCGTGGGCGGCGCCCTGGCCGGCGAAGCCGTGGCGCTTCATGGCGCCGGCGTAGCCCTTGCCCTTGGAGGTGCCGGTGACGTCGACGAATGCGGCGTCCGCGAAGGTCTCGGCGGTGATCTCCTGGCCGACCTCGTAGGCGGAGGCGTCCTCGACGCGGATCTCCGTCACGTGGCGGCGCGGCGTCACGCCGGCCTTCTTGAAGTGTCCGGCCTGCGGCTTCTTGACCTTGCGCGGGTCAATGTCGCCGAAGGCGATCTGGACGGCCTCGTAGCCGTCGATGTCCTTGGTGCGCACCTGGGTGACCACGCACGGCCCAGCCTTGACGACGGTGACCGGGACGACCCGGTTCTCCTCGTCAAAGATCTGGGTCATGCCGAGCTTCTTGCCCAGGATGCCCTTGATCTCGTTATCACTCATAATTCTGCTCCGCTGCCAAAACCTGGCTCAGTAAAGACTCGAATCCGACGTAGTACGGGGGACTACTGGATGTTCACGTCGACGCTGGCCGGCAGATCGATGCGCATGAGAGCGTCAACGGTCTTCGGCGTCGGGTCGAGAATGTCGATCAGGCGCTTGTGGGTGCGCATCTCGAAGTGCTCGCGCGAGTCCTTGTACTTGTGCGGCGAGCGGATGACGCAGTACACGTTCTTCTCGGTGGGCAGAGGCACAGGGCCGACCACGCGGGCACCGGTACGGGTGACCGTCTCGACGATCTTCTTGGCAGAAGCGTCGATTGCCTCGTGATCGTAGGCCTTGAGCCTGATGCGGATCTTCTGTCCCGCCACGCTAGTCCTCTTCCTCGCTCCCCGTCCCGCCGGGTGCAGACCACTCCAGGTGGTGCTGTCTCGACGGCTTGGGAACTTTTCAATGTCTTGGTTAACGCTGTCCGGCCCTCGTGGGCTGGCGCAGTCGCCAGTTCGTATGACCTGTGGTTGTCCCTGCGAGGTTCCGTGAGATCCGGGGGCGGGGCGACAAACGCACCGACACCGCTGAACCTCGTGACCGGAACCCGGGGGACACCCGAGCCGTCCGTGGGAAGAGCCCCCTTAGCGTGGGGACCTTCGCTTACTGCCGCTGTTTATTTGCCATGCCCCGTCATCCGGACCCCGCAGCCCGGATACGGATCCGGGCCACGCAGGTACCGTCCCGGTGAGCCGGAGCCCACCCAAGATGGTTCATGCTCGCTTCACCACCGGCGTCATCTTGCGTCCACCGGGGTGGGCGCGCAGATGCCGTGTCAAAGCAACGGGAGTTATTTAACCACGTCGGACGCCGTCCCGCAAAACCCGGCGGGACGCCGCGAAGCCGGGGTGACGGTGTTTTCCGTCACACCCGTCAGCCGCGCCGTTCGCGTCCGGCTGTTCGTCTACCATGGGGCCCACCACCTGCCCGTCCCAGTAAGGAGACACAGACATGAGCGACAGCCAGAACTCCGGCTCCGGCAGCGACGCCGGCACCGACGCCGGGAACCGGGACACCGTCCGGGCCTCCACCGGCACCCCGGCGGTCCCTGAGTCCGCCACCGGCGCTGCGACCGGTTCCACGACCGACTCCGAACTCTTCACCGACCACGGCCGGACCTCCGTCGCCGATGTCGTCGTCTCCAAGATCGCGGGCATGGCGGCCCGTGAGGTCACCGGCGTCCACGGGCTCGGCGGTTCCACCGCCCGCGCGATCGGCGCGCTGCGGGAGCGGATCCCGGGTGGCCGGGTCAACGTCCAGCAGGGCATCTCCGTCGAGGTCGGCGACCGGCAGGCCGCCGTCGACATCTCGATCGTCGCCGAGTACGGCGTCGCCATCCACGAGCTCGCCGAGGCCATCCGCCGCAACATCATCATCTCCGTCGAGGAGATGACCGGGCTGGAGGTCACCGAGGTCAACGTGACCGTCCACGACGTGCACCTGCCGGAGGACGACGAGGCGGAGGAGGACGCGGAGCCGGCGAAGGCCCCGCGCGTCCAGTAACCCGGTGACAGGGACAGGTAACCGATCATGACCGACTTCCGCTCCGACCCGGAGTACGTCCGGCTCCGCCGGCAGATCATCCGGGAGAACCATCCCGACCGGGGAGGTTCGGACGAACAGCTCATCGCCGCACTCGCGGACCTCGACGCCCGGTGGTCCCGGCGCTCGCGGACCCGGGAGGGCATCCGTGCCGGTTTCGACGACGTGAAGCTGCCCGGGTTCGTCCCCGACGATGTCGCCCGACAGGCCACCGACCTCGCCGAGCACTACGCCGAGGAGTTCATCCGTCGCACCGAGACGTTCCAGCCGACGCTGCGCCGGGCCCGCCGGATGGCGGAGAAGGTCGTCGGTTCCGCCACCCGCAGCGTCCGGGAGCATCTCCCCAAGCACTTCCCCGGCGCCCGCCGGTACACAGACACCACCAGGAAATGAGGGACACCATGAAGTACGCGACAATCCTCGGGGTGCTCGCCGGCTTCCTGCTCGCTGTCGGGGCCCTCTGGCAGGGACTGACCGGCTTCCTCGTCGTCCTCGTCCTCTGCGGCGTCGGCGGCGTGGTCGGCGCACACGTCGAGGGCCTCATCGACCTGCGGTCGGTGGTCCGGTCCGGTAAGCGCGGACGGGGCTGACGGCGACGATGAACGGGACCCCTGTACCGGACGCCGCGGGCACCACCGGCGGCACCGACGGCACCGACGTCGCGGCCGAGCTGCCGCGCGCCGCGGCCTACGAGAACCAGCGGAAGCACGTCCGGATCGAGACACGCGTGCTCGAGAAGACCGGCGTCCGTGCCGCACTGTCGGTACCGGGCGTCATCGTGCACTCCAGCGGAATCGGGAAACTCACGGGTCGACGGCTGCCGAGGATCGCCGTCCGGATGGACAGTCAGGGCCGCTCCGCCACGGTGGACGCCCAGCTCGCGGTGGCCTGGCCCGGACCTGTCGTCGCTGTCGCCCAGGTGGCGCGCGAGACGGTGGCCGAGTGGATCGAGCACTCCACCGGAGTGCCGGTCCTCGCCGTCAACGTCGAGGTCGCCGCCGTCGTCCCCACCGACGACCCGGCGTCCGGACGGGTGACGATCCAGGACCTGCGCGAGGCACCGCGCACCCCGCTGCTCACACCGGTCACCGCCACCCCCCTGGCCGTGTCTCCCGTGACCGCACCTGCCGGCCGCATCGCCGACCGGCTCCGCCACCCGGGCGTCCCGCCGCACCCCGACGTCGTCCACCCCCGGGCGGTCCGACGGCCCGCCCCGGTCTCCGTCAGTGCACCGCCACCGCCGCCGGTGCGCCACGTCCACCCGCCGGTCCCGGCGCCCGTCGCCCATGTCGCACCGCCGGTCACCCCGCCTGTCGTGCACGTCCAGCCGCCCGTCGCACCGAAGGTCGTCCACATCGGCCCTCCGCCGCCGCCGGTGATCGAGGGAATACAGGTCGTCGGTCACCCGCACGTCGCCCGGCCGGTCGCGCCCCCGCCGGTGCCGCTGGCCCCGGTCGAGGTGTGGCGCACCCCGGTGACGGCACCGCCGCCCCCGGTGGCGCCGACCCTCACCCCGGTGCCCACTCCCCCGCCGCCGCCGCTGCGTAACATCCCGACGCCCCGTGGCCTCCCGGTCGAGAACATCCCCACTCCGCGCGGCCTGCCGTTGACGGTCTTCCCGCAGGTCCGGCGGCGCGGACTGCGTCCCGTCACGGTCCGTCGACACCCGCGGATCCCCGTCACCGTCAGGAAGGAGCAGGACTCGTGAGCACCCCGGTACGTCCCCCGTCCTCCGGCCGCTTCGCCGCCGATCTCTCCGTGACCTCCGACGTCGCCGTCAACGCCGGTGACGGCAGCACCGTCACCGCCCCGGAACCCGCCCGGTCCCCGCTGGCCCGCTGGTGGACGCTGCTGCTCGCCCTCGGCTTCCTCGCCGCCGGCGCCGTGGTCGTCCGGGAGATTCTCGTTGACAACGGGACCGTCGACAGTGGACGCTGGCTCACGCCCGCCCTGAACTGGCTCGCCGATCTGAGCTACCGCGACTGGATGCTGCCCGCCGCGATCGGCTGCGCGGTCGTCGCACTCATCTTCCTCATCGTCACCGTCCGGCCCCGGGCGAAAACGCACATGGCCCTCACCGGTGCCGGAGACGACGCCCCACAGGTCTTCGCCCGCCCGGTCGACCTCGCGCGCCTCACCACAGCGACGGTCGAGCGGGTGCCCGGCGTCCTGCGCGCAACGACCGTCACCACCCGCAAGCGGATCACCGTCACGGTCGTCACCGCGGCTGCCGCCGACGAGCACGCCCAGCTCATCGACCGGGTCACCGCGGCCGCCCGGTCCATAGCCGAACTGGTCGACGAGTCCCCGGACGTCGCCGTCAAACTGACCCACGGTGATCCCGCCTCGACAGGAGGCCGGTCATGAACCGAGGCAAAGCGGCCTTCGACCGCATCATCACCTTCCTGCTGTTCCTCATCTTCGCCGCCCTGGCGACCTGGGGGATCTGCCTGGCACTGGACCTGCCCGCCGCGCACACCGTCGGTGACTACGCCGACCGGTCCTTCTGGCGGGGCCTCCCCGACCGGGACAACTACCGGACGATCCTCACCGGGACGGCGGTGGTGCTCTTCCTCATCGGCATCGTCCTGCTGGCGGTGAACATCGAGCGGAAGCGGCTGCACCGGATCGTCTCCCCGACCTCCGGCACCACGGGCGTCATCACGGTCCATCCGGCCGATGTCGCCTCGGCCGTCGCCCAGACCATCGAAACCGTGCCCGATGTCCGGTCCACCAGCTACCGGGCGGTGGAGGACCGCAGCACCCAGGTCATCGAGATCCGGGTGCGTATCCCCGCAGAATCCGATATCCGTCGGATCCATGCGGCCTGTAACCGGGCCGCCCAGGACATCGCCGAGTCCCTGCCCGGCTCGCCGGTCCGCCCCCGGTTCATCCTCCAGGTCGAGCAGGTCCAGCGCGGGCGCTGACCCGCTCCCCTCTCGCCCTCGCTTCTCCTTCTCTCCCCCTCTCCCCCGCCCCCGACGGCGGCGGACTCCGGTCCGCCACCGTCGTCGAGTGTCCGGGGCTGACTGGCGCACGGAGGCCCGGGTGGTGCTGCCGCGACGGCGACCGCGCTGGTTCCTCCCCTGCCACGTCGCCGCAGTCGACTTTGCGCCGACAATCCGGCGTCCCCCTGCCGGCGTCCGGCCGGAATGTCGGCGCATAGTCCGGCTGGCCCGGACGACGGCACCGGGGACGTGCCTGCCTCGCCGCCGCCCCGCCGCATACGACGAAAACACCGCCCCTCCCCCGGGACGGACCCGGGGAAGAGGCGGTGCGGTCGGTGCCGTAGGACGGCGACCGGGGTCACATCATTACTTGATGATCTTGGTGACCCGGCCGGCGCCGACAGTGCGGCCACCCTCGCGGATAGCGAAGCGCAGGCCCTCGTCCATGGCGACGGGCTGGATCAGCTCGACGTGCATGTCGACGTTGTCGCCCGGCATGACCATCTCGGTGCCCTCCGGCAGCGTGACGACGCCGGTGACGTCGGTGGTGCGGAAGTAGAACTGCGGACGGTAGTTGTTGAAGAACGGGGTGTGACGGCCGCCCTCGTCCTTGGACAGGACGTAGACGGAACCCTCGAACTCGGAGTGAGGCGTGTAGGCGCCGGGCTTGGCGACGACCTGGCCGCGCTCGACGTCCTCGCGCTTCAGACCACGCAGCAGCAGAGCGGCGTTGTCGCCGGCCTCAGCGGAGTCCAGCAGCTTGTTGAACATCTCGATGGAGGTGACGGTGGTCTTGGTGGACTTCTCGCGGATACCGATGATCTCGACCTCGTCGTTGACGGCGAGGGAGCCGCGCTCCACACGACCGGTCACGACGGTGCCGCGGCCGGTGATGGTGAAGATGTCCTCGATCGGCATGAGGAACGGCTTGTCGGTCTCGCGCACCGGGTCCGGGATGGACTCGTCGCAGGCCTTCATGAGGTCCAGGATCGACTGGACCCACTTCGGGTCGCCCTCGAGGGCCTTCAGAGCGGAGATGCGGACGATCGGGGCGTCCTCATCGTAGTCCTGCTCGGCGAGGAGCTCGCGGACCTCCATCTCGACGAGCTCGATGAGCTCCTCGTCCTCGACCATGTCGCACTTGTTCAGGGCGCAGAGGATGTAGGGGACGCCGACCTGGCGGGCCAGGAGGACGTGCTCACGGGTCTGCGGCATCGGGCCGTCGGTGGCGGCCACGACGAGGATCGCACCGTCCATCTGGGCGGCACCGGTGATCATGTTCTTGATGTAGTCGGCGTGACCCGGGGCGTCCACGTGGGCGTAGTGGCGCTTCTCGGTCTGGTACTCCACGTGGGAGATGTTGATCGTGATGCCGCGCTCCCGCTCCTCCGGCGCCTTGTCGATGGCGTCGAAGGCGAAGGCCTTGTTGAGCTCCGGGTAGGTGTCAGCCAGAACCTTGGTGATGGCGGCGGTCGTCGTGGTCTTGCCGTGGTCGACGTGACCGAGGGTGCCGATGTTAACGTGGGGCTTCGTGCGCTCGAACTTAGCCTTCGCCACTGTGTGTCCTCCTGGACTTCTCGGTGGCCACGACTCTCGCGACCACGTTATTTAACCCCCGGGACCGGGTTCGCCGCCGGATGCGGCGGCCGGTTCCGGGTCTTTCTTGCGCCGATTACAGCATCGGTCAGCGTGTGTGTCGGCCGGTGGTACCCGAACCTGCCAGGTCGACCGAGGTCGGTCACTCTGGACACGCTGCTGCTGGGTAACGGCCAGCACCCAGCATCCTAACGCACTTTGCCTGCCGGTGAAAAACCGGGGCATGCTGTCACGATACCGAGAACTGGCCCCTACCCCGCGGGGCGCCGGAGGCGCCCCGCGAAGTCGGGTGCGGGGACGCTAGGCGGTGCCGTTGCGCTCCGCGATGATCTCCTGGGCGACGCTCGAGGGAACCTCGCCGTAGGAGTCGAAGATCATGGTGTAGTTCGCGCGACCCTGGGTCTTCGACCGCAGGTCACCGACGTAACCGAACATCTCCGACAGCGGGACCTTGCCCTTGACGACCTTGGCGCCCGAACGGTCCTCCATGGAGGAGATCTGACCGCGGCGGGAGTTGATGTCGCCGATGACCTCGCCCATGAACTCCTCGGGCGTGGTGACCTCGACGGCCATCAGCGGCTCGAGCAGGACCGGCTTGGCCTTGCCGACGGCCTCCTTGAGGGCCTGCGAGCCGGCGATCTTGAACGCCATCTCGGAGGAGTCGACCTCGTGGTAGGCACCGTCGATCAGGGTGGCCTTGATGTTCACCAGCGGGTAGCCGGCGAGGTAGCCGTACTGCATGGCGTCCTGGATACCGGCGTCCACCGAGGGAATGTACTCGCGGGGGATGCGGCCACCGGTGACGGCGTTGACGAACTTGTAGCTCGGGTCCTCGCCCTCCTCGAGCTCGGCCGGGTCCGGCGCGTAGGGCTCGATGCCGATGATGACCTTCGCGAACTGGCCGGAGCCACCCGTCTGCTTCTTGTGGGTGAACTCGACCTTCTCGACGGGCTTGCGGATCGTCTCGCGGTACGCGACCTGCGGGTTACCGACGTTGGCCTCGACCTTGAACTCGCGCTTCATACGGTCGACGAACACGTCGAGGTGCAGCTCACCCATACCACCGATGATGGTCTGGCCGGTCTCCTCGTCGAGGTTCACCGTGAAGGTCGGGTCCTCTTCGGTCAGGCGCTGGATGGCGACACCCAGCTTCTCCTGGTCGGCCTTCGACTTCGGCTCGATGGACACCTTGATGACCGGCTCCGGGAAGTCCATGGACTCCAGCAGGATCGGGTCCTGGATGTCACAGAGCGTGTCACCCGTGGTGGTCTCCTTGAGACCGATGAAGGCGTAGATGTTGCCGGCGTGCGCCTTCTCGACCGGGTTCTCCTTGTTGGCGTGCATCTGGAAGAGCTTGCCGATGCGCTCCTTCTTGCCGGTGACGGCGTTGAGGACCTGGTCACCGGGCTCCGCCGTGCCGGAGTAGACACGGACGAAGGTGAGCTTGCCGAAGAACGGGTGCGCGGCGATCTTGAACGCCAGGGCCGAGAACGGCTCCTTGTCGCTGGGCTTGCGGGACAGTTCGACGTCCTCGTGGCCGGGCTTGTGGCCCTCGATGGCCTCGACGTCGAGCGGGCTCGGCAGGTAGGCGACGACCGCGTCGATCAGCGGCTGGATGCCCTTGTTGTGGTAGGCGGTACCACAGAAGACCGGGTAGATCTCGGAGGCGACCGTCATCTTGCGGATCGCGGCGTTGATCTCGTCGACGGAGAGTTCCTCACCGGAGAAGTACTTCTCCATGAGGGCCTCGTCGGACTCGGCGACGGTCTCGAGCAGCTTCTCGCGGTACTCGGCGGCCTTGTCGGCCAGGTCCGCGGGGATCTCCTCGATGGTCGGCTCGGCGCCGACCTCGACCTTGCCGCGCCAGGTGATGGCGTTCATGTTGACGAGGTCGACGACACCGTCGAAGTCATCCTCGGCACCGATCGGGAGCTGCATGACGAGCGGCTTCGCACCGAGACGGTCGATGATCGTCTGGACCGTGAAGTAGAAGTCGGCGCCCAGCTTGTCCATCTTGTTGACGAAGCAGATGCGCGGGACGTCGTACTTGTCGGCCTGGCGCCAGACCTGCTCGGACTGGGGCTCGACGCCCTCCTTGCCGTCGAAGACGGCGACAGCGCCGTCGAGGACACGCAGGGAGCGCTCGACCTCGACGGTGAAGTCGACGTGGCCGGGGGTGTCGATGATGTTGATCTGGTTTTCGTGCCAGAAACAGGTGACGGCGGCGGAGGTGATGGTGATACCACGCTCCTTCTCCTGCTCCATCCAGTCGGTGGTGGAGGCGCCGTCGTGGGTTTCGCCGACCTTCCGGTTGATACCGGTGTAGTAGAGGAAACGCTCGGTCGTCGTGGTCTTACCGGCATCGATGTGCGCCATGATGCCGATGTTGCGGACCTTGTGGAGGTCCTTCTGGACTTCTTGTGCCACTGTGATTCCTTAAGGTCGGTGTGTTACCAGCGGTAGTGGGCGAAGGCGCGGTTGGCCTCGGCCATCTTGTGGGTGTCCTCACGGCGCTTCACGGAGGCACCGAGACCGTTGGAGGCATCCAGGATCTCGTTGGCGAGCCGCTCGGTCATGGTGTTCTCACGACGCTGGCGGGTGAAGGTGACGAGCCAACGCAGGGCCAGGGTCGTGGCACGGCCCGGGCGGACCTCGATCGGCACCTGGTAGGTGGCGCCACCGACGCGGCGGGAGCGGACCTCGAGGGCCGGCTTGACGTTGTCGAGACCCTTCTTCAGGGTGAGGACCGGGTCGGTGCCGGTCTTCTCGCGGCAGATCTCCAGGGCGCCGTAGACGATGCGCTCGGCGGTGGACTTCTTGCCGTCCAGCAGAACCTTGTTCACGAGCTGGGAGACGATGACGTCGTCGTAGACCGGATCCTTGACGACGGGACGTGCGGGTGCGGGACCTTTACGCGGCATTGTTTACTTCTCCTTCTTCACGCCGTAGCGGGAACGGGCCTGCTTACGATCCTTGACACCCTGGGTATCGAGGGCGCCGCGGATGATCTTGTACCGGACACCCGGGAGGTCCTTCACGCCGCCACCGCGGACGAGGACCATGGAGTGCTCCTGGAGGTTGTGACCCTCACCGGGGATGTAGGCCGAGACCTCGATGCCGGAGGTCAGACGCACACGCGCGACCTTACGCAGGGCGGAGTTCGGCTTCTTCGGGGTCGTGGTGTACACGCGGGTGCACACGCCACGACGCTGCGGGGAGCCCTTCAGGGCGGCCGCGGAGACCTTGCGGGTCTTGTCGTGGCGGCCCTGGCGGACCAGCTGCTGGATAGTAGGCATAAACCGACTTTCTGTTCGTTGCGATGGGTACTGCTCGCCACCCGGCACCGGCGACCACCGGGCGGCTGACCTCTCCCTGCGTTCGGGCGAATCTGCTTTGAACGTGCGTAAACCCGTCAGCCGCTCTCGCTGGCTTACGGGGTAAAGTTCATCCTGCGCACTTTCGTTGGCGACCCAGGGGTCGCATGGTCTCTCGACCACCGGATGCGTCCTGATACGGGGACTGTTACCGGACACTACCCGACACGCCGCCCGGAACCAAATCCTTGACGTGCCGTTCCAGGGCCCTGACGAGCGCGGCGATCTGCGCGGACGTGTGCCCCGCCATGACCGTCACCCGCAGGATCGCGGCACCGCGCGGCACCGTCGCACAGCCCCGCCCGTCCGCACCGACGGTGCCGATACCGTAGGCGTCGTCGATGACGAGCAGCGCACCGGCACGGTCACCGAGTTCCCGGAGCCGGGCCGATGCCGTCGATGATGCCGGCGTGGTTGCCCGGGTCCGAGAAAACGGTGAGCCGTCCTGCGAGGTGGTCCCGGAACGTCGGAACCTGAACACTGTTCGTGTCTGCGCCGTACCGGACCGTCGCAGACACGACGACGCCCGGCGTGCGCGGGAAACCGGGCCGGACGTTCACACATCCGGGCCGGTCCCTGCGCACGCCGGGCGTGCGGGGCAGTGGACCTTACAGGTCCATGTCGTCGAGCGGCACGGCCGCGCCGGTGAACTCGCCGTACGAGTCGTCCCCGTAGAAGCCGTCACCGAAGCTGCTGGGCAGCTGGTAGGCGGCGGCGCGGGCCTCCTCGGTGGGCTCCACCGAGATGTTGCGGTACCGCGAGATACCGGTGCCGGCCGGGATCAGCTTACCGATGATCACGTTCTCCTTGAGGCCGATGAGCTTGTCGGAGCGCTTGTTGATCGCGGCGTCCGTCAGCACACGGGTCGTCTCCTGGAAGGAGGCGGCCGACAGCCAGGAATCCGTGGCCAGCGAGGCCTTGGTGATACCCATGATCTCGGCACGCACCTCCACCGGACGACCACCGTTGCGCACGGCCTCCTTGGAGGCGGCTACCGCATCGGCGTGGTCGACGAGGGAACCCGGCAGGTACTCGGTCGACCCGGAGTCGATGACGGTCACGCGGCGCAGCATCTGGCGCACGATGATCTCGATGTGCTTGTCGTGGATGGCCACACCCTGGTCGCGGTAGACCTTCTGCACCTCGTTGATGAGGTGGATCTGGACGCCACGACGACCCAGGACGCGGAGCACCTCGTGCGGGTCCGCAGCGCCCTTGAGCAGCTGCTGGCCGGTCGAGACGTGATCGCCGTCGCGCAGCTGACGCTCGAAGCCGTCGGTGGTGACCAGTGCGAGACCCTGCCGCTTCGACAGCTTCTCGTACACGACCTCGTCGGAGCCGTCGTCGGGGATGATGTACAGCGTGTAGAACGCGTCATCGTCCTCGATACGGATCTTGCCCTCGACGGAGGCGATCGGGGCCTTCGCCTTCGGGACGCGGGCCTCGAACAGCTCCTGGACACGCGGCAGACCACCGGTGATGTCGCCACCGACACCACCCTGGTGGAACGTACGCATGGTCAGCTGGGTACCGGGCTCACCGATCGACTGGGCGGCGACGATGCCGACGGCCTCGCCGATGTCCACCTTCTTGCCGGTGGCCATGGAACGGCCGTAGCAGGTGGCGCACACGCCGGTGGCGGTGGTGCAGGTCATCACGGAGCGGACCTTCACCTCCGGGACGCCGGCGGCGACGAGACGGTCGATCTCCGGGTCACCGAGGTCGATACCGGCCTCGATGAGCACGTTGCCCTCCGGGTCCACGGCGTCCGCGGCCAGGAAGCGGCCCTGGACGGCGGTCTCGACGAACTCCGCACGGCGGAACTTGCCGGTCGGCGCGCCGGCCGCGTCGAGGACGGGCTCGGACAGCGGCATGACGACACCGGCGCGGGTACCGCAGTCGTCCTCGCGGACGATGACGTCCTGGGCGACGTCGACCAGACGACGGGTCAGGTAACCCGAGTCGGCGGTACGCAGGGCCGTGTCGGCCAGACCCTTACGGGAACCGTGGGAGTTGTTGAAGTACTCCAGCACGGACAGGCCCTCACGGAAGGAGGTCTTGATCGGGCGGGTGATGTAGTCACCACGCGAGTTCGTGACCATGCCCTTCATACCGGCCAGCGTCCAGATCTGACGCATGTTGCCGGCCGCGCCCGATTTCACGATCATCGGGATCGGGTTGTCGTCCGGGTACAGCTTCTCGACGGACTCACCGACGAAGTCGGTGGCTTCCTTCCACAGGTCCACCAGGGAGTTGTAGCGCTCCGTGGCGTTGATCTTGCCGCGGGCCATCTTCTTCTCGATGACGCGGGCACGCTGCTCGTACCGGTCCAGGATCTCCTTCTTGTTCGGGAGAACGAGGACGTCGTCCATCGTGATCGTCACGCCCGAGCGGGTCGCCCAGTAGAAGCCGGCTTCCTTCAGCTTGTCCACCGTCTGCGCGACGGTGATCATCGGGTAGTTCGCGGCCAGGTCGTTGATGATCTTGGCCTGCGGCTTCTTCGCCATCACGCCGTCGACGAAGTGGTAGTTCCACGGCAGCAGCTCGTTGAAGAGCACGCGGCCCAGCGTGGTGTGCGCCAGCCAGGTCTGGCCCTTCTGCCAGCCGTCGGGGAACTGCTCGGCCTCGATCTCGGCGGTCGGCCGCAGGTGGTTGATCCGCACCTTGATCGGGGCCTGCAGACCCAGGACGCCGCGGTCGCGGGCCATGATGGCCTCGGCCAGCGACGAGTACACGCCCTTCTCCGGACCGTTCTCGTCGGCCGGGGTGTAGCGGCCCTGACCACCGATCTCGTCGGGGCCCTTCGGCATGGTCAGGAAGTACAGACCGGTCACCATGTCCAGACGCGGCATGGCCAGCGGCTTACCGGAGGCCGGGGACAGGATGTTGTTCGAGGCGAGCATGAGGATGCGGGCCTCGGCCTGCGCCTCGTCCGACAGCGGCAGGTGGACGGCCATCTGGTCACCGTCGAAGTCGGCGTTGAAGGCCTCACACGCCAGCGGGTGCAGCTGGATGGCCTTGCCCTCGACGAGGATCGGCTCGAAGGCCTGGATGCCGAGGCGGTGCAGGGTAGGTGCACGGTTCAGCATCACGGGGTGCTCGGAGATCGCGTCCTCGAGCACGTCCCACACCTCGGGGCGCTGGCGCTCCACCATCCGCTTGGCGGACTTGATGTTCTGGGCGTACTGCTTGTCGACCAGACGCTTCATGACGAACGGCTTGAACAGCTCGAGCGCCATCTGCTTCGGCAGACCGCACTGGTGCAGCTTCAGCTGCGGGCCGACGATGATCACGGAACGACCGGAGTAGTCCACGCGCTTACCGAGCAGGTTCTGGCGGAAGCGGCCCTGCTTGCCCTTGAGCAGGTCGGACAGGGACTTCAGCGGGCGGTTGCCCGGACCGGTGACCGGACGGCCACGGCGACCGTTGTCGAACAGCGCGTCCACCGACTCCTGCAGCATGCGCTTCTCGTTGTTCACGATGATCTCGGGGGCGCCGAGGTCGAGCATGCGCTTGAGGCGGTTGTTGCGGTTGATCACACGACGGTAGAGGTCGTTGAGGTCGGAGGTCGCGAAACGGCCACCGTCGAGCTGCACCATCGGACGCAGCTCCGGCGGGATCACCGGGACGGCGTCCAGCACCATGCCGGCCGGGTCGTTGCCCGAGCGGAGGAACGCGGCGACGACCTTCAGGCGCTTGAGGGCGCGCAGCTTCTTCTGGCCCTTGCCGTCGCGGATGGTCTCGCGCAGGGACTCGGCCTCGGCCTCGAGGTCGAAGGAGCGGATGAGCGTCTGGATGGCCTCCGCGCCCATGCCGCCGGTGAAGTAGTCCTCGTAGCGGTCGACGAGCTCGTTGTAGATGCCCTCGTCGGCGATCATCTGCTTCGGGGCGAGCTTGACGAAGGTGTTCCAGATCTCGTCGAGGCGCTCGACCTCGCGCTCGGCGCGCTCGCGGATGTGGCGCATCTCGCGCTCCGCGGAGGTCTGCACCTTGCGCTTGGCGTCGGCCTTGGCGCCGGCGGCCTCGAGCTCGGCGAGATCGCCCTCGAGCTTCTCGGAGCGCTCCTGCAGCTCCGCGTCGCGGTCGTTCTCCACCTCCTTCTTCTCCAGCAGCATCTCGGCCTCGAGGGTGGACTGGTCGTTGTGACGACCCTCCTCATCCACCGAGGTGATGATGTTCGCGGCGAAGTAGATGATCTTCTCGAGATCCTTCGGCGCCAGATCCAGCAGGTAGCCGAGGCGCGACGGGACGCCCTTGAAGTACCAGATGTGGGTGACCGGGGCGGCCAGCTCGATGTGGCCCATCCGCTCACGGCGGACCTTCGACTTGGTCACCTCGACGCCGCAGCGCTCACAGATGATGCCCTTGTAGCGGACCCGCTTGTACTTGCCGCAGGCACACTCCCAGTCCCGGGTCGGGCCGAAGATGCGCTCGCAGAACAGGCCGTCCTTCTCGGGCTTCAGGGTGCGGTAGTTGATGGTCTCAGGCTTCTTGACCTCGCCGTGGGACCACCGACGGATGTCGTCGGCGGTGGCGAGACCGATGCGGAGCTCGTCAAAGAAGTTGACGTCCAGCACGTGGACTCCCTTTCCCCTCCGCCAGTGCGGAGGGTGGTAGTGCGGTGAAATTGGGTCAGTGTCGTCAGTGTCTGGGTGGTTCTACCGTGCCTAGACCACGTCGCTGTCTGCGTCCGGACGCTCGTCGCGGGACAGGTTGATGCCCAGGGCGGCGTTGGCGTGGTCGAGCTCGTCGTCGTCCGTCGAGCTCAGTTCCATCGGCGTGCCGTCGGCGGCGAGGACCTCGACGTTGAGGCAGAGCGACTGCAGCTCCTTGAGGAGAACCTTGAAGGACTCGGGGATGCCCGGGTCCGGGATGTTCTCGCCCTTCACGATGGCCTCGTACACCTTCACACGGCCGACCACGTCGTCCGACTTGATGGTGAGCAGCTCCTGCAGGGTGTAGGCGGCGCCGTAGGCCTGCATGGCCCACACCTCCATCTCACCGAAGCGCTGGCCACCGAACTGTGCCTTACCACCGAGCGGCTGCTGGGTGATCATGGAGTACGGACCGGTGGACCGGGCGTGGATCTTCTCGTCGACGAGGTGGTGCAGCTTCAGCATGTACTTGTAGCCGACCGAGACCGGGTACGGGAAGGGCTCGCCGGAACGACCGTCGATGAGCACCGCCTTGCCGTGCTCGTCGATCATCTGCTCACCGTCGGCGTTCGCGTTGACCGACTGGATGAGACCCGAGATCTCCTCGTTCTCGGCACCGTCGAACACCGGGGTGGCGACCAGGGACTCGGCGGGGACGTCGTAGAGGTCCTCCGGCAGGGTCTCCAGCATGGCCTTGACCTTCGGGTCGTCGGAGTCCGTGTCGACGTGCCAGCCGTACTTGGCGAGCCAGCCGAGGTGGGTCTCGAGGACCTGACCGATGTTCATACGGCGCGGGACGCCGTGGGTGTTCAGGATGAAGTCGACCGGGGTGCCGTCCGGCAGGAAGGGCATGTCCTCCTGCGGCAGGATCTTGCCCACGACACCCTTGTTGCCGTGGCGGCCGGCCATCTTGTCGCCGTCCTGGATCTTGCGCTTCTGGGCGACGTAGACGCGGACCATCTGGTTGACGCCGGGCGCCAGGTCGTCATCGTCCTCGCGGGAGAACACGCGGACGCCGATGACCTTGCCGGTCTCACCGTGGGGCACCTTCATGGAGGTGTCGCGGACCTCGCGGGCCTTCTCGCCGAAGATGGCGCGCAGCAGTCGCTCCTCCGGGGTCAGCTCGGTCTCGCCCTTCGGGGTGACCTTGCCGACCAGGACGTCGCCGTCGCGGACGTCGGCGCCGATGCGGATGATGCCGCGGTCGTCCAGGTCGGCGAGCACGTCGTCACCGACGTTCGGGATGTCCCGGGTGATCTCCTCCGGGCCGAGCTTGGTGTCGCGCGCGTCGATCTCGTGCTCCTCGATGTGGATCGAGGTGAGGAGGTCCTCCTCGACGACGCGCTGGTTGAGGATGATCGCGTCCTCGTAGTTGTGGCCCTCCCACGGCATGAAGGCGACCAGCAGGTTGCGGCCGAGCGACATCTCGCCGTTGTGGGTACCGGGACCGTCGGCGATGGCCTGGCCGGCCTCGACACGCTGTCCCTGGTCGACCAGCGGGGTCTGGTTGTAGCAGGTGCCCTGGTTCGTGCGCTCGAACTTGCGCAGGACGTAGGTGTCACGGACACCGTCGTCGTCCATGACCGTGATGTAGTCCGCGGACACGGACTCGATCACACCGGCCTTCGGGGTGATGATGACGTCGCCGGCGTCGTAGGCGGAGCGCAGCTCCATACCGGTGCCGACGTACGGGGCCTCGGCGCGCAGCAGCGGCACAGCCTGCTTCTGCATGTTCGCACCCATGAGGGCACGGTTCGCGTCGTCGTGCTCGAGGAACGGGATCATGGCGGTACCCACGGAGACCATCTGCCGGGGGGACACGTCCATGTAGTCGACCTGGGCGGCCGGGACCATCTCGACGTCGCCGCCACCCAGCCGGACCTCGATCTGGTCGTCGGTGAACAGACCGTCCTCGCCGACCTCGGTCTTCGCCTGGGCGATGATGTGGCGGTCCTCCTCGTCCGCGGTGAGGTAGTCCACCTGGTCGGTGGGCCGGCAGTCCTCGACACGGCGGTACGGGGTCTCGATGAAACCGAACGGGTTGACCCGTGCGTAGGTCGAGAGGTTACCGATCAGGCCGATGTTCGGGCCCTCAGGAGTCTCGATCGGGCACATGCGGCCGTAGTGGGAGGCGTGGACGTCGCGGACCTCGAGGCCGGCGCGCTCACGGGACAGACCACCCGGGCCCAGGGCGGACAGACGACGCTTGTGGGTCAGACCCGACAGCGAGTTGTTCTGGTCCATGAACTGGGACAGCTGGGAGGTGCCGAAGAACTCGCGGATGGCCGCGGAGACCGGGCGGACGTTGATCAGCGAGGTCGGGGTGATCGACTCGGCGTCCTGCGTGGTCATGCGCTCACGCACGACACGCTCCATACGGGACAGGCCGACCCGGATCTGGTTCTGGATCAGCTCGCCGACCGTACGCAGGCGACGGTTGCCGAAGTGGTCGATGTCGTCGGTGCCCAGCGGGATCTCGGTGCCGTCCGGGGACGTCATCGTCCGCTCGTTGGCGTGGAGGCGCACCAGGTACTCGATGGTGGTGAGCATGTCCTGCTCGGTCAGCGTCATCGTCGTCGAGGCCTCGTCGAGGCCGAGCTTGCGGTTGACCTTGTACCGGCCGACCTTCGCCAGATCGTAACGCTTCGGCTTGAAGAAGCTGTTCTCCAGCAGTGCCTGCGCCGAGTCGCGGGTCGGCGACTCGCCCGGCCGCTGCTTGCGGTAGATCTCGAGGAGGGCCTCGTCGGTGTTGGCGACGCCGTCCTTCTCCAGCGTGCTCATCATGATCTCGGAGAAGCCGAAGCGCTCCGTGATCTCCTCGCTGGTCAGACCGAGGGCCTTGAGCAGCACGGTGACCGGCTGACGCCGCTTGCGGTCGATGCGGACACCGACCGTGTCCCGCTTGTCGACGTCGAACTCCAGCCACGCACCGCGCGACGGGATCACCTTGACGGCGTGGAGCGGACGCTCGGTGGAGGCGTCGATGGACTCCTCGAAGTACACGCCCGGGGAGCGGACCAGCTGAGACACCACGACACGCTCGGTGCCGTTGATGATGAACGTGCCCTTGTCGGTCATCATCGGGAAATCACCGATGAAGACGGTCTGGCTCTTGATCTCGCCGGACAGGGCGTTGGTGAACTCCGCGGTCACGTAGAGCGGCGCGGAGTAGTTGATGTCCTTGTCCTTGCACTCGTCGATCGTGTTCTTCACGTCGTCGAAGCGCGGCT
Organism: Corynebacterium nuruki S6-4; assembly: GCF_007970465.1. NCBI lineage: Bacteria > Bacillati > Actinomycetota > Actinomycetes > Mycobacteriales > Corynebacteriaceae > Corynebacterium > Corynebacterium nuruki. Next base: position 1,556,851 of record NZ_CP042429.1, read on the forward strand.
CGGACAGGGTCAGGGACATGTTCTCGGAGTAGTCCTCGACAGGGGACAGCTCCTCGAGGATCTCTTCGAGACCGGAGGTGATACGTACACCTTCCCCGGCCTCCGCCTGCTGGCGGGCACGCCACTCCGGCGTGCCGACGAGCCAGGCGAAAGAGTCTCGCTGAACGTCGAGAAGACCGGGAATATCCATCGGCGCATCGATCTTCGCGAACGAATAACGATGCGATGCACCGGGGATTCCGGCCGTGGAACTGGTCTGGCGGGAGACTGCCAAGATGGGTCCTTCCAGCACCTCACGTGTCTGTCCGGCGGGACAGTCACGGTTGCTTGAGCGTACGGTCTGTGATGGTCTGTGACGGATGACGTGTCCGGTGGGTGGCGACGGCCCAGGGCCCGGACTCCGGGCCCAGGAAACAGTTAATAGACCTTGTCAAGTGGTGTTTTCATCGAGCATCACCTGTCAAGGTCGTCGTGTTCGCCGCAGCGCCACCAGATAGTCATCCAGCGCAAAAGACGATCGTATATCACTTGCCCCCCGATGTCCACCCCGGAGCACACTCCTCCCCCGGACGCGGTGAACGGCGACGACGGGGACCTCCCCGGCCCTGTCCTGCCCGGTACTCAGTCCCGGTGACGGGCCTTCCGGCCCCGCCCCGTTCTCCGGGACGCCTTCGCGGGCCGGCCGCCACCGGACGCCGCCGGCTTCAGCGCGATCACCGCGGAACCGAGTGCCACGATAGCACCCGCGACCGCCAGCGCAACTCCCCAGGTCCGGGAGGGCCGGTCCTTCCCCTGGTCCGCCGCCGTCGTCAGCAGCCCGGCGACCTCGTCGTCCGGGGTCTGGCCGTGGAAGTCCTGCAGCAGTGCGCTCTCGGCCCCGTCGGGACCCGCGTAGTAGTCGTGCAGGTCCTCCCGCAGGCCCACGATGAGACCGCTCGAGGGCTCCACGGTGATCTCCCGGGAGCCGCTGCGCTGCAGCGTCGCCTGGCGTCCGTCCGGCAGCGGACTGGTCAGGCGGTAGAAGTACGGGTTGGCCTGCAGCACCGGCTCGGCCTCGAAGTTCTGCCGGTAGACGTTCACCCGGTGACCGTCGATCTCGGCGGTCCGGTCGAAGTCGGCGGGGAGGTCCCGGCGCAGCAGACTGTCGAAGAACGGGTAGGTCCGTTCACCGGCGTTCCGCGGGAAGGCCACCCACTGCCCCGGCACCTCCGCCCCGGTGGCGGGGCTGCCGAGCCGGTCGCTGACCTTGACGTCACCGGTCGCCACCGCATCGTGGCGGTCCAGCTGCATCGACCAGACCGCGGCGTCCAGCAGGGCACCCTGGTCGTCGGTGGGGGCATTGTCGCCCTCGCCGGTCGTCACCCGGTCGTTGCGGACCGAGGTCACCCCGACCGTGGCGGCGACCCCGTCGTCGTCGACCGGCTCCCCGAGGGTGAGCGCCCAGGTCTTCGTCACCGGTGCCTTCACCGGCTCCGGCGGCGGCGGAGGGTCGTTCCGGTGCTCATCGCCGTGCTCGTCGGCGGGCTCGTCACCGTGCTCGTCGGCGGGCTTGTCACCGTCTCCCTCCGGCGGTTCCCCGTGGTCCTCCCCCTCCGGCGCCGGGGCGTCCCCGGGAGCAGGCGCGGGTGCAGGAGCCGGCGGCTCATATGCGGCGCCGAGCGTCGACTCCGGATCGGTGACCGTCAGCTGGGTCCCCGACAACGACATCGGCAGGGGGCGTTCCGGGTCCACGACCCGTGGCAGCAGGAGACCCGCCACCAGCAGGATGCACCCCACCCCCAGGGCGAACACGGCGGACACACGGGACTTCGGGAGCATGGGGAACATCGTAGCTGCTACGGTCCCCCGCACACAGAAAACCCCCGGTCCCGCAGCATGCTGCAGGGATCCGAGGGTTCCGGGCACTCCGGCGACCTGACGGTCGCGGGGTCGGTCCTACTTGAGGGTGACCTTGGCGCCGGCCTCTTCGAGCTTGGCCTTGGCAGCCTCGGCGTCGTCCTTGGACGCACCCTCGAGGATCGCCTTCGGGGCGGACTCGACGAGGTCCTTGGCCTCCTTGAGGCCCAGGCCGGAGACGATCTCGCGGACAACCTTGATCACGCCGATCTTCTTGGCGCCGGCGTCGTCGAGCACGACGTCGAACTCGTCCTTCTCCTCGGCGGCCTCAGCGGCGGGGCCGGCGGCGACGGCGACGGCGGCCGGGGCGGCGGCGGTGACGTCGAAGGTGTCCTCGAACAGCTTCACGAACTCGGAGAGCTCGAGAAGAGTCATCTCCTTGAAGGCCTCGATGAGCTCATCGTTGGTGTACTTAGCCATGGTGGCGTCCTTTCGGTAGAAAGTGTGTGTTGTGGGACCCGCGGATTACGCGGCGTCCTTCTTCTCCTGCAGCGCAGCCAAGAGGCGCGCCACCTGGGATGCCGGTGCGTTGAACAGCTGAGCGGCCTTGGTGAGGGAGCCCTGCAGGGCGCCCGCCAGCTTGGCCAGCGTGGTCTCGCGGTTGTCCAGCTCGGCAATTGCCTCAACCTCGGCGGCGGACAGCACAGTGCCGTCCATGTTGCCGCCCTTGATCACGAGATTCTGGTGATCGCCGGCGAACTTCTTGAGCGCCTTGGCGGCGTCCACGGCCTCTCCGCGCACGAAGGCGACGGCGGTCGGTCCGGTCAGCAGGTCATCCGCGATCTCGACGCCGGCCTGCTTGGCGGCCAGCTTGATCATGGTGTTCTTGGCGACGGAGTAGGTCACGTCGGAACCCAGTGCGGTACGCAGCTCGGTGGTCTCGGCGACGGTCAGACCGCGGTACTCGGTGAGCAGCGCGGTACCGGCCTGCTCGAAACGGCTGGTGAGCTCCGCCACAGCGGCGGTGTTCTTCGGGTTTGCCATACTCTCGCCTCCTTCCTGGTGTCTGTCAGTGGTACGACAGCCGGTCCCGGAAGATCCCCCACATGCGGGACGCCCCGTGCGGCAAGGCACGGGGCGTCTCGGGGCGCTCTGCGGCCCCTCCCTCGGGAGGACGCCGTGGCGCTCGTGAGCTTTACCCTGTTCCCCTGCGCGGGTCGCCACCACAGCAGTGGTGGTCCTTCGACACCCCGGGGATCTCTCCCCGGCGGTGATGACCGACGGTCTACGGTGAAACTTGAAAAGCAATCAAACTTCGGTGGGTACTGTAACCCGCCGGGGTGCCGGCAGCCAAATCGCGGTTTCGGACCCCGCACCGGGGACCGTGGTTTACGGTGATTTCCGTGACTGCACAACATCCCGAGCACAACCATTTCCTCACCGCGTTCCTGTCGTCGCAGCGCCACCCCCGGCGCATGCCCGCCGGGGTGAACGACTGGGAGACCCCGCTGCCCGACAGCGGTCCCGGCTCCGTTCCCGTCGTGCTCGTCCACGGCACCTGGATGAACAGCTACTGCACCTGGTCACTGCTCGCCCCCACGCTCGCCGCCGCGGGCTACCGGGTGTTCGCCTTCAACTACGGGCAGGACCGCTCCTGCTTCCTCGGCCGCCGCCCCGCCTGCTACGGCAACGCCGCCCTCGTCGACGCCCAGCCCGAGGTCGCCGCCTTCATCGACCGGGTCCTCGCCACCACCGGCGCGGACCGGGTGGACCTGGTCGGACACTCCCAGGGTGTGGCGCAGGCCCGCCTCTACCTCACCGACTCGGGCGGCGCCGGCGACCCGGCGACCGGGACACCGCCCCGGGTCCGCCGTCTCATCGGCATCGCCGGCTCGAACCACGGCACCACGGCCTCCGGTATCGGGACGCTCGGCAGGTGGATGAAGAAGAAGGGCTGGTACGGGCCGACCCGCGCGCTGCTCGGCCGGGCCGCCGAGGACCAGATGGTCGGCTCCGAGGCCATGGCGCACGTCAACCGCGACGGGGACACCGTCCCCGGGGTGGACTACACCATGATCTGCTCGCGCTACGACGAGATCGTCACCCCGTGGCGTACCCAGGAGCTCACCGCCGGGGAGGGTGCCACCGTCGCCAACATCCTGGTCCAGGAGCACGGCAACCGCTACGACTTCAGCGAGCACCTCGCCCTGCTCTACTCCCCGCGCGCCGTCGATCTCGTCCTCGAGGCCCTGCACCACGGCGCCGCCGGCGACTACCGTGCCGCGACGCCGCATGTCCGCGGTACCGTCCTGCCACTGTGGGGCGGCGTCCGGACGCCGCGGCGGGTGGGTGCCTGACACCGGCCCCGGGCCGCTGTACGCAGAACGCGACGTGGGGTCGGTCCGGACAGTGCCGGACCGACCCCACGTCGCGTGATGCCGACGGTCGGGACCGTCGGTCAGCATGAACTCGGTGAGTTCACCGGGGAACTACTCCGCGAAGTTCTTCTCCACGGACGGGTCGACCTGGATGCCCGGGCCGGTGGTCGTGGAGACGGTGGCCTTCTTGATGTAGATGCCCTTGGACGCGGACGGCTTCAGGCGCAGGAGCTCCTCGACGAGCGCGCCGTAGTTCTCGGCGAGCTGCTTGTCGGTGAAGGAGGCCTTGCCGATGATGGCGTGCAGGTTCGCAGCCTTGTCGACGCGGAAGGAGATCTTGCCGCCCTTGATCTCCTGCACAGCCTTGGCCACGTCGGTGGTGACGGTGCCGGTCTTCGGGTTCGGCATGAGACCGCGCGGGCCCAGGACGCGGGCGACGCGGCCGACCTTGGCCATCTGGTCCGGGGTGGCGATCGCGGCGTCGAAGTCGGTCCAGCCGCCCTGGATCTTCTCGATCAGCTCGGCGGTACCGACGGCGTCGGCCCCGGCCTCCTCGGCGGCGGTGGCGTTCGGGCCCTCGGCGAAGACGATGACGCGCACGGTCTTACCGGTGCCGTTCGGCAGGGAGACGGTGCCGCGGACCAGCTGGTCAGCCTTGCGCGGGTCGACACCCAGGCGCAGGACGACGTCGACGGTCGCGTCGAAGTTCTTGGAGGAGGTCTCCTTGGCCAGCTTGACTGCCTCGAGGGGCGAGTACTGGTGGTCGGCGACGATCTTCTCGGCCGCGGCGCGGTAGGCCTTGGACTTGGTGCTCATTGGTGTTCCTATCTCAATGTGACGGAATGTGGTCGACGGGCCGGAGCGGGCCCTGCCACAGTAGAAACCCGGGACCCGGTGCGGGTCCCGGCGTCCCCCCGGTCAGTCAGCACCGGCCGGGCGGTGCAGATCAGGACGGGCTGATCAGGCGGGGGCGCCGGTGACGGTGATGCCCATGGAGCGGGCGGTGCCGGCGATGATGCGGGCGCCGTTCTCCAGGTCGCGGGCGTTGATGTCCTCGAACTTGGTCTGGGCGATCTCCTTGCACTGCGCCCAGGTGACCTCGCCGACCTTCTCGGTGTGCGGGGTGCCGGAGCCCTTCTGGATCCCGGCGGCCTTGAGCAGCAGCTTGGCGGCCGGCGGGGTCTTCAGCTTGAAGTCGAAGCTGCGGTCCTCGTAGACGGTGATCTCGACCGGCACGACGTTGCCGCGCTGGGACTCGGTCGCCGCGTTGTAGGCCTTGCAGAACTCCATGATGTTGACGCCGTGCGCACCGAGCGCCGGGCCGACCGGCGGGGCCGGGTTCGCGGCGCCAGCCTCGATCTGGAGCTTGATGAGGCCGGTGACCTTCTTCTTCTTTGCCATGGGTGTACCTCTTCACGTGATATCAGGCCGGTTGCCCCGCTGGCACGGGGCAGGCCTGACCGGATGCCGGGATCAGTGACCGGCGACCGGGTGGGGAAATGTTCATGTGCTCCGCGGTAGGGCCACTGACCTGCGAAAGTCCGGGTCGGACCGTGCAGAGCACCGGAGAAATCCTAGTTGAGCTTCTCGACCTGGTCAAACTCGAGCTCGACCGGGGTCTCGCGACCGAAGATCGAGACCAGGGCCTTGAGCTTGCTGTTCGCCGCATCGATCTCGGAGATCGTCGCGGAGACCGAGGCAAACGGACCCGACAGGACGGTGACGGACTCGCCGACCTCGTAGTCGACCTCGACCTGGTTCGCGGACGCCGACGGCGCCATCGCGACACCGGTGTCGCTGACATCGACACCCGCGGCCGAATCGGCGGCCTCCGGGTTCTCCGGGGCGGACGCGCTCTCCGGCGGCAGCAGGAACTTCGCGACCTCACGGATCTTCACCGGGGTCGGCTCGCCGGCGTTGCCGACGAACGAGGTGACGCCCGGCGTATCGCGGATGACCGACCAGGACGGGTCGTCGAGCTCGACACGCACCAGGACATAGCCCGGCAGCAGCTTCTGCTTGACGATCTTGCGCTTGCCGTCCTTGAGCTGGGTGACCTCCTCGATCGGGACGACCACCTCGTGGATCTGCTGGTCCACGCCGAGGGTCTGGGCGCGCATCTCCAGGTTGGTCTTCACCTTGTTCTCGTAACCCGAGTAGCACTGGATGATGTACCACTTGCCGGGCAGCTTCTTCAGTGCCCGCATGAACTCGCGCAGCCGGGTCTTGTAGGCCTCGAGCGCGATCTCCTCCGGCGTCTTCTGCGCCTCGGCGGCGTCCGCGTCGAGCGATCCGGCGGCGTGCAGCTCGCTGACGGTCTGCTGGACATCCTCCTGCGCGGCGGCCGCCAGGCCCTCCGCCGTGGTCGCGGCGACGTCGGTCGTGTTCTCGTCACTCATCGTTGTTCCTCTCCCGGGTCGCGGGCGGGACCGGCAGATCCCGCATTAAAAATCCGCCTCGCCGTGAGGCGGAGGCGGAAACGTTATACCCGGGATGCTACCACGGTCAGACGCCGAAGATGAACTCCACGCCCTTGCCGGTCAGGACATCCACACCGGCGCACAGCGCGGTGACGATGATGAGGAACACCAGCGTGACGGCGGTGTAGGTCACCATCTCGCGACCGGTCGGCCAGATGACCTTCTTCACCTCGGTGCCGACGGACTTCGGGTACGCGAGGACGCCGCCACGGTGCTCCTTGCCGTCCGGCCCGTTCACACGGGTGGCGGCGGAGACCCTGGCGGTCTTGGTGGTGGTGCCGTCAACATCCCCCAGCTGACGCTTACCCGACGGCTGCAGCCGGCCGTTCTCGGTGCTCTTGCGCTCACTCACGTGTCGAATGCTCCTCGGGTCGCTTCTCCCCCGGGTTCGGGGACCGTGTGACACGGTACCCGCAACCGGGAGGGTGTTGCAGGGGCGACAGGACTTGAACCTGCAACCTGCGGTTTTGGAGACCGCTGCTCTGCCAATTGAGCCACGCCCCTTCGCGCTGCACCTGGTGTCCGGAACAGTTTCCGGACGGTACTCCGCGGGTGCGCCCACATCCGTGGACAGCACGCGAAACTCTAGCAGCCTCGGACCCCGGCGGCAAAACCGTATGGTCAGCGGCTGGGCGACGGGGCGTCCTGACGGCGGTGCCGGGCGGTGCCGAACCATGATTCCTCGCTGAGCATCACACCGGTCCCCTCCGCGGGCGCAGGCTGATCCGTGAACTCGAGCACGGACGGCCCCACGACAGTCCCGGCCCGGAATCCCTGCTCGACTTCACGGATCAGAGCGGGCCGTCAGCCCACGGACCGCAGCGGCCCGTCGTCGCCGTTGCGGACCGTACCCCGTCCCGCGACCCCCGGACAGCAGAAGACCCCGCGACCGGAAGCCGGTCGCGGGGTCTGTTTCTGTAGCGATGCGGAGGATCGAACTCCGGACCTCACGATTATGAGTCGTGCGCTCTAACCATCTGAGCTACACCGCCAGAGTCACTCCGACGACTGGTGCCGGTATCCCCGAACTGCGCCAGAAAATGACGTGAGCCCCCTAACAGAATCGAACTGTTGACCTTTTCCTTACCATGGAAACGCTCTACCGACTGAGCTAAGGGGGCGTGCTCGTTACATCAGGCCGGATAAACCTCTCGGTATCTCCGTGCCGTTCGCTCGAAGCCTCGGATAGCATAACCAGGACGCCGCGCATTTCACAACTCTGCAGGTCATGGCACATTTACTGGACTGACGGACACTCCCCTGCGGGCCGGCACCGTCGACGTGCCGGACCCGGGACCCGCCCGGGCAGTGGCGGCCGTATCCCCGACTCTGCGCCGACAATTCGCCGTGGCCGTGGCAACGGAATGGCGGAATGTCGGCGCATCCTCCGGACGCCCCTCTCCGGACGCCGCTTTGCAGACTCCACCTTGCGGACGCAGCATCCCGCCACTGCAGTGGAGCCGTGGTGCCCCGGGTTGACACGAGTTGACCCGGTTCCGTCGTTTCCGGGGGACTGAATCGTCCGATTCGGGTCAGCTCGGGACACCGAGGACGTGCCGCACAACCGGCGTGGGATGTTGGGGCGCGGGGTGTGGGGCGCGGGGTGTGGGGTGTGGGACGTTGGGGCGCGGGGTGTGGGGACGCGCGGACAAGCGGCGAACCCCGGGAGACAGCCCCCGCACAGACGAAAACACCCGGCGAGTGTCTCCACTCTCCGGGTGTTCCGCACCTCATGGTGCCAGGTAAAGGATTCGAACCTTTGAAGGCAATGCCGGCGGATTTACAGTCCGCTCCCTTTGGCCGCTCGGGCAACCTGGCGTGCGCCTCAGGCGCGACCGAAACTCTACTACGCACCCCACCTGACAGTACAAATCGCCAGGTCACAGCCGTGGAATTCGCCGACGGCGGGCGGGGTGGGCGACTGCCCCGGGCTGCCCGAGCCGACGGCGGGCGGGGTGTGCGACTGCCCCGGGGCTGCCCCGGTCGACGGTGTGGGACGGCGGGTCGGAGAACCCGGCCCGGCCGCTACCCCAGCCGGGCGAGCGCGTAGTTCATGAGACCACGCAGCGCCTCGGTCGCCTCCCCGGCGGGGAGCGTCGCCAACTCATCCTCGGCGAGGGTGCGGTAGTGGTCGACGTCCTGCAGCGCGGCGTCCCGACCGCCGGAGGCACGCACCAGACCGAGAACCTCGTCGACCAGGGCGTCCTCCGTGACCGGCCCGGTGAGGACCTCACGCAGGCGTGCACCGCCCTCGGTCTCCTCCTGCATCGCGCGCAGCACCGGCAGGGTGAACACGCCCTCGCGCAGGTCGGTGCCGGGCGTCTTGCCGGACTCCTCCGGGTCCGACCAGATGTCGATGATGTCGTCGACGATCTGGAAGACCTGGCCGAGGTGGCGTCCGAACCGGAACAGGGCACCCCGCTGCGCCTCGGTGGCCCCGCCGTGCAGGGCGCCGAGGAAGCCGGCGGAGGCGATGAGCACACCGGTCTTCTCCTGGATGACCTTCATGTAGTACTCGACGGGGTCCTCGTCCGGCCCGCAGCCGATGGTCTCCCGCATCTGTCCGGTGACGAGTTCACCGAAGGTGTCGGCGAAGTGGCGGACCGTGTCGGTCCCCAGGTCGGCCATGAGGCGGGAGGCGACGGCGAAGATGTAGTCGCCGGCGAGAATGGCGACCGAATTGTCCCACCGGGCGTTCGCACTCTCGGCGCCGCGACGGCGGTCCGCCTCATCCATGACATCGTCGTGGTAGAGGGTGGCGAGGTGGGTCAGTTCGACGACGACGGCGCCGCTGATGACGTCATCGGACATGGCACGGTCGCCGTACTGGGAGGCGATGAGGGCGAACATCGGGCGGAACCGCTTGCCGCCGGCCTTCGCCAGGTGGCTGACCTTGTCGGTGAGGAAACTCTCCCCGACAGACAGTGAGCTCCGCAGTTCGGCCTCGACACGCTCCATACCGTCCTGGATCATGCCGGTGAACTCGGCACTTCCCAGATCCAGCCCTGTGCGCTCCCCGGAGTTAGTGCTTGCCATGTATGTCCCGTAGCCTCTGTCCGTCGTCAAGTTCCTCGTCTACGCCCGATACCTTAGACCAGCATTCCCGCGCCCACCTAGCCCGTGGGACAATGGCCGGGCGATGAACAACTCCTCCCCCGCCCCGTCACAGTCACCGTCGCCGGCCCCGCTGCCCGACCGGTGCGAGGTTCTGGTGGTCGGCGCCGGTCCCGCCGGGGCCGCCACCGCCCGGGCCGCCGCCCTCGCCGGCCACGATGTGCTGCTGGTCGACATGCAGGATTTCCCCCGTGACAAGACCTGCGGCGACGGCCTCACCCCCCGCGCGGTCCACGCCCTGTCCCGGGCGGGCGCCCTCGACCTGCTCGACGGCCGGCCGACCCTCGGCGGGCTGGCGCTCCACGGGTTCGGTGGCTCGGTCCACGCCCCGTGGCCTGACCACGGTGCCTTCCCCACCCGCGGCACCGCGATCCCCCGCACCACGCTGGACGCCGCCCTGCGCGACCGGGCCCTGGCCGCCGGGGCCCGTGGCGCCACCGGGTGGAAGGCCGTCAGCGTGCAGCTGGGGGACGCCGCGGCGTCCGGCACCCCGGTGGAGTCCGTGACCTTCCGGGCCGGCCACGGCGCACGGCAGACCACGCGGACCGTGGCGTGCCGGTTCCTCGTCCTCGCCGAGGGGGTGCGCAGCGGTATCGCCCGGCAGCTCGGTGTGCAGTGGCTGCGCGGGCTGGTCCACGGGGTGGCCGCCCGGTCCTACTGCACCACTCCGTTCGGTGCCGACCCGTGGATCCACTCCCACCTGGAACTGCGGGACGCCGACGGGGTGGCCCAGCCCGGCTACGGCTGGATCTTCCCGCTCGGCGACGGGGTGAACCTGGGCTGCGGGGCACTGTCCACCACCCGCCACCCGGCGAAGGTCAACGTGAAGAAACTGCTGGTCTCCTACGCCGACGACCAGCGCGACAGCTGGCAGCTCGGCACCCCGGAGCGGGTCACCTCCGCACTGCTGCCGATGGGCGGGGCGGTCAGCCGGGTCGCCGGGGTGAACTGGGCCGCGGTCGGCGACACGGCCGCGCTGGTCAACCCGCTCAACGGTGAGGGCATCGACTATGCGCTGGAATCCGGCCTCGATCTCGCCGCCCTGCTGCCGGACGCCGCCCGGTCCCCCCGGGGTCTCGCGGACGTCTGGCCGGCGCACCTGCGGGAACGCTACGGGGACGCCTTCTCCCTCGCCCGCCGGCTGGCCACCCTGCTGACGATGCCGGGGCTGCTCGCAGCGGTCGGGCCGCTGGGGTTGCGTGGTCCGCTGGCCCCGCAGGTGATGGGGGCTGCGGCCCGGCTGATGGGCAATCTCGTCACCCCGGAGGACCGCGATCTCACGGCACGGGTGTGGCTGGGGGCGGGGAAGCTGTCGGTGGGCCATGACAGGTTCTGGCATCCGGAGAGCCGCCCGCTGTTCGGCCGGTAGCGCGGCCCGGCCGGCCCCGGCCTGCCCCGGCCCGCTAGGCCAGCGGCTTGGTGGCGCTGTGCAGCGCGGTGATGCCGAAGGTGAGGTTCTGCCAGCCGGCACCCTCCCACCCGTTGGCCTCGATGATCCCGGCGAGTTCCTCCTGGTCGGGCCAGGCGCGGATCGACTCGGCGAGGTAGACGTAGGCCTCCGCGTTGGAGGACACCACCTTCGCCACCGCGGGCAGCGCCCGCATGAGGTACTCCTTGTAGACCGTGGCGAACACCGGCACGACCGGCGTGGAGAACTCGCAGACGGCGAGCTTGCCGCCCGGCTTCGTCACCCGGGCCATCTCCCGCAGGCCGGCGGCCGGGTCGACGATGTTGCGCAGTCCGAAGCTGATGGTCACCGCGTCGAAGGTGTTGTCCGGGAACGGCAGCTGCATGCCGTCGCCGCAGACCATCGGCAGGTTGCGGTCCCGGCCCGCGGCGAGCATGCCCTGTGAGAAGTCGCAGGCGACGCACCAGGCACCGGACTCGGCGAGCTGCTCGGTGGAGACCCCCGTCCCTGCGGCGAGGTCGAGGACGACATCGCCGGGGGCGAGGTCGAGTCGACGGCGGGTGCGTTTCCGCCACAGGGCGTCCTGCCCGAAGGAGAGGACCGTGTTGGTCAGGTCGTAGTTCTTGCCGACGGCGTCGAACATCCGCGCGACGTCGTGGGGATCCTTGTCCAGGCTGGCTCGTGACACATCAGGTCATCCTAGCCGCTTCCCGGTAATACCCCACCAGCTGGGCGCACAGCGCCGGCCAGGTGCGTGCCAGCACACTCTCGCGGGCCCGCCGCCGCAGTTCCGCGTGGGACGCCGGGTCCCCGGTGCACAGCAGCTCGTCGACCGCCGCCGGCAGGTCACGGCCGAAGGACGCCACGGGCAGCAGCCGGCCGGTGACGTGGTCGGTGACCAGGTCCAGCGGCCCGCCGGCCGCCGGGGCCACGGCCGGTACCCCGGAGGCCAGCGCCTCCTGCAGCGCCTGGCAGAAGGTCTCGAACTCCCCGGTGTGGACGAACACGTCCAGGCTCGCCACCGCCGCGGCGAGATCGTCGCCGTGGAGTTCGCCGGTGAACACCGCGTCCGGCAGCAGTCGTTCGAGGCGTCCCCGCTGTGGACCGTCACCGACGACCACGACCTGCAGGTCGCGGCGGTCGGCGAGGGCGGCGAGGCGGTGCACGGACTTCTCCGCCGCGAGCCGGCCGACATAGCCGACGACCGGGCGGCCGGTGCCACCGGTCCAGCGGGCCCGCAGTGCGGCGTCCCGCCGGGCCGGACTGAAGTGTTCCGCGCGCACCCCGCGCGCCCACCGGCGTACATTGCGCACCCCGTGCCGCTCCAGTTCCGCCGCCGTCGCCGACGAGGGGGCCAGGGTCATCGCCGCCGGATTGTGGATCGAGCGCACCACCTGCCACGCCGCACCGGTCAGCGGGGCGAGGTGGTAGCCGGCGGCGAAGCCCGGCACGTCGGTCTGGTACACCGCGACGTACGGGACGCCGGCCCGGCGCGCCGCCGCCGCACCACCACCGCCGAGGACGAAGGGGCTGGCGAGATGCACGACATCGGGCCGGTAGGCGCGCACCACCCGGAACAGTCGCCGGGTCGGCAGCCCCAGCGGCAGTGAGTTCACCACCGGGATCTCCACGGCGGGCACCCGGACCACCGGGAAGCCGGCGTAGCTACGGCATTCCGGCAGGCCGCGGCGACGGTCCGACCGGCTGCGCGCCGGTGCGACGACCAGGGCCTCGTGACCGTTCTCCCGCAGGTGTTCGAGCACCCGGAGCACCGAGTTGACCACACCGTTGACCACCGGGAGGAAACTCTCCGCGACGATCAGGACGCGCATGCCGGAACCCCCGTCACCGACATCACCGGCGCCACCGCCACCACAGGACGCCGGCGGGCACGGCCGCGACCGCGGTGACCACCAGCCAGCTGGACAGGGCGGGCAGGAGGGCGAGCGTCCAGCCGCGCCCGGCGACCTTCACGTTGTCCGGTTCGCTGCGCTGGTACTCGACCCGCACCCGCTGGCCGGCCTGCAGGCCGGTGGGGTACTTCAGTCCCCGCTGCGGGGTCTGCACCCGGCCCTGTTCGTCGGTGTAGCGCACCACTGTGTTCCCCCCGGTCGACACGACCTCGGCGATCGCGCTGCCGCGGTCCCGGGCGATGCCGAGGTCGCTGACGGCCGCGTTGACGACGAGGGATGCGCAGACCAGGGAGGCCACGAGATACAGTCCCGCGAGGAACTGCACGACCCGGCGGCGCCACCGCCGCGGGGTCGGGCGGGCCGCCGGGACAGCCGGGTTTTCAGGGGTCGCCGGGGCCGCAGGGGGCGCAGGGGGCGCAGGGGGCGGCGGGATGTCAGTCACGCGGACTCACCCCACCGTGGTCCGGCGGGTCAGCGCCCCGTGCAGGCCGGCACGCACCTGCCGGTCAACGGCGGCCTCGATGACCAGGAAGCCCTCGGTCGCCCCCTCCGCATGCTCGTCGAGGGCGGTCGACAGGTCCGCGAGCGACCCGACCTGCCGGTGGGCCACCCCGTAGGCCTCGCAGAGGGCCCCCAGGTCCGCGCCCGTCGGCGTCCCGAAGACCCGGTCGAAGACCGGACGCCCGTCGTCGAAGGTGCGCAGGGCGGGGCGTCCCGCCTCGAGGGTCTCGAAGATGGCGCCGCCGTCGTCGTTGGAGACGACGATGACCAGGTTCTCCGGCCGCGGTTCGCCCGGGCCGATGTTCAGACCGCCCGCATCGTGCAGGAAGGTGAGGTCACCCATCAGGGCCACCGTCCGCGGGGCGCGGACCGCCGTCGGATCCGTCGACGCATGGGCCAGGGCCACCCCCACCGCCGTGGAGACTGTCCCGTCGATACCTGCGGCACCGCGGTTCGACACGGTCCACACCCCGGGGAAGGGCAGGCCGCACAACGAGGCGTCCCGCACCGCCGACGAGGCGCCGAGGACCAGCGCATCCCCGTCACGCAGGGCGTCCGTCACCGCGGCTGCCGTGTGCAGCCCGGTGAAGTCGTCGGAGGCGACCGTGTCCCGCACTGCCTCGACCGCGACCTCACTGGCCGCCGCACAGATCTTCAGCCAGTCCGCCGGCAGTTCCCCGGTCACCCGCACCCCCCGGCCGCGGCGACGCACCGTGTGCGCCACATCGGTGACCGGGTCCCGGTCGGTCAACGCCACAATGTCGACCGCCGGGTCGGCGAGCAGCCGGGAGATGCTGCGGTGCAGCGTCGGCCGGCCGACCAGGACGATCTGCTCCGGGCGGGTGCGGACCACCGTGGCGGCCGTCCCGTCCTCACCACCGCCGGTGACCTCGCCGGTGAGCAGCCCGGCGGCCGCCGGGTGGACCGGGGTCGCCGGGGCGGGGGCCGTCGGCTCGGCGATGGTGGGCACATCGGCGAGGACGTCGAGGACCCGCCGGGCCCACGGCCGGTCCCGCACGTCACCGACGATGACGAGTGTGCGGCGCGACAGATCCACCGTCACCGTCGGGGTGTCCGGGGTCGACGGCGCCGCCGGGCCGACGAGCGGCCAGCCGGTCGACCAGGCCACCGGGGTCCCGTCCCCGTCTGTCCCGCCGGACGCCGCCGCGACCTCCGCAGCCAGCGACACCTCCGCGGCGGTGCCCGGCACCATCGGCTCGGTGAAGGGGATGTCGAGCTGCACTCCCCCGGCGCGCACTCCGGCGCCGTTGCGGTCCAGGGCCGCATCGACCACCCGGTCGACGGTCGCCCGGACCTCGCGGTGGTCGGGGTCTGCACTGCGTACCGCCGCATCCAGGGTGGCGGCGACGACGGCGTGGACGCCGAAGATGCCGGCCTGTGCGATGGTCTGGTTCGCGCCGGTGCCCTGGTAGCTCCACGGCCGGTCGGCGGAGAAGATCATCAGGGGCACACCGGACGCCGTGGCCTCCACCATCGCCGGCAGGCAGTTCGCCACGGCGGTGCCTGAGGTCATGACGACCGGGACGGGGCGTCCGGACCGGCGGGCGAGGCCGAGGGCGAGGAAGGATGCGGTGCGTTCGTCGGTCCGCACATGCAGCCGGAGGCGGCCGGTGCGGTCCGCTTCGGCGAGGGCGAGGGCCAGGGCGGCGGACCGGGAGCCGGGGCAGACGACGGCGTCGGTCACTCCGGCGCGGCACAGTTCGTCGACGACGACTGCGGCGACCAGGGTGGCCGGGGCAAGGTCCGCCGCCTGGCCGGCGGGGTCCGCTCCGGCGAGGTCCGGGGTGTCGGCCTGGTCTTCTGCCTGGTCGGCAGCGTCCTGACCGGCGGCCGCACCTGCGACCCTTTCTGTGGCCCTGCCTGCGTCGCCCCCGGTCGCCCGGTCGGCATCCCTGCCAGCATCCCGGTCGGCACTCAGGCTCTGCGCTGCGTCGATGTCCACTGCATCAGTCTCGTCCATCACCCCTCTGACGCTACCCGGCGCGGCGGGTGTGGTGGACATCAGCGACGCCTCACCGGCACCACTGCCGTCACCTGCACCGGCGCCCACATCCGCACCCGCGCCAGCAGCTGCACCAGCGGCTGCACCAGCGGCTGCACCATCGCCTCGACCCCGGCCCGGCAGCGCAACTGATCATCCGGCAGGCCAAAACGACGTTCACCCGGGGTCCCGTGGCACTTTTGGCCTGCCAGCCCACCGTCTGGCCTGCCGGCGCGCAGGTTGGCCTGCCAGCCCACCGTTTGACCTGCCAGCGCGCAGGTTGGCCTGCCCAACCGCCGTTTGGCCTGCCGGCGCACCAGTTGTTCTGCCGGCCCACCACCCGGCCTGCCGGGCGGCGTCCGGTCAGACCCCCAGTAATCGCCGGACCCGCGCACGCAGCGTCCGGACGCCCTCGAGGTCACGCAGCTGACCCGCCGTGACCCGCAGCAGCCTGCCGCCACTGTGCTGGATCGCCGCAGCGACCTCCGAGTCATGGTCCCGCTGGCCCCGCTCCAGATGATGCTCCCCGTCATAGAAGAGGAACACACCGGCCTCCTCCCACCCCAGGTCCGCCGACGTGAGCAGATCACCGTCAGGCGTCCAGACCGGGATCTGACTGCACAGGCCCGGCGCGAGATCCTCGACGACCAGCCGCAGCAACGTCTCCGGAGGGGACTCCGCCCCGACATCCGTCTCCCCGATGACCGCGGCAGCCAGATCGACGGGAATGTCCCGCAACCGGGCCGGGTCACCCGGCTCCGTCAGGTGAAGCGTCTGATGCAGGGAATCACTGACCTGGACAGACCGGATGAAGTCCGGGGTCAGTCGGGGAATCAGACTGCTCAGGTCCGGCACCGGCCACCGGGCGTCCCGGGCGGCGTCCTCCCGCCCGAGATCCCGGATCATGTGCCCGAGTGCCGTCCCCGCCGGAACGCACCGCAACAGCGGGAACGCCTTGTCCGGGACAACGGATTCCTCACGGTAGTCGACGAGGAACCTCGTCCGGGTCAGACGCAGATGTGCGGCGCTGTTGCTGCAGCGCGCACCCCGGGTGACGAGAAACTCGAGCGGTTCTTCCCCGGTGAACGTCCGCATGCCCGACACCGGTCAAGTCCGGGGAAGTGGTGTATCTCCCTTCCGCTGAAACAAAAGCGCGTGACACCAGGTCAAGGACCATCACGGGCCTGATAACGGGCTCCGCTCATGCTGCCTCCTGCACCCGGTCGTCGCCGTCGACGTCGATGACGTTGGCGCCTATCACCGTCCGGGTATGCTCCAGACTCGTCAGCGACATGTACCGCTTCTGCTGGATCCAGTCATCATGCTGCTCTGCGAGCACTGCCCCGACCAGACGGACCACCGCATCGCGGTTAGGGAAGATCCCCACGACATCGGTACGCCGGCGGATCTCCCGGTTCAGCCGCTCGGTGGGGTTGTTGGACCAGACCTTGGTCCACACCGCCTTCGGCGTGTTGGTGAACGCCAACAGCTCGTCGAGAGCTTCCTCGAGGTAGTCGGCGACATGCGGGAACTTGCTCTGACAGAAGCTGACGACCTCACGGGCCTGGTCCCACACCGCGGCAGCATCAGGCTGCTGGAAGATCGTCTGGAACATCGCCGACAACGTCGGCCACTGGGTCTTGGACACCATGGACGACAGGTTCTTGGCGAAATGCGTCCGGCAGCGCTGCCACGACGCGTTCGGCAGGACCTCACCGATCGCGTGCTGGATACCCAGGTGCGCATCACTGGTGACCAGGAACACCTGGTCCAGTCCGCGGGCCTTCAGGTCGCGGAAGAAGCCGGTCCAGGAGGCCACGGACTCTGCCGTGGCGACCTGCATGCCCAATAACTCCCGGTAACCTTCCGCGTTGACCCCGGTCGCCAGCAGCACCGACGTCTTCACGACCCGACCGCCTTCGCGGACTTTCATCGTCAGCGCATCGCAGGACACGTACAGGTACGGCCCAGTGTCGAGTGGGCGGTGGCGGAAATCCTCAACCATGGAGTCAAGGTCCCTGGCCATTTCGGACACCTGGGACTTCGACAGGTTGGTGATCCCCAGGCTGGCGACCAGGTCGTTCATTCTTCGGGTGGAGACACCCTTGAGGTAGCAGGTCGCGATGACGGTGCTCAAAGCTCGCTCGGCCCGGCTTCGTCGTTCCAGCAGCCAGTCGGGGAAGAACGACCCGGAGCGGAGCTTGGGAACGGCGACGTCGACGGTGCCGACACGGGTGTCGAGGTCGCGGTGACGGTAACCGTTGCGGGTGTTGGTGCGGGACTCGCTGGTGGTGGCGTAGTCCGCGCCGCAGACCTGATCGGCCTGGGTGGACAGGATCTGGTTGATGAAGCTCTGCAGCATCTGGCGCATCAGGTCCGGGGAGGCCTGGGTGAGCAGTTCGTCGAGGTAGGTTGACGGGTCGATATGATGAGGGCTGGTGACCATCGTGGAGTCCCTTTCGAGGATATGTAGGAGTTGAGTCGAAAGGTACCTGCGGTGGTCGCCGTCGTCGTGGACGGGCGGTCACCGGCAGTTACAGATACACCACGCTAGAGGACGTAACCCCGACACCCCGGCGGCGGTGAACCCGGTCGCGACATGTCCGGGGTTGCGCAGAGCATGGGCGCGGGCCAGCACCTCCACCGGAATGCGCCGGGCCCGGGTGAAGCCGCCCGAGGTCTTCTCGGGCAAAAGGGCGTCCCGGTGGACATACACGCCGTGCTCGATGCGGACCCAGTGGTCACGGACATTGACCGCCGAAACCCCCGCGCGTGTCAGCTCTGCCCGGGTCATCGGGCGGTACCGGGAAAGACCTGCAGTGCTCTGCACCCGTTGCCGGGCACGGATACGCCGGAGGTACCAGTCCGTCGGACCGACCTGACCGGACAGGGGAAGTAGTGTCCCCGTCGGTGCCGGTTGCGGTGAATTTGATGGCTGTGTCGGCTGTGCCGGCTGTGCTGGCTGTGCTCGTTGTGTCGGCTGTGGCACTGCGGAACCTGTTCCCCCGGTCGTCATGCCGACGAGTGAAGCAGCCGGGATCCGCGGTGTCGACCACGGCTCCCGGGGTCGAGTCCGGCTGTGGAAAAGTTGTCCACAGCACCAGCTGTCACCTGCGGAGACGCAGAATGACAAGAATGCCGGCGGGTACCGCTCTTCCCGTCGGTGTCGTCAGCGTCGTCATCCCGCCGGCAGCGCAACCGGTCATCCGGCAGCGCAACTGATCGTGTGGCAGGCCAAAACGACGTTCACCCGGGGTGTCGCGGCACTTTTGGCCTGCCGCACCGACAGATGGCCTGCCGCGCGGCGAGGTGATCTCCAGCTTGAGTGGCCAGTGGGACTGATGAGTCTGGTGGGCCTGGTGGGATTGCGGTACCTGTGCAGTGGTCGGGACCGCGCCGTCTGTGAGGCTGATGGAACCGGTGAAGCCAGCGAGACCGCGCCGTCTGTGAGGCTGGTGAGGCTGGTGGGGCTGGTGGTAGTGGGACTGATGGTGGTGGGGCCAGCAGGGTCAGTGTGTCCGGTGGGGACGGTGGTGTCGGTGATGGGGCTGGTGGGGCCGACCGAGGGAGATGGCGCGGCGGCCTACTGCGCCGCGAGCACCGCGTAGGACGCCGCCAACCGGTCGAACCACCAGTCCCGCCGCTCCGGCGCCGACGCCAGCGCATCCAGCCGCGCCTCCTCGGGCACACACTGCTCGACCGCCAGCCGCCCGTCGACGATCTGACGGGGCGCGCACACCTCCTCCAGATACAGCGACCCGGTCGCCAGGCCCGCAGCCTGCGGCGCGACCACCATGTCCTCGTCATCGGAGTAACCGGGCAGAGTCGCCACCGCCAGCAGCCCGGCGTACATCCCCACCGCCGATTCCAGGGCCGAGGAGACGGTGACGGCCACCCCGTACTCCCCCACCTCGCGCGCGATCTGCCGGACATGGTCCACCCCGCCCAGCGGCGCCGCCTTGAGCACCGCGACATCGCACGCCCCGGCCTGCACCACCGTCATCGGGTCGGACGCCTTCCTGATCAGCTCATCGGCCGCGACCCGCACCATCATGCCGCGCGAACCCAGCCGCCGGCGCAGTTCCGCCAGTTCCGCAACCGTCGCGCACGGCTGCTCCATGTAGTCCAGGGGGCCACCGCCCTGCGCCGGATCGGTCAACGCCACCGCCGCCGCGAAGGCCTCGTCGACACTCCAGCCGGTATTGGCGTCCACCCGCACCGCGACACCGGGCCGCGCCTCCCGCACCGCACGCACCCGCGCCACGTCGTCGGCGAGGGTCTGCCCCTGCTGGGCGACCTTCACCTTCACGGTCCGGCAGCCCGGATAGCGGTCCAGCAGGGCCGGGACCAGCTCCGGATCGGACGCCACGTCGACCGCCGGCACTGTCGCGTTGACCTCCACGGAGGTCAACGCGGGCTCGGCGACCGAGGCGGCGTCCCACCCCAGGAGCAGGGCCGAACGCAGCCAGCGGGACGCCTCCTCCGGGCCGTACTCCAGGAACGGCGACCACTCGACCCAGCCGTCGGGCCCCTCGAGCAGCATGATCTCGCGCTCGGTGACGCCCCGGAACGGCACCCGCAGCGGGCAGGTCACCACGCGGGCCCGGTCGGTGAGGTCGTCGAGTGAAGGCAGGGAGGGAAGAGTCATGCCCACAGCCTACGATGGCCGCATGGCTGACAAGACAGACAATCCCTTCAACCCGGACCTGTGGCGCGAGGTCCCCGGATTCGACTTCGACGACATCACCTACCACCGGCACGTCGGTGAGGGGCGGGCGAACGGCATCGTGCGCATCGCCTTCGACCGTCCGGAGGTACGCAACGCGTTCCGGCCGCACACCGTCGACGAGCTGTACCGCGCCCTCGACCACGCGCGCCGTTCCCCCGATGTCGGCACCATCCTGCTCACCGGCAACGGTCCGAGCCCGAAGGACGGCGGCTGGGCGTTCTGCTCCGGCGGCGACCAGCGGATCCGCGGCCGGTCCGGCTACCAGTACGCCACCGAGCACGATTCCGACGTCGAGCACGCGGACGCCTCCTCGGTCGACGCCGCCCGGGCGAAGGCCGAGGGGGGCCGGCTGCACATCCTCGAGGTGCAGCGGCTGATCCGCACCATGCCGAAGGTCGTCATCTGCCTGGTCAGTGGCTGGGCGGCCGGTGGCGGGCACAGCCTGCACGTGGTCTGTGACCTCACCCTCGCCTCGCGCCAGTACGCGAAGTTCAAGCAGACCGACGCCGACGTGGGGTCCTTCGACGCCGGCTACGGTTCGGCCTACCTGGCCAAGCAGGTCGGCCAGAAGTACGCCCGGGAGATCTTCTTCCTCGGCCGGACCTACGACGCCGAGCGGATGATGCAGATGGGTGCGGTCAACGAGGTCGTGGACCACGCCGACCTGGAGGACACGGCCATCGAGTGGGCGCGGGCGGTCAACGGCAAGTCGCCGACAGCGCAGCGGATGCTGAAGTTCGCCTTCAACCTCACCGACGACGGGCTCATGGGCCAGCAGGTCTTCGCCGGCGAGGCGACCCGCCTGGCGTACATGACCGATGAGGCGGTGGAGGGCAAGAACGCCTTCCTGGAGAAGCGCGACCCGCAGTGGGACGAGTTCCCCTACTACTACTGAGTGCCACCGGGTGCGCGCCGGTGCGCCGGGATGCCTGCCGGGCGCGTGCCGGCGCAGCCACGTCCCGGCAACGTGAACTCCAGGTGAACGCGGCCTGTCCCACGGTGTAATTCTGGACACCACAAAAGTTATCGTGACCTGCGGATATTACGTGGGTCACGCCAACAATCACAGCGTCCTGCCACCGTCGGGACAGTCGGTTCCCGTGCTGACCTGCAGTTCCGCCGGGGCGCCGGGGAGGGCGTCCGGCACCACCCGGGCACCCCTGGGGCTGACCCACTAATTGACGCCACCCCCGCAGTCACCCCCGTTCGGGGAGAGGCGGTGGAAAACGGCCGCGTGGCGAGGGATATTCCTGGGGTGACTACAGAGGTACTGATACTGATTCTCGTGATCGGGACAGCGTTGGCGTTCGACTTCACCAACGGTTTCCACGACACCGCAAACGCCATGGCGACGTCCATCGCCACCGGCGCCCTCAAGCCGAAGATCGCAGTACTCCTCGCCGGCGGACTCAACCTCGTCGGCGCATTCATCTCCGTGGCCGTCGCCAAGACCGTGGCGAAGGGGATCGTCGACCTCGACGCCTTCGACCTCTCCGTCACCCAGGACGCCGACAAACTCCTCCTCGTCGTCTTCTCCGGACTCATCGGCGGCATCATCTGGAACCTGCTGACCTGGTTGTTCGGTCTCCCCTCCAGCTCCTCCCACGCCCTGTTCGGCGGCCTCATCGGTGCCGCGATCGGGGCGCTCGGTGTCTCCGGGGTCGTGTGGGACGGCGTCCTGCAGAAGATCATCGTGCCGGCACTGGCCGCCCCGCTGATCGCCGGCATCATCGCCGCGCTCGGCACCGCGGGCGTCTACTGGCTGACCAACAACACCCGTGAGGAGGAGCGCGACAACCTCTTCCGCGCCGGCCAGATCGGCTCCGCCTCCCTCGTCGCCCTCGCCCACGGCACCTCGGACGCCCAGAAGACCATGGGCGTCATCTTCCTCGCCCTCGTCGCCAGCGGTCACCTGGACGAGGCCGCGAACATGCCGCTGTGGGTCACCGCGGCCTGCGCCTTCGCCATCGCGGCGGGCACCTACGCCGGCGGCTGGCGCGTCATCCGCACCCTGGGCAAGGGCCTGGTGGAGATCGAGTCCCCGCAGGGCATGGCCGCCGAGACCTCGTCGGCGGCGATCATCCTCACCTCCGCCCACTTCGGCATGGCCCTGTCCACCACCCACGTCGCCACCGGCTCCATCCTCGGGACCGGGGTGGGACGCCCCGGCGCCGCGGTGCGCTGGGGTGTGGCCGGCCGCATGGCCATCGCCTGGGTGACCACGCTGCCGATCGCCGCACTTGTCTCGCTGCTGGTCTGGTGGGTCTCCCACGGCGTCGCCGGGCAGACCAACACGGCGACCGGGGCGGTCACCGCCTTCGTCATCCTCGCGATCGTCGTCGCCGCGATCACCTGGCAGGCCCGCAAGGCCCCGGTGCACGCCGACAACGTCAACGAGGACTGGGACGGCAACGGCCTCGCCCCCGAGGACGCCGCGGCCGCCGCTGCTGCCGCGGGCACCGACACTGCCGCCACCGGCACCGCCACCGGGTCCCTGCCCAATGCCGGGCAGGCGGACCCCGCCGGCGGACTGGCCACCGCGATGGCCGGCCACACCGAGCTGCACGACCCGGCACACTTCGTCGACACCACCGCCGGTCACGACCTGACCGACACCACCGGAAAGGGTGAGTGACATGGACCTGTTCGGAAACCTCGCGGAGGTGCTCATCGCCGGGATCATCCTCGGCGCGGGCCTGCCCGTCCTGTTCGCCCTCGGGATCCGCCTCTCCGTCCCCGCCGCGGACGCCGAGGGGCCCGCCGCACACCACGTCAGCCCGCTGCGCCGCACCGGTGCGTACCTGTGCTTCGCCGTCATCGCCGTCGCCGTCATCGTCGGTCTCCTGTGGATCACCCAGGGCCGGCTGTACGACACCTTCGGCTGGGACATCTTCGGCACCGGCGGCTCCTCGGAGGGGTGACGCACCTCACTTCCCGCAAAAACCGGGCCGTAACAGTCCCGTAAAATACCGGTCACGCAGGCTTTTTCCCGATAATGCTTGACGCCACCCACGATTGTGGACTACCTTCAATCAGGTCGCATCAACTAATGGGCTCCGACGGCCCCCGCATCATCGAAAGAGGTGACCCCCGTGTCCGGAGCAATCCACCGCATCATCAGCTGGTACCGCGATCCCGCCAGGGGCGTGGCCACCGCCACCGACCGCACCGTCCTCGGCGTCCTCGCCGCCCCCGCCGCAGGAACCACCGACCCGAAGTGAAAGGAGACACCCCCGTGAGCAATCCGCTGCACCGCATCCTCGACTGGTACCGCGACCCCGAGCGGGGTCTGTACTCCAGCACCGACCGCACCGTCCTGGGCACCCTCGCCCCGGTCCGCCCGGAGACCGCGGAAGCCGACCGCACCGTCTTCCACGCCGACCGGGCCGACGGCCCCGCCCACCTGGACGTGCTCGCCGCCCTCATCGACGAGGGCCGCACCCCGGCCACCCCGCAGGAGGTCCGTGCCGCCTTCCGGACCCTGCACCACCGGTTCCCCACCCCGCTCGAGGCCGCCCGGGCCTGCAGCCTCGTCGAGAGCTTCGGCCTCCTCGCCTGACCGGGGTTGCCTGACCGGGCTGTCCGGCGGGCTCCCCGGCCGGACCGCCGGGCCGCACCCGGTCCGGCGTATCGTCCGGGGACGTGACCACAACGCGTACGTCCTCCCCGACATTTCTGGAACCTCTCCCCCTCGCACCGACCCAGGACAGCGTCCACGGTGCACTCCCGGTCCTGTCGGACCTCCTCACCGGGCACGGCGCCGTGCTGCCCGTGCCCCCCGGTGACCCGGTCGGACTCGCCGGCATCATGGCCGCCGGACCCGACGGACGTCGCGCCCGCGCCGGCACCCTCGTCGCCTGCACCTCCGGCTCGACCGGGACGCCGAAGGGGGCCAGACTGCGCTCCGAGAATCTCGCCGCCTCCGCCGAGGCCACCGCCGGGTACATCCACGCCACCACCGGTGCGGACCCCGGCCCGTGGCTTCTCGTCCTGCCGCCGCACCACATCGCCGGGCTGCAGGTCATCCTCCGCAGCATCGCCGCCGGCCACGCCCCCGCCGTCCCCGGCGACGACCACTTCACCGCCGCCGGTTTCGCCGCCGCCACCCGGTCGCTGCGGCACGCCCGCCCCGGCGCCGACCTGCACACCTCGCTGGTCCCCACCCAGCTCGCGCGGCTGCTCGACGACGCCGACGGCACCGCCGCGCTCGCCGACTACGCCGCCGTCCTCGTCGGCGGGGCCGCCACCCGACCCGACCTGGTGGCCCGGGCGCGGGAGGCCGGACTGCGGATCATGCTCACCTACGGCTCCTCGGAGACCGCCGGCGGCATGGTCTACGACGGTACGGCACTGCCCGGCACGACCGTGGAGATCGAGGATCCGGACGCCACCGGGCTGGGCCGGATCCTGCTCAGCGGCCCCACCGTCGCCGACGGCTACCGGAACGTCTCCGGCGACGCCGAACAGGACGCCTTCCCCCGGCGCGGCGTGTTCCGCACCTCCGACCTGGGCCGCACCGACCCCGCCACCGGCCGCCTCACCGTCGTCGGGCGCAGCGACGGCGCCGTCAACAGCGGCGGGCTCAAGATCCTCCCCGAGCAGGTCGAGGCCGCACTCGGGGCGTCCGATCTCACCGGCTGCGCCGCCGGCGTCCCCGATGCGGACTGGGGTGAGGTCGTCGCCGTCGCCGTCGAAGATGCCCGACAGGACGCCGGGACCGAGGTCACCGGGGAGATCCGGTCCACCCTGCACGCCGCGGGAGTGGCCGCCGAGCTGCTGCCCCGGCGCGCATTCACCATGCCCGACCTGCCGCGCACCGGGCCCGGGAAGCTGGACCGGATGACGATCCGGACAGCACTGCTGGAGTGGTGCGGAGCTGTCCACCGGGCCGACTAGAGTGGCAGGCATGTCCGACACCCCTGCTGACTCCTCAGCGTCCCCCGCCGGCGGCCCGACCGCGTCCTCCGGCGCGTCCCCGGCACCGTCGTCGACCGCCACCTGGCGGGAGTGGCTCGAAGGCGCCCGCCCCCACACCTGGGCGAACGCCGTCTCCCCGGTGCTCGCCGGTACCGCGGCCGCCATCTACGACGGCGGGGCGTCCTGGTGGCGTGCCGTGCTCGCCCTCATCGTGGCGATGGCCCTGATCATCGGGGTGAACTTCGCCAACGACTACTCCGACGGGATCCGGGGCACCGACGACGACCGGACCGGCCCGCTGCGCCTCACCGGGTCCGGGCTCGTCCCGCCGAAGACGGTGAAGTACGCCGCGTTCGGCTGCTTCACGGTCGCCGGGGTCGTGGGGATCATCCTGTCCCTGGCATCGTCGTGGTGGCTGATCATCGTCGGTGCCGTGTGCATTCTCGGCGCCTGGTTCTACACCGGCGGGAAGCACCCCTACGGTTACCGTGGGCTCGGTGAGGTCGCCGTGTTCCTGTTCTTCGGCCTCGTCGCGGTCCTGGGCACCGAGTTCACGCAGTCGGGCGCGGTCAGCTGGGTCGGTATCCTGCTGGCGGTCGGTATCGGCGGGCTGTCCGCCTCCGTCAACCTCGTCAACAACCTGCGCGACATCCCGACCGACTCGGTCGCCGGCAAGACCACCCTGGCGGTCATCCTCGGCGACCGGAACAGCCGGCTGCTCTACCTCGGGCTGCTCGTTCTCTCGGTCATCATCACCGTCGCCCTCGCCGGGGCCGGGGTGGCCGCGCTGATCGGCCTGGTGGCGGTACCGCTGCTCATCATCGCCGCCTTCCCCGTCCTGCACGGTGCGACGGGCCGTGACCTCATCCCGGTGCTCGGGCTCACCGGCCGGGGGATGCTCGTGTGGGCGGTGGCTCTGTTCATCGCCATGCTGCTGGTCTAGCTGTCCTTTCCCGGGGTGCCCCGGGAAGACTGTGGACACGACCAGCGGGGAGGCGTGGGAAGACCCCCCGGTGACCCCGACGCTGACCCGGTGCTGGCCCCCATGTTGACCCGGTGCCGACCCCGACGCTGGCCCCCGTGTTGACCCGGTGCTGACCCCGACGCTGACCCCCGCGTTGAGCCGGTACCGACCCCCATGTCCGCGGAACGAACCGACAGGTCGACGGCCCGGCCCCCACGTCGACATTGCGAACCGACAGGTCGACGGCCCGGCCCCCACGTTGAGATGACGAACCGACAGGTCGAAAAATCCGCCCCGGAACAGCACCTGGGCTCGTGATCCCGACATCCGCAGGAGCCGAGCGACCCCTCGATTCGGAAAACCGACGCGCAAACCGACACCGCCGCCGGCGTCCACGCTCTCCCCCGAAAGTACGGTGGGCGGGCCCCCGGCTGTGGGGAAGGAACGGTCAGTCGAGCCGGTCCTCGAGCTGACGACGCATCTGCTCCTTGTGCCGCTGCCGACCGGCGTCCCACACCGCGATCTCCTCGTTCACCCGGCCGCGCAGACCCTTGAAGACGAACATCGACAGCGGGAACGCGATGATCAGCGCCAGCAGGGCACTGATGGCCAGCGGGAAGGACTTCCCCATCCCCAGCGCCACCGCGATGAACTGGATGATGACGGTGAGCACGATGAACAGGATCAGGCGTGCCAGACCGTACAGGAAGATGTCCCGCCACGCTCTGCCACCCAGCTTCGCCGGTGCCACATCAGAGCCGCCTGCGGTCTCCGTGCGGGCATCCGTCGTGTCGTCCGCCCTGGCTGTGCTGTCGCTGCTGTCGGTCCTGTCCACACTGTCCACGCGGTCCACTGTACGTTCGTCCGCAATCCCCTCCCAACTTCCGCGCCGCAGATCACATCGGCGCCGGCGCCCCGGTCCTCCGTCCGGCGGGTTCCCCGCCCACCTCCCCGGAACAGGGTGAACTGGCAGCCCGGACAGGTATGCTCGGTGGTCCACGCAGTGTCCGCAGTTCACCCTCGTTTCCCCCGGAGGTCCGTCATGGGTCGCCTGATCATCCTGCTGCTCGTGATCGTCACGGTCATCGTGCTGTGGAAGGGGTTCGGCCCCGGTTCCGGCAACCGCGCCCTGCCGAGCGGAAAGCGCCGTCAGCTGGACCGCCGCTCCCCCGCACCCGCCGTCGAGCAGAAGGCCCCCGACGACGACCCGGAGTTTCTCTGGCAGTTGAAGAAGGAACGGTTCAAACAGCAGCGGGAGAAGGAGAAGGCGGCCGAGGAGAAACTGCGGCGCACCGAACAGCGGGCGCAGGACGCCGAACGGCGTGCCGCGGAGGCGGAGGCACGCGCTGCCAGGGCCGACCGGGGTCACCGCGGCAACCAGGCGGAGCAGGAGAAGACCACCGGCAGCAACAGTGACGGCAGCAACGGTGGCCAGGGGACTCAGGGCAGCCGGGACGGTCAGGACAGTCACGACGACCGGACAGACCGGGAGGACCGTGGCGATTCCCGGGACAGCCGCGGCGATCAGGCTTCCGGGGCGGGTTCCGCCGGGGCCTGACACCGCACTGCCTCCCCGCCCGAAATGTGCACCGGCAGGAGCACACCGGCGGCCCGGAAGTGTGCCCCTGACGGTGCACATTTCGACAGGGTGGCCGCGGGTCGCAGGCGGCCCGCTACTGGTCCTTGCCGCGGGCCAGCAGCATCCGCAGGTAGTCGGCGTAGGCCGACTTCCCGTGGAACTCCGCCCGGTCGGCGAGATCGGCGTCCGACAGCAGCCCCATCCGCCAGGCGACCTCCTCCGGGCACCCGATCTTCAGGCCCTGCCGCTGCTCGATGGTACGGACGAAGTCGCCCGCCGCCATGAGATTGTCGACCGTGCCGGTGTCCAGCCAGGCCGTCCCCCGCGGCAGCTTCTCCACCTGCAGGTCGCCCCGCTCCAGATAGGCCCGGTTGATGTCGGTGATCTCGAGCTCGCCGCGCGCCGAGGGCGTCAGCGACCGGGCGATGTCGACCACGTCAGGGGCGTAGAAGTACAGGCCGGGGACGGCGAAGTTCGACCGCGGATGGGTCGGCTTCTCCGCCAGCGACAGGGCCCGGCCCGACTCGTCGAAGTCGACCACCCCGTAGGCGGTCGGATCGGCGACCCAGTAGGCGAAGATCGCCCCACCGGTCACGTCGTGGAACCGACGCAGGTGGGTGCCGAGCCCCGCACCGTAGAAGATGTTGTCACCCAGGACCAGCGCCACCGGCTCATCGCCGATGAAGTCCGCCCCGAGGATGAACGCCTCCGCCAGCCCGTTGGGCTCCTCCTGCACCGCGTACTGCAGGGAGACGCCGAACTGCGAGCCGTCGCCGAGGAGACGGCGGAACTGGGCGTTGTCCTCCGGGGTGGTGATGACGAGAATCTCCCGCACCCCGGCGAGCAGCAGCGTGGACAGCGGATAGTAGATCATCGGCTTGTCGTAGACCGGGACGAGTTGCTTGGAGACCCCCAGTGTGATGGGGCGCAGCCGGGAGCCGGTTCCCCCGGCCAGGATGATGCCGCGCACTAGTCCGGCTCCCCGGCCCATTCCTCGGCTTCGCGGGTGGCGTAGCCCCACGTGTCACGCAGTTCCTGCTCCCAGCCCAGGCACTCGTCGTAGCCGGGGAGGGTCGCCTCGACCTCGGCGACGCCCGGGGCGTCCCGGTCCTTGTCGGAGAGCACGAACGCCTCCTCGGTGAGTCCGGACGCCGACCAGTCGATCCCCAGGGCGGGGTCCAGAGGATTCACCCCGTGTTCGGCGGCCGGGTTGTACCCCTCGGAGACGAGGTAGCAGACCGTCGCCTGCTGCGTGCCCGCCGGGACGATGAACCCGTGGCCGACCCCGACCGGCAGGAACAGGCCCCGACGGTCGGCGGCGGACAGGTCGACGATGGCGTGACGGCCGTAGGTCGGTGAGCCGCGCCGCAGGTCGACCACGACATCGAGGATGCGGCCGGCGACACAGGTGACGTACTTGGCCTGTCCCGGGGGGACGTCGGCGTAGTGGATGCCGCGGACCACGCCTTCCCGGGAGGTGGAGAGGTTGGCCTGGGGGATGTCGAGCGGGTAGCCGAGTTTGTCGGCGACGGTCTCCGCCTTGAACCACTCGAGGAATTCCCCGCGGTCGTCGGGGAAGACCCGGGGGGTGTGCACCCACACCCCGGGGATCTGGAGGTCCTCGATACCCTGCGTGTCCTGAGACTCTGTCATGGCCATGATCCTACCGCCGGCGACCCGGGATGCCGACCGCCGCCGGATACTTTAAATCTTGGAATACATATCTTTTCGGGACTAGAATCCCATGCCATGCGAGTACCCCGACGGCTCACCGGACTCACCCGCGCCGTGGCACGCACGGCGCCCCGACTACTCACCACCTTCACCACCCCACTGCTCCCCGACGACTACGCGGGCCTGTTCGACCCGCTGCGGGGCCGCGAGATCCGTGGCCGCATCACCGACATCGCCCACCACCCCGACTTCACCACCCTGACCATCGAACCCGGCCCCGGGCTGCCCCACCGCTTCGAGGCCGGCCAGTTCATCGGCCTGGGCCTGCAGGTCGACGGCGTGTGGCGCTGGCGCTGCTACTCGCTGACCAACCCACCGGCCCCCAGCCCCTCGCGCGGCACCGACGGGCACACCCGGCGCGAACTGACCGTCAGCGTCAAACCCGTGCCCGACGGCCGCATCTCCACCCGGCTCGCCGACCACGCCCGGCCCGGCGGGATCATCCGGCTCAGCGCACCGGGCGGGGACTTCCACCTGCCCTCCCCGGTCCCCGGGAAGCTGCTGTTCGTCACCGCCGGCGCCGGCATCACCCCCGTCATGTCGATGCTGCGCTGGCTGCGCCAGGAGTACGGCACCAGCGACGGGTGGCCGGATGTCGTCCACGTGCACAGTGAGCGCGGTGCGGAACCCGCCCGTCCCTTCGGCCGGGAACTCCGCGAGCTCAGCGAGGCCGTGCCCGCCTACCGGCTCATCCACCGGGACACGACCGCCGACGGCCGGCTCACCCCGTCCGATGTCGGCGCACTGGTCCCCGACCACGCCGACCGGACCGCCTTCGCCTGCGGCCCCGCCCCGCTGCTCGACTCACTGCGGGACCTGCTGCCCGGGCTGCGCACCGAGTCCTTCCACACCGCGGACACCGTCGACATCGACGCCACCGACCTCGGCGGGGAGATCGTGCTCGGCAGCACCGGGGTGACGGCGTCCTCCACCGGCACGACGACCATCCTCGAGGCCGCGGAGGACGCCGGCGTGCCGCTGGTCCACGGCTGCCGGATGGGGATCTGCCGCACCTGCGTCACCCCGGTCGTCGACGGTACCGCCGTCGACCTGCGGGACGGCACCAGCTACGGGCCCGGCGAACAGATCCGCACCTGCTGCTGCGTCCCCGCCGGACGCCTCGAACTCGACCCCCACTGATTCAGGAGCACCTCATGGCCATCCAGGACATCACCGCCTACGCACACCTCACCGACGAGGACGTCGAGGAGATCGGACGCCGCCTCACCGCACTGGAGAAGAAGCACCGCGACGCACTGGGGGACGCGGACTCCCGCTACATCCGCGGCCTGATCCGCACCCAGCGGGGCATGGATCTGGCCGCCCGGGCCGGGACCATCGCCGCCCCCGCCATCGCCGTGCCGGCCGCCGCGGTGCTGGGGGTCGCGAAGATCCTCGAGAACCTCGAGATCGGCCACAACGTCATGCACGGCCAGTGGGACTGGATGAACGACCCGGAGATCCACTCGTCCACCTGGGAGTGGGACAACACCGGCCCGTCGTCGGGCTGGAAGCACTCCCACAATGTCGTCCACCACACGTACACGAACATCCTCGGCATGGACAACGACATCGGCTACGGCGTCCTTCGTGTGACCCGTGACCGGAAGTGGAAGCCGTCGACGCTCCTGCAGCCGGTGACCAACGTGGTGCTGGCGTCCCTGTTCGAGCTGGCCGTGGGCTTCTACGATGTCGACCTCGGCCGGTTCTTCGCCGGGCGGCAGACCTGGGAGGAGACGAAACCCCGCCTGTTCGACACGTTCCGGAAGGTCGGGAAGCAGTGGGGCAAGGACTACGTCGCCTTCCCGGCGGTCGCCGCCGCCCTCGGCGCCCTACTGCCGGGAAAGGCCGGACGCCGCACCTCGGCGAAACGCAGGGCGTCCGCCGCAGGCAAGGCCGCGCTGGTGGCGAACCTGATGCGCAACGTGTGGGCCTACGCGGTGATCTTCTGCGGGCACTTCCCCGATGACGTGGAGACCTTCACCAAGCGCACCCTCGACGAGGAGAGCCGGTCGGAGTGGTACCTGCGGCAGATGCTGGGGTCGGCGAACTTCGAGGGCGGTAAGGCACTGACGATCATGTCCGGGAACCTGAACTACCAGATCGAGCACCACCTGTTCCCCGACATGCCCTCCAACCACCTCGCCGAGGTCGGCCGTGAGGTGCAGGCCATCGCCGAGGAGTTCGGCCTGCCGTACAACACGGACAGTTTCCCGAAGCAGTTCCTGCAGGTGCAGAAGACACTGATGAAGCTGTCCCTGCCGAACTCGATGCTGCGGGCGGACGCCTCCAACGCCCCCGAGGTCCGCTCCGACGAGGCCTTCACCGGGAACGCGGAGATCGCCGCCCAGACCGGGCACAAGCAGCTGCGCAAGGGCCTGGCCCTGCTGAAGAAGGCGCGGCCGAAGTTCCTGGCCTGAGGGCGGGAGTCCGGTCCGGCGGTCGGACTCAGTTCCAGGTGATGTCCTCGGGGTCCTCGAGCCCGGGGATGTCCCCGCTGAAGGAGAACCTGATGCCCGTCGGGTCGACGCCCTTGCCGTCCTTGCCCACATAGCTGAGCTTGGTGGCCTTGTAGGTGTGGTCGACCTCCAGGTCGTCCGAGATGTCCGGGAGCTCGTCATCCCGGGATCCGCAGGTGTCCGACAGATCCATCATCACGGAGTTGGCGGGCTGCCCCTGCTCCCCCACGGCGGTGACCTGGGGATCGGCGACAGGACGTTCATCGTCCGGGTTCGTGCCGTTGCCCGCGTCCCCGCGGTAGGTGACGTCCCACCCGACGCACACGAAGTGGTCGACGTCGTCATTGCCGCCGTTCAGTTCTGCAGCATCGGCCGGGAGGTCGCGGAACGTGACCGGGCCGAGGTCGAAGAACCGGGTCGACCCGTCGCCGTGCTTGGTGACGACATGGGCGGTGTCATCCACGGAGAGTTCACTGCCCGGCTCGGTGACGCTGAAGCCGTCCGGTGCACCGTCGATGTCAATGCCCGAGTCATCATCGGACGAGCAGGCGGTGAGGGCGATGGTGAGGGTCGGAACCGCGATTCCGGCGAGGAGGGTGGTCTTTTATGTCATCTCTCGAGTTAACGTCATGA
Source organism: Corynebacterium nuruki S6-4 (assembly GCF_007970465.1). Classification (NCBI taxonomy): domain Bacteria; kingdom Bacillati; phylum Actinomycetota; class Actinomycetes; order Mycobacteriales; family Corynebacteriaceae; genus Corynebacterium; species Corynebacterium nuruki. The sequence continues at coordinate 1,589,498 of NZ_CP042429.1, forward strand.
GATGAATATAACAAGATACGCTTACGTATCTTTCACGACCCCCTTCCCCGGGAAGGGCTCCTGCTCAGCGGATCTCGGTGGTGTTGGCCACGGCGCCGCCGTCCGGGGAGATCTGCCAGTTCACGTCCACACCGGAGCCGGGGATGCCCGCCGCCTGGCGTACCGGGCCGTCGACGACGTGCTGCACGGTGGAGAGCACCGCGACCGTGGTGGAGGGCCCGGCGACGGTGAGCAGACCGTCCTTCGCCGCACCGGCGGCACCGGCGACCGGGAGTGCCGAGAGGACCTGGGTCGAGACGGGGTCCACCCACACGTGGCCGGACTGCGGGTAGATGGCCCGGTCCGGGGTGTCGGCGGACGCTGCAGGGGCTGCCACCCCTGCTGCCAGGGCAAGTGTCGAGGCGGTGAGGGCGGTACGGGTGAGGGTCCGGTTCAGTCTCGTCATGGTCCCCGACCCTACCGTCCGGACCGCCCGATCCGGCCGAGGTCGACAGCGCCGTGTCGTGGGGTCGGTCCTGTGTCGTGGGGTCGCCCCTGTGTCGTGGGGGTCGGTCCTCGCCGACCGTCGTCCGCCATCGCGATGTCCGCAGAACAATGTCGACGGAACGAACCCGCAGGATGCTCCCGGGCCGATTTTTCAGCACCTCGGTTCGTTCGGCCGACATGCCTCGCCGGGGAACGACCTGTCGGTTCGTTCGGCCGACCTACCTCGCCGGGGAACGACCTGTCGGTTCGTTCGGCCGACATCCCCTGTCGTGGCGCGACCTGTCGGTTCGTCGGCGGACATGTCGGCGGGGGCCCGACGGACCACGCGCCTAGAGGATCTCCTCGGACTGCCGGTAGACCAGCTCGGCGTCCTTCCTGGCGGTCTCCCACCAGTCCCGGTGGTCGCGGTACCACTGCACTGTCGCCGCCAGACCGGCCGCAAAGTCGGTGTAGCGCGGCCACCACCCCAGCTCCCGGACCGACGACGGGTCGATGGCGTACCGCCGGTCATGGCCCGGCCGGTCCGTGACGTGGACGAAATCCTGCGGATCCCGGCCGAACAACCGGTTCAGATCCTGCACACACTCCAGGTTGGACCGCTCGCCGTCGGCGCCGATGAGATACGTCCCGCCGTCCACGCCGCGCTCCAGGACCGCCCACACCGCGTCATTGTGGTCGTCGACGTGGATCCAGTCGCGCACGTTGTCACCGGTGCCGTACAGGCGCGGCGTCTCCCCGTCGAGCAGTCCGGTGATCTGCCGGGGCAGGAACTTCTCCGGGTGCTGCCGCGGCCCGTAGTTGTTCGAGCAGTTCGAGATCGTGGCCCGCAGCCCGTGACTGCGGACGAACGCGCGCACCAGGTGGTCCGCCGAAGCCTTCGAGGCCGAGTACACCGACGACGGCCGGTACGGCGTGTCGACGGTGAAGCGGTCCTCCGCCCCCGGCTCCCCCGACCCACGCAACGGCAGGTCGCCGAAGACCTCGTCGGTGGAGATGTGGTGCAGCCGCACGCCGTGGCGCACGCACGCCTCGGCCACGACCGCCGTCCCGTCGGTGTTCGACCGCACGAACCGCAGCGGGTCGCGCAGCGCATTGTCGTTGTGGCTCTCGGCCGCGAAGTGCACGACCGCGGCCTCACCGGCGGAGGCGGCGTCCTGTCCCGCGGGGACCTCGGCGAGGGCGCCGACGAGACGGTCCACCAGGACGCCGTCGCAGACGTCCCCCTCGACCAGCTCCACCCCGGTCAGGCCGGCGAGGTTCGCCGGATTCGCGGCATAGGTCATCGCGTCCAGCACCGTGACCGTCACATCCGGATGCGTCGCGCGGGTGCGGTGGATGAAGTTGGAACCGATGAAACCGGCCCCGCCGGTCACCAGCAGGCGGGTGATCCGGCGGGGCCGGTCGGTGGTCGGGACCGACATCAGTTCAGTCCGGCGTAGGAGTGCAGGCCGGAGACCACCATGTTGATGAAGAAGAGGTTGAAGACCATGGTGGCGAAGGCCAGGACGTTGATCCACGCCGCCGGCTTGCCGCGCATCCCCGGCGTCGCACGGGCGTGCAGGTAGGCGGCGTACAGCAGCCAGGTGATCAGCGAGACGGTCTCCTTGGGGTCCCAGCCCCAGAACCGGCCCCAGGCGGAGTGGGCCCAGATCGCGCCGAAGATCACGCCGAGGCCGAAGACCGGCAGCGTCCAGATCGCGGACCGGTAGGCCAGGGCGTCCAGCTTCGAGGCGTCCGGCAGCGGCGACACGATCTTGCCGAGGATGCCGTGCTCCTCACCCTTCGGCTGGGCGCGGCGCAGCAGGTACAGCAGCGACGCCATACCGGACACCAGGCCGATGCCGCCACCGAAGGAGACGGTGGTGACGTGGATCCAGAACCAGTTCGACTTCAGCGAGGGCACGACCGGCGCGACGTCGGCGTAGAGCTCGGTGCCCGCGTAGAACAGCAGGACGATGATCGGGGTGAGCAGCCACGGCCACAGCACCCGCATGGACTTGCGGCGCAGGACCACGCAGGCGATGACCATCGCCATGCCGGAGACGACCGAGACGTACTCGAACAGGTTGCCCCACGGGAACCGGTGGGCGGACCAGCCGCGGGTGACGAGGAAGAGCAGGTGGACGGCGACGGTCAGCCAGATGATGGTCTGGGTCATCCCGCCCCACATGTCGGCGCGCCGGTGCTTCGCCCGGATCGCGTCGATCTGGAAGGTCTTCGGCAGGTCCGCCTCGGACAGTGACCCGCTGGCGATGCCGGAGACATCGGAGCGGTCGTCCTTGCCGGCGTCGGCACCGGAACCGGCGCCGACCGGAACGGCGACCTTCTCGGCCGCCGCCGCCTTCGCCTCCCCGAGGATCCGCGACCGCTCGCGGCGGGCCTCGGTGGCCGACCGCAGCATCCCGTAGTAGACGAGCGACACCGCGAGGCTCACGAGATACAGCGCCACCGCCGTCTTATAGGCGAGGTCCGAAAACTCCGCCAGGTCCTGATTGACGTACATCCGTCATATCCTCCATCGGCAAGGCATATGTGCACACCCACGCTACCGCCGGGGAACCTCCCCGGCCAACATCCCGGACGCCGACTGTGGCGCAGGACACGGCCCGCGGTCAGTTCCCGGCGTCCGGCCGGTCGGTGCTCCCGCCGTTCTTCTCGTCCGTACTGTTCGTGTCGTTCGTGCTGTTCGTGTCGTTCGTGCTGTTCGTGTCGTTCTTCGTGTCGTTCGTGTCCGGACCGCGCAGCTCACCCGAGGCGATCTGCTGGTGCACCTCGCGCTCCAGCTCGTCCTCCCAGTCGTCCCACTCACTGTCGGTCTGGTCGAACTCCTCGTCGAGTTCCTCCTCGTCGAGGTGCAGCAGCTCCTCGGACACCCGGTTGAACTCCCGGCCCCAGCCGGCGGAGTCCGTCCGGGCGAGTCCGGCGATCTGCAGCGAGGTGGTGCCGTCACCGTTGTCGGCGACACGCACCCAGAACCGGCGCCGCTTCACGGTCAGCGAGCCCACCAGGCTGACGAGCATCAGCAGGGCGAAGAAGAGCACCCACACCTCGGTCGGGTCCTTGCTCACCTGGAGGTTGACGAACTGCTTGGCCCCGTCGAACCGCACCTTCGTGCCGTTGTCGAGGGTGACGTCCTCACCGGTCTTCAGGTTCACCCGGTCGAGCTTCTGCAGGGCACCGGAGTGCAGCTGGGTGGAGTCGAGACTGAAGATGTCCTGGCCGGTACCGGAATCCAGGCCGACGTCACCGCGGTAGATGTCCACCGCGACCGCCGGATCCTTCATCGACGGGAAGCTCGACTGCAGCAGCGAATTGTTCTCCCCGGAGAACTGCGCCGTCGGGGCGAAGAGCCCCTGGATCGCCAGCTGGTTCTTCCGGCGGTCCTGCAGGTCGGGGTACATGCCCGCCGGCGGGTCCATCTTCAGGGCACCCGAGGACAGGAAGTTGGTCATGTCGTCCGGGCGGAACTGGACCGTGTCGGTCCGGGTCTCGCCGTTGGGCCAGGTGACCGTGAACGTCGGCGCGTAGCCGTGGCCCTGCAGGTACACCCGGTTGCCGGCGATCGTCAGCGGGTGGTTGACCTTCAGCTCGTGCTGCTTCCACTGGTCGACCGGCTTGAGGGCATCGTCGCCCTCGGCGTAGTCGATGTCGGACTTGAAGCTGACGGCCTGCCCGCTGGGCAGGAATTCGGCGTCGAAGTTCTTCACGTTCACGCAGAACGGGGACAGTGTGGTGCCGTCGAACGTCGGCCCGTAGCGCAGCGAGTCGAAGTTCGCGACGGCGGTGTTGCAGAACTGCGAGTTGTCGGTGCCGGCGACGACGATGACCTGGCCTTCGTAGTAGACCAGGCGGCCGACCAGCACGGTGACCAGGATGCCGACGAGCGACAGGTGGAACACCAGGTTCGCGAACTCGCGGAAGTAGCCGCGCTCGGCCGAGTACGACCATTTGCCGGCACGGTCCTTGTCCGCCTCGGTCGCACCGCCCTGCCACTTGCGGAAGCGGCGGCCGATCTCCTTCTTGACCTGCTCGGGGGACGCCTCGACAGTGCCGGAGATGTAGTTCGGCATCCGGTCGAGGCGGCGCGGGGCGGCCGGCGGCTTGTTACGCAGCGCCCTGATGTGGTCGACGGTGCGCGGCAGGATGCAGCCGATCAGCGAGATGAAGAGCAGGACGTAGATCGCGGCGAACCAGCCGGAGCTGAAGACGTCGAACAGTCCCAGCTTGTCGTAGATCTCCGCGATCTTCCCGTTGGCCTGCAGGTACTGCTCGACGTTGCCCTCGTTGAGGGAACGCTGCGGGAGCAGTGCCCCCGGGACGGCCGCCAGGGCGAGGAGGAAGAGCAGGACCAGGGCGGTCCGCATCTTCGTCAACCACTGCCAGGCTTTTCTCGGCCACCGGAGGATACTGCGCATCATGGGGACCTTTCTACAACACGATTCTGGGAGGACGGGACGGGCGGGAACGGGCTGGACGGGACGGGGTGGGGATGGCCCGGGACGGGTCGGCCCCGGCTAGATGGGCAGGGTCGTGTCCGAGATCAGCCACTGGCGGATCCAGTCCACGAACACCGCCCACTGACCGGTGACCAGGAGAATACCGACGATGACCAGCAGCGCCCCGCCGATGAGCTGGATGGTGCGGGAGTGCCGCCGCAGCCAGCCCACCCCGCGCAGGGCCTTCGACGAGCCGAGGGCCACGAGGATGAACGGGATGCCCAGGCCGAGGCAGTAGGCGATGATCAGTGCCACGCCGCGGGCGGCGGTGGTGCCTTCGGTACCGGCGGACACGGAGATGATCGCCGCGAGGGTCGGGCCCAGGCAGGGCGTCCAGCCGAGGGCGAAGACCGCTCCGAGCAGCGGGGCGCCGACCACCGTCGACCAGCGACGGGGCGCCATGCGGGTGTCGGTCTGCAGCGGCCGGATGAAGCCCATGAAGACCACGCCCATGATGATCGTCACCGCGCCACCGATGCGCATCAGCAGTTCCTGGTTGACCTGGATCGCGCTGATCGCGCCGAACACCGTGGCGGTGGCGAGGACGAAGACCACCGTGAAACCGAGGACGAACAGCAGCGCCGCGCCACCGGCCCGGCCGCGCTTCTTCGTCACGACGGTGCCCTCGGCGGTGTACTCGGCGTCCGCACCGACCACGCCGGCGAGATAGGAGACGTATCCGGGGACCAGCGGGATCACACAGGGGGACGCGAACGAGACCAGCCCGGCCACGGCCGCGGCCAGCAGGCCGAGCAGCAGCGGACCGGTGGTCACCGCATCGGAGAACGTCGAACCGAGGTCGGACATGCTCACTCGCCCAGCAGCGGTTCGACGGCACCCCAGAGGTCGTCCTCGGTGATCTCACGGAGGAAGACCTTGGCGGGGCGGTGCTGCTTGTCGAGGACGACGGTCGTCGGGATGACGGACGCCGGGATGCCGCCGAGGGCGAGCGCCGACTTGAACGGCGGATCGTACAGCGACGGGTAGGTGATGCCGTTGTCGGTGACGAAGTCCTGCGCCTTGTCCCGGGAGGGGTCGCGCACGTTGATGCCCAGGACCGTGCCCCGGCCGTCCTTGTCGAGCCGCTCCTGGACGCGTTCCAGGTCGTCGGACTCGCTCCGGCACGGTCCGCACCACTGGCCCCAGGCGTTCAGGACGACGACCTTGCCGTCGAAGTCGTCGAGGCCGACGGTCTTGCCCGGATCCATGAGGGAATCACCCTGCAGGTCGCCGACCTGCTTACGGTCCGCCTGATCGTAGGTGATCTCCGTCTGGCCGCCGGGTGAGACGAATTCGAAGGTGCCGCCGATGGCGACGGCGTCCTGTCCGGCGGTGCTGTCGCTGCCGCAGGCGGCGATGCCGAAGGACAGGGATGCCGCGGCGGTGGCGGCGAGGACCGTGCGGAGGACGGGGCGGGTGCGCATGTCAGATCTCCTGCGCGGGTTCCGAGTAGATCATGTCGGTGAGTTCGGTGTCCCCCGGCCCGTCGAAGACGAGGGAGGTCACCGAGGCGAGGTTGCAGCGGCGGTTGGCGGGGTTGTGCTGCAGCGGCAGTCCCTGCACGTCGCGCTGGACGCAGACGACGGGCAGCTGGTGGCTGACGCACACCGCTTCGTGGCTGAGGGCGGCGACGCGGGCGCGGTCGATGGCGAGCCACATCCGGTCGACGATCTCGGTGTAGGGCTCACCCCAGCTCGGCACGCTGGGCTGCCGCAGCATCGGCCAGCGCTTCGGGTTCCACAGTGCGGACCGGACGCCCTTGATGTGCAGTCCCTGCAGGTCGTTGCCTGCCTCGAGCAGGTCCTCGTCGGTGACGAGGTCGAGGCCGGCGCCGGCGGCGTTGAGACCGTCGAGGATCGGCGCGGCGGTCTCCTGCGCGCGCTGCAGCGGGGACGCGACGAGCGCACGGATGTCGTGGTCGGCGAAGTCCTGTGCGACGGCGGCGGCCATCTGCCGTCCGCGGACGCTCAGGTGCCAGCCGGGAAGCCGCCCGTAGAGGATGCGGTCCGGGTTGTGTACCTCGCCGTGACGGACGAGATGGACGATCGTGCTCATGACCTCCGAGCGTACCGCCAGTGGTGCTGAGGTCATAAGTGGCGTGACCGGCTTCACGGACGCCGGACCCCGCCCGGCATACGTTCCGGTCCCGCTCGGGACGCCGCCGGGGACGCACCCCCGACACCGCAGGTGAAAGACTGTCATGATTCTGCCATGCGGCAGCCATGAATCTGGCATCCCGCTGCCACCCGATCGACAGGTCGCCGACAGGTATCCCCACCGCCGGTCGGTCGCCGGCGGGCGGATCGACGACCCCCGGGCTCCCGGGCCGACAGCCCGAAATCTTACCACCTGAAGCCGGTATTTTTTTCGGTGACCTGGGGTTTTGCGGCTTTCCGGGTGCCGGAGGTGGTAAAACTTCCGACGGCTGCGGGCGAGCAGCGCCGGAGCGCGCCGAAAATCCTTTGACTGCCGGAAACGCAGGGATGCGACGGCCCGACGCAACGGGCGGACACAGCGCAGCGCTGACCCGGTCTCATCCCACGTGGCGCAGGGCGTCCCCGATCATCGGTACATACCGGTCGATCGACCACGGAACCGTCAGCGGATTGATGATGGAGGACGCCGTGACGAACGCGTTGTCCGTCGGTGCGACCACTGAGCCGCGTCTGATCGCCGCAATGTCGCCGTACACCGGCTGTGCCTCCATCTCCCGACGGTTGCCTTCGTCGGAATAGAAGGTGAACAGCATGTCAACGTCGTTGAGCCGGGAGGCCTGCTCCATACTGAACTCCGCCGAGTCGGTTCCCTCTTTTTCGTTGCCCTTCATCTGCTCGACGAACGGCGCGACGCGGAAACCGAGGTTCTCCACCATCGCGGACCGCTGCTCGGTGGGCAGGAACACTCCGAGGTTCCCGCCGGCCCCCTGGTTGTAGATGAAGGCGAAATCGTGGTCACCGAACTCCGGGTGTTCGTCCCTGACGGCGGCGAAGCGGTCGTTGATTCCACCGATGAGGTTGTCCGCCCGGTCCTTCTGCCCCAGCGCCGTGGCGACGGTGCTGATCTGGTCCTTCCAGTCGATCGTCCACGGCTTCTCCGGGTAAGCGACGGTCGGGGCGAGGGCGGAGAGGTCGTCGTACTGGTCCTGGGTGATACCTGACCAGGGTGCGAGGATCACGTCGGGGTCCAGTTTCGCGATCTGTTCGACGTTGACCCCACCGTCGCCTGCGTCGATGAGCTCTGGGTAGTCGTCCGCGGCGACGTGCTCCTTCTCGAGTTCCTCGCGGATCCACGGCAGGTAGCCCGAGTCGTCCGCCGCCCACGGGTACTCCTCCATACCGACGGGAACCACACCGAGGGACATCGCTGTCTCAGCAGACCCCTGCCCCAGGGTAACGACGCGTTCTGGGATCTCAGGGATCACCGCGGTACCGAGAGCATGGGTGATGCTGACCCCGGAACTGTCGGCACCGTCGTTTCCCCCGTCATCGGAACCGCAGGCGGTGAGACCTACGGTGGCCAGGACCGCAGAGAGAACGGCGGCCAGTGCCGTCAGCGGCGCCCCGGAAGCACGGCGTGACGGTGAGTGTCGGCAGAGAAGCGTCATAGTAGGTCACCCTACCCTACTTATCCTGCTGTCCTGACGTGTCCTCTGCCGCAGATATCACCGGCCCGTGTCGGTCAGGCCGTCGCCGCCGCGGCAGCCTTGGCCGCCGGCACCAGGGCCGCCTCGATCCGGGCGAAGTCGTCGTCGGTGAGCGCCGTCGAGACGAACCAGGTCTCGAAGACACTCGGCGGACCGTAGACCCCGGCGTCCAGCAGCGCGTGGAAGAACGGTGCGTACCGGAAGGTGTCCGCCGCCTGCATGTCGTCGAAGTTGCGGCCCTGCCCCTCGGCGAACCGGATCGACAGCATCGACTCGGCCCGCTGGATGTGGTGCGCCACGCCCTCGGCCGACAGCGCCGCGGAGATCAGCGAGTCCAGCCGGTCGGCGTTGGCGTTCAGCGTGGCGTAGACGGACTCGTCCGCCAGCTGCAGTGACGTCAGTCCCGAGGCCATCGCCACCGGGTTCCCGGACAGGGTGCCCGCCTGGTAGACCGGCCCGACCGGGGCCAGCATCTCCATGATGTCCGCCCGTCCGCCGAAGGCCGCCGCCGGCATACCGCCGGAGACGACCTTGCCGAAGGTGGTGAGGTCGCCGGCCACCCCGTCGACCCCGAACCAGCCCTTGCGGGAGGTGCGGAAACCGGTCATGACCTCGTCGAGGATCAGCAGGGCACCGTCGGCGTGGGCGATCTCCTTGAGCGCGGCGTTGAAGCCCTCGTCCGGGTGGACCGAGCCCATGTTGCCGGCAGAAGCCTCCGCGATGACCGCGGCGATCTCGCCGGGGTGGGCGGCGAAGGCCTCCCGGACGGCGTCCAGGTCGTTGTAGGGCACGGTGATGGTCTCGGCCGCGGCGGCGGCGGTGATGCCGGGTGAGTCCGGCAGACCCAGCGTCGCGACACCGGAGCCGGCGGCGACGAGCAGCGAATCCACGTGGCCGTGGTAGCAGCCGATGAACTTGAGGATCTTGTCGCGGCCGGTGAAACCGCGCGCCAGCCGGACCGCCGACATCGTCGCCTCGGTCCCGGAGTTGACCATCCGGATCTCCTCGACGCTGGTGCGTCCGATGATCTCCTCGGCCAGCGCGATCTCGCCGAGCGTCGGCGCCCCGTAGGACACGCCCTTGGCGACCGCCTGCTGCACCGCCTCGACGACGGCCGGGTGGGAGTGCCCGTGGATCATCGGACCCCAGGAGCAGACCAGGTCGACGTAGTCGTTGCCGTCGATGTCGGTGAGCCTGGACCCCTTCGCCGAAGCGATGAACGGGGCGGTGCCGCCGACGGAGCCGAAGGCACGGACCGGGGAGTTCACCCCGCCGGGGATCACCCGGCGGGCCTCCGCCATCGCCGCCGCACTGCTGGTCAGGTTCTTCTCGGTGTGCTCTTCGCGCTGTTCACTCATCACCTGTCCAGCATAGCCATTCGGCGTCCGCTAGTCGGACTGCCAGGGCAGGAGGTTCTCCCCGGCCCAGGACCGCAGCTTCACCCACCGGCTCCGCAGGCCGCCCCTGTTCCGGGCGGAACTGCCGTCGGTCGCTGCCGTGTAGTCACGGGTGCCGATCCGCGCGGACCGCCACTCGATCAGCAGTGAGGAGGCCAGCATCGGGACGGTCGCCACCAACGGGTTCAGCACTCCGATCACACTGAGTACCAGGGCGAGGATGTTGTAACCCCAGGCCAGCCACAGGTTCCAGTCCACGGTGGCGCGGACGTGGCGGACGAGATTGACGGCCTGCGGGATGACGGAGATGTCCTCCCGGATGAGCACGACGTCGCTCTCGGCGTTGTCGATGCGGTCGGCGGAACCCATGAGGATGCCGACGTCGGCGACCCGCAGGCAGTCGAGGATGTCCTTGTCCCCGACCATGGCGACGGTCGCGCCGCGGGCGTGGACGCTGCGCACCGTCGCGGCCTTGCGCCCCGGGGCGATGCCGGCGAGCACGGTCGAGATGCCGAGGGAGTTCGCCATCCGCCGGGCGACCGGGTAGGTGTCCCGGGCGAGCATCGTGGTCTCGATGTCCATGTCCTCGAGCTCACTGACCGCCTTCTCGGCGTCCGGCTTGACCGTGTCGGCGACGTTGATCACGCCACGGGCCCGGCCCTTCCAGCTCACGACGAGCGGGACGCCGCCCCCGACCGCGGCATTGGCCAGCGCCGGATCGCTGAGCTCGGAGAGGTCCCGGGGACGCCACAGCGTGGCCTGGACGTGGCGGACGGTCCGCCCCCGGCCCTCCGGGGCCGCGGAGTCCTCCTTCTCCACGGTGGGCAGTTCGATGTTGGCGCGGAATGTCCCGGCGGCGTCCACCTCGACGGGCCCGGTCTCGAGCCAGTGCGGGACCGAGGAACCGCCGGAGCCGGTGTCGCGGGCCTCCCGGTCGGCACGGACGATGGCGCGGGAGACGGCGTGGCGGCTCTCCAGGGCCAGTGCCCCGGCGACGCGCAGCACCATCTCGGGGTTCTCCCCCTTCGCCGCGGTGACCCCGACGACCTGCATCTGGCCGGTGGTGAGCGTGCCCGCCCGGTTGAAGATGATCGTGTCGACCGCGGCGAGCTGGTGGATGGTGTTGGCGTTGCGCAGCAGGGTGCCGCCGGCGGCCGCGCGGGCCAGGCCGACACGCAGCGCGAGGGTCGTGGAGACCGCCAGGGTCACCGGGGCGACGGCGACGAGGACCGCCAGGCCCACGGCCATGCCCACTTCGGGACTGCCGGCGATGAGCACCCAGGTGCAGAAGGCGATGACGGCGAGGACGAGTGCCCACGGCACCAGCAGTGAGGCCGAGCGGGTGGCGACCTGGTCCAGCCGGTTCTCGTCGCGTTCGGCGGCCCGGATCCACCGCTCCATGGCGGCGAGCCGGGTGCGGGACCCGGTGCGCTGCGCCCGGATCTTCAACGGGCCGCCCAGGTTGCGGGCGCCGGCGTAGATCCGCGAGTTGACCGTCACCCCGACCAGGGCGGCGTCCCCGCTCCCGGCGCCGCGTCCGAACGGCCCCATGTCGACCTGGGCCTTGCCGCCGACGACCTCGCCGTCGACGGGCACGGTCGCACCGTTGGGGACGAGGATGTCGTCGCCGACCCGGATCTCCGCAGTGCTGATCTGGAATTTCAGCGGTTTGCCCCGCCGGTCGTTGCGCACGACGGTGACCGGGGCGGCCCCGTCGGTCGACAGGGCGTCGAGCAGCAGGGCCGAGCGGATGCGGGTCCGGCGGGACGCCAGCCGGCCGAGCAGCAGCAGGATCGTCACCCCGCAGGCCACGTCGAGGAAGATCGCACTGTGTTCGTCGTAGGCGAAGGCGGTCCACGCCGGCCCGGACCGCCACTGCGGATCGCCGACGGTCCCGCCGAACAGCATGACCCCCAGCGAATACAGGAAGGCGGCGACCACCGCGAGGGAGGACGCCGTGTCCAGCGCACTCATCCCCCGCCGCAGTCCGGACAGCAGGGCGCGGTGGAACGGCCACGCACTCCACACCACCACCGGCAGGGACAGTCCGAGGCTGACCCACTGCCAGTAGTCGAACTGCCAGGCCTCCACGTTCTGCAGCAGGACGACGGGCAGTCCGAGCACGACGGCGATGAGCAGCCGGCTGTTGGTGATCAGGTCACGGGCGGTGTAGAGCACCTCGGTCCCGGCGTTGCCGCCCGCGGCCGCGGACCCCGCACCGCGGCGTCCGACCGCGCTGAGGCGTGCCCGGGTCTGCTCACGCTGCTGCTCGCGGGCCTGCCGGTGGGACCGCTGGCGCTGGCGGACGGCCGCGCGGCTGCGGCGCAGCCGGCGCGACCGTTCATCGCTGCCGAGACGTTCGGACCGGCGGCGCAGGGACGCCGTGGTGAGCCAGGAATCGACCCCGAGTTCGGCCATGAGGGCGCGCAGGACGTCGGGCGAGAGGGTGTCCGGGGCGGTCACCCAGGCCATGGCGGTGGAGAAGATGACCCGGGCCTGCACGCCGGGGACCTCGTTGAGGGCGTCCTCGACCTGGCGGGCGCGGACCGCCGAGGTCAGGCCGGAGAGGTGGAAGGTGAAGGAGGTGAGGGTGCCGCGGCCGGCTGTGCCGTCGGTGTCGTCGGTGTCCGGGGTGCCGTCGGTGCCCAGTGTGCTGTCGCCGGCCGCGTCATCCTCGGAGATCAGCAGCCCGGCGGACCGCGCCGCCGCCTTCGCCTCCGCGATGGCGCGGGCGGCACGCTCCTCCGGCACCGTGTCGGCACCGTCGGCGGCCCCTTCAGTGTCGGGCCCGCGGGGCGTCCTGTCCCGGTCGGCGTCCGGTTGCGGCGTGGTCACTGTCCCTGCTCCCGGTGGTAGTAGGTACGCACCGCCGGCCGGTACATCGCCAGGCAGGCGATCGCGAGGACCAGGGCGAGGACCGCCTGGCCGAGGCCGCCGTTGACGAAGACCCAGCACACAAGGGTGACGAGGATCCCCGCCCCGGCGATACCGCCGGCCCAGGTGCGGCGGCGGGCATCACCGCGGACCACCCCGGGGACGACGACGGCGAGGGCGAGCGCGATGACGATCTCCACCGCACCCAGCCAGGTCAGGGCCGTGGCGATGGTGTCCCACCGGTCGGCCAGGTCGGCGTCCGAGGTCTCCGGCGGGGTCGCCAGGACCATCACCACGCCAGAGACGGCGAGGAGTACGGCACACAGTGCGAGCAGTATCCCGGCGGCGGTCACCACCCCCGGCCGACGGTCCCCGGGACGCCACGGCGCCGCCGCCCGGTTCCGGTCGCTCCCCGGACCGGTCGGGGTGGGGAACATCGAGGGCATCGCTCAGCGCCCCTTCCCGCCGGACGTCGGGTTCTGGTTGTCCCTCTTCCTCTGTTCCTTCTGCTGCTTCTTCGCCTTCTTCTCCCGGTCCAGTTCCGCACTGCGCTTGGCGAGCTGGTCGGCGTACTCCTCCATCTGCTTGCGGGAGGGCATCCCGAACCACTCGGCGTTGTCCGGACGCAGCACCAGCCACATGCCGACGACGGCGACCACCCCGGACAGGATCGTCCCGATCCCGATGAGCAGCACCAGCAGCGTGCCGTCAGTGTCCGGCCCCGAGGAGAAGGTCTGCAGCAGCGCCATCAGCGCCAGGTAGACCGACCCGATGCACAGGAACATGCGGGAGCGCACCGCACCCCGGCCGACCCGGTTGGTCAGCCACACGCACAACCCGACGGCGATGAGTGTCACGAGCAGACCGGTGATGATGGTGCCGGTGACGAGCATGTCCTGCGTGATGCCGGACGGCAGGTCGACCCCCTCGGTCTGCTTCTTGACCTGCTGGACCACGGCACTGCGGTCGTGGAAGTTCAGGATCATCTGGAGCACGGCGGTGAGGGCCTGCAGGACGGCGACCGTGTACCAGGCCCGGACGCCGAGGCGGACGTTCTCCGGGGCGCCCTTGACCGACGGCGCGAGTCCGTTCTGGCGTCCCATCCGGGGCGGCTGCGGCATATTCTGCTGAGTCATATCGCCTGCAACTCTAGCCAACCACCGTCGCCGGCGGGGCTACCGGGCGAGCAGCCCGGCCGCCTCGACGGCCCAGTAGGTGAGGATGATGTCCGCACCGGCACGGCGGATACCGTACAGCGAGTCCATGATCGCCTTCTCCCGGTCGATCCAGCCGTTCTGCGCGGCGGCGCTGATCATCGAGTACTCGCCGGAGACCTGGTAGGCGGCGACGGGCACACTCGACATGTCGGCGACCTCACGGAGGATGTCGAGGTGCGGCATGGCCGGCTTGACCATCACCATGTCCGCCCCCTCCTCGATGTCGAGCTCGACCTCCAGCAGGGACTCCCGGGCGTTGCGCGGGTCCTGCTGGTAGGTCTTGCGGTCGCCCTGCAGCGACGATCCGACGGCCTCACGGAACGGGCCGTAGAAGGCACCGGCGTACTTCGCGGAGTACGCGAGGATGCTGACGTCCTGGAAGCCGGCGGCGTCCAGCGCCTCGCGGATGACCCGGATCTGGCCGTCCATCATCCCGGACGGGCTGACGATGTGGGCGCCCGCCTCCGCCTGGCTGACCGCCATCTGCGCGTACAGCGGCAGCGTCGCGTCATTGTCGACGACGGTCTTTCCGAACCGGTCGGTGGTCAGCACACCGCAGTGGCCGTGGTCGGTGAACTCGTCCAGGCAGGTGTCCGCCATGACGAGCAGGTCGTCGCCGAACTCGCGGCGCAGCGCGGCGACCCCCTTGTTGAGGATGCCGTCGGCGGCCCAGGCCTGCGACCCGGTGGCGTCCTTGTCCTCCGGGGTCGGGACGCCGAACACGTCGATGCTGCCGACGCCGGCCTTCACGGCGTCCTCGGCGAGACGCAGCAGGGAATCCTCGGTGTGCTGCTGCACACCGGGCATCGCGCTGATGTCGCGGGGCGCGTCGATGCCGTCGGCGATGAAGACGGGCAGCACGAACTGGGCGGGGTCCAGGTGGGTCTCCGCCACGAAATCGCGCATGGTGGCTGAGGTACGCAGCCGCCGCGGACGGCGGAACGGGGTTGCGATGTCGGGGTGTGTGCCGGGGTTGGTCATACCTCCGACGCTACACGCGCAGCTACACCGGCAGCACCGGGTGCAGCCGCTTCATCGACCACGTCCGCTGCGTCCGCGCGGAGAACGCGGTGACCGCCAGGGAAACGACGACCGTTGCGACGAGCACGGCGATGCCGGTCCACAGTCGGGCGTCGTGGAAGCCGTAGAGCGTCTGCCGCAGCGCGTTGACCGCGTAGGTCATCGGGTTGAACGGGTGGATCGCCTGAATGAGCGGATTCTGGGTCTCCACCGGGTAGATACCGCCGGAGGAGACCGCGGTGACCATCAGCAGTGCCAGCGAGGTCACCCGGCCCGGCCCCGGGCCGAGCAGGGCGTTGAGCGCCTGGTTCACCGCCATGAACGCCAGGGCGACGAGGATCGCCACGGCGGTGTAGCCCGGCAGGTTCGCCACGTCCAGGCCCACGGCGAGCACGCTGACCGCGACCATGACGACCGCCTGTCCGGCGGCCATCAGTGCCGGCGGCACGAAACCGTCGATCGCCGCCCGGACCGTGCCGACACCGGCGGCGACAGCCCGCTGCTGCAGCGGCTTGAGGATCTGGAAGACGACGATGCCGCCGATGAACAGGGCGAGCGAGAAGAAGAAGGGGGCCAGGCCCTTGCCGAAGGAACTGCCCTGGGCGTCGTCACCCTGGTCGAGGGAGACCGGACCGCCGATGGTGCTGGCCGCCTGGACCCGCTGGCCGTCGTTCCAGGTCGGGACCTGCTTCGCCCCGTCGGTGAGGCGCTGGTGGAGTTCATTCGCCCCGTTCTTGAGCTGCCCCACCCCGTCGGTGAGCTGCGGCAGCTGGCCGGCGGCCTGGCCGAGACCGTCGTTGAGCCGGTGGGCGCCGTCCTTCGCGGTGGCGAGGTTGGCGTCCAGTTGATGGGCGCCGTCGTTGAGCTGGGAGACGCCGTCGATCAGCCGGGTGAGCTGCCCGGTGGATCCGGTCAGCTGGTCGATGCCGCCGCGGAATTCGGCGTCCGGGTCGGCGAGCTGGTGGGCGAGCTGGGCGGCGCCGTCGTTGAGCCGGCCCATGTCCTGCGCGTTCTGGGACTGCGGGCCGAGACCCTCGGTCTCCAGGCGACCGGCGGTGGCGTCGATCCGGTTGGCGGCGTCCGTCGCCGCCGGGAGGTTCAACGCCCGCAGGTCGTCGGCGACGCCCCGCAACGAGGACGCCCCGGAGCCCTGCATGTCGGTCACCGCACCCAGTTGGCCGGTCAGCTGGCCGATCCCGTCGCGCAGTTGGGTGGCACCGTCACCCAGCTGGTCGATGCCGGAGGCCAGCCGCGGCGACTGGTCGATGAGCTGGTTGAGCTGACCGACCTGGTCGTGGAGTTCCTGGGTGCCGCCGGCGAGAGTCGATGAGCCGTCCTTGAGCTGGCCGAGTCCGCTGTCGAGCGTGCCGGCGCCGTCCTTGAGCTGGTTGATCCCGCCGGTGAGGGTGGGGATCTTGTCGGAGAGCTGGTTGATGCCGTCGGAGAGCGTCCCGGACCCTTCGGCGGCCTCACCCAGGCCTGAGCCGGCGTCGAGGACGCCGATGAGGACCTTGTCCACGGCCTGGCCGCTGATCTTCGTGCCGACGGTGTTGAGCACCTCGCGCATGACGTTCTGCCCGATGACGGTCGACAGGTAGCTGTTGGCGTCGTTGTAGGTCGCGATGAGCCGCGCCTTCTCGGCGTTCTGCCCCGCCGCCGAGGAGACCGCCTCAGAGAAGTTCTCCGGCAGCTCCAGGGAGAAGTAGTACCGGCCGTCGCGTACGCCCTCCTCGGCCTCCTGGTGGCTGACCTCGGTCCAGTTGATGCGGTCGTTGTCGCGCAGACCGTCGACGACCTCGTCACCGGCGTTGAGCTTCTGGCCCTGCAGTTCGGCTCCCCGGTCACTGTTGACCAGTGCGACGGGGAGGTCCTCGGTCTTGTCGAGCGGGTTCCAGAAGGCCCACAGGTACAGCGCCGAGTACAGCAGCGGGATGAAGATCATGGCGATCACGGCGAGGCGGGCGAGACGGGACCGTTTGAAGCGGCGCATCTCGTTGGCGACGTGCAGTCCGGCGAGGTTCGGCATCGGCTCAGTTCTCCCTGTTCTCGGACTCGGTGGTGGGCAGGACGGCGGTCGGCGGATCATCCCAGCCGCTGTGGACGGGCTGCAGGTGGGAGGGGTCCTCGCCGAGCTGCACGACCGTGTGCGCCGGGGCGTCCGGCGGCAGCGGGTTCACCGTGTTGACGATGACCGGCATGTCCCCGGCCATCCGGGCGAGCAGATGGACCAGCACCGCGCGGTCGTGGTGTTCCCGCACCTGCTCCAGGTCATCCATGACGAGCATGCGGATGTCCCGCCCGTCGGCGGAGCGGCCCGGGTGGGACGGACGCAGCGACAGGCTGATCCGCAGCAGCAGCCGGTCCAGGGAGGTGAGGTCGGAGACCCAGGCGTCCAGCGGGGGCAGGTCGCGGTCGCCGAAGACCGGGGCGCACACCGCGGCGAGTTCCTCCCGGGTCGCCCGGGAGGTGAGCCGGTACCAGGGGCGGGACCAGGCCTTGTTCTCGGTGAGGATGTCGCGGACCCGGACCGAGCGGGGCAGTTGGTCGAGCTGGTCCACACCGGCGAGTGCGACATGCCGGCGGATCTGTGCGGGTGCAGTCATGCCGAGGACCTCGACGGTGCCGCCGCTGGGCTTCATCCGGCCGGAGATGACGAGGGAGAGTGCGGTGCGTCCGGACTCGCCGGGGCCGGTGATGGCGGTGAGACCGGTCGCCCCGAGTGTGAAGCTGACGGGACCGAAGACGCTCCCCTCCTCCGCCGTGAGTTCCAGCTCGGTGGCCGTCACGGACGGTGCGGCGTGTGGTTCTCCGGTCATGGGGTCTCCCTGGGGTGCGGCGGTTATCCAGTTAACAGACATATAAATATAGCTGAACCCGCTTCTCCGGCACCGGCCCGGGGCGCAGCTACCCCGGGGATGCTACGGGACAGCCCTGTCCGCCGTACCCCGTTCGCCGATGCGATCGGGGTGGTGTCAGGCACCGCCGGACGCCGCAGCGGGCACTGTCAGGGGCTGCCGGGGACTGCCGCGGACTGCCGCGGACTGCCGAGCATTTTCGGGCGTTGTCAGCCGCCGTCAAGCACCACAGGACGCCACGGCCAGCAGGCCACCTGTCCGCGCGGCAGACCACCTGTCCGCGCGGCAGACCACCTGTCCGCGTGGCAGGCCACCTGTGCGGGCGGCAGGCCATCTGTCCGCGTGGCAGGCCACCTGTGCGGGCGGCAGGCCAAAAGTGCCCCCATACCCATGGTGAACGGTGTTTATGCCTGCCAGACGGACAGATGGTCTGCCACCGGCCAGGATCCACCGCCGGACCCGGAGTCCGAAGCCGACAGACACTGACCTGCTCCCCACGGCGCGGATCAGCGTCTGTCAGTGCCTGTCAGTGCCTGTTAGCGCCTGTCAGTGCCCGTCGTCAGCGCCTGCCGGTGCCCGTCAGGATCCGTCAGGGTCTGTCACTGTCCCCCGAACCGGCCGACTCAGCTCTCCGGCTGCGTGCGCCGCCGACGACGACGCTTGCGCGGCGGCGGCAGCTCGCCACTCGCCCGCAGCTTCGCCACATGTGCCGCCAGTGCGTCCACCAGCTCCGGCACACCGGCGACCTCCGGCATGACGTCGACCCGCAGGCCGTGCTCCCGGGCGGTCTGCGCGGCCATCGGCCCGATGCAGGCGATGATCGTGCGGGTGTGGGGCTTGCCGGCGATGCCCACCAGGTTCTTCACCGTCGACGAGGAGGTGAAGCACACCGCGTCGAAACCGCCGGACTTGATCATGTCGCGGATCTCCTGGCTCGGCGGCGCCGCGCGCACCGTCCGGTACGCGACGACATCCTCCACCGACCAGCCGAGGTCGATGAGCCCGGCGACGAGCGTGTCCGTGGCGATGTCGGCCCTCGGCAGCAGGACCCGGTCCACCGGGTCGAGGTCCTCGTCGTACGGCGGGAACACCTCGACGAGACCGGCGGCGTTGCGGGCGTTGTCCCGCGGCAGCAGCTCCGGGGTGATGCCCAGGTCGCGGACCGCCTGCGCGGTCTTCTGACCGACCGCGGCGACCCGGACGCCGGCGAGCGCACGGGCGTCCAGACCGAAGTCGGCGAACTTCTCCCACACCGCCTTCACCGCGTTGACGGAGGTGAAGACGATCCACTGATACCGGCCGTCGACCAGACCCTTGATCGCCCGCTCCATCTGCGCCGGGTTCCGCGGCGGCTCGGTGGAGATCGTCGGCACCTCGATGGGGATGGCGCCGTGCGCGGTCAGCCGGGCGCTCATCGGCCCCGCCTGCGACTTCGCCCGGGGCACGAGGACGTTCCAGCCGTACAGGGCCCGGTTCTCCCACCAGGAGTACTTGCTGCGCCGCGAGGCCTGCGCTCCGACGGTCACGACGAGCTCCGCCGGCATCTCGGTCTCCTTGGCCAGCGGGCCGGAGGACGCGACGACGGACTTCAGCGTGTCGAGGGTGACATCGTAGGAGCGCTGCAGCCGGGTGGTGGCGTGCGTCGTCACCGTGGCCGGCGTGGACCCCGCCACGCCACGGCTCTTGAGCTCGCGGGCGATGGTCGCCAGGTCCGCCGGGGTGGTCGTGATGATCAACGGCTGGGGCGCCGCAGCGACGCGGTCCCAGTCGGGCACCGCACAGGTCTGGGCCCCGTCGGCACCGGCAGCCCCAGTTGCACTGTCGCTTCCGGCGACCGCGGACGCCGCGCTGGCCGCAGCCACGCCACGCAGGTCGAGGGCGGTGTAGCCCTCACCGGTGGGGATACCGGTGAACGCGGGCAGCGCCCCGGCCCCGGTCATCCCCGGGATGACCTCGAACTCGGCACCGAGGGCCTGGACCTCCCGCAGTTCCTCGAGCACGGTCGGGTCGTCGACCGGGTTACCGGCGACGAGCCGGACGACGCGACCGGATTCCCGGGTCTGGTCGACGAGCTGGCGGGCGAGTTCCGCCGGCGGCAGCGGGACGCCACCGTGGTCGACATCGCCGGTGACGACGATCTCGGCGGCGCTCAGCCCGGTCGGACGCGGCGGACGGCGGCGCGACCCGGCCTCCTTCGCGGCGGCGACCTCGGCCTGCCAGGCCCGGTCGGCGGCTTCCCGCTTCGACTCGGGAACGGGCAGTTCGGCGGCGATCAGGTCGCGCACGGGGGCGGCGACGTCGCTGGCGACCCAGGCGTAGGTCGTGTTCTCCAGGATCTCCCGGGCCCGGACGGTCAGCAACTCCGGGTTACCTGGTCCGGCGCCGACGAACAGAACACGTCCGTCACCGGTCGACGGACCGGCGGTTCCGGGCAGGGTGTTTCCGGCAGTGGTCATCAAGAAGCTTTCTCGGTTCTCGTGGGCGGGGCGGGGGCGACGGAGAGTCTGGCGGCGGTCGGACGGGGTTCCGGCCGGACGACAGGTGGGGCGGTGGTCAGAGCGGGCCCGACGGGGCGGCCGCGGCCATGATCTCGGCGGCACCCTCCTCGAGCAGTTCGCGGCCTATCCGGGCACCGAGTTCTGCCGCGGCCGCATGGTCATGGTCGGCGCCGTCGAAGGCACCGGTGGTCTCGCGGACCAGTCGTCGGGAACCGTCCAGGGCGAACACGCCGCCGCGCAGCAGCATCCTGCCGTTGGACACCTCGGACCACGCGCCGACCGGGGCGGTGCACCCGGCCTGCAGTGTGGCGAGGATCTGCCGTTCCGCGACAGCCCGGGCGTGGGACACGTGGTCGTCGAGTGCCCGGACCGCGGCGACGGCCTCGGCGTCGTCCGCACGGACCTCCACGCACAGGGCACCCTGGGCGGGTGCGGGCATGATGTCCGCCGGGTCGACGGTCTCGGCGGCGCGGGCGAGTCCCCCGACCCGTTCGAGACCGGCACGGGCGAGGACCACGGCGGCGAGGTCGCCTTCACCCGAGCCGTCACCGACGCGACCCATCCGGGTGTCGATGTTGCCGCGGATCGGGACGCACCCCAGGTCCGGGCGCAGTCCGCGGATCTGGGCGACCCGGCGGGGTGCACCGGTCCCGATCTGAGCGCCCTGCGGCAGGTCCCGCAGCCGGATGTTGTCCAGGCTGACGAGGACCTCACGGGCGTCCGCGCGCAGCGGCACGACCTGGATGAAGCGGGGATCGGGGGCGGTGGGCAGATCCTTGAAGGAGTGCACGGCGACATCGCACTCGCCGGCGGCGAGGGCGTTGCGCAGGGTCTCGGTGAACACCCCCACACCGATCCGGTTCACGGGGGTCTGCGCCTTCTGCGAGGCGTCCCCGGGAGTGTGGACGAAGTGCAGTTCGGCGGGGTCACCACCGGCGGTGAGGGCGTCGCTGACGGTGCCGGCCTGGGTCCGGGCCAGCACGCTGGCGCGGGTACCGACGAGAAGAGTGCGCATCAGGAAGCCTCCCCGCTCATGAGGTTGCCGATCCTGGCCTTGCCGGCCTCACCGACGTCCAGCGAGCGGGAGACCGCGGCCGAGGAGCCGGAGGGCAGGTTGAACAGCACGGCGAGGGCCTCGGCGTAGTTCACCGCGCCACCCTCCGAGCTCAACTTCTTCACCTGCACGGTCGGGGTGTGCAGCAGTTTGTCGACCACGCGCCGGACCGTTCGGGTCACCTCGGCACGGTCGGCGTCCGACATCCCGGGGGTCCGGCGGATCAGCTGGCCGAGCTCGTCGTCGACGACCTCGGAGGCCCGCTGCCGCAGTGCCTTCACCGTGGGGACCACGGACTGCACCCGGACCTGGTCCAGGTACTCGGCAAGTTCGGACGCCACGATGTCGTGGGCCGCGTGCTCGTCACTGCCGCCGTCACCGGCCAGGGCGCTGAGCTCCTCGATGTTGAGGAGGCGGACATCGGCCCCGGTGGCGGCGTCCGACGCGTCCACGACGGCATCCTCGATGTCCCGGGGCATCGACAGGTCGACGAGCACCATCCGGTGCGGACGCTCCTGCTCGGCCGCGGCGACCTCGGCGGCACCGAGGACGGTGCCGACGGCGCCGGTCGCGGAGACCACCAGGTCGATGTCGGTGAGGACCGCGGGCATGCAGTCGAGGTCCACCGCATCGGCGGCGGTGCCGGCCTGCCGGGCGTGGTCGGCGAGGTTCTCGGCGCGGCTGAGCGTGCGGTTGGCCACCGTCACGTGGTCGACGCCGGCCCGGCCGAGGTAGGTCGAGGCGAGCGAGGCCATCGCGCCGGCGCCGATGACCAGCGCCCGGTGGCCCGCCATCGTCGTCACGCCGAGTTCGGCGAGCGCGTGGTCGAGGGAGAAACTCACCATCGAGGATCCGGCGCCGTCGACGTCGGTCTCGGAGTGGACCCGCTTGCCGGTACGCAGTGCGCGCTGGGTGAGGTCGTGGAGGGTCGTGCCGACCGTGCCGGTGTCCGACGCGGACTGGTAGGCGGCGCGGAGCTGGCCGATGACCTGCTGCTCGCCGATGACCATCGAGTCCAGCCCGGCGGCGACGGTGAGCATGTGCTCCGCGGCGGCGTCGGCGTACCGGACGTAGAGGTAGGGTTCCAGCTCGGCTGCGGCCATGCCGGAGTGGGCGGCCACGGTCTCCACGACGTGGTCGAGGGCCGGGTGGAACGCCGTGGTCGCGACGTAGAACTCCATCCGGTTGCATGTCGAGAGCACCAGGGCCTCGGTGACGCACTGCCCGTCGAGCAGATCGCGTTCCAGGTCGGCGAGCTCCCCGGGCGCGACCGCGGTCTTCTCCAGCACCCGCACGGGTGCCGACCGGAAGGACAGTCCGACCAGAAGGACGGCCGCGGGTCCCGTCATACCGAGTACTGCCATGGACGCACAGCCTCCTGCATTGTCAATGTTCGTCAATCCGCCGGACGTCCGGCGGGGCCTCTCCCCCGCATCCGTCAGCGGTACCGGTTACCTACGGTATCCGTTGAGACCCCCCGATGACAAAAGGCGCGGAGGCGGCTGTTATAAGGACCCCGGTCAGGACGCCGTGAGTGCGGCCTCGAGTTCCTCGTCGTCGATCTCCCAGCACGCGATCTCCTCGTCGTCGACGAGGACCACCGGGACCCGGTCCCCGAACTCCACCGCGAGCGGTCCCGACGAGTCGACGTCGACGACCTCCAGCGGGGCCCCGTGTCCGGCGCAGACCGGTTCGATCTGGGCCCGGACGCGGGCACAGGAGCCGCAGGTGCTGCGGACCATGAGGGTGACCGTGTGGATGCCGGTCGGCTGCGTGCTGTCCATGCCGGTGACCCTACCGCTGTGGCCGGCACCGCCCCAAGGTGCCCCAAGATGCCCCGGACACACCACAGGCCCAGACACAGGGTCGACCCCACCGTACGGTGGTGCCGTGCCTGTCTCTGGGCCTGTCTCTGCCGGCGCAGAGGGTTCCGGTCGGAACGACCTTCCCTCTACTTTCCGAGCTTCCGCCGCTGAACCCGGGTACGGCGCAGCATCTTGCGGTGCTTCTTCTTCGACATACGCTTGCGGCGCTTCTTGATGACGGAACCCATGGGTCCTCCTCGTCACTCGACTTCGGTTACGGACTGGTCGGCTCCCGCGCACCGGAAAACCCCGGTGACGACGGTAACGGCCTCGACCGAACCGACACGAATGGTCAACATTGTATCGTCCGGGACCCGTCACCCAAAAATGACCCTCCCTGTCGGCGCACAGCCGACGGGGAGGGTCAGGAACAGACCGGGTCAGCCGACCTGGTCGTTGCGGCCCGCATCGTAGACGGAGGCGCCCAGGTACTCGGAGACCGCCTGCTCGTGAACGCGGAAAGACCTTCCGACGCGCACAGCGGGCAGCTCACCGGAGTGGACGAGCCGGTAGACGGTCATCTTCGACACCCGCATGAGGTCTGCAACCTCTGCGACCGTGAGGAATGTTCCGTTGTCGTTCTTTCCTGCGTTTGCCATATTCTCATCCTTTACGACGCGGCCACGCGCTGCAGGCTTCCCCTCCTGCAGGACTGTCACACGTAGAGCGCTGCGACCATCCTAGCGGGATTCCTGTGACTGGTGCGACAGAGAGACATAAATGACACCAGTGCAATCCGACGTGACGGGTTTCTACTCGTGGTCACAGTTGAAACCAGAAGTAACCAACGGGATAACTAACTACCCCCGCACGGGGGTATCAGTCGTCCTTGCCGGCGGGCCGGCCGAGCTCCTTCGACCGGTCCGCACAGGCCTCGAGGCCACGGAAGAACGCCTTCCGCAGACCGTTCTCCTCCAGTGAGCGCAGCGCCGCCGCCGTCGTCCCACCCGGGCTCGTGACATTCGCCCGGAGCTCCGACGGCGAGTTCTCCCCGGCCGCGAGCATCGTCGCCGCACCCTCGATGGTGCCGATGGCGAGCTTCTCCGCGGTCGCCCGGGTCAGACCCAGCTGCACGCCCGCATCCGTCATCGCCTCGGCGACGAGGAAGATGTAGGCCGGGCCGGAGCCGGAGACCGCGGTGACTGCGTCCATGTCCTTCTCCGCCACGACGATGGCGGTCCCGACGGACTCCATCAGCGCCCGGACCGCCTCCACCTGTCCCTCGCCCGCGAACCGGCCACCGGCGACGGCACTGGTGCCCTTCCCGACGAGCATCGGGGTGTTCGGCATGACACGCACCACCGGCACCCCCGCGGCCAGCGCACCCTCCAGGGTGTTCAGGCCCACACCCGCCGCCACGGAGACGACGACCGTCTCCGTGTCGTTCGCGTCGACAGTGTCCGCGATCTGTTCGAGGACCACCGGGATGATGTGCGGCTTGACCGACAGGACGACGTAGTCGGCCTCTGCGGCGGCCTCCTCAGGGTCCTCCGTCGTCGTGATGCCGTAACGCTCCCGCAGGACGTTGAGCCGCTCCGAGCTCGGGTCGACGACGACGACATCTTTCGCCGTGATGTCGGACGCCGCCCCCGTCTCGTCCGCGACAAGGCCCGACAACAGGGCCTCGCCGATGTTTCCTCCACCGATGATTGCGATTCGAGTCATGGCGTCCAGCGTGCCAGGCATCCCCCTCCCCCGCCACCGGCGCCCCCACCGGACGGGGCCCGGGCCGACGTTCCGGGGCGGTTGCGGACGCCGCCGTCGGTGTCGGGTTCACGAACCGAGGTGCCGGTCGACGCCCACGGATGCCGGGTTCACGAACCGAGGCGCTGTCCCGGGACAGGAAAATCGACCTGCCGGTTCGTTCCATGAGCACCGGGGTCAGCGTCAGTCCCCGGGTCTCCCTCCGCGTCTCCCCGGGTCTCCCCGGGTCTCCCCGGGGTCTTGTCCGCCGCGTCCCCCGGGACGGGGACTAGATAGACATGATCAGCCGTGGCCCCAGCGTCAGAGCCAGGCCCACGATGAACGCCAGCGCGAGGATCAACGTGTCCCGGTGGCGCAGCAGGGCATGCACCAGACCGACAACGACCAGCGTGACGATCAGGGCCATCACCAGCACCAGGACCGTCGCCAGGTGGTTCCACAGCACGGTGAAACCGAAGAAGATGAGGACGCCCAGGACGACCGCCCCCAGCGCCTGGCCGATCAGTGCACCCCACGAGATCGTGTCGTCCTCGTACTCGACAATCTCGTCGTCGCCGTGCACGGTCTCCGCCGCAGCGGCGGCCGCGGGGGCAGCCGCCGTCTCTCCGGCCGTCGCCCCGGCAGCTTCTGCAGTCCCGGCAGCCCCGGCAGCCTTGGCAGTCTCGTCGGGCTGGGCCGCGAGGCTGGTCGTCACCGTGGGATCGCCGGCGTCTCCGTCACGGTCGGTCGCCGCAACGTCCTGCACCTCGGCGTCTCTGTCAACGCTGTCAACGTTGTCGTCGTACTCCGAGGCCGCCAGCACGGCGTCCGGGGTCACCAGCGGTGCCACGGCGGTCGCCGCATCCGCCTGCTCCCTGTCAACACTGTCAGCACTCTCGGCACTCTCGGCACTCTCGGCGCTGTCAGCAGTGTCGGCAGTCTCAGCAACGTCATCGCTGTCAGCGGCCC
Organism: Corynebacterium nuruki S6-4; assembly: GCF_007970465.1. NCBI lineage: Bacteria > Bacillati > Actinomycetota > Actinomycetes > Mycobacteriales > Corynebacteriaceae > Corynebacterium > Corynebacterium nuruki. The sequence continues at coordinate 1,615,555 of NZ_CP042429.1, forward strand.
AGTCGTCGCCGCCGGCCACCGGACGGTTGGGCACGAGCGTGCTGTCGGAGGCGACGAAGGTGCCGGTGGTCGCCGACGCGGCGCGCGGAGCCGGCTCCTGCGCCGGAGCCTGCGTCCGGTCCGTGGTACCGGTGGCGTCGGCGGCAGCAGCCGCGCCAGCACCGCCGGCATTGTCAGTGCTGTCAGCACCGTCGGTGGTCTCCGCGGCACCCGGTCCGCCGTGGCGGGCGTCGTGTTCGCGGTACTCGGGATCAGCGCCGGTGGGCCGCCCGTCCTCGTCGACGACGACGACCGGGATGTCACCGGTCAGCTCCGACACGGAGATGCCGCCCTGGTCCAGGTCGCGGTGGCGGCGCGGCCGCTCGGCACTGCGCCGACTACGACCGCCACCTTCCTTCGCGTTGCGGGCCAGCAGCTCCGCAACAGTCAGCTTCTCACTCATCCTTGCATTCCCATCGTCATTCATCGGAGGCGGAGACGGATATCAGCGGCAAGTCTACAGTCGCCGGGCGTCTACCCCTACTCTCCCCGCCGTTACCGCGTCGTGATGTTACCGGGAGTGTCCCCGGCCCGTCCGACCGTCCCGGCCGTCACATCAGTCAATATCGAACCCGTCAGCCCCATCGGCGGCGTCCGCCCGGCGCAGGATCACACCCTCCCGCAACGCCCACGGACACAGCTGCAACCGCTCGATCCCGAGGTGGCGCATGGTCGCCTCGGCGACCAACGCACCGGCCACGATCTGGTGCGACCGGTCCGCACTGACGCCCTCCAGCTCCGCCCGGTCCGCCGCCGTCATCCGGGAGATGAACGCCGTCAGCTGCCGCAGACCCGGTTGGGTGAGCTCACGGCGCACCCGCGGACCCGCCGACGACGGCGCCGAACCGGTCAGCCGGGCCAGCATCCGGAACGTCTTCGACGTCCCGACCGCCAGATCGACCGGGCCGGCGTCCTTCAGCTGCTTCACCGGCTCGGCGAGCGTCTCGTCGATGTACCCGGCAAGCGCCCGCACCTCCTTCTTCTTCGGCGGGTCAGTCTCGAACCACTCGTGGGTCAACCGCCCCGCGCCCAGGTTCACCGACAGGGCGACGTCCGGCATCTCGTTGACGCCCACCGACATCTCCAGCGAGCCGCCGCCGATGTCGAGGTCACAGATGCGTCCGGCCGACCAGCCGAACCAGCGCCGCACCGCCAGGAACGTCAGCTTCGCCTCCGCCGGCCCCGACAGGATGTTGAGGCGGACCCGGGCCTCCTTCTCCACATGGTCGAGGACCTTCTCGCCGTTCGTCGCCGAACGCAGCGCCGACGTCGCGAAGGGCAGCATCTCGTCGCAGTGGAACTGCTCGGCCATCTCCCGGGCGAGCCCCACCCCCTTCGTGAGCTTCTTGACACCTTTGTCGGTGATCGCCCCGTCGCCGTCGAGGTACTCGACGAGCCGCATGGGCGTCTTCCAGTTGCTCATGGGGGTGGGCGGCCCGCCGGGGGCCATGTCCACCACCACGAGATGGACCGTGTTACTTCCTACATCCAGGACGCCTAGTCGCACGGGCCCCAGAGTATCGGGTCTACGGTGGTGGCGTGAATCAACAGGCCGAAACCGTCACCCCGGCGTCCGGCTACCCGGACGGCACACCCGCCGATCTCGCGGTCCGTACCGGCCGGGAGGTCGCCGCCGACTATCCCCGCGAATGGCTGGAGTTCGTCGACCCCGCCGACCCCGACCACCTCGTCTCCGTCGACCTGACCTGGTTGTTGTCGACCTACCGCTGCCGGTTCGGCACCGCGGCCTGCCAGGGCATCGACCCGGCGAACCCGGACGCCGGCTGCTGCGTCCACGGCGCGTTCCTCACCGACGAGGACGACCGCGGCGCACTGCGCGAGATCGCGTCGAAACTCACCGACGACGACTGGCAGCTGCGCGGCGAGGTCCTCGCCGGCGCGTCCGGCACCTCCGGGGAGGACGCCGACCCCGAACCTTGGCTGGAATGGGACGAACTCGACGGCGACGACGGCGAGCCGGAGCCGGCGTTGAAGACCCGCACCCTGCGCGGCGCCTGCGTCTTCGCCAACCGGCGCGGCTTCCACGGCGGGGAAGGCTGCGCGCTGCACGGCTGGGCGCTGCGCCACGATGTGCCGATCACGGTGGCGAAGCCGGAGGTGTGCTGGCAGCTGCCGCTGCGCCGCCTGGAGGACAACATCACCCGGCCCGACGGGGTGGAGATGGTCCGCACCACCGTCACCGAGTACACCCGGCGCGGCTGGGGCGAGGGCGGGGAGGACTTCGACTGGTACTGCACCACCGACCCGGCCTGCCATGCCGGCACCACTCCCCTGTGGCGCAGCTGCACCGAGGAACTCACCGCGCTGATCGGCGAGGAGGCCTACGAGGTCGTCGCCGAGCACTGCCGGCAGCGTGAGGACATGGCCGCCGCCGCGCCGGACGCCGGCCTGGCACCCTCGGGTTTCCCCCTGCTCTCCATCCACCCGGCCACCGCGGTCGCGGCCGCCCGGTACACCCCGGCCGACCACCCGCACTGACGCCCCCGCTGACGCCCGGATGTCCGCATCGCGCGACGTGAGGTCGGTGGCGACCGTGCCCGACCATCCTGGCGTCGCGCGATGCTGACGGGCCCGGCTCATCGCGTCGTCAGGGTCCAGGGTCTCCCCACCGCCAGTGCGACCACGGTCAGCACCACACCGGTCAGGAGCACCGGCACAGCCCCGACTCCTTCTGCCCCGAAGCCGGCAGCCACCGCCCCCACCGGCGCCACGCCGACACCGACCATCTGGAATGTGCCGTTGACTCGTCCGATCCTGGAACGGTCGACTCTCCGTTGCCGCTCACTGATGAGGCTCACCCCGAAACACGGGACAAACAGTCCGGCGGACACCAGGATCAGCGCGATCACCGTCATCGACGTTCCCGCCAACGGGGCTGCCGTCGTCATGAGCAGTCCGGCAGCGCCGACCATCACCGTGCCGCGGAACCCGATTCGACGGGCCACCCTCGGAGCCGCGACACCTCCGACCGCGGCGGCCACGCCCACCATCGAAAACACCAGTCCCACCGTGCGGGCGTCCACCCCTGTGTCCTGCACGTAGTAGACGAGAGCGACGGCGGAACTCCCGGCGGCCAGGATATTGAGCGCGCCCACCGTACACATGGTGCGGAGAAGCCAGTTGTCAGCGAGAATCGTGCGTAACCCGACGCGGAGCTCACTCCGGAAACCGGCGGGGCCCCGGGCATCCGTGGCCGGCACCGGAACAGCAGACTCCTCGGGGCGTCCTGTCCGGGGCAACCTGATCAGCAGTGTCACGGCAGCTCCCACCGCCAGGATGCCGAGCACGTCGGTGACCGGGATCCCGACCGCCAGTCCGGCGAGACCCGGTGCCGCGAGCGAACCGCACACCGTCTGGACCGTCGACACTCCGCCGTAGACATCGGCGACGCGCTCCGGAGGGACCAACCGGGACGCCGCACTCTGGGACGACACATCTGTGACAACCTCCACCGCCGCCGAACAGAATGCGAAGACCATGAGCAGTCCGAGTGCACCGGCGTCCGCACCGTTCCACCATGCCAGGATGGTTGCCGGTACCAGGACCGCGGGTCTCGCCCAGGTCGACGCGGTGAGCGCGCCGACTGCTCCATGCCGGTCGACCGCCACCCCGACGACCGGCGCGGCGAGCCACGGCAGTAGCGCGGCGAAGCTGATGAGGCCGACCGCACCCGGACCGGCCCCTGCGTCGGCGGCAGCCAACGGAAGGTAGGCGCCGAACACACTGTCAATGAGATGTGCGCCGATGAGCAGCGCGAAGAATCTGCGGATCATGGTCCTGCCCGTGTGATGTGAGAATGTCGCACGCCGCAATCGGCCGCGGCGACCCGGTACCCCCTGTGGTGCTCACATCTCTACATGGCCGTGATGCTACCAGTCGCGCCGCGGACCGGCAGGTCATTCAATGTCCGCATCGCGCGACGTGAGGTCGGTGGCGACCGTGCCCGACCATCCTGGCGTCGCGCGATGCTGACGGGCCCGGCTCAGGCGAACTTGTAGCCCAGCCCCCGGACCGTCAGCAGCTGCACCGGATGCGACGGCTCCTCCTCCACCTTCGAGCGCAGCCGCTTGACGTGCACGTCCAGCGTCTTGGTGTCCCCCACGTAGTCCGACCCCCACACCCGGTCGATGAGCTGGGCCCGGGTCAGCACACGGCCCCGGTTGCGCAGCAGGTACTCCAGCAGGTCGAACTCCTTGAGCGGCAGCGGGACATCCTCACCGTCGACGGTGACGGTGTGCCGGTCGACGTCCATCGTCACCCGGCCACCGCGCAGCACCGTCTCCGCGCCCTCACCGGCAGAACCGGCTTCACCGCCCGGTGCGTCCCGGCCCCGCCGCAGCACCGCACGGATCCGGGCGATCAGTTCGCGGGCCGAGTACGGCTTGGTGACGTAGTCGTCGGCGCCGAGTTCCAGGCCCACCACCTTGTCGATCTCACTGTCGCGGGCGGTCACCATGATCACCGGGACGGCGGAACCGGTGCGCAGCTGCCGGCAGACCTCCGTGCCCGACATCCCCGGGAGCATGAGGTCGAGCAGGACGATGTCGACCGGTCCGGTGGAGGTCGTCGGCGCGGTGCGGAAGGCGTCCAGTCCGGATGGTCCGTCGACCGCCGCCGTGACGGCGAACCCCTCCTTCCGCAGCAGGAAGGTCAGGGGTTCAGCGAGGGATTCCTCGTCCTCGACGATCAGGACATGCGCCTCGTGGGTAACGTCAGTCACGTCCCCCAACCTTAGCCACGGTCCCGGATGTCCGGACCCTGATCACCGTCTTTTCGCCCGCTGTTCACCTTCGCTTCACCCTGCGCGTCACCCGGCGCTGCACCCGCGGCGCCGCCCGGCGCGACGAAGTCGGGTGCGGTGAGCCGCTCCTGGTCCGGGACCTGCCCGGGCGTCCCGTCCCCCTCGCCCCGGTACAGCGGCAGCTCCAGGGAGAAGGTGGACCCGGTCCCCGGCCGCGACCACAGCGAGATGTTCCCGTTGTGGTTGATGGCGGTGTGCTTCACCAGCGCCAGACCCAGTCCGGTACCACCCGTCCCCCGCGAGCGGGCCTTGTCCACCCGGTAGAACCGCTCGAAGACGCGCTTCTGGTCCTCCGGGGCGATGCCGATACCGTGGTCGGTGACCCGGACGACGACCGACCCGCCCTTGACGGCACGGGTCACCGAGACCGGCGTCTGCTCCGGCGAGTAGTTGACCGCGTTGGTGATGAGGTTCGCCACGGCGGTGACGAGCAGCTGGTGGTCACCGAGGATGCGGGCACCGCAGGCCGCGTTGGTGCGCAGGACGGTGCCCCGGACCTCGGCGGCGGTGCGGCAGCGTGCGACGGCATCGTCGACGACCTCGTCGATGTCGACGGGCACCGGGTCCGGCAGTGCCTCGGCCCCCTGCAGTTTCGACAGGGCGATGAGTTCGGAGATCATCTCCGCCATCCGGTGGGACTCGCCGGACAGTTTCTCCCCGAAGTAGGCGACCGCATCCGGATCCTCGGACGCCTCGAGCATGGTCTCCACCAGCAGCGAGATCGCCCCGACCGGAGTCTTGAGTTCGTGGGAGACGTTCGCCACGAAATCGCGGCGGGCCGCTTCCATCCGGACGTTCTCCGAGTTGTCCTCGGCGAAGACGACCACGAACCGGTCATCGAGGCTGGTCAGCACGGAGACCGAGACCGCCACCGAGAACACCGGCCGGTCGCCGCGGCGTTCCGCCCGGGGCCGGTAGACGGCGTCCCGGTGCTCCCCGTCGTCGAAGACGAGTGCGGCGAGCCGCCACACCTCGGGGATGAGGACACGGTCCCGGATGAGCCCGAGGTCACGGGCCCGCTGGTTCTCCACCACCACGTCCTGCCGCCGGTCGACGACCGCGATCCCCAGTGGTGAGGCCTCCAGCACGAAGTGCATCACCTGGGCGACCGTGGCGACCTGATGGGAGGGGTCGGTCGTCTCCACCACCTGCCGGGACGCCGCCTCCCGACGTCGCCGTCGGACAACCGTCACGACCAGAACCGTGACGGCCACGAGGACCAGGACGACGACAACGCCGCCCGCCCCCAGAACCGCCCCCCATGCGCGTTCGGTCATCGGTCCGGGCGGGTCTACTTGCCGCCCTGGGCGGCGACGGCGGCCGCGCCGGCCTCCGCAGCCTCCGGGTCGAGGTACTCGCCCCCGGGGTTGAGGACGCTGCCGGTGCCGTCGAAGCGGTAGACCAGCGGGATACCCGTGGGGATGTTCAGACCGGCGATGTCGTCGTCGGAGATGCCGTCGAGGTGCTTGACCAGGGCGCGCAGCGAGTTGCCGTGCGCGGCGACGAGGACGGTCTCGCCCTTCTCCAGCCGGGGCAGCAGCTCGGTGCGGAAGTAGGGCACGAGGCGCTTGACGACGTCGAGCAGGCACTCGGTGCGCGGGACCTGCGGCAGGCCCGCGTACCGCGGGTCGCCGGCCTGGGAGTACTCCGAGTCGTCGTCGAGCTCGGGCGGCGGGGTGTCGTAGCTGCGGCGCCACGCCATGAACTGGTCGTTGCCGTACTTCTCCTTGGTCTCCGCCTTGTTGAGACCCTGCAGGGCACCGTAGTGGCGCTCGTTGAGGCGCCAGTCGCGCTTCACGGGGATCCAGAGCCGGTCGGCGGTGTCCAGCGCGATGTGCGCGGTGGTGATCGCCCGGCGCAGCAGCGAGGTGTAGAGGATCTCCGGTCGCAGGCCGTTGTCGGCGATGAGGCGGCCGGCGTTGCGGGCCTCCTCGCGGCCCTGGTCGGTGAGGTCGACGTCGACCCACCCGGTGAACTGGTTGGAGGCGTTCCACTCGCTCTGCCCGTGACGCAGCAGGATGAGGGTGCCGTTGCTCGAATCACTCATGGGGTTCATTGTGCCACGCGTCCCTCCGCGTCACCGGGTGGGGTTCCATCGGCCGGACCCCCGTATCCCACCCCCTGGGACGGCACAGGACGCCCCGGGCTACTGCCCCGGACTACTGCCCCGGCGCCGGCGGCAGCGTGCCCTCACCCGGCGCGACCGGGGATTCGGGGCGTCCCTCCTCGTAGTCCGGACGCAGCCGCTGGAACGCCGCCAGGTTGAATGTCGGCTCCCCGCGCTTGAGACGCCACTTCCACTCCCGCCGGATCGAACTCTCGAAACCGAGCTCGAGGATGTGGTTGAAGTCGCCGTCGGCCAGTTCCAGGATCTGCCCGAGGACCCGCTGGATGTCCTCGGCGGTGACCGAGTCCGGCAGTTGTCCGGCCAGGTAGATGTCGTTGTTGTTGTCGAGGGTGTAGTGCACCCCGAAAGCCCTGCGGTTGTGCTGCAGCAGCAGCCGGTACACCTCGGTGTGCGCCTCCTCGACCGCGCGGCAGACGAACGCCTCCACCCGGAACATGCCGTCCTGCGGGATGAACAGAGCGTTGGTCTTCAACCGTTTCTCCCCCGGCAACACCACCACCGCCACACCGTTGGAGATCTGGTAGTCGACCTCCGCCTCGTCCAGGAGTCCGGTCAGTGCGTCAAGTCTCATGGTCCCCGAAGATACCCCGCAACTAGTCGGTCCGGGCGCCGGCCGGCGAACGTCGCGGCGTTCCGTCGACCCCCGAGCACGTCGGGTCGCCGGCGCAGCGGTACTCGGTGAGCATGCGCTCCACCGTGGCGTCCCACGAATACCGGGCGGCGTGGGCGGGCGCGGCCTGCCCCATGGCGATCCGCAGGTCGTCGTCGATGACCAGCCGGCCGAGCGCGTCCGCCCACCGGGACGGGTCGTGGCCGTCGACGAGCAGGCCGGTCTCCCCCTCGGTGACGGTCATCGGCAGGCCGCCGACCCGGGCGGCGACGACGGGGGTGCCGGAGGCCTGTGCCTCCAGCGCCACGAGTCCGAAGGACTCGTTGTAGCTCGGCACCGCGATCATGTCGGCGGCCTGGTAGACGGTCACCAGTTCCTCGGGGGGACGCGGCGACAGGAACCGCACGTACCCCGAGACCCCCAGTTCGGCGGCGAGGTCGTGCAGTTCGTCGGGGCGTTCCAGTCCGGTACCGGAGGGGCCGCCGCACACCACGACCCGGATGTTCTGCTCCGGGTGCTGCCGGATGAGTTCCGCGGCGGCCCGCAGCAGGATGTGCGGACCCTTGAGCCGCTGGAGGCGTCCGATGAAGGCGATGACCTTGGCGCGCAACGGGATGCCGAGTTCCCGGCGGGCACGTTCGGTCGCCCGGTCGGACCCCGGGGTGAACCGGTCGATGTCCACGCCCGGCGGGACGACGGCGATCCGGGCCGGGTCCGCGTCGTAGGCGGCGGTCAGCGCGGCCTCCTCCTCGGCGGTGTTGACGATGAGCCGGTCGGCGTTGTCGACGATCTGCTGCTCACAGATCCGGCGGGACTCGGGTTCGGGCGTGTCCCCGTCGGCCAGACCGAGGTTCTTCACCGCCGCCCAGGTGTGCGCGGTGTGCACCATCGGCACACCCCACAGGTCGCGCAGCAGCCAGCCGACCTGGCCGGACAGCCAGTAGTGGCTGTGGATCAGGTCGTAGACGCCCGCCCCGGTGCGGGTGCAGGCGTCCTCCGGCACGTCGGAGCGCCGCGTGGCCTCCTCCCGGGCGAACTCCAGCACCGAGCCGGTGAAGGCGGTCAGCTGGGTGGGCAGGGATTCCTTCGCCAGCCCCTCGAACGGGCCGGCCACACAGTTGATGACCCGGAACCCGGGTTCGACCTCCACGATCTCGCCCTGCGAGGCGCGGGTGGCGCGGGTGAACACGTCGACCTCCACCCCGTGGGACGCCAGGTGCGAGGCGACGTTGCGGACATAGACGTTCATTCCCCCGGCGTCCCCGATCCCCGGCTGCTCGAGGGGCGAGGTGTGCATGGAGATCATGGCGACGCGCATGAGCTCCGAGTGTAGTCACGGCGGGATCCTCCGCGCCGGATCAGTCGCGCCGGACCAGTCCGGCACGTTCACTCCGGCAGGCTGACGCCCACCCACACCGGCTCCGGCACCAGCGTGACCCCGAAGGCCGCCCGCACCCCGTCGCGGACCGCGGTCGCCAGGGCGACGATGTCGGCGGTCGTCGCCCCACCCCGGTTGGTCAGCGCCAGGGTGTGCTTGGTCGAGAGCCCCGCACGCCCGGTACCGCCGTCGTCGGCCGGCACCTGCCAACCGCGGGTGAAGCCGGCCCGGTCGATCAGCCAGGCGGCGGAGAGTTTGAACCCCTCGCCGGCCGGATAGCAGGGCATCGTCGCGGCGACATCCGCACCGCAGCGGGCGGTGACCGCGGCGATCACGGCGTCACGGGCGGCGGCGTCCGGCACGACCGGGTTGGTGAAGAAGGAGCCCGCGGACCAGGTGTCGTGGTCGTCGACGTCGAGCACCATGCCCTTGCCACGGCGCAGCGCGAGCACCGCCTCCCGCACGTCGGCGACCGGACGCCGCGGCCGGTCCTCGTCCGCCCCGACACCCAGCCGCCGGGCCAGTTCCCCGAACCGCAGCGGTGCGGAGAGTCCGTCGGTGGTCAGCCGGAATTCCACCGCGGTGACGACCGCGCGGCCGGTGAACTTCAGGTTCGAGTACCGGTAGGCCAGCTCGAGGGACGCCGGATCGACCCAGTCCAGGGTGCCGGTGGTGCGGTCGTAGAGTTCGACCCGCGACAGGGTGCGGGAGACCTCCGCACCGTAGGCACCGACGTTCTGCACCGGGGTGGCGCCGACCGACCCCGGGATCCCCGACAGGCACTCCAGTCCGCCGAGGCCGGCCGCGACGGTCACGGCGACGAGATCGTCCCAGACCTCACCGGCGAAGGCCGTCACGGTTCCGGTGGTGGTGTCGACCACCGGGGCGGCGTCCTCCCCCCGGCCGGGGGCGAGTACCACGGCGACGAGCCCGGCGACGTCCTCCCCCACGACAAGATTCGAGCCGCCGCCGACGACGAGCAGCGGCACCGCCGCCCGGTCGAGGGTGCCGACCACCGTGGCCACCGCTGCAGGGCTGCTGCAGACGAGGGTGGCGGCCGGTGTGCCGCCGATGCGGAGGGTCGTGAGATCGGCGAAGGAGCGGTCGGTGCGCGCCACGCCGTCGGTCCGGGCGAGAGCGTCGATCATTTCGGAAGAGGGATAACTCACCCCGCTAACGGTAGTCTGTCCGCATGACTACTCACATCGAAACCTCCGCGTCGGTCACGTCCGGCATCGACAAGGTCTGGTCGACCCTCTCCGACAAGGCCTACTGGGAGTACGACGCGGCCAATCTCTCCGACGAGCCGGGCGAGGTCAACGAGTTCTCCGCCGGCGACAACGGCCTGGACGTCACCCTCTTCGAGGTGCTGCCGACCGAGGCCCTCCCCGAGGCCGTGCGCTCCATGGTCTCCCAGAACCTCAAGCTCAAGCGGGTCATCCACTTCGACACGCCGGCCGACGGTGTCGCCCCCGGTGAGATGAGCGCCGAGATCAAGGGCGCGCCGGTGAAGTTCACCGCCGAGCTCACCCTCACCGGTGACGACGCCTCCACCACCCTCGAGGCCGAGGCCGACATCGACGTGACCATCCCGATGATCGGTGCGGTCATCGAGCCGAAGGTCGCGGACGCCGTCCGGGACATCATCGTCAACGAGGTCTCCCTCGTCGAGAAGTACATCAGCGACAACGCCTGACCGCAGCGTCGGTGAGGTGCTGGTGATGTGCCGGTGAGATGCCGGCAGCGCACAACCGCCTGCCCGCCCACTGGGAATCCGGTACCAGATCGGGTGGCACGCCCCTCCCCGCTGGCGGGACGCCACCCCCGTGGGCCACACTGTTGCGGTGACTACCTCTGAACAACCCCGACAGCGCTCCGGCCGGTGGATCAAGATCCTGGTGGCCGTGGTCATCGTCATCCTCCTGCTCATCGCCGCCGCCGAGTTCGGTCTGCGGGCCTACCTCAAGGGCACCGTCGCCGACGAGATGCGCAGCTCCGCCCAGGACAAGGGCGTGGAGCTCAGCGACGATCCGGAGGTCAGCTTCGGCTCCGCCCCACTGATCGGCGGACTCGTCCGGGGGAAGATCCCGGAACTCACGATGTCACTGCCGTCGAGTCTCTCGGTGAACTACCAGGACTCCGACCGGTCGAAACCCGTCGTGAGCGGCCAGCCCGCCGTGAAGGCGACGATGAAGAACGTCGAGACCGGTGGCGACAACGGCACCATCGGGTCGCTGACGGTCGACACGACCCTGCCGCCCGAGTACCTCCTCGCCGAGGTACAGAAGGCCATGTCGGAGGGTGACGGTGCCGGCGGTTCCGGCAGCGGGTCTGCCGGGCAGTCCGGTCGCCCGGCGCAGGACGCCGCCCCGAACCCGCTCGCCGGGCTCATGAAGATCGACGGGGTGGAGCCGAACACCGCCGACCAGACCCTCGACGTCCGGATCGCGGGCGGACTGGCGACCGTGGCGATGAAACCTTCGGTCACCGACCAGGGATTCATCATGGAGGTCGCGGACGTGAAGCTGCTCGGTTTCAGTCTCCCGGACTCCCTGACCGATTCGTTGAAGGACTCCCTCCAGCAGTCCGTCGACCAGTCGGACAACCTGCAGATCACCGACGCCGAGATCACCGACGACGGCCTGAAGGTCCGGTTGACCGGGCACGATGTCACCATGGACGATCTCGCCGAGGACGCCTCCGGCTTCTCGGAGGGCAGCGGGTCCGGTAACGGATCGGGTCAGGGCCCGAGCCAGAGTCCGAGTCAGGGCCCGAATCAGGGAACCGGAGCAACCACGGGATCCGCCGCCGCCTGATGCACGGGCAGGCCCCGACGGAACGCCCCCTGAGCCCGGCGCTGAACCCGATGTCCGCGGAACGAACCGACAGGCGGATTTTCCGGTCTCTGAGCGGCACCTCGGTTCGTGAACTCGACCTACGCAGGAGCAACCGACCCCTCGGTTCGTGAACCCGACACCGGCGGCGAATCCACCACCTCCCCGATTGGTGCGTCCGGCACTCAGCCAGCACACCGGTCGGTACAGCCGGAACTAGGCCGGCGCTCCGGCGAGGATCGCCGCGGGTGCCGAGACACCGAGCCGCGTCGCCCCCGCCGTGATCATCGCCACCGCCGTGTCCCAGTCCCGGATCCCCCCGGAAGCCTTCACACCCAGGCCACCGGAACCGGAACGGCCGGGCTGACCGGGCTGGCCGGGTCGACCGGCCCGGCCGCCGACCTCGTCGGCCATGATCTCCACCGCCGCGACACTCGCCCCACCGGCCGGGTGGAACCCCGTCGAGGTCTTCACGTAGTCGGCCCCCGCGGTCTGCGCCGCCCGGCAGGCGGTGCGCAACTGCTGTTCGTCGAGCAGCGCCGACTCCAGGATGACCTTGAGGACCACCGGGTGCGGCACCGCCTCACGGACCGCCACGATCTCACTGATCAGTGCATTGGCGTCGCCGGCCAGGGCATTGGCGATGTCGATGACCATGTCGATCTCCACGGCGCCGGCACTCACCGCCAGGCGCGCCTCCGCCGCCTTCACCAGCGGATGATGCTTACCCGAGGGGAAGCCCACCACCGTCGCGGTGCGCAGCGTGTCGGGCACGTCGAGCGGCAGCATCGACGGGGACACACAGACCGCCCCGCAGCCCAGGTCGGCGGCCGTGGCGACCAGCGCCGCCGCGTCGGCACGTGAGGCCTCCGGCTTGAGCAGCGTGGCGTCCATGACCGCGGCGACCTGCGCCCGCGTCGGTACCCCGGTCGCGGTCACTGGGCGTTCCCCAGGACCTCGCGCACCGCGGGCCGGACATCCTGCCAGTACACGCCGACGACGACCGCCCCGATGATCCAGATGAACCCGACCCCCGCCGGGATGAAGATGAGGATCGCCAGCGCACTGCCGCCGAGGGCGAGGATCCAGTTCATCTTGCCGCGGTCGATGACGGTGAAGGCGTCCTCCCTCGTCATCGCGACCTGGATGGCACCGACGACCGCGAGGACGACAATGACCAGCTCGATGATGATCTGGAGGCTCCAGAGAAGATTGTTGGCGGTGATGAGGGCGTCCATGATCCCCGAGTCTAGAACACGTCGGTCAGAACACGGCGAAGGCGAGCTCGGACAACGAGTAGATCGCCAGTCCCGCCAGTGCGCCCACCACCGTGCCGTTGACGCGGATGAACTGGAGGTCCTTGCCGACCATCAGCTCGATCCGGTCGCTGGCCTCCGCGGCGTCCCACCGCTCGACGGTCTCGCCGATGATCGCGGTCACCGACCCGGCGTAGTTCTCCGCGAGGTAGGACGCCGCCCCGACGATCCGGGTCTCCAGCTCGTCCCGCAGGTCCGGCTCATCGCGGACGCGGGCCGCGAAGTCGGTGACCCACCCGACGATCTTGCGCCGCAGCAGCGACTCGGGGTCCCGGGCCATCTCCGTCACCGTCGAGCGCACCGACTCCCACACCGTGGCCGGCAGTGCCTGCGCCGCGCCGGACGAGAGGATGTCCTGTTTGAAGCCCTCCACCCGGGTGATGGTCTGCGGGTCGTGCTGCAGATCCTGGGCGAGGTCCCGGAGGAAGCGACGCAGTGAATGGCGGGCGTCATGGTCGGGGTTCGCCCGGACCTCGGCGGTGAACGCCTCCAGTTCCCGGCGGACCTTGTCCCCCACCATCTCCCGGATGAATTTCGGGGCCCAGGACGGCGTCCGCTCGTCGATGAGCCGGGCGATCGTGTCCCCGTTGGCCCGGACCTTCTCGTCCACCCAGATGATGACGGTGTTCTCCGCCTTGGCGGTGCGGCCCTCGGTGATGAGCTGTTCCAGTGCGCGGCCCAGCGGCGGTCCCCAGGCCGGTTCGGCGGCGCGGTCGACGACGAGGGTCCGCAGCACCTGCTCGGCCTCCGCCGGGTCGATCCCGTTGACGACGAGGTCGAGGAGGCGTCCGGCCTCGGCCCCGACCTTCCCGGCGCCGCCGCCGTCGAGGACCCAGGTGGCCGCGCGCTGCGGGATCTCCGCCTCGGAGAGCTTCCGGGTGATCAGTGTGGCGTTGAGGAAGTTCTCGCCGACAAAGGTGCTCAGCGCATGGCCGACCTGGTCCTTCTTCTCCTTGATGATCGCGGTGTGCGGGATGGGGATACCCAGCGGATGGCGGAACAGTGCGGTGACGGCGAACCAGTCGGCCAGGGCACCCACCATGCCGGCCTCGGCGGCGGCGCGGACGTACCCGGTCCAGCCGCCGTCCCGCCCGGTGGCCTCGAGCCAGCGGCACACGAGGTAGATGACCGTCGCGAGGACGAGCAGTCCGGTCGCGACCGTCTTGTGGCGGCGCAGGTCCGCCCGCCGTGCCGCCTCGTCCTCCGGGGAGGGGCCGGGGACGGGCAGGGGCGCCGGGGCGCCGGGTTGCCCGGTGTCTGGGGTGTGGTCGGCAGGAGTGGTCACGGCGTCCAGTATCCCACCGTCGTGCCGGACGCGGCGGCGCGGGCGGCCGCCCATGACAGAGCGGCGGGCCCGCACATCCCGGGGAGGGAGGTGCGGGCCCGCCGCTGTGGAGGTGCCCCGCTGTGGTCAGCGTGGGCGGCCCGGGCAGTCAGCACTGCCCGGCCCGGCTACCGGTTACTGGACGCGGCCGGTGGCCTTCTTGTAGGCGCGGTAGTCGCCGCGCGCGGCGTGCACCGAGAAGAAACCGGCGAACAGGACGACGACACCGACGATCAGGCCGATGATGCCGATCATGTTGCCCTGGTCCGCCATCGGGGACGTCGTGTCCGAGCCTGCGGCGAAGCCGTAGACGAAGGTGCCGAAGCCCGCCAGGGAGACGAGGATCAGGCCGACGCCGATCCACAGTGAGCTCTTCGTCAGCGAGGTGTGCGGCGAGTCCCAGCTCGACGGCACGTAGCCGTCCAGGTAGGCCGGTTCACCGGCGAACATGACCTCACGGTCTCCATGGGAAGACATTGATTCCTCTTTCATCGGTCCGGGTGTGGAACGTCCAACAGTCAGGTGCCAGCTTAATCCACGGTCGGCCGGGGAACCGAGCGGACCGGGCCGTCGGCTCCCCTGCACGGGTGTGGTGGCTAGTCGTCCTTGCTGCCCTTGAAGGCGGCGCGGGCGCGCTCCTTCGTGATGGCGGCGACGGCGGTCAGCGGGATACCCGCCGGGCACACGTCGGCGCACTCGCCGTACAGCGAGCACGGACCGAAGGTGCCCTCGACCTCGTCGACCATGTTGCGGGCACGGCGGCCACGCTCCATGCGACCCATCGGGGACAGCGTCATGTGGACCAGCTTCGCGCCGGTGAACAGGTGCGCGGCACCGTTCGGGCAGGCGGCGACGCAGGCGCCGCAGCCGATGCAGGCGGCGTGGTCGAGCGCGAGCTCGGCGTCGTGGTGGTTGACCAGGAGGCTGTCGGCGTCCGGAGCGGTACCGGCGACGATCGAGACGAAGCCGCCCTTCTCCATGACGCGGTCCAGCGCGGACCGGTCGACGACCATGTCCTTGATCACCGGGTACGCGGCGGAACGCAGCGGCTCCAGCTTGATGGTGTCACCGTCGTTGAAACCGAAGAGTCGCTGCTGACAGGCCGGCTTGTTCTGGTCCGGGCCGTGGGGCCGGCCGTTGACCATGAGGCCGCAGGTACCGCAGATGCCCTCGCGGCAGTCGGAGGCGAAGGCGAAGGGCTCCTTGCCCGCCTCGACGTAGCCGGTGTTCACGTGGTCGAGCAGCTCCAGGATGGACATGGACTCGACAGCGTCAGGAACGGACACGGACTCGAAGTGACCCTCCGAGTTGCGGTCCGCCTGCCGCCAGATCTGAAGATTCAGTTTCATTACTTGTAGTTCCTTGTCATCAGCGGAATGCGATCGAAGTACAGCGGCTCAGAGTGCCGGATGAACTTCTCGTCGCCGTTCGGCTCCCAGGCGGAGATGAAGCACCAGTTGTCGTCGTCGCGCTTCGCCTCGCCCTCGTCATCGAGGTGGTCCTCGCGGTAGTGGGCGCCACAGGACTCGTCGCGGTCGAGCGCGTCGACGCACATGAGCTCGCCGAGGTCCAGGTAGTCGGCGACGCGGATGGCGTACTCCAGCTCCTGGTTCATCTCGTCCTTGCCGCCGGGCACGAAGACGTTCTCCCAGAAGTCCTTGCGGACCGCGCGGATCTCGTCGATGCCCTCCTGCATGTCCTTGACGTTACGGGCCACACCACAGCAGCGGTAGAGGATCTCACCGAGCTGGCGGTGGTAGTGCTGCGCACCGTGCGGGTTCGGGCCACGGATGTTGAGGATGTGGTCGATCCGGTCCTCGGAGCGCTTCAGGGCGTCCTGCGCGGCCTTGGAGTGGTCGTCCGGGGCGTCCTTGCCCAGCAGCGGGGCCAGGTAGTTCGGGATCGTGAACGGCAGGGTGAACCAGCCCTCCACCGAGGAGGAGAGCAGCGAGTTCGCGCCCAGCCGGTTCGCGCCGTGGTACATCCAGGAGGACTCGCCCGAGCAGAAGAGGCCCGGGATCGAGGTCATCTCGTGGAAGTCCGTCCACAGCCCGCCCATGGTGTAGTGGCAGGTCGGGGCGATGCGCATCGGGGTCTTGTACGCGTCGTCGCCGATGGCCTCCTCGTACATCTGGATGAGGTTGGAGTACCGCTCCCGGATGACATCCTCGCCGAGGTTGGCGATGGCGTGCGTGAGGTCGAGGTACACCGAGTTCTTCTTCGGACCCACACCGTAGCCGGCGTTGATCTGCTGGGCGTTGGCGCGCGAGGCGATGTCGCGGGGCACCAGGTTGCCGAACGCGGGGTAGCGGCGCTCGAGGAAGTAGTCGCGCTCGTCCTCGGGGATCGTCATCGGGTCGCGGTCGTCGCCCTTGGCCTTCGGGGTCCAGATGCGGCCGTCGTTGCGCAGCGACTCGGACATCAGGATGGTCTTCGACTGCCAGTCCGAGTTGACCGGCAGGCCGGTCGGGTGGAACTGCACGAAGGACGGGGACGCCATGTAGGCACCCTGCTCGTAGGCACGCATGATCGCGCTGGCGTTGGAGTTCTTGGCCAGCGTGGACATGTGGTACACGTTGCCGTACCCGCCGGTGGCGAGAACGGTGACGTGGCCGGTGTGGGCCTTGAGCTCACCGGTGATGATGTTGCGGGCGATGATGCCCTTGCACACGCCGTCCTCGACGATGATGTCCTGGACGTCGTTGTGGGTGTAGATCTCGACGTTGCCGGCACCGATCTGCCGGTACAGCGCGGAGGTCGTCGCCAGCTGCAGCTGCTGACCGGTCTGACCGCGGGTGTAGAAGGTGCGGGAGACCTGCACGCCACCGAAGGAACGGTTGGCGAGGGTTCCGCCGTACTCGCGGGAGAACGGGGCGCCGATGGCGTTCATGTGGTCGATGACCTTCGGCGATTCCATCGCCAGGCGCCAGCAGTCGTTCTCGCGGCAACGGTAGTCGCCGCCCTTGACCGTGTCCTTGGTGTGGTTGTACGTCGAGTCGTTGTCCAGGCGCTTGGAGCGCGAGGAGTTCACGCCGCCCTGGGCGGCGATCGAGTGCGCACGGCGGGGGCTGTCGTGGTAGGTGAAGACCTTCACGTCGTAGCCCAGCTCGCCGAGGGCGGCTGCGGCGGCACCGCCGGCGAGGCCGGTACCGACGATGAGGACCTTGAACTTCGCGCGGTTCAGCGGCGACACGAGCTTGAAGTGCTCCTTGTCGAACTGCCACTGCTGCTGCTGACCGACCTCGTGCGGGGCATTGTCCTTGAGGACCTTGCCGACCGAGACGCCGGGCACGGCGGATTCCGGGGCGGTGAAGGCCGCCACGGCCTCGTCGTAGTTGAAGTCCGCGGTCTGGTTGTGCGGGTGGGGCTTGCTCATACCCATAAGTGTTCTCTTCTCCTTGTCCAGATCCGCTAGCTACCGAGTCCGCAGAGGACGGCCACCGGAATGGAGATGTTCCCGATCATGATGATCGCCGGCACGATGTAGGAGATCCACAGGATCACCTGACGCCAGCGGTGCCCGGTGATGCCCAGGTCCGAGGACGCGAGCCAGATACCGTGGCTCAGGTGCAGGAACAGCACGAGCATGCACAGGATGTAGATGATCGCGACCCACGGGCGGTCGAACGACGAGACGAGGTTGTTGTACGCCTGGTTGTGCTCGAAGGAGCTGCTGGCGACGCCCTTGCCGATGGTCAGGTCGAGGATGTGGAAGATGATGAACAGCAGCAGCACGGCACCGGTGCCCAGCATGGAGCTGGCGGTGAACACGTTGAAGCTCTTCACCTTGCCGGTCCGCTTGAAGCGGCCGCGGGACTGGTGGCTGCGGCCCTTCAGCGCGAAGGCGCACCACACGTGGAGCACGAGCGCGATGATCAGGATCACACGCAGGGCCCACAGGATGCCCTCGCGGGGCACCAGCGGCTCACCCATGCGGCGCAGGAAGTCCGCGTAATCGTTGAAGTGGTCGGCACCCATGTAAATCTTCAGGTTGCCGATCATGTGGAACAGGACAAAAAGGGCGAAGATGAGGCCGGTCACGGCCATCGTCAGCTTCATCGCCCAGGAGGGGAATCCCGGCTTCTCCCTCAGGGGTTTGATGTTCACTTTCCCGTGCGCCAGTGCAACGGGATCATCGTATTTAACAGTCATGGCACCTCCAGTGTCCTTGCCACCATACGACTGGGATAGTGGCTGACACTAACCGGACCCCCCTCGAGTGAAAAACATCACGTTTACCCCCGGGCGACCACGGCCGATCCCCCATAACACGAGGTAAGGCTAACTTTTTAGGGCGCCGCGACCCCCGGCGCGGCGTCCCTGACAGTTATCTTGACATCACTGTCTGCCCGGTGACCGTCACCGGAGTGGTACCGACCTCGATCTCCTGACCGCACACCCGCAGCGGGCCGACGAGCCCCTCCCCGCCGTCGATGATCTGCAGGGTCACCTCCCCGTCAGTCACCGTCACGGCCACGACATAGCCCAGCAGACTCAGATGGAACTGCAGCTTCTCCCACCCGTCCGGGAGGCGCGGGTCGATACTGAACCGGCCACCGTCGTCCCGGAAACCGCCGAAACCGTACACCAGCGAACTCCACACCCCGCCGCAGGACGCGATATGCACCCCGTCGGTCGTGTTGCCGTGCAGATCGGTGAGGTCCAGGAGCAGACCGCGACGGAAGAAGTCCATCGCCTTGTCGCCGTCGCCCAGTTCCGCGGCCATGATGGACTGCACCACCGCCGACAACGACGAATCCCCCGTCGTCAACCGGTCGTAGTAGAGGTAGTCGCGCCGCTTGACCTCCTCGGGGAAGATCGACCCGCGCAGGAACAGCGCGAGGACGACATCCGCCTGCTTGAGGATCTGGTACCGGTAGATCGTCAGCGGGTGGTAGTAGAGGAGCAGCGGACGCTTGGGCCCGGTCTCCGGGTCGTCGAGGTTCCACAGCTGCCGGTTCATGAACTGGTCGTCCTGCGGATTGACCTGCATCCGCTCATTGAACGGGATGTACATCACCTCCGCGGCATGGGCCCACAACGCCACCTCATCCTGTGACAGTGCCGCCCGGGCCACGAGATCGCCGAAGGCGTCCGGCCGGTCCGTCGCCATCTGCCGCAGCACCTCGGAGGCCGCCCGCAGCGTGAACTGGGCCATGACATTGGTGTACAGGTTGTTGTTCACCACGGTCGTGTACTCGTCCGGGCCCGTGACCGAATGGATCTCGAACCGGTCGCCGGACGCACTGAAGAAGCCCAGCGACATGAAGAACCGCGCCGTGCCGACCAGGATGTGGATCCCCTCCCGGAGCAGGAAGTCCGTGTCCCCGGTCGCGTAGACGTACTTCATCAGGGCATAGGAGATGTCCGCGTCGATGTGGTACTGCGCGGTCCCCGCGGCGTAGTAGGCGCTGGACTCGTGACCGTTGATCGTCCGCCACGGGAACAGGACGCCGTCGTGCGAGAGCTCCCGGGCCCGCTCCGCCGCCGCGGGCAGCATCTGGTAGCGGAACCGCAGGGCGTTCCGGGCGAACTGCGGACTCGTGTAGGTGAGGAACGGGTTGACGTAGATCTCCGTGTCCCAGAAATAGTGCCCGCCGTAGCCGGAGCCGGTCAGCCCCTTCGCCGGCACCCCCTGGGTCTCCGCCCGCGCGGACGCCTGCACCAGCTGGAACAGGTTCCACCGGATCGCCTGCTGCAGCGCCGGATGGCCCGGCACCCGGACATCCGAGCGCCGCCAGAACCGGCCCAGCCAGTCCGCCTGGTTCGACTGCAGCGTGTGGTAGCCGACCGCCTTGGCCCGGTTGATCGTCCGGGCACAGCGGAACGCCAGTTCCTCGGCGTTGACGTGCCGGGAGGAATGGTAGGAGACGAACTTCTCCAGCCGTAGCCGCATCCCCCGCCGCCCGTTGAGGTGGTAGACCACCCGGGCGACGTCCTCGCGCAGTTCGGTGTGCATCTCCACACCCTCGGCGCGGGTGTCCCCGGGCTCACCGCCCAGATCGAGGACATGGTCCATGCTCACCGCCACGGTCATCCCCGAATTGGCGATGCGGTAGCCGAGGGTGACCCGCTGGTCCTCCGGGTGCGCCTGGTAGGTCGGTTCGAAGACCCGGCCGCTGAACTGCTCGTTCTTCCGCGGGTCGAAACCGGCGGACGCCGCACCGGACGCTGTGCCGGCTGTGCCGGCTGTGCCGGCTATGCCAGCTGTGCCCGCTGCCCCGGCTGCACCTGTGGCCCCGTCGGGACCGGATTCCGTCGACGTCGCGTGGTGGCCGAGGATCGTCGAGAACTCGTCCTCCCCGTCCTGCCGGTTGAGGATCTGGGAGGAGACGACCACGGCGGCGTCCGCGTCGAGCAGTTCGACCTCCAGACTCATGATCGCCAGATGGCGTTCCTGGAACGAGACCATCCGGTCGGTGATGACCCGCACCCGCTTGCCTGCGGAGGTACGCCAGATGAAACTGCGGCGCTCCACCCCCTCGCGAAAGTCGATGCCCCGCCCGTAGTCCTCGACCTCCACCGCGCCGAGACGCAGTGGCTCATCGTCGATGTACAGCCGCATCGCCTTGGCGTCCGGCACCTGCACGATGGCCTGACCCTCGCGGGCGAGCCCGTAGGCGTTCTCGGCGTGCTCGATGTCCCACGTCTCGTGCACACCGTTGATGAAGGTCCCGTGTTCGGCGGAGTCCCGCCCCTCGGCCGGGTTGCCGCGCATCCCCAGATAGCCGTTGCTCAGGGCGAACAGGCTCTCGGAGACGCCCAGCGGCGTCCGCTCCGGGATCCGCTCGTGCCAGCCCCACTCGTCGACCGGATTGTTCTCCCGGTCGAGCAGGTCCGCCGGGTCCACCCCGCTGTGATGCATGTCGGTCCGGTAGCCGGGAGGGAAGAACAGGTCCTCCCCGGCCGCATCAGCACCGGGCCCGCCGGGCCCGCCGAGCCCACCGGGACCACCGAGGTCATCGAGCAGGTCGCTGTCGATGGGCCGGTTGATCACCGACGCCACCCGCCGACGCTGTGCGAGGAACTCCTCGAGCCGGGCATTGTCGTCGGCGTTGCCGTCACCGCTCATGAATGTGACCTTTCCCATGGTTGCTGTGTTCTGACAGTTCTGACGGTTCTGACAGTCCTGAAAGTCCCGGCAGTTCCCGTGCTGTTCCCGTGCTGTTCCCTGTTCCGGGGTCGTGCGCGCCCACCCTAGAACGTCCCGACGAAATCGCCGGGATCGGCGACGACGACATCGGCGCCGGCGTCCAGCAGTGCCTGCCGCCCCGCGCCGCGGTCGACCCCGACCACCAGGCCGAAGCTGCCCGCCCGACCCGCCGCGACGCCCGAGGTGGCGTCCTCGACGACGACCGCCCGGTCCCGCGGGACGCCCAGCACCGCCGCCGCGTAGGCGTACGTGTCCGGCCGCGGCTTGCCCGGCAGGCCGTGCTCGGCGGCGGTCCCGCCGTCCACGACGAGACCGAACCGGTCGAGCAGCCCCGCGGCGGTGAGGACCCGACGGGCATTGCGCGACGAGCTGACCACGGCGACCTGCACCGGAGTCGGCTCCAGCGCATCGAGCAGCGCCACCGTCCCGGGGTAGGGGTCGATGCCCCGGTCGAGCAGCCGGAGGAACTCCGCGTTCTTCCGCAGGCCCAGTCCGGTGACCGTGTCGTCCGCCGGATCGTCCGCCCCGGCCCGGCCGGCGGCCGCCCGGTCCTCCGGAAGCCCGATGCCGCGGGACTCCAGCAGGCTGCGGACGCCCTCGAAGCGGTTGCGGCCGTCGAGGTGGTCGAAATAGTCCTGCCCGGTGTAGGGGGCGACGTCCTCGCCCGTCCGCGCGGTCCAGCCGGCGAAGAAGTCGGTGAACATCGCGGACCAGGCCGCCCGGTGCAGATCCGCGGTCGGGGTGATCACACCGTCCAGGTCGAACAGCACCGCGTCGTAGGCGGTCAGGTCGTATCCCGTCAGATCGGTGGTGTCACTCATCGCATCAGCCTCCTCGCGGCATCGGTGTGGCACCGGTGTGGTGACGTCCCCATCCTAGGTGGCCCGGCGGACGCCCGCGCGGTGTACAGCTGCGCAGTGACGCAGAAAGGTCCGGGGAGCGGTCACGATGACCACTCCCCGGACCTTCCCGGACCTTCCCGGACAATCCCGGACGTTCACGTCCGGCGCGTCACACGGTGCTACGCGATGCCGTGGAGCTCCTTGAACTCCAGACGACGGGCGTGCAGGATCGGCTCGGTGTAGCCGGAGGGCTGCGAGGTGCCCAGCAGGATGAGATCGCGGGCAGCCTTCCAGGCCACGGAGTTGTCGTAGTCCGGCGCCATGTCGCGGTAGGCCTCGTCACCGGCGTTCTGACGGTCGACGACCTGGGCCATCCGCTGCAGCGCCTCGATGACCTGGTCCTCGGTGACCACACCGTGCTTCAGCCAGTTGGCGAGCAGCTGCGAGTTGATGCGGCAGGTCGCGCGGTCCTCCATGAGGTCGATGTCGTGGATGTCCGGCACCTTGGAGCAGCCGACACCCTGCTCGACCCAGCGGACCACGTAGCCCAGGATCGACTGGCAGTTGTCGTCAAGCTCCTCCTGGATCTCCTCGGGGGTCCAGACCGCCTCGTCCTCGCCGACCTTCGCGGCCGCCACAGGCACGGTCAGGATGCCCGGGAGCGAGTCACGGCGTCCGTCCGTCATGAGCTTCTCCTGGACGGCGAAGACGTCCACCAGGTGGTAGTGGGTGGCGTGCAGCGTCGCACCGGTCGGCGAGGGGACCCACGCGGTGGAGGCACCCTGCTGCGGCTGGCCGATCTTCTGCTCCAGCATCTCGGCCATCAGGTCGGTCTTGGCCCACATGCCCTTACCGATCTGCGCCTTGCCGGACAGGCCGTGGGCCAGACCCGCGTCGACGTTGTTGTTCTCGTAGGAGTCCATGAACAGGGACGCCTTGAGCTTCGGCTTGCGGTACATCGGGCCGGCCAGCAGCGAGGTGTGGATCTCGTCGCCGGTGCGGTCCATGAAGCCGGTGTTGATGAAGGCCACGCGGTCGGCGATCGCCTCGATGCAGGCGTCGAGGTTGACGGAGGTGCGGCGCTCCTCGTCCATCAGACCGATCTTCAGGGTGAAGCGCGGCAGGCCGAGGAGATCCTCGACGGAGGCGAACAGGTCGTTGGTGAAGGCGGACTCCTCCGGACCGTGCTGCTTCGGCTTGACGATGTAGATCGAGCCCTCGCGGGAGTTCCGGCGCGGGTTGTCGACGTCCATGCCGGGGATACCGCAGGCGGCAGTCAGGACGGCGTCCATGATGCCCTCGAAGATCTCCTCGCCCTCGGCATCGAGGATCGCGGGGTTCTGCATGAGGTGGCCGACGTTGCGGCACAGCATGGAGGACCGGCCGTGCAGCCGGATCTCGCCGCCGTCGCGGCCGGTGAAGTAGCGGTCGTCGTTCTGCTGGCGGGTGAAGGTGCGGCCGTTCTTCGTGATCTCCTCGGCCAGGTCACCCTCGTTGAGGTGCAGCCAGTTGTGGTAGCCGAGGACCTTGTCGGTCGCGTCGACGGCGGCGATCGAATCCTCGAAGTCCATGATCGCGGTGACCGCGGCCTCGATGACGATGTCCTTGACGCCGGCCTTGTCGGTCTTGCCGATCGGGGACTCCGGGTCGATCTGGATCTCGATGTGCAGGCCGTTGTGCTTCAGCAGGATGCCGGTCGGCGCGGTCTTGTCGCCGGCGTAGCCGATGTAGACCTCGGGCTGCTGCAGGTGGACCTCGGCACCGTCGATGACGGCGGTGAAGCGGTCACCGGAGATGTCGTACTTCTCGACGTCGGCGTGGGAGCCGGACTCCAGCGGGACGGCTTCGTCGAGGAAGTTGCGGCCCCACTCGATGACCTTGTCGCCGCGGACCTTGTTGTAGCCCTTGCCCTTCTCCTGGCCGTTCTCCTCGGAGATGGCGTCGGTGCCGTAGAGCGCGTCGTAGAGGGAACCCCAGCGCGCGTTGGCGGCGTTGATGGCGAAGCGGGCGTTGAGGATCGGGACGACCAGCTGCGGGCCGGCGGTCGTGGCGAACTCGGCGTCCACGTTCTGCGTCCGGATCTCGAAGTCCGCCGGCTGCTCGACGAGGTAGCCGATCTCCTTGAGGAACGCGGTGTACGGCTCCGCGTCCTGCTTGCCCGGGTGGTCGGCGTACCACTGGTCGAGCTTGGCCTGCAGGTGGTCACGCTTGGCGAGCAGCTCGCGGTTGCGCGGGGTGTACTCGGCGACGATGTGTCCGAAACCGTTCCAGAACTTCTCCTGGTCCACCCCGGTGCGAGGCAGAACCTCACCGTTGACGAAGTCGAACAGGGTCTTCGCGACCTGGAGGCCTCCGGCGGTGACGCGTTCCGTCTGCTGTGTCATGGAAACTCCTTCGTTTCACGTACTCGACTGTGGCGCAATACGGCTCCCAGCGTAGGTGAGTCAGGTCACCGGGACAGCAAAGCGTGGCTTCCGCCTCCGGCCGCCACCCCCGCGTTCCACCCCGTTCCGGACAGTCCGCCGGGCCGGGTTGATCACAGTATGGTATGGGAAACCGTCGGGAACATCGCACGTCACACCACCCAGCGAACGCATGTGCCACCTGTTGGGACACAAAAATTCACAATGTGGAATACCGTACGATCGTCCCGTTTGCTGGGCGACAAATCACCCCCGCGGTGGCCCGGATCACCAACCACCTTTGACGTGGCCTTTCCCATCGGTATCCTCGTACCTGCTGCTGCGGACGGTGTGATCCGTCCCACCGTCCGCGGCCCGCGTTGTTACCGCCAATCTCTCACCACTTCAAGGGAGTGAGTCTTTACATGTCGAACGTCGGACAGGCACGTACCGCCGCCGAAATCCAGAAGGACTGGGACGAGAACCCCCGCTGGACGAACGTCAAGCGCGACTACACCGCTGAGCAGGTCGCGGAGCTCCAGGGCACCGTCGTCGAGGAGCACACCCTCGCCCGCCGCGGTTCCGAGATCCTGTGGGACGCCGTCAACCAGGAGGGCGACGGCTACATCAACGCCCTCGGTGCCCTCACCGGTAACCAGGCCGTCCAGCAGGTCCGTGCCGGCCTGAAGGCCGTCTACCTCTCCGGTTGGCAGGTCGCCGGCGACGCGAACCTCGCCGGCCAGACCTACCCGGACCAGTCGCTCTACCCGGCCAACTCCGTGCCGAACGTGGTCCAGCGCATCAACAACGCCCTCTCCCGCGCCGACGAGATCTCCCGCGTCGAGGGCGACGACTCCGTCGACAACTGGCTCGTCCCGATCGTCGCCGACGGTGAGGCCGGCTTCGGTGGCGCCCTCAACGTCTACGAGCTGCAGAAGGCCATGATCAACGCCGGCGCCGCCGGTACCCACTGGGAGGACCAGCTGGCCTCCGAGAAGAAGTGCGGCCACCTCGGTGGCAAGGTGCTCATCCCGACCCAGCAGCACATCCGCACCCTGAACTCCGCCCGCCTCGCCGCGGACGTGGCAAACACCCCGACCGTCGTCGTCGCCCGTACCGACGCCGAGGCCGCCACCCTGATCACCTCCGACGTCGACGAGCGCGACCACGAGTTCCTCACCGGTGAGCGTTCCGCCGAGGGCTACTACTACACCAAGAACGGCCTCGAGCCCTGCATCGCGCGTGCGAAGTCCTTCGCTCCGTACGCCGACCTGATCTGGATGGAGACCGGTACCCCGGACCTGGAGCTCGCCAAGAAGTTCGCCGAGGGCGTCCGCTCCGAGCACCCGGACCAGCTGCTGGCCTACAACTGCTCCCCGTCCTTCAAGTGGTCCGCCCACCTGGACGACGACGAGATCGCCAAGTTCCAGAACGAGCTGGGTGCCATGGGCTTCAAGTTCCAGTTCATCACCCTGGCCGGCTTCCACGCCCTGAACTACTCCATGTTCGATCTGGCCTACGGCTACGCCCGCAACCAGATGAGCGCCTTCGTCGACCTGCAGAACCGCGAGTTCAAGGCCGCCGAGGAGCGTGGCTTCACCGCCGTCAAGCACCAGCGCGAGGTCGGCGCCGGCTACTTCGACCGGATTGCCACCACCGTGGACCCGAACTCCTCCACCACCGCCCTGAAGGGCTCCACCGAGGAGAAGCAGTTCTAGTTCTCCCCACCGGGACAACTGAACCGCCTCTGACCGGGGCGACGGTCACTGCACAACGGTGACAACGCACAGGAACACCGCCTGTCCTGCGACAACACGCAGGACAGGCGGTGTTTTGCGATGTCGCGCCCCCCGCGCGCCCCTGTCATCTGCCCGGCAGACCAACCGTCCGCCCGGCAGGCCAACCGTCCGCCCGGCAGGCCACCTGATCGGCTGGCAGGCCACTTGTCCATCCGGCAGGCCAACCGTTCGGCTGGCAGGCCAAAAGTACGGCGACACCCCAGGTGAACGTCGTTTTCGCCTGCCAGTCGGACAGATGCGCTGCCACGTCGGCGCCACCGCCCTCTCACACCACAGCACGTCGGCGCCACCGCCCTCCCACACCACAGCACGCCGGCGCTGTATCCCCTTCCCCCGAAGCCCCTCCCCTAGCGCGGCCGCCGACGCTGCCTGCGGAACCGTGACGGCGGCTTGTCCTCGTAGAGCCCGGTGATCTGGCGCCGCTGGTGCTCACGCCGGTTGTACGTCGCCTCACGGATCGCGTCGTCCCGGTCGAAGCTCGACCCGATCGCCCCCGCCAGCGTCCCGAGAGACGCGGTCAGCCACGCCAGCTTGCCGTAGCCCCACGGGAACGCCTCGTCGCCGACCTGCTGCCGGAAGAAGTTGGTGTCCACGATGACGACCGACACGACGAGCAACGCCACGAACACCGTCGTGTAGATCATCACCGCGGCGATGAGCACCGTCCCCAGCGTCGCACGGTTGTCCATCCGGGCACGCCACTGCGCGACACTGTCATTGTCGCGGTCGGGCCACCGGTTCCACAGTCCGTTGTGGTAGATCAGCCAGAACGACAGGGCACCGACGGCGAAGACGCTGATACCGGCCATCCGCAGGACCGAGATTGTGTGGGACATCTGCCACATCGACCCGTAGAAGATGCCGTAGGCGCCGGTGGCCACCGCGATCGCCAGACATCCGGTGAGCACCCGGTACAGCTGTTCGGGCCGGTTGCCGGAGATCATGCCGAGCAGCAGCCGCAGGCCACGGCCCCGGCCGTCGATGACGCGGGTGACGTCGGCGTCGGCGTCACCACCTTCGATGTCGGCACCGGCGTGGACGCTCTCCCGCACCCCGGCCCCCGCCGGCTTGCCGCGCAGCAGCCGGCTGATCTCCTGGCGCAGGCCTTCCTCGGCGCGCAGCACCCCGAAGGCCGGCAGGCACAGCATGGTCACCGTGCCGTGGTGGACGGTCTGGCTGATGACGGGACGCCGCGTGGTGAGCGGCAGATCCGTGACGTAGATCATCCGGTCCCAGCCCTGCGCGGTGAGGATCCCGGGGGCACTGTCGGACAGCCGGACACTGCCGTCGAGCCGCATGGGCAGTGTCGAGGTACGCACCTGGACGCGCGGGTGGCCGCTGGCGCGGAGCTCGTCGTCGGTGATGTCGGAATCGTCGGGTCGGATCCCGAGGGTGCCGAGGACGCGGATGACCCGTTTCTCGGGCAGGCCGGGGTCCACCATGACCCCGATGACGGTGACGTGGCGGGACGCCATGAAAGCGTCGGTGTCGGCCTCGGGATCCGGACCGGTCCCGGTGTCAGGCTCGTCCCCGGGTTCGTATCCACCCGTGTGTGCTGGCTCGGACATGGCCAGCATGATACCCGACACAACAGGAGGGTCCCGGCACCGTGACGGTGCCGGGACCCGGTTGCTGCGGGGAGCTCACAACCTACAGGTTGATCATGTGCCCTTCGATCCCCTCGACGGCCTCCTTGATGGCCTCGGAGAGGGTCGGGTGGGTGTGGACGTTGCGTCCGATCTCCTCGGCGGTGAGGTCGTAGCGCTGCGCCAGGGTCAGTTCCGGCAGCAGTTCGGAGACGTCCGGGCCGACCAGGTGGGCGCCGATGAGCTCGCCGTACTCGGCGTCCGCGATGACCTTGACGAAACCGACGGCCTCGCCCAGGCCCTGGGCCTTGCCGTTGGCGGAGTAGGGGAAGGTCGCGACCTTGATGTCGCGGCCGGCCTCCTCGGCGCGCTTGCGGGCGGCGTCCTCGGTGTAGCCGAAGGACGCGACCTGCGGGTTGCAGAAGGTGGCGCGCGGCATGTTCATGTAGTCGCCGAGTTCCTGGGTCTCGGCACCGGCGATCGTCTCGGCGGCGACGACACCCTGTGCCTCGGCGACGTGGGCGAGCTGGAGCTTCGCGGTGACGTCACCGATGGAGTAGATGTGCGGCACGTTGGTGCGCATCCGCTCGTCGATGTCGATGGCGCCGCGTTCGGTGAGCTTCACGCCGGTCTTCTCCAGGCCGAAGCCCTCGACGCGGGGGGCGAAGCCGATGGAGACCATGACCCGGTCGGCCTTGATCGTCTCGGACTTCGAGCCGTCGGCGGACTCGATGTCCACCTCGACACCCTTGTCGCCGCCGAGGTCGCGGACGGCGGTGGTCTTGTGCCCGGTCTTGAGGGTCACGCCGAGCTTCTTGTACTGCTTGGCGATCTCCTTGGAGACGTCCTTGTCCTCGTTGGGCAGGACGCGGTCCATGAACTCGACGATGGTGATGTCCACGCCGAAGTTGGAGAGCACGTAGGCGAACTCCATGCCGATCGCGCCGGCGCCGATGATGACCATGGACTTCGGGGCGTCCGGGTCGAGGATCTGCTCCTCGTAGGAGACGATGTTGCCGCCGATGGTCACACCGGGCAGGGACTTGACGACCGAGCCGGTGGCGATGATCGCGTTGTCGAAGGTCACCGTCTTGCCGGCGTCGTCACCCTCGGTCACCTCGACGGTGTGGTCGTCGGTGAAGGTGCCCAGACCGTTGATCTCGGTGATCTTGTTCTTCTTCATGAGGAAGTGGACACCCTTGACGATGCCCGCCGAGACCTTGCGGGAGCGCTTGTGCGCCACCCCGTAGTCCATGGAGATGTTGTCACCGGTGATGCCGAAGGTCTTGGCTTCCTTGGTGAGGATGTGCGAGATCTCGGCGTTACGGATGAGCGCCTTCGACGGGATGCAGCCCACGTTGAGGCACACCCCGCCCCAGTACTGCTTCTCGATCACAGCGGTCTTCAGACCCAGCTGTGCCGCTCGGATGGCGGCGACGTACCCGCCGGGGCCCGCGCCGATTACTACTACGTCATAATGTTCAGCCACGGAAGCTATGATACGTCGTTTCCGGCGTGGCGCACCTCACCGGGTGCGGCGGACGTGATGCAGGAGCGCCCAGGGAAACAGAACGCCTGTCAGAGGGACGCTCAGAAGAACCGGGCCCAGAGTGCGTAGGCCCCGTCGAGGAAGCCGTTGGCGGCGTCGCCGAGGAACGTGTTGACGGTGACGATGAGCTGGTCGAGCGGGGCGAGGTTCACAGGGGTGGCCTTTCGGTCTGCGGGGTCGTCTCAGGAAGAGATGTTTCGCCGCACATGTTACTGTGACCTCATTGACTGTGCTGTCCGGAGGTACCCGGAGCACGGCACCGACGCCCCCGCCGGCACCCCAGACGTTTCTACCGTGAGGATCCGATGAGCTCGACCCGCCGCCACGCCACCACCGGGATGTTCCGCTCCCGCCGCATCGCCGCCGCCGCCCTGGCTGCGGCGCTTCCGCTGTCCGTCGCCACCGCGGTCGGGACCGCCGGCACCGCCGCCGCCGAGGACGCCCCGGCTGCCGCGACCGTCCCCGAGGCCTTCCCCACCCAGGCCGAGGCCGAGAAAGCCGGCTACGTCCCGGCGAAGGAGGCGGGCTGGCGCAAGTGGGTCTACCTGCAGGAGGACAAGACCGACGACAACGGCCAGGTCAGCAAGGCCGGCGACCGGTACACGCGGATGGAGGAGCTGCAGGTCCACTCCCCGTCGATGGGCCGGGACATCCCGATCGTCACCATCCGCGCGAAGGAGGACGCCGCGAACGCCCCGACGCTCTACCTGCTCAACGGCGCGGACGGCGGATCGGGCCGGGCGAACTGGCTGGAGCAGTCCAGCGCGATCGACTTCTACGCCAACAAGGTCCAGAACGTGAACGTCGTCATCCCGATGGCCGGCGCCTTCTCCTACTACACCGACTGGCAGCAGCCCAGCGTGTTCGACAAGGACGGCAACGAGAAGGGTGGCGTCCAGAAGTGGGAGACCTTCCTGACCAGCGAGCTGCCCGGGGTCATGGAGAAGAACCACCTGAAGACCACGAACGAAAAGCGCGCCATCGTCGGCATGTCGATGTCCGCCTCCACCACCCTGGTCTACGCCGAGCAGCACCCGGGCCTCTACGACGCGATCGGGTCCTTCTCCGGCTGCCCCGCCACCAGCGGTGGTCCGGCCAACAGTGTGGACGCCGTCTTCGGCGCCAAGGGCGGCCAGGTCTCCTACGAGCAGATGTGGGGTGACCGCGACGGTGACATCGCGCACCGCAACGACGCCCAGCTCAACGTCGACAAACTGCGCGACCAGCACAACATCTACGTCAGCAGCGGCACCGGCCTGATGGGTGAGCACGACGTGCCCAGCGGTGACATCCTGCGCGGCAACGCCCTCGGCTCCGTCACCCCGGCGGTCGAGGGTGGCGTGATCGAGGCCGCGACGAACAACTGCACCCACGCCTTCAAGGCGAAGGCCGATCAGGCGGGGATCAACCAGGCGAACAACAACCTGGTCTTCGACTTCCACCCGACCGGGACCCACCAGTGGGGCTACTGGCAGGACGACATGATCAACTCCTGGCCGACCATCGCCGCCGGTCTCGGCCTCGGCGAGGGTGCGCAGCAGCTCTCCGACGAGTACGCCACCGAGTACCGGGCGGACCACCAGGGCGTCGGCTCCGCCGTTCCGCCGCTCGGCTGACCCCGACCGGACTGATCCGTACCACCCGCATCCTGACCGCGGCGACCTGTGTCGTCGCGGTCTCGGGCTATGCGGTCATCGTCGTCGCCGGGCACGCCCTGACTCCGGCGGACTACCAGCGTTTCACCGTCTACTGGGGGCTGTTCTTCGCGCTCACCGGGGTGCTCGACGGGCTGCTGCACGAGACGACCCGGTCGGTCGCCGCGGCACAGTCGGCCCAGCCGGCACACTCGGCACACTCCGCCGCCCACCCACCGCGTCCTGCACGACCAGCGGTGGTCGCCGCGTGGACCGGGCTGGCGGCCGCCGCCCTCACCCTGCTCAGCTCCCCCTGGTGGGCCGACCGGCTGGTCCCCGGGTCAGGTCCGGTCGCCGCGGTGCTGCTCGCCGCGGGCCTGGCGAGCTACGCGGTACAGGCCGCGGTGTGCGGACTGCTCAGCGCCACCCGGCAGTGGCCCCGCTACGCCGCCCTCATCGCCGTCGACAGTGCGGTGCGTGTCGTCCTCGCACTCCTCGCCTGGGCGGCGGGCCTGGATCTGACGGCGTTCCTGCTGGTGACGGTCGTCGGAGCGGTGACCTGGGGCGGCGTCCTGCTGCTGCCCGGTGCCCGCGGCGACCTGGCACGGCGGGCGGACGCCCCGACGCCGGTGTTCCTGCGCCGCACCGGGGCGGCGATGGCGGCCTCCGGGGCATCCGCACTGCTCATCACCGGATTTCCGGTGCTGTTCACCGTGACCGCACCGGCCGGTACGGCCCCCGGGGCCCTGGCCGGTGTGATCACCGCGGTGACCGTGACCCGGGCCCCGCTGCTCGTCCCGCTGCAGCGGTTCCTCCCCGCCCTCATCGTCCGCTCCGGGTCCCGGGGGCCGCGCGCCCTGCTCCGGCCGGTGGCCGCCCTCGCCGCCGGGACGGTCGTGGTGGCATACGGACTGTGGTGGCTGGGTCAGCCGGTGCTGCGCTGGTTCTTCCCCCCGGAACTCGTCGCCGGGCCCGGGACCCTCGCCGGCCTCGGTGCGGCGTCCGGCGCCGTCGCCCTGCTCATGCTCACCGGCGCCCACGTCCTCGGCGCCGGACACCACGCCCGCTATCTGGCGGGCTGGGTCACCGCCACCGTCGTCGCCGCGGCGCTGCTGACCCTCGGGACGGACCCCGCCCCCCGGGCCGTCCTCGCACTCGGTGCCGCCCCGCTCGCCGGGGTGGCGGTCCATCTGCTGCCGGTTACGCGGCGGCGTCCTGTGCCGGAGCCGCTGCCCGACGCTCCCCCGGAATGTTCCGCCGGGAGAACACGGCGACCACGATGACCGCGAGCACCGCCATGACCACACCGAAGCCGAGCATCGACGGGTAGGTGAAGGTCGAGGACAGCTTGGTCAGGATCATCGGGAAGAAGAAGCCGATGTAGGTCAGGGTGTAGAAGATCGCGGTGAGTCCGCCGAGGTCGTCCGGGCCGGCGATGCGCTGCACCTCGGTCAGGCCGGAGACCATGCACACGCCGTAGCCCAGACCGAGCACGACCGCGACGACGATAGTGTTCCACACCGCGATGTGGTGTGCGGAGAACGTGGCGATGACCATGCCGATGATGACGAGGACCATGCCCACCAGCGGGCCGCGGGCGTTGTGCTCGGAGTTGATCTTCGGACCGAACTGCTGGATGCCGAAGCCGAAGCCGAGGCAGACGACGGTGAGCAGGGCGGAGAAGGCGATCGGCGAGGAGACCTGGTCCTGGACCAGCCGCGGCATGATGGCGTAGGACACGCCGGCAGCGCCGAAGACCCAGGGGGCGATCGGGGTGACGATGGTGAGGAACCGCGGGTGGTGGGCGGACGGGGTGAACAGGTCGGCCCAGAACGAGCCCTTGACCTTGAGGTGGGCGGACTGGCGGGTCTCCGGGACGGTGAGGAGGCCGACGACGGCGATCAGCGAGATGACGATGTGGACGATGTACGGCAGCTGGCCGGGCGCCGGGCCCCACTGGGCGAGGATGCCGGCGACACCGGCGCCGAGGCCGAAACCGGCGGTGTTGGACATCGCGGCACGCTGTGCGCCGGAGGCCGGGCCGGCCTTCGGGTCGAAGTCGGGGGTGGACAGCTCCTTGATCCACGAGCCGCCGGCGGACATGGCGATGCCCACGCCCACGCCGGCGAGGATGCGGCCGACGAAGATGAGCCACTCGGTGGTCTCACCGCTGGCGATGAGGATGCTGCCGAGCAGGGCGATCAGCGGGGCGGGCAGGACGACGGGTTTGCGGCCGTAGCGGTCCGACAGGGGCCCGCAGATCAGCAGGCCGGCGACGATACCGACCGCGTAGGAGACGAGCAGCGAGTCGACGAAGACGTCACTGAAGACGCTCTCGCCGCGGTAGAACACGAGCATCGGGGTGGCCTCGTTGCCGCCCCAGGCGACGCTGAACACGGCGAAGGCGACGAAGAGCCAGGCCCGGGCGTCCCGGGAACGGCGACCGGAACCCGTCGCGGGGACGGGTTCCGGGTATAGAGAGGGGATCGGTTCGTTCGGCTGCCCTGTGGTCATGCCACACATCTTAGGCCCGCCGTCAAATCCGTGACCTGGCAGGGGCCGCTTTGCGGGGCTTTTCCGTATCCTGTGGAGTATGTCCAACTCCACACAGGAAGACGCCGCCACCGGCGCCGCCGCCTCCGCTGCCGCCGCCTCCGTCCCGGCCGGGCTGCCCCGCCGCACCACGGACGGCCCGGCGAAACTCCGCATGAAGGCGGACGCCGCCCAACGTGCCGCCATCGCCGCCGAGCTGCAGGCCGCCCTCGACGGCCCCTACGCCGCCTCCCGCGCCGCCGCCCGCGACCTCATCACCGACCGGGACCTGCGGCCCGATGACACGCTCCCCCTCGACGAGGCCCGCGAACGCACCCTGTCCCAGCTGTTCGACCTGCTGGCCACCGGTGCCCCGCGCGGCGCCTTCCGCACCGACCACGGCGGCACCGGCGACATCGGCGCCACCCTCTCCGCCATCGAGACCGTCGGCGGTGCGGACCTGTCGCTCATGGTCAAGGCCGGCGTCCAGTGGGGCCTGTGGGGCGGTGCTGTGGAGAACCTCGGCACCGACCGCCACGTGCCGCTGATCAGGGACATCATGGAGCTGCGCGTCCCCGGGTCCTTCGGGATGACCGAGCGCGGCCACGGCTCCGACGTCCAGGCCCTGGAGACCACCGCCGTCTACGACCGGGCGACCCACGAGTTCGTCATCCACACCCCCACCCCCATGGCGGAGAAGTGGTACATCGGCAATGCCGCCAAGCACGCGACGATGGCCGCGGTCTTCTGCCAGCTCTACACCCCGGCCGGGGACTACGAGGAGCAGGCCGCCGGAGCGGACGCCACGTCGGTGCCGGAATCCTGGGGAGATTCCCACGGCGTGCACTGTCTCGTCGTCCCGCTGCGCGACGCCGACGGGAACGCCCTGCCCGGGGTGGGAATCGGCGACCACGGCTACAAGGGCGGGCTGAAGGGCGTGGACAACGGCACGCTGCGCTTCGACCACGTCCGCGTCCCGCGGGAGAACCTGCTCAACCGCTTCGCCGACGTCTCGGAGGACGGGGCGTACTCCTCCCCCATCGAGTCCGACGGCGCCCGGTTCTTCACCATGCTCGGCGCCCTGATCCGCGGCCGGATCACCGTCGGCGCCTCCGCCGGCTCCGCCGCCCGTACCTCGCTGACCATCGCCACGAAGTACGCCACGAAGCGCCGCCAGTTCGCCCCGGACGACTCGATGCCGGAATCGCGCCTCATCGAGCACCGCAAGCACCGGCTGCGCCTCATCCCGCTCATCGCGAAGTCCTATGCCATGCAGCTGGCGTCCAACAAGCTGATCTCCCGGCTCGCCGAGCTGGAGACCACCGTGCCCGACCGCACGGCCATGACGAAGGAACAGTCCGCCAACCAGCGCGAACTCGAGGCACACGCCGCCGCGCTGAAGGCCGCCGGCACCGCGCACGCCACCCGCACCATCCAGGAGTGCCGGGAGGCCTGCGGCGGCGCCGGCTACATGGCCGAGAACCTGCTCACCACCTTCAAGGGCGACTCGGACGTCTTCACCACCTTCGAGGGCGACAATGTCGTCATGATGCAGCTCGCCGCCAAGGAACTGCTCACCGGCTTCTCCCGGGAGATGGGCAACCTCGGCCCGCTGGAGGTCGTCCGCTTCGGCCTCGACAGTTTCGGGACGCTGCTCAAGCGCCGCACCGCCGCGGAGAAGATCATCCAGTCCCTCGTCGACTCGGTCACCGACCGGGAGACCACCTCCCTGTTCGACCCCGCCTACCAGGTCGAACTGCTCACCGAGCGGGAGAACCGGCTGCTCATGAGCCTCATCCGCCGCATCCGGCCCGCCCAGAAGATGGACACCGCCGATGCCGCCGCCCTCGTCGACAGCACCCAGGACCACATGCTCAGCTGCGCCTGGGCACACGTCGACCGGATCGTGCTGGAGGCCCTCCTCGAAGCCGAGGCCGGGCTGCCCGACGGGCAGGCCAAGCAGATCATGGAGCAGATCCGCGACGTCTACCTGCTCAGCCTCATCAACGACAACAGCGGCTGGTACCAGGAACAGAACATCCTCAACGGGGCGCGCACCAAGGCCGCCCGGGCCGCGCTCAACGACCTCGTCGATTCGCTCGGCCCCTGGGCCGAAACGCTCGTGGACGCCTTCGCCGTGCCGGAATCCGTCCTCGACATCCCGCTGCTCGCCGACGTCAGCGATCCGACCGCACTGACCTTCCGGTGTGACACGGACCCCGCGGCGGGGATGTAGGGGCGGTCACCGTGCGGCTGCTGCTCAACATCATCTGGCTGGTGCTGTCCGGCTTCTGGCTGTTCTGCGCCTATGTCCTCGCCGGACTCATCGCCTGCGTGCTCATCGTGACGATCCCGTTCGGGATCGCCTCGTTCCGCATCGCCGGCTACGTCCTCTGGCCCTTCGGGCGCCAGGTCGTCGACGCCCCGGGCGCGGGTGTGGCGTCCGGCATCGGCAACGTGATCTGGTTCCTCGTCGCCGGACTGTGGCTGGCGATCGGGCATATCGCCACGGCGCTGGCACTGGCGGTCACCGTCATCGGCCTGCCGCTGGCCTGGGCGAACCTCAAACTCATCCCGGTGACGTGCTTCCCCTTCGGCAAGCGGGTCGTGAAGTCCCGCGACCTGGCGCACGCGCCGGTACCGGTGCAGTACTGACCGGTGCCGGTCGGTGCCGGCCGGCGCCCGCCGGCCCCCTCAGTCCAGCCCGAACCGCGGATCCCGGCCGATGTAGGCCATCAGCCGCACGGTCGAGGTGGCGTCCGCCGGAGCCTCGACCGGGGCGCCGAAGGAGCCGCCGACGCGCAGCTTGTCGCCCAGGGCGATGAAGCCGGCGAGGTTCTTCTCCGCGAAGTCCGGGTCGAGCTCCACGTCGCGGCCCTGCGACCGGGCGAGATCCCAGGTGTGCATGAAGATGTCGGGGATGAGGAAACCGGCGACGTTCCGGGCCAGCGACTGGCCGGGGATCGGACCACGGGTCACCGGGGCGTCCGCCGTCGCCGGATCGTCGACCGCCGCCTGGGCGACGGCGGTGAACTCCCGCCACGCCCCCGCCGGATCCGAGTTCTTGTCCCCGCTGAGTTCCACCGTCACGCCGACGTCCTCGAGCGCCGGGGTCGCCCAGCTGATGATGTGACCGACGAGGTCGCGGGCCCGCCACTCCGTGCACGGGGTCTGCGCGTCCCAGCCGTCACCGGTGATGCCGGCGACCTGTGCCGTGAATCCCTCCGCGACCGCGCGGAACCTGTCGGCCGTGCCCTGCGGCAACGCCATGGTGGACCTCCCGTTCATGGTGAATACTTCTCCCCGACGATGGTACGCGGGGCCACCCCGGCGCTCACACGACGATCAGTCCCGACCGCCAGCCCTGCGCCACCACCACGGCGAGCAGCAGGGTGCACAGTCCCATCACGGCCGAATCGCCCGGGCCCGAGGCACGGATCTGCAGCGGGCCCGGCAGCAGGTGCAGGCGCCCCCACCGGTCGCCGTGGACCGGAGCGAACGGGGCGAACAGCGGGACACCGGACTTCGTCACCGCGTCCCCCACGCAGTGCACCAGGCACCCCGCACCCACCGCGGTCGCCATCACCGGTGCGGTGAGCATGTCCGGCAGACTCTGCGAGACCAGCACCGTCAGCACCACCGCGACGACGACCGACCCGACGGCACCCCAGGCGCGCGCCCAGGGCCGGGCCAGCGAGTGCAGGGCGAGGAGGACCAGGGCGGCGAAGATCCCGACCGTCACCCCGTGACTCCACCGGTCGACCGCGAACCACGTCACCGCCGCCGCCAGGCACGCGAACAGCAGTGTGTGGGTGGTGGTCCGGTGGCCGGACGCCCTGCCGCGCGCCCCGGTCAGCTCGGCGACCATCGCCGCGGCCCGGTTCACCTGGACCGACAGCAGCCAGGTCAGCGGTCCCAGGGTGCGGGCCGCGGTGCCGGAGGGGTGGTCGAGGTCGGGCAGGACCGCGGCCCCGGCCGTCACTCCGGCAAGGACTCCGGTGGCGGCGACCGTTGCCGGGGCGCCGGTGAGCTGTGCGGTCACCACGGCGACGGCGGCACCGGCGGCGGCACCGGACATCGCGTGGGTGGGCCCCATGACCATGTGTGCTGTCGCCTCCTGAGTCTGTGCCGGTGTCACTGTGGCTTACTGTGCTGCGCTGTACCGCACCCGTCACCACGCGCGTGACAGAAGTGACCTATGTGTCTTACGTGATTGTAGTTCACTTCTGTGGGTGCCGACGCCAGGTACCTGTGCTCACCGTGTCTCCGGGCATCAGCGCGGGCGGCAGCGGACCTGTCCAGGTGGCAGCGGAACTGACTGCATGGCAGCGCACCTGTCCTCGTGGCAGGCCACCCGTCCTCGTGGCAGGCCAAAACCACGCCGAAGACGGTGGTGAACGACGTTTTGGCCTGCCAGCAGAACAGTTGGCCTGCCAGCCCCCCTGTCCGCCGGCCCGGACATGACGGAGCCCCCGGGGACACCATGGTGACCATGGTCTCCCCGGGGGTTCCGGGTGGAGCCGCCTATCGGAATCGAACCGATGACCTTCTCATTACGAGTGAGACGCTCTACCGACTGAGCTAAGGCGGCACGATGGCATATCGTAGCCGACCGTCCCGCCGCGCCACAAAACGCGTCGCCGGGCGGGGGTTCCGGGCCTGTCACGCCCACCCCGGCGACCGCCTGACCCCGCCAGTCGGCTGACCCCACCGATCGACCGGGCCACGGCCCGCCGGACGTGAACCGGAGCCCACCGGGGTCACACCTGCCCGCAGCACTCCATGAGCCGACCGACCATGGCATTGAGCGCCACCTCCGGCTTCACGTTGTATCCGAGGGTCTCCCGGCACGTCGAGACCGCATCGATACACCGCACCAGGGCCGCCGGCGAATTCCGGCGGGCCAGTTCCGCGGCGATCTTCCGCATGTCCGGGTGCACGAAACCACCGACCGGCACCGGCGACTCCGACTGTCCTGACGATCCTGCCGACCCCGCCTGCCCGGCCGACTCAGCTGACCCCGCCCCGTCGGACGCCCCGCCGGACGCCCCGACCGCGAGCATCATCGCGTCCCGGTACAGCCCGGCGATGTCGATGAGCGCCAGATCCAGCGAATCGCGCAGTAGCCGGGTCCGCCGGTTCTTCTGCTCCTTCTCCAGCTCCTTGATCCGGCCCGCCGCACCGATCTGCGCCTTCGCCGCACCACGGCCCTTCGCACCGATGCCCAGCGAACTCTCCAGGTCGGCGCGCTCGCGTTCCTCCCGCTCCGCCACGGAGGACGCCGCCTCCTCGGTCGCCGTCTTCACCAGTTCCGCCGTGAAGCGGTACGCCGCCGAAGACTGGTAGATCAACCCGGGCAGCTTCAACGCGGTGGCCCGCTTCGTCCGGGCCACCTCGTCCACCGCCAGTCGGCGAGCCCTGCCGATGTGCCCGCCGGAGACCTCGGCCGCCCAGTGTGCCTGTTCCGCCGTGAGCCCCAGTGCGGCGTCCTGCCGGAGCACCGCCTCCACCTCGGGGCGCGACGGGGTGGGGATGTAGAGGTGACGGCACCGGGAGCGGATCGTCACCGCGATGTCCTCCGGATCGGTGCTCGGCGCACACAGGATGAACACGGTGTGGTCCGGCGGTTCCTCCACGCTCTTGAGCAGGGCGTTCGCCCCTGAATCGCCGAGCCGGTCGGCGTCCTCGATGACGACGATCCGCCACGGGGCGACGGTCGGCATGTCCGCGCTCGACCGGATGATGGTGCGGATCTCGTCGACGGGGATGCTCACCCCGTCGGTGCGGACCCAGCTGATGTCGGGGTGGGTGTGGGCGGCAGCCGACCGGCACTGGGCGCACTCCCCGCAGCCCGGTACATTCGGGTTCTCGCAGACCAGTGCGGTGGCGAAGGCCTTCGCCGCCACCGACCGCCCCGACCCTGGCGGGCCGGTGAACAGCCAGGAGTGGGTCATCGCCGCGTCCTCGCCGCCGCGCCCGGCGTCGCCGGCGGTGCGTCCCCCGGCGACACGGCGCCGGGCCGACTGCACCGCCGCGACCAACGGCCCGCTGACATGGGGGCTGAGCCCGGCGGCATCGAAGACCGGGGAGACACCGGCGGCGGCGACGGATGAATCTGCCGGGGAATCGACCGGGGAGGCTGCAGAGGAAGTCACGGTGCCCGATTCTAGTGGGACCCGGGGACACCCGCGCACCCGCTTGGATAGGCTGTAGCCCATGGGACAACTGGCCAGATACCTGCGGTGGGCGTGGAGCACCTCCTGGCCCGTCTACGCGATCGTGGTGCTGGCCGTCAACGTTATCGGCGCGGTGGCGGTCGCGACCTTCCTGCGCTTCCTCGTGCCGCTGGCCGGCGCCCGGGAACTGCTGTCGGTCAACGGCCTGTCACTGTCGCTCTACCTGGGCTACTTCATCGTCGCCATCGTCGTCGGTGTGTCGCTGACGCTCTACGTCTTCTCCCCGGTGCTGCGCTGGCAGCGGGCCCCCGATTTCTACGACGCGAACATGGCACGCCGCCTCGTGCTGCGCATCCCCGCGCTGCAGGCCGCCCTCGGCGGGGCACTGTGGGCGGTGGGTGTCGTCATCTTCACCGTCGTCGCCGCCGTCCAGGTCTCCAGTAAATGGGCGCTGACCGTCGCGGTGACCGCCGTCCTCGGCGGCGCACTCGTGGTGCTGATGACGTACATGGCCGCCGAGCGGCTCATCCGGCCGGTCTCCGCCACGGCGCTGAAACGCTCCTCCTCGATGCCGGAGAACATTTCGCCGCTGTCCCGGCAGATCACCGTGGTGTGGGTGATGACCTCGGCCGTGCCGGTCATCGGCATCGTGCTCATGGTCACCGCGCAGGCGACGGACTTCTTCGGCGGCAACGCCACCGAGATCCTCCCCGGCGTGTTCGCCCTCAGCCTCACTGCCCTGTTCACCGGATTCTCCGGCACCCGGCTGCTGACGATGACGATCGTCGACCCCATCCGGGAACTTCAGCACGCGATGAACCGGGTCCGCCGCGGCGACACCCGCGCCCGGGTGCGCATCTACGATGCGACCGAGGTCGGCGTCCTGCAGTCCGGTTTCAACGAGATGATCAACGGTCTGCAGGAGCGCGAGCAGGTCCGGGAACTGTTCGGCCGCTATGTCGGTGACGAGGTCGCGCGCCGCGCCCTGGAGAAGAAGCCCGAGCTCGGCGGGGAGAACCGCCAGGTGGGGGTCATCTTCGTCGACGTCATCGGGTCGACCGGGTTCGCGGTCTCCCGCTCGCCGCAGGAGGTGGTCAAGGCGTTGAACACCTTCTTCGACGTCGTCGTCGACGTGGTCCACCGCAACCGGGGCATCATCAACAAATTCGAGGGGGACGCCGCCCTCGCGGTCTTCGGTGCCCCGCTCCCCCTCGACGACATCGCCGGGCACTGTCTCGCCGCGGCCCGCGAGCTCAAACAGGAGCTCGACGGTCAGGAACTGCCCGCGGGGATCGGCGTCTCGGTGGGCAATGTCGTCGCCGGACACATCGGTGCGAAGGACCGGTTCGAGTACACCGTCATCGGGGACGCCGTGAACTCGGCCGCCCGTCTCACCGAACTCGCCAAGGACACGCCGGGCCGGGTGCTGACCTCCGCGGCGACGGTGCGGCAGGCCAACGAACCCGAGCAGGCGCGTTGGACGATGATGAAGTCGGTGGAGCTGCGGGGCCGCCGGGAGATGACCCAGCTGGCCCGGCCGGTGCGTCCGACGCTCGCCGAGCGGGCCTGAGATCAGGCCTGGCCGGTGACGGTCAGGTAGACGAGCACGATGTTCAGCACGACGATGATCGCACAGAACACCCAGCCGATGACGGTGAGGGCCCGGGCGTTGACCCACTTGCCCATCACCTGCGGCAGCGACGTCAACCGCACCAGCGGGATGAGGGCGAAGGGGATGCCCAGGCTCAGCACCACCTGGCTGAGCACCAGTGCCCAGGTCGGTTCCACGCCGAGGGCGAGGATCGCCAGCGCCGGGAGGATGGTGATGAACCGGCGCAGCAGGATCGGGATGTGGACCTTCAGCAGGTCACGCATCACCATGTCGCCGGCGTAGCAGCCCACCGAGGTCGAGGCGAGGCCGGAGGCGAGCAGGCCGACGGCGAACAGGCCGCCGATGACCGGGCCGAGAGCGTTCTGGACGGCGGCGTGGGCGCCTTCGATGGAGTCCGTGCCCTCCACACCGCGCAGTGCTTCGGCGGCGAGGCAGAGCATGGCGATGTTGACGGTCCCGGCGAGCACCAGTGCGGCGCCGACGTCCCAGCGGGTGGCGGTGAGGTGGTGGCGCATGCCGGCGTCGTTACCGGGGGTGAAGTTGCGGTCGCGGACCAGACCGGAGTGCAGGTAGACGGCGTGCGGCATGACCGTCGCGCCGAGCATCGAGGCGGCGAGGATGACGGTGTGGGTGCCCTGGAACCGGGGGACGATGCCCTCGACCATCTCGTTGACGGTCAGGCCGGTGACGAAGAGGCCGGAGAGGAAGCCGACGGTGATGACGACGAGGAAGGCGACGATGACGGCCTCGAAGCTGCGCTGGGTGCGCTGTCCCTGCAGGAGCAGCAGGCCGATGGAGACGATGCCCACGATCACACCGCCGAGGACCAGCGGTGTGCCGAACAGCAGGTTCAGGGCGACGGCACCGCCGATGACCTCGGCGATGTCGGTGGCGGCGGTGACGATCTCGGCCTGTCCCCAGTAGAGCAGCCGGACCGTACGCCGTGCCCCGCCGAGGCGGTCCGATCCTTCGATGCGGTCGTGGATGGTGGCGGTGAGGCTGCGCCGGGTGACGAGGCCGAGTTTGGCGGAGAGGTACTGGACGACCATCGCCATGACGTTCGCGAGGACGAGGACCCAGAGGAGCAGGTAGCCGTACTCGGCGCCGGCGGAGAGGTTCGCGGCGACGTTGCCGGGGTCGACATAGGCGATGGCGGCGACGAAGGCGGGGCCGAGCAGCCCGATGAGCCGGGGTTTGCGGCGGACGACGTCGCCTCCGCCGGACGCCCCGCCCGTTGCCCTTGTCGTTGTCGTTTTCGTTGTCGGTGCGGGTGCCACGGTCGCCGTCGCCTCTCCCCCGGCCGTGCCCTCATCTGTCACAGGCACCGGCTCCGGCGTCGTCATCACTGTTCGCTCCTCATTGCCGCGAAGTTCAATCATTTGAACTTCAGTGTAGGACGCTTGAAACCGCGCAGCAACTGCGCGACCCGGCCGTATCGTGCCGTCACAGCCCGACGGCCTGGTATCAGTGCGATTTTCCGTTATGCCATGCGGCATAACATAGCGAAATGTTCCCGGACACAACAACTCCCCGGGGTCGCGTCATGCGCAACCCCGGGGAGCAGTTCAGGTGGACCCGGTGGACCCGGTGGACCCGGTGGCGACCACCGGACCCGACCGCGGCGGTCAGCTCTTGTTCGCCGTGGACTTCTTGGCGGTCGACTTCTTCGTCGTCTTCTTGGTTGTCTTCTTCGCGGTCTTCTTCGCCGTCGTCTTCTTCGCGGCGGCCTTCTTCGTGGTCCGCTTGCGGGTCGACTTCGCCGGGGCGCCGCCGTTCGCCGCCTCCTTGGCACGGCGCTCACTGAGCAGCTCGTTGCCACGGGCGTCGGTCATCGTCTCCGGGGAATCACCGCGGCGCAGCGAGGCATTCGTCGTCCCGTCGGTGACGTACGGGCCGAACCGGCCCTCCTTCACCGTCATCGGTTTACCCGAGACGTCGTTGTCACCGAGCTGCTTCAGCGGCGGCTTCGCCGCGGCCCGGCCCCGACGCTTCGGCTCGGCGTAGATCCGCCGTGCCTCGTCGAGCGTGACCGTGAAGATCTGGTCCTCACTGGCCAGCGACCGCGAATCGGAGGCCTTCTTCAGGTACGGCCCGAACCGGCCGTTCTGCGCGGTGATCGTCTCCCCGTCGCTCGGGTCCACCCCGACCACCCGGGGCAGCGACATGAGCTTGAGGGCGTCCTCGAGAGTGACCGTCGCCGGATCCATCGAGGACAGCAGGGATGCGGTCTTCGGCTTCAGCGTCTCCTCGAGGATCTCCTTGATCCGCTTGGCCTTCTTGTTCGCCGCGGTCTTCGTCTCCCGGCTCAGCGGCTTCTTGCCTTCGGCCGCCCGCGCGGCGTCCTCGGCGTCCCGCTCCGCATCGACGGTCTTCTCCGCCTCGGCGGTGACCCGCGCCTCCTCGTCGTCCTTCACCTTCTCGGTGACATAGGGGCCGTAACGCCCCTCCTTCGCGACGATCATCCGCCCGTTCGCCGGGTTCACCCCGAGTTCACGGCCACCCTGCGGCGTGGCGAAGAGCTTTTCGGCGGCGTCCCGCGTCAGCTCGTCCGGGGTCATGGACTCCGGCAGGTTGGCGCGCTGCACCTCCGGTTCCGTCCCCTCGGGGGCGCCCGCCGGCACCGGCTTCACGCGCTCGAGGTAGGCACCGTACCGCCCGACGCGCACGTACACCGGCACGCCGTCGTCATCGTCGTACAGCTTGATCGAGTTCACCTTGCGGGCGTCGATCTGTTCGAGGTTGTCGCCGACCAGGTGCTGCAGGCCACCGAGACGTGCCACGGTTTCCGCGGTCGCGTCGGAGGCGTGGTCGTCGCCGAAGTAGAAGCCCTTGAGCCAGTGGGAGCGGTTCTCCTCGCCACGGGCGATCTCGTCGAGCTCGTCCTCCATCGACGAGGTGAAGTCGTAGTCGACCAGCGAGCCGAAGTTCTGCTCGAGCAGGCCGACGACCGCGAACGCGGTCCAGCTCGGCACCAGCGCCGACCCGCGGGGGACGACATAGCCGCGGTCCTGGATGGTCTTGATGATCGAGGCGTAGGTCGACGGGCG
The DNA here is from genome assembly GCF_007970465.1 of Corynebacterium nuruki S6-4. Classification (NCBI taxonomy): domain Bacteria; kingdom Bacillati; phylum Actinomycetota; class Actinomycetes; order Mycobacteriales; family Corynebacteriaceae; genus Corynebacterium; species Corynebacterium nuruki. Next base: position 1,660,338 of record NZ_CP042429.1, read on the forward strand.
TCCGATGCCCATCTCCTCCATCGCCTTGACCAGCGAAGCCTCGGTGTAGCGGGCCGGCGGGTGGGTGGTGTGCCCGTCCGCGGTGATCTTCTCGGCGTCCAGCGTGTCACCGGTGGTGAGCACCGGCAGCGCCTTCTCCGCGTTGTCGGCGACGTCCCGGCCGGACGCCGTGCGGGTGGTCTCCACGTACGCCTTGAGGAAGCCGGGGAAGGTGATGGTGCGGCCGGTCGCCTGGAAGTCGACGTCCTCACCGCCGGTGGCGGTGCCGGAGACCGTGACCTTCATGGAGGTGCCGCGGGCGTCCGACATCTGGGAGGCGACGGTGCGCTGCCAGATCAGTTCGTAGAGGCGGAACTCCTCGGCGTCCAGCCGGCCGGCCAGGGCGCCGGGGGTCATGAAGGACTCGCCGGCGGGGCGGATGGCCTCGTGTGCCTCCTGACTGTTCTTGACCTTGCGGGTGTACTGGCGCGGCGAATCGGCGACATAGGCGGCGCCGTAGAGCTCCTTCGCCTGGCGGCGGGCCGCGTCGATACCGGACGCCGACAGCGTGGTCGAGTCGGTACGCATGTAGGTGATGTGCCCGTTCTCGTAGAGCCGCTGCGCGATACGCATCGTGCGCTCCGAGGTGAAGTGCAGTTTCCGGCCGGCCTCCTGCTGCAGGGTGGAGGTCATGAACGGCGCGTAGGGACGCCGCGTGTACGGCTTCTCCTCGACGTCGGAGACCGCCAGGACCTTGCCGGTCAGCCCGTCGGACAGGGCCTCGGCACGGGCCTTGTCGAGCACCGTGACGTTCTTCTGGGCCTTGCCGGACTTCAGTTTCCCGTCGTCGCCGAAGTCCCTGCCCTGGGCGACGCGCGCCCCGTCGACCGCGACAAGGGTCGCCTCGAAGGATGCGGGGTCGGTGCTGTCGGCGTCCGCGGGTGCACCGGTGGCCAGCGTCGCGGTGAGGTCCCAGTAGTCCGCGGCGACGAAGGCCATCCGCTCGCGCTCCCGCTCGACGATGACGCGGGTGGCGACGGACTGCACACGGCCGGCGGACAGCCGCGGCATGACCTTCTTCCACAGCACCGGGGAGACCTCGTAGCCGTAGAGCCGGTCGAGGACGCGACGGGTCTCCTGTGCGTCGACGAGGTCGAGGTCCAGTTCACGGGTGTTCGCCGCGGCCTCCCGGATCGCCTCCGGGGTGATCTCGTGGAAGACCATGCGGCGGACCGGCACCTTGGGCTTGAGGACCTGGAGGAGGTGCCAGGCGATGGCCTCCCCCTCACGGTCGGGGTCGGTGGCCAGGTAGAGTTCGTCGGCCTGCTTGAGCTTGGCCTTGAGGTCGGCGACCTTCTTCTTCTTGTCCGGGCTGACGACGTAGAGCGGCTGGAAGTCGTCGTCGACGTTCACGCCGAGACGGGCCCACCGCTCCTTCTTGTACTTCGCGGGAACGTCCGCCGCACCGCGCGGGAGGTCACGGATGTGACCGACCGAGGCCTCGACGATGTAGCCGTCGCCGAGGTACTTCTGGATCTTCTTGGCCTTCGTGGCGGACTCCACGATCACCAGTTTTTTCCCGCCACCGTGTGTTCCCGCTGCCGCCGACTCTGTCGCCATCCGGTTCGCCCACCTTTCTTTCAGTGTCGTGGTGCGACCATACACGGCGCACCGGACAGCATGATCTCAGGTGGGGTCTGCCGGGGGTGTCGCACCGGTCCTTATATATATCCGGGGATCGGTGGGCGGTTATCAGGCGTTGGACACGATGAAGCGGGCCCGGCGGTGTGCCGGGGTGTCCAGCTCGTCGAGCGCGGCCTTGGCGAAGGTGCCGGCGGTCACGAAGCCGCCGGCGGCGACATCGTCACCGAGCGCATAGGACGCCGTGGCCGCACCCGGGGCGATCTCCGGCGACGGTGCGAGCATGGTCCAGTCGAGGCTCTTCGCCGAGCCGCGCCAGAGGTCGAGGATCTGTGCGAAGCTCTCGGCCTCGGGCTTGTAGGCGGCGGGGAAGTCGGGCGTGTCCTTGAGCAGGGTGCCGTCCGGGGTCTGGGTGGCGCCGGCCCCGCCGACGATGAAGATGCGTGCGGTGACACCGGCACCGGCGAAGGCCGCGACGATGCGGGCGTGGGCGTCGATGATCGGCTGGACGGAGCTGCCGTCGCGGGCGCCGGGGACGGAGAAGACGATGATGTCGGTGCCCTTGGCCTTCTCGACGACGTCACCGGTGTCCGTGATGTCCCCGGTGACGTAGGAGACGCCCGCGACCGGGTTCTTCACGTGGTCGGGGTTGCCGTGGGTCACGCCGGTGACCTGGTAGCCGCGGGCGACGGCCTCGGTGACGATCTCGCTGCCGACCATGCCGGTGGCGCCGTAGACGGTGATGGTGCTCATGTGGTGCTCCTCAGGTGCTGTTCTCGGAAGTCTTTCTCGGGTACAGAACCACTGTAACCCCTATACTTTCCTTTGTATAGTAGCGGTGGAAAAGTGTTAGCCTGGTGGTCATGAGCACCACCGCACCACACCCCGCCGACCACCCCACCGAGTCCGGTGCCACCACCGCCGGGACCGACGGCGGGAACGTCACCGGCGCCGGCTGGAACCCCGCCGCCGCCGACTGCCCCAGCCGCCGCCTGTTCACCACCCTCGGCGACCGCTGGAACATGCTCATCCTCCTGTCGCTCGAGGCCGGCCCCCTGCGCTACCGCGACCTGCGCGGACACGTCGACGGCATCTCCGAGAAGGTGCTGTCGGGCCGCCTCGCCACGCTCGTCGACGACGGTCTGCTCACCCGCACCGCCTACCCGGAGATCCCGCCGCGGGTGGTTTACGAGCTCAGCGCCCTCGGCCGCTCCGCCCTCCTGCCGGTCCACGAACTGTTCGACTGGACCGTGGCGCACATGTCCGAGGTGGCGGCGCACCAGGTGCACCCCGCCGTCTGACCCGTGAACCGGCCCGGACCCCGCCGGGTGCGCGTCGACAGGGTGGGTTTTCCCTGCCGGGCCACCCTGTCGACGGACACCCCGCACGCAAAGAGGCGCCGTACCCCCGTTAAGGGGTACGGCGCCTCAACGCCTGTGCAGTCGGAGACTACAGCGCGGTGACCTGCTGGGCCTGCGGACCCTTGGCACCCTCGCCGATCTCGAACTCGACCTGCTGGTTCTCCTCGAGGGTACGGAAGCCGTTGCCCTGGATCTCGGAGTAGTGGACGAAGACGTCAGCGCCACCGTCGTTCGGGGCGATGAAGCCGTAGCCCTTTTCGGCGTTGAACCACTTGACGGTTCCCTGTGCCATGTTCTTTCCTTCTAACTTCTCGGTGATCGGCGCCCCGCCAACTCTTCACGGGAACGCCGGGCCGATGCTGAGACAAGCCGGATCGGCTGGTCCGTTCGCATGCAAACAATTCCGCGAACGTTTCACCTACTGACTGCCGTACGACCGGTTGACCAGAGAGCAAAGCGACGCACAGAAACTGCGACCGGGGTCCAGTGTTCCACGTTTCCCGCCGGAGCACCACATGTCACCGTTCCCGACCCCCCTTACACTGATCCCCATGAGTGGATACGGGGCACAACTGCTGGACTGCCTGCACGCCGGCGACCCGGTCCTCACCCACGTGCGCACCGAGGCCGCCCGGCCGTCCGAACCGGTCGACTGGCCCGACTGGGTCGACCCTGACCTGCGACGACACCTCGAGGACGCCGGCATCGACCGGCCCTGGTCCCACCAGGTCGCCACCGCTCAGGCCGCCCACGACGGCCGGGACGTCGTCGTCGCGACCGGCACGGCCTCCGGAAAATCCCTCGGCTACCAGCTGCCGGTGCTGTCGACACTGGCGGCCGACGGGACGGCGTCCTGCCTGTATCTCTCCCCCACCAAGGCCCTCGCCCAGGACCAGCGCGGCGCCCTCGCCCGACTGTGCGCGGCGGTGCCCGGCCTGCATGACGTCATGGTCGCCACCTACGACGGCGACACCGCCCCCGAGGCCCGCCGCACCATCCGGGACCGGGCGCGCATCGTCGTCTCCAACCCCGACATGGTGCACGCCTCGGTCCTCGGACAGTCCGAGCGCTGGTCCCGGCTGCTGCGCACCCTGCGCTATCTCGTCATCGACGAATGCCACGTCTACCGCGGTGTGTTCGGGGCCCACGTGTCCCTGGTGCTGCGTCGGCTGCTGCGACTGGCCGCCCGCGCCGGCGCGCACCCGACCGTCATCCTCGCCAGTGCGACGACCGCCGACCCCGCCGGCCACGCCCGCCGACTCACCGGCCGGGAACCGCTCGCGGTCACCCGGGACGGATCCCCGCAGGGTGAGCGCACCATCGCCCTGTGGGAACCGGACTTCCTGCCGGAGAAGACCGGCGAGCACGGTGCCCCGGTCCGCCGTGCCGCGACGACCGAGTCGGCCGGGATCATGGCACGCCTCATCGCCGAAGGCGCCCGCACGCTGGCGTTCGTCCGCTCCCGTCGCGGCGCGGAGATCACCGCGCTCGCCGCCGCCGAGGACCTGTCACTGCTCGGCCGCCCCGGCGACGCCCGGCGGATCGCCGCCTACCGCGCCGGCTACACCCCGGAGGCCCGTCGGGAGCTGGAACACCGGCTCGACGACGGGGACCTGCTGGGCATGGCCGCGACCAGCGCACTGGAGCTCGGCATCGACGTCGGCGGACTCGACGCGGTGGTGAGCTGCGGATTCCCCGGGACCGTCGCAAGTTTCCGGCAGCAGGCCGGGCGGGCCGGGCGCCGCGGCCAGGGCTGTCTCGTCGTCCTCGTCGCCGGCGACAATCCGCTGGACACCTACCTGGTGCACCACCCCGCCGCACTGCTCGACCGCCCGGTCGAGGCCAGTGTGTTCGACCCGGTCAACCCCTACATCCTCGCCGACCACGTGCTGTGCGCGGCGGCGGAATCCCCGCTGACCGACGCGGAGGTGACCGCCTTCGGCGGCGACCTGGACGCCACCCCGGTCGTCGCCCGGCTGCTGGACCAGGGGCTGCTGCGGCGTCGGCCGCGCGGCATCTTCTGTGATGTCGGGGCGGCCGCCACCGTCCACGGCCGGGTGAACATCCGTGGCGGCTCCGGCGACCAGGTGCTCATCGTCGACCGGACGTCCGGGCAGGTCCTCGGCTCGGTCGATGCCGCCCGCGCCGTCGGCGAGGTCCACGACGGTGCCGTCTACGTCCACCAGGGTGAGTCCTACGTCGTCGACCAGCTCGATCTCGACGGGTCGGTGGCCGCCGTCCACCCCGAGTCGCCGGAGTGGTTCACCCGCGCGCAGGAGACCACCGACATCCGGATCCTGGGGGTCCGCGGGACCCGCGGGATCGGCGGCACGGCGTCCGCCCCCTCGGGGGTGTGGCTCGCCGACGTCGACGTAGAGGTCTCCCACCAGGTCACCGGCTACCAGCGGCGCACCACCGACGGTGAGGTCCTCGAGACCGTGCCGCTGGATGTGCCCGCCCAACGGTTGACGACCCGGGCGGCCGCCTACTCCGTGGATCCCGGGGTGCTGTTCGACCTGGGACTGGAGGAGCCGCTGTGGCCCGGCGCGCTGCACGCCGCCGAGCATGCGGCGATCGGCATGCTGCCGCTGTTGGCGACGTGCGACCGGTGGGACATCGGCGGGGTCTCGACGGTGCTGCACCCGGACACCGGCCTGCCGACCGTCTTCGTCTACGACGGTTACGCCGGGGGCGCGGGGTTCGCCGAGGCCGGGGCGCGCCGGTTCGCCGAGTGGATGCGGATGACCGCGGACGCCGTGGAGGCGTGCGGGTGTGAGTCGGGCTGCCCGTCATGTGTGCAGTCGCCGAAGTGCGGCAACGGCAATGATCCGCTGTTCAAGCAGGGGGCGGCGGTACTGCTGCGGGCCCTGGCGGACATGGCGGCACAGGCGGGGTGACGCCGCACCCGGCGGTGCCGGGCCGGGCGTCACGGTGCGGCGTCACGGTCGGATGCCACGGGCCCGTGTCACGGTCCGGCAGCGGCGGTCGCCTGCCGGTCACCGACCGTGACCGTCACGGTGATCCCCTCCTCGCCCTGTGATGATGCCGGTGCGTCCGGGGCCTCCGGACCGCCGGCGACGACGGTCCGGCAGTCGGTGACCGTCGCACCGTAGTTGTCCGCCGCCACCGTCACCGCGGTCGCACATGCCGGTCCGGCACCGTCGGTGAGCAGCACGGTGGCGGCGGACAGGGCGGTGAGGTCGGCGGCGGCCGTTGCCCGGTGCTGCTGGACCAGCCCGGTCGCCCCGTAACCGAAGGCGGTGGCCAGGGCGACGAGGCCGAGGGTCACGGCGACACCGGTGACGGTGGCCGACCCCTCGTCGCGTGCCCTGTACGGCGTGGTCATGACGCCTCCCCCGTCGACGTCGACGGCTCGACGACGATGACGGCGCCGGCGGAGATGTCGAACAGTCGCCCCGGTCGGGTGACCTCCACGGTGAGGGTCTGCACCGTCCCCGCGCTCCCCGGGGCCGCCGCCCCGCCACCGGTGACGGTCACCCCGGCGTCGGCATCGGCTGCGGCGACGACCTGCCGTGCCGCCGCGTCCGCCGCGGCGGGGTCGAGGGCGGCGGCGCGGGCGGCGTCCCGCGCGAGGTCGACGGCCCCGAGGTAGGTCACGACGGTGACGATGCCGGCGACGATGATCCCGACAACCGCGGTCAACGCCGTGGCGACGATCGCCGCCTCGACGGTGACGTAGCCGGCATCGTGCCCGGTACTGTGCCCGGTGCTGTCGTCGACCACGGCGCTGCGCCTACTTCTCGTTGAGGGCGCGCTCGAAGATGGCGGTGAGGGCGCTCTCCACCGTGTCCGAGGTGACGACCATGTAGAGCAGCGCCCCCAACGCGGCGGCGGCGACGCAACCAAGGGCGTACTCGATAGTTGACATCCCTGCGTCGCCCGGCTCGTCAGCCTCGTCAGTCTCGTCAGGGATGTCGACGTCCCCGTCGAGTTGGGCGGCGGGAAGCGGATCACCCCAGTCGTCCCCGTCGTCCCTGTCGTCCCAGTCATCGTCTCCGGTGTCGTCCTCCCCGTCCCAGTCGCCGAAGGGATCCGGGTCGACCCCGGCGGCGCAGGGGGACGTCACCTCCGGCCCGGTGGTCGGGCCGGTCCGGTCGCCGGTCAGGCGCGTCTTCGTTCCCGGTGCCGCTTCCTGCGTCATTTCCTGCCTCATTCGCTGTGGCATTTCCTGCGTCATTTCCTGTCCCGTTTCCAGTGTCGTTGTCATGTCGGTTCCTTCCGTGATGTTGTCCAGTCAGATTCCGGCGAAGCCCACCACCAGCGGTACGAGCCCGACCAGGATGAACGCCGGAAGAAAACAGAGGGTCAGGGGTGCGGCCACGACGACCAGCACCCGTTCGGAGGCGGCGAGGGACCGGTCGGCGGCCTCGCGCCGCAGTCGGGCGGCCTGCGCCCGGACGCCGCCGGCGAGCCGGGCACCGCTACGGGTCTGCCCGGCGGCCTGCCGGGCCACCGGCCCGTACGCCGGGTCGCGGCGCAGCGGCTCCCAGGCCGCCGGCCCGGCCCCCAGGGAGAGCAGGGCCGCCACTCTGGCGAGGTCCCTGTCGCCGTCCCCGTCACCGCCCCTGTCGCGGTCACGGTCGCCGGTCTCCGTGGCGGCCGCCCAGGCGTCCGCGACCGGCAGTCCGGCGACGAGCGACTCCGCGAAGGTGTCGAGGACCCGCGCCGCCGCCAGTCCCGCCGGCCCGGCACGCCGGCCCACCCCGCCGAGCACGGTGACGGTCAGCGACTCGGCCCACAGCACCCCGGCGCAGGCGAGGACCACCCCGACGAGCAGCAGGAGGACGCCGAGTGGATTACCGGTGAGGAACCCGAACGGTGACAGGCCCATCGACTGGCCGAGACCGAGTGCGCCGACGGGGAGGAGAAGCAGGATGGTCTCGGTGAGCCGGGCGCCGGCCAGCGCGCTGGAGGTGTGTCCCAGGTGGGTCAGCCGGGCGTCGAGGTCCTCGATCATCCGGTCGCTGAGCCGTCCGAGTGCCAGGCCGTGCCGGTCGGCGACGGCCCAGAGCCGGAACCACTGGTCCGTGACATCCGGCGCATCGGCCCCGTCAGCCCTGTGGCCCCTGTCGGTGGCGGCGGGGTCCGCGCCGAGCCGGACGAGCCCGACCCGGAACCGGAGCCGGTCGACGACCGCGCCACCGGTCCTCCCTTCCCCTTCAGGGGCCTCTGCCAGGGCGGCGACACCGTGCCCGGCGGCCTCCACCGGACGGGCCCCGACCGACAGGTCCCGGCCGACCGCGTCGGTGAACACCCGGAGTGCCCGGGCTGCGGCGCGGACCTCCGCCAGCTCGCGGATCCGGCCCGTCACCCGGCGCGCCGTGAACGCCACGACGGCGAGGGCACAGGTCAGTGCGGTGAAGGTCAGCACGGCACACCACCGGTGACCGGTTCCACGGTGAGTTCGCCGCGGCGGAGCACGAATCGCCCGATGCCGGTGAGCCGGCGGCGTCCACCGGACCGGTCGACGTGCAGGACGACGTCCACACCGTCGACGACCTGCCGGGCGACCGCTGCGTCGGGGATGCCGGCGAGGGCACCGAGTGCGGTCAGCCGGCCGGGGACGGCGTCCGGCCGGTTGGCGTGGACGGTTCCGGCACTGCCGGCGTGCCCGGTGTTGAAGGCGAGCAGCAGTTCGGCGATCTCCGCACCGCGGATCTCGCCGACGACGATCCGGTCGGGCCGCATCCGCAGCGCCTGCCGCACCAGCGTCCGCATGTCGACGGTCCCCGCGCCGTCCCCGGTGGCCTCCCTGGTGCGCAGGCCCACGACGTGCGGGTGGTCGGGAAACAGTTCGGGAGTGTCCTCGACCAGGAGTATCCGCTGGTCGGCGGGAACCTCGGCGAGCAGTGCGGCGAGCAGGGTGGTCTTGCCCGCCCCGGTCCCGCCGGTGACGAGGAACGACTGCCGCCGGGCCACGAGATCGCGCAGTTGCGCGGCGGTGTCGGCGTCGAACAGGCCGGCGGTCTGCAGGGACCGCAGACTGCGGTGGGACGCAGAGAGGGCGCGCAGGCTGATGCATGCCCCACCGGTCCCGGTGCCGGCGGGCGGGTCGAGGACCGCGTGGACGCGGACCGCCCGGGCCGCGACGCCGGGCGGGAGGTCGGTGAGCACCCCGTCGGCGAACGGCCGGGCATCGTCGAGACGGACCCCGCAGGCGGTGGCGAGGCGGACGGCGAGGTCGCGGCAGCGGTGTGCGTCGCGCATCCGCAGCCCGGTGGTCTCCAGGCCCCGTCCCCGGTCGATCCAGACGGGTCCGGGCCCGTTGACGAGGACGTCGGTGACCGTCGGATCCGCCAACGGGACCGCGAGATCACCGAGGCCGGAGAACTCCCGGCTGAGGTCCCGGACCGACTCGACCATGTCGGCGACACCTGAGTGATCGCCCCGGTCATGGAGCACCGCGGCGATGTCGGCGGGGGTCGGTTGCAGGACGCCCCGGTCGACGAGGCCTTCCCGCACCGTGGCGGCGAGTCCTGTCAGCCCCGTCATGCCGTCCACCTCGTCAGCGGTCCGGTCGGACGCGTTGTCCGGCCGGTCAGGTGTTCCCACAGCTCCGCAGCGGCGGTGGTGGCGGTCCCGGCGCGGGACGGGGCGAACTCGCCGGTGTCCACTTCACCGGCGAGGAACGGGTCGTGTTCCCACCAGATGTCCGGTGCCCGACCGAGGAGGGTGGCGGCGTGGTCCCGGCTGAGCTGGCCGTCAGGTATCCCGCGCAGGACGGTGTACAGGGCCGGGTCCCGGCCGAGCGCTGCGGCGGCGGCGACCGCCCCGGGGACGCTCGCCGGGAGGACGAGGACGCGCCAGAGGGTCCCGGGGAGGGCAGACCCGGTAGACCCGGAAGCCACGGAAGACCCGGTGGTCCCGGTGGTCCCGGTGGTCCCGGTCATCAGGGCCGGTGGGGCCACGCGTCCGGCGTCCACCACCACCGGGCACGGCACCAGGCCGGCCGTCGGGGCAGGAAGTCCCTGCCGGTCGCGGTTGAGCACGGCCACCTCGCCGGCGTGGGGGAGCCGACGCAGCAGCTCCGTCCCCGTCAGCGCCCCGTCTCCGGCACCGTCCCACCGGTGTCCGTCGATCCGGTCCATCCCCAGTACCGCGGGCAGGCCGACCGCACCGCCGGTGTCCGGGTCCGCGTCGATGAGCAGGGCGGTGCCGCAGCCGCCCGCCGCCGGGTCCGCGGCGACTCCCGCCAGCGCCGCGGCGAAGACGCTCGTCCCTGCTCCCCCCACCGCACCGTGGACGGTGACGGTGGGGTGGTCTTCCCGGCCGAGTGTCTCGGCGAGGTCGGCGGCCTGCTCCGGAAGCTGCAGCACCGTGCCTCCGGCGCTGTCCCCGGTACTGTCCCCTCCGCCGGTCCCCGATCCCACCCGCAGCAGCCGCACCGCGGTCCCCTCCTGTTCCAGTGCCCGGCACAGGGCACGGCACCGCTCGGCGTCCGCGTCGCTGATGAGGACCACGGCCCGGCCGGGTTCCCCGGCGGCCACCCGTGCGGCGAACCTCGCATCCTCACCGGAGATCGCCCCGGTACCGGCAGCACCGGCAGAACCCACGGCACCGACGGCACCGGCGGCACCCTCGGTACCGGAGTGGAGTCCGCGCAGTAACCGGCGCCCGGTCGCGGCGACGACCATCGCGACCTCGTCGACCAGACCGGGATCGGTGAGGACCTCCACGACGGTGGCGGCGCGCCGGGTCGTCCCCGCTGTCATTCCCGCCACCGGCGCCGCGTCCGCATCCGGTCGCGGACCTCTCAATCTCGTCAGGACGGTCTGTATCATCCCGGTGGTCTGCACGGTCTGAGCCGACTGTGCCGGTGCTGTCTGTGCTGTGTGCGTCATGTCTTCCCCTCTCCCCGGACGCCGGTCCCGACGTCATGTCCCCGCAGCGTGCCAGCACACCCGGCGTCCGTAAAGCACGGGACACCGGACGGCCCGGTTCTGTGGACAACGTCCGTCGGATTTACGTCCCGGACGCCGCGGACGACCGCCCTCCTGTGGACAACTCCGTCCCACCAGTCACATAAATCCCGACCGCCCCATACGTCCCGGGAGTAACGCACGGTGCTGTGCCGTCGTATGGTGGGGACGTGACCTCCAGCCAGGGCCCGACCACCGACGTCGGCACCGCTCCCGGTCCCGACGTCGCCACCGACCCCGGGGCCGCGCCGTCGAGCGTGCTCGCCGTCTTCGACCTCGACAAGACGGTCATCGACACCTCCGCGACGATGGCCTACCGCAAACCCCTGGCCGACCGCGGCCTCATCTCCACCGGCGAGATGCTCCGCATGCTCGCCATGCTGGCGAGCTACATGTTCACCGGGCACGACGACGAGTCCATGGACGCCACCCGCGACACACTCGTCGAGATGGTGAAGGGACGCCGCGCCGCCGACCTCGCCCGGGTCGCCGACGAAGCCCTGTCCGAGGTGATCATCCCCGTCGTCTACGCCGAGGCCCGCGAACTCATCGACCGGCACCGTGCCCTCGGCCACCGTATCGCCATCATCACGGCGTCCCCCCGCGAGATGGTCACCCCGATCGCCGAGGAACTCGGCGCCGACCACCTCATCGCCACCGAACTCGGCGTCGCCGAGGACGGCACGTACACCGGCGAGGTCCTGTTCTTCGCGAAGGGGACCGCGAAGGTCGGCGGACTGCGGCGGCTGGCGTCCCGGCACGGGTACCTGCTCACCGCCAGCTACGCCTACTCCGACTCGGCCACCGACCTGCCGCTGCTCGAAGCCGTCGGCCACCCGACCGCGGTCAACCCGGACAAGCAGCTGCGGCGGACCGCCGAGGCACGACACTGGCCGGTCCTCGAGTTCCGGCGCCGGGAACCGTTGTTCCACCGCCCGGAGCGCAGCGGGGTCATCGCCGGGGCGTCCGCCGGCCTCGCCGTCCTCGCCGCGCTCGCCACCGGGCTGCTGGTCCGCCACCGCGGCAGAGACTGACGGCGCCGGAAGGAACGGCAGCACCGACGTCTGCATCGGCAACGGAAACAAAGGACTGACTTCCCGCACGGCGGCAGAAACCCTCTGGCACAATGGTGACACGAACAGCGGCGTGTAACCTCTACCCCGCCACGGATTCACGACACAGGAGCATGCGCAGTGAGCGACAAGGACAACAGCCAGGACCACGGCCTGTTCACCGACCCGTCGACCTTCCACCCGGAAGTGTCGTCGATTCCGTTGACGGGTGCGGACACCGCCGAGGGACGGAAGAAGGCCGGTATCGGTGACCTCGTCAAGGACGCCACCGACCAGGTCTCCACCCTCATCCGGTCCGAGGTCGAGCTCGCCAAGACCGAGATCTCGGGGTCCGCGAAGAAGGCGGGTATCGCCACCGGACTGTTCGGCGGCGCCGGCGTCATCCTCGCCTACAGCTCATTCTTCTTTTTCTTCTTCCTCGCTGAGCTGCTCGACAACTGGATGCCCCGCTGGGTCGCCTTCCTCGTCGTCTTCCTCATCATGTTCGTCCTCGTCGCAGCGCTCGCACTCGTCGGCATCAAGTTCATCAAGGGTGTGAAGAAGCCCGCGGCGACGATCCAGTCGGTCTCCGACCTCAAGCAGGTCGTGCCCGGCTCCGGCGCCTCCGCCGGCCCGGACAACGGCCTGTACACCTAGTTCCGGTGACGCGATGACCGAGACCACTGCCCCGGAGCACCTTTTCGTGCACACCCGGGGCATTCGTCTGCATGCCGCCGTGCAGGGTCCCCGCACCGCCCCGCTCGTCCTGCTCATCCACGGCTTCGGCGGCGGCTGGTTCGACTGGGACGAGCTGCTCACCGCCTTCGAGGGCGAGGATCTGCGCCTTGCCGCCGTGGACCTGCGCGGCTACGGCAAATCCGACAAGACCCCGCGCGGCTACGACCTCACCACGGCGGCGTCCGACATGTCCGGCATGATCCGCGCCCTCGGCCACACCGACGCCCTCGTCGTCGGCCACGGCGAAGGCGGGATGATCGGCTGGACGATGGCCGCACACGAGCCGGGCCGCGTCCGCGGTCTGGTCACCCTGTCGTCCGGGCATCCGGTGGTGCTGGCACGCACCATGCTGCTGCACCCGTTCTCCCAGTGGACCAGGCTGCGCCCGTCACTGTTCGCGCAGCTGCCCCGGCTGCCGGAACGGCGGCTGCGGAAGAACAACTCCGCCGCCGTGGTGAAGGACTTCCGTGCCCAGGTCGCCCCGGGCTTCCGGGATACCGAGCAGTTCGCCACCGAGGCGGAACTGCGCCGGGAGGCGATGCAGGTCGACAAGGTCGCCCACCTGTCCTGCGAGTACCGGCGCTGGACCGTGCGCAGCCGGTTCCGGCCGGAGGGTTTCCGCTTCAACAGCAGCTTCCCGCCCCACACTCTCGCCCGGGCGGTCGGTGTCGACGGGTCGATGGATCCCGCCTACGACCGCCGCATCGCCCGACGGTCGGTGCGTCGCGGTGCCGACGGCTCCGACACGGTCGTCCTCTACGGCGTCGGCCACTTCCCCCACATCGAGGACGCCCCGGCCGTCGCCGACGTCATCCGGAACTTCCCGCCCGCCGCCGGCTAGCCGTACTTCCCGGGGAAGTCGGTGGAACGAACCCAGGTGGCGGATTCTAGCGATCGACGCAACACCCTCACGGGTAGCGGATCTGCTTAAGCCTCACCGAGGATACCGTCCAGTTCCGCCCACATCGCCTCAGCGGGGGTAGCCCAGTTCAGTGCCTTCCGCGGCCGGTTGTTCATCAGCATCTCCACCTCCCGCAACCGGTCACGCCCATGGACCGACAGGTCCGTGGACTTCGGGAAGTACTGCCGCAGCAACCCGTTGGTGTTCTCGTTGGTGCCCCGCTGCCACGGGGAATGCGGATCACAGAAGTACACGTCCAGATCCGCGGCCACACTGATCTCCCTGTGCAACGACATCTCCGACCCCTGGTCCCAGGTCACCGACAACCCCATCTGGGCGGGCATGCCGGTGAACCGTTCGATCATCGCGTCGCGGACACTGAGTGCATCATGGGCACCGGGCAGGTGCAGCAGCATCACGTACCGGGTCTTACGGTCGACCAGCGTGCCGATCGCGGACTTGTTGTACGCCCCACAGATCAGATCCCCTTCCCAGTCACCGGGTACCGCCCGGTCCTCGATCTCAGCGGGCCGCTCGGCGATGCTGACCCGGTCATGGTCGCGGGGGATCCTCACCGCTGACTCCCTGGGTTTACGGGTTGTCCGACCGGTACGCAGGGCCTTTTTCACCTCACTGCGCAGGCTGCCCTTCGGGTAGACGTACAACGCCTGGTAAATCGTCTCAGTACACACATGCCACTCCGGATGCTCGGGGAAGTCCAACCGTAACCGGTGGGCGATCTGCTCGGGTGACCAGTGCTCCAGTCGTTGGGTGATCAGCGCCCGCAGCATCGGGTCGGCGTACACCTTCGACAACCTCGGTCGGGCCCGGCGGGCTGCGGCATGCCGGGTCGCGGTGAACGGGTTGTACACCAGGTCACCGGCCCCGCCGGTACTGCCGGTGTCGCCGGGATCGGCAGGATCAGCAGGATCAGCAGGATCAGCAGGATCACTGTTGCGGGCGAGTTCCCGGCTGATCGTGGACCGGTGCCTGCCCAGCTTCCGGGCGATCGCCGCCTTCGTCGCTCCCTCACGCAGCATCACCGCGATGGTGTCCCGTTCTGCCGCGGTCAGGTACCGGTCGGATATCACCCGGTCAGGGTCACGGTGGTGGACCGGGGCGGCCGGTGGCATCCGGGGATCGGGTGCCGGGGTGTCAAAGACCATCGGGGCGGGGATACTGTGCCGGCCACTGTGCCGACCACGTCGGCGGGTGGGTTTGGCCGTGGGACTGTGCCGGGCACGGTTCCCCCGGTGGGCACCACGATCGGCACTGTCGGCGGTGAACCCGGCTTTCCGGTCCACGGCGTCGGTGGCGTCGGTGGCGTCGGTGGCGTCGGTGGTGTCGGTGGCGCGGCCCAGTTTGCGGTCCCTGCGGGCAGATGGTCGACGCACCGGTGCCGCCGGTGTCGCCGATGCCGCCTCAGACTCCACGGGGCCGCCGGCAGGCGGGTTCTTCCGGGCCCGGACTGCCGGTGCAGCAACCGGCGCGGGACTCGGTGCGGGACTCGGTGCGACCGGGCGCAGTGCGGCGCCGGGTTTACGCCGGAGCTGTCTGCGGCCGGCCCGTCCGGCATCACGCTGACGCTGATCAGCGGCGTGTTGGCGCCGAACCCGTTTCGGGGTGTCGACGGTGATCTGGTCGGCCACGGCGGTGTTCACATCTGATGAGTACACCCCGTCGGGATCCAGTTGCGACAGTGGCCTGCCGGTACTGGCCGCCGCTGTCGCCGGGGTCGCCCCGGACAGCAGTGCCCGGTAGAAACTGATGGTCGCCTCGTCGTAGGCATCCTCCGGCCGGGCGGGGGTCGGGAACCGGTTGGCCCAACCGCAGACGGTCTGACGGGTCACGTTGATCAGTGCGGCGACGTCAGCCTGGGTCATACCCGCGCTGACCAGGATCAGTGCGAGTTGCCGGACAAGGTGGTTGGGGCGGCGCCGTGGGGTGTGGAGCCCGTGCCGGGTCAACCAGTCGTTGACCGTGGTAGCCGGGCGGCCCAGTGCCGTGGATATCTGTCGGACGGTGGAGCCGGCGGCGTGCTCGGTGATCATCAACTCGCGCTCGGCGGGGGTGAAGGCGGTGAAGGCGAGGAGTCTCTGCGCGGGGGTGGATCGCGGTCCGGCGGTGGGCCGGTGCGAGGGGTTCGGTGTGGGCCCTGTTCACTCCTGAACATGTCAGGGGTGTTGCAACGACCACTGGAACCCAAGGGTGCCGCTCCAGGTCGGATTTTTCGACCTGTGGGTTCGTTCCGTCGACCTGCGGTCCTGGATGTCGACCTGTCGGTTCGTTCCACCGACCTCCCCGGGAACTGCAGTCAGCCCACCACGCACTGCTGCGTGTCGGCCGGGTCCCGGTAGCGGTCGTCGTAGGTGCCGGCCTCCCCCACGTGGTCAAGCACCTCCTGCTTGGTCAGCGCGTACCCGGTCTCCGAGTCGCCGACGGCGGCACCGAAGACGAGTCCGAGGACGTGCCCGTCGGCGTCCACCACCGGCCCGCCCGAGTTGCCCTGCACCACGGTGCCCCGCAGCGTGTAGGCCTCCCGGTCCACCCGTGCGTCGGCGTAGATGTCCGGTCCCGAGACCGTGAACATGTCACGGACCCGCGCAGGCTGGGCCTTGAACGGACCACCCATCGGGTAGCCCATGACGATGGCGTCCTGGTTCGGCTCCCCGACCTCGTCGGCCCACTCCAGCGGGGTCAGACCCAGATCGTCGCTGACGCGCAGCAGCGCGATGTCCTCACTGGGGTTGTAGTAGACGACCTGTGCGTCGGACTCCCCGTTGACCGTCGCCAGGCCGACCGTGTCGGTGCCCGCGACGACATGCGCGTTCGTCATCACCGTGTCCGGGGTGACGAGGAATCCGCTGCCCTGCAGGATGCGGCTGCACTGGGACGCCTGGCCGACGACCCGCACCACCGAATCGCGGGTGGAGGCGACCGCGGACCCGCCGGCCAGCGTCCCGTCGGGTTCGCCGACCTCGGCGACCGGGACCTTGTCGAACGGGTCGGTGACGACCGGGAATCCCGAGTCGTTGAAGAGGGTCGCGGTGCGCTGCGGCAGCGCCTCCAGCCACCCCGGCGCGACGGTGCTCACCCCGCCGAGGACCGACGAGGCCCGCACCGCCTTCCCGAAGTCACCGGAACTGTTCGAGGCCACCGGCACCACCACCAGCCACAGCACAACCAGGGTGGTGATGACCTGGGCGAGCGCCCCGACACCGGACTCGACCCGCATCAGCGACCGGGTCCGGATCCGGTCACGCAACCGGACGCCGATCACCGATCCCAGCGTGTAGCCGATGATCACCGCACCGGCGACGACGCCGACCGCGGCGAGCAGCCGGGCGGCGTCCCCGTCGACGTGGTCGAGCACCGTCGGCAGGAATTCCAGGCCCAGATAGCCGCCGCCGAGCACCCCGGCCAGGGACAGGACCGCGGAGAACCCGCCCTGCCGCCATCCCGAGAGCATGGCCAGGAGGGCAAGGATGAGGATGACGATATCGACGGTGGTTCCGGTCACGGCGTCTCCTCCACTCCGATACCCCGCATGTCAGCCGGGGTCATGGTCTCCCCGTTGCGGGACCGCTCCAGGGCCGCGAAGAGGTTCTCCGGCTCCCGGTCGGCGTCCCACCAGGGGCGCTCCCAGCCGCCGAACCGGAGCAGGGCGTCCACCAGACCGCCGGTGAACCCCCACAGCAGGTAGCCGTCGACGTCGAACGCCGGGCCCTCCCAACCGCCGAAACCGACCCGGGTCCGCACGGCGGGGTCCGCGAGGTCGCGGACCGGCACACTGCGCACCCAGTCGTTCTCGTCGGTGGCGGGGCTGACCGCACTCGGTGAGCGCCACCAGCCCAGCACCGGGACGACCGCGTGGTTCGTCCGGTCGATGTACAGCGGTTCGAGCACCGCCAGCGGGTCCACGCCGTCCGGACGCAGCCCCGTCTCCTCGGTCGCCTCCCGCAGCGCCGTGGCCACCGGCGACGGGTCCGTGGGCTCCCGGTGCCCGCCCGGGAAGGCGATCTGTCCGGAGTGGGACCGCAGCGACGGATTGCGGTGGGTCAGCAGCAGCGACGGATCTCCGGCACCGGCCGACGGGGAACCGTCATCGGCGCCGGTTGACCCGTCGGCCCCGTCTGACCCGTCGGCGAGCAGCATGAGCACCGCTGACGGCCGGGGCGGTGTGCCGTCGGGACCGTTCGCCGGAACATGGCGCGACGGATCCGACAGCACCCGCGAGGCGTCGCGCGACGCGGCGGTCAGCGGGTCGATCCAGGTGGGCAGGCCGGACGGCAGGTCCGGCTGGGACCTGCCCGCGTCCAGCCAGGCGTCGAGGGAGAAAGTCATGGGAGCCCCACCCTACCCGGCGGCACCGCCCAGGACCGCCTCAACATCCGCGACGGAGTGCAGCTCACCGGGGTGCAGCGTGACGCGTGAACCGTCCGCCCGGTAGATCACCGAGACCGGGACGACCGCGGGCAGTGCGGCGGCCGCGGCGACGGCCCCGTCGGAATCCTGGTAGCTCGGCAGCCGGACCCCCAGATCCGCCAGCATGTCCGCACCGGCCTGCCCCCGCTCCGCGGCGTGGACACCGACGATGTTCCACTCCGGGTGCTTCGCCGCGGCCTCCGCCAGGACGGGCAGTTCGGCCCGGCACGGCTGGCACCACCACGCCCACACGTTGACAAGGGTCGGGCGCCCGGCCAGTGCCGCGCCGAGATCGACACTGCCGTGGCCGCCGCCGTCGGTGAGACAGGACAGTGAGACCCCGCCCAGTTCACCGGTGCCGGACGCCGCCCCGGGTGCCGGTGCGGGACAGTCCGCCCGGCTGCCCGCCGCCACCGTGTACGTCGTCCCCGACGGATCGGGGGACGACCCCGCGTCCGGGGCCTCGGTCACCGGGACACCCTGTCCCGCCAGCCCGCCGGAGACGGCACCCGAGGTGGCCGGGGCTGCGTGATCATCACCGGAGCCGGCCAGTGAGATGACCATCGGCACCGCCGCCACCGCCAGTCCGATGACGACCGCGAGGACCAGAACAACGGTCCGCACCCTGCTGCTCACGCCTGCTCCTTCACGAGATCGGCGGCCGCAGCCGGATCCATCGGCCCCACTGTGCCCGCCGACGGGCACAGCCGGACGAGGACGCAGGCCCCGCAGGCGGCCCGGCGTGCATGGCACACCGCGCGGCCGTGGAAGATCAGCCGGTGGGAGAACATGGTCCACTCCTTCTTCTCGACCATCGCCGTGATCTCCCGCTCCACGGCCACCGGATCGGTCTGTTCGGTGAGCCCGAGCCGGCGCACGACGCGGCCGACGTGGGTGTCCACCGGGAACCCGGGGACGCCGAAGGCGTTGCCCAGCACCACATTCGCCGTCTTACGCCCCACCCCGGGCAGGGCGACGAGTTCGGCCATCGTGTCCGGCACCTCGCCGCCGTGGTCGGCGGTGAGCGCGGCCCCGAGCCGGATGAGGTTGCCGGCCTTGTTCCGGAAGAAGCCGGTCGGCCGGATGTACTCCTCCAGTGTCGCCCGGTCGGCCGCCGCATAGGAGGCGGCGTCCGGGTAGGCGGCGAACAGCGCCGGGGTGACCTGGTTGACCCGGACATCCGTGCACTGGGCGGACAGGATCGTCGCGACCAGCAGCTCCAACGGGGTGGTGTGGTCGAGGGCGCACCGGGCGTGCGGGTATTCTTTGGCCAGGAGACGGTTGATCCGGCGGGTGCGCCGGGTCCGCGCGAGCGGGGTCTCCCCGCGTCGGGACGCGACGGCGGTGGTCGATGCCGTATGAGGCAGAGTGGACATGTCCACCACCATAACCGTCGGCGGAATCCCCCCTGGTACCACATGAACGCTCCGCAGGTTGTAGTCTGTGCGGTGAACCATTTTCCGCGGCCGTTGTGACTAACCTGTCACGGGCCGAAGAGCTTTCACAGGAGTTATACGCGCAATGGGCGAAGCAGAAGAGATCCTCTCCCGCGCCGGGATCTTCCAGGGTGTCGATCCGGCGGCGGTCAACGCCCTCATCGAACAGCTCGATTCCGTCACGTTCCCTCGCGGCACCACCATCTTCGACGAGGGTGAACCGGGCGACCGGCTGTACGTCATCATCAGCGGCAAGGTGAAGCTCGCCCGCCACGCACCCGACGGCCGGGAGAACCTGCTGACGATCATGGGCCCCTCCGACATGTTCGGTGAGCTGTCGATCTTCGATCCGGGTCCCCGGACCTCCGCGGCGGTGTGCGTCACCGAGGTCAAGGCCGCCTCGATGGACTCCCACATGCTGCACGACTGGATCCACGCCCACCCGGAGATCGCCGATCAGCTGCTCCGGGTCCTGGCCCGCCGCCTGCGGCGCACCAACAACTCGCTGGCCGACCTCATCTTCACCGATGTGCCGGGCCGGGTGGCCAAGGCCCTGCTGCAGCTGGCGAACCGGTTCGGTGTGCAGGAGGGTGGTGCCCTGCGCGTCCACCACGACCTCACGCAGGAGGAGATCGCCCAGCTCGTCGGCGCCTCCCGCGAGACGGTGAACAAGGCACTGGCCGAGTTCGCGCACCGTGGCTGGATCCGGCTGGAGGGCAAGTCGGTGCTCATCTCCGACACCGAACGCCTGGCCAAGCGCGCCCGGTAGCGCAGCGGCCTGCAGCAATCTGCAGCCATCCGGAACATCCGGCCTGACCGCGTCAGGGTGACACACCTGCCCACCCTGGCGCGGTCAGTGTCGTCTCCGGCCCCGGTCGGGCACTGCGGGATCCGAACTTTTCCGGTGGCCGGACGCGACGGCCTGTCCGGCGACGCCGGGACAGGCGCCGGACTCCTCGGACAGCAGGTGGATGTATCTGACGGCGCCTGACCAGGTGCAGGGCCACGACCCCCGCTCAGCCGAGTTCCCCGCTGATCCGCTGCAGCACCCGCATGGCGGCGGCGACGTCCCCGGCCATATCTGTGGCCACGTTCCCGGCAACACCCCCGGCTCCATCCCCGACCCGGACCCCGGCTCCGTCGCCGTCAGGTCCGTCACCGAGCGCCGGGGCCAGTGCACGGCGCCAGACCTGACGGACCTGGGAAAGGTTCTCCGCGGCGAGGGTGGTGGGGTGGATCCTCGTCACCCGCCCGTCCGCGGCGTCCGGAATCCGGGTGATCAGACCCTTGCCCTCCAGTGACCGCAGGGCAGCGCTGGTGTTGCTGCTGCGCAGGCCGAGTTCGGTGCCGAGCGTCTTGGGGGTCACACCCGGCTCGTCGTCGATGCGCGACATGACCATGGCCTCGAGATGGGTGAGGGCGACGCCGCCGGACTCCCGGACCTCGAGCGCCTGGATTCGCCGCGCGACCCGCAGGATGAGGTCAGCGAGGTCGGCGGAGTCTGCAGGGCCGACAGAGTCAGCAGGCTCAGCAGGGTCGGTTGTCCCCGGGTTGACATCTGCACACATTCTTCTACGCTAACATAGCTACTAAATCATAGATAGGAATTGTGCATGACTTCCGCTGCCCGCGACAGCACACCGACGACCCCGCCCGGCACTCCGTCCGGCACTCCGTCCAACTCCGGGACGATCTCCACCCCGCTGCTGCTCACCCTGGCGCTCCTCTCCGCCGTCGCCCCCTTCGCGACCGACCTGTACCTGCCCGGACTCCCCCAGATCGTCGGCGACCTCGACACGACGACCTCCGGCGCCGAGCTCTCCCTCACCGCATTCCTCATCGGCGCCGCCGTCGGCCAGGTCATCTTCGGCCCACTGTCCGACCGGCTGGGACGCCGCGGCCCGCTCCTCCTCGGCACCCTGATCTACCTGCTGTGCAGTATCGGTACTGCACTCGCCCCCTCACTCTGGCTGCTCATCACCCTCCGCCTCATCCAGGGCATCACCGGCGCGGCGGGCATGGTCATCGGCCGCGCGGTCATCTCCGACCGCTACCACGGTTCCGAGGCGGCACGGGCACTCAGCCTGATGATGATCGTCGGCGGGGTGGCCCCGGTCATCGCCCCGTTCCTCGGCAGTACCCTCGCCGACCCGATCGGCTGGCGCGGTCTGCTGTGGATCGTCGCCGGCCTCGGCCTGCTCGCCCTGGTGTGCTCGCTGACCTTCGTCCCGGAGACGCACGGTCCCGCCGAGCGGACGCGGCAGGACGCTGCCACTGCCGCCGCTGACCAGGATCCGTCAGCGACAACAGCGACGGCACAGCCCGGCACGCTGCGCCGGCTGTTCTCCCGCCCCTACCTCACCGCCACCCTGGCCTTCGCCTTCGGTTTCACCACGATGATGGCCTACATCTCGGCGTCCCCGTTCCTCTACCAGAACCTCATGGGCCTCGGCACCGTGCAGTACGGCCTCCTGTTCGGTCTCAACGCCCTGGTGCTGATGCTGGTCAGCATGGTCGCGGCGAACCTCACCCGGCGGTTCCGCATCCGGTCGGCGGCGCGCGCCGGACTCGGCATCAACCTGCTCGGCGTCCTCGTCTTCGGCCTGCTCGTCCTCGTCGACGCCCCGCCGCTGTCGCTGGCGGTCCCCCTCGTCTTCGTCGTCGGTTCCCTGGGCCTCGTCCTGGGCAACGCCACCGCGCTGGCGATGGACGCCGTCCCCGGGGCCGCCGGTTCCGCCTCCGCCCTGCTGGGCTTCCTCCAGTTCGGACTGGCCGGTATCGCCTCACCCCTGGTGGGCCTGGGCGGAGACATGGACGCCGCCCCGCTGGCGGTGACCATGCTCGTCGCCTCGGTGATCGGCAACCTCGCGATCGCCGCGTGTCCGACGAAGATCTGACGACGGCGGAACGAACCGACAGGTCGAATTTCCCGACTCCAAACCGCACGTCGGTTCGCGAACCCGACAGGGCCGCACCCCGGTTCGCGAACCCGACCGCCGCGGAGGATTCGGCTAATCGGCGTTGTAGCCCAGGTACCTCAGGGTCACGCGGGTGGACTGCTTCGCGGCGTCCCGCAGGACCGGGTCGACGTCGGTGTAGATCTCGTCGACGATCTGCCCCACCGTGGCGTCCGCACCGAGTTTGTCGACGGCGGCGGTGACCTGGCGGATCCGCTGTTCGCGACGGTTGATGTACTTCTCGACGACCTCGGCGGCGTCCGCCCGGTCCGGACCGTGCCCGGGCAGCAGGTGCACGCCGTGACTGCGCGCGTCCAGCTTCTTCAGCGAGGCGATGTACTGCCCGAGGTCACCGGTGGTCTCCGAGATCATGGTGGTGTGCCGCCCGGCGAGCGTGTCCCCGCTGACGATGCCTTCGACGTCGGCATCGGTGCCGGCCGCCCCACCATCGGTGTGGATGAAGAAACACACCGAGTCGTCGGTGTGGCCGGGGGTCGCCACGACCTCGATCGTCGGCGTCAGCCCGTCGAACCCGATGAGTTCGCCGTCGACGAGCGGCTCAGCACCGTGACAGAACCGCGGCGAGACCGCACGGACCGGGGCACCGGTGAGCTGCCGGAACCGCTCGGCCCCGTCGGCGTGGTCCCCGTGGTGGTGGGTGAGCAGGATCAGCCTGATCTCCGCACCCCCCTCGGTCGCCCGGCTGCGCAGGACATTGAGGTGCCCCTCATCCTGCGGACCCGGATCGATGACGACGGAGACCGTGTCGCCGGGCGCCCGGACGATCCAGGAATTGGTCCCCTCCAGAGCGGAGTAGCTGGGGTTGTCACACAGGACGACGCCGGTGGAGGGGGTGACGGGACGCAGCTGGCTGTACGCGGGATGCTCCATGCCCGCGAGTCTAGTGCCACCGTCGGAGGACGGGCAGCGGAACTCACCACCCCCGGGGGAGCGCGCCGCCCCCTGACCGGCACCGTCCGGCACCGTCCGGCACTGTCCGGCACCGTCCGGGACTGCCGGGACGCCGCGGTCAGCGCACGCGGACGATGAGCTCGACCTCGACCGGGCTGTCGAGCGGCAGTTCGGCGACCCCCACCGCGCTGCGGGCGTGGGCGCCGGCCTCCCCGAAGACCTCGCCGAGGAGTTCCGAGGCGCCGTTGACGACACCGGGCTGGCCGCCGAAACCGGCGGCGGAGGAGACGAATCCGACGACCTTGACCACCTGGACGACCTCGTCGAGTCCCACGAGGTCGTCGATCGCGGCGAGCGCGTTGAGGGTCGCGGTGCGGGCGAGATCCTTCGCCTGCTCCGCGGTGACGGCGGCACTGTCCCCGTCGCCGACCTTGCCGGTGGCGGGCAGCTCACCGTCGATGAAGGGCAGCTGGCCCGAGGTGAACACGAGGTCCCCGCTGCGCAGTGCCGGCACGTAGGCGGCGACCGGGGCGGCGACCGGGGGGAGGGTGAGGCCCAGCTCGGTGAGGCGGGCGGACGCGGTGGTGGTCACGCTACTTCTCCCTCTTCAGGTAGGCGATGTGCTGTTCTCCGGTGGGCCCGGGCAGCACGGTCACCAGGTCCCAGCCGTCCTCACCCCAGGTGTCCAGGATCTGCTTGGTGGCGTGGGTGAGCAGTGGCACGGTGGCGTATTCCCATTGAGTCATGGGCGCCAGTATAAGGGTCAGTGCGCCGACTCGAGCTGGCCCGCGAAGAAGTCGGCCCAGCTGTCGACCTCGGGGTGCTTGCGCAGCAGCGCACGGCGCTGACGTTCAGTCATCCCGCCCCAGACGCCGAATTCGACGTTGTTGTCGAGGGCGTCCGCCCGGCACTGCAGCACCACCGGGCAGTGCCGGCAGATGGCCACGGCCTTGCGCTGCGCGGCGCCCCGGACGAACAGCTCCTCCGGATCGACGTTGCGGCAGTGCGCCTGCGTGATCCACTCCCCGCGGTGGGTGAAGGACTCCCGCGTGGTGAGCTGGTCGGCGGTGCGCCGGACCACCCCGTCCGCGGCGCCGCCGGGCGCGGTCAGGAGTTGGTCGTGGTCGAGCGATGCAGTCATGGCAGGCCTCCCGCTGTGTTGTCGTCACCGTGGGAACCGGTGATCGGAGAGTGCCCCGGACGGGGCGTTCGGAAATTGTGTGTAAGTCTATTCACTTAGATTTAGAAGTGTCGAATGGCTCACAGGGCTGCGCAGTGTGGGACACGTCACCGACCGGGCGGTCCGCCCCTACCCCCGAATTGTGATTCCCACCACAGAATTGCGGAATTTCCCGTGATCGGCGCAGTTCGATCTGTGCGAACCGGCAGGTCACTCGCCCCCGTTCCCGGATCCGCCCACCCTCGACCCGGACTCCCCGACATCCTCCGCCGACGCGTTCGGACCCCGAACATCACGCGCGTCACAACCGCTCCGCGGACCGTTACCTGAATACCCCCGTAAGTCACCCCCGGTCCGGTGTCGGCGTCCCCGCAGACTCCGGACGCCCACCCGGACACCACAGCCGGGCGGGCGCATCCGGACGCTCCTGTCCGCCCGTCCGATAGGGTTGGCGTGTGGGATATCACAGCGCCGCACCGGAACGCCGGTCGCCGACAGCGACCGGGTCGCCCCGCGCGCGTGCCGCGGCCACCCTGGCCGCCGCCGTCCTGATCGGTGGAATTCTCGCCGCAGCAGCCCTGATTCCCCTGCTCAGCGGTGCCGGATGGACCGTCAACACGGCCGCCGGCACGGTCAACACGAACCTCTCCGACATCGACGAGAACCGCTCCCTGCCCCTGGCCACCACCGTGACCGACCGGAACGGCACCCCGATCGCCCATCTCTACGACCAGCGCCGTTACCAGGCGGACTCCGCCGACATCGCCGATTCAGCCAAAGCCGCCATCGTCGCGATCGAGGACCGTCGCTTCTACGACCACGACGGGGTGGACCTGCGCGGCACCGCCCGCGCCCTGACCGCCAACCTCTCCAGCGGCGGCGTGGCCCAGGGCGCCTCCACACTCGACCAGCAGTACATCAAGAACTACCTCCTGCTCATCGAGGCCGACGACGATGACGAGCGCACCGCCGCCACCGAAACCTCCTTCGCCCGCAAGCTCCGCGAGATGAAGATGGCCATCGATCTCGACCGGAACTACTCCAAGGACGAGATCCTCACCCGGTACCTCAACCTCGTCGAGTTCGGCCACGGCGCCTACGGGATCGAGGCCGCGGCGCGGACCTACTTCGACACCACCGCCGCCCAACTCACGGTCCCCCAGTCCGCACTGCTCGCCGGGATCGTCCAGTCCGCGTCCCTGCACGACCCCTACTCCCGTCCCGACGATGCGCTCGCCCGGCGCAACGCCGTCCTCGACGCCATGGTCACCGCCGGCACACTCTCCCCGGCCGACCGGGACACCTACGCCGGACAGTCGCTCGCCGACACCGGACTCACCGACTCCCCCACCGTCGAACCCCAGGGCTGCATCAGCGCCGGCGACGCCGGGTTCTTCTGCGACTACGCGCTCTCCTGGCTCGACAAGCACGGACTCGATTCCGCCGCCCTCGCCGGCGGCGGGTACACCGTCCGGACCTCGCTCGACCCCGCCGCCCAGCAGTCGGCGGTGGACGCCGCCCGGCGCCAGGCGGACCCCGCGACCCCCGGCGTCGCCCTCACCACCGACCTCATCGCACCGCGGGAGAACTCGCACGAGGTCGTGGCCATGGCCTCCTCCCGGGTCTACGGACTCGACGAGGACGCCGGCCAGACCGTCCTGCCGCTCACCCACGCCACCGAAGGCAACGGTGCAGGCAGTATCTTCAAGCTCTTCGCCGCGGCGTCCGGAATGGAACGGGGCATGGTCGGACTCGACGACGTCCTCGACGTCCCCCGCCGGATCGAGGTCTCCGGAATGGGCAGCGGCGGCGCCGACTACTGTCCGGCCGAGAAGTACTGCGTCGAGAACACCGGCAACTTCGCCCCCCGCATGACCCTCCGGGAGGCACTCGCCACCAGCCCCAACACACCGTTCGTCGGCCTCGCCCAGCGGATCGGAGTGGGGCCGGTGGCCGACCTCGCCGCCCGGCTCGGACTGCGCTCCCTGGCGGAACCCGGCAGCGCCGGCCTCAGCGGCGACGAGGCGGACCTCAGCATGGTCGAGTCCGCCACGAACACGAACATGGGGTCCTTCGTCCTCGGGCCGGTGTCCGTGAACCCCGTGGAACTGGCGAACGTCTCCGCCAGCCTCGCCGACCACGGCCGCTGGTGCGAACCCGACCCCGTCCTGTCCGTCACCGACTCCGCCGGCCACGACGTCGACCTGGACCGGACCCCCTGCGAGCAGGTCCTCGACCCGAAAGTCGCCGACTCGCTCGCCGCCGGCATGACCGGGGACGCCGGCACCGGCACCGCCGGCGGTGCCGCGAAGGCGACCGGGTGGAACCGCCCGGTCGCCGCCAAGACCGGCACCACCGAGACCAACCTCTCCGCGGCGTTCCTCGGGTTCACCCCGGGGCTCGCCGGGGCGTCCTACGCCTTCAACGACGGCTGGCAGGTCCAGCAGCTGTGCACCGACCCGCTGCGGCAGTGCGCATCAGGGAACCTGTTCGGCGGCGGCGAACCCGCCCGGGCCTTCTTCACCGCCGCCAACTCCGTCATCGACCGGTACGGTGGCGCCGCCCCGCTGCCCGCCGCCGACCCCCGCTTCCTCCACGGGACCGGACGCCCCGTCAGGTAGCCGACGACCGGCCCGTCACGCCCTGTCACGCCCCGCCTCACGCTGACTCACCCGGTCCGGCCCGTGCCCGACCCCGGTCCCGCCCCGGCCGCGCGCAGGTAGACTCAGCCGGGTGATCACCCGTCGAGAACACCGCCCGACCGACCGATCCGCGCGTACCGCCGGCCGGAGCCCCGTCCACACCCTCGCCACGACCGCCGCCGTGGCCGGTGGCGCCGGCCTCGCCACCCTGGCCGGCGGCATCCTCGGCACCAGGGACTTCATCCTGCGCGAGGTCACCGTCCCCGCACTGGCGCCGGAGACCTTCGCCCGCCGCCGCGACCGGGCAGAGACCCAGGGGGTCCACGGCCAGCCGGGATCCGCCGGCGACGCCTTCCGCATCCTCCATGTCTCCGACCTCCACATGCTCGCCCACCAGCGACTCAAGCAGCGCTGGGTGGCCTCCCTCGCCGCCCTGCAGCCGGACCTCGTGGTCGACACCGGCGACAACCTCGGCGAGAAGGAGGCGGTTCCCGCGGTGCTGCGCGCCCTCGGCCCGCTGCTGTCCTTCCCCGGCGTCTTCGTCTTCGGCAGCAACGACTACTACGCCCCGCACCCGGTGAACCCGGTGAACTACCTGCTGGGGAAGAAGAATCCGCCGAGCGACATCGACCTGCCGTGGCAGGGCATGCGCGCGGCGTTCATCGAACACGGCTGGCAGGACGCCACCCACCGCCGCACCGACTTCACCGCCGGCGGACTGCGCCTGGCCGTCGGCGGGGTGGACGATCCGCACCTCGACCGGGACGACTACGCCTCCCTGGCCGGTGGCCCGAATCCGGACGCCGACCTCGCCCTCGGCCTCACCCACGCCCCCGAGCCACGGGTCCTCGACGACTTCGCCGCCGACGGCTACCAGCTGGTGCTCGCCGGCCACACCCACGGCGGTCAGCTGTGCCTGCCCGGCGGGCGGGCGGTCG
The DNA here is from genome assembly GCF_007970465.1 of Corynebacterium nuruki S6-4. Lineage (NCBI taxonomy): Bacteria > Bacillati > Actinomycetota > Actinomycetes > Mycobacteriales > Corynebacteriaceae > Corynebacterium > Corynebacterium nuruki. The sequence continues at coordinate 1,688,440 of NZ_CP042429.1, forward strand.
TCACCAACTGCGGCATCGACCGCTCCCGGGTCGCGGGCGCCTCCCGGTGGTCCGAGCGGATGTGGCTGCACGTCTCCAACGGGCTGGGCACCTCGAAGTATGTCCCGGTCCGGCTCTTCTGCCGACCGTCGGCGACCCTGATCAACGTCGTGGAACGTTCCGCCTGACAATATCGCTGATGACCTGGTGTTTTGCCTGTCTTCGGCGGGACGTCTATAGTTCTAAGTCGTTGCGACAACGGATGTCCGCGAGACAGCCGCTGCCGTTCCAGACCGGGGTATGGCGCAGCTTGGCAGCGCGCTTCGTTCGGGACGAAGAGGTCGTGGGTTCAAATCCCGCTACCCCGACAGCCAGAGAAACACCCTCTGACCTGCACAGCAGGTCAGAGGGTGTTTTTCGTTGTGCATGGTCGGAGTCGGGTCAGGGTCACGCCGTGACGTCGTTTTGACTACCCGCCGCTGACGCGCGACGCACCGACTCAGCCGGAGTTGTCCCGAGCTGACCCGATTCTGCGGTTCTGGCCCGACGGAACTGACCGATCCGGGTCAGCTCGGGTCACCACGACGTCCTCGGGACGACCGGCCGACCGGTGCCAGCCCGGGTCAGATCAGGGCGCCCGCCGGCCCCAGGTCCACCCGGCGCATCGCGTCGGTGGAGGAATTCCAGGAGTCCGAGACCTCCGCCGTGAGCACCCGGGTGCCGTCGGCGCGGGTCTCGATCCACGGGTCGCGCAGGGCCACGTCCACCAGAGAGAACCGGGCGGTCGCATGGACGGTCCCCCGGTAGCGCTCCGTACTCCCCACCGAGCCGTCCGCGGTGAACCCGACCCGACCGTCATCGAGCACCACCGCACCGTCCCGACCCTTCAGCCCGCCCTGGGCGGCCTCGGCGGCACGGGCGACCAGGTCGGCGTCCAGCACGAGATCGGGACTGGCGGGGGCGGGCGTATTCGGTCCTGGTCCGGTGGAGAACGGCACCGGGACGTAGATCTCCTCGGCGGCGTTGACCGAGCCGGCGGCCGGGTAGACGTAGACGCCGAACCGGTCCCCCGGCGTCTCCGCGGGCGGGTCGACGGTCAGGCGTGCGGTGAAGGTTCCGTCGTCCTCCATCCGCTGCGCCTCGCGGGCGATGGGCGTACGCATGTCGACCGGTGCGGTGGGCAGGGCGGCGAGACTGTCGTCCGGGAGAACCCAGGCGAGCTGGTCGTGGGGGTGGGTGCGGGCCTCCCCCGGCGCACCCTCGGACGGCCGCCAGGTCTCCCCGAATCCGCTGTAGAGGACATAGACACCGTTCGCGGTCCCGGGCGGGACCGGCATGACGAACCCGCCCCGGTTGGCCTCCGGTGAGAAGCCGTTGCCGTGGACGAGGAGCACATCGCCGCGGTGCACCGGGGTTTCCCCGGTGACCGGGGTGCCGTCTTCACGGGTGACGGTGATCTGCGGGTTCTCGGTGACCTCGGGGAAGAGCGGGAGGGAGTCGGGGACGGTGGGCATCGCCGCCGATGCCGCGGGGGCGGCGACGACAGCGGGGACAGTGAGTGCGGACAGGAGCAGGCCGGACGCCACAACGGCTGTAGCGGAGACGGCCCCGGTGCGGGGTAGGAACGTCATACCCCACATTCTAACCTGGTGAGGCTAACCTCAGAACTCTTCGTAGATGGCGGGGTCCTGACCCTTCAGCCGCCCGTCGGGGCGTCCGAGCGCGGTGATCGCCGCGACCTCCTCGTCCGAGAGCGTCACCGACAGCGACGCCAGGTTCTCCCGCTGCCGGTCCCGGTGGGCCGCCTTCGGGATGGCGGTCACCCCGCGCGCCCGGTGCCAGGCGAGGACCACCTGACCGGCGGTCACCCCGTGGGCCTCGGCCGCGGCGGTGACCGGCGCGGCGTCCAGCGCGGCCCCGCGGCCGAGCGGGCTCCATGCCTCAACGGTGATGCCGTGGTCGAGGTTCCAGTCGAGCGTGCCGCCGACGGCCGCGGTCTGCGGGTACGCCGGGTGCAGTTCGATCTGGTTGACCTCGGGCAGTTCCCCGGTTTCGCGCTGCAGTGCCTCAAGGTGCTCCGGCAGGAAGTTGCACACCCCGACGTGGCGGACCAGCCCCTGTTCGCGGGCGTCGAGCAGCGCCTTCCACGCCTCGACGTAGTGCCCCTGGGCGGGGTTCGGCCAGTGGATGAGGTAGAGGTCGACCGGGCCGATGCCGCTGCGCCAGACGCTCTCGGCGACGGTGTCCAGGGCGTCCGACCGCTCCTGGTACCGGCCGGGCAGTTTACTGGTGTAGATCACCTCGTCGCGGGTGACGGTACCCGCCTCGACGGCGGCCCGGATGCCGGCGCCGACCGTCCCCTCGTTCTCGTAGTTGTAGGCCGAGTCGACGAGCCGGTAACCGAGCTCCAGTGCTCCGGTGACGGCCGCCGCCCCGGCTTCGCCGCGGAGTTTGTAGGTCCCGAAGCCGATCTCGGGGAGCGTGAGCCGGGCAGGCGCCGTGCCGCCCTCTGTCGTCTGTGTCGTTTCTGTGGTCTGTGCCATAGCGCCCCAGGGTAGGCCCGCGCCGCGGCGACCTGCCACGACCGCACCACAAGGTGCCTGTTAGAGTGGGAAACACGCATACGGCTCCACTGGTGTACGTCATTCACTCGAGTGGGCCGCTCCGCGGGACCGGAGTCGTGGGCGGATGTCACGGTCGTCGCATATGCCATGCCGTATCCGGCACCGGACCGCGACGGACCATCCCAGCCACAGATTTCCGGAGGTGCTGCAGCAGACGTGAGCGTCCTCGCCGTCCCCCTTGTCCTCCTGGCCCTCCTGGCCGTCACACCGCTGCTGGTGAAGACCCTCGACCGGAACGCCGGGTGGGTCCTCGCCGCGGCGTTCCTCGGCACGGCCGGCTACATCCTGACCACCGGGGCGGCCGACATCATCGACGGCCGACCGGCGACCTTCTCCGTGACCTGGCTGCCGGACGCCCTGCCCGGCGGCGGCGACATCGACGCCGCCCTGTCCATGGACGCCACAGGACTGTTCTTCACCCTCCTCGCCCTGCTCATCGGCACCGCGGTGTTCAGTTACTCGACGCGGTACCTGCACCGCACCGCCGAGGGCGAGGGTGTGATGAGTTTCTACGTCCTCATGACGGCCTTCATGGCCTCCGTCGTCCTGCTCTTCCTCGCCGATGACGTCACCCTGCTGTTCGTCGGCTGGGAACTGGTCTCCCTCGCCTCGTTCTTCCTCATCGCCCGGTCGGGCCACAGCGGTGAGCACGGCGCGGTCCGGACCCTGCTGCTCACCTTCACCGGCGGACTCGCCCTGCTCGTCGCCCTCGGCATCGCCGTCGCCGCGACCGGTACCACGAGCCTGTCCGGCATCCTCGCCAGCGACGTGTGGGGCACCGACGACGTGCGCACCGGCATCGTCGCCGTCCTCGTCGCGGTCGCCGGGTTCTCGAAGGCCGCCCAGTTCCCCTTCCACGTGTGGCTGCCCGAGGCGATGGCCGCCGCCACCCCGGTCTCCGCGTTCCTGCACGCCGCCGCCGTGGTGAAGGCCGGCATCTACCTGCTGCTCCGCTTCTCCACGGTCTTCGCCGATGTCGCGGTGTGGAACTGGCTGCTCATCATCACCGGCATGTCGACCGCGGTCATGGCGGCGGTCTTCGCCTGCCAGAAGACGGACCTGAAGAAGCTCACCGCCTACTCCACCGTCTCGCAGCTGGGCTGGATCGTCGCCACGATCGGCGTGGGCACCCCGGTCGCGCTGGCCGCCGCGGTGGTGCACACCGCGGCCCACGCGATGTTCAAGTCCTCCCTGTTCATGGTCATCGGTGTGGTCGACCACCAGACCGGGACCCGGGACATCCGCTACCTCGGTGCGCTGTGGCGCCGGATGCCGTGGACCTTCACCGGTGCCCTGCTGGCCGTGGCATCCATGGCGGGCATCCCGCCGCTGCTCGGGTTCGTGTCGAAGGAGGGCATGCTCGCCGCCTTCGGGGACGCCCCGGTCGGGGACGCCGGTCAGGTCATCCTGCTCGTCGCCGCCGGTCTCGGTGCCCTGGCGACCTTCCTCTATTCGGGCCGCTACCTGTTCGGCGCCTTCATCGACGGGCCCACCGCCCCTGCCGTCTCACCGTCGATCACCCCGACCGACCGGGTCCGGGAGGCCTCACCGGTGTTCTGGCTGCCGGCGGTGCTGCCCGGCGTCCTGTCACTGCCCGCCGTCCTCGTCCTCTCCGCCGCCGACCGGCCGCTGGACACCCTCGTGGCGTCCCTGCTGCCCGGCGACGCCGACGCCCACCACAGCCACCTCGCCCTCTGGCACGGCTGGGGCGTCCCGTTGGCGGTGACGCTGGCCGTGATCGTCGTCGGCGCCGTGCTGCTGGCCTACCGGTCGCGCTGGTCCGCCCGACTGGCGGCCCGCAAGCTGTTCCCCTTCACCGGAACCGAGTTCATCGGCGCCACGGTCGAGGGCGCGACCCGCTGGGGACGCCTCGCCAATCTCCCCGGCAGGTCCCTGAGCCCCAACGGGCACGTGCTGTGGATCCTCGCGATGGTGCTCGGTCTCACCGCCGCCGCCTTCTTCGGCGCCGGCGGTCTCGAGGAGATGGGCGACCTGCCGCCGCGGACCCCCGGCATCGACCAGGTCAGCGATCTCCCGGGACTCATCATCATCGTCCTGGTGGTCATGGCGGTCATCTCCACCCGCTCGCGGCTGGGCTCGGTCATCCTCGTGGGTGTCGCCGGTGCCGGTGTCTCGTGGATCATGCTGACTCTCGGCGCCCCCGATGTCGCGCTGACGAACCTCATGGTGGAGTTCATCGTCACCGTGTTCCTCATGCTCGTCGTCCGTCACCAGCCGCGCCTCTACCTGCGCGAGGGCGAGAACCGCACCAAGTTCTCGGTGATGATCGCCACCCTCGTCGGCCTCGTCGTCTTCGTCGGGTCCTGGCTGCTGGTCGGCCGGCACGGCAAGCCGGAACTGTCGCAGTGGTACCTCGACAACGGGCCGGAGGTGTCCGGTGCGCACAATGTCGTCGCCTCGATCATCGTGGAGTTCCGTGGCTTCGACACGCTCGGCGAACTGTGCGTGCTGGGGATGGCGGGCATCGTCATCGCCTCGGTCGTCGGCTCGGTGCCCCGTTCCCGGCTCCCCGGTTACGGTCCGGGCTCCAGCGCGGAGCAGTTCCGCAAGAAGGGGTCCACGAAGTTCCCCGACGTGCACAAGGTGCCCGAACTCGCTCCGTTCTACTCCCGCTACCTGCGCAGTACGTACCTGAACTCGATCCTGGGCCGCACGGTCGTCTGGCCGCTGCTCGGTGTGCTGGCGGTGTACTCCGCCGTGACGTTCTGGCGGGGCCACCAGGCTCCCGGCGGCGGTTTCCTCGCCGCCCTGATGCTCTCGCTGGGCATCGTGTTCTGGTACCTGATCCAGCCGACCGCACGGCAGATCGGCGGCCGGGACCTCGGGTACCGCATCATCGGTGCCGGGATGCTCCTCGCGCTGGTCACCGGTCTCATCGGCTACTTCCACGGTGGTTTCCTCACCCCGATCTACGCCGATGTCCTCGGCGAACACCTCACGACCTCGCTGCTCTTCGACGCGGGCGTGTACCTCGCCGTCATCGGCACCGTCATCGTCGTCGTCAACACCCTCGGTGGGCGGGAACGCCCGGGGGCCGCACCGGACGCCGCCCAGAAGGCCAGCCCGGTGGAACCGGTCCCGGCCACCGGGCGGACAACGAAGAAAGAGAAGGCAGCGAAGGAGAAGGAGGCGGAGGTCCAGTGATCATCTCAGCGATCATCGCGGTACTCGTCGCCGGCGGCGTGTACCTGATCATGCAGCGCGGCATGGTGCGCATCATCATCGGCACCACACTGATCAGCCACGGCGTGAACCTCCTGCTGCTGGCCACCGGCGTCGGCGCCTGGCGCTCCGACCCGATCAGCGACCTCAGTTCCCCGGCGGACGCCTCCGACCCGCTCCCCCAGGCCTTCGTCCTCACCGCCATCGTCATCTCCATGGCCACGACCGCGGTCATGCTGGCCATGGCCGCACTGAGCAAGGACGACGACACCCGCTCCGCCGAGGACACCGACCGCGCCCAGCGCGACGCCCGCAATCTCGACACCCGTGGCCGGTCCGCGGTGCGCATCAAGGCTGATTCCGCCCGCGCTGCCCGCCGCCGGTCCCGCGAGGAGGAGCACTGATGGATATCGTCCCCGCGACACTGCTCCCGCTCTTCATCGTCGTCCCGCTCATGTCCGCGGCCGTCGCCGCGGTCCTGCCCTGGTCGGTCCCCCGCCGGATCCTCGCCCTGGGCGTCCCGGTGGTCGGACTCGTCGGCGGCGTCCTGCTGCTGCTCACCGTCAGCGGCGGTGAGGGCGACGGGCCGACCGTGCTCGCCGACCCGATCGGGAACTTCATCGGCGGGGTGTCCATCCCGCTGGCCGCGGACACGCTCTCCGCCCTGATGATCACCACCACCTCCGTCGTCGCACTCGCGGCGAACTGGTTCGGGGAGGTCGTCGCGGAGACCCGGACCCGGTTCTACCCGGCGATGACCCTCATGCTGCTCGGCGGCGCGTGGGGTGCACTGCTCACCGCCGACCTGTTCAACCTCTTCGTGTTCATCGAGATCATGCTGATGCCGTCCTTCGGACTGCTGGCGATGACCGGCACCTGGGCACGGCTCGCGGCGGGCCGCATGTTCGTCCTGGTCAACCTGGTCACCTCGATGGTGCTGCTGGCCGGGGTCGGCCTGGTCTACGGCGTGGTGGGCACCACCAACCTCGCCGCGCTCGCCGGTGCGGCCGGGCCGCGGGGCGCCGGCGGCTTCGCCGAGGGCATCAACGGCACGCGGTGGCAGCTGTGGCTCGCCCTCGGCATGGTGCTCATCGCACTGTGCGTGAAGTCCGGCGCGACCCCGGTGCACACCTGGCTGCCCCGCTCCTACGGCGCCACCTCGCCGTCGGTGATGGCCCTGTTCTCCGGCCTGCACACCAAGGTCGGCGTGTACGCGGTACTGCGGGTCTACATGACCGTCTTCGAGGGGGACGGCCGGTGGTCGGTCGCGATCCTGGTCTTCGCCGTGGCCGGTATGCTCATCGGCGGGTACGCGGCTCTGGCGGAGACCTCGCTGCGCGGGGTCATCGCCTACCAGATGGTCAACGGCATCCCGTTCATCCTCGTCGCCCTCGCGTTCCTCGGCGGGGATCCGCAGTTCATGCTCTCCGCCGGGGTGTTCTACATGCTGCACCACATGATCAGTGCGGCGGCGATGATCCTGTCGGCCGGCGCGATCGAGGAGACCTACGGGACCGGCCGGCTGCGCCGCCTGTCCGGCCTGATGCGGCGGGACCCGCTGGTCTCGACCGTGTTCGCCGCCGCGGCCCTGTCCATCGCCGGGTTCCCGCCGTTCTCCGGAATGTGGGGCAAGCTGCTGCTGTTGTTCGGCATCGAGTCGGACACCGGCTGGACGGTGTGGGTCGGTGCCGGTGCGGTCGTCGTGGCGTCCCTCGGTGCGCTGCTCAGCCTCGTCTACGCCTGGCGGAAGGCGTTCTGGGGGCGTCCGATGGACAAGCGCGACATGGATCCGGAGCTGGCGGTCGGCACGTCCCTGACGTTGCCGTCGGCGACGCTCATGGTGGTCAGCGTGGCCATGTTCCTCGCTGCGGGTCCGGTGACCGGACTGACGAAGGACGCCGCCTCGTCCCTCACCGACACGACCGCCTATGTCGGTGCGGTGCTCGGTGGCGACGACGGTGACGGCAGCAGTGCCGTCGGCGTGGTCCTCCCCGACGACGGGGGCGGCAGCGGCATGCTGCGGCCCGGACCTGAGCACGGCACCGGCCACGGCCCCGGAGACAGCACCGAAGGAGATGATGCACGGTGAAGTGGCTGAGAACGACCGGGCACGTCATCCGGTACATCGTCTGGCTGCTCGGCCAGATCATCAAGGAATCCGTCGTCATGGCCTCGGACACGTTCACCACGGGCCGCAACATCGCCCCGGTGATCGTCTACTACCCGCTGCGGGTGACGAAGGAGCGTGACGTCGCGTTCCTCATCTCCTCGGTCACCATGACGCCGGGCACGCTGGCCCTCGGTGTCACCGGCCCGAGGGAGGTCGACGAGGACGCCGCGGCGGGCAAACGCTCGACCGACAATGTCGCCGCCACCGGGTCGGCGGAGTTCCGCACCCACGGTCTCCCCCGCGTCCAGCGGTTCCTCGCCGTCCACGCCATGTACGGTTCCGACCCGCACGAACTGCTGCACTCCCTGGCCGTGATGGAGGGGAAGCTGGTCCCGTCCGTGCGGAAGAAGAAGCCGGAGTTCGACGTCGAGCACCTCACCGAGCGCGGCGTCCCCGGTCCCCGTGGGTACCGCGGTACCCACGGTGGCCGTGCCAGTGAGGACGGCACCTTCGACATCGACAAGGTGGACTCCACCCCGCACGCCACCGCGTTCGTCGCGGCGATCATGCGGCAGGAGGACGAACTCGATGAGGCGGACCTGCCCGACCTCACCCGGGAGGAGCGGGAGCGCATCGCCCGGGAACACGCCCGCAAGGCCGGCGAGCACCGGGCCGCCGAGACCAAGCGGAAGCGGGAGGCCCGTGCCGCGAAGGCCGCGCAGCAGGCCGAGGAGGTCGACTCCAGCGTCTACGAACGCGCGGCGGAGGGACTGCTCACCGGCCCGTTCGGCGTGGTGCGCCGGCCCGATGACGTCGGAACCGCCGGAGACGGCGGTGACGGCGGTGACGGGGCCGGGAAGGCCACCGGTGCTGACGCCGAGCGTCCCGGCACCGCCGCCGCGGCGGAGGCCGGACGCCGGCACCCGGGCCGGCACTCCACCTCCGCCGGGATCGGCCCGCTGGTCAACGCCTACGAGCTCCGCTCGAAGTTCCCCCAGCCGCCGTTGTATCTCAGCTCCAGGAAGAACCGCAAGGATCCCCGGGATCCGCGCAACCGGAAGAAAGGGAAGCGATGACACCCACCCATCTGCTGTGGATTTTCGCCGGCGCGGCCGGGCTGATTGTCCTGGTCTCCATGATGATGATCCTGTGGCGCGCGGTCTCCACCCGGAACGACGCCCGCCGTGCGGTCCTCGCCGACATGATCTTCGTGACCGTCATCGCGGGGTTCCTCGTGTACTGCCTGTTCCAGCGGTCGTCGATCGTCTACGACGCCGTCCTCATCGCCGGGCTCGGTGGCGCCCTGAGCACCATCGCCTACGCCCGCATCATCACGAGGGGGCGCCGGTGATGCTCCCGACCGTCTCCTCCGCCACCGTCCTGCTCGCGGCCGACGGGGCCGGACACGGCCCGCAGGACGTGCCCGAACTCGGCTGGGTCGGCGCCGTTCTCGTGGGTGTTCTCGCCCTGGCCGGCGCCGTGTTCATCCTCGTCTCCGCCGTCGCCATGTACCTTGCGCCGGACGCCCTGAGCCAGGTCAACATGCTCGGCCCCGCCATGGGTGTCGGTGTGCCGCTGCTCATCATCTCCCACCTGGTGTATTCGTGGGCGACGGTCGGTTTCGTCGCCGGTGAGTTCCTGCGCGCCGTCGTCGCGGTGGCGGCCCTGCTCGTCGTGCAGTCCGTCGGTTCCTATGTCATGGGGCGGGCGTTGCATGCCGTGCACTGGGACCACACCGTCCCGCTGTCCGGTGGTGAGAAGAACACCGCGGAGCGACCCTGACGTATCAGCTCCGGAACCTACCGGTTAACCTGAGGAGACAATCGCACTGACAGAAGGGTTTCCGGAGGTTCCTACGGTGAGTATCAGTGGGTCACCGGGCGCCCCCGGCGGTCGGTCGGCGAGCACCGGACCAGACATCGGTACCGGAACCGGCCCCGTGACCGGCACAGTGCCCGCCGCTCCGTCACCCGCTCCTGCCGACACTCCCCGGACGGCACACGATCTCACCAGGATCCGCCGGTGGGCGATCATCGCCTGGGCGGTTCTCATGGTCGTCGAGCTCTCCGTCCACGGCCTCGCCTTCGACCGCACCCGTCTGATCATCCTGCTCTGTCTCGGACTCATCGCCGCATGCATCGGACGCCACCGGACCATGTCGGTCATCCTCGACTGGGCACCGTTCGCCGTCATCCTCCTGCTCTACGACTGGACCCGCAACGCGGCCCAGACCATCAACTTCCCGGTGCAGTGGACACTCGCCCCCGAGGTGGACAAGGCCATCTTCGGGGTGGTCCCCACCGCCTGGCTGCAGGAACACCTCAAACATCCCGAGGCCGCCTGGTGGGAGGTCATCGTCGGCCTGGTGTACATGTCCTACTTCATCGCCCCTTACGCGGTGGCAGCCTGGCTGTGGCTGAAGAACCGCATGGTCTGGCGGCGGTTCGCCGCCTGTTTCATCGCGGTCTCCTTCCTCGGTCTCATCGGCTACACCTTCGTCCCCGCCGCCCCGCCGTGGGCCGCCGCCCGGTGCACCGCCGAGGAGGTCGTCGACCAACCGCACGAGGACGCCTGCATGGTCGAGCCGGAGGCCACCGAACCCGGCGGCATCCTCGGCCCCATCGACCCGGTCGATGACGGGGCGGAACCCTATGTCGAGCGGATCTCGTCGCGTGGCTGGGACGTGCTGAACATCCACGTCGCCGCCAGTCTGATCGAGATCGGCCAGGGCAAGTCGAACCTGGTCGCGGCGATCCCCTCCCTGCATGCCGCACTGACGATGCTGCTGGCCATGTTCCTGTGGCCCCGCACCGACCGACGGTGGCGGCCGTTGCTGCTGCTCTACCCGTTCGCGATGGCCTTCTCACTGGTCTTCACCGCCGAGCACTATGTCTTCGACATCCTGCTGGGGTGGGCCCTGTCGGCCGTCGTGGTGTGGGCGGTGAACCTCATCGACCGGAAGGTTGTCCAGCCGCGCAACGCCCGGCGGGCGGCCCGGGTCGAGCCGTTCCCGGCCACCGGTGAGGTCGTGAACGTCACCGAGGGCTGACCGGGCCCGGGGTGGGATAACCGACGCCGACAGCGACGTTCACGACCTCCCCGGGACGTACGCCCAGCTGTACTTCCCGGGGTGGTCGGTGGAACGAACCCAGGTGCTGCTCCCGGGCGGATTTTTCGACCTACCGGTTCGCAATGTCGACATGAGGGCCGTGCCGTACGCCTAGCAGTCGTAGTACAACTCGAAGTCCAGCGTGGTGGGACGCAGCCGCGCCGGAGTGATCTCGTGGTCGACCTTCTCGGCGATGTAGCTCTCGATGAGGTCGGGTGTGAACACACCGCCCATGGTGAGGAAGTCGTGGTCCTCCTGCAGCGCCGCCAGCGACTCGTCCAACGAGGTCGGGGTGGTCGGCATCCGCTCGGCCTCCTCCGGCGGCAACTCGTAGAGGTCCTTGTCGACCGGGGCAGGCGGCTCGATGCGGTTGAGCACCCCGTCGAGTCCGGCCATCATCACCGCGGCGAAGGCGAGATAGGGGTTGCCCGACGGATCGGGCGCACGGAATTCGATCCGCTTCGCCTTCGGACTGTTGCCCGTGGCCGGAATACGGATGGCCGCCGACCGGTTCTCCGCGGAGTACACCAGGTTCGTGGGGGCCTCAAAGCCGGGGACCAGACGGTGGTACGAGTTCATTGTCGGGTTGGTGAAGGCCAGCACGGCCGGAGCGTGGGCGAGGATGCCGCCGATGTAGTAGCGGGCCATGTCCGACAGACCGCCGTAGCCGGACTCGTCGTAGAACAGCGGCCGACCGTTCTTCCACAGCGACTGGTGGATGTGCATCCCGGAGCCGCCGTCGCCCGCCAACGGCTTGGGCATGAACGTCGCCGACTTGTTGTTCGCCTTGGCGGTGTTCTTCACCACGTACTTGAAGGTCTGCAGGGCGTCCGCCGAATGCAGCAGGGTGCTGAACCGGTAGTTGATCTCCTGCTGGCCACCACTGCCCATCTCATGATGGGCCCGCTCGACGTCGAAACCGAGGTCGATGAGGTTGTCGGCGATCTCGTTCCGGAGATTCTGCAGGTGGTCGTACGGTGCCGTCGGGAAGTAGCCGCGCTTCTGGCGCACCTTGTGGCCCAGGTTGACGGTGCCGTCCGGGTCGGTGCGGGCGCCGGTGTTCCACCAGCCCTCCTCGGAATCGACCTCATGGAAGGCGGTGTTGGACCGCGAGTCGAAGCGGACCGAGTCGAAGAGGTAGAACTCGGCCTCGGCACCGAAGTAGCAGGTGTCCGCCAGCCCGGTGGACCGCAGGTATTCCTCGGCGTTGCGGGCGACATTGCGCGGATCGCGGGAGAACGGCTGCCGGGTGCGCGGATCGTGGACGAAGAACTGGACGTTGAGTGTCCGGGATTCGACGAAGGGGTCGACGTAGGCGGTGGTGAGGTCCGGCAGCAGCAGCATGTCGGACTTGTCGACGCTGGTGAAACCGCTGATGGAGGAGCCGTCGAAGGCGAGGCCCTCGGTCATGGCGTCCTCGTCGAAGGAGGCGGCGGGGACGGACAGGTGCTGTTCGGTACCGGGGACGTCGGTGAACCGGACGTCGATCCAGCGGATACCGCGCTCCCTGATGAAGCGGGACAGTCCCCCGGGGGTGGCGTCCTCGGGGGAGACGGGCAGGTCGGCTGTGGCAGCCATGGAAAAAATCGCTCCTAGCGGATTGTTCGGCGATGTCAGTGGTGTTCTGTGGTGTTCAGGGGTGTTTCAGCGGTGTTTCAGCGGTGTCAGCGCAGTTCGGGGGTCTCCCAGAGATTGAGGGTGGTGCCGATGTCGTCGGCGACCGCCCGGTCGTAGAGGTCGCAGGCCCAGGCGACGTCCTCGACGGGCATGCCGCCGATCGAGTAGCAGAAGATCTGCCCGTCATCGGTGCGTCCGGGCGCGCGGCCGGCGGCGATGTCGCCGATGTTGACGAGTTTCTCCCGCGGCAGTGACCCTTCCTTGTACATGTCCCACCAGCGGTTCCCCGGAATACCGAGGAGCTGCTCATAGGTGACGTCCGGACCGTTCTCCTCGTACCATTCCGAGTACAGCCCGGTGTAGTCGACGACGAGGTTGGCGCGGTCGCTGCGGACGAAGTCGTCGTCGAGCCGCGCGGCGGCGGGCATGAGCAGCAGGGCACCGGGTTTGAGCCAGTCGGACCGGAAGTAGGGGAAGCCCGAGGGGCCGTCCGGTGAGGTGGAGGTGCCGGCGATGAGGATGTCGGATCCCTCGACGGCCTCCTGCTCCGAGTCGACGATGCGGACCTCGGTGAGCTGCGGGTGATGGTCCCGGATCCACTGTGAGGCGCGACCGGTGGAGCCGGCGGACCGGCCCTTGATCTTCACGGTACGGATCCCGGGCCGCTGGCTGATCGCCGCGGACAGGATCGTCCTGCTCATCACACCGGGACCGATGATGCCGACGGTGGTGGCGTCCTGCACCGCGAGGTGCTTCACGCCGACGCCGGGGACGGCACCGGTGCGGTAGGCGGACAACAGGTTGGCGGACATGACCGCCTTCGGGGCGCCGGTGTCCGCGTCGTTGAGGATGAACAGGTGGATCGACCGGGGCAGTTCGTGCTTCCGGTTCTCCGTGTTCGACCCGTACCACTTCACTCCGGCCGCGCGGAAACGACCCCCGAGGTAGGCCGGCATCGCCATGAAGCGGCGGTCCGGCCCGTCGGCGGGCATGCCCTCGTGGTCGGGGTGGGCGGGGAAGTTGATCTGTGCGCCGTGGGAGTTCCCGGACGCCCCGGCCATCCGGTAGTCGCCGTCGGCGAGGAGGACGAGCGCCTCCTCCATGGTGCCGACACAGGCGGCGATATCGGTGACACCGGCCCGGATCATGTCAGGTTCGCTGAGATACCGGAAGTCGATACGGGTGGATTCTGCTGTCATGCAGGCCTTCCTGCGCCCCGCGGTCACCCGCAGGCACGTGCTGTCGGGGAAGTGGGGCACACCCCGCTTCCTGGTGAACTCGTGTCATCCACCGTAGCGGGATCCGCTCAGAAATGTTTCAGACATGTTACGTCGCAGGTCATGCGCGTTTTCCGGCGGGGGTGGTGGCCTGTCGCGGCGTCGGGGACGCCGATCGCGGGGCACGGAAAAACCGGCCCACCCCGGTAGCCACCACTGTGTGGCGGCGTCCGGGACGGACCGGCGTTCCCCGTGGGACCGGGTCAGGTCAGCTCAGGTCAGGCGTTCTTGATCTCGGTGTAGATCTCCTTCACACGGTCACGCAGGTTCTCGTCCACGTGACCCCAGTAGACCCAGCACTGCCCCTCGACCTGCTCGGACACGCCCTGCATCGCGCGGGCGATGTTGCCGGCGAGGCGCTCGCGGGCGGCATCGTCCAGCACGTCGCGCACCAGCTGACGGGGCTGGATGAAGTCGTCGTCCTCCGGGTGGCGGACGTAGGCGCCACGGGTCAGGTCGCCGCCGTAGTTCTCGTCGAACAGACCCAGGTCATCGGCCGGGCCGGTCGCGGACTCGGCACCGCGGCCGAAGCCGTACTTCGACTGGCCGGCGGCCACACCCTGCTCGACCACACCGGAGCCGTCGTCGACGTCCGCCGTACCCTCGGCACGGTCGAAGCGGTTCGGCGAGTAGGTCGGCGTCCCGGCGGCCGGGAACTCGTAGGCCGCGGCACCGTCCTTGGCGGTGTAGAAGTTGCGGTCCTTGACGATCGGCCGGTTGACCGGCAGCTGGGTGTAGTTCACACCGAGGCGGTAGCGCTGCGTGTCGGCGTAGGCGAACGTCCGGGCCATGAGCATCTTGTCCGGGGAGAAACCGATGCCGGGCACGATGTTCGACGGCGCGAACGCGGCCTGCTCGATCTGGGCGAAGAAGTTCTCCGGGTTCCGGTTCAGCGTGAAGTGGCCGACCGGGATCAGCGGGTAGTCCTTCTGCGACCAGGTCTTCGTCAGGTCGAAGGGGTTCCAGCGGTAACCCGCGGCCTCGTCGAGCGGCATGATCTGCACCTTGACGTCCCAGGTCGGGAAGTCGCCGCGCTCGATCGCGTTGTAGAGGTCCGCGCGGGAGTGGTCGAAGTCGCCGGAACCGACGACCTTGCCGGCCTCCTCATCGGTGAAGAACTCCCAGCCCTGACGGGTCTTGAAGTGGTACTTCACCCAGAACCGCTCACCGGAGGCGTTGATCCACTGGTAGGTGTGCGAGCTGAAACCGTCCATGTGCCGCAGGTCCTTCGGGATCCCGCGGTCGCCCATGAGGTAGGTGACCTGGTGGGCGGACTCCGGGCTGCGGGTCCAGAAGTCCCACTGCATGTCGGCGCTGCGCAGCCCGTTGGTGAGCCGCTTCTGGGAGCGGATGAAGTCCGGGAACTTCATGCCGTCGCGCATGAAGAACACCGGGGTGTTGTTGCCGACGATGTCGTAGTTGCCCTCCTGCGTGTAGAACTTCAGCGAGAAGCCGCGGACGTCGCGGACCGTGTCGGGGAAGCCCTGCTCACCGGCGACGGTGGAGATGCGGGCGAGCATCGGGGTGACCCGGCCGGGCTGGAACAGGTCGGCCTTCGTGTACTTCGAGACGTCCTCGGTGACGATCAGTTCACCGAAGGCGCCGGTGCCCTTGGCGTGCACGTTGCGCTCCGGGATGCGCTCCCGGTTGAAGTGGGCGTGCTTCTCGATGAGGTGCGTGTCGGTCAGGGAGATGGGTCCCTGCTCCCCGACTGTCACCGAGTGCTCCTCGGTGCGGACGGGGGCGCCGTTGACGTTGGTGGAGTGTCCGGCGTACGGACAGACGCCACGGGTCGCGATATCCTCGCTGGTGTAGCCGTTGGTGGTGTTGTCGTCAGTCATGTTTTCCTCCGGGCCTGCAGTTGTCCCAGGTTGTTCCTGGTCGTCGCTGAAAGTCACTGTCAGTCACTGTCAGTCACTGTCAGCTGCTGCGAGTCACTGTTAGTCGTTGTCGGCCGCTGTCGACCGCCGTCTTCTGTCATGCGGGCCGGCGCAGGGTGGGCACGAGGTGGCGGAAGTCATCCGACGTCCTCTCCGGGCCGCTGGGGTCAATAATACGCGGTTCCAATGGGCCCGCAACATCTAATTGGTTTATACCTATCTTGGGTGTGCGGACCGATAAGTACTGTCCTCCCCGGTGTTAGACTTTTCCCGTGCGAGACATCTTCCCCCGCCGCAGCCGGCAGCGCCGCGGTACGGCCACCCCCGACACCACCGGGGCCACCACCGGCGTCAGCCGCGCCACCGACCCGGAACCGCGGCAGAGTGCGCGGGACGCCGCCGTCACCGACCTCGCCCTCCGCGCCGCCCGCGGCGACCGACGCGCCCTCACCGACTTCATCGAGGCCACCCACGGCGACGTCTGGCGGCTCCTCGCCCACCTCGCGGACGCCGACCGTGCCGACGACCTCACCCAGGAGACCTACCTCCGCGTGATGGGTGCGCTCCCCCGCTTCGCCGCCCGGTCCAGTGCACGGACCTGGCTGCTCTCCCTCGCCCACCGGGTGTGGGTCGACAGCGTCCGCCATGATCTCGCCCGGCCGCGCAAATCCGTCGAACAGTGGGAGGATGCCGCCGCGCGCACCGCGTCCCCTGACACGGCCGGCGGCCAGGCCTGGGCCGAACTCGCGGACGCCCGTGCCATGCTCGACGGACTCTCGTCTGAACGGCGCGAGGCGCTCATCCTCACCCAGGTACTCGGCTACACGTACGCCGAGGCCGCGGAAATCTGTGATGTCCGGGTCGGGACCATCCGGTCCCGCGTCGCCCGGGCCCGTGCCGACATGGCCGACATGGCAGACACGACCGGCACAACCGGCAGGACCGGTACAGCCTCGGAGACCCGCCGACCCGGCGGCCATCTGCGCGAGGCCTGATCCCCCGGGGCCGACCTAGCGGTGCAGCGACCGGTAGAACACCAGGCCGTTGCCCTCGGTGTCGTAGACGACCGCGCGGCGCTCGTGGGCGTCGTCGTGCGCGGCCTGGACGACCGCACCCCCGTTGTCGTCGACCAGTGCGGCGTCCCGGTCCGGGTCATCGGTCTTGATGCCCACGACGACCTTGCCCGGGATCGGGTGGTCGTCCTTCGTCGCCAGCGCCAGGGTGACCTGGCCGGCATCGAGGGCGGCGAAGTGGGAACCGTCGCGGAACTTCAGCGGGAAGCCGAGGACCTCGGTGTAGAAGGTGACGGACTCGTCGATGTTCTCGGTGGACAGGAAGATGAACTTCACGTCGCGGGTGGCGGCATCATCGGCCATGGGATTCTCCTTTACAGGTGCGGTTTCAGTGACGTCCCCCGACTGTAGTCCCGGTCACTCCCACCCTGACGGATTCCGTTCCCCCCGAACGGGAGAGCTACATTGGACCTCATGGTCGACAACAGGGCACTGCTCTTCCTCTCCTTCGGTGGACCCGACAGGGAGGAGGACGTCATCCCCTTCCTGCAGAACGTCACGCACGGTCGGGGCATCCCACCGGAACGGCTCGCCGAGGTGGGGAAACACTACTTCACGATGGGTGGGAAGAGCCCGATCAACGGGCAGAACCTCCACATGATCGACGATCTGCGGGCGCTGATCGCCGAGCGCGGTCTGGATCTCCCCGTCTACTTCGGCAACCGTAACTGGCACCCCTTCATCGAGGACGCCGTGCAGCAGATGGCCCGCGACGGTATCACCGACGTCGTCGTCTTCGCGACGTCGGCCTGGGGCGGTTACTCGGGGCACACCCAGTACCTCGAGGACATCGACCGGGCCGCGCAGGCCTGCCGGGATGCCGGGCTCACTCCGCCGACGATGACGAAGATCCCGCCGTTCCACGACCACCCCCTGCTGCTGTCCGCGTTCGCCCGGCTGCTCGACGAGGCCCGCGCGGCCATGCCCGCCGACGAGCAGGACGCCGCCCGGCTGATCTTCTGCGCCCACTCCATCCCCGTCAGCGCCGATGAGACGTCCTCGGCGGACAACACCCACCGGTATTCCGGCCAGGTGCTCACCGCCTCCCGCGAGATCCGTGAGCTGTCGAGCTTCGCGGTGGACGGTGCCGACGGCACCGATGTCGAGCAGGTGTGGCAGTCCCGGTCGGGTCCGCCGCACATCCCGTGGCTCGAGCCCGACATCTGTGACTATCTGCGGGAGACCGTCACCGCCGGCGACCGGCGACCGGTCCTGCTGTGCCCGGTGGGCTTCGTCTCCGACCACATGGAGGTGGTCTGGGACCTGGACACCGAGGCGAAGGAGACCGCGGAGGAGCTCGGGATTCCGCTGTACCGCTCCGAGACCCCCGGTTTCGCCCCGGAGTTCCCCCGGATGATCCTCGATCTGGTGCACCGGCAGTGGGAGGACATCCCCGGCGAGGACGCCTGAGCGACGGCGCACCGCTCCCCGGGCCTCCCCTGCTCCCCCGGGTGCGCGTCGAGGGGGTGGTCTGACGGGCTCAGACCACCCCCTCGACGTACACCCGGCCCGTGCCGTCGCAGCACCCGGCCGGGTGGTTTCCGTCGGGACGCCTCCCCGGAGCTAGACCAGCAGCTCCGCGATCTGGATCGTGTTGAGGGCGGCACCCTTGCGCAGGTTGTCACCGGCGACGACGAAGACCAGGCCCTTACCGTCGTCGACGGACTGGTCCTGCCGGATCCGTCCGACCAGCGACTCGTCGATCCCGGCGGCGGCGAGCGGCGTCGGCACGTCGACGACCTTCACCCCCGGCGTCCCCTCGAGCAGTGCCGTCGCCTCCGCCGGGGTGATCGCCTCGGCGAACTCGGCGTGGACGGTCATGGTGTGGCCGGTGAAGACCGGGACGCGCACACAGGTCCCGGCGACCCGCAGGTCCGGGATGTGCAGGATCTTGCGCGACTCGTTGCGCAGCTTCTGCTCCTCGTCGGTCTCCAGCGACCCGTCGTCGACGAGGTTGCCGGCGAACGGCAGCGCGTTGAAGGCGATGGGGGCGACGTACGGCCCGAAATCGTCGGCGACCAGCGCGGAACCGTCGGTGGTGAGGTCCTCGAGGTGGTCGACGTTGCCGCGGACCTGGTCGGCCAGGGCCTTCACCCCGGCGAGACCGGACCCGGAGACCGCCTGGTAGCTGGAGACATGCAGGCGGGTCAGGCCGGCCTTCGCGTGCAGCGCCCCGAGGACCGGCATGGCGGCCATGGTCGTGCAGTTCGGGTTGGCGATGATGCCCCTGGGCACGTCGTTGACGTCACCCGGGTTGACCTCCGAGACGATGAGCGGGACCTCGGGATCCTTGCGCCAGGCGCTGGAGTTGTCGACCACGGTCGCCCCGGCCTCGGCGAAGCGGGGCGCGTGCTCACGGGAGGTTCCGCCACCGGCGGAGAACAGGGCGATGTCGATGCCCTTGAGGTCCTCGGTGGGGGTCGCGGCGACGTCCTCGACGACGACCGTCGAGCCGCGGAACTCGATCTCGGTGCCGGCGGACCGGGCGGAGGCGAAGAACCGGACGGTGTCCGCCGGGAAGTTGCGCTCGGCGAGGATGGTGCGCATGACGCGGCCGACCTGGCCGGTCGCGCCGACGACGGCGAGTGTGGTCATGGTGCAGTCCTTTCTGGGGTGCGGGTTGACCGTCCGAGGGTGGTCCGGCGGGACAGAACCACCCTCGGACGGTCAACCGGGCGACGGTGTGGTGGGTGTGGCAGGTTACCGGCCGGTACCGGCGTAGACGGTGGCCTCGGTGTCGCCGCCGAGCTGGAACCGCTCGTGCAGGGCCTTGACGGCGGCGTCGAGATCGGTGTCCCGGATGAGCACGGAGATGCGGATCTCCGAGGTGGAGATGAGTTCGATGTTGATGCCGACGTCGCGCAGCGCCTCACAGAAATCGGCGGTCACACCGGGGTGCGACTTCATTCCGGCGCCGACCAGCGAAACCTTGCCGATGTGGTCGTCGAAGAGGATGGACCCGAACTTCTGGTCCTCCGACTCACCCTGCAGACCCTTGAGCAGTTCGACGGCCCGGGGGGCGTCCTCCCGCGGGCAGGTGAAGGTGATGTCGGTGAGGTTGTCGTTCACGGTCGAGATGTTCTGCAGGACCATGTCGATGTTGATCTCGGCATCCGCCAGGGTGCGGAAGACGCGGGCCGCCTCACCGGGCTTGTCGGGGATGCCGAGGACGGTGACCTTGGCCTCGGAACGGTCGTGGGCGACGCCGGTCAGGACTGCTTCTTCCACAGGAATATCCTCCACAGAGCCGGACACCAGGGTGCCGGGCTCGTTGCTGAATGACGAACGGACATGGATCGGGACGTTGAACGCGCGGGCGTACTCGACGCAGCGCAGCATCAGGATCTTGGCGCCGACGGCGGCCATCTCCAGCATCTCCTCGAAGGAGATGTGGTCGAGTTTCTGCGCGTCGTGCACGATGCGCGGGTCGGCGGTGTACACCCCGTCGACGTCGGAGTAGATCTCGCAGACGTCGGCCTTGAGCGCGGCCGCCAGGGCGACGGCGGTCGTGTCCGACCCGCCGCGGCCCAGGGTGGTGATGTCCCGGGTCTCCCGGTTCACACCCTGGAAGCCGGCGACGAGGCAGATCTTGCCCTCGTCGAGGGCGTCCTGCACCCGGCCCGGGGTGACATCGACGATGCGGGCGTTACCGTGCCGCTCCGTGGTGATCACGCCGGCCTGCGACCCGGTGAAGGACTGCGCCTCCGCCCCGAGCGAGGCGATGGCCATCGCCACCAGTGCGTTCGAGATCCGCTCGCCGGCGGTGAGGAGCATGTCCATCTCACGGCCCGGGGGGACGGGGTTGACCTGGTTGGCGAGGTCGAGGAGTTCATCGGTCGTGTCACCCATCGCCGAGCACACGACGACGACGTCGTTGCCCGCCTTCCTGGTGTCGACGATGCGCTGGGCGACCCGGCGGATACGCTCGGCGCTCTCCAGGGACGAGCCACCGTACTTCTGGACGATCAGGGCCACTGTTTGCTGCTCCACTCTCTCACGGATCGGGCCTGCACAGACCCTCCGATGGTATCAGTTGGCCGGGACGGCGACGACCGCGTGGTGCCCCCAGCCGACCGGGATGTCCGCCGTACCCCGCAGTCCCGCCGCCGCGACGGCCCGCGACAGGTCCCGTCGCGTGGGGACGGCCGTGCCGTCGAGCAGCAGCCGGGTGAGGTCCTCGCCGTAGTCGTGGTCCTCGTCCCCGGATTCGGCGAGCAGCCGCGTGACCACCACCACCGGGCAGGACGCCCCGCCGACCGTCGCCGCGGCGGTGAGCACCGACGGGACCCGGTCCGGGCCGGCCAGGGCGAACGGGTCGACGACGACGGTCACCCCGACCTGTGCGGCGTCCACGACCGCGGTGAAGGGTACGACGGTGAGCCGGTCGCGGCGTCCCTCCCCGACCTCGGCGGTGAGCCGGTCGGTCCCGGCACCCGTGTCGAGCACGGTGACCCGCAGTCCGGGGTCGTGGCGGAGCAGCTCGTCGGCGTAGACCGCCGCGGCCGTCCCTTCACCGGCACCGGCCACGGCGACGGCCGTCACGGGCGCTCCCGCGGGGCCGGCGAGTTTCCCGGCCAGGTCGGCGAAGCCGGTCGCCAGGGCGGGCGCCACCCACTGGGCGCGGGTCGCCTCGGCGTCCGCCAGGGCGTCCACCACCGCCGGATCCGCGGCGCGCAGTTCCGCCCAGGTCTGCCCCGTCGCGCCGACCGGCACCGGACGCCCGGAGCGCAGTCCCCTGTCCAGGTGCAGCCACGTCAGGTCGCGCAGCGCCTCAGGTCCGGTCAGCCGGGAGACGGGGCCGTCAGGGTCGGCGAGTTCGCGGCCCAGCGACGCCAGGCCGACCGTCGCGGTGCCGGCTGTGCCGGCTGTGCCGGCTGCGCTGTCCTCGCCGGGGTGGAGGACGACGAGGTTGAGGGTCCCGAGGTAGCGCAGGAAGCGCAGCAGGTGGCCGGGGTCCACACCGAGTGCGTCGCCGAGTGCGCTGACGGGGACGGTGCCGGCGGTGCCGGAGTTTCCCGACGCCCCCGGCATCTCAGATGCCACCGTCTCGACGGCCTCGAACAGGCCCAGTCGCGCCGCCGCGCGCAGGGCGAGTCCCGGGGTGATGTCGGCCATCTCGTGGAGCGCCATGAGCGGCGCGATGCTGGAGCCGCCGTCCCGGGCGCCGGCCGCGGCGGCACCGTCGCCGGTCGTACCGGCCGGGCTGTCGTTGACCCGCCAGTACCCGGTGATCTCGGTGTGTTCACGCGGCACCCCGGCCGCCTTCGCGAACCGGCGGATCCCCTTGAGCCGTCCCGCCTCCCCGGCGGCCCACACGAACGGGACGCCGTCCGGCAGTGCTGCCCCGGCTGCCCCGGCTGCCGTGTCACCTGCGAGGGACAGGACGTCGGCGAAGGCGTCCTGTCCTTCGGCACGGACCGACCACCGCAGGTCCAGGTCTCCGGCGCAGTCGATCTGCTGGATGTCGGCGCGCTCGGCGACCTCCACGAAGGCGCGGACGGGGTGGCCGACGGGCACCTCCTCCAGGCACCGGCCGATCGCCGGCAGTGCGGTCTCGTCCCCCACCAGCAGCAGCCATCCGGTGTGCACCGGCAGCGACCCGCAGTTCTTGGGCCCCGCGATGTACACCCTGTCGCCGGGCACCGCCGCGGCCGACCAGTCCTCCGCCAGCCCGGCGCCGTGCCGGGCGAAGTCCACGGTCAGTTCACCGTATTCGCCGGATTCAGGACGCCAGGACCGCACAGTGTAGGTCCGGAACAGGTCGTTGACCTCGGCGTTCCAGTCCAGCCGGCCGTCCGCCAACGGGGCCGGGTACGGCCGCGCACCGGTCACCGGGTCGGGGAAGATGATGCGGATGTCGTCGTCGAAGCCGTCACTGACGAGGGCGGGCACGGCCACGCCGTCCCGGGTGTGGGCGTGCAGCCCCGGCCCGCCGAAGGTGACGCGGCGCATCCCGGGGGTCACGTCCTCGACCCGGACCACCTCCAGTTCGCGCAACGAGATGGGGTAGATGTCGGTGTCTCGGCTGATACGGGGCACAGCGTCGTCCTTTCGGGGGTTTTCCGGCGGATTTCCTCGAGGGGCGGCGCCGAGCTGTAGTGACTTACCCGTCACTCACTTCCATTGAGGACAGTCTACCTTTAGTGTTGTCTGGCAGTGCTCCACGTCGGAGCCACCCTTCCGCTGACAAGGAGAATGCCCCATGACCTCCCGTTCCCTGCTCCGACCGGCCAGGGCTATCGCGGCCCTCGCCGCGACAGCCACGCTGGCGCTCGGCGTCGTCGCCTGTTCCGACGATGACTCCGATTCCGCCTCCACCTCGGGCGCCGCCGCGTCGGACGCCTCAGGTTCCTCAGGTTCCTCGGATTCCTCGGATGACAAGGGCACCTGGCCCCGCGAGGTCGACTCGGTCGTCGTCACCGACGGCAAAGCCGGCAAGGAGACCGAGAAGGTCGAGATCTCCGCCAAGCCGGAGAAGATCGTCTCCACCTCCGTGACCCTCACCGGTTCACTGCTCGCCGTGGACGCCCCCGTCGTCGCCTCCGGCGGCGCCAAGGCCGGCGCCACCTCCGACGACAAGGGCTTCTTCACCCAGTGGGCCGACAAGGCCGACCAGAAGGGTGTGAAGGCGCTCTGGCAGCTCGAACCCGACCTGCAGAAGGTCGCGGCCGAGGATCCCGACCTCATCATCGTCTCCGCCAAGGGCGCGGACGCGGCCACCGCACAGATCGCCGAGCTGAAGAAGATCGGTGCCCCGGTCGTCGTCCTCGACTACTCGGACAAGACCTGGAGCGACATCACCACCGAGCTCGGTGAAGCCACCGGCCACGAGAAGGACGCCGAGAAGGCGATCACGTCCTACAAGGACCGCGTCGCGGAGGTCAAGGACAAGATCGAGAAGCCGGAGCAGCCGGTCAATGTCGTGCTGCCCGCCCAGGACGGCAGCGGCGTGAACTACATGACCGCCGAATCCGCCCAGGGCCGCATCGTCGAAGACCTCGGCTGGGACCTCAACGTTCCCGGCGACGGCGTCGCCCGCACCGACGGCAGCTACGCCGGCCGCACCGACGTCCGCCAGGTCACCAACGAGAACGCGGACAAGGGTCTGGTCGGCAGGACCGTGCTCGGTGTGAACGCCGACGGTAAGGAGCCGGTCATCGACAAGCTCAAGGCCAACCCGCTGCTCGCCTCGACCTACGCGGTCGAGAACAACCGGGTCTTCGACCTCGACCCCAGTGCGTTCCGCGTCGACTACTTCAGTGCTCTGGAGATCCTCGACAAGATCGAGGAGTATTTCTCGAAGTGACCGCGCGTCACCGTCGTACCCACCGCACCGGCGGTGAGCGCGTCCTATAGCCTGAGTGGACGATGATGCACAGCAACGCTCTCGCTGTCGTCTTCGCCCTGCTCTCCGCGCTCACCATCGCGTGGGGGACGGTCCTGCGGCACCAGACCGCGGAACAGACCTCGGGCGACCCCGACGACGCACACGGCTCCCCCGTGCTGGCCTCACTCATGCGGCCACGCTGGTGGGGTGGTGTGCTGTGCGCACTCGCCGGCTACGGCCTGCAGATCGTCGCCCTCGGTTTCGGCACCCTGCTCGTCGTCCAGCCGGTCCTCGTCCTGTCGCTGATGTTCACCCTGCCGCTGTCCGCCCGGTTCGACGGACGCCGTGTCACCCGGGCCGAGATGTTCTGGGCCGGACTGCTGACCGTCGCCGTCGGCGTCCTCGTCATCTGGGGCAGACCCCTGCCCGGCATCTCCGTGCCACCGCTGTCCCGCTGGTTCATCGCCGTGGGCGTCGGCGTGGCCGTCATGATCGCCCTGTCCTGGTACGCGACCCGGCTGGTACCACGGGAACAGGCACTGATCCTGGGGCTCATCACCGGAGCGATCATGGGCTATGTCGCGGTCCTGTCGAAGTCCGTCGTCGACGTGTTCGTCACCGACGGAGTGGCCGGCCTCCTCGTGTGCTGGGAGTTCTACTCACTGATCGCGGCCGCCATCATCGGCACACTGGTCCAGCAGGCGAGCTTCAACGCCGGCGACCTCAAGAACTCACTGCCGGCGATGACCATCGCCGAACCCATCGTGGCCTTCGTGCTCGGCTACACCATCCTCGGCGAGAAGTTCCAGGTGGCGGGTCTCGGCTGGCTGCTGATGGGCACCGCCCTGGTGATCATGGTCTATTCGACGGTCGTTCTGTCCCGCAAGGGCGTGGACTGACAGGAACTGACAGTGCCTGACCGGTCAGATCGCGTACTCGAAGTCGATGAGCATCGCCCCGGAGACCCAGAACCCCAGGACGATCCACCCGACCACCAGCGGCACCAGCAGCCACACCCACCGGGGCCGGCGCAGCAGCACCGCGGTGAGCCGCACCACGAACGGCAGCAGGAGCAGCAGCACCGGGATCAGCAGGAGCCGCGGCCGGGAGTGCATCACCCCGTCCGACCCCAGCGTGATCGCCACGGTCACCACCGCGGGGAGCCACACCTGCCAGGGCAGCCACCGGCCCAGCAGCGGCCACAGCGACGCGACGACCAGCACCGCCACCAGGATCATCACCCAACTGGAGATGACGTAGCCGGTCATGCCGGTGACTGTCCACTGCCGCAGCCAGTCGAGGGTGGCGGCGCCGGCGTCGAAGCCCGAGTGCCAGCCCTCCTCCTGGGCGGCGAAGTAGCCGCCGACCCCGGCGGCCTGACTGTCGGCCCACAGGATGTAGCCCGCGGTCCCCACCGCCCCGAGCACCGGGGCGGCACAGGCACGCACCACCGTCCCGAGCCCGGCGCGGCGGCGTCCCGACCGGACCCAGCGCCACAGCTCCACCACCGCGCACAGGCACAGGGTGAGGATCAGCGCCGCGGCGGTGAGCCGGGTCAGCCCGGCCGCCAGGGTGAGGAGGCCGGCGGCGAGATAGCGGCGCCGCAGCATCATGATCACCGCCCACACCGTCAGCGCGGTGTACAGGGACTCGGAGTAGGGCATCCAGTAGACGACGCCCATCGGTGCGGCGGTGGCCAGGACGGTCACCACCACCGGTGTCACCAGGAGGGCGATATCGCCTGCGGGGCGTCCGGTCACCGCCGGCCACAGGTGGTCGAGGGCGAGCCGGGACACGCCCCACGCCATCACCACCGCCGCGACGACGGAGACGGTGAGGGCGGCGACCCAGGTGGCGTCCGCCCCGGACAGGCCGCCGACCGCGCCGAGGGGGGCGGCCACCCAGCGGACGAGGACTGGGTAGCCGGGGAAGAACGCGACCGACTGCCACTGGATCGGATCGCCGCCGGGTGTGCCCGCCTCCCCCACCGCGAAGCCGCCGTAGCCGAAGCGGGAGATCAGGGTCATCCACTGGGCGTCCCACTGCATGAGGATGCCGCGCAGCGACGCCCCGCGGGACGCCCCCCACGTCTGCAGGGTCACCATCTGGAGCCCCCAGACCAGCAGCGCGGTCACTCCGGACGTCACCGGGACCGCCCAGCGGGGCAGGATGCGTGGGGTCGTGGATCGGGGCTCGTTCATCTCGGCCACACAGCGTACCCGGGACCGCAGGGACGCCCCCGGATCCGGGGAACGGTGCGATGCCGGTCACAGTCGCGACTCGCACCGGTGCCGTGTCATGCGTTACACTGTGCGACGTGATCAAGAACCGCGCGCAGCTTCTCCTTCTCTGCCGCGGCGGGGTCAGGTAAAACCGACCGGCTCCCCGTCGCGGAGTTGAGTCGTGCCGGTCGGTGCAGACAACAGTTTCCACCGAACGCAAGGAGCACACCATGACCCCCACCGATTCCTTCATCTCCGCCCCGGCCCGCATCGACACGCCCGCCGGAGAGATCCCCGCCGACCAGCCCGCCTGGAACCGGCAGCGGCCCTCGCAGATGCCCGTGGCCCGCTACCAGGCGCACTTCGACGAGGTCGAGAAGTTCCAGCTGCCGGACCGCACCTGGCCGGACAAGACCATCACGAAGGCTCCGCAGTGGTGCGCCGTCGACCTGCGCGACGGCAACCAGGCCCTGATCGACCCGATGAGCCCCGAGCGCAAGCGGCGCATGTTCGAGCTGCTGGTGAAGATGGGATACAAGGAGATCGAGGTCGGTTTCCCGTCGGCGTCCCAGACCGACTTCGACTTCGTCCGCGAGATCATCGAGAAGAACATGATCCCCGACGACGTCACCATCCAGGTCCTGGTCCAGGCGCGTGAGCACCTGATCCGCCGCACCTTCGAGGCCTGCGAGGGCGCGAAGAACGTCATCGTGCACTTCTACAACTCCACGTCGATCCTGCAGCGCCGTGTGGTGTTCCGGAAGGACAAGCCGGCGATCAAGAAGCTGGCGACGGACGCCGCCGAGCTGATCAAGTCCATCGCCGTGGACTACCCGGACACGAACTGGCGCTGGGAGTACTCCCCCGAGTCCTACACCGGCACCGAGGTCGCCTACGCCAAGGAAGTATGCGACGAGGTCATCGAGATCATGGATCCGACACCGGACAACCCGATGATCATCAACCTGCCCTCCACGGTGGAGATGACCACCCCGAACGTCTACGCCGACACGATCGAGTGGATGGACCGCAACATCGCCCGCCGCGACTCGGTCCTGCTGTCCCTGCACCCGCACAACGACCGGGGCACCGGCGTGGCCACCGCCGAGCTGGGCTACATGGCCGGCGCCGACCGCATCGAGGGCTGCCTGTTCGGCAACGGTGAGCGCACCGGCAACGTCGACCTGGTCACCCTGGGACTGAACATGTTCACCCAGGGCGTGGACCCGCAGATCGACTTCTCCGACATCGAGGAGATCCGTCGCACGGTGGAGTACTGCAACCAGCTGGCCGTCCCGGAGCGTCAGCCCTACGGCGGCGACCTGGTGTTCACCGCCTTCTCCGGTTCGCACCAGGACGCCATCAACAAGGGGCTGGACGCCATGGCGGAGTCCGCCTGGCCCGGTCACCGTGCCAACGAGATCTCCGACGAGCAGTTCGCGAAGATCCTGTGGGAGGTCCCCTACCTGCCGATCGACCCGAAGGACATCGGCCGCAGCTACGAGGCCGTCATCCGCGTGAACTCGCAGTCCGGCAAGGGCGGCGTGGCCTACATCATGAAGACCGACCACGGGCTGGACCTGCCGCGCCCGATGCAGGTCGAGTTCTCCGCCGTCGTCCAGGCCGTGACCGACGCCGAGGGTGGCGAGGTCAACTCGAAGGCGATGTGGGACATCTTCTCCGGGGAGTACCTGGACCGCACCGCCCCGCTGGAGCAGATCTCCGTGACCGTCGACGGGCCGCAGACCGAGGGGTCGGAGACCAAGGTCACCGCCGACATCGAGTGGAAGGGCGAGAAGAAGACCATCCAGGGCCGCGGCAACGGTCCGCTGGCCGCCTACGCCAACGCGCTGGAGCCGCTGGGCATCGACTTCGAGGTCCAGGAGTACTCGCAGCACGCCCGGACCGCCGGTGACGACGCCGAAGCCGCCGCCTACGTCCTGGCCGAGGTCAACGGGCAGAAGATGTGGGGTGTCGGCATCGCCGGCTCCATCACCTACGCCTCCCTGAAGGCGATGACCTCCGCGGTGAACCGCAGCTACACCGAGGAGAAGGCGCCGATCGGGGTGTAGCGCTCCCCGGGTGGCCCCGGGGTCCGGTTACTTAGGCAGGGCGTCCGCCGGAACGTATGATGTCCCCTATGACTTCCTCCGGCTCCGGTGATTCCCCCGACACGTCGGGACCGGACATCCCCACCGGCAGCGGAAACCGGTCGCGGCGCCGTCGGCGCCGCCAGGTGCACCGTCGTGCCGCGCCACCGTCCCAGCAGACCGTCGAACGGTACAGCCGGTCCGGGCAGTCCGGGCAGGACACAGCTGAGACAGCCGGCCCTGCCGGTGCCGACCACAGTGCCGACCACAGCGGCGACGTCGGCACAACAGACACCGGCACGGCGCAGTCTGCGCAGCAGACCCCGGCCCAGCAGGCGAAGACACAGCAGGCGAAGGCGCAGCGCCGTAATCTGCCGCGCACCTTCCACGGCACACTGCCGTCGGTCGAGGAGGCGCCGTTCGTCGAACTGCGGCTCGCGGTCTCCGGAATCCACCCGACGACTTCGCGGATGGTGGCCTTCGCCGCCACCCTGCACGCCGCCGACGGCGACCGCGCCGTATTCACCGGCAACCGTCCGGCCTGTGCCGGCGACCCCGCCGATGACACGGGCACCTACACCGGCCTCACCGGAGTGGTGCAGCAGATCAACCCGGGTGAGGACCCCGGCCCGTGGCACCTCCACGGCTACACCGAGGCGGATCTCGGGCAGGCCCCCGGCTTCGCCACCGTCGCCCCGCTGCTCCACGAGCTGCTCGACGGCCGCACCCTGATCTGCCACGGCCGGGCGCACACCTGGGGTTTCGTCCTGCAGGAGTTCCGCCGCGCCCAGCGGGCCGCGAACCGTAACGCCCCGCGTGGCGGGAACCGGGGCCGACGGCGGGCCCCGCGGCGTCCGCGCAAGATCGCCGTGCCGGTCCCCGCCCGGATCATCGACACCCGGGCGACCGCACACCGGCAGGGCGTCCCGGTGCCTGACGTGCGGCTGCGCAGTATCAGCGCGTACTACGCCACCGCCCACGACCTCAGCGTCCCCGCCGACGCCCTGCCGGACATCGGTCCGACGGCGAGCCTCGAGCGCGCCGACATTCCGGCGGACACACTGCTGCTCGCCGACACCCGTCTCCTCTTCCCGCTGTACCGGGAACAGGAGCGGCTCGCCGACGAGGGGCTGGGCATCCTCGCCGCGGCCGATCCGGGCATCCTCACCGCCGACAAGTTCGGCCTGCAGCGCAGCACCGTCCGGGTCGAGGCGACCACCTCGCCCCGGCCGTACGGCAACCCCGGCGTCCCCGTGAGTGGTGACGACGGTGACGGCGGTGACGGCAGCGCTGACCGCCGGCTGGTCCAGGGCATGGAGTTCGTCGTCAGCCCGGACGTCGCCGAAGATCCTGACGTCCTCATCAGCGCCGGTATGCGGGCCGGGCTCGCCTACAGCGAGAAACTGAACCGGACGTCCAGCCTGGTGGTGTGCAACCGCAACCAGCCGCTGCGCGGCAAGGCGATGCACGGTCACCGCAAGAACATCCCGCTGTTCACCGACGCGGAATTCCTCGCCGCCCTCGATGACGTGGCGGCCGGTGCCCCTCCGGGGGACGAACCCGATCCACGTCCCGCCACCCCGCGCATCCCGGCGCCCCAGAAGAGCCGGGGCCGGTCCGGTGGGTCGAACCGTTCCGACGGTTCCGGCCGGGGCAACCGGGGTGGCCGGGGCTCCGGCCACGGCTCCGGCGGCAACCGCAACCGGCGGCGCCAGGGTGCCGGGAAGTCAGGGAAGTCCGGTAATTCCGGTAGTTCCGGGCCGACCGGGACATCGGGCGGCGGAAACGCCACCGGTGGCGACGATGCGGGAACCCGGAACTCCTCCCGCAGAAGTGGTGGCAGGCGCCGCCGCCGGTCCGGCGGCAACCGCCGCCCCCGACAGAACCGATCCGACAACCAGAAGAAGGGGTGATCCGTCGTGGGTCTGCTCACCTCCGTCGCGGTCCGCGCCGCAGCCGCCGCCACCTGGGCCTCCCGTAAGGCCGGGCGTGGCAACGGCGGGATGATCGGCGGCCTGGTCGCCCAGGTCATCGATCCGAAACTCATGGAGCGGCTCGGCGACGGTCGGCCGTGCGTCGTCGTCACCGGCACCAACGGCAAGTCGACGACCACCCGGATGCTCGCCGAGGCGGTCCGCACCCTCGGCACCGTCGCCACCAACGACGGCGGCGACAACATGGACGCCGGTGTGATCTCCGCCCTGCTGGCCGGCCGCTCCGCCGACCGGCTGGTCCTGGAGGTCGACGAACTGCACGTCCCCGGCATCGCCGCGAAGCTCGACTGCAACGTCCTGGTGCTGCTCAACCTCTCCCGCGACCAGCTCGACCGGGTCGGTGAGATCAACAAGATCGAGCGGGTCCTCCGCGAGTACGTGCAGGCGCACCCGGACCTCACCGTCATCGCGAACTGCGACGACGTCCAGGTCACCTCGGCCGCCTGGGACTGCCCGAATGTGGTGTGGGTCGCCGCCGGCGTCGGTTTCACCGGCGATTCGACGAGCTGTCCCCGCACCGGTGGGCCGGTCGTCCGCACGGAGAAGGCCGACGGCAGCCCCGACTGGTACGCGGTCAAGCCGCTGCCGGACGGTTCCGAGTTCCGCCGGCCCACCCCCACCTGGACCATCGGACCCGAGGGCATCACCGACCCGGCCGGGGAGGTCCTCCCGCTGGACCTGAAGATCCCCGGCAACGCCAACCGCGGCAACGCCACCCAGGCCGTCGCGGCCGCCGTGGCGCTCGGCGTCCCGGAGAAGGACGCCGTCGCCGCCGCCGAGCGGGTCGACAATGTCGCCGGCCGGTATTCCACCGTCGAGTTCGAGGGCCGGGAGGTCCACCTGCTGCTGGCGAAGAACCCGGCGGGCTGGCAGGAGGCGTTGTCGATGGTCGACCGGTCCGCCGACGGGCTCGTCATCGCCGTCAACGGCCAGGTCGCCGACGGTCAGGACCTGTCCTGGCTGTGGGACGTGCGTTTCGAGAACTTCGAGGGCATCAAGGTCGTCGCCGCCGGGGAGCGCTCCGCCGATCTCGCGGTGCGCATCGGCTACGCCGGCGTGGAGCACGAGACGGTGCCCGATGCCCTCGCCGCGCTGCGGGCCTGCCCGCGCGGGCGGGTGGAGGTCCTCGCCAACTACACGGCCTTCCGCGACCTGAAGAAGGCCCTCGACCGGGCCGGCGACAGAACAACCGGCACGGCAACCGACACGGACGGAGCTGCATCATGACTGACCTGCACATCGGCCTGGTCCTCCCCGATGTCCTCGGGACCTACGGCGACGACGGCAACGCCCTGGTGCTGCGGCAGCGCGCCCGGATGCGCGGCATCTCCGCCGAGATCCACCGCATCACGCTCGCCGACGCGGTGCCCGAGTTCCTCGACGTCTACACCGTCGGTGGTGGTGAGGACGTCGCCCAGATCCTCGCCGCCGACCACCTCCGTACCGACGGCGGCATCATCCGTGCGGCGGACGCGGGGCGTCCGGTCCTCGCCATCTGTGCCGGACTGCAGGTCTTCGGCCGTTCCTTCCACGCCGACGGCCGGGTCATCGAGGGGCTCGGTCTCATCGATGCGACGACCTCGCAGCTGCAGCACCGCATGATCGGCGAACTCCGGTCCGCACCGTCCGCCCCCGGCTTCGGCATCCCCGGCGACGACACGGCGCTGGTGGAGCCGCTGACCGGGTTCGCCAACCACCAGGGTGCGACAATTCTCGGGCAGGACGCCACCCCGCTGGGGTATGTCCTCGAGGGGACCGGCAACACCGATCCGCATGCGGCGCTGACCGCCGGGCTGGACTACGACGAATGCAAGAAGCAGGTCTATTACGAGGGTGCGGTGCAGGGGTCGGTCATCGCCACCTACATGCACGGTCCGGTGCTGGCGCGGAACCCGCAGCTCGCGGATCTGCTGCTGGCCCGGGCGACCGGACAGTCGGTGGCGGAACTGCCGCCGCTGGACGGGGACTTCGCCATCCAGCTGGACGCCGAGGTCGAGCAGCTGCGCGCGGAGCGACTCAAGGCGTAGGGGTATTTTCCGGGGAGGTTGAGGCTCCGTTGGGCCCGATTCCCGGTCCGGGTCTCAGCGCGGTCGGCGCCGGTGCCGGGTTCACGAACCGAGAGGTCACGCGCCGCCCGGGCGGTCGGGTTCACGAACCGAGGGGTCGGTCATAACCCGGGGCGGTCGGGTTCACGAACCGAGGTGATGCCTGAGGACCCGAAAAACCGCCTGTCGGTTCGTTCCGCGGACATCGGGGTCAGCGCCGGGGTCAGTGTCACCCCACGGGTGGGGTATCAGAGGCGTACCGGTACCCGCAGTCGGTCAGCTTGGCGTGGCCGGCTGTGCAGTGGCCGGTTGTGCAGTGGCCGGTTGTGTGGTGACCGGCGACGGGAACAGCCGGGCGTAGAGGTCGTCGTCGACGTGGATGAGATCTCCCCGGTCACTGTCCCGGTCGCTGTCCCGGTCACCGGCCCGACGGGATGTCCGACCCGGTACGTGGACGCCGTACCCCGCGTCCAGCCGGTCGAGATGGGCTGCCAGCCGCGCGGGAAACCCTGCGTCACCGAAGGCTGCGGGATCCAGGGCCAGGATGAACAGGCCGATGGCCGGGCTCCGCCCACCGTCGAGGAACGACGGGGCGTCCAGTGACCAGAGTCCGCCGGCGAGTCCGGCGAGCACCTCCACCAGCAGCCCGAGGTTGCCCATCCGGTGCCCGCCGTCGGGGAGCAGGGCGCCGTCGAGTGCCGCTGCGGGATCCGTCGTCGGCCGGCCGGCGGCGTCCACCGCCCATTGTCCAGGGATGTCCCGGCCGTGCCTGGCGTAGTCCCGCACCGTGACATAGGCGGTGGGGCTCACCGCCTGGTCGATGAGCAGGGGGCGGTCCCCGGTGGGGGCAGCGAAGGACAACGGGTTGGTGCCGATGACCGGCCTGCCCGACGGCCCCAGGGCGACCGAGGCATTGGCGTTGGCGACGGCGAGTGCGACGTAGCCGCGGTCGGCGAGCCGGGCCGTGTAGTCCCCGAGTTCGCCGGCGGTGTACGCATTACCGACGGTCAGGACGCCGGTGCCGGCACTCTGCACCGCGGCGACGAGGTCGGGGACCGCGGCGTCGAAGGCCCGTTGGGTGGTGCCGCCGCGGGCGTTGACCCGGACCACCGCGCCGCGGACCGTGATGTCGGGGGCCGCGGTGCCGTCGATGGCACCGGCGTGCAGGGCATCGAGGTAGTCGGGCAGATGTGCCACCCCGACAGCGGACCGGCCCCGTTGTTCAGCACGGACGGTGGCTTCCGCGAGCGAACGGGATGTGGCGCGGTCCGCCCCGGCCTGGAGCGCTGCTGTCGTGCAGAGTGTGAGCAGCTCCCCGGTGGTGAGTTCCACGGGTCACCTCCTTCGTACGAGGACGCCGGTGCGGTGCACCTTCCCCACGGCGGGTGTCAGAAGTCTGGGGTGGTCCACCACATCGGCATTCTGTGATGTGTGATCACACATCACACTAGCGGGTCTGTGACCGACGACACAAGGGTGCGGAACCAGTTTTTCCGGACAACCAGTCTGACCTGGGAACATAAGACTCTTCTTGACAGACGGTTCCCCTCCTGAAACCATGACTGGCAACTCCACGGCGGGTGTCACCCAAACCGATGGAGCTTTCATGGACCTCATCACGAAGATCAGCGACTGGATCTGGAATCCGCTGGCCTACTTCGCCCTCGCAGTCGGCCTCCTGTTCACATTCATCACCCGGGGCGTCCAGTTCCGCCGGCTCCCGGACATGATCCGCCAGCTCAGGCAGTCGGATTCCGGTGACGGTGGACTCTCCTCGTTCCAGACTCTCGCACTGACCCTGTCCAGCCGCGTCGGCGTGGGCAGTATCGCCGGCGTCGCGACCGCCATCACCATGGGCGGACCCGGCGCGATGCTCTGGCTCGCCGTCACCGGTCTGCTCGGTTCAACCTGCGCCTACGCGGAAGCCGTTCTCGCGCAGACCTTCAAACGCCGGATCCACGGCGAGGACCGCGGCGGCATGCCCTACTACATCCGCCACGGCCTCAAGGCGCCCGGCCTCGCCGCGACAATCGCCTTCACCGCCATGATCGGCTACGGCTTCGTCTTCCCCGGTATCCAGGCCAACAACATCGCCTCGTCGATGAACCAGGCGTTCAGCATGCCGTCCTGGCTCACGGGCCTGATCATCACGGCCGTTCTCGGCATCGTCGTCGTCGGCGGAACGAAGCGGATCGTCAACGTCGCCCAGACCGTGGTCCCGTTCATGGCGATCGGTTACCTGCTGGTCGCGGCCGTCATCATCTGCGCCAACATCTCGCAGGTCCCCGACGCCCTCCGCATGATCGTCATGGCCGGCATGGGCACCGACCAGCTCTTCGGCGGCCTGGTCGGGTTCGCCGTGGCCTGGGGTGTGCGGCGCGCGGTCTTCGCCTCCGCCACCGGTTTCGGTGAAGGGACGTTCTCCGCCGCGGCAGCGAACACCACCCACCCCGGCAAGCAGGGCATCATCCAGGCCTTCAGCATCTACATCGACCTGTTCATGATCTGCACCGCCACCGGTCTGATGATCATGGTGACCGGCAGCTACAACGTCCAGGACCCCGCCGGCGGATTCCTCGTCGAGGGTGCCCCGGGGATGATCCCCGGACCCAACTTCGTCCAGCAGGCCATCGACTCGACCTTCAACGGGTTCGGCAGCATCTTCGTCGCCTTCGCCGTCCTGCTCTTCGCGTTCACCTCGCAGGTGTTCTTCTACTACGTCGCCACGACGAACCTCATCTTCCTGCTCGGCGAGAAGCGCAACCGCGTCCTCGAGGGTGCGGTGAAGATCGGGGCCCTGGCCATCGCCTTCATCGGGTCCGTCATCAGCGCGGACGCCATCTGGGCCATCGGCGACATCGGTTACGCACTGCTGGCCTGGATGAACATGATCGCCGTCGTCCTGCTCACCCCGGTCGTCCGGAGGATCGTCCGGGACTACGACGCCCAGCGGAAGGCCGGGGTGGACCCGGTGTTCACCCCGGGTGACCTCGGGATCACGGGTGCCACCTGGTGGGAGAACGAGTTCCTCGAACGACGGACGTCCGGCGCCGACCCGGCTGCCACGGCGACTGCGGCGACAGCGGCGACAGACGACACCCCGGATGACCCGTCCCCTGAACTGACCCTGGAAAGGGAGGCACAGTGACCCGTCAGCTCACGGACAACTCCTCCGGCACCTCCGCTGGCACGGCTATACTCAGCCGTATGCCGCTGACACGACTCGATACCGCGACCCGTGTGGGAGACCAGGCATTCGAGGCGTTGCAGAACGCGATCACCACCGGGGAGTACGCCGCCGGTGACCGGCTGCAGATCCGCGCACTGGCGGACCAGCTCGGCATCAGTGTGATGCCGGTCCGGGAGGCCATCAAGCGGCTCGAGGAGATCGGGCTGGTCGAGACAGCTCCCTACCGCGGCGCGGTGGTCAAGGAATTCACCCCGCAGGAGCTGCTCGACATCTACAGTGTCCGACGGCTGCTCGAACCGGAGGCCGCGCGCCTCGGAGCGGCCGCCGCCACGGCTGCGGTGGTCACGGACCTCGACGAGCTGCTGGCCACGATGGAGGAGGCACTCACCGACGGTGATGTGCTGCGCTACCTCGACGTGGACGAGGAGATCCTCATGACCCTGTACCAGGCCGCGGGCAATCCCGTCCTGGAGGAGACCATCCAGTCGTTGTGGATCCGGTGCCGCCACTACAAGATCCTCGGTGCCCGGAAGACGGTCCTCCCCGCCCGTGGGGCGGTCCCGCCCGAGCTCGTGTCCCGGCAGCGCGAGCTGGTCGCCGCCGCCCGCAACGGTGACGGAGACGCCGCCGCCACCGTTTCAACGGCCTCGCTCGATGAGGCGATGGAACGGATCCGGACGTCCTTCAGCACCGACTGACGATCACCTGACCGTCTCCCCGTCCCGACGGTCCTGAAATACCCGCAGGTCACAGTACCTGCGGGTATTTTTCATTCCCAAGGCTTGTGTGATCTGTGATCACATATTACTGTGGCGGACACAACAGCAGGCAGTGTCCGGTGTCACAGCACACCGCACGGTCCACTGGCCCCCTATCCCCGCTCCACGAAGGAGAAGTCCCATGACGGACACGACGGACATGAAGGACGCAGTCATCATCGGAGGAGGTCTCGCCGGTCTCTCGGCGGCCTGGCGCCTCCGGAACTGGGACACTCTCGTCCTCGAATCATCCCCCCGCATCGGCGGACGCATCCGCTCCGAGAAGCGGGGCCCGTTCTTCCTCAACTGGGGCGGGCACGTCTTCAGCGGCCCCGGCAGCTCCACCGACGAACTGCTCCGCGAATCCGGCACCCGCTTCGTCGACGTGCCCGGCAACCTCGCCGCCCTGCAGATGAACGGCAAACTGCTGCTCGACGGACCCGCCCAGACCTACCCGCTGCGCGTCCCGCTGAAGCTCAAGGACCGGATCGGCATGTTCACCTCCGGCGCACGGGTGAGCCTGGACGTCATGCGGTACGCCGCCGCCACCCGCCGGCGTCCCGGCGAGAGCGGCGAATCCCGCCAGCAGCGCATCTACGACTTCGAGAACGACCGCTCCTTCGCCGACTACCTCGGGAACATCTCCCCGGAGGCCGAGGCACTGTTCACCCCGACCGTCACCCGGTCCGCCGGTGACCCCGAGCAGATCTCCGCCGGCGCCGGCATCGGCTACTTCAGCCTCGTCTGGAACATCGGCCAGGGTCTCAACCGGTCCATCGCCGGTGGCCCCTCCACCCTCACCGAGAACCTCGCCGCCGCCCAGCAGGGCCGCATCATCACCGAGGCCGACGTGCAGGAACTCACCCAGCACGGGGACCACGTCGTGGTCCGTTACCGCAAGGACGGGGTCGATCACGAGGTCAAGGCACGCACCGCCGTCATGGCCACCCCGGCACCGATCTCCCACCGCATCGGCGTCGACCTGCGCCCCTCCCTGCGGGACGCCCTGTCCAAGGTGCAGTACGGCGCCTACGTCTCCGCCGCCTTCCTCACCAACGAGACCACCCCGAAGGTCTGGGACTCCGCCTACGGCATCGCCACCCCGAAGCGCTCCTTCAACATCGTGCTCAACCAGGGCAACGTCGTCCACGGCCTGTCCGACCGGCGCGGCCCCGGCGGATCCATCATGGTCTTCTCCCCCGCCAGCCTGGCCGACCGGCTGCTGCCGCTCAGCGACGAGGAGATCACCGAGATCTACCACCGCGACCTCGACGAGGTGCTCCCCGGCTTCTCCGACATCGTCACCGAGAGCCACATCCAGCGCTGGCCGCTGGGCGCCCCCTACTGCTTCCCCGGCCGGGCGAAGATCCAGAACGAACTGATGACCCCGGAGGACCGCGTCTTCCTCGCCGGCGACTACCTGGGCAGCCTCTACACCGAGACCGCCATCACCTCCGCCTTCACCGCCGCCCAGCGTGCGGCGAGCATCCTGGCCACCGAATCCCAGTACCGCAACACCGGCGCCGTGGGCGTCACCGACGGCGTCCCGTTCGGTGCCGACGGCTGGCTGCAGCCCGGCACCGCCGCACCCGACACCGCCGGAGCCGCCGACTCCGCCGGTGCAGCCACCGAGGCCCCCGCCCCCGCAACCAACTGAGGAGACCCGACATGACCCTGAAGAACCCCGCCGACCTGCACGGCGTCCTCACCGCCCTGTCCACCCCGTTCGACGCCGACGAGAACATCGACGTCAACCTGCTCAAGACCGTCATCGACCGGTCCGTCGACAACGGCGTGGACGGTGTCGTCGCGGGCGGCTCCACCGGCGAATTCGCCATGATGACCGACGATGAGCGACTGCTGCTCGTCGACACGGTCACCGGACACGTCGGCGGCCGCGTCCCGGTCATCGCCCAGACCGGCGCCACGACCACCGCCCAGGCCATCCGTTTCTCGAAGGCCGCCGAGAAGTCCGGCGCCGACGTCCTCATGCTCGTCACCCCCTACTACGAGCCGCTGACCCTCGCCGAGACCCTCGACTACATCCGCGAGGTCACCTCCCACGTCGAGCTGCCCGTCATGCTCTACAACATCCCCGGCGCGACCGGCGTGAACCTCTCCGCCGACGTCGCCGGTTCCCTCGCCGACGAGTTCGAGAACATCCGCTACATCAAGGACTCGAGCGCCGACTGGGAGCAGGCCCTCCAGCTCATCCACCACCACGGTGACAGGCTCGGCACCTTCATCGGCTGGGACTCCTACATCTACAGTGCCCTCGCCGAGGGTGCGGCCGGCGTCATGGCCGGCGCGGCCAACGTCGTCCCCGCCGAGATCGTCGAGGTCGCCCGCCTCATCGGCGAAGGAAAGCTCGTCGAGGCCCTCGATCCGTGGAACCGGGTCTACCCGGTCATCGACACGATGATCACCCAGCCGTCCTTCATCTCCGCGGTGAAGTCCGGTCTCCGCCACCAGGGTGTGCCCGCAGGCGTCCCGCGCCGGCCGATGGCCGACGTCTCCGCCGAAGCGGACGCCGCCATCGGTGCCGCCATCGCCCGACTCGCAGAATAGGAGAATCCCGTGAACCAGATCCGTCGCACCGACGAGACCCTGCTCCCCGCCGGTGAGCTGCCCACCCTGCAGCACTACATCGACGGCGCCTTCCGCGCCCCGGCCTCCGACGAGACCGTCGCCGTGGTCAACCCCGCCACCGGCGACGAACTCGCCCGCGTGGCGCGCGGCACCGTCGACGAGGTGGACACCGCGGTCGCCGCCGCGTCCGCCGCCCTGCCCGCCTGGCGCGAGACCACACCGAAGGACCGCGCCGACCTGCTGTTCCACATCGCCGAGCGGGTGGAGAAGCACGCCGCCGAGCTGTCCCGCATCGAGTCCGCGAACGGCGGCAAGCCGGCGATGGTCGCCGACGACGATGTCGCCGGTACC
Source organism: Corynebacterium nuruki S6-4 (assembly GCF_007970465.1). Taxonomy (NCBI): domain Bacteria; kingdom Bacillati; phylum Actinomycetota; class Actinomycetes; order Mycobacteriales; family Corynebacteriaceae; genus Corynebacterium; species Corynebacterium nuruki. The sequence continues at coordinate 1,727,858 of NZ_CP042429.1, forward strand.
GCCGACATCTTCCGGTTCTCCGCCGGCGCCGCCCGCGCCTTCACCGAGCAGGGCGCCGGTGACTACGTCGCCGACCACACCTCGATCATCCTGCGGGAGCCGCTGGGCGTCATCGGTGCGATCGTGCCGTGGAACTACCCGCTGCTCATGGCGGCATGGAAGATCGCCCCGATCCTTGCCGCCGGCAACACGCTGGTCCTCAAGCCGTCCGAGCAGACGCCGCTGAGCATGCTGAAGTTCATGGAGATCGTCGGGGACCTGCTGCCCGCCGGTGTGATGAACGTCGTCACCGGACGCGGTTCCGTGGTCGGCAACCGGCTCTCCGAACACCCCGACGTCGCGATGGTCGCACTGACCGGCAGTGTCGGCAGCGGCCAGGCCGTCGCCACCGCCGCCGGGGACTCCCTCAAGCGCGTCCACCTGGAGCTCGGCGGCAAGGCGCCCGTCGTCATCTTCTCCGACGCCGACCTCGCCGCCGCCGCGGAGGGCGTCCGTGAGGCGGGCTACTGGAACTCCGGCCAGGAGTGCGGCGCCGGCACCCGGGTGCTCGTCCACGAATCCGTCGCCGAGGAGTTCACGAAGCTCCTGGTGGAGCAGGTCTCCAGCTTCATCGTCGGGGACCCCGCCGCCGGTGAGGACGTCGAGATCGGTCCGCTGGTCTCCCAGGGCCACTTCGACCGGGTCGTCGCCGCGATCGACACGGCAGTCGCCGAGGGTGCCACCGTCGCCGTCGGTGGCGGGGCCGTCGAGGGCGCCGGCTACTTCGTGGCACCCACCGTCCTGTCCGGTGTGCAGCCGGGGACGGCCGCCGCGTCCGAGGAGATCTTCGGGCCGGTCGTCACCGTCGAGACCTTCAGCACCGAGGACGAGGCGGTCCGGCGGGCCAATGAGACCCCCTACGGCCTCTCCGCCTCAATCTGGACGACGGACGCCGCCCGGGCCATCGACCTGCCCCGGAAGATCGACGCCGGCACCGTGTGGGTCAACTGCCACCTCGTGCTGGCCAACGATGTCCCGTGGGGCGGGTTCAAGGGTTCCGGCTACGGTCGTGACCTCTCCCTCTACGCGCTGCAGGACTACTCGCGCACCAAGCACGTGCAGATCAACCACGCACGGAAGTAGGGGACACACCAGCCCCCGCCGCACCCGCAGGGCGACCCGGCCTCACCGGCCCGGGTCGCCCTGCAGTCGTTCCCGCACCATCCCGGCGGCATCCCGCGGCGTCCGGAAGCGACTGTGACGCCCGACTCCGACTGACGGCAGATTGATAAACGTCACATATTTTCCTACAGTCAAAAGGTTCGCTTATCGCGAAGCACCTTATCTGGTTATTCAACTGAACAGACGCAGGGAGAGTGTGTGAGCAGACACGACGACACAGACGACATCATCAGCGCCGCCGGAACACCCGACCGCGCCGAACTCGGCGGCAGCACCCGGACCCCACGGGAACAGCGGCAGCACGACAACCGCCCACCCGTCTCCTCCGAGGAACTCTCCCGCGGCGCCGACGAACTCGCCGACCACAAGGTCAACTGGATCGTCCTGGTCATCAGTGCGGCGGTGATCCTCGCCTTCTCACTGTGGGCGATCATCACCCCGGACAACGCCTCCGACGTCATGGCCTCGATCGTCGACTTCATCGCCTCCGGATTCGGCTGGTACTACGTCCTGACCGTCGCAGTCGTCATCGTCTTCGTGCTGTGGGTCGCCCTGTCCCGCACCGGCCGCGTCCGGCTCGGCCCGGACCACTCCCGCCCCTCCTACAGCCTGTTCACCTGGGTCTCGATGCTCTTCGCCGCCGGGGTGGGCATCGACATGCTCTTCTACTCGGTCACCGGACCGATCACCCAGTACATGACCCCGGCGGACGCCGACCCCGAATCCGCGGAAGCCACCCGCGACGCCGTCGTCTGGACCATGTTCCACTACGGCATCAGCGGCTGGGCGATGTACTCGCTGCTCGGCGCGGCGATGGGCTACTTCGCCTTCCGCTGGGGCATGCCGCTGTCGATCCGCGCCGCCCTGTACCCGCTGCTGGGCAGGCGGGTCCGCGGCCGCACCGGCCACACCATCGACATCGTCACCCTCGTCGGCACCGTCATGGGTGTCGCCACCTCGATGGGTATCGGCGTGGTGCTGCTGTCCGTCGGCTTCTCGAAACTGTTCGGCCTGCCCGACGGCCTCGGCCTGCAGATCGCGCTCGTCGCCGTCGCCGTGGTCATCACCGTCGCCGCCTGCACCTCCGGGGTGGACAAGGGCATCCGCCTCATCTCCGAGATGAACCTGTGGGTCGCCGGCGCGATGATCCTCTACATCATCATCGCCGGGAAGACGTCCTTCCTGCTCAACACGATGGTCGCCAATGTCGGCCGGTTCGTGAACACCCTGCCGGAACGCACGATGGAGACCATGGGCTACCAGCCCGACGGTGCCGAGTGGATGGGCGGCTGGACCCTGTTCTTCTGGGCCTTCTGGCTGGCCTGGGGGCCGTTCGTCGGCGTCTTCCTCGCCCGCATCTCCCGCGGCCGGACGCTGCGCGAGTTCATCATCGCCGCCATCACCGTCCCCGTCATCTGCGACTTCCTCATCGTCACGACGTTCGGCAACTCGGCGATGTACGAGGTCCTGCACGGCAACACCTCCTTCGCCGAGGAGGCGATGGATTCGCCGGAGCAGGGCTGGTACTCACTGCTCGAGATGTTCCCCGGCGCGACGTTCATCATCGGCCTGGCGACCCTGTCCGGCCTGCTGTTCTACCTGACCAGCGCGAACTCGGGGGCGATGGTGATGAGCACCTTCTCCGCCTCCATCCCCGACCCCTCCCAGGACGGGCCGAAGTGGCTGCGCATCTTCTGGGCGCTGGTCACCGCGGTGCTCACCGTCGCCATGCTCATCGCCGGCGGCGTCTCCACGATGGAGCACGCCACCCTCATCTTCGCGCTGCCGGTCACGGTGATCGCCTACCTCGTCATGGCGTCCTTCTCGAAGGCGCTGCGCATGGAACGGGTGCAGATGGACGGCACCGTCGCACCCCGGCGCGGCGCCGGCGGCGGCCGGGAACGCACCTGGCGGCAGCGGCTGGCGGGGATGCGCCATTACCCGGACGCCGCGGAGGCCCGCCGGTTCGCCGAGGAGACCGTCGGCCCGGCGATGGCGGAGGTACACCGCGAGTTCACCCGGCTCGGCTACGAGACCTCCCTCACCGAGGGGCAGGACGCCGCCACGGGGCTGCCGACCCACACCCTGCTGGTCGCACTGGAACACCACCGGGGTTTCCAGTATCTCGTGGCCCCGGTCGCCACCCCGGTGCCGTCGTTCGGCGGGCGACGGGCCCAGCCCGAGGAGACCTACTACCGGATGGAGGTCTTCGACCAGACCGGGACGCAGGGCTACGACCTCATGGGTCTGACCGCCCAGCAGGTCGTCGACGACATCATCGACCGCTACGAGTCGCACCTGTCGTTCCTCACCGCCTCGACGGACACGGACACGAAGTCGCGGCTTACCCCGCCCGCCCCGCCGGTCGCCGAGCCGGCCCTCGTCACCGACGGGGAGGAGTAGGTCTACACTCGTCACCGTGAGTTCATCCGGATCCCCTGTCGCGCATCGCGCATGGTGGTGGCTGTCCTAGAGGCAGCCGCCGGATGACCTGAACCCAGATACCGGACGCCGCCTCCCCGCGAGGCGGCGTCCCTCTTCTTTTCCGGTGGGCGCGACTCGTCGGGGCGGGCGGCCCCACGACGAAAGAAGACCCACCATGACGAACACCTCCTCCCTGGCCACCGCACGCCGGCGCAGTGACCGGCTCCGGAACCTCATCGACCACCCGGACTCCACCGATCCGGCGGTCGCCGCCGAGCGGGCGCAGCTGCGCGTCCTCACCGGCGACCGGCCCACCGGACCACTGCACATCGGCCACTACCTGGGGACCGTCCGCAACCGGGTGGAGCTGCAGGACAAGGGTGTGGAGACCTTCCTGCTCATCGCCGACTACCAGGTCATCACCGACCGCGACGCACTCGGCGACATCCGCGGCAATGTCCTCGGACTGCTGGCCGACTATCTCGCCGCCGGGATCGACCCGGCGCGCAGCACCGTGTTCGCCCACTCCGCGGTGCCGGCGGCGAACCAGCTGATGCTGCCGTTCCTGTCGTTGGTCACCGAGGCGGAGCTGCACCGCAATCCGACGGTGAAGGACGAGCTCGCGGCGAGCATGGCGAAGAACGGTCGGCCGATGTCCGGGCTGCTGCTGACCTACCCGGTGCACCAGGCCTGCGACATCCTGTTCTGCCACGGCAATGTGGTGCCGGTGGGTCAGGACCAGCTGCCGCACATCGAGCAGGCGCGGGTCATCGCCCGCCGGTTCAACGAGCGGTACGCCGGCGGGGAGCAGGTCTTCACCGAGCCGGAGGCGTTGCTGACCTCCTCGCCGATGATCACCGGCACCGACGGGCGGAAGATGAGCAAGTCGCGGGGCAACACGGTGCCGCTGGGCGCGACCGCCGACGAGACGGCGAAGATCTTCCGGAAGGCCGTGACCGACGGGGAGCGGCGGATCACCTTCGACCCGGAGCGGCGTCCCGAGGTGGCGAACCTGCTGACGATCGCGGCGGAGTTCACCGGACGCCCCGCCGCGGAGATCGCGGAGAGCATCGGGGACGCCGGTGCCGGGGAGCTGAAGCGGGTGGTGACCGAGGCGGTCAACGACGGTCTGGCGGGGCACCGTGCGCGGCGCGCGGAGCTCATCGCCGATCCGGGGTACCTGCTGTCGGTGCTGCGGGAGGGCAACGCCCGGGCCAACGAGGTCGCGGACGCCACGCTGGCCCGGGTGCGGGAGGCGATGGGGACGGTGTACTGAGGAGTGCTCCCCCTGCCGGATGCCTACTTCACGTGGGAGACAGCCTGGATGTCGCGGTTTCTTCCGGCGAAGTAGCGGCTGTGGGTCCGCTTGACGGCGTCGAGGTTCTCGGCGCTGATCGTGGCGACCTCCACATCATCGTCTCCCCGGTGCTCGTCCTCCAGCTCGAACTGGCGCTGGATCGCCTCCCGTGGTTCCCCGAACTCCTCGACCGACAGTGCACCGTTACTGCGCCGGTACTCCATGACGTACACCAGGTCAGTCACAGTCATCGCTGTGCCTCCTTCAGTCTCCGGAAGTGGTCTTCCGCATAGGACAGCAAGTCTACCAGGGCGTTTCTGTGCCTCACGATGAATTCCCGGTAAGCCTTCACCCCGCCGAACACCTGGAGCCCGGGGTCGACCGGTACCACGGACTCACGCTGAGCGTCCTCCCAAACCTGGACCGACTTTTCCCATTCATACGTCGAGTCCGAGGTCATCTGCATCCAGGTGACGACGCCCGCCATCGGCCCACTCAGCGAGTTCTCCCCGTACCGCACCTCCCGGCCGGTGAGGTCGGCGAGCAGCTCATAGGCGTTGGCCCACTGTGCCTGTGTCTCGGTCCGGAGCTGCACCTCGGTGCGTCCTGCCTCCGCCGTGACATGCAGGTGGACCGCCCGGTATCCGCTGTGCGGCACGTCGAGGATCTCCTTCACCCTGACACTTCTCGCGCCGGCCTTTTCGAATGCCTCCACCACTGCGGCGACGGCGTCCGCCTGTTCGCGGAGTCCACCGCGCAGCGTGACCCGCGCACCCGCGAAGTCCTGCATCTGCGACAGCTTCATGGACTGCCGCTGCAGCTTCTGCCGGGTCGAGATCTCCGTCTTCACCCGCTTGGTGATGCTGAAGTACCCGATATCCGCTCCGGACAGGGCAGACTCCAGGATTCCCTTGACCTCGTCGAGCAGGTGGAAATGCCAGGCCCTGATGTCAGTCGCCAGTTCCCTGTCGAACTCCGTCCCGTCACGGATCGAGCGGCCGTACCTGTCCATGTCTCCCCTGGACCACGGGTGCTTCTCGGTGAGCATCGGGGTTCTCCTCCCCCACTGCGCCGAACCCTTCGGCGCTCCGGGTGGTACGCACCCTATCTCCCCCGGCGGACAGGAGCGCGCCGGCTATACGGGACGCCGGACGCTGCGCCACCGGCCGGTCGCCACCGGCTCGGCGACGAACATGCTGCGGTGGACAGGGGCGACAACAGGACGGGACCCGGCAGGGGAACTCACCGGGCGGGCGGGTCGGCGGAAACGGTTGCGGAGATGGCGGGGCACGGGTCGGGTCCTCTCTGATGGGGGTCGTTTGGGGGTCGTTCTCGGTGACGGCCCCCAGTGTCGGCGTCGCGGCTGACACCTCCCCGACGGAAACCCACGATGTGCCGGACGGTCCGCTGCCGGTTCGCTGGCAGCACCGGTCACCGTGCGTTTCAGCACCGACCCCGCCACCGGCGACACGACCGCGACGGTGAACCCCCGGTACTTCACCGGGATCATCCTCCCCCTTCCACAGGTCGCCGACCACCAGTACCGGACGGCGGTCATGGTGCAGGACGCCCTGTCGACCGCCTCCCCCGCACACCCCACCCTGGTCACGCGCATCCAGGCGTCCCGACGGGAGCACGACCGGAGCTGGCTGTCGTCCTTCACCGTCTTCACCGTCACGATGCTGGTCGTGCTGGGAATCATCGGGTTCTTCACCGGATGGCCCGTGTGGACGACAGCCGTCGCAGCGTTCGCCGGCGGGCTCGTCGGCAGCGGATTGCGCGGACTCTCCAACCGGCCGGCGAAGGACCGGCAGCCCCCGGTCATCACACTGTCCTAGGTGTACTTCCCGGGGAGGTCGGTGGAACGAACCCAGGTGCTGCTCCGGGGCGGATTTTTCGACCTGCCGGTTCGTGATCTCGACATGGGGCCGGGCCGTCGACCTGTCGGTTCGTTCCGCGGACATCCGGGGCGGCCGGCGGGACGCCGTCGGCGTCAGTCCAGCCGCCACTCCCCGACCACGAAGGCCTGGGCCACCGGCCCGTCGTGCGACAGGCTCAGGTGCCACACCGCATGACCGGCGGCACCGAACCGGTTGGCCAGTGCCCCTGCGACCCGGGCCTCCAGCGCCGGAGCCAGCCGGATGAACGGCCGACCCCAGCGGTCCTTGACCACCTCGATCTGTGACCAGTCCATCTGTGCACCCGGGATCTCGTCCCCGGCGTCGGCGAGGGTCCAGGCCTTGTAGAAGGCCTCCTTCGCCGCCCACCGGGCCGCCAGGTGCTGCGCGAGGTGTCCACTGGTTTCAGCCAGCCTCCGGCACTCCCGCCGCTCCGCCCCGGTGAAGGACGACGCGAACTTCGACCCGGGCAGCTCCAGCTGCTCGGCGAAGGACGGGATGTCTACGACATCCACGCCCACGCCCAGCGTGAACGGCCGCGACGGCACCGGATCCACCGGGTCCACCGGACCACGCACACTCAGCGGGTCGTTCACCGGGTCAGTCACCGGAACAGTCCGTCCTCACCGGCGCGGGTCGCCGGGTCGAGCAGCATCGCCGGCTCGACCTCGTCGATGTCCACACCGTCGGCGAACCGTCGGTGGTCGATCTCCTCGAACAGTGCCTTGTGGCCGAGCATGCCCGCCTCGCGGCGGCGCACACCGGCACGCAGCCGTGCGGACGCCCGCTCGACCCACTGCGCGGCGGCGTCCTCACCGAGCTGGGACGCCACGGCGACCCGGAACGCCTCCGGGTGGACCAGGGCGAGCAGCGCGGAGACGTGACCGAAGCCCAGCGAGGTGAGCAGACCGGCCTTCACCGTGCGGTGCAGCTGCATCGGCTCGCGCAGCCACACCAGGTCCGGCGAGGCCGCCATCTCCGGGTCCACACAGTCCAGCGACCGGTTGGCGGGGATCCGCGCGGTGCGGAACATGTCGCCGAGCCCGGCGGTCTGGAAGACCGCGGCGCCACCCTTGGCGTGGCCGGTGAGCGTCTTCTGGGACACGACGTAGAGCGGGTTGCCCTTCGTGCGTTCCAGCGCGCGGGCCAGGCGGGTGTGCAGCTTCGACTCGTTCGGGTCGTTGGCGTTGGTGGAGGTGTCGTGCTTGGAGACGACGGCGATGTCGTCGGCGCTGACACCCAGCGTCGCCAGGGTGCGGGCCAGACGGGAGTCCGTCCCACCGCGGCCGGCGGCCAGCGCACCCATGCCCGGGGCGGGGATGGAGGTGTGCGCACCGTCGGCGTAGGAGGCGGCGAAACCGACCACGGACTGCACCGGCAGACCCATCTTCGCGGCGACGGAGCCGCGGGCCAGCAGGATGGTGCCGCCACCCTGGGCCTCGACGAAGCCGCCGCGGCGGCGGTCGTTGGCCCGGGAGTAGAAGCGCTCGTTGAGGCCCTTGCCCGCCATCTTGTCGGAGTCCGCGGTGGCGTTCATGTTGGCGAAGCCGGTGATGGACTCCACCGAGATGTCGTCGGTGGCGCCGGCGACGACGAAGTCGGCCTTACCGCAGTGGATCTTGTCCACGCCCTCCTCGACGGAGACCGCGGCGGTGGCGCAGGCGCCGACCGGGTGGATCATCGCACCGTAGCCGCCGACGTAGGACTGCATGGTGTGGGCGGCGACGACGTTGGGCAGCGTCTCCTGGAGGATGTCGGACGGGATGTCCTCCTCGAGGAAGCGGTCGAGGAAGAGCTTGCGCATGGAGCTCATCCCGCCGAAGCCGGTGCCCTGGGTCATGGCGACGTCGGCCGGGTGGACGTACTGCAGGATCTCGGCCGGGGTGAAGCCGGCGGAGAGGTAGGCGTCCACCGCGGTGACGAGGTTCCAGATCGCGATGCGGTCCACGGCCTCGACCATGGCGGCCGGGATGCCCCAGCGCTGCGGGTCGAAGTCGGTCGGGAACTGGCCGCCGACCTTGCGGGCCAGCGTCGCGCGGCGCGGCACCCGGGTGCGGGCGCCCGGCAGCCGGGTGACGGACCATTCGCCGGTCTCCTCGTCCTGCGTGGCGCGGGTGAACGCCGGGTCGTTGTCGACGAAGGAGGCGGCGTCCTCGGCGGAGTCGACGGCGAAGGTGACCTCGCGGTCGAGGAAGATCTCGACCTCCTGCGGGGTGTGGAGGTCCTCGAGCGCGTTGTCGTCGACGAAGGTGCGCACGCCGGCGCGGGCGGCGACCTCGTCGCGGTAGCGGGTGAAGATCTCCTCTTCGGGGACGATGTCACCGTCGGTGTTGTACCAGCCGGCGACGGGGGTGTCCTTCCAGGTCAGCAGGCCGGTCATCCAGGCGAGTTCGAGCACGCCGGCGGCGGTCAGGTCGACCGAGCCGTCGGAGCGGATGCCGTACTCGGCCTCGAAGCGGGTGCGCCCGGAGCCCCAGGCACTGATCTCGCCGAGGCCGACGATGACGACCATGTCCTCGAGGGACTGGGTGACGGTGCCCCACCTGTCACCGGAGGCGTCGGCGCCGGCGACCGGCTGGCTGACGCGCACCGGGTTCGGCAGGGCGTCGACGGTGACCGGGGCCGTGCCGGACGCCGCGGCGGCACCGGTGGTGCCGTCGGTGGCGGCGGCGTCGGCGAGGGCCTTCTCCCGCAGGGCGGGCAGGTCGATGGCGCCGAGTCCGCCGGTGAGGTCGGCGTCGACCGGGCCGGCCAGCGCCTTGTCCCGGGTCTGCGCGGAGCACAGGTCGACGAGCTCGCCGGCGATCTCCGCCGGGGTCCAGACGTGCACGCCGGCCTCGGTGGCGGCGCCGACGAGCGGGTCGTTGCCGCCCATCAGACCGGTGCCGGAGACCCAGCCGATGCGCGGGTGCGCGATGGTGACGCGTCCGCCGGCACCGCCCCAGGGCTCGTTGTGCCACTTGTTGCAGATGGCGTCGAAGGCGGCCTTGGCCTCGCCGTAGGCGCCGTCGCCGCCGAAGGTGCCGCGGTTCGGGGAGCCGGGCAGCACGACGTGCAGGCGGTGGGCGAGGTCGGCCTCGTGGCCGATGCGGGACAGGGCGGTGAAGGACCGCTCCACGCTCCACAGCAGCAGGCGGGCCTGGGTCTCGGCGTTCGCGCCGGCGTCCTCGACGGTGCCGGTGACGGACGGGGCGGCGAAGGGCAGGAACAGGTCCGGCACGAGGGCGGGCTTGATCTGCTTCTTCTCGGAGCCGACGGTCTCGGTCTGCTCGGTGCCGATCCACTCCACCAGCGCGTCGATGTCGCGGTAGGAGGAGAGGTTGGCGGGCACGAGCCAGATCTGTGCGGCGGCGGACGCGCGCTCGCGGTAGAGCTGCTTGACGAAGGCCAGCCGGGCGGCGCTGATGCGGGAGGCGGTCATGACGACCGTGGCACCCTCGGCGAGCAGGTCGCCGACCACACCGCCGGCGATGGAGGCGGGCGTGACGCCGGTGACGACGGCGACCTGGCCGTCGAACCGGCCCGGGGTCGTGTCGCGTGCCTCCTCGGCGATGGCGCGGAAGCGGGCGGCCAGGGACGTGTCGCCGGCCGCGTCGGCGTGCGCGGCGCGGAACTCGGCGTGCTTCGCGACGGTCTCGCCGGTGCCGGCGAAGGTGACGGTCCCGGCCAGTTCCTCACCGTTGGCGATGCGGGCGATGTCCTCGCGGGCGGTGGCCCACCGGTCGTCGACGAGGACGGCGCGTGCCGGGTCGAAGACCGGGGCGACCAGCTGCGGCCAGTTCGAGCCGAGTTCCTCGCTGACGGCCTGGATGACCGTGGCGTTCTCCTCGGCCTCCGGGTCGGTGAACGGGGTGGCCTCGGGGACGTCGAGGTCGAGGTCGTGGAGCAGGTGGCGGGCCAGGTTGGCGAGCACACCCTCGTCGCCGGTGACCTCGGACGCGAAGGCGTCGAGGGCGGCGGAGTCCACGGTGCCGCCGCCGGCGGCGCCACCGGCGGCCGGCATGGCGACCGGGATGCCGTGGGCGGCACCGACCTGGGCGACGGCCTCGTCGATGAGGGCGGTGACGTCGGCCATGGAGGTGGCGGCGGTCGGCAGGGTGGCCAGGTCGCCGCCGCGGGAGGACGCCCCGTCGCGGGATCCCAGCAGGATCTGCGCGGTGGTGTGGTCGACCCAGCCGGGGCCGAGCTCCCAGGTGCCGGTGACGCGCTCGGCGATGGCGGAGGCCTTCGCCCCGGCGGCGCCGAACAGCTTGCGCAGCCGGTCCTTGACGGCCTCGCCCAGCACCGGCCCGAAGGCGGAGTAGTTGTGGGCGGCGGCGTCGACGGTGACGGAGAGTGTGTCGACGTCGGCCTCGGCGGCACCCTCGACGCTGGACAGGCCCAGCTCGGCGGAGATGTCCATGAGCAGCTGGTTCAGCCGCGAGGACACCCCGTTGGTGAGGGTTCCGGTGGTGTCGGCGCCGCCGATCTGCTCCGGGCGCAGCTTGTTGGCGTAGGCCAGCAGCGTCTTGATCGCGTCGGAGGCGTGGTACGGCAGGTCGGCGGGGCGCTCGACCGAGCCGGCCGGCGCGTGGACGGTCTGCGCGGCGGCGGTCGGGACCGGCTCCTGCACCGGCTCGGGGACCGAGGAGGACGGGGCGGAGGTGTCCGCCTCGGCCTCGGCGACGGCCTGGTCGCCGACCGGCACGGCGGTCGGCTCGGCGACGGTCTCGTCGGCCGGGGCCTCGATGGTCTGGACGTCCTCGTGGTACACGAGCTTCTCGTCGCGCTGGACGTTGCGCACGGCGACGTCGGCGGCGGTGAAGCGCGGCAGCTTCAGGGTCTTGGTCGCCAGGTTGGCCAGCGTCGGCGAGGCGCCGAGGCCGACCTCGACGACCTCGTCGACGTCGAGGCGGTCGGGGGCGAACAGCAGGTCCTGGGTCTCGATCCAGCGGACCGGGGAGGCGAACTGCCAGCACAGCAGCTCGATGAACAGCGTCCGGGCGGTCGTCGCGACGGCGGCGTCGTCGGCGGTGGCGGCGTCCCAGTTGTCGAGCAGGGCCTGGGCCGGCTCGGAGGGGACGACGTCGAGGATCGAGGACACGAACTCACGGCTCAGCTCGAAGGGCCGGGCGACGAGGTTCGGGATGTAGCGGCCGATGAGCATCTCGTGGTTGATGCGCGCGGGCAGCAGGTCGTCGAGCTTCTCCCGGAAGTCCGGCACACCGGGGTGCAGGACGCGGGAGTGGAAGGGCACGTCGATGCCCGGGACCATCATGAACGAACCCTTGCCACCGAAGTCGGCGGTGCGCTTCTTCGCGTCCTTCTCCAGGGCGGCGAGGCCGGCGACGGTGCCGGCGATGGAGTACTGCTCACCGGCGAGGTTGAAGTTCACGATCTCCAGGAACTCGCCGGAGGCCTCGGCGACGGAGTTGACGTACTCGACGACGTGGTCGTCGTCGACACCGAACTGGTTGGGGCGCAGGGCACCCATCCGGTAGTCGGAGCGGCCGTTCTCGTCGCGCGGGATGAGGTGGTGCATCGTGGAACCGCGGTGGAAGACGACCTCCAGCACGGTCTCCAGGTCGATGGTCCCGGCGTAGGCGGACAGGGCGGTGTACTCACCGAGCGAGTGGCCGGCGTAGTAGGCGTCGGAGACCAGGGCATCGGCCTCACGCAGCCGCGCGGTCTGGGCGAGCGCCAGGGTAGCCAGCGCCACCTGGGTGAACTGGGTGAGGTACAGGACGCCGTCCGGGTGGTGGTAGGTCACACCCTTGGCCGTCAGGGAGGTGGGGTTGTCGCGCACGACGGTGAGGATGGAGAAGTCCAGTGCCGCACGGGTGTGGGCATCGGCCCGCTCCCAGACCTCGGCGGTCGCCTTCGAGGCGGCACGCTCGTCGAGGCCCATGCCCTTGGCCTGGATGCCCTGGCCGGGGTAGACGTAGGCGGTGACCGGGGCAGCGGTGACGGCGGTGCCCTGGGAGACCAGCTCGTCGCCGATGCGGCAGGTGACCTCCAGCAGCAGACCGCCGCCGGCGACCCGGCCGGCGCGCTCGACCTGGATGTCCACCGGGTCGCCGAGCTGGACGAGCCCGAACATGCGGTAGGTCCAGCCGAGGATGGTGTGCCCGGCACCGGCCGCGGACGCGGCGTGCTGGGCGGTGGCCGACAGCCACATGCCGTGGACCAGCGGTGCCTGCAGTCCGGCGACGCGGGCGGCGACATGGCTGGTGTGGATCGGGTTGAAGTCACCGGAGACCCAGGCGAACGGGGTCATCTCGGCCGGGGCGTTCACCCGGGTGCGCAGCAGGGTGGAGCGCGGGGTGTCGGTGATACCGCCGTCGACGGCCGCGGCGATGCCGCCGGCGGGTGCCGGGTCGGCCGGCGGGGTGGTGCCGAAGGCGCGACCGCGGATGGCGAAGCGCTCGGTCTGGATACCCAGGTAGGTGCCGTCGGCGTCCCGCATCTCGTGGTGGACGGTGACGACGCGGCCGGAGGAGGATTCCTCGATACCGGCGGCCCAGCTGGTGATCTCGACCGCCAGGCCCGGCTTCCCCGCCTTCTCGGCGGCGGCGGCGCGGGCGGCGAGGTCCTCGGCGGACACCTCGAGGGCGGCCGAGTGGTCGAGGTGGACCGCGTTGAGCAGGCCCTCGATGACCGGGAAGTCGTCGACGTTCGCCGAGCCCAGGGCGGCGTAGATCGCCGGCCAGCAGGTACCGAGCAGGGCGTCCGGCACGATGGTGGCGCGGTGGTCGCCGGCGCCGCGGCCGGTGAGGTCACCGAGGGCGGCACCGGTGACCCCGGCGTGCTCGGCGCCGAGCGCGGACGTCAGGTGGTAGGTGTAGCTGAACCGGCCGAAGGGGGCGTCGGCGGACTCGGAGCCGTCGATCCGGGCGGGCATCCGGTCGATGACGTCACCGGTGACGGCCGTGTTGCCGACACCGGCGGTGCCGGCGAGCAGACCGTACATGGTCGCCGGCAGGCGCTCCTCGTCGACGACGGGCAGGGCGCCGGTGGTGACGGAGTCCGACAGCAGCAGCGGGATCGGCAGGCGGCGCACGGCGTGGACGCGGTCGGCGCCCTCACCGGCGGCGGTGCCGTCCCAGGCGGTGTCGAGGTGCAGGTCGATGGTGACCTTCACCGGGCTGCCGGCAGCGGCGTCCCCGGCAGGCTCCTCGATGATGAGCTCGTACTTCTCCGCGTCGATGACGTGGGCGGGGTTGTCCATGAGGTGCCCGGTCCAGGAGATGTACGGGGTGGCCTGCAGGTAGGAGGCCACATCCGTGGCGTCCGCGGTGCGCGACCAGGCGGTCACGACCGGGGCGTCCTCGACGTGGTGGCGGCCGGAGCCGGCGACGCGCTCCCGGCAGGCGTCCTCGAAGCGGCCGAGGATGGAGGCGACGGGCTCGTCGACGGTGGTGATGCCGGAGACCGAGACCGGTCCCGGGATGATGCGCACCTGGTCGGCGGTGTAGCGGTCGTCCTGGGCCTGCCACAGGCCGTCCTTGCCCCACCAGCTCAGCAGGTCCTCGTCGATGGCGGGGACAAAGCCCATCGGCTTCGGGTACTTGCGGCACAGCGCGACGAACCAGGCGGTGTCCAGCGGGGTGAGCGTGTCGACCTCGGCCGAGGGGTAGGCCTCGACGAGGGCGGCGATGGCGGCCGCCGGGTCCTCGGCGGACTCCACCGTCGGGAAGAGGGTCTCGACCGGGCCGTACTCGGCCGGGGTGAGGCGCGCCTCGACACGCTGCAGCAGCTCCTGGAAGCGCTGCAGCCAGGACGGGTCGACCCAGGGGAAGGACAGGTCGGCGAAACGGCGGACGACCTGGGCGTAGGTCATCTCCTCCAGCTCACCGAAGTAGGGCTTGGCGGTCTTGTCCAGCGCGGCGATGATCTCGTCGCGGCGGGCGTTGACGGCCTCGAGGTTCGACCCGATCTCCTGGATCAGCCGCATGCACTTCGCGGCGGAGTTGTCGATCTCGTGGATGTCGGCACGCAGGTGCGACAGGCCGGAGGTAGCGCCGCCGGCGGTGTGACCGGGGGCGATCCAGCCGCCGTTGGGGGCGGTGAGGGCGGCGCCGGTCTCGTCGGCGACACCGGGGGTGTCCACCAGCAGCTGCTTGATCTCCGGGGTGGTCTTCGCCTCCTTCGCGGTCATCGCGGCGGTGCCGACCATCACGCCGTCGACCGGCATGGCGGGCAGGCCGAGGGCACGCGACCAGTCACCGGACAGGTAGTCCGCGGCGCGCTCCGGGGTGCCGATGCCGCCGCCGACGCACAGCACGACGTTGGGCTGACGGCGGATCTCCGCGTAGGTGGCGGTGAGCAGGTCGTCGAGGTTCTCCCAGGAGTGGTGGCCACCGGCGTGACCGTCCTCGACCTGGAGGATGAGGCTGGCGCCGGTGTCCTCGATCTGGCGGGCGATGCCCAGGCCGGCGCGGATCTGCGCGACGGTGCCGGGCTTCACGGCGATGTGGGAGAAGCCGGAGGCGCGCAGCGAGGCGATGAGCTCCGGGGCCTCGTCGGGCTCCGGGATGCCGGCGGAGATGACCACGCCGTCGATCGGGGCACCGGACTCGCGGGCCTTGGAGACCACGCGCTGGCCGCCGAAGTGGAGGTTCCACAGGTAGCGGTCCATGAACATGGCGTTGAACTCGGCGGCCCGGCCCGGCTCGAGCAGGCTCTTGAGCTTGGTGAGGTTGTGGTCGAAGACCTCGGCGGTGACCTGGCCGCCACCGGCCATCTCGGCCCAGTACCCGGCGTTCGCCGCGGCGGCGACGATCTCCGGGTCGACGGTGGTCGGGGTCATGCCGGCGAGCAGCACCGGGGACCGGCCGGTCAGCCGGGTGAAGGCGGTCTCCACCGAGCGGCCGCCCGGCAGATCCAGCAGGCGCGGGGCGAAGGCGGACCAGTCGACGGTGCGGGCCGGGTCCTCCCCCGGCGCCGCGAGGGCGTCCACGTCGGTGAGGGTGCCGGCGACGGCGACTCCGGCGCCGGTGCCCTCGATGAGGTCGGCGGAGAGCTTCGAGACGACCCGGCCGGGGCCGAGGTCGAGGAACCAGGCGGCGCCGGCGTCATGGGCGGCGGTGATCTCCCCGACCCAGTCGACATGGTCGGTGAGCACGGCACGGGCCAGGGACTCCACCCCGGCGAGGTCGTCGAGGCCGCAGGTGCGGGCCCAGGCGGTGACCTGGGCGACGGCGTCCTCCATGAGGGTGTGGTGGAACGGGACGGTGACGTCCAGGTACTCCATCACCGGGTTCAGCGGGGCACCGCCGCGGGCCTTGGCGGCCAGCTCGGCGGCGTCCTTCTCGCCGAGGACGCTGATGGTCTTCTCGACCACACCGAGGTCCTCCGGCGTGCCGGAGAGGATGAAGCGACGGTGGCCGTTGCGGATCGCGACCTGCACGTCATTGCCGGACGCACCGCCGGCCTCCTCGCGCACCTCGGCGAGGACGCGGTCGAGGGTGGCGCGGTCGAGGCCGCGGACCGAGAGCATCGGGGTGGCGGCCCCGCCGCCGAGACCCAGGCTGCGGGTCGCGCGGGAGGCGGCGGCACCGATGAGCCGGGCGACGGCGAGGACGCGGGCGGCGTCCCCCTCGGTGACCAGTGCGGCGCCGAGCACGCCCTGGGAGTGGCCGAGGGCGCTCGCGCGACCGTCGGCGACGGCCGTGGTGGCGTCGAAACCGGCGTTCTTCAGCGCGGTGAGCAGGGCGAACTGTGCCAGCGTGATGCCGGGGACCGAGAGGGCGGCGTCCGCGCTGGTGGTGGCGGTGAGGCGCTCGAGGGTGAGCGGGCCGGCCGCGGCGGCGGTGACCTGGGCGGCGACGGGCGCGAGGCGGGCGTCGGTGGCGCTCAGCAGGTCCCGGGCGGCGGCGGCGAGCGCCGGGTCATCGGCGATCTCACCGAGTGCGGGGATCCACGGGGTCGCCTGACCGCCGAAGAGCAGCGCGACATGGTCGGTGCCCGCGGTCAGGCGGGACAGGAAGCTGGTGTGGGGCATGGTTACCTTGGTGTCCTTTACAGGGGAACGGTGACGGGAGGAGGAGTCGGGGGTGTCGCTCGCGGAACCCGTCACAGGGGCCCGTTGGAGTGGTACTTGAACCGGTTGAGGTCGCGGTGCTTGGTGCGCAGCGCGCGCAGGGCGGCGGCGATCGTGTCGCGGGTGTCGATCGGCTGGACGATGCCGTCGAGCTCACCCATCTCGACGGAGAAGTTCGGGTTGATGTTCTTCGCGGCGTATTCGTCGGAGAGCTGCTTGGCCACGGCGGCCTGCTCGTCCTCCGGCGCAGCCTTGATGTCGCGGCGGTTGAGGATCTGCACGGCGCCGTCGGCGCCCATGACGGCGATCTCCGCGTTCGGCCAGGCGTAGGCGTAGTCCGCGCCGATGCCCTTGGAACCCATGACGATGTAGGCGCCGCCGTAGGCCTTCCGGGTGATGACGGTGATCATCGGGACCGTGGCGTTGCCGTAGGCGTAGATGACCTTCGCGCCGCGGCGGATGATGCCGGCCCGCTCCTGTTCGGCGCCCGGCAGGTAGCCGGGGACGTCGACGAGGGTGATGACGGGCAGGCCGAAGGCGTCGCAGCAGCGCACGAAGCGGGCGGTCTTCTCGGAGGACTCGACGTCGAGGGTGCCGGCGTTGTGCATCGGCTGGTCGGCGACGATGCCGACCGGGGTGCCCTCGAGGCAGGCGAAGCCGATGACCATCGACTTCGCCCAGTGCTCCTGGACCTCGACGAACTCGCCGTGGTCGACGAGGGCCTCGATGACGTCGACGACGTCGTAGGGCATCCGCGGGTCGGCGGGGATGATGTCGCCGACGCCCATCGCGGACTCGATGTCCTCGGCGCTGGGCTTGTAGGAGTAGGTCGACTGGTCGGCGTTGCAGTTCTGCGGCAGGTAGTCGAGCAGGCTGCGGGCGTAGTCGAGCGCGTCCTCCTCGTCCTCGGCGAGGTAGTGCGCCACACCGGAGACGGAGTTGTGCATCTCGGCGCCACCGAGGTCGTCGAGGCTGATCTCCTCACCGGTCACGGCCCGGACGACATCCGGACCGGTGACGAACATGTGGGCGTTCTCCTTGGTCATGACGACGAAGTCGGTCATGGCCGGGGAGTACACCGCGCCGCCGGCGCAGGGGCCGAGGATGACGGAGATCTGCGGGATGAACCCGGAGGCCCGGCAGGACGCCCGGAAGATCCGGCCGTACATGGCCAGACCACCCACGCCCTCCTGGATGCGGGCGCCGCCGGAATCGAGCAGTGCGAAGCACGGGACGCCCTGTTCGACGGCGCGCTCGATGAGGTCGGTGATCTTCTCGCCCTCGACCTTGCCGAGCGTGCCGCCGCGGACGGAGAAGTCCTGGGAGTACACGGCGACGGGGCGGCCGCCGACGGTGCCGAAGCCGGTGGCGACGGCGGCGCCGAGGAACCCGGACGCCGGGTCGCCGCCGAAGAAGCGGCCGTGCTCGACGAAGGATCCCTCGTCACAGAGCATCTCGATCCGCTCGCGGGCGGTCAGCTTGCCCTTGGCGTGCTGGAATTTCTTCGCCTTCTCGTCGGCGGCGGCGGTCAGTGCCGCGTAGTCGACGGTGGTGGACTGTGCCGTGGTCATCTACGCCTCCTCGGTGGTCTCGGTGGTGTCAGCTGCGTCGGTCGCGTCTGCTGCGTCTGCTGCGTCGATGTGCAGCAGCGGGGTGCCGGCCGGGACGTTCTGCCCGATCTCGACGTCGAAGGAGGTGAGCACACCGGTCGCCGGGGCGTGGATGTACTTCTCCATCTTCATGGCCTCGAGGACGATGATGACGTCGCCCTCGGTGACCTGCGTGCCGGGCTCGGCACCCATCCGCACGACGATGGCCTGCATCGGGGCGAGCAGCGCGCCGTCGGCGGTGAGGCCCTCCCCGGCCTCGGGGGCGGCGTCCGCCTTCTTCGCACGGCGGCGGGAACCGCGCAGCGGCTGGACGCGACGGCGGGCGTTGCTGCCCAGCTCACCGAGCGAGTCGCCGAGGTTCCCGATGCCCGACTGCATCATCGAGCCGAGGCCGGCCAGGGAGGCCAGGCCCTCCGGCAGGGTGATCTTGTGGCGGCGGCCGTCGATCTGGGCGGTGAAGGTGCGCAGCGCCTCGGCGATGGCGTGACCCACGCCGTCCTCGCCGTCGCCGTCCCCGCCGTCCTTCGCGTCTGTGCCGTCCTTGCCGCCCTTCTTGCCGAGCTTCACCCAGTCCTCGTCGGACAGGCCCGGCAGGAAGGTGTTCTCCAGCCAGCGGGTGCGGACCTGCAGGTCGGCGTGCTCGTTGGTCGCGTCGAAGTCCGGGTGGGCGATGATGAGGTCGAGCAGCGGGGTGACCGTGGCGATGCCCTTGATCTCCAGCTCGGCCAGGGCCCGGCGGGCGCGCGCGATGGCGCGGGCGCGGGTCGGTCCGGTGACGATGAGCTTGGCGATCATCGAGTCGAACTCCGGGGAGACCTTGTCGCCGAGCCGGACGCCCGTCTCGATGCGGATGCCGTGGCCGGCGGGCCAGGTGAGCTCCTTGATCTTGCCGGCCGCGGGGGCCAGGTCGTTCGCCGGGTCCTCGGAGGTCAGCCGCAGTTCGATGGAGTGACCGCGGACCTCGGGGACGGCGGGGATCTCGCCGCCGTCGGCGATGGTGATCTGCGCCTCGACGAGGTCGAGTCCGGTAACTTCCTCGGAGACGGTGTGCTCGACCTGGAGGCGGGGGTTGACCTCGAGGAAGTGGAGGTTCCCCTCGTCAGTGAGCATGAATTCGCAGGTGCCGAGGCCGACGTAGCCGGTCTCGTCGAACAGGGCCTTCGACCAGGCGGTGAGCGTCTCGGCGGCGCCGGCGGGCAGGAAGGGAGCCGGGGCCTCCTCGATGACCTTCTGGTTACGGCGCTGCACGGAGCAGTCGCGGGTGGTGACCACCGCGAAATTGCCGTGCGAGTCCCGCATGCACTGGGTCTCGATGTGGCGGCCCGAGGTGATGAACTTCTCGATGAAGAACTTGCCGAGGTCGCCGCCGGCCATGGCATGGCCTGCGGCGAAGTTCTTCACGTCCTGCTCGTCGCGCATGACCTCGATACCGCGGCCACCGCCGCCGTCGGAGCGCTTGAGGACGATCGGGAAGCCGTGTTCGGCGACGAAGGCGTCCACCTCGGCCATGTCGGAGACCGGGTCGACGGTGCCGGGCACCGGCGCGACACCCGCGGCGATGGCGACCCGGCGCGCACTGATCTTGTCGCCGAGCTGGCTGATCGTGTCGGCGGTCGGGCCGAGCCAGGTCAGGCCGGCGTCCGCGATGGCGCGGGCGGCCTCGGGAACCTCGGAGAGGAAACCGTAGCCCGGGTGGACGGCGTCCGCACCGGAGCGCTCCGCGATGTCGATGATCTTGGCGACGTCGAGGTAGGTCTCCTGGAGGGTGGTGCCCTCCAGGGCGTAGGCCTCGTCGGCAAGGATGACGGCCGGGGACTCGATGTCCTGGTCGGAGTACACGGCGACTGAGCGCAGACCCAGGTCTCGGCAGGTCCGGACGACACGGGCGGCGATCTCGCCGCGGTTCGCCACGAGAATGGTGGACAGCATCAGGCTCCTTTCGGGAGGCGGATGAGAGGGACGTGACGCGCGACAGACCGGACCCGGTGTTCACGGGATTCACCCCCGGTGCTGCGCGCACGGATAAGCCATCACGCTAGGCTCCCCCACCGATACTGAGACCACTGTGAGTGTCACATAGATACTGTTTCACCCCCGGGACGGCACACCCCCGCTCCCCCACCGCGCCGGGATTCCACCGTCATTTTCCATGTCAGACGGGAAACATATTCTTTCTGAAAGTTCCTTCACCACTCCTCCGCCGCCACCCCCTCCCCCTGAGAGGACGGCGGCACAGAGTGTGTCCCGCATCACTGTATTGCGAAAGCATTAACTACATAGTCATGCGACGGAAGAAACGATCTCCGGGACGAGGGACTCCATCGCCCGCTCCGCCACCGCCGCGATCGTCATCGACGGATTGCACGCCGCCGTCGTCCCCGGGATCAGTGCCCCGTCCAGCACATACAGTCCCGGCTGCCCGGACACCCTGCCCTCCAGGTCGCAGACCGGCCCCATGCACGCCCCACCGAGGGAGTGCCAGGTCGAGTTCACCATCGTGTTCGTGTCCGTGAGCATGCCGTGGGCACCACCGGCGGTGATGATCCGGTCCGCCGTGGGACGGATGTACCCGGTGATGAGCTCACCGTCACCGCCCTCGGGCCACTGCAGCACCGCCTGCCCCTCCCCCTTGTCCCAGACGAACCTGCCCCGGGTGTCACTCACGCCGTAGCCGACCATCATCGTTGAGGCGATGTCCGTCCCCATCCCGGGCATGGACGCCTGGATGACCGTGTGGGCGTGGTTGACGTCGTCCCACAGCATCGTGCCGTAGACCACCGGACCGCCCTGCACCGGGCCGAACCCGGCACCCGGATCACTCCAGACGTAGATGCGGTCGCCGTTGGTGCCCCAGCCCTCGCCCAGGGCGTCCGGCAGATCGGGGACGGTGCCGGTGTTCTTCGCCCGCAGCAGCAGCCGCGTGGTGTTGATGCTGCCGGCGCCCATGATGACCCGGTCGGTGGTGATGACCTGGTGCTGCAGCGGGACGCCCGCATCGTCGGTGTGGTCGGCGTGGACCCGCCACCGGCCGTCCTTCAGCCGCTCGATGTCCGTGACCTCGGTGCAGGTACGGATCTCGGCGAGGCCGGTGGCCTCCGCCGCGGCGATGTAGGTGACGTCGACGGAGTGCTTGCCGCCGTTGTTCACGCCCATCGCGCCGGAGCCGTCGGTATAGGAGGGCTTCATCTCGCCCCGCAGTTCCCGGCGCGCGTAGTCCCAGTCGATGGGCATCGGGATCTTCTCCGGGGTCAGGCCGGCATCACGGCAGCGCTGGGCGAAGACGCGGGCGACCTTGTAGTTGTCGGAGGCGATGATGTCGTCCGGGCAGGTCTGCAACTGCAGCATCCCGGCCACCCGCGGGTAGTGGACCCGGTGCATCCGGTCCCAGTCGAGTTCCTCCGGGAAGTGCGCGTTGAACAGGTCCTTCGTCGGCTCCAGCGACATGCCCTGGTACACCAGGGACCCGCCGCCGAGACCGGTGGGGCACAGTGCGGTCATCGTCGGGGTGGCGACCGCCTCGAGGATGCCGACATAGGGGTCGACCGGGAAGTACCGGCCGAACAGCTGCGGGGCGGACCGGTGCCACAGGAACCGCTTGTCGGGGGCCGTGGCGCTGGGGAAGGTGTCCGCGTCCGGGCCGGTCTCCCACCGGCGACCGCGTTCCAGGACGGTGACGGGGACGCCCGCCTCGGTCAGCCGGAGTGCGGACACTCCCCCGCCGAAGCCGGAACCGACGATGACGACCTTCCGGTCCTCGGCGACGGTGGGGGCGTTGTCGTCCCCGGTGCCGGGGCGGGGCGCGGGGCCGGAGGACCCGATGATGCCGCCGCTCCCGGCCGAACCCGTCTGGGCGGACGCCGTTGCGGTGGCGGCGGCACCGAGCGCACCGGTGATGCCGAGGGCGGCGGAGCGGATGAGGAACTGGCGGCGGGAGGAGGACAGGGCGGGTCCGGCAGGATCTGTGGAGGGGTGTTCAGTATGTTTCACATAACGTTTTATATCCGACAGCATCGGTGCTGTCCCGGGTATCGCGGAACCGGGTCAGCGGATCCCGGGTCAGCAGCCGGGGTCACGGCAGCGGGCTCACGGCAGCCAGGTCACGACGAGCAGTCGCGCTCCGCCGTCGGTGCGCCGGACCTCCCCCATCCCCTCGCGCCACGGGACGAGGACGTCGAAGGTGCCGTCGAGCAGCACGGCGGCCAGGGCGTTGTCGACCGGCATCGCGGCGTCCACGACATGGACCTCGAGCCGGCCGGCGGCGGGACTGTCCCGGTCCACCATGAGGTTGAGCGCCTGCGTCCGGCGTGGAAGTGCACTCAGCGTGACCTCCGCTTCGCCGGGGAAGGCGTACGAGGTCAGCGCGGTGACGGGGACGTGCTCGCCGTCGACGGTGAGCCCGATCCCCTCGACAGGTGTGTGGATCCGGTCGATGCCCGGCATCGGGGAGTAGGGCCCCGTGGAGGTCAGGGAGGCGAGGCTGAGGCGCCAGCGGCCGTCGACCGGGAAGTCGCGGCGGTAGAACAGAGCGCTCTCGTCAGCGGAGATGAGCTCGGTGGTGCTCCCCCTGCCGTTGATCCAGGGCTGCGGCGACAGGTCAGTGGTGTGGCGCAGGGTGCGCCAGGCGGTGGTTGTGGTGGTCACGGTGTCCAGTATGCCTGCGGGGGCGGACGTGGCGCCGCCGGTGACGGGTGGCTGTCGCACTGTCGGCGCGGGTGCCACCTTCGTCGGGCGCAACCGGTTCCGGCGCAACCGGTGTCCGCATCGCGCGACGCCAGGATGGTCCGGACCGAGTCAGACCATCCTCACGTCGCGCGATGCGGACATACGGCGGACATGCAGGGGTGCGGTCCCGGATGTGCCGGACGTCCCCGGGGTCTACCGCACCGGCGTCCGACCCTCGAAGGCCCGCGACAGGGTCAGCTCGTCGACGAACTCCAGGTCCCCGCCCATCGGGATCCCCGAGGCCAGGCGCGACACGGTCAGCCCCGGGAAGTCCTTGAGCAGCTTCCCGAGATAGGCTGCCGTCGCCTCGCCCTCGGTGTTCGGGTCGGTGGCGATGATGACCTCGGTGATCTCCGGCGGATCAGGCAGTTCACCGTCGGCGGCGGGCACATCGTCGATGCGTCCGGCGATGCGCTGGACCAGTGCGGTGACGTTGAGTTCCTTCGGGCCGACCCCGTTGAGCGGGTCGAGGGCACCGCCGAGGACGTGGTAGCGGCCCCGGTATTCACCGGTGCGCTCGATGACCTCGATGTCCTTCGACTCCTCGACGACGCAGACCGTGGAGGTGTCCCGCGAGGAGTCCGCGCAGATCCGGCAGACGTCCTCGGAGGAGATGTTGTGGCAGATGCGGCAGAACCGCACACCCTTCTGCAGTCGTTCCAGCGCGCCGGTGAGCCGCTGCAGGTCCTCGGGCTCGACCTGCAGCAGGTGGAAGGCGATGCGTTGTGCGCTCTTCGGGCCCACCCCGGGAAGCCGGGAGAACTCGTCGATGACGTCCTGGAGCGGACCCTCGAACAACTCCGGCCCCCTAGAAGCCCAGGCCGCCGAGGCCCTGGGTCAGCGGCCCCATCTTCTCCTGGGAGAGCTGCTGCAGGTTGTCGTTGGCGGCCTGGAAGGCGCCGATGATGAGGTCCTGGAGGGTCTCGACGTCCTCCGGGTCGACGACGGACGGGTCGACGGTGACGTCCTGGACGGCACCGGAGCCGGCGAGGGTGACCTTGACCAGACCGTTGCCGGAGGTCCCTTCGACGGTGGAGGCCGCGATCTCGGCCTGGGCCTCCTGCAGCTTCTGCTGCATCTGCTGGGCCTGGGCCATGATCTGGTTCATGTCGGGCTGGGGCACGGTTGTTCCTCTCGGTCGGGGTGTTCGGGTGGCGAGTCTACCGGCAGTCACCGGGTGCGCTCGGCACCGAGACTCTTCTCCAGCATCTCACCGGCGATTTCGATCGCGGTGCGGTGGTCGAGGTTGGACTGCGCCGGATCGCTGATCTGGGCGAGCGCCTCCTCCGCCTCCTGCCGGGCCTGCCGTTCCGGGTCTTCCGGGTCTTCCGGGTCTTCGGCGGTGACCTGCGGCGGTGCATCGTCCCACGGATCCGCCGGCGGTTCATCGGGCAGCGGGACGCCGTCGAAGCCGTGGGACTCGTTGTAGTCCCGCTTGGCGGTGCTGCGTGCCATGCGCGCCCGCCAGCCGGTCAGCGGCTGGTCATCAGCGGTGCCGGACGCCTGGTCCGGTGCACTGTGCTGCACCCGGTTCCGGGGTTCGGTGTGGGACGCCGCCCGCGGTGCGGGGCGGTGCTGTTCCTGCGGGGCCTGGTCCTGCTGCTCCCGGGCGCGCTGCAGTGCCACGGCCACCGGATCAGCGGGGCCGGCAGGCTCAGCGGGCTCAGGGGCAGGCGGCTCGGGGGCCGCCTCAGCTTTTCCCGGGGCCTCCTGCGGCGGATGCTGCTGGTCCGGCTCCGGTTCAGGTGCCGGTCGCTGTACCGGTTCCTGGGCTGGTCGCTGTGCCGGGGCCGACGATGGTCCGGGTGCCGGCACGGCAGCATCGGCGGGAACCGTACCGACCACTGCGGTGACCTGCACCGGGTGGCCGGTGACCTGCTCGGCGGCTGCGACATAGGACGCCGCGTTGCCGGGCGCGTTGATGAAGTTCGCCAGCGCTCCGGTGTGGTGGTGCAGGACGATGGTCGGGACACCGTCCGCGGTGACCGGCCCGGCGACAGGGGTGGCGCCGCGGGCGGCGATCCAGGCACTGAGGTTCGTGGACTTCAGGGTGTCGAGGATCTCCGACCAGCGGACCACGTCATCCGACTGCTCCTGCCGGTCCGGCTCCGGCTCCGGCGCGGTGGCCTGCTCCGGCTCCACGTCCTGCGCCGGTTCCGGCTCCGGTTCCGGCACCGGTGCCGACGCAGGTTCCGCCTCGGCCTCCGGCTCCGGTTCGGGCGCGGGTGCCGACGCGGCGGCAGCCACGGGCCCCCGCTCCTCGACGGCTCGCCGCCGGTTGCGCCGCATGATCTCGCGGGCACGATCGGCCTCGCTCATCTCCTCGTCCGCCGCGGCGGCGGACTCCTGCACCCGTTCCGGCGCCGGTTCCGGCGCCGGCTCCTGCGGTGCCGCGGGCCGGGTGGGCTGCGTCGGATCCTGGGTCTGCCCCGCGACCTGCTCCCCGGCAGGCTCCCGGGCGGGGGCGGGCGCCGGTGCCGACTGTGCCGGGGCGTCCTGTGCAGCAGGGGTCTCTGCCGCCGCCCTGCGCTGCGCAGCTTCCCGCTGCGCAGCTTCCCGCTGTGCAGCCTCCCGCTGCGCCGCTTCCCGCTGGGACTTGCGCACGTAGCGGGTCCCACCGGAGGCCGCGGCCACCGCCGGGGCGACCGAGGCGTCCTGCCCCGGTGCGGTCGCGCCCGCGGCGGACCCGGCCGGAAGAGCCTTCCCCGCCTCGAGCGCCTCCACGCGCTGCGCGAGTGCCTCCACGGTCATTCCGGCGGCCGGCAGTGCCATCCGGGCACAGAGGATCTCCAGCAGCAACCGCGGGGAGGTCGCCCCCCGCATCTGCATCAGCCCCTCATTGACCAGCGCCGCACAGCGGGTCAGCGTCGCCTGGCCGAGCTCCCCGGCCTGGCGTTCCAGTACCTCACGCTGCCCGGCGGGGGCGTCCACCAGGCCGTTGTCGAAGGCGTCCGGCACCGCCTGGACGACCAGCAGGTCCCGGAACCGGTCGAGCAGGTCGGTCGCGAACCGGCGGGGATCGTGGCCGGCGTCGATGACGTCCCCGACCACCGAGAACAGCCCGGCCTGGTCCTGGGCGGCCAGGGCGTCCACCGTCGTGTCGAGCAGGGCCGCGTCCGTCACCCCCAGCAGCGACACGGCGCGGGAGTAGGTCACCCCCTCCGGGCCGGACCCGGCGAGGAGCTGGTCCATGATCGACAGCGAGTCACGCGGGGACCCGCCGCCGGCACGGATGACCAGCGGATAGACCGAATCCTCGACCTGCACACCCTCCTCGCCGCAGATCCGCGACAGCAGACCGCGCATCGCCGGCGGGGTGAGCAGCCGGAACGGGTAGTTGTGGGTGCGCGACCGGATGGTCTGGAGCAGTTTCTCCGGCTCGGTCGTCGCGAAGATGAAGATGAGGTGCTCCGGCGGCTCCTCGACGATCTTGAGCAGCGCGTTGAACCCCGCCTGGGAGATCATGTGCGCCTCGTCGATGATGAACACCCGGTAGCGCGATTCTGCCGGGGCGTAGAACGCCCGGTCCCGCAGCTCACGCATGTCGTCGACACCGTTGTGCGTCGCCGCGTCCAGCTCGGTGACGTCGAGGGTCCCCGGCCCGCCGGGTGCCAGGGCGATACAGGAATCGCACTTCCCGCAGGGCGTCGACGTCGGCCCCTCGACACAGTTGAGGGAACGCGCCAGGATCCGCGCCGACGACGTCTTCCCGCAGCCGCGCGGGCCGGAGAAAAGGTAGGCGTGGTTGATACGGCCGCTGTCCAGTGCGTTGCACAGCGGCTCGGTCACATGTTCCTGCCCCACGACCTCGGCGAATGTCGCCGGCCGGTACTTCCTGTAAAGAGCCACGGGCACCAGCCTACAAGGCCCCCCGGACAGCTACCGCCAGACGTCGTTGAGGTTGACCCCGTTGACCGCGAGGACCTGCTGCAGCGCGCCGACGCCCTTCTCCGAGGCGATGCGGAACTCCGGCTCGGAGATCATCACGAGCTGGGCGACGACCGTCATCCGGCCCGGGTGGGTGTACTCCTGCCGGGGCCCGGAACTGTGCCGGCCGGCCGCATCCCTCTCGAGCACGTGGGGGACCCCGTCCTCCCACAGGAACGGCGGCACGAGCAGCCCGTGGACCGTCGTCATCGTCTCGTCGACGTGCCAGCCCAGGTTCGGCAGCAGCAGGCCCGGCTGCGGCGACCGCTGCATCGGGTCCATCGCCACCATCGAGGCGGCGGCGGTGACCAGATCCGCGGCGGCGCGGCTGTGCCCGCTGGTCACCGTGATGAACTCGACGCGCAGGTCCGCACCGTCCGCGGTGACGAGCCCGGGTTCGATCCGGGCGGCGTCCAGCGTCATCGCCACGGTCTCCTCCGGCACCTCCGGATCGGACGCCCCTCCCAGCGGGACGGCCGCGACGGTGAACTCCGGGAAGCCGGTGTTCACCCGCCGGGTGCTGATCTCGGGGTCGCCGGGGAGCAGGTCACCGGCCCAGTACGTCGTCTCCTGGAGGTTCACGGGTGCGCCTGCTCCCCTACTTCGCCGACTCGACGGCCGCGAGCAGGATGCAGGTCGCCACCCCGTCCATCGCGACCTCGACCTCGTCCAGCGGCGGCATCGACGGTGCCAGGCGCAGGTTGCGGTCGTTCGGGTCGTGGTGCAGCGGGAACGACGATCCGGCACCGGTCAGCGCGATGCCGGCCTCCTTCGCCAGGGCCACCGCGCGGGCGGCGGTGCCGTCGACCATGTCCACCGAGATGAAGTAGCCGCCGGCAGGGTGCGTCCACTCGGCGACGCCGGTGCCGCCGAGACGGCGCTCCAGGATGTCGGTGACCGCCCGGAACTTCGGGGCGAGGATCCCGGCGTGCTTGCGCATCACCGCGTACACCCCCTCGGTGGAACCGAAGTAGCGGGCGTGGGCGAGCTGGTTGACCTTGTTCGGGCCGATGCCGCGGACGTTCGCGATGGAGCGGTACCAGTCCAGGTTCTCCTTCGAGGAGTGGAAGAAGGCGACGCCGGAGCCGGCGAACGTGATCTTCGAGGTCGAGGACATCACCCAGAACCGGTTCGGGTTCCCGGCCGCGGCGGCGAAGCCGACGACGTCGATGATCTCCGGGAACTCGTCGGTGAGGGTGTGCACCGCGTAGGCGTTGTCCCAGACGATGCGGAAGTCGGGGGCCGCGGTCTCCATCGCCGCGAGACCTTCGGCGACCTCGCGGCTGACCGAGTGAC
The DNA here is from genome assembly GCF_007970465.1 of Corynebacterium nuruki S6-4. NCBI lineage: Bacteria > Bacillati > Actinomycetota > Actinomycetes > Mycobacteriales > Corynebacteriaceae > Corynebacterium > Corynebacterium nuruki. The sequence goes on from NZ_CP042429.1 coordinate 1,756,214, forward strand.
CGCTGGGGTTGGAGAACACCGGCACCGTCCACATGCCCTTGACCTGCGGGTCCTTGACGAGTTCGCGGACGGCCTCCAGATCGGGGCCGGTCTCGGTCATCGGGACGGTGAGCATCTCGAAGCCGAAGGTCTCGGTGATGGTGTGGTGGCGGTCGTAGCCGGGGACCGGGCAGATCCACTTGACGGTCTCCCCCGCGCCCCACGGCTGCGGCGAGTCGTTGTTGCCGAAGGTCACGGACCAGGAGATGAGGTCGAACATGATGTTCAGGCTGGAGGAGTCCGCGGCCATGAGCAGTGCGGGATCGATGCCCAGCACACCGGCCCACAGGTCACGGATGTCGGCGATGCCGTTGGCGCCGCCGTAGTTGCGGACGTCCACGCCGTCGCTGGTGCGGTAGTCGTCGGCGCCGGGCAGGGCCAGCAGGTCGTGCGCGAGGTCCAGCTGCTCGACGGAGGGCTTGCCGCGGGTGAGGTCGAGAGACAGGTTCCGGTCCTTGAGCTCCTGGTAGGACGCCCTGATATCGGCCTCGTGCGCGAGCAGGTGTGCGATGTTTTCGGTGGTCAGCTTCATGGGCCCGGAGGTCCTCCTCGACTGTGACTTCGGCAGGCGGACGGCGACGACGGTGCTGCCGACGTCCACGGGAGTTGTTTCGGTCCCCGAGTCTAGCCTTACCCGCACATCCGCACCGGCAGGTGCTCCCTCGTCCGGTAGCCCCGGGCCAACCGTGATGTACCCCGCCCCGGTCCCCGTGGGAGTTCCCCTGAAGCCCCCTGAAGTTTGAAGGACCCCGCGCACCCGTCAGAGCTCGCTGACCCTTGCTGCATTCCTGCCCTGGGGGAGTTCACAAGATGCACGCCGCACGGGATCCGGGGGTCATAGTATCGCAGCCGCGCGCAGAGGTCCAAGACCGGGAGGACGAGGGGATACCGGGAGGACGCCGAAGGGTGCCGCCCCTGTCCCACCGGGGCCCCTGCGCCTGTCCGGCCACTGTCCCGCACCTTGTCCCGCTCCTTGTCCCGCCACCTCCCCGACCCCGGCCGTTTTCCGCAGATATGTCCGGCCACCTGCGCTTTTGTCCGGGCTGGACACGATGTGTATAGTTTGGCGACGGAGGATTCGACTAGCGGCCTATGTCACACGCCTGGAACGCGTGAGGGAGTCACATCCCACAGGGGTTCAAATCCCCTATCCTCCGCCAACGGGAACCCCCGGTCCGATGGACCGGGGGTTCCGTCGTATGCGGATACTCCCCTTCATGGTGCCGGGACCGCATACTGCGCTCGCAGATACGGCAGATACGGCTTAATCGGGGGTCAACGGCAGATACTGCACCCGCTGTCACCGCCGACGGGGCGGAAACGGTGACAGGCGGGGCAGTATCCGCCGTTCACCCGCTGCTGCCCCCGCCGGTGGCGGTGACGGGTGCGGCGCGAGGACTGCGCGAGGACGACACGGAGTCGGCAGGAACACCCCCGCAGGAGAGCACACGAAGGCATCCTGCCGCAGATCCGCATTCCTTTTTCTCCACCGTCGGGAACCGGTAGGATCTGACCACATGTCGCAGCACCGCAGTCGGACCATCAGCCGTCTGTCGAACCGTCTCTCCCAACGCACCACCACCGGCGTCCTCGGTGGTGCCGCCATCCTCGCCACGGGACTGACCCTCGCCTCCATCGCCGGCGCCGATTCGGACCCCGGCGCCTCACCGGACACCGGTCACGGCGCCGACTACACCGTCGCGGCGTCCACCGATGACCCGGCCGACCCGCCCCGCACCGGCCCGGTCGTCGCCTTCGGGGACTCCTACTTCTCCGCCCCGTCAGTGCCCGAGGGTCTCGGCCCCTGCGGCCGGTCCTCCGGCAACTGGACCCGCCTGGCCGCCGCCGAAACCGGACGCGACATCCACGACTACAGCTGCGCCGGGGACACCTCCACCACCATGCTCGACCGGGTCGACGACGCAGTCAGGTCCGGCGACCTCGACACCGGGACCGCCACCGTGGTCCTCGCCATCGGCGGCAACGACTTCAGCCACCAGAAGGCAGTCCTCGGCGACACGGTCGGCGACCTGCCCGAAACCCGCGGAAAGGTGCTGGCGAACGTCGCCGAGGCCGTGTCCCGGATCCGGGCGGCCGCACCGGACGCCAGACTGGTCTTCACCGGCTACCTGCCCTCCACCGACGGCCCGAAGGTCTGCCGGGATGCCGGGGCCTCGGTCGACGACGGGCCGCTCAACGACCTGGAGGCCTACATCAGTGCGACGATGGCCCGGGCCGCGGAGGCCGCCGGGGCGTCCTACGTCGACGTGAGGGACGCCGCCGCCGGCAACTCCACCTGCAGCCCGGTCGGCACCCGCTATGTCTCCGGGTCGGACGACGGATCGTCCGATGTGCTGCTGAAATGGCACCCCACCCAGGCGGGCAACCGGTTCATGGCCGACCAGCTCATCCCGGAGCTCTAGACCGGCCCCGGCCCGGTGCGGCTCAGTCCCGTGCCGCGGCCGGGTAGACGGCGTCCAGTTCGGCGAGCCAGGCCCGCGCATTGCCGTCCGACGGTGCCCGCCAGTCCCCGCGCGGTGACAGCGCGCCCGCCGGGGAGACCTTCGGACCGTTGGGGATCGCACTGCGCTTGAACTGCGAGAAACCGAAGAAGCGCTGCAGGAAGGTCCGTTCCCACCGCACGATCGTCGCCAGGTCGTAGGCGTAGCGGTCGGCGTCGGGGAAGCCGGCCGGCCATTCGCCGGCGTCGGCGTCCTGCCAGGCGTGCCACGCGAGGAAGGCGATCGTGGTGGGCCTCCGGCCCTGCAGGATGTGCCACAGGGTGAAGTCGTGCAGGGCGTACGGCCCGATCGTGTCCTCGGTGGACTGCACCTGGCCGTCCGGGCCGGCCGGGACCAGTTCCGGGCTGATCTCGGTGTCGAGGACGGACTGCAGCACCGCGGCGGCGTCCGCCCCGACGACCGTGCCGTCGGCGATGACCCAGCGGATGAGGTGCTGGATGAGTGTCTTCGGCACACCCGGATTCACCGCATAGTGGCTCATCTGGTCGCCGACACCGTAGGTGCACCAGCCGAGCGCGATCTCGGAGAGGTCCCCGGTGCCCACCACGATGCCGCCGAGCTGGTTGGCCAGGCGGAACAGGTAGTCGGTGCGCAGCCCGGCCTGCACGTTCTCGAAGGTGACGTCGTAGACCGGCTCACCGTCGCCGAACGGGTGGTGCATCTGCCTCAGCATCTCGGTCGCCGCCGGGCGGATGTCGAGGGTCTCCACACTCGCCCCCATCGCCTCGGCGAGCTTCACCGCGTTCGACTTCGTGTGCTCCGAGGTGGCGAAACCGGGCATCGTGTAGGTGAGGATGTCGGAGCGCGGCCGGCCCATCCGGTCCATCGCACGGGCGATGACCAGCAGTGCATGGGTGGAGTCCAGTCCGCCGGAGACCCCCAGCACCGGCTTCGGGTCGCCGATCGCCCGCAGTCGCTGCACCAGCCCGGAGACCTGGATGTTGAAGGTCTCGTAGCAGTCCTGTGCCAGCCGGGCCGGGTCACCGGGGACGAAGGGGAAGCGGGCGATGCGGCGGCGCAGGCCGATCTCACCGGTCGGCGGGTTGAGGGTGAAACCGACGGTGCGGAAGGTGGCGTCCCGCCCGCCGGCGACCGCGCGCCGGTTGTCGTCAAAGGTGCCCTGCCGCCGGCGGGTCGCGACGATGCCGGCGACGTCGACGTCGGCGACGGACCAGCGGGCCCCGTCGGGGAACCGCTCGGTCTCGGCGAGCAGTTCCCCCCGCTCGTGGATCATCGTCAACCCGTCCCAGGAGACGTCGTTGGTGGATTCCCCCTGGCCGGCGGCGGCGTAGACGTAGGCGGCGACGTTGCGTGTCGAGGCGGAGCCGGCCAGCAGGTGCCGGTCGTCGGCGCGCTGCACGGTGACGGGGGAACCGGAGAGGTTCAGCAGCACCGTCGCGCCGTGGAGGGCGGCGAGCGACGACGGCGGGACCGGCACCCACATGTCCTCGCAGATCTCCGCGTGCACGGTCAGTCCGGCGACGTCGGTGGCCTCGAACAGCAGGTCGGTGCCGAAGGGCACCTCGCGCTCCCCCACGCGGATCATCGCGCCGTGGACGTCGTCGCCGGGCGCGTACCAGCGGCGTTCGTAGAACTCGCGGTAGGTCGGCAGATTCGACTTCGGTGTCACACCGAGAATCTCGCCGCGGTGGATGACCACCGCACAGTTGTAGAGCCGGTTGCGCCAGGCCAGCGGGGCGCCGACCACGAGCACCGGGAAGAGCTGTTCGGACGCCGCGCGCACGGTCTCGAGTGCGCCCCGGGCCGCCTCGAGGAGTGTGTCCTGCAGGACGAGGTCGTCGATGGCGTAGCCGGTGAGGCAGAGTTCGGGGAACACGGCGACGGCGACGTGGTCGTCGTGGAGTTCACGGGCGGCGGCCAGCACGGTGCGGGCGTTGGTGGCGGGGTCGGCGACGGCGACCGGGACGGTGACGGCCGCGACGCGGGCGAAGCCGTGGGCGTAGATGCCGGCGGTGGGCTGATCAGGCATGTCCACCAGTGTGCCAGGCGGGTGGTGCCCACCGACCGCCACGGCGTGAAAACCCGGTACTGCGGGTGCCATGTCCGCATCGCGCGACGTGGGGACGGTCGCACCGGGCCCGGACCATCCTCCCGTCGCGCGATGCTCACGTCATCGCTGCGGGGGATCGCGGAGACCGGCCCTACCGCACGGCGAGCTTCTGGGCCTGCTGGTAGCTGACGCCGAGCAGCTTCCCGATGTCGCGGAACGTGAGACCGTCTGAGGAGAGCGCCCGGGCCACGGCCTGCATCGAGGCCGTGGCCTGTGCCTGTGCTTCGCGTGCACGGTCTTTCAGTTCAGCCGCCTCCTGTGCCGCATCCGCAGCCGGCCCTTCGGGGACGACAGTCACCTCCGCGTCTCCGGCGTCCCCGGTGATGTCCGGGAACAGGGCGAGTGCGTCCCGGACCATATCCGGGATCTGGTCGAGCCGACGGGTCTGGGTGAACAGTCCGGGGACCTCGTCCACGGTGACGGTCCACCATCCCTCGTCACGGTTGGCGCGGGCGGTAAAGGTGTTGTTCATGGTCATGCTCCGATCTGTCGCAGAATCTCGATGGCGAATCTGTCCGGAATCTCCCGGTGACGCGGGACCGTCGTGTAGCGGTCACCGATCCAGACTCTTGTGTGGTTGCGTCCTTCCTCGATGCGCAGGGGTTCTCCCAGTGTCTTCGCCCGTCTTCTGATCCTGCGCATGATGTCGCGCCGTGTAGTCATGAGACTAGTCCCCCTGATGCGACGTCTCTAGTCGCTGTAATGCGATTTTTCTGGGCCGCCAACGAACTGTTCATGCCTTATCTGACTCCGCCCGGCTCCGGAAGGTTCCCCGCCGGCGCTGCGGGTGCCATGTCAGCATCGCGCGATGTGGGGATGGTGGCACCGGCCCCGGACCATCCTCCCGTCGCGCGATGCCGACACGGCGGGTCAGTCACCGGACGCCGGCGAGGTTCACGGCGCGGGAATTCCGTCCTCCCCGCGCGTGTTACAGCTCCCATGAGCACACAGGGAAACACCGTCGGAATCATCGGGGCCGGTCTCATCGGGGCCACCGTCGCACGCCTGGCCGTCCAGGGCGGCCATGAGGTCGTCATCAGCAATTCGCGCGGTCCGAGAACACTGCTGCCGCTGGTCGCGGCCCTGGGCCCGAACGCCCGCGCCGCGACCGTCGAAGAGGCTGCGGAGGCCGGGGACATCGTGGTGGTCAGTGTCCCGCTCGGTGCCCTGGCGGACATCCCCGCTGCTGCGCTGGCGGGCAAGACCGTCATCGACACATCGAACTACTACTGGCAGCGCGACGGCCACATCGCCGCCCTCGGCAACCGGGAGATCACCACCTCGCAGCTCCTCCAGGACCGGGTGCCGGACGCCCACGTGGTGAAGGCGTTCAACAACATCAACTTCGCCCATCTCGGACGCCTCGCCCGCCCCGCCGGCTCCCCCGACCGCACCAGCCTGGTCATCGCCGGCGACGATGCGGACGCCAAGGCGCAGGTCACCGCGTTCCTGGACTCGATCGGCTACGGAACGCTGGACGCCGGCCCGCTGTCCGAGGGACGCCGCTTCGACAACGGCCAGCCCGCCTACGGTCGGCCGTACCTGACCCCGGACGCGGACCCGACCGACATCCTGACGATGGGCCCGGGTCAGGCCGCCACCGACGACCAGCTGCGGGCGGCACTCACCGCCGCGGACCTGCCGGACTGAGTTGCCGGGCCTGGTCACCGGGCCTGGTCACCGGACCTGGTCACCGGACCTGGTCACCGGGCCGGGACGCCGTCACACCCCGGTCATGTCCGCCGCCACCGCTTTCGAGTCGACGTCGAGGTGACTGCCCGCGGCGTCGTAGACCCGCGCCTGGCGCACCCCGGCCTCCTCGACCGTCGGCCAGTCGAGGGTGCCGTCGGTGATGAACCGCACCCAGTCGCCGTGCATGGCGTCCGCGAGCTGCTGCGACGGAGCAGCACCGAGGACCGGCTCCACCCCGGGGGCGTCCAGCAGGTCGAAGGAGTAGGGGATGTCGGTGCAGTGCGGGGACAGGTTGCCGCGCGCGGTGCGCCCGTTGAAATCGTAGAGCCAGGTCCCCGCGCCCCCGGCCCGGCGGCGGGCGTCTGCGACCCGGATCGTCCCGGTCCCGAACTGGAGTTCCGAGGCGACGAGACTGTCGGCGAAGGCGTCCCCGATGAAGTCGAGTTCCGCCCCGAACCGGGACAGGGCCGTCTCCCCCACCCCGGCGGCGCGCAGTGCGTCCACGATCTGTGCCCGGGGCCGCGGTGAGGGCATCGGGAATTCCGTCCGATTGCCGCCGAGCAGCAGGGGGATGTCCGCGCCGTGTCCGTCGGCGACTGCGGTGGTGACCGGGGCGGGGAACAGTTCACCGTCGACGGTCGGGGCCCACGCCATCGTCGACGGTGGGGCTGCGCCGGCCCGCAGTGCGCCGGTCACCGACCGGATGTCCGTCGGTTCCGGCGGGTCGAACATGCTGAATCCACCGTACGCGGCGCCGCTGCGCTCGACGTCGAGGATCTGGTCCGGGGTCAGTGACCGCCACCCGTCGGGGGTGCAGGGGATGCCGAGCGTCCCGGCGAGTGTGCCGGATGCCCGGATGACCTCGTCGGCGGGGATGTCGTTGAGCGCCGGCGACTGGGCGATGGCCCGGCGGAACAGTCCGGTCGCGCGGGGGACCGCGAGCAGGTCCAGCACGGAGGTGCCGCCGGCGCTCTGCCCGGCGACGGTCACCCGGTCGGGGTCGCCGCCGAAACCGGCGATGTTGTCGCGTACCCACTCCAGCGCGGCGAGCTGGTCGAGCAGGCCGCGGTTGAGACTGTCCGGGCCGTCGCCGCCGACCCAGCCGAAGCCGTCGAATCCGAGCCGGTAGGAGATGCTGACGGTGACGATGCCGTCGCGGTTGAACGATCGGCCGTCGTACCAGGGGCTGGACGGTGTGCCGGAGATGTAGGCACCGCCGTGGATCCACACAAGTACCGGGAGCCGTGCACCCGGGTCATCCGGTGCGGGGGTGAAGACGTTGAGGTTGAGGGTGGCGTCCCCAGGGATGACGGGTTCGGGGATGGTGGGGGTGTCCGAGAAAGGACGCCGCTGAGGTGTCGGCCCCGGTCGCGTCGCATCGCGGACGCCGGTCCACGGGTCAGGCGGGACCGGGGCGGTGAACCGGAGGTCGCCGACGGGGGCGGCGGCGTAGGGGATGCCGAGGAAGGCGGCGGACCCCTCCCGCCACACGCCGTCCACCCGCCCGGCGGTGGTCTGTGCGCTGACTGTCATGGTTCCACTGTGCCAGCATCCCGCTCGCGTCACCGCCGAATGCCACGGTCAGGACATGGCGACCGCACGCACCGGAGCCCCGTCCGCTCCCGCCACCGGCAGCGGCAGCGCGGTGAATTCCGCCACCGCCGGCAGTTCCGTGAGGCCGCGGAGGTTCTCGATGATCAGGTGGTCCGCCCCCAGGATGATCCTGTGCACCGCGAGGTCGTCCGCTCCGTCCGGGGAGGCCGTATCCACTCCGATCACGTGCACTCCGACCGCGACCAGGGCGGACGCCGCATCCGTGGTGAGCACCGGATGCCGCTGATAGTCGTCGGTTCCCCAGTACCGGTCCCATCCGGTGGCGACGAGCACGACCGGTGGGTATCCACCGGTTTCCCCCCACGCCGCCGCGAGCATCGCCGCGTCGATCCGCTGCCCCGGCACGAGGTCCGGTAGCTGGAGGACGGCGGCGGGCCCGGTGAGTTCCCCGGGCAGGACGCGGTCGACGGTCCGGCCGTCGGGGATGACATGTGCGGGGGCGTCCAGGTGGGTCCCGGAGTGGGTGCCGAGGTGGACCGACCGCACTGAGCAACCGTCGGCGGGGATCGTCAGGACCTCGTCGACCTCCACCTGCGGGTCACCCGGGTAGACGGGCATGCCGGCGCTGAGCGGGTAGGTGAGGTCGTGGAACACGGTACCGGTCATGGCCGCGAGCCTACCGGGATCGACAGTTTTTCCCGGAAACGGATTTCCCGGATTCACCACCCCCGGCCACGGGGAAGCCATCTTCATGAATGGAGCGCCCCTGCCGGGGCCGTCACCGACACATTAGATTAAATGGACCAGGAGAATTATTCCACCGATGATCGGAGTTCCCGTGACCACCGTCAGCGCATCCCGAGACGTTTCCGCCGCCGAGCCGCTCTACGGGGCGAGTTTCGGTCAGGCGGTCCAGAGGTTTTTCTCCCGTTACGCACGATTCAAGGGGATGTCATCCCGCAGTGAGTACTGGTGGGTAGTACTTTTCCAGATTATTATCGCCGCGATTCTCGCCATTTTACAGTCGGCGACCGACAATTCGACCGGCGCGAACATCGTGACAATCATCGTCGAACTCGCCCTGCTCATCCCCTACCTGTCCATTCACTGGCGGCGACTGCATGACGCGGGGTTCGCCGGTCCCTGGTGGTTCATCACGGTGCTCCCGGTCATCGGCAGCATCGTCCTGCTGATCATGTGCCTGATGCCCACCCGTCCCCAGAAGCAGAAGGCCTCGTGGGACGACCCCCAGCGTCCCACGCAGCAGGCCCGCGGGTGACGGCCCCGTAGGGCCCGCGGCCTGAAGCTGGTCGGCGCTGATCGGCGCCGACATGCGCTGGCCTGCATCGGCTCTCAGCCCGCGTGCTCCGCCATGTCGTTAGCCTCCGGCCAGTGGCGCTCGAGCCCTTCGATGACGATCTCGATCTTCGACTGCACGCTCGGCGTGGTGGTCCACAGGTCCTCGACCGGGATGCCGCTCCGGTGGCGTTCCTGCCACCGCCAGTCCCCCGGATCACCGACGAGCTCGGGGCTCGGGGCCCCCTCCGTCCGCAGGCCGGCGCCGATATCGATGTCAGCGATGATCCGCAGTGCGAAAATGACCTGACCCCGGGTCCGGCCGGACGCCAGCAACGACTCAGTGTAGGCCGTCCACAGGTTGCTGATCAGCCAGCCGCTGTACTCGTACTTCATGATGATGACCGCCAGGCCGTCGAACGTGCCGATGAGGCGCCAGATCTCGGAACCCCACAGCCGCAACGTGTCCTGCCAGGTCATGTCCGGGGACGGTGTGCGGCACTCGGCGATGACCTGCTGCAGGCACCTCTCGACAACCATGTCCCGGTTCGGGAAGAGCCGGTAGAGCGCGGAGGTCACCACCCCGAGCCGCTCCGCGATACCGGTGAGGGTGAAGCAGTCGAGCCCCATCGCCATCGCCTCGCGGAGAACGTCCTCCTCCCGGAACTTCGGTTTCCGGCCGGGACCCGTGACACGTATCGGCTGCGTGACGGCTACTTCCGCCGACGGGTCAGGAACGCACTCTGTCGGCTGTGCCACGCCGTTGACCGGTCCACCCATGGGTATCTCCTCCCGTCCTGCCGGGTACCCACTGCCGTCAGCGACCATCCCGGGGATTTATCATCGATACAATGTATGTATACCATCACTAAAGCTAGTGACGTCACAAGGGCCGCCGCGGGCACTCATGAAACCTGAAGGTATGTCTCCCCCATGCCGGGGGTATCTGGCGACGCCTCCCGATCCCCGCCCTGTCAGTCCCCCGCAACCTTCCGACCACGCCGCCCCCCGCCTGCCACCCCGCACACCGTCGACCCCGCCGACATCCGGAGTCGACGGGGTCGACACGGTTGTTGACGGGGTTATTGACGGTATTGGCAGAGGCCGCCCCGGTACCCGCAGTGCGGCACCGGGGATCACCACTAATGACGCGGAGCGTCCCCGGTGATCTCACAGATCCAGCCGCTTCCGGACTCGTCCGGAATGTAGTGGCCGGGGGCACCGCTCTGGTCGGTACACGGGTGTCCCCCCGGATCATCGTCATGGGTCCCGCCGTTACCGCCCTGCGGATTCTGCTGGCCCTGCTGGCCCTGCTGCGGGTTCTGGTGGCCCTGCTGCGGGTTCTGGTGGGGAACGGGGGCCGGGACCGGTTCGGTGACGCTGTCGTTGTTCCCTCCGGCACCCTGCTGATGAGGTGCCGAGCTCGACGGCGCATGCGAGGTGGTCGTCGCCTTGGTCGTCGTGGTCGTCGTGGTCTTCGATGTCGATGTCGATGCGGCGTCGTCGTCACCGGAACAGGCGGCAAGCGCCAGGGGCAGTGTCGCGGCGGCTGCGAGGACCGCCATTCGGGTACGCATGAGATGTCTCCTCTGTTCACGTCGTCACCCCACCGACACCGGCAGGATGTCCTGTCGATGCTATGTGGAACAGTTATCCCCGACAGTCCACGACTAATTATGACAGCATGTCACCCCGACAACGGGGTGGGAATACCGGAAAGTATTTCAGCGAAAGTTCTTCATTAAACGTTTTCGGTATCCCTGCCGTGCAGGCCCGTCTCCGGTCGATAAAATCCAGGATGTGCAGGAAGTTATCAGAGCCGGAATGATCGCGGTCATTCTGTGGGCGATGGCGTCCGCCGGACTCCGCCGTCACCACCTGTCCGGCACCGTGGCCATGGTGCTGTGCGGCCTCGTGTCCGGAATCTTCCTCATCGGGGACCTCGAGGCCCATCTGGACACCGACCTGGCGGAACACATCGTCGAACTCGTCCTCGCCGTCCTGCTGTTCCTGGACGCCACCGAGGTCCGCGGCGGATTCCTCGCCGGCGAACGGAGCATCGTCACCAGGCTGCTCGCCGGTGCGCTCCCCCTGTCACTCCTCGCCGCGGCCGGGACCGCCGCGCTGATGTTCCCGTCCGTCCCGGTCGCCGTCGCCCTGATTCTCGCCTGCGTCGCCATGCCCGTCGATTTCGCACCGGCCCCCGACCTCATCCGCGACCGGCGGTGGCCCCGCCGGCTCCGGCACGGCCTCGCCGTGGAGAGCGGCTACAACGACGGCATCTTCTCGCCCGTGTTCGCCGCCGCCCTCTTCCTCGCGGCCGGATCCGGTCAGGAGGACGCCGCGACCGCCTCACTCGGTCACGCGGTGCCCGCCATCGGCTGGGCGGTTCTCGTCGGCGCCGGGACCGGGGCCGTCGTCGGCGTCCTCGCCCGGGTTGCGACGGACCGCGACTGGACGACATCACACGGCCTGCGCGTGGTGATGCTGCTCCTGCCCCTCACCGTCCACGGCTTCACCGTCCTGGTCGGCGGCAACGGATTCGTCGCCGCGTTCCTCGCCGGACTCGTCTACCGGCGCACCCGCGTGACCGGGACCGACGACCAGGGCAACATCCCCCGTGACGAACTCCTCCTCGTCGACGACGTCGGACAGGTGATGTCACTGTTCATGTGGTTCGTGGTGGGCGCGGTGGCCACGCTCCTGTTCCAGGATCCCGTCGACTGGCGCGCCGCCGTCTTCGCCCTGCTCGCACTGACCGTCCTGCGGGTCGTCCCCGTCTTCCTCGTCTTCCTCGCCTTCCCCGGCAGTGGTCTCCCGGCACGGGAGCGGCTCACGCTCGGCCTGCTGGGGCCGCGCGGGACCTCCACGATCGTGTTCGGCCTGCTCGCGTTCAACGCCCTGGACGACGCCAACGCCTCACTCGTCCTCCAGGTCACGGTGCTCACCGTCCTCGGCAGCAGCATCCTCCACGGCGTCCTGGCGACCCGGGTCCCGCCGGCACCGGCCGCGGAGAACCCGCCGGCGCACCGGTGACCGGACCCGCAGTGCGGAACCCGGGCGCGGTCACAGCACCCGGTGGCGTCCGATGGGCAGGACCAGCGGCGTGCCCGAGACCGGGTCGGTGATGATCCGCGACCGCAGCCCGAAGACCTTCTCCACCCGCTCCTCTGTGAACACCTCGGCCGGCTCCCCCACCGCCTCGACCTTCCCGTCGGCGATCATGACGATCTCGTCGCAGTAGCGGGCGGCGAGGTTCAGGTCGTGCAGCACCATGACGACCGTGATCCCGGACGCCTCGTTGAGGTCGGTCAGCAGGTCGAGGACCTCCACCTGGTGGGCGACGTCGAGGTACGTCGTCGGCTCGTCGAGCAGCAGCAGGTCGGTCTGCTGCGCCAGGGCCATGGCGATCCACACCCGCTGCCGCTGTCCGCCGGACAGTTCGTCGACCGCCCGGTCCGCCAGATCGGCGGTGTGGGTCGTGTCGAGGGCGGCGGCCACGGCCTCGTCGTCCTCCCGGCTCCAGCGGGACAGGATGCCCTGGTGGGGGTGGCGTCCGCGTCCGACGAGGTCGGCGACGGTGATGCCCTCCGGGGCGATGGGCGACTGCGGCAGCAGCCCGAGGGTGCGGGCCAGTTCCTTCGGCGGGACGGTGTGCACGTCCCTGCCGTCGAGCAGTACCACGCCCCCGGTCGGCTTGAGCAGCCGCGACATGGACTTGAGGAGGGTGGACTTGCCGCAGGCGTTCGCGCCGATGATGCCGGTGACCCTGCCGGGCAGGACCGACAGGTCGATGCCGTGGATGACAGCGTGGTCGGCGTAGCCGAGCGAGAGCCCTTCGGCAGTCAGTGAATGGTCGGCGGTCACAACGAGCCTCCGGAGCGGTTGGTGCGGATGATGAGGTAGATCAGGTACGGGGCGCCGAGCACCCCGGTGACCACACCCACCGGGTAGCGGGTGTCGAAGGCGAACTGGCCGCAGAAGTCGGCGACGACGACGAGCAGCGCACCGACGAGGGCCGCGGCGACGAGGAGGACGTCGGTCCAGGAGGCGCTGTTGAGACTGCCGGTGAGCCACCGCATCGCCTGCTGGGTGTTCCAGCTGTCCGCCCGCGCGAGCTGCCAGTTCGTGACCGCGGTGAGCATGGCGGCCACCCCGATGCCGATGAGGATCAGGCGGGTCCCCGCCACCCCGCCCTTCCAGGACAGTCCGAACACGACGAGGGCGACGAGCAGGGCGGCGACGATGGCCACCGCCGAGGTCGCGGTACGGCTCAGTGAGAGGGTGACGATGGAGAACACGGCCGCGGCGGAGGCCCCGGAGCTGATGCCGATGATGTCGGGGCTGGCCAGCGGGTTGCGCAGCATGGTCTGGAAGACCACACCACCGAGGCCGAAGGCGAGACCGCAGACCAGCCCGAGGCTCGCCCGCGGCAGGCGGAGGTTCCCGACGGTGAAGGACGCCCCGGAGACGTGCTCGCCGAGGATGACCCGCCACACGTCGGCCGGCGGATAGTAGGTGCGTCCGAAGACCAGCGAACAGCACCAGGCGGCGAGGACGAGGACGACGAGGATGCCGACGACGGTCCACCAGCGGCGACGTCGCCGAAGCCGGTCGCGGCGCACCGCGGCGAGGGTGGTCGGCTCGGCGGCGCCGGTGGAGCCGGCAGTGCCGGCACTGCCGGTGGCACCTGCGGTGATACGGGTGGAGCTCACAGGGCACGCACCTTCTGGCGGCGGACGATGGCGATGAACACGGGGGCGCCGATGAGGGCGGTGAGGATACCGACCTCGAGTTCGGCGGGCCGGGCGACGATCCGGCCGAGGATGTCGGCGGCGGTGAGCAGCGCGGCCCCGGCGACGGCGGAGAACGGGATGAGCCAGCGGTGGTCGACCCCGATGAGCAGCCGGCAGGCGTGCGGGACGACGAGCCCGACGAAACCGATCGGCCCGGTGACCGCTGTCGCGGCACCGCACAGCACCACCGCGCCCGCCGCGGCACAGATCCGGGTCAGCCAGACCTTCTCGCCGAGCCCGGCGGCGAGCTCGTCGCCGAGGGCCAGTGAGTTCAGGCCGCGGGCGGACAGCAGGCAGGCGAGGAACCCGACGACGAGGAACGGGGCGATGAGCCGGACCGAGTCCCACGTGCCGCCGCCGACCCCGCCGATCTCCCAGTCGCGGGCGAGGTCGACGATGTCGTTGCGGGTCAGGGTGACCGCGCTGATGAAGGAGGTCAGCGCGGCAGCCGTCGCCGAACCGGCGAGGGCGAGTTTCAGCGGTGTCGCCCCACCGTGGCCGAGGGACCCGATGAGGTAGACGAAGACGGCGGTGACCGCCGCGCCGCCGAGCGCCAGCCAGATGTAGTCGGACGCCGCGGACATGCTGAGGTAGGTGATGCCGAGGACGACGGCGAGGGAGGCACCGGTGTTGATGCCGAGGATGCCGGGGTCGGCCAGCGGATTGCGGGTGACACCCTGCATCACCGCACCGGTGACGCCGAGGGCGGCGCCGGTGACGACGGCGAGGACGGTCCGCGGGATGCGTTTGGCGACGGCACCGCGGTCGATGCCGTCACTGTCGCCGAGGTAGGCGGCGAGGATGTCGCCGAGCCCGACGTGCCGTGATCCGACGGCGGTGGACAGCACCATGATGACGAGCAGGACGACGACGCCGACGATCAGCCAGCCGGTCCGCGCCACCGCCGACCGGTGGAGCCGTTCGGCGGTGGACCGGGCCGTCTCCCCGGCCGTGCCGGCTGTGCCAGTAGTGTCCTGCCCGGTCGTCTGCGCGGTGTCTGGGACGGTCACGGCAGCAGGTTACTTCGCTTTCTGGGCGGCCTGGTCCAGGACGTCGACGTACCGGTCGAGGATGTACGGCAGGCCCAGCGGGGTCGGGTTGGCGGCGGTGCCGAGCTCGTCGTCGCCGAGGAGGACGACCGCGTCGTTCTTGATCGCGGGGATCTGGCCGAGTACCGGGTCCTTCCTGATGGTGTCCAGCATGGCCTTGTCGCCGTAGGTGACGATGATGTCGACGTCGGAGAGCGTGTCGGTCTGCTCGGCGCTGATCTTGCCGGAGAACTCGTCGTGCTCCTCACCGAACTTCCGGATCTCGTCGGGGACGCCCATTCCCAGGTCCTCGAAGAACTGCGGGCGGGTGTCGTGGGTGGTGTAGAAGGAGACCTGGCTCAGGTCGCTGGGGTCGACGTGGGTGAGGAACATCGTCTTTTTACCCTTGATGTCCGGGTGCGCGTCGGCGGCCGCGGAGATCCGCTTCTCGAGGTCGGCGATGAGATCCTTGCCCTCCTGCTCCTTGCCGATGGCCTTGGACTCGATCTCGATGTTCTCGCGCCACGGGGTGCCCCAGGCGGTCTGGCCCTTCGGGAAGGCGACGGTCGGGGCGATCTCGGAGAGCTTGTCGTACTGTTCCTGGTCGAGTCCGGAGTAGCCGGCGAGGATGACGTCGGGCTTCGTGTCGGAGACGGCCTCGTAGTCGATGCCGTCGGTCTCGTCGAACAGGACCGGCGCCTTGTCACCGGTGGCGCCCAGGTCGTCGAGCTTGTCCTGCACCCAGGGCAGGATGTCGGAGCCGCCGAAGTTGGCCTTGGCCATGCCGACCGGGACCACGCCGAGGGCGAGCGGGACTTCCTGGTTCTCGAAGTTGACGGTGGCGACGCGCTCGGGGTCGGCCGGGATCTCGGTTGTGCCGAAGGCATGCTCGACGGTGATGTCGCCGCCGTCGGAGCTGTCGTCGGAGGAGCAGGCCGCCAACGTCAGACCGAGGACGGCGGCGATGAGCAGCGCAAGCGGGCGGAGCAGCCGCTGCAGCGGGCCGGAGACCGGCCGGGCGGAGGTGCGGGCAGTGGACATGGCGGACGTGGTCCTTTCACGACAGAGCTGCCGGCGAACGTCAGAAGGCCGGCAGCAGCTTCGGGCTTTAGGAATGCCTTACCAAGTTAGGTCGTCCTGTCCGGCTGCGCAATCACGCAAGAGTGACATCAGCTTTCGTCGATCGGACAGGCGTCCCCGATCTCGCGGAACTGTCCGGGCGTCATCCCCGTGACCCGCCGGAACGCCGTGGTGAACGAACTCGCCGAGCAGTACCCCACGCTCCGGGCCACCTCCGCGACGCTGAGACCGTGACTGAGCATCGCCACCGCGTACTGCGCCCGCGCCGTGGCGATCCACCGGCTGAACCCCAGTCCGGTCTCCGCCTCGAAGGTCCGGGTGACCGTCCTGGTGCTCACGCCCAGTCGCCGCGCCCAGCCCGCCAGGGTGGTCTGGTCCGCCGGGTTGCGGCGCACCGCCGCCACGACGGGCGCGATCAGCGGCGAGGTCGGCATCTGCAGGACCAGTTCCCGGTCGGACGGGGTGATCACGTCGAGGACCATCTGCTCGGTGAGGCGGTGGGACGCCGCGGGGAGGTCGTCGTCGATGAGGCGGACCAGCAGCAGGTGCAGCAGCGGGGTGAGTTCCACCGCCACCGGGCCCGGCGCCAGGGCCGGGGTCTCCAGGGAGAAGTGCACCGCCCGCTGCCGCGAGCCCGCCGGCGTCCGGCCGGTGTGCGGGGTGCCCGCCGGAATCCACAGTGCGACCCGGCCGGTGACCGTCCAGGCGCGTCGACCGATGAACGCGGTGCCCGCCCCGGTCTCGTTCCACAGCAGTTCGTGGGTCGGATGGGAGTGCTCCTCCCAGTGGGTGTCCCGGTCGAAGAACTCGTCGTTGCCGAACGCGAGGACAGGGAAGGTCAGCTCCCCCGCCCCGTACATCGGCAGGCGGCGGGTCTCGGCGGTGTCCATCGGCCCCACCTTAGACGGACGGGCAATCGGACCGCCATGCCTCACACGTTGCTGAAACCTCACGGATATGGGCAGGACAGTGCCCGTAAAGTCGAGCACGCAGCGCGCCACGACCATCCTCACCGGGGTTTCCTGCTCGATTCAACGGACCACACACGCCCCCACGCCCCCGGCCATACACGACACAAGAGCGCGCGCCCGTCTCCGGCAACCGGACCCGATGCGCCCGGGTCAGCCCTCCACGAGCAGCTCATGGGAGCGCCGCCGGTCGACCGGGTCGGCGATGAGGTCCTGGACCATGACCTCGGTCGCGCCAGTCTCCGCCACCATCTGCTCCAGGGTGCCCCGCACCGTCCCGGGTGACCCGGCGACGAACCGGGGCCACCGGCCGTCGACGATGCCGGTCGGCTCATCCCGCTGTCCCGGCGTCATCTCCGCCAGCGCATCCTCGGGGGCGGGGACGGTGACCAACCCGGCGGCCCGGCCCGCCCGCCCCAGTCGCGCGTAGTAGCCCTTCGCCGAGGCGACCAGCCGGGCAGCGTCCTCGTCGGTCTCCCCGACTGTCACATTGACGGCGAGCATCGGGGACGCCGTCTCCGGTCCGAACGCAGCGGGCCGGAACGAGGACCGGTAGGCCGTCAACGCCTCGACCGCCTGCGTCGGGTTGATGAAACCGGCGAAGGTGTAGCCGATACCGAGGGCGCCGGCGAGTCCGGCACTGCCCGGGCTGGAGCCGAGCAGCCAGGGCTCCGGACGGGACGGGACCGACGGGATGAGCTGATTGCCGGCGAAGGGGTGACCGTCGGGGAAGGCGTCGAACAGCCACGCGATCACCTCTGTGACCTGGGCGCCGTGGTCGACCTGGACCGGGTGCTGCCGGTTGAGCTGCATCGCCAGATCGACGACGGGCCCGCCACCGGCCCGGCCCATGCCCAGGTCGATACGCCCCGGGGCGAGGGCCTCGAGCTCCTGGTACATCTCGGCGACCTTGAACGGACTGTAGTGGTTCATCAGCACCGCACCGGACCCCAGGCGGATCCGGGAGGTCCGCTGCGCGGCGGCGGCGATGAGAAGTTCGGGGTGGTGGCTGGCCCCGGACCGGCTGAGGTGGTGTTCGGCGAACCAGATGCGGTGGTAGCCGTGCTCTTCGGCGTGCACGGCGGTGGCGAGGGCATCGGACAGGGCGTCCGATTCGGTGGTCCCCGGGGCGACGGTCCCGAGGTCGACGATGGACAGTGGCAGTTCAGTCAGGTCGGGCAGGTCATTCTGTGCAGGCACGGTGAGTCCTCCTTCTGGCGGATGTCTCACCCACCGAGGCTAGCTGCTCTGTCCGGGGGGCGGGAATGCCCACACTGCAGGTCTTCTGCCTTACGGGTCTTTAGGATAGGCTCACCATTTATGATTTCGACTCCGATATCCCCGACCCGGCGCGCCGTCACCCGTGCCACCACCGTCCTCGCCGCCCTCAGCCTCACCGGCGGACTGCTCACCGCCTGCGGTGACAGCGACGACAGTGCAGACAACGACAGCAACAGCAGCTCCACCGGCGCCGCGGCCACCCCGGTCTCCGTCACCCACGCCATGGGCACGACCGAGATCCCCGCCGACCCGGACAAGATCGTCAGCTTCTCCAGCGCCTTCACCGACGCCTTCAGCGCCCTCGGCGACCCGGTGGACGTCGAATTCCGCTCCGACTACTACCACGGCGCCGCGCCCTGGGAGAACGGCGATTCGGGCGAGGTCGTCAGCTCGCCGACGGCCGGGACCCCCGACGTCGAGAAGATCGCCCAGCAGGATCCGGACGTCATCTTCGCCGGGTATGTCCCGGACAAGGCGACCTACGACCGCCTCAACCAGATCGCCCCCACCGTCGCCACCGTCGGCGGCTCCACCCAGACCGATGACTGGCGGGAGGCCACGACCATCGCCGGCGAGGTACTCGGCAAGAAGGACGAGGCGGAGAAACTCGTCGCCGACGCCGACAAGGCCATCTCCGACACGACCGCGAAGTACCCGGCCCTGAAGGGTGCCACCGGCGCCTTCGGCCAGATCAGCGACCGCGGACTCGCCGTGGTCACCGGCGACAAGGACCCCGCCAACCGGTTCCTCACCGACCTCGGCATCGTCATCCCCGACAACATCAGGGCCGCCAGCCAGGACGGCGCCCGCGCCTTCATCTCCGAGGAGAACACCGACCTGCTGAACACGGACATGCTGTTCATGTGGC
Organism: Corynebacterium nuruki S6-4; assembly: GCF_007970465.1. Classification (NCBI taxonomy): domain Bacteria; kingdom Bacillati; phylum Actinomycetota; class Actinomycetes; order Mycobacteriales; family Corynebacteriaceae; genus Corynebacterium; species Corynebacterium nuruki. Next base: position 1,775,409 of record NZ_CP042429.1, read on the forward strand.
CGGTCGGCGTCCCGGCCTCGGATGTGCCGGCGAAGGTCAAGGGCTGGCAGGATCTCACCGCCGTGAAGGACGGCACCGCCTTCCTCGCCGACGACGAGGCCGCCCGCGCGCTCGGGACGCCGACGATCCTGGCGGTCAGGTGGGCGCTGGACAAGCTCGACCCCACCTTCTCCGCGCTGCAGGACGCGAAGTAACTGCAGCGCTACCGGCGGCGCATCCGGGCGGCCGTCACCCGGCCGATCAGGCGCACGACCAGCAGATAGGGGATCCGGGTGAACCGCTTCGAGTACCAGGAGAACACCGCCACCGCGTCCGGGGTGATGACCACCCGGCGCGCCTCGATCCCCTTCACCGCCCGGCGGGCGATCGTCGGCGCGGTCAGCCAGGTGCGACCGAGCAGGATCCGGGCGAAGGCGTCCGCCGCAGCGTCGTCACCGGTGAGCGAGTCGGCGAGACCGGAGCGGAAGAACTGGGGGCAGATCACCGAGGTGGTGATGCCGTCGGCGCGCAGTTCCGCGTCGAGGGTCTCCCCCAGTGCGACCGTCGCCGCCTTCGTGGCGTTGTAGGTCGCCATCGACGGTGCGTGGACGAGTCCGGCCAGCGAGGCGGTGAGCACGACCCGGCCACCCCGGCCGAGCTTCGGCACCATGGCCCGGACGCCCCGGACCGCGCCGAGGACGTTGATGTCCAGGGCCTGCTGCCAGGTCGCCACCGAGGTCTCGGTCACCCGGCCGCCGACGGCGATGCCGGCGTTGCTCACCAGGATGTCGAGCCGGTCGGTCTCCGCCGCGACGGCGGCCCAGTCGTCCTCACTGGTGACGTCGAGCCGACGGTAGGACCAGTCGCCGCCCAGTGCGGTGACCGTCTCCGGGGCCTCGTCGTGGAGGTCGGTGAGGGTCACCCGGTCCCCCTTGGCCAGGAACTCCGTGGCGAGGGCGAGACCCAGTCCGGACGCGGCCCCGGTGACGAGCACGTGGCGGGGTCCGGCGGTGTCGCGGTTGCGGCGCAGCATCAGTTCGTCACCTCCGCCGCACGGTGGCGGGCGGTCGACTGCCGGCCCGCCTGCTGATCCGCCTGCTGGTCCGCCTGCTCTTCCCGGGCAGCCCACACCCCGAACAGGAAGCGCTGGTACTGGCCGGCGAACTCGACCGGGTAGTCGAGCTGCGGCATGTGGCCGCTGCCCTCGACGACGACGGCCTCCTCCACCTCGATCTTGGCCAGGGCCGACCGGAAGTCCCGGTAGGGCAGGATCATGTCCCGGTCACCCCAGACCACCATGACCGGGATCCGGCCACCGGCCACGCGGTTGAACCGGTCCAGCAGATCACGGCACCGGTCCTCCCGGATGCCCAGCGGGGTTCCCAGGTGGCGGACCATCCGGTAGTAGGTGCGGGCACGGCCCGGGTGGGCGGCCACGGTGCCGGCGACGGCGAGACGCCGGGCGGTCACCGAGCCGCGGCGCCGCAGGATGACGTGCTCCACCGGCTGATAGACCGCCCGCAGCCGGGTGGTGGCCGCGTTGAGCAGGCCGAGTCCGGGGACGGCGAGCAGGCGCAGCAGCGGGGTCACCCCGGTACCGAATCCGGCCGAGTCGACCAGGGCCACGCTGGCGACCTCATCGGGACGCTGCGCCGTCATCTCCATCGACAGGGCCCCGCCGAGCGAGTTGCCGACCAGGTGGACGGCGGTCTCACCCAGGGCGTCCAGCGTCTTCCAGAGCAGCGCGGCGGTGTCGGGGACGGTGACCCGGTCCGCCGGGTCGCTGAGGCCGAAGCCGGGGATGTCGACGGCGATCCAGCGGGTCTCGTCGCCGAGCAGGGCCGCCTGATCGTCCCAGTCCTCCAGCGAGCGGCCGATGCCGTGGATCATCACCACGGCCCCGGTGCCGGGCGTGCCGGTGCCGCCGCACCGGACGCGGATCCGCTTCCCGTCGACGGTGACGGTCCGGGTGTCCGGCAGGCCGGTCAGGTCCGTCTCCCGGTAGGGGCCGTCGGCCCGCACGACCTGCACGGCAGGGGCAGCCGAGCCGGTGGCGCCGGCCAGGGCAAGTGCCCGGTCGCCGACGGCCATGTCCTCGGTCTGGTCGCCGCGGGCGAGTTCCGGGAGTTCCGAGAGGTAGTTCTGGGTGTAGCGCCACGGGGAGCTCTCACCCTGGGTCGGGAACTGTCCGATACCGCGTCTGACGTAACCGGCCTCGAAGTCGAGGAGGGGCAGGTCGTGCCGGCCGGCCGGCTGCACCGGGGCGTAGAAGTCCTCACCGCGCTTCCACAGCCGGACCATGTAGCGGGAGACCATGTCCGCGCGCAGTGTCCAGGAGGCGTTGATGTAGCCGACGGTGAAGCTGAAGTTCGGCAGACCGGCGAGCATGATCCCCCGGTAGAACACCTGGTCCGGGAGGTCCAGCGGGGTGCCGTCGACGCTCAGCGTGCCGCCGCCGAACGCCTGCATCTCCAGCCCGGTGGCCGTGACGATGATGTCGGCGGGGAGGGTCTCCCCCGAGCTCACCCGGACGCCGTCGGCGGTGAACCGGTCGATGGTGTCCGTCACGACGGTCGCGGTGCGCTGCAGGGCGGTGAAGATGTCGCCGCCGGGGGCCTTGCACACCCGCTGGTCCCACGGCCGGTAGGTCGGGGTGAAGTGCTCGTCGATCTGGTCGGTGGACAGGTAGGGGCGCTGCAGGGTCCGCAGTGCCTTCCGGAAGAGCCACGGGGCGTGCTGCGCGACGGCGTACTGGGCCATGTCGCGGGTCGCGTGGTTCAGCCGCGCCACCCGGTGGGCGGCCTTCGCCGGCAGCAGCCGCTTCCAGACGGCGCTGATGACGTCAACCTCGGGCAACGGGGCGACGAAGCTGGGGCTGCGCTGCAGCATGGTGACGGTCGCCCCGAGTTTCTCGAGGGCGGGGACCAGGGTCACCGCGGTGGCCCCGGATCCGATGACCACGATGCGGGCCCCCTTGCAGTCCAGGTCCTCCGGCCACTGCTGCGGGTGGATGATCTGTCCGGTGAAGTCCTCCTCACCGGGGAAGTGCGGGCGGTGGCCGCGGTCGTGGGCGTAGTAGCCGGAGGCGTAGTGGACGCGCCGCGCCCAGATGGTGCGTTCCCCGTCGGCGGTGACGGCGGTGACGGCGTAGAGGTTGCGGTCGGTGCGCCAGTCGGAGTCCCGGATCCAGGAGCCGGGCCGGAACCGGTCGAGGGCGCCGCAGTCGCGGGCGACGTCCCGGATGTACTCCTTGATGTCGTCCCCCTGTCCGAGGGTGCCCTTGTGCGGCCAGGGGTGGAAGGGGAAGCCGAAGGTGGCCATGTCCGAGTCCGAGCGGATGCCCGGGTAGCGGAAGGTGTGCCAGGTTCCGCCGAGGTCGTCGTGGGTGTCGTGGATCTCCCACGACCAGTCGGGGAAGTTCTCGTTGACGTGGTGGGCGAGGTCGATGCCGGAGAGTCCGGCGCCGACGATGAGCAGGTCGAGCGGATGCTCCTGCGTTCCGGTGGATGTGGTCATGTCGGCAGAATAGTTACGTTTCGACAATATTGTTCCGGAACGGTCATTCCAGTCCATCGGATTTGCGTCCGGCGCCCGCCCGCGCCCGCTACGCTGACACTCCATGAGCACAGCGAGCGCCCCGTCTCCCGCCCCGTCCACCGGCCTGCCCACCCTCACCGTCACCGGCGGTGGCGACAGCACCGCCGGCGACGGCGACGCCGGCCCCCGCACCGCCCACGTCCACCTCAACCGGCCGGACAAACTCAACTCGCTGACCCTCCCCGTCCTCGACGAACTCATCAGGATCGCCCACCGGATCCGGGCGGACCGCACCATCCGCGCCGTGATCATCGCCGGCGAGGGCCGGTCCTTCAGCGCCGGACTCGACTTCGCCTCCGCGATGAAGTCCCCCACCGCACTCGGTGCCGCGTTCCTGCCGCGGCCGTGGCGGGGCACCAACACCTTCCAGGAGGCGTGCTGGGCGTTCCGGCGGCTCCCCGTCCCGGTCATCGCGGTCGTCCACGGCCACTGCTACGGCGGCGGGCTGCAGCTGGCCCTCGCCGCCGACTGGCGCATCACCACCGCGGACGCCGAGTGGAGCATCCTCGAGGCAAAGTGGGGTCTCATCCCCGACATGTCCGGCATGCAGTCCCTGTCCCAGCAGCTGCGCGCCGACGTGCTCAAGCGGCTCACGATGACCGGCGAGACCTTCGACGGTGCCCGCGCGGTGAAGTACGGGGTGGCCAGCGAGGTCGTCGGGTCCGGGGAGAACGGCCGGAAGGCCGCCCTCGCCGCCGCGGACGAGCTCGTCGCCCAGATCGCCGGCCGCTCCCCGGACGCCGCCGCCTACGGCAAGCATCTCGTCGACGAGACCTGGAACCACGGCCCCCGCGCCACCTTCGCCCTGGAGCGGCTCCGGCAACTGCGGCTGCTCGTGGCGTCCAACACGAAGGCCGCGCAGCGGGCGGCGGCGAAGAAGGTGGCGCCGGTGTTCCGGCGGCGCAACGTGCGGTGACCGCACGCGGTTCCGCCCCGCTACAATCGCAGTCCATGGAGAAACAACGTCGCCGGGCCGGGCGACCGGCCCGGACGTCGCTGGCGGAACTGGTGGAGGCCGCGACCGCACTGGGACTGAAGGACTTCACCCTCGGCGGTGTCGCCGCCCGGGCAGGAATCGCCGAAGCCACCGTGTACAACTACATCTCCGGCCGGGACGACCTCTACCGGAAAGCGTGCGACCGGCTCACAGGGACGCTCTCCCTCGACTCGGACGCCACCACCTGGGCCGGCTTCATCGACGACGTCAGTGCCCGGGCCGTCGACCTCGCCGCCGCCCACCCGGGACTCGCCCCCTACCTCTTCTACGGCCCCTACGAGCCGGAGGCGGTGCGGATCTACACCGCCATGGTCGACCGGGTACGGGCACTGCGCCCCGGGACCACGCCGAACCAGGCCTACCTGCTGGCCTCCCGCCCGTTCCTCGGCAGCCTGTACTTCGCCGCGGCCCCGAAGTTCGCCCGCGCCGACGGCTGGCTGCGCCGGGCGATGATGCACGGCATGGAGCGCCGGCTCACCGCCGGGGACCTGCCGGACATCGATCCGGCGCTGGACGGCGACTGGACCACGCTGCTGCGCCCGCCAGAGGACTGACGCAGCAGGCTGACACAGCGGACTGACGGTCAGCTGTCCGACGGGCCCTCCCACGTCACCGGGGAGTGCGACAGCAGTGCCGGGTCGGCCAGGGCGTCCGGCCCGATCGAGGACCCGATCCACGCCCGCGCCGCCGCGGCCTTCTCCCGGTAGGACGCCCCGGGCAGCTGCCGCAGTGTCACCGCCCCGTCGCGTTTCGCCAGCCGCTGCCCGGTCGGTCCGAGCACCAGCGGGACGTGCACGTACTCCACCTCCGGCAGGTCGAGCAGGTGTGCGAGGTACGCCTGCCGCGGGGCGGAGTCCAGCAGGTCGTCACCGCGGACGACCTGGTCCACCCCGGCCAGGGTGTCATCGACGACGACGGCGAGGTTGTAGGCGTAGCCGCTGTCCCCGTCCTGACCGGCCCCGCGTCCGCCGCGACGCAGCACCATGTCGTCGACCGGGCCGGTGAACCGCCCGTCGGTGGCGCGGTCGCTGAACCGCTCCCGCACCGTCCACTGCGCCACCCCGGCGCGCAGCCGCAGCGCCGGGACCCGCCCCTCGGCGGCGAGTTCCTCCCGCTTCCGTTCACGCTGATCCGCCGACAGGTTCCGGCAGGTGCCCGGATAGGTGCCGGGGACGGCGTGCGGGGCCTGCGGGGCGCGGGCGGCGTCCCGGATGTCGCGGCGGGAGCAGTAGCACTCGTAGACCAGCCCCTCGTCGGCGAGCCGTTCGAGGGCGACCGCGTACCGGTCGACGGTCTCCGACTGGCGGGCGACCACCCCGTCCCAGGTCACGCCGACGGCCTCGAGGTCCTCCAGCTGGCGGTCGGCGGAGAGCGCTGAGGACCGCTGGGCGTCGATGTCGTCGATGCGCAGCACGAAGCCGCGTCCGGTCGCCCGCGCCCACACCTGGGCGAGGACCGCGGTCCGCAGATTGCCGAGGTGGAGGTCCCCGCTGGGGCTGGGGGCGTAGCGGCCGTTACCGGGTCGGGAGGCAGGTATCACCCGTCCAGGGTAGCCCGGCGCCGTGACACCGACGGGGCCGCCGGCACCCGCGTAGCGTTGGAGCCGGACACACCAGCCGAATTCTCGCCCAGGGAGGCGCCGACATGGCACAGGACACCAACGAACCGCAGGACTTCGCCGGACTCTTCGACATGCTGCGTGGTCTGCGCGGCGACTTCGCCGCCGCACGTCGCCAGGCCGCCGGGGACGGCCGGCGGGACACCGGCAAGGGCGGGCACGATGTCCGCGCCGCGGTCCTCGGCCTGCTGGCCGAGAGCCCGAAGCACGGTGCCCAGCTCATCCGGGACATCGCCGACCGCAGCACCGACGGCTGGCAGCCCGCCGCCGCGGAGGTCTACCCGACCCTCCAGCTCCTCGTCGACGAGGGCCTGGCCACCGTCGCCGAGGACGACGGCCGCCGGACCTACACGCTCACCGAGGCCGGACGCGACGAAGCCACCGCCGACGACGACAGCACCGGGGACGACGGCGAGGGAACGTGCGGCCGGTTCGCTCCGTTGACCCAGTTCGCCCAGTTCGCCGGCGACCACGGTGACCTGCCGAAGGCCGGTCTCAAGCTCGGCCAGGCGGTGCGCCAGGTCGCCGTCGGCGGGGATGCGGCACAGACCGACCGGGTCGTCGCCCTGCTCGACGAGACCCGCCGGAAGGTCTACGCGATCCTCGCCGAGGACAGCTCTGACAGCTCCGGCAGCACCGACGACGACAGTGACGGCAACGGCGGCGACAGCGACGGCACCGCAGTCGACCCGTCGACCCGCGGGTGACCGACCGCCCCACCGCGCGCTCCGGTCGGCTCCGGGCGCGTGCCCGCTACCGGCGCATCCTGGCCTTCGGGCTGCGCATGATGCTGCAGACCTGGTGGTTCGACCTCGTCCTGCCCCGGCTCGGCCTGCGCGCCTGGAGCCGCCGCGGCCAGACCGCCCGCCTGACCCGCTCGGCCGCCCGGTTCCGCCGGCTCGCCACCGACCTCGGCGGCCTGATGATCAAGGTCGGCCAGTTCATGTCCACCCGCATCGACATGCTGCCCACCGAGGTCACCGACCAGCTCGCCGCCCTGCAGGACGCCGTCCCCGCCGCCCCCTTCGACCGGGTGCGGGCCCAGGCCGAGGCCGACCTGGGCATGCCGCTGGACCGGGCATTCTCCTCCTTCAACGCCGAGCCGATCGCCGCGGCCTCCCTCGGGCAGGCCTACCGCGCCCGCCTCACCACGCGGGACGCCACCGCGGTCGGCTACACCGACGTCGTCGTCAAGGTGCAGCGTCCGGGTATCGCCGAGATCGTCGACGTCGACCTCGCCGCGCTGCGGAAGATCGCCGGCTGGCTGTCCCGGCTGTCCTTCGTCTCCGACCGCGCCGACGTGCCCGCCCTCATCGAGGAATTCGCCCGCACCAGCCACGAGGAGATCGACTACCTCCACGAGGCCGCCGAGGCGGAGCGGTTCAGCGGGGAGTTCGGGGCGGCGTCCGAGGCGGCGTCCGGACGCCGTGACGGGGCCGGCGTGCCCTGCCGTGCCCCGCAGGTCGTCTGGGAGCGCAGCACCCGGCGCGTGCTGACCCTGCAGGACGTCACCGCGGTGAAGATCAACGACGTCGCCGCACTGCGTGATCTGGGGATCGACCCGTCGGCGGTCGCCGGGGCGCTGGCGGAGAGCATGTTCACGCAGCTGTTCGACAACGGCCACTTCCACGCCGACCCGCACCCGGGCAACATCTTCGTCACCCCGGGGCTGGAGCGCGGGGCGTTTTCGCTGACCTTCATCGATTTCGGGATGACCGGCACCATCGACGACACACTGCGCCGCGGCCTGACCGATCTCGTCATCGCGGTCGGTACCCGGGACGGCAAGGGCATGGTCGACGCGATGGCGGGGCTGGGCGTCCTGCTGCCGTCGGCGGACGCCACGGTGCTGGCCGAGGCGATGACCGAACTGTTCGACCGGTTCGGCGGGATGGCCGTCGCCGACCTGCAGCACGTCGACCCGGCGGAGTTCGAGGAGTTCGCCCACCGGTTCCGCGACGTCATCCGGACGATGCCCTTCCAGCTGCCGGAGAACTTCCTGCTGATCATGCGGGCGGTCTCGATGCTGTCGGGCCTGTGCTCCACCCTGGACCCGCAGTTCAACATCTGGGAGTCCGTCACACCCTTCGCCACCCGGCTGATCCGGGACCGGGCCGGCGACTCGGCGACGCAGGTCGCCCGGCGGGCGGTGAGCTCGGTGGCGGCGACCGCGAAGACCGTGGTCGCCCTGCCCGGACGCCTCGACCACGTCATCACCGTCGTCGAGGACGGCGACCTGTCGGTCAACACCCCGCAGGTCGAGCACCAGCTCAAGCGGCTGGAACGGGCGGCGGTGCGGGTCGTCGCCGCGATCGTGTTCGTCGGGCTGGTGGTCGGCGGTGCGGTGCTGCGCGGATCGGCCGGGGCCGGGGACTCGTGGAGCACCGCGGCGAACGTGGTGGGCATCGTGATGATGGGGTGCTCCGCACTGCCGCTGCTCTACGCGGTGTTCGGTGGGCGCCGCGTCCGGTGACCTCCGGGCGACGGCACCCGGGTGCGCGTCGAGGGGGTGGTCTCGCACACCGGGACCAACCTGTGGTCGCGCACCCGGATCAGTCCACGGTGACCGCGTCCCCGACACGGATGACGTCGCCGGTGCCCGCAGTGTCCGCGACCGCTCCAGTGCCGGGCGCCGCCAGACCGGTCACGTCGTCGGAGGCCATGGGCAGCAGGAGGACGCCGAGTGTCGGCTCCACCTGGCCCACCTCCGTCGTCAGGACCTTCAGCAGGTTCGCGTCGCGCACGCCGGTGTCCGGGTTCGCGGTGACCGCCATGCAGCGCACGATGGTCTTCTGCGCGGTGAGCCGGACATCCCCCACCGTCAGGTCCGCCCCGTGGGTGGCCCAGTCCGTCTCCGACCACGCAGCCGCCCCGTCAATGATGACATTGGAGCGGACCCGGCGGTCGTCCGGCTGGACAGTCAACTCCTCGCACGGCTGCGGCGTGAACCCCTTGACCGGGTAACGGTAGAGGGAGGTGACCCGGGGCACGGCGGTCAGGCGACCTTGACCAGCAGCTTGCCGAAGTTTTTCCCCGCCAGCAGACCGATGAACGCCGCCGGGGCGTTCTCCAGCCCCTCGGTGACGTCCTCCCGGTAGGTGATGGAACCGTCGGCGACCTTCGGGCCGATCTCGGCGAGGAACTCGTCGTAGTGCTCGGCGAACTCGGTCTGGATGAACCCGCGGATGAGCACACTCTTGTTGAGGACCGTGGTCATCGTCGCCGGCAGCCGGTCATGGTCACCGAACCCGCCGGTGTTGTACTGGGCGACCAGACCGCACACCGGCACCCGGGAGTACAGGTTCAGCCGCGGGCGCACCGCGTCCCAGACCGCACCGCCGACGTTCTCCCAGTACACGTCCACCCCGTCGGGGCAGGCGGCCTTGAGGTTGCGGTAGAAGTCCGGGTCGCGGTGGTCGACGGCCGCGTCGAACCCGAGGCCGTCGCTCACCCAGCCGCACTTCTTCTCCCCGCCGGCGATACCGACCGCGCGGGCGCCGGCGAGTTGCGCCAGCTGGCCGACCATCGACCCGACCGGGCCGGACGCCGCGGCGACCGCCACGGTCTCCTCCTGCTGCGGCTTCCCGATGAACTTCATGCCGGCCCAGGCTGTGAACCCGGGCATGCCGAGCACGCCGAGTGCGGTGCTCTCCGGGGCACCGTAGGTCTGCACCTTGCGGACCCGGTCACCGTCGACGACGGCGGCGTCCACCCAGCCGGTGCGCCACAGCACCAGGTCGCCCGGCGCGAAGTCCGGGTGCTTCGAGGCGACGACCTCGCTGACGGTCTCGCCCTCCATCACCCCGTCGACGGGGACGGGCTCGGCGTAGGACTTCGCGTCGCTCATCCGGCCGCGCATGTAGGGGTCGAGGGAGAGGTAGTGGACCTTGACCTCGAGCTGGCCGTCGGCGAGCTCGGGGAGGTCGACGGTCTCGAGGCGGAAGTGCTCGGGTCCGGGGGTCGCCTCGGGGCGGGACGCGAGGACGATCTGGCGTGCGGTGGTCATGGGGCTCCTTCGGGTGAGGTCCGGGGAATACGTGCTTCTCCCCGAGGGTAACGGCACCCGACGGTCCGGGTCGGCGTTCCGGGGTAGTCCGTCGGGCGGCAGTCCTCGTGGATGCGTCGCCGTAAAGGTTCCGGGGGATCCTGGAATGTCGGCATCATGGGATCCCAGGTCAGTTCCGCCTCCGGAAAGTGGCCTCCGGTCCCATGATGCCGACAGCCCGACGAGAAGGGGTTACAGACCAGCGTGCCCGGACCACATTCTCCCGGCCTCGTCCGCCGCCCGGCTGATGAGCGTCGTCAGTTTCGGCGACTCCGGCACCCGGAACGACGTGTAGCCGCCCCGACCACCCGCCACCGGGCGTCCGTACGCCTTCGCGGCGAGGGAACCGTCCGGGAGGAGCCGGATGTTCAGCGTCTGCAGGCGGTACTCGACGTCCCGCCGGGTATCCGTCCACTGGAGCTCCTCGGGGACGGCGACATTGATGGCCAGGGCACTGACCTCAGGGGGAGTTCCGGATCCGTTCGGCATACGTGCCAGGGTAACGACGCCTGCCACTCCGGGGCTGTCAGCGTCTTGGGATCCCAGGCCAGTTCCGCCTCCGGAAAGTGGCCTCCGGTCCCATGATGCCGACAACGGTGGACAGGGAGAACCGGGTTGACCGTCCCAGGGTGGTTCAGGGGGTCACCGACCACCCTGACACGGTCAGGTCAGGCCACGGACGCCGGATAGACTGGTCGACCATGACTGACAACGCGCCCGGGACGGCGTCCGACACCACCTTCGACCCCGGCACCCGGATCGGGGAGGTCGACGGCCACCCGGTCCACGGCCGCACCGGGGTGATCCACACCCCGCACGGCGACATCCACACCCCCGCCTTCATCCCCGTCGCCACGAAGGCCACGGTGAAGACCCTCACCCCCGAGCAGGTCCGCTCCACCGGCGCCGAGGCGATCCTCTCGAACGCCTACCACCTCTACCTGCAGCCCGGCGAGGACATCGTCGACGAGGCCGGGGGACTCGCCGAGTTCGAGAACTGGCACGGCCCGACCTACACCGACTCGGGCGGATTCCAGGTGATGAGCCTGGGATCGGGGTTCCGGAAGGTCCTGGCGATGGACCTGACGAACCTCACCGAGGCCGACGTCCGGGCGGCGAAGAAGGAACGCAAGGCCCTCGTCGACGAGGACGGGGTGGACTTCAAGTCCGTCATCGACGGCTCGGCGCACCGGTTCACCCCGGAGAAGTCGATGCAGATCCAGCACCGGCTCGGGGCGGACATCATGTTCGCCTTCGACGAGCTGACCACACTCGTGGACCCCCGCGACTACCAGCGGGAATCCGTCGCCAGGACGCACCGGTGGGCGTCCCGCTGCCTGGCCGAGCACGACCGGCTGACCCGGGAGCGCAGCCACCGTCCGCTGCAGTCACTGTGGGGCGTGGTGCAGGGGGCGCAGTACGAGGACCTGCGCCGTCAGGCCGCCCGCGGGCTGGTGGAGCTGTCCCGTCAGGCGGAGGCCGAGGGACGCCGCGGCTTCGGCGGTTACGGCATCGGCGGTGCCCTGGAGAAGGAGAACCTCGGCACGATCGCCGGCTGGGTGTGCGATGAGCTGCCGGCGGACAGGCCCCGCCACATGCTGGGGATCTCCGAGCCGGACGACCTGTTCACCTGCATCGCCGCGGGGGCGGACACCTTCGACTGTGTCGCCCCGACCCGGCTGGCGCGCCGCGGTGGGGTGTACACGCTGGACGGCCGGCTGAACCTCATGGCGGCCCGGCACAAGCGGGACTTCATCCCGATCGACTCGGAGACCGGCGGCTACGTCAACGCGCACTACACCCGCGCCTACATCCACCACCTGCTCAAGGCGAAGGAGTACCTCGCCGGGACGCTGTGCACGCTGCACAACATCAACTTCATGATGACGCTGACGCGCAACATCAGGACCGCCATCGAGGAGGGCCGTTTCGAGGAGTACCGCGACGAGTTCCTCGGCCGCTACTACGCGAACAAGGCCCCGGAGCTGCGCGGGCGGTAGATCCTGTCCGGCGTTCCCGCGCCCGTCAGGAGCGCGCCGCCGCGGGGGCGTCCGGCACCTTCGCGATCTCGCCGGAGCCGTAGGCCTCCTCCAGCTTCTCGCCCTCGATGTCGAAGGTGGGGAGCACCTTGTCCAACCACTTCGGCATCCACCAGGTGGCGCGTCCGGTGATGAACATCAGGGCGGGCACGAGCGTCATGCGGATGAGGAACGCGTCGAACAGCACTCCGGCGCCCAGGGCGAAGCCGAAGACCTTGATGAACGGCAGCGGCTGGGCGATGAACGAGACGAACACGGCGATCATGATGATCGCGGCGGCGGTCACGACCCGGGCACCCAGGCCGAAACCCTGGATGACCGAATCCTCGACGGCGTTGTAGCGGCCCGTCTCGCCGGCGGCCACCGCCGTGTGCGAGTGCTTCGTCCACCGCTCCCGCATCCGCGACAGGATGAACACCTCGTAGTCCATCGCCAGCCCGAAGGTCACGCCGATGAGGAAGATCGGCATGAAGCTGATCAGCGGACCGGGCGAGTCGATGAGCCCCCACAGTCCCTCCTGCCAGAACAGGACGGTCACCCCGAAGGCGGCGCCGATGGACAGCAGGAATCCGGACGCCGCCACCAGCGGCACCAGCAACGACCGGAACACCATGAGCAGCAGGACCAGTGCCAGGCCGACGACGAGGGCGAGGTACACCGGCATCGCCCCCTCCAGCCGGTCGGTGACGTCCTGCTGGATCGGGGTGAACCCGGTGATTCCCATGTCCACCCCGATTTCGTTCTCGAGGGACTCCTGCTCGTGGCGCAGCTGCTGGATGAGCTGGACGGTCTGTTCGTCGATCGGGCCGGTGGTCGGGGTGATCGCGATCTGCGCGGTCTGCCCGTCCTGCGAGGCGCCGACGAGCTGGGCGCGCTGCACGCCGACGGTGTTGGCCAGCCGGTCCTTGACGGTGACGAACGCGGCCTGGGCCGGCGCCACCCCGCCGTCGGTCAGCGGCTTGAGGGAGGTCGCGGTGCCGTGGACGTGGTGGGCGTCGACGATGGCGAGGAAGGGGGCGTTGCGGCCCGGTCCGAAGCCCTCCTCGACGAGTTCGGCGGACTTGCGCTGGGTGGTCGATTCCGGCGAGGTCATGTCGGACGGCAGGGACAGCTGCAGGCGTGTGGCGGGCAGGGTGAGCAGGACGAGCACGGCGACGACGACGAGGACGAACAGGCCGGGGGCGCGGTGGATGAGCTGCACCCAGCGGGTGCCGAGCGTCGGGCGGTCGGGGTCGCGGTAGCGGCGGGTGCGGCGCAGCCGCCTCACCCGGAACCTGCCCGTGGCGGCCTCGACCTCCTCGGGGTCGTTGCCGTCGAGCACGGCACGGCCGGCCGCGGCGTCCTTCCGGAAGACCCGCGTGCCGCCGAGGCCGAGCAGGGCGGGCAGCAGGGTGAGGGCGACGAGGACGGCGATGAGGACGATGGCGGCGGCGGCCAGGCCCATGTAGGTGAGGAACTCGATGTTGGCCAGTGCCAGGCCGACGAGCGCGACGATGACGGTCACACCGGCGAAGACCACGGCGGAGCCGGCGGTGCCGACGGCGAGCCCGACGGCGTCCGGCCGGGATCTGCCGTGGCGGAGTTCGTCGCGGAACCGGCTCATGATGAACAGGGCGTAGTCGATGCCGACGGCCAGCCCGATCATGATGCCGAGGACCGGGGTGATGTTGTTGAGCGGGACGAAGGCGGTCGCCCCGGTGATGCCGAGGGCGCCGATGCCGATGCCGATGACGGCGGTGATCAGCGGCAGTCCGGCGGCGAGCAGGGAGCCGAAGGTGAAGGCGAGGACGATGAAGGCGACGACCACGCCGATGACCTCACTGATCGGCTCGATCTCGATGGGGTCGCCGAAGCCGGCGCCACCGGCCTCGGCCTGCAGTCCGGCGTCCCGCGAGGTCTGCAGCGCGTCGTTGACGGCGGCCTTGTCCGCGTCGGTGACGTCGGCGGGCAGGTCGACGTCGAAGGAGAAACTGGTGGTGCCGATCGTGCGGTCCGGGTTGACGAGGGCGACGTTGGCGGCGTCGGCCTGTGCCACGTCCTCGGGCATGCCCATCTGCGTCTCGGTGCCGACGAGCATGTCGGTCTGCGCGTGGTCGGCGGTGACCGGGTCGGCGAGATTCTGCCGGGCTTCGTCGGACAGGTCGGAGACGTTGTCGCGGATGCCCTGCAGGGCGCCGTCGACCGCGGCCGTCACGTCCGGGTCGTCGAGGGTCTTGCCCTCGGGGCCTTGAACACGAGGGTCACCCCGGCGTCCTCCATCGGGTTCTTCGTCCCGGGGAAGGCGTCCAGGAGCATCTCGGTGGCGTGCTGCGAGGGCACGCCGGAGATGGCGAAGAGGTCGTTGTACCCCTTCTGGATGGCCGTGGAGCCGACCCCCACCACCAGCAGGACGCCGACCCACACCGCCAGCACGAACTTGCGGTGCAGGTAGGACCAGCGGCCGAGATGGAAGAGGAAAGTCGCCATGGGCGACCATCCTAGGGGACGGACCTGAGGGGGCTCACACAACCACTCACAGACCGCTGTGCACGATGCGGCCGCCCGGCTGGCCGGTGTCACCGTCGGCCCCGTCCGCCCCGTCGGCCCCGTCGGCCCCGTCGGCAGGGAAGGCGTTGGCCAGCGCGGCGGCGAACAGGCGTCCGCGGGCGGCGTTGCCCTCGGCGTTGTAGTGGACGTCGTCGCCGTCGAGGAACCAGTCCATGTGCTCACTGACCTCGGAGGCCCAGTCCCACACGACGACATCCGGGTAGTCCTTCGTCGCCCGGGCGAGGACCTCGTTGAACTTCACCATGTTGGCGTTGTCCCAGTGGCCGGTGTCCAGCCGGGTCTTCGTGTTCGACCACATGACCCGCTGGCCCCTGAGCTGGTCGAGCATCATGCGGATGCGCTGTTCCTCGTCGTAGTTCGCCCCGGCGGAGATGTTGGCGGCGTCATTCACACCGGTCGCGATGACCCAGCAGGTGCCGTCGGGCTGGCCCTGGCCGAGCAGTTCGGCGACCGAGTCGACGGCCGAGGGGTAGTCCTCGAAGCCTTCGGTGGTGTTGCGGCCGCCGAAGACGCTGGTGACGACCTCGCCGGCGCCGTGCTCGAGGTACCGGTTCTCCCCGACGTCGGCGGGGTCCGGCAGCATGTCGGGGTTGAAGATGCCGAGCGAGGTCGAGTCACCGACGTGGATGACGCGGGTACAGGACATCAGTGCGGTCCCGTCCGCCGGGGTCACGGCCGGGTCGGCGACGGCCGGCCCGTTGTCCTCGAGCTCCATCCCCTGTCCGGCGGCGCCACCACCTTTTCCGGACGCCGTGGCGGTCGCGCCGTCCGGGTCGGCGAGCACGGCGGGGGCGCCGATGGCCAGGACGGCGGTCATGACCACGCCCGCCCCGGCACCGGCGTACCGGCGGAGCCGGCCCTGGGCGGCCACCGGCACGGCCCGGTCGTGCCGCCACTGTGCGAGCCAGTTCTTCACGGGGGCGACCACGCCGTGGCGGCGGATCGGGTCCTCGAAGAGGGTCCAGCTCAGGGCGGCGAGGATGACGGAGATGCCGACGGTGATCACGGCGGAGGCGATGAGGTGGTCGGTCAGCCAGCCGGCGGGGAGGAAGGCGATCACCGGCATGTGCCACAGGTAGATGCCGTAGGAGCGCTCCCCGAGCCAGCGCATCGGCAGGCACCCGAAGAGCCGGGACCACACGCCGTCGACGCGCAGCACGGCGAGGATGGCGCAGCCGGCGGCGACGGTCAGCAGGGCGATGCCGCCGTGGTAGAGGAACATCGAGTCCCGGTCGACGAGGATGACGAGGGCGAGGATCCCCGCGACGCCCACCAGGCCGAGGACCGCGGCGGCGGGACGGCTGACCTCGGTGGAGCGGCCGGCGGACCGGCGGGCGGAGAGCCACACCGCCAGGGCGGCGCCGAGCAGCAGTCCGCCGGCCCGGGTGTCCGTCCCCTCGTAGACGCGGGTCGTGTCGGACGCCGGGTCGGCCAGCACCCACATCAGGGCGAAGGACGCCGCGGCGAGGGCGACGGTGACCAGGGCGACGAGGCCCCGGCGGTTGCGCAGCAGGACCGTCAGGGCGAGCAGGACGAGCGGCCAGACGAGGTAGAACTGCTCCTCGACCGACAGGGACCACATGTGGTCGAGCGGGCCGGGGCCGGCGAAGTTGTCGAAGTAGGAGGCCTCGCTGACGATGGTGTGCCAGTTGTTGACGTAGAAGAACGTCGACAGTGCTTCCCCGACCCGGTCGGTGAAGGCACCGCGGTCGAGGGTGGTGGTGAGGATGAGGACGGCGATGACGGTGACGATCATGGCCGGGGCGAGTCGGCGGAACCGGCGCAGCCAGAAGGTCTTCAGGCCGAAGTTGCCGCGGCGGTCCCGGGACCGCATGAGGTTGGCGGTGATGAGGTAGCCGGAGAGGGTGAAGAACACCCCCACCCCCAGCAGTCCGCCGGGGACGCCGCCGACGTTCAGATGGTAGAGGATGACCACCGCCACGGCGAGGGTCCTGAGTCCGTCCAGTCCGGGGACGTACGTCGTCCCCTTGTCCACCGGTCTAGGCACGCTGCCCGACCTACCTTCCTTTGACAGGTATCATCACCAACTGAGTTATCCTAGCAATTCAGTCGGATTCAGCCCCAATGACGTGGGGAAGTTTCCCCGCCCCCTCCCAGACAATTCTTCGCCGTGCTGCCCTGTCCCGCCCGTCCCCGCCCCGTCCCCGCCGCCCCGGCAGACGGTGAACGGCGGATACTGCTCCCCCTGTCACCGTTTCCACCCGACACGCGGTGACAGCGGGTGCAGTATCTGCCGGGCCGTGGCGCGATGCCCCCAGTTGACCCGGCCGCGGCGTCCGGCCCGGCAGGCCACCTGTTCGGCCGGCAGGCCAAAACTACGCCGAAGACGGTGGTGAACGGCGTTTTAGCCTGCCACGCCGACGGTTGAGCTGCCACCGGTCGGCCGGTCATCGCGAGGAAGTCATGTTGACCCGAGTTGACCCGGATCGGGCAGTTCCGTCGGACCAGAAACGCAGAATCGGGTCAGGTCGGGACAACTCCGGCCGGGTCAACCTGTGACACGCCCGTACCTGTCCGGGACCCCGCTCCCCCGACCCGCACACGACGAGACCCCCGGTGCAGGGCACCGGGGGTCTGACGTTACTGGCGGTGGCGGAGGGATTTGAACCCCCGGTGGTTTTACCCACACTCGCTTTCGAGGCGAGTACCTTCGGCCGCTCGGACACGCCACCGCGGAAAAGGGTACAACACCCGACGGAGTGCGGCCAAACCGGCAGCAGTCACCGCAGCAGCCACAGTGGTAGTCACCGCTGCAGTGGCACAGCGCCGCAGCGGGTTGGGCTACTTGCCCTCGAGCTTGTCGAGGCCGGAACGCAGCGCGTCCTTGGCCTTGTCACCCTTGTCGCCTTTGGCAACCTTGTCGATGGCCTGGTCGGCGGCACCCTCGATCTTGTCGCGGTTGTCGCCCACGGCACCCTTCGCCTTGTCGGCGACGCCCTTCAGTGCGTCCTTGTCGAAACCTGCCATGGTGGCCTCCTGGAGAAATAGTGACGGAATATGACGGACGGTGACCGGTGAGGCCGGCCAGGTCCGTCAGGTCGGTAGGGTCCTTACGTCGCCCAACGGTAGAGGACGGGGCGCGGTCCCGCTACCGTTCCCCGTATGACGGGTCGGCCCGCCGACCACGGAAGAAGTCGCCCAGCAGCGCCGCACACTCCTGCGCCAGGACGCCCGACCGCACCTCACAGCCGTGCAGCGGCGACTCCCGGGGGACGTCGAACACCGACCCGCAGGCCCCGGTGCGCGGCTCCGGGGCACCGTAGACGATCCGGCCGATCCGCGCCCCGACCGCCGCACCCGCACACATGGCACAGGGTTCCAGGGTGACCACGAGGGTGCAGTCGCCGAGCCGCCAGGCGTCCCCGTGGCGTCCTGCCGCCGCGCGCAGCGCCAGCACCTCGGCATGGGCGGTGGGGTCCGCATCGGTCTCCCGCCGGTTCGTCGCGGTGGCGAGCTCGGGGTACCCCGCGGCCGCCGGACCGTAGACGACGGCACCGACCGGCACATCCGCCGCCGGGGTGTCGGCCGCGACCGCCAGCGCACGGCGCATCCAGGCCTCGTCGCGCAGGTCGGCGGCCGGGCGCGGCAGACCCGACCCGATGAGCCGGGGGTCCGCCACCGGGCTCACCCCCAGTCGCCGAGCAGCTCGTCGAACTCCTCGGCCAGTTCACTGTCGAAGCCGAGTTCCTCGGCGACGCGCAGCAGCTGTTCGGAGGCGTACATGTCGGGGTCGTCGAAGACGACGGCCAGCAGCTGGCTGCCCACCCCGATGTCCTCGAGCAGGTCGAAGTCGCCTTCGGGCCAGGGGGCGTCCGGGTCGTCGGCGCCGTCGACCTCCTCGTCGGTCGGTGGTTCCACCCCGAGGTCGTCGAGGACGTCCCGGGCGAAGAGCACCCCGTCGACCTCCGGGTCGTCGGGGTCCTCGGAGGCGACGGTGGCGTCCCCGATCAGCAGCCGGGCGCCGCCGGGCACGGGGCGGACGAGGGCGCCCCAGTCATCGTCGACGCACACCAGGCCCAGCAGGACGCCTTCGGCCCGCAGCCCCCGCAACTCCCGCAGCAGGGGTGCCAGTCCGGTGGGCGCGGTACGCTGCAGGACACGCAGTCGCCACGCCCCGTCGGCGAGTTCTGCCGCCAGAACAAAACCACTCATGGCCGCCAACGCTAGTCGGCCCCGGCCCCACGTGAAAGGTGAACACCGTGAATCCGCAGACCACCCCCGCCGCAACCCCCGTGACCCGACCGGGTCCGGTCTGCGTGCTCGGTCTCGGGCTCATCGGCGGCTGCCTGCTCCGCGACCTCGTCGCCGCCGGTGTCGAGGCCTTCGGCTGGAACCGCTCCACCCCCACGGTGGAGGCGGCGGCGGCCGACGGTTTCGACGTCTCCGCCGACCTCCCGGCCGTGCTCACCCGGGCGGCCCGGCAGGACGCCCTGGTCGTCCTCGGTGTCCCGTTCCCCGCGCTGCCGGCGATGCTCGATGCACTGGAGCGCTACGCCCCGCAGGTCGGCTTCACCGATGTGACCAGTGTGAAGGGTTCGGTGCTGACCCTGGTGACCGACCGCGGTATGGCGGACCGGTTCATCGGCGGCCACCCGATGGCCGGCACCGCGGACTCCGGGTGGGAGGCCACCGCCGAAGGCCTGTTCCGCGGCGCGGTGTGGGTGGTCACCACCGACAACGCCCCCGCCGCGGTCGAGTCCCCGCGGGACGCCGCCTGGCTGCGCAACTGGCGCCGGGTCGTGGAGACCGCGACCCTGGTCGGCGCCGCCCCCGTCCCGGCCCGCGCCCGCAAGCACGACAAGGCGGTGGCCCGCATCTCCCACCTGCCGCACGTCATGGCCGAGACGATGGCGATCACCGCCGACAACGGCGGCGCCCTGTCACTGTCGCTGGCGGCCTCCAGCTTCCGGGACGCCACCCGCGTCGCCGGCACCGAGCCGGACCTGGTGCGCGCGATGTGCGAGAACAACCGGGAGGCGCTGGTCACCGCCCTCGACGAGGCGCTGGCTCTCATGACCGGCGCGCGGGACGCCCTGGCCGCCGGCGGTGACCTCACCGACTTCACCGAGGCCGGCCATGATGCGCGGCTGCGGTTCGAGGCCCGCGCCGGCCGGGTGAAGGGCGGACCGACGACCCGGTCACTGATCCGGGTGCTCCCCGGCTCCGACGGGTGGCTGGACCAGCTGCACTACGCGGAGAGCATCGGCGCGCAGATCGGCGTCATCTGACGGCCGTCATCTGACCCGTCGTCACCGGGGCTGGCAGTGCGCGGCATCAGCGGTCCCCGCCGCGCCTGCCGGGTCTGCGGCGCCGGTGAGCACCGGTGCGATCCGCTGTGCGAGCTCGGCCATGGCGTCCCGCGCGGTCGCCTCGGAGCCGTCGGCGGTGGTGACGGCGGCAGCGAACGGGACGCGCGCGCCCTCGTCGCCGGCGAGCCCGAACTCACGCAGCAGGTAGGTCCCGTCCGCGTCGGCACCCCAGCCGCCCGTGAACAGTGCACCGGGAAGTTCGCCGGCGCCGTGGCGGTGGTCGTCGATGACCCGCCCCATCGCGTCGAGCACCGGTCCCGCACCGGTGAGGCACGCCAGCCGGTCGGCGAAGATGACCTGGTTGTCGAGAGTCCACCGGTCGTCGCCGAAGCCTCCGTGGTCCGACCGGCCCCGGTCGGCGACGGTCTTCGTCGGGTCACCGGCCTGGCGCAGGACAACGTCGACGTAGCGGGCCGCGTCCTCGTCGGTGTCCCCGAGGCTGTCCCGGAGGCGCAGCGCGGCATCGTTGTCGGAGGCGGAGACCGCCGCACCGACGTCGCCGGCGATGTCGGCTCCCCCACCGGTCTGCAGCGCCTTCTGCTCGGCGGCGACGGCGACCGGCACCGTCATGCTGGACCAGGCCGGGAGATCCTGGAGCTCACCGGCGTGGACCACCCCACCGGCCGCGCGCACACTGACGCCGACCTGCACGTCGTATTTCCCGGCGATGTCGGTCACCGCGGCGGTGAGGTCGGCCCGCACGGTGGCGGCGGCGGCCTCGTCGGTCGGCCGGGACTGTTCGGAGACCTCGTGTTCGAGCGCCTGCTGCTGCTCGCGTTCCTCCCGGGACAGCCCGGTGCCGTCGGAGCCGTCGGTGCCGCTGCCGTCACCACTGGTGACCGCGGAGACCACGACACCGACGCTGAGCAGGGCGAGAACCACGGCGACGGCGGCGGGGGCCGTCCCCGGCCGGGGGTCGGCCCCGGGGCGCGGCTCCGCCGGGGTCCGGTGCCGGGCGGTCTCGTTACGGTGCCTCACCTTTCGGGACCCTACACACCGGGAACGGTCAGCAGCTACCCGGTGCCACTCCGGTCACTCCGGCGAGACGGTCCGGCAGCTGACCGACGATCTCGTCGAGGACCCGCTGGCCGCCCTCGTAGCTGCCGTCCGGGGATGTCGCGGCGATGGACACCGGGACCTGCGTCCCGTCGCGTCCGGGGACGAGACCGAACTGGCGTACCTGGTAGGCGCCGGATTCGTCGGGACCCCAGCCGCCCTTGAACCGGGCCCCCGGGATGAGCCCGAGACCGTAGCCGCCACCGTTGCTGATCCGGCCCATCGCGTCGAGCACCGGTCCGGCCCCGGGCAGGCAGGACAGTTTCCCGGCGAAGGTCGCCTGGTCCGCGGTGGTCCACATCGTCTGGCCGAAGGCGCTGAAGCCCGGCCGCACGACCTGGTTCTGGACCGTCGTGGTGGCGTCCCCGCCCTCCCGGAGCACCGCCTGCACCGCCGCACCCGCGGCGGTCGGGTCACCGAGCGAGGCCCACAACTGCTCCGCCGCGGCATTGTCGGACTCGGTCAGCGCGGACTCGACCGTCGGTCCGGTCGCGGGATCATGGCGCAGCGCGGCGATCGCCAGCGGCACCTTGCTGGTCGACCACGCCGCCCGGGCGGACGCCGCCCCGGTCTCACCACCGGTCACGGGGCGGCCGCCGTCGAGCCACGCCACCGAGTAGGACGCCGCGATGTCCAGGCCGGCATCGCCCGGCGCGGCGGGTGACCGGTCGGAGCCGGGTGCCGGTGCGCCGGGGGTCGGCGACGGTGCACCGGCGGTGCCGGCTGTACCTGCACCGTCCTGTCCGGCCTGCACGGTGACGGTCTCCCGGTTCCCGGTGGCGTCCCCGATGACGCACCCGGACAGGGCCCCCACGGTGACGGTGGCCGCCAGGGCTGAGCAGGTGACTCTGCCGGTGACCGTCCCGGCGACGCTGCCGGACGACCTATGCGATGTAGACATTGGCACTGTTCCCGCCGGTGCAGTGGACGTAGCTGCCCTGGTCCCGGCAGTCCATCGTGTAGCTCTGGCCGTTCGTCGGGCTCGTGGCGCTCACGGTCCGGTCGACCCGCCGCGACGGGTCGGCGAGGTAGTCGTTGACGAAGGCGTCCCGGACGGCCACCCCGAACTCCTCTGAGGTGTAGGTCGTGCCGTTGGGCGGGGAGACCCAGACCGCGTTGAACTGGCCGGTCGGCTCGCCGTTGCGGGCGGCGGCGTTCGCCGGGACCGACCCGCCCGGCAGATTCGCCGTGGTCGGACGCGCCTGGCCCTGGGGCTGGTCACCGCCCTGACCGTTGCCCTGGTCACCGCCCTGACCGTTGCCCGGCGCGGGCTGGGCCGTGGACGCCCCGGAGCCGCCGGGCGCGTTGTCGTCATCGCTGCCGAAGAGGTTGTCCCACTGCCACACCAGGGCGAGGATCAGTGCGATGACGACGAGGACCGGGATGACGATCGCGAGGACCCTGCCGACGCCACCGGACTTCTGCGGTTGCTGCTGCGGCGGGTACGGGGCCTGGTAGCCCTGGTAGCCCTGGTAGTTCTGCTGGTACTGCGGCGGCTCCTGCTGCCCGTACCCGTCCGCCTGGTGCCGGTACTGCGGCGGCGTGGCCCACGGGTTCTGGGCCGGAGCCTGGCCGGCGTCCTGTGCCCCGCCCTGTGCCCCGCTCTGTGCAGGGGCGTCCGCCTGCCAGGGCGACGACGTCCCCGGCGCGGCGGGATCCTGTCCGGACCCGGCGTCCACCGGTGGGAACATCGTCGTCTCGTCGTTGCTGGGCGAACCCGGGTCAGGCTGTCCCCAGCCGCTGGTGTTGCCGCTCATTCCGTGTACTCCTCGACTGTCTCCTGGACCGGCCCGGCACCGACCCGGTACCCGCGGTGGCGGTGGTGCCGGACGGATCCGCGGTGCCGGTCGGTTCTCGTAGCCCACAGTGTAGAGCAGGGTATGGACAACCTGAGTAACTGTGGGCCCCGAGTGCGGCGTCCCGGCACGGCGGACCGGGGACAGGGCGTCCCCTCCACAGCAGCAGAAGTATTACCGGGTTCCACCGGTAGAACTTTTCGCGACCTGGGGTTTTCCGGATTTCCAGGTGCCGCAGGTGGTAACACTTTCCCCGGGCCGGGCACCGGGCCCCGGCAATGGTCCGGGTACCGCACACCGTCTCAGAACGACCAGGGGAAATGCTCCGCGACCGGCGCCCCCTCCCCCTGCCGCTGCGTATTGAGCCACAACGCCGCAGCCACACCCCGTGCGACCAGCCGGCATCCCGACCCGCCCATCCCCGCACCACAGGTGCCGGACGCCCGGTCGACCAACCGGTCATCCAGGTCACGGCGCAGCCCGGCCGGCACCGCGCGCCCGTCCCGGTCGATGACACGCAGCAGGTCATAGCCCAGATCGTGGGCACGGCAGGCGGGTGTGAACGATGTCGGCAACGCCACCGGCGAGGAGCAGGCCCCGTCCGGATTGACCAGGTACCCGTCCTCCACGACCGGCCGGTACCCCAGGTCGGCGACCAGAACGTCAGGCACCGTGACCTGCTCAGCCGTCGCACCGTCAGCCACCTGCCCGGCCACCTGCTCCGCCGCCGTCGCAGCCGCGGTTGCCGGAGTACCGGACGCCGCCCCCGGGGCATCGGACACAACCGACCCTGCGGCGACCGGCGCCGCCGACCCGGAGACCGCCAGCACCGCGGTGAGACCCACCCGGGCTGCAGCCAGCCGGGTCATCCGGGTCATCCTGCCCGGCTTGCCCGGCCTGCCCTGTCGTGTCGTCATGGTCCCGACCTTCCCGGCCGTCCGGTTCGTGGTTCGACTTCTCATGACCGGGGACGCTATGACCGCCGCCGTACCCGACGGATCCCCCGCGACAGTGAACCGGATCTCCCTCCCCAGGGGGATCCCACCACCCCGCCGGTCCTCTACCGTCGGTGGACATGCCCCGTCTGCCCCGTCTGCGCCGTCTGCCGAGCCCCGCCACCGTCCGCCGGCACCACCCGGGCCGCCGCGCCGCCGGCGCCCTCCGGCAGGTGCCGGTGGACGTCTGGCCCGTGGTCCTCGCCCTCATCCTCTACGCCGTCGCCTGGCCGGTCTTCCACCTCACCCACTCCGTGCATGCGGCGATCGTCCCGCTCCTCGCCGCCACCGGCACCTGGCCGGTCGGGGCGGTCCGCCGGTACCCGTTCCCCGCCTGGGTGACCGTCGCCGCCACCTGCCTGATCAGCGTGCCGTTCCACGACAACCCCGGCTACGCCCTCGGCTGGCCGGTCCCCCTCCACCTCGCCCTGGCCGTCACCCTCGCCGCCGTCGTCCTGCGCGGCACCGCCAGGCAGGTCGCCCTCGCCGTCGCCGGCACCGTCCTGCTCATGCTCGCCAACCCGTCGGAGGTCATCCTCGGCTGGATCGTCGGGGCGGGGGTGTGGTCCGCGTTCTTCCTGCTGCTGCGCTGGCTGCTGGCGTCCCGCCGTCAGGCACGGACCGAAGCGGGCCGGGCGACGGAGCAGTCGGCCCTGCGGGTGATGGCCGAGGAACGCAACGGGCTCGCCCGGGACCTCCATGACGTCGTCGCCCACGAGATGTCGATGATCGTCGTCCAGGCCCAGTCCGCCCCCTACCGGCTGACCGGGGTGACCCCCGCGGTCCACGCCGAGTTCGACTCCATCGCCGACACCGCCCGCGAGGCGCTCAACCAGGTCCGGGAACTGCTGGGGGTGCTGCGTACCGACGCGGAGCAGGGCACCACCACCCCGGTCGGCATCTCGCAGATCGAGCCGACACTCACCGCCGCCCGCCGCGCCGGGGTGGATGTCACCTGGACCGTCGACGGGGATCCCGGCACCGTCAGCCAGACCTCGGGGGTGGTTCTCCAGCGGGTCCTGCAGGAATGCCTGTCGAACGCCGGCCGGCACGCCCCCGGTGGCACGGTCGTCGTCGGGCTGGAGATCAGCCCGACGTGGGCGTCCCTGACCGTGGACAACGGCCCGGCCGCCCCCGGTGCGCTGGTCCCCCCGGAGCACAGCGGCGGGTCCGGTATCCCCGGGATGGCGGCCCGGGTGCAGGCGGTCGGCGGGACGTTCAGCGCCCTGCCCGCCGCGGACGGCGGCTTCAGTGTCGCCGCCGGCGTCCCGGTCCGTGCGAGCTGAGGGAACTGTGCGAACTGTACGGACTGCAGGAACTGACAGCCGGGTAGATTCAGTGGTCATGGAGCAGTCCGGGAACATCACCGCCGTCGTCGTCGACGACCAGGCCATGGTCCGGCAGGGGTTCGCCGCCCTGCTCGGCGCCCAACCGGACATCACCGTCGTCGCGGACGCCGCCGACGGCGCCGAGGCCGTCGACCGGGTCACCCGGCTGCACCCCGATGTCGTGTTCATGGACGTCCGGATGCCGGTGATGGACGGCCTGGAGGCCGCCCGCCGCATCCTCGCCGCCGGCCTCGACCCGGCACCCCGGATCATCATGCTCACCACCTTCGACCTCGACGACTATGTCTTCGAGGCACTGCGGCTCGGCTGCTCGGGATTCCTGCTCAAGGACGCCCCCGCCGACGAACTCGCCCGCGCCGCCCGCCTCGCGGTCTCCGGGGAGGCGCTGCTCGCCCCCACCGTCACCAAACGGCTCATCGCGGACGCCGTCGCCCGCCATCCCGGCCCCACCGCACGTCGCGCCGCCGGCTCACCGGCCTCCCGTCGGCTGGCGGAACTCACTCCCCGGGAGCGCGAGGTCCTGGAACAGATCGCCACCGGCCGGTCCAACCAGGAGATCGCGGAGACCCTGTTCATCTCGGAGGAGACGGTGAAGACCCACGTCCGCCGGGTCCTGCAGAAGCTGCAGCTGCGCGACCGCGTCCAGGCCGTCGTCTTCGCCTACGAGAACGGCGTGGTGTAACTCCCCGTACCTCACTCCACAGGATTCACTCTTCAGGGCTCACTCCTCAGGGTGACCCGGAGATCACCCGCCACGGGGATCCGCCCGGCACATCCCGCTCCATAGCGTGCGGAGCATGGCCACACCGACAGTCCCCGCCCCCACCTCCGGCCCCGCCACGCAGCAGCCGCCACGGCAGCCACGGCAGCCGGCTGTGCCCGGCCGAACGCCCGCCCGCACCCGCCGGCACCGCATGACCGCCCTGCTCCTCCTCGTCGTCACCCTCCTCGCCGGCGCCCCGCCCGGCACCGCCGGCCCGGCCGCAGCCGCCGTCTGGTGGGCCGTCGACTCGGGCCCCTTCGCCCGCTCGCCACGCGACATCCTCACCGAGACCTCCCCGGCCGGCGCCGTCCGCGTCTTCGGCGACCACGCCGGACAGGACGCCGCCACCGCCGCCCGCGACACCGTCGACGCCCTGGAACAGGCCGGCGGCCTCGACCGCCGGATCCTCAGCGTCGACCTGCCCACCGGCTCCGGCTGGGTGGACCCCGACGAGGTCACCGCCCTGGAACGGTGGGCCGGCGGGGACATCGCCTCGGTGTCCGTCCGGTACTCCGCCGCCCCCTCGGCCGCGGTCCTCCTGCTCCACCGGGATCTGGCGGTCGACTCGGCCCGGGCACTGCTCCACGAAGTGGTCGACCGGGTCGACCGGCGGGATCCGGCGCGGCGTCCGGCGATCGTCGTCCACGGCGAAAGCCTCGGCGCCCTCGTCGGCACCGAAGTGCTCACCGACCCGCGGCTGGACGCCGCCGTGGCGTCCCGGCTGTGGCAGGGCACCCCCGGCGGCGCGCACGCCCCGGCGCCCACCGGCCCCGGCGCCCGGTGCACCGTCACCGACCTCAACGACGACGACCCGGTCGGACAACTGTCGACCCGGCTGCTCGCCCACCCGGTGCAGGCCGCCACCGTCCTCGCCGACCTGCCCGGATCGGAGAACCGGCCGGCCGGCTCAGGCCACAGTTACCGTCCCGTGCTCCCGCCGGCCGGCTGTGTCCGGTGAGCCGGCGGCCGCGGCACGCAGCCCGTCGGTGACCCGCCGGGCCCACTGCCCCACCGCCGCGCGGGCCTGCGGGGTCGAGGGGTACCGGACCCGCAGCTGCAGACCGTCGTCGTCGACCACGAACCACGCCATCACCCCGTCGGTCATGATGCGGGCGGAGACATGCTGGGGACGCGCCGCCGCCGGGACCTGCACCGGCAGCCGCCGGTTGTCGAGCCAGGAGACGGCGAACATGCCCGGGGACTGCGGCATCCCGCCCCACGGCCGCAGGAGCGGCTCGAGCGGGTGGGAGCCCAGGGCGATCGCGTCCCCCACCGCTCCACTGCACACCACCGGATCGGTGGAGTCCGCCTCCAGCACCGCGTTGGTGATGAACCAGCCGACCGAGTCCGCCCACCGCCGCCGGTCACCGTCCGGCCCGCGCCGGGAGTGCACCGGGAACACCGCACGCAGTACCCCCGCCCCCATGTCCCGGTTGACCTGCACCATCACGCTCACCGCCATCGGCAGCAGCCGGACGCCGCTGTGCGCGGCCACCGCCTCGAGCCGGGCGACACCGGCGGGGTCCAGGACGTCGACGACCTCCACCACCTCGTCACGGGGGACCGAGACATCCCCGAGGTCCAGCGGGAACACCGGCATCCGGCCACCACCGGCCGCCATGATCTCCGCCCAGCGGTTGCGGACCTCGACGGGGGCCGGCGGCCGGACCTCCAGACCGCGGGTGTGCTCGGCGAAGGAGGGCACCGTCGCCCGCAGTCCGGGCGGGGTGCCGGCGACGGCCCGGACCGATGTTCCGTCGGATGCGCTGCCGGAGGCGCCGTCCTCACCGGCGCCGAGGAAGGCGAGCATGTCCCGCACCAGGACGAGCAGCGACCAGGCGTCGCCGTGGCAGTGGTCCAGGCCGATGACCGCGGTGCGGCGTCCGCCCCCGTGGTCGACGACGGCGAGCCGGTACGAGGGCAGCCCGAACGGCTCACAGACCTCGTCGAAGTAGTCGCGCAGCAGGGTCCGGGGGTCGGTCTCTGGGTCGGTCTCTGGGCCACCGAGGGGCCGCCACACGCCCCCGGTGACGACGATGTCGTGCGTCCGGATCAGCGGCAGCCCGGTGACCGGGTCCGGCCCGTCGTCACGCAGCACCGTGCGCAGCGTCCCGTGCCGGTCGATGACCCGCCGCCAGGCCTGGCCGACCCGCCCCAGTCCGACCGGTGGCAGCCGGAAAGCCACCGCCAGCCACGACCCCGGCCGGGTACCCGCGGCGGCGTGCCGGGACTGGTCGAAGGAGGCGACGTGGCCGTCAGGCAGGGCGTCGGGGGCGGGTGCGACCGTCGGCTCGAACACGGTCACCCGCCCTGCGGAAAGTTCCATACGGGCTACAGTTGTGAGTCTCATGTCCCTGGAAGATAGGGGCGCCGGATTTCCGGGGTATTTCTCCCCGGGAACAGGACGAGTCCGGAAAGGCAGCCATGAACGGGTCGCTCGACACACTGGCCTACGACACCTGGGGGCCGGCTGACGGCATCCCCACCATCCAGCTGCACGGTCTGACCTCCAGCCGCGCCCGCGATGTCGCCCTCGGACTCGACCTCACCGCCGGGCAGGAGGACCTGCATGTCCTGCGGTACGACGCCCCGGGGCACGGCCAGTCACCGGGACCCCGCATCCCCGCCGCCTACCGGTGGACCTCCCTGGCGAAGAACCTCGAGGAGATGACCGCCTATTTCGGCGGGGTGCCGGTGCACGCCGTCGGCCAGTCGATGGGTTCCGCGACGATCCTCACCTCCGCCGCCTCGGATCCGGCGGCCGCCGTATCGCGCTACGGGTCCTTCGTCCTGGCCCTGCCGCCGACCGCGTGGGAACTGCGCGGCGACCGGGCCGGCACCTACGAGAACTCCGCCCGGTTCGTCGAGGAGCACGGCAGGGCCGCCTTCGCCGAGACGACCCGCTACGAGCCGACTCCACCGGCGCGCCGCAACGACGTCCCCTTCACCTGGCCGGACGTCGCCGAGGACCTGCTCCCCACCGTCTTCCGCGGCGCGGCGGGCAATGACCTGCCGCCGCGCGAGAAGATCGCGGCGCTGGGCGACAAGCGGATCCCCACGCTGATTCTCAGCTGGTCCGGCGACCCCGCACATCCGGTGGCCGTAGCCGAGGAACTCCACCGGCTGCTGCCGAACTCGCAGCTGGTGACCGCGGACACGCCGGCGGACACCGCGACCTGGCCGGATCTCATCGGTTCATTCATCCGGACACAGTCCCGGTACTACCTCGGGCAGCACCGGCGGCGGTAACCCGGATGCGGGGCGCCGGGCGCGGGGCCGGCAGAAGGTGAACGGCAGATACTGCCCTCCCCGTCACCGTTTCCACCCCGTAGGCGGTGACAGCGGGTGCAGTATCTGCCGTATCTGCGAGCGCAGCGGTCCGGACACGGAAAAACCCGGTCCGCACCGTGGTGCGGACCGGGTCCCTGCTGTGCGCCCGGAGGGATTCGAACCCCCAACCTTCTGATCCGTAGTCAGATGCTCTATCCGTTGAGCTACGGGCGCAGCCGCTGCATCTCTGCAACGAGGACAAAGCGTACACGCGCCCCGGTACGCTGGCAAATGCGCAGGTCACACCAGCTTCGACAGGAAGCGCAGCGGCACCACCTTCAGCAGCCACGAGATCGGACGCCACGGCCACTCCGGCGCATAGGCCTTCCGCCGCCGCGCCTCGACAGCCGCCAGGATCGACCGCACCCCGCGCTGCGTGGACACCATGAACGGCGTGTTCTGCTCCACCTTCTCGTTCATCTCCGAGCGGATGTAGCCCGGCAGGATGACCGTCACATCGATCGGCGATCCGGCGGTGACCAGCTCGGACTGCAGCGCCTCCCCCAGGTTCGCCACGAACGCCTTCGTCGCCCCGTAGGTCGCCATGGACCGCCGGTTCCCGCGCAGTGCGGTCACCGAGGAGATCAGCACGAGGTGGCCGGCACCCCGGCCACCGTCGGCGGCGCGGAACAGCTCCATCGCCGCCTCCGCCTGGGCGAGGACGCCGAGGACGTTCGTCGTGGCGGTCCGCTGGTTCGCCGACGGCCGCCCCGACCCGACCGGACGCCCCTGCCCCAGGCCGGCATTGGCGACGACCCGGTCCAGACCACCGGCACCGGCGGCCCGGGCATCGGCGTCCGCGGTCCGGAAGACCTCCCGCACGGCGTCCGCGTCGGTGACGTCGAGGGCGTAGGTGCGCACCGTCACCGCGGGGTGCGCCGCCGTGATCTCGGCGGCGAGGGCGTCCAGCCGGTCGGTGCGGCGGGCGCAGAGTGCGAGGTGGTGACCGAGGGCGGCGGACTGGCGGGCGAGTTCGGCGCCGATGCCGGAACTCGCACCGGTGATGAGGACCGTGAAGGGCGCAGACGGGGACACTGCAGAGGAGGACGCGGAAGAGGGCATGGCCCTGAAGATAACAGGAAACCCCGCACCCTCGGGCCGGTTTCCACCGGTCCACGGTGCGGGGTTCTCCCAGAGAAAAGCGTGCGCCCGGAGGGATTCGAACCCCCAACCTTCTGATCCGTAGTCAGATGCTCTATCCGTTGAGCTACGGGCGCCCGCTGTTTCCAGCGACTCCAGTCTCCTGCGGCACACCACCAGACGGGAGTGTCACGCGATCCCGGGGTACACCACACACCCCTTGTAACGGGACCGCGCCCTGAATGCCCACCGACCTCACCACAAGGCGGGTGGACGGCTGACGACACAACCCTCACGAAAGCTGCAGGAACTGAAGTGGCGGAGACGAGAGGATTTGAACCTCCGGTCCTCTGTTAGGAAGACAACTCATTAGCAGTGAGTCCCATTCGGCCGCTCTGGCACGTCTCCACGCCGTCACTCGCGCAACGGCTCCTGACACACTACAACAGGCCCCGGCTGCGTCACAAAACACCGGGGAGCACTACTGTTGACCTCATGATCCGCCGCGCTCTCGAGTCCATTCCCACCTACGTCCCCGGGTCCGCCGGGGACGGTTCCCGCCCCACGCTCAAGCTCTCGAGCAACGAGAGTGTGCGCGGCCCGCTGCCCTCGGTCGCCGCCGCGGCAGCCCACGCCGTCGCCGCCGCGAACCGCTACCCGGACATGGCCGCGACCGGTGTGCGCACCGCTCTCGCACAGTGGCTCAGCGAAACGTCCTCACTCCCGCTCAGCGTCGGGAACATCGCCGTGGGTGCCGGGTCGTCGGCGCTGATCCAGCAGGCGATCCAGGCGACCTGTGATGACGGGGACGAGGTCATCTACGCGTGGCGCAGCTTCGAGGCCTACCCGATCCTCACCCGGGTCGCCGGCGCGACGCCGGTGGAGATCCCCCTCGACCGCAACTACCGGCACGATCTGCGCGCCATGGCCGCGGCGGTGACCGACCGCACCCGGCTCATCATCGTCTGCAACCCGAACAACCCGACGGGCACCACGGTCACCCGCACCGAGCTCGCCGACTTCCTCGACATGGTGCCCGACGATGTCCAGGTGCTCCTCGACGAGGCGTACTTCGAGTACGTCCGGAACTCCTCGAGCCCCGACGGCCTGTCGCTGCTGGCGATGCACCCGAACCTGGCGGTGGCCCGCACCTTCTCGAAGGCCTACGGGCTGGCCGGGGTCCGGCTGGGATACCTGGTGGGGCGTCCGGAGTTCATCGAGGCGGTCAACAAGGTGTGCATCCCGTTCAGTGTCAACGCCGTCGCGGAGGCCATGGGCGAGGCGTGCATCGCCGCCGGCGCGGAGCTGCGGGCCCGGACCGACGAGACGGTGGACCAGCGCGGTCGGCTGCTGGACGCCCTGCCCGAGGATCTGCAGGTCCCCTCGCAGGCCAATTTCGTGTGGCTGCCGCTCGGCGCACGCGCCAGTGAGTTCGCCGACCGGCTCGCGGAGGCGGGCGTGGTGACCAGGTGTTTCGCCGGCGACGGCGTCCGCATCACCGTCACGGACGCTGCAGAGACCGAGGCCCTGCTCACCGCCCTCGAGCGGGCCCGCGTCGCCGATTTCGCCCAGGTGTAACAGGCCCGAAACCTGCGGGACGGACCATGCGGGCATGAACACCACGGACACGACCTCATTCTCCCCGCTGTTCGCCACCCGTCCCGCCGCCACCCCGGCGGTCCACGACCTGGCGGACTTCAACTCCGCCCCGGCCGAGCAGCTGACGACACTGCTGACGTTCATGACCACCTGCCGGGAGCTCGCCCGGACCGTCATCGTCGGTCGGCCGTACCGGTCGGCCGCGGACGTGTACGCCGCCGCCTCGCGCGCCCTGCACACGCTGCCGACGCCACTGGTCACGGACATCGTCAACGTCCACCGGCCGATCGACCGGGTACCGCTGATCGAGGACGCCGCCCGCCGCGGGCTCCTCAGCGAGGACCGGCTCGCCGAGCTCCGGGAGGACGCCCTGGGTTACGCCGCCGTCCAGGGGCATCTCTTCATCGCCGATCCGGTGGTGTGGGGGTCGCCGCAGGCGGTGGCGATGATCCCGCTGCCCGACGGAGCGACCGTCCCGCCGGTCGACGACATCGTCACCGGGCTGCTCGCCGACCTCGACCGCCGGACGCTGCTGCCGCCGGCCGACGCGTGGCGGCTCACCGTCTCCCACCTGGAGGAATCCAACCGGCAGAAGCTCGTCACACTGCTGGAACCGACAGACTGACAGGTGCCGGGCCACCGGGGGGCCGCAAGTCAGCGGTATGCGTGGGCGAGACTGCCGGTGGTCGGCCCGGCCGGGTCGGTGACCACGCAGCTGACGGTGCGGTCCTTCGCCGCCCAGCTCTCCTTCGAGGGGACGTAGGTGACCACGTCGAGGGACGACCCCCCGAAGCCGGTGCCGACGAAGTCGGTGAATTCATCGCCGGTGCACCAGTCGGCGGCGCGGTCCTTCGTCTGGGACCGGCCGGGGAACAGCACGTCGTCGAGGGTCTGCTGTGCGTACACCTCGCCGACGTGCTGCCCGGCACAGTCGACGGTGCTGATCTCGCTCGCCTTCGTCGGCACGGTGGCCGACGTGGCTGTGCCGGACGCCGTGCCGGACGCCGAACCGGACGCTGAGTCGGTGGCGGACGGCTCCGCCGACGTGGAGGCCGCAGCCGATGCACTGGCCGACGCGCTGGCCGACGACGAGGCCGGGGCCGACGTCGAGGTCGCCCCGGAGGTCGCTGCCGTGCTCACGGTCCCCCGGTCGTCGGTCGGCTCTGCCGCACCGTGCGCACCGTGCGCCGCCCCGTCCTCCGACCCGAGGTCGGCCAGGCAGTCACCGACCGACAGGTCGAGACCGACCTGCTGCGTCCGGGCGGAGGTGGAACCGCCGGACGAGGAGGTGGCGTCCTGCGCCTCTCCGTCACCGGAACTGCACGCGGCGAGGGCGGGGACGAGCACCGCGGCGGCCACCGCCGCGGCCCACAACCGGTGTGTCACGGACGCCACCACTGCCGGGTGGGGACGTGGCCGTACCCCTCGTCGTCGAGCTTCACGGCGAGGACCTGGTGCAGCTGGATGATGTTGTGCTCGAAGCCCCACTCGGAGCCTGCCATGTAGAGGCCGAACAGCCGGGCGGTGCCCTCGTCGACGACGGTGAGCGCCTCGTCCCAGTTCGCGGCGAGCAGCTCGCACCAGTCGTGCAGGGTGCGCTGGTAGTGCGGCCGCAGGTTCTCCTCGTGGAGGACGTCGAAGCCGGTGTCCTGCATGATCTGGATGATCCGGCCGGAGCCGGTGAGCTCACCGTCGGGGAAGATGTAGCGGTCGATGAACTGGCCGGTCTTGGTCTTCCGGTTGTGGGGGCGGGTGATGCAGTGGTTGAGCATCCGGCCGCCCGGGCGCAGCTTGCCGTAGAGGAAGCTGAAGTAGTCCTCGTAGTTCGGCACACCGATGTGCTCGAGGATGCCGATGGCGCTCACCGCGTCGAAGTCACCCTCGGTGACGTCTCGGTAGTCCATGCAGCGGACCTCGGCGAGGTCCTGGAGTCCCTCTTCCTCGATCTTCGCCTTACCCCACTCGTACTGCTCGCGGGACAGGGTCACACCGAGCGCCTTCACACCGTGGCGGGCGGCCTCGCGGACCATGCCGCCCCAGCCGCAGCCGACGTCGAGCAGCCGGTCACCGGGGTTCAGGTGCAGCTTGTCGAAGACCAGCCGGTGCTTGTTGTCCTGGGCGGCGGTCAGCGGGCCGTTGGCCTCGAGCTGCTTCTCCCAGTGCGCCGGGGTCCAGTCGCCGTCGGGGCCGGTGACGTTGTCCAGTCCCTCGTCCTCGGGGTAGTAGGCGCAGGTGTAGGCCATCGAATCGCCGAGGAAGAGCTCGTAGAAGTCGTTGCCGACGTCGTAGTGGCGGCTGACGACCTCCTTGTCGCGCTCCTTGGAGTGCCTGGACAGGCCCTCGAGCATCGCGCGCTTCCAACCGGGCAGCGTCTCCTGCTGCGGGGCCGGCTGCAGGCGGAACGCGCCGAGTGCCTTCAGGGACCGCGCGATGGTCACCAGGTCGGACGCCGAGGGCTTGCGGAACTGCCCGTAGAGCTTCTGCAGGTGGTCGAAGACGTGGTACGGGTGGCCCGGGTTCTCCCCGGAGACAATGAGCTTGCCGGTGATGT
Organism: Corynebacterium nuruki S6-4; assembly: GCF_007970465.1. Classification (NCBI taxonomy): domain Bacteria; kingdom Bacillati; phylum Actinomycetota; class Actinomycetes; order Mycobacteriales; family Corynebacteriaceae; genus Corynebacterium; species Corynebacterium nuruki. Next base: position 1,810,080 of record NZ_CP042429.1, read on the forward strand.
AGGCGCGGGCCAGGCCGAGGTCGCCGGGGGCGGTGACGATGTAGGCGAGGGCGTCCGGGGAGGTGACCTCCAGGCGCAGGGGGGCGTCCTCGGGTCCGGCGGTCGACCCGTCGAAGGCGGCGACGTGGAACGGCATCGGGGGTGCGATGACCTTCTCGACGATCTGTCCCACGGTGAGGGGTTCGAAACCACGGGCACTGCTGCGGCTCATCTGATCTCCTTGCTGTTCATGCTGTCCGGTTCCCCGGGCGGTGATGATGTGTTGCTAGATGCTGGTGACGGTCTTCTCGTACAGGCCGGGGAAGCGGCCGTCCGGGTCGTACACGGCCTTCAGTTTCTCAGGCAGGTCGCCGCCGTACAGGGCGGCGAAATCCTCCCGGGTGTAGAAGGCCTCCGAGTACAGCGACTTGTGGCCGCCGAGGCCGGCGACGACGCGCTCGATCTCCCGGTTGAAGGCGCCGGGGGCGGCGTCCGGCCCCATGAGGTCGGCGGGGACCGAGGACCAGAAACCGACGTTGACCCACGTTTCACCGGGGGTGAGCGGGTACAGCGGCCAGGGGCTGGACGCCGCGACGTCGGTGTCGAGGACCTCGGTGCGGCCCGCCAGCTCCGCGGCGCCGTCGGCCAGCCGGATGGGGCACAGCCACACCGGCTCGATCTCGCAGTGGGTGAAGAACCAGGTCAGGTACTCCGGCAGGTTGGCCGGGGTGACCTCGATGTCCTGGACGACACGCTCGCGCGGCGGGCGTCCGTTGTGGGCCTCGATGCGGTCGGCGAGATCGTACTTCCGGTCCCAGCCGATGATCTTCCAGTAGAAACTGGAGCGCATGAGGTCGCGGGGCCACATGGTGCGGATCGTGGGGTTCTGGGCACCGAAGGCGCGGTTGCACCAGAACCAGTCGATGTCCCAACGCCAGATGTAGTCACGGACCGTGAGCCGGTCGTGGCTGATGCCCGACGGGTGCTGGAGGGAGCGGTAGTAGATCCGACCGTGGGTGTAGTCGCTGACGGGGCCGGGCTCGTCGGTCTGCCGACCGAGGGTGAGGTAGCCCTCGTCGAGGCTGAAGACCACGCCGTCGAGGTAGTCGACCTGTTCGCCGTCGTACTCCTTCGACTCGCTGATCTGCGCGAGGGCGTCCGTCAGCGACTGCACGTCATTGAAACGCACGTGCCGCAGCGCGACATAGGGCGGGACCTTCTCGCAGGTGATCTTCAGTCGGACGGTGTAACCCAGCGACCCGTAGGAGTTGGGGAAGCCGCGGAACAGGTCGGCGTTCTGCGTCGGCGAGCAGGTGAGGATCTCACCGGTGCCGGTGAGCACGTCCATCTCCAGGACGGCCTCGTGCGGCAGCCCGTTGCGGAAACTGGTGGATTCCACGCCCATGCCGGTGACGGCGCCGCCGAGGGTGATGGTCTTCAGCTGGGGGACGACGGTGGGGACCAGGCCGAAGGGCAGGAGCGTGTCCACGAGGTCCTCGTAGGTGCACATGCCCTGCACGTCGGCGGTCTGCTCGACCGGGTCGACCTCGATGACCCCGGCGAGGCCGGAGACGTCCAGGCCGACCATGTCGCCGGAGCGGCCGCGGAAGAGGTTGGAGGTCTTCTTCGCCAGCCGGACGCGCTGTCCGGCGGGGACCGCCGCGAAACTGTCGAGCAGCCGCTGGACCGCCTGACCGTGTTCGTACCAGCCGACCGGGGGAAGATCCCGCTGGTCCAGGCCGTTGCCGATGCGGATACGGTCAGTGATCGCGCCGATGACGCCGGCCGCCTTCTGTCCCAGACTCATGGAAGGCCAGTCTAATACCTGCGCACATGCAGTGTCGGCGACCGGGGCGGTGTTCCGGGCCGGGCCGGGATCTACCCTGGTGGCCATGGTTGACCTCCCTTTCGCCGCCGGTCGTGGCGACCTGCTGGCCGCGCTGCGTTCCCGGGGTGCGGCGGTGGTCCAGGCCCCGCCCGGCACCGGTAAGACCACCCTGGCCCCGCAGTACGTCCTGGAGTTCCTGCGGGACGCCGCCCCGGGTGCCGGTGCACCCGGCCGCGTCGTGGTGACGCAGCCCCGGCGGGTCGCGGCCCGCTCGGCCGCCGCCCGGATCGCCGACCTGCGGGGGACCCGGCTGGGTGACGAGGTCGGGTACACGGTCCGCGGCGACCGGAAGGCCGGCCCGGACACGGTGATCGAGATGGTGACCCCGGGTGTGCTGCTGCGTCGGCTGCTCGCCGACCCGGACCTGCCCGGCGTCGGCGCGGTGGTCATCGACGAGGTCCACGAACGCCACCTCGAGTCCGACCTGGTCTTCGGCATGCTCACCCAGCTCCGGGAGCTGCGCGACGACCTGGTGCTCGTCGCCATGTCCGCCACCCTGGACGCCGCCCGCTTCGCCGACCTGCTCGGCGGTGACGGTACCGGCGGCGGCGACCCGGTGCCGCTGGTGGACGTCCCCTCCCCCATCCACCCGCTCGACATCCGGTGGGCCACCGCCGCGGAATCCATGGTCAACCGGGACCGGCGCCACCGCAGCGCGGTCGAGGACCTGGTCACCGCCACGGTCCGCCGCGCGCTACGGGAGACGGCGTCCGGCGACATCCTCGCGTTCGTGCCCACCATCCGCGGCACCGAGACCGTCGCCGCCGCCCTCGGCCGCGACGGTGTGACGGCCCACGCCCTCCACGGCCGGCTCAGTCCTGCGGACCAGTCCCGCATCGTCGCCGGTCACGGTGAGGACAGCCCAGGTGCCCGGCGCGTCATCGTCGCCACCGACGTCGCCGAATCCTCCCTGACGGTGCCCGGGGTGCGGGTCGTCGTCGATTCCTGCCTGGCCCGCATCTCCCGGCGCGACACCTCCCGCGGCATGTCGGTGCTGGTCACCGAGACCGCGTCCCAGGCGTCCATGACCCAGCGGGCGGGGCGTGCGGGCCGCGAGGGGCCGGGCACCGTGTACCGCTGCCTCACCGCCGAGCAGTACGCCAAGGCCCCGGCAGCCGCCCCGCCGGCGGTGCTGACCAGCGATCTCACCGGCGCCATGCTGGACGCCGCCTGCTGGGGCTCGCCCCGGGCGGCCGACCTGCCGTTGCCCGACCCGTTCCCCGTCGCCGCCGCCGACGACGCGGAGGCCACCCTGCGGGCCCTCGGGGCGGTGGACGCCGACGGTCACGCCACCGACCACGGCCGGCGGCTCGCCCGCATCCCCGCCGATCCGCGGCTCGCCCACGGCGGGCTCGTCGCCTCACAGCGGGTGGACGCCACCACCGTCGCCGCGGTCCTGGCGGTCCTCGACGGCGGGGTGGGCCGCGCGGAGGACCTGCCCCGCAATCTGCCCTCGGCGAAGGATCCGGTGGTGCGGCGGTTCCGCCGGCTGCTCGACGGCACCCGGCGGCCCGACCTCACCGGTGCGGACGCGGTGGCCTACACCGTGGCCTGTTCCTTCCCCGGCCTCGTCGCCCACCGGGTCGGGTCCGGCGACCGCTGGCTCACGGCGTCCGGTACCGGGGCGGTGTGGCGCGGTGGCGCCGGCAGTACCGACTGGATCGCCGTCGCGGACATCGCGGGGGCGGGCACCCGCTCGACCGACGGCACCGGGGCGGTCATCCGCGCGGCGGTGCCGGTTCCGGAGGATCTCGCGTTCGAGGCGGCGTCCGGACTGCGGCGCGACGGGGTGACCTGCACCTGGACCCCCGGTGGACCGGTCGGGAAGCTCCGGGCCCGGCACATCCGCGGGCTCGGCGCGATTGAGCTGTCAACCACCCCGGTCGCGGTGAAGGACCTGCCGGCCGCGGCCCGGGAACAGGCGGTGCGGACCGGGCTGGCGGAGCACGGGCTGGGCGCCCTGGACTGGTCGAGGAACGCCACCGACCTGCGGCGGCGGATCCAGTACCTGCATGACCAGGGGGTGTCGGGCTACCCCGATGTCGCGGACGCCTCCCACGCCGGCCGACTGCTGGAGTTCGTGGTGCCTGAGCTGGCCGCGGGGCGGCGTCCCGATCTGGCGGGACTGCTGCGCGGCCTCATCCCGTGGGACCGGCACCTGGATGCGGACGCTCCGACGTCGCTGGATCTGCCGGCCGGCCGCACGGTGCGGCTGCGGTATCCGGAGGTGGACACCCACGGTCCGGTGGTCGTGGCGACGAAGCTGCAGGACTGTTTCGGGCTGGCGGCCTCCCCGGAGGTCGCGGGGCGGCGGATCCAGTTCCAGCTGCTCTCCCCGGCGCAGCGTCCGCTGGCGGTCACCGACGACCTGGCGAGTTTCTGGGCCGGGCCGTACCGGCAGGTGCGTTCGGAGATGCGGGGGCGGTACCCGAAGCACCCGTGGCCGGAGAATCCGTAGGCTGCCCCTCTCCGTCCACAGCCCCCGGGTTGTCCACAGGCTCCTGCGCTTTCGCAGAGACACCGACGAAAACTCTGCACAGGACCGGCTACGATCGTGGCCACTCCACCGCGCCCGGCGGAGATGATGACGGGGGAAGCCATGTTCTCGGAATACGCCTTTACCTGCCCTTTGAAACAAGGTAGCTTGTGATGCTGTGGGAACACATCAGAATTGCAGATCCCGCACACCGGCATGGAATCCGCGACGAAGACATCCTGCACGCTGTACGGAATGCCTGGTCGTACACCATCGGAACACACGACATGCGAATCGCCGTCGGCCCCGGAGCAGACGGAACGCCTCTCGAAATAGGTTTCGTACGGGCCGAGGGCGAATCGGTTATCCTGCACGCGATGCAGGCACGGAAAAAGTTCCTGTGAAGGAAGGCACACTCATGCCACGCACCATCGGCGAAATCCTCGCCCATGCCGAAGCGCTCGCGGACCGGTTCGAGTCCGGTGACACCGGAGGCCCCCGCCTGTCCCCTGCCGAGTACGCCCTGTACGAAGCTGCCCGGGACCGCGCCGAGGCAGAGTCCCGCCTCGCAGAGGCTGTCGCATCAGCCCGGGATCAGGGACTGTCCTGGGAAAAGGTCGGCGCACTCGTCGGAACCAGTGGCGAAGCCGCCCGCCAGCGGTACAGTGCCTGACCGGTTCCCCGGAAGGCGAGCCGCCGGTCAGCGTTTCGGCGTGACGACCCGGACGATCCCCAGCAGGATGATCGCGCCCAGCAGGCAGGTGAGGAAGCTGAACCACCAGCCGTGGCCGACCGTGTCCACCCCGAACAGGGCGAGAATCCACCCGCCGATCAGCCCGCCGATCACGCCGACCACGACGTTGAGCACGATCCCCGTCCGGTCATTCGTCTTCATGATGACCGAGGCGAGCCAGCCGGCGAGTCCGCCGAAGATGATCCAGCCGAGGAAGCTGAGCGGCGGGGCGGAGCCGAGGGCCATGAGTGTTGTGTCCATGAACCATTCATATCCCAAACCGGGCCGGTCGCGGGCGAACTCCGGTCAGAGCGCGGCAGCGGATCAGGAGCGGATCAGAGGTCGAGCTGCTCTGTCAGCCACCCCTGCAGCACTTTCGCGTGCGTGTGGTCGGTGTCCTTGCCCGCGAACAGGAGCACGGCGTCCCGGTCGGCGAGGGTGCTGCGCAATGTCGCGAGGATCCCGTCGAGTTCCCCGGCGGTGTGCCGCTCGTCGAGTTCGGCCCGGTAGGCGTCCCCGAACTGCTCCCAGTTCAGCGCGCCGGAGTGGAACTCCTTGCGCAGGTCGGCCGAGGGGGTGAGTTCCTTCGGCCAGCCGGTGAGCGGCAGGCTCTCCTTCTTCACCCCGCGCGGCCACAGTCGGTCGACGAGGAAGGTTGCGGCGCCGTCGGGGACGCCCGTGGCGTCCTCCCCCTTGCGCGCGTCGTAGGCACGGTCGATGAGAAGCTGTCCCATGCCACGAGGCTACGCCGGGCGCGCCGACGGCAACAGGACGCCGCTCAGTAGCCGTCGGTGACGGCCAGGCCGTGCAGTTCGGCGGAGACCTGTTCCGCCAGTACGCGGTCGTCCCACAGTGCCCGTACCACCGCCTCGGCGTTCCCGGCGGGCAGCGACGGTACGTCGAAGAAGGACCGCAGGTGGGTGAGGACGGCCCGCTGGTTGCGGGCGAACGGCAGTTCCGGGATGAGTCCCCAGGCACTGCGGTAGATGTCGTACCCCTCGAGGACCTCACCGGTGGACAGGGTGACCGGGTCGGCGACATGTTCCCGGACGTAGTTCGGTTCCTCGGTGTCGTCGACGACGGCGAGCTGGTCGGCGTCGAGGAAGCTGACCCACATCGAGTTCTCCTCGCCGACCCGGCGGACCGGGGCGGCGGCGATGTAGCCGCGCGGGCTGATGTGGGCGGTGAAGGCGGTGGCGGTGTCCGGGACCGAGGCCCGGAGGAACGGCACCGTCTGGGAGACCCCGTGGTCGCGCAGCTTGACCTGCATCACCCCCGGGGAGGCGTTGGATCCGACGGCGACGACGGGAACCCGGTCACCGTCCAGCCCGACCTGGGCGAGTCCCACGTCGCCGGGGAACCACCCCTCGGCGGTGAGGGTCCCCGGCCGGGCGGGCCAGCGTCCCGGGTAGAGCCACGGGGTGACCGTGAGGTCGACCCCCATGCACCGGGGTTGGGGAGGGTCAGCGGGATCCGCGCCCGCTGTCTTCTCTGTCTGCTCTGTCTTCTCTGTGGTCCATGTAGTCACAGGCATGATGTCCCCGACCGTACCCCGGATGCCGCGGACAGTGCAGAAACTGCCGCAACCGCAGATACCGCCGGAACGGTCAGGCGCCCCCGTACCGGGAGAGCAGCCGCGTGGCGTCCGCGGCCATCCGCTGCACCGTCTCCGCCGCCGGTTCGCGGCGCAGCACCATGCCCACCGCCTGCCCGGCGTGGAGTTTCAGGTCATCGGCGTAGGGGCCGCCGGGTGCCCGGGCCGCGACCAGTTCCCCGTCGGTGACGTCCCGGTCACCGGCGTAGCGGTCGACGAAACCGTTGCGGACCGTGCGGGTCGGCCAGGTGCCGGTGTCCCACGCCACCTGTTCCGCCCGGTCGTAGATCCCGGTGAGGGCGGTGTCCCGGCCGCGGGCCGCCACCGCGGCGTCCTTGAGCTCCCCGGAACCGAGGGACTCGGAGGAGGCCAGCAGGGCGGTGCCGATCCAGGCGGCGTCCGCACCGGCGGCGAGGACGGCGGCGAGCCCCCGCCCCGTCGCGATCCCGCCGGCGACGGCGACCGGCACCCCGGGCGCCTGGACCGCCACATAGTCGAGGACCTGCTGCATCAACGGCATCGTCCCGACCCGGCCGGTGTGCCCCCCGGCGTCCGTGCCCTGGACGCAGAGCACGTCGACGTCCGCGGCCAGCGCCTCCCGGACCTGCGGCATGGTGTTCACCGGCGCGACCACGCTGATGCCCGCCCGGTGCGCCTCCGGCACCCACGGGGCCGGATCACCGAAAGCCAGTGACAGCACCGTCGGATCCGCCGCGACCGCCGCCTCGAACTGTTCCGGGTGCTCCGCCAGATTCCAGACCATCAGGCCGATCCCGAAGTTCCCGCCGGCCCCCGCGGCCCCCGCGGTCCCGGCGGTTTCCGCGTTCTCCCGGATCCATTCCGGTGAGGTCGCCGCCCCCACCCCGATCATCCCGAGCCCGCCCGCGGCACTGACGGCGGCGGCCAGCTCCCCACCGGCACGTCCCGCCATGGGGGCGCCGATGACCGGCAGATCACATCCCCACATCCGGGTCAGTCGCGTGCTGAGTACCGACATGGACGATCATCTCCTTTCCCGTCCGGCAGCGAGTCTACCGGTGTGCACGCGGGTAGTCTGGCAACCATGGACATGACCCTGAAGAACGCCAATGACGTCGATACCGCCGCCCTCTCCGCCCTCGGACTGGTCGGCGGTTGGCTGACCGCCCGGGAGACCGGCATCCGCCCGCTCGGTACCGTCCCGATGGTCGCCGCCCTGGGCTGGGCGAACCGCTCCTGGGTGGCCAAGGGGGGCGCACCGCTGGCCGTCGGTCTGACCGCGGGCTTCCTCGGCGCGTTCGGCCTCTCCCACCCGCTGGCGAAGAAGATCGGCGCCTGGCCGTCGGTCATCACCGTCACGACCGGCATGGCCGCCGCCGCGCACTTCCTCTCCGACGTGAAGAAGCCGAAGAAGTAGCGGCTGCTCCGGTGACGCCGGCTGCGCCGCCTACTCCGTCACCGTCGCGAACCAGGCACCCACGACATTCTCGGCCATCGCCCGCAGCTCGTCGTGGTGCGGCTCCACCTCTCCGGTGAACACCACCGGTTCGGCGGCGAGCGTCCAGCCGTAGCCGCCGGTGATGGCGGTCATGGCCTTCACGGCCCCGGTCGTGTCGTACCCGCCGCGGATCCAGTAGCTGAACAGTTTCGCCGCGCCGAGCACGCCGTCGTACCCCGTCGGCGTCCCCGACCCGCCGTCAGCGGGCACCGTCCCCTCCGCCGGAGGCTGGAGCTGCATGAACGTCGAATCGAAGTAGTGCTTGAGGGCACCGGAGATATATCCGAAGTTCGCGGTGGTCCCGAGAATCACCGCGGCGGCGTCCCGTAGTTCGGCGACGTCGGGTTCCAGCGCGTTGCGTTCCCGGACCTCGAGGCGCAGCGCCTCGGGCAGTTCCGTGTTCACCTCCTCGGCGGCGTCCCGGGCGGCGGCGAGGACCTGTGCCGCGATCCCCCGGAGTTTGTCGGTCGGACTGTGGTGGACGATGAGCAGGTAGGACATGCCCCCATCCTTGCGCGGAATCGCGTGCCGCGCACCCGTCCGCACGGTAGCTGCACGGTAGCTGCACCCGGGCAGCGTCCGGACTGCGCCGTCCCGCCGATCCACGTACCGTGAACACATGAGCGCTTTCACCACCGTGGCACTGCGCCACGTCGCCTTCGAGGACGCCGGCCTCTGGGACGATGTCCTCCACCCCACCTACGTCGACGTCGGCGCGGGATTCCCGCCCGCCGGACCCGAACTCCTCGACGCCGATCTCCTGCTCGTCCTCGGCGGGCCGGTCAACGCCACCGACCCACGCTTCCCCTGCCTCGCCGACGAGGTCGACCTGATCCGGTCCCGGCTGGCCACCGGACGCCCCGTGCTGGGCGTGTGCCTCGGCGCCCAGCTGCTGGCCCTCGCCCTCGACGGCGAGGTACTGCCCGGCACCGGTCCGATGCAGGTCGGCTGGTCGCCGGTGGAGCTGACCCCGGCGGGGGCGGAGAGTCCGCTGCGGTCACTGGCGGGTCACCCCGTGCTGCACTGGCACGGGGACTCGATCTCCCTGCCGGTCGGTGAGAAGGCCGCCGCCGACGGGGTGGAACGGCTGGCCTCCGACGACTACTCCACCGTCCAGGCCTTCCGCAGCCGGTACGCCCTCGGACTGCAGTTCCACGCGGAGGTCGACCCCGCCCGGATCGAACAGTGGTTCCTCGGCCATGTCGGCGAACTGGACGCCCTGGGATACGGCCCGGAGGACCTGGACCGGTTCCGCGAGGAGACCGTGCGCTACGGGTCAGAGCTGTCCGGCCTGTCGCAGGACCTCGTGCTCGACTGGCTGCGGGAGCTCGGCGAGATTGGTTAACGTGGGGAACATGACCGCTTTCCAGCTGCCCCGCACCACCGGCCCGCTCATCCTCCCCTTCAACGGGAAGGTGCCGCGGGTCCACGAATCGGCCTACGTCGCCCCCAACGCCGTGCTCATCGGTGACGTCGAGATCGGACCGGACTCCTCCGTCTTCTACGGGGTGGTGGTCCGCGCCGATGTCGGGAAGATCCGTATCGGGGCACGCACCAACATCCAGGACAATTCGGTGGTCCACACCGAGTCGGACAGCCCCGCCATCCTCGGCGACGATGTCACCGTCGGTCACCAGGCACTGGTCCACGCCTGCACCGTCGGTGACGGGACACTCATCGGGATGCAGTCCGCCCTGCTCAGCCGGTCGGTCATCGGTGCGGGCAGCATCGTCGGCGGTGGGGCGGTCGTCCTGGAGGGCCAGGAGATCCCGGCCGGGGTGCTGGCCGCCGGACTGCCGGCGAAGGTCCGGCGGGAACTGTCCGAGGAGGAGCAGGCCGGGCTGATCACCCACGCCGCCGGCTACGTCGACCTGGCGACTCAGCAGGTCGCCGCGGCGGACGCCCTCTCGCTCGACGAGGTGCGGTTCAACTGACCGTGGCGGCCACCAGCGCCGGCAGTCCCACCGCGGCGGTGGTCCGCAGTGACCAGGTGGTCAGCGGGGTGAGATCGGTCGCCGCGGGACTGATCTCCACGACCGGGACACCGCGCCGCGCGGCCAGCACCGGAAGCCCTGCCGCCGGGTAGACCACCCCGCTGGTGCCGACGATGACGACCAGGTCGCAGCCGAGCATCGAGGCCTCCGCCTCGCTGAAGTCCTTCTCCGGCAGAGCCTCCCCGAACCACACCACGCCGGGACGCACCGGGCCACCGCACCACGCGCACGCCGGCGGGGTCAGCCGTTCGACCGGCTCCGTCGGCAGCTCCGGCTCCGGGGCGGGGCGGTCGCACACCGAGCAGCGGAACGCCAGCAGACTGCCGTGCAGGTGGGAGACGTCCGTGGAGCCGGCGCGTTCATGCAGGTCGTCGATGTTCTGGGTGGTGACGTGGAGGTGGCCGTCCAGGGCGCGCTGCCAGCGGGCCACGGCGAGATGACCCGCGTTGGGGGCGGCGGACCGGGCCTTGTGCGCCCGCCACAGGTACCAGGCCCACATCGGGTCGGGGTCGCGGCGCCAGGAGTCGAGGGACGCCATCGCCTGCGCGTCGACGTGGGTCCAGAGACCGGTCGTGGCGTCCCGGAACGTGTCGAGGCCCGAGTCGGCGCTCATGCCGGCGCCGGTGAACACTTCGACGCGGGACGCCGCGGATAGGGCGTCCTGCAGGTCATCGGGGATGTGGGGAGACACGACCCCGAGCCTAACTACTTCGGCGGGTCGGCGGGCAGGACGTGCTCGCCCGAGGCGTCCAGCGTGAGGGCGAGGGAAGAGACGTACCGGGTCTCCCCGTCGGGGCCGGGCACCGCGGAGGCGACCATGTCCGGGCGCTCGCAAGACTCGCCGGTGATCGCGCAGGTCAGACGGTCATCGACCGGGTTGCCGTCCGCGTCGAACATCGGCATCCCGATACCGTCACTGCTGCGGCGCAGGTACCAGCGGCCCTTCGTCACCAGCGCGGCCAGCGGGGTGACGACCACGGCGATGACCGCGGCGAACAGCGGGGAGAATGCGGCGATGCCGTCGCCGAAGGCTCCGAAGAACATCGCCACCGAGATGCCGCCGGACAGCACCACCGAGGAGATACCGACCGGGTTCCAGTCGTAGAGCATGCCGCGGCGGAACTCCGGCACCTTCGGCGACAGGCCCAGCAGGTACTTGTTGATGACGATGTCGGCGGCGACGGTGAAGATCCAGGCGATCGCGAGGTTCGAGTAGAAGCTCAGCACGAAGCTCAGGACGCTGAACATGTTGAACTCCATCAGCGCCAGGGAGATGCCGACGTTGAAGAGCACGAACCAGACCCGGCCCGGGTACTTCTTGAACGAGCGGGAGTAGATGTTCGTCCAGGCCAGTGAGCCGCAGTAGGCGTTGGTGGTGTTGATCTTGATCTGGGAGATGACCACCAGGACCACCGCCAGGGTGGTGGCGAGCCAGCCGGGCATCATCTGCCGGTACTCGGACATGAACTGGTTCACCGGCTCGACGGCGATGTCGGTGCCCTGGCCGAGCACGGAGATCATGTAGACGGCCAGGAAGATGCCGATGATCTGCTTCGTCGCACCGAGCACGACCCAGCCCGGACCACCGCAGATGACCGCGGCCCACCAGCTCCGTCGGTTCGCCGCGGTCTTCGGGGGCATGAAGCGCAGGTAGTCGATGTTCTCGGCGATCTGGGCGGTGAGCGACAGGCACACTCCGGCGGCGAGCATCATCGCGGCGAAGGAGACGGACTTGTCGTCCTCACCGGTGTAGTCGAGGAACGTACCGACCGAGGACGGCTCCTGGATGATGAGCACGATCAGGGGCACGAACATCATCACCAGCCACAGCGGGTTGGTCCAGGAGTGCAGTTTCGACAGGAGCTTCATGCCGTAGATGACCAGCGGGATGATCATCAGGGAGCTGATCGCGTAGCCGGCCCACAACGGCACGTTCAGACCCACCTTCAGGCCCTGGGCCATGATCGCCCCCTCGGTGGCGAAGAGGATGAAGGTGAAGGACACGAAGATGAGGTTGGTGATGATCGAGCCCTTGTACCCGAAGCCGGAGCCGCGGGTGATGAGGTCGAGGTCGACGTTGTAGCGGGCGGCATAGTAGGCCAGCGGGAAGCTGGAGACGAAGATCAGCACCGCGGCGATGAGGACGCCGCCGATGGCGTTGACGGTGCCGTGCTCGACACCGATGGTCGCGCCGATGGAGAAGTCGGCGAGGTAGGCGATACCGCCGAGGGCGCTGGCCGCGACGGCGGCGGGGCCCCACTTGCGGTAGTGCCGTGGGGCGAAACGCAGCGAGAAATCCTCGGTGCCGACGGGTGCGGCACCGTCGACGGCCGAGGCGGGCGGGGTGCCGGGTCCGGTGCCGGACGCCGTGCCGGCCGGTGCGGTCTGCTGGAGCGTGTCCACTGGAGGTGTCATGTCCGGCAACGCTATGGAGGCCGTGTTTCCTGCGGTTGACCGCGGATGTTTCGCTTCTGTGAGTTAGTGCTGTTCACCCGGCGTCCCAGGTTACGGGCGTGTGAGTTGGCGTGGGACTGTGCAGGTCGGCGGCAGCTCGTCGGCGACGGACCACGCCTGACCGGACGATGCCGACTCCGCTGATCCGGAAAGTCGATCATGAATCCGGGCGAACCGAGGTTCAGTGCGATTCCTGCTCGACTTCACGGACAGCTCCGCGAGACCCGTCGGGCAACCCGGGCGGCGTCCTGCAGGTCGGCGTCCGGCCGCTGTGCATCGAGGAGCCGGCGTCGGCGCTCCCCTCGTGACCGCCTGCCCTTGTCGGCACCCCCGACCGATCGATCGGCAGTTTCCAGGGGTAATATTCACAACGCTTTACATAATGTTCTAATACTCTTTGTCGTATCCCGAAAGGTCGCTCATGCGCTTCTCCCGTAAAACCATCACTGTCCTCGCAGTCCCCGTGTGCGCCCTTGCCCTCAGCCTCACCGGCTGTTCGTCTGATGACGGCGACAGCTCCACAGACACCACCGCACAGTCGACAACCAGCCGGGCACCCTCGTCCGATAGCGCCGGGGCCGGCACCTCGGCATCCGCCGCCCCCACCGGAACTTCTACCGGAGCTTCCGCCGGAGCAACAGACGACGCCACCGACGAGGCCGGATCCGCCGGCAGTCAGACCTTCGAGAAGTCGAAGCTCGAGGACTTCCTCTCCAACGATGTCCAGCAGAAGTCCGGCGTCCAACCTGACCAGCTCGCCTGCAAGGGTGACCTCGCCGTCGAGGAGAACGCCACCCAGGAGTGCGCGGTCAAGACCGAGGCGGGCTGGCAGAAGCTGAACGTCACTCTGATCGAGACCGACACCGACGATCCGAAGATCAGCTGGCAGACCGAGGCGGACATCATCCCCGAACCCGACTGGGTGGGCGACGTCGCCTGATCAGGGACGGCCGGTGCCACGGCAGGCAGCGGATGGCTGCAGCCTGCCACATCCGACTGCGGCTGACTGCAGCAGGCTGCGGTGCGACTCCCGGCTGCACGTGGTGTGGGCATGGCTGTGCGCCGCGGATCACGTATCCCCCCTCAAAGGGGACACCGCGACCGCGGTAACACACCGCACCCACCGGACCACCAACCCCGGACCGCCCGCCCGGGGCTCTCACCCGGGGTTCTCACCCGGTCAACCGCGGCGGCCGGTCCCCCACCGGCGGTGAATCCCCGCCGACCAACCCCACCAACATCCGCGACCCACGCCGCAGCATCTGCCCCGGCACCGTCCAACTGTCCGGATGCACCGTGATCACCGGCACCCGCGCCGGATCCACCCCCTCCGGAGGAATCCACAGCACCCGCTCCGGCGACCCCACCGGCGGCGGCACCGTCTGCCACCGCGCCGGATCCGACCGCGAATCATCAACCCCGGCATGCGCCACCGGACCCACCAACGTCAGATTCGGCAGATCCGTGCCACCACCGGCCAACCACGACGTGATGTGGTGGATCTGACAGAACGCCGGCGGCACCGCCGCACCCGGGGCCAACCCCATCCCCTCCTCACCCACCAGAGCCAGATACTGGTCCACCGACCCCACCCGACGCGACCGGCCCAGATACAACGACCGACCGTGGAAATCCATGACCTGCAGGAAAAAATCCCGCGCATCACAGGTCTCCACCAGATTCTCCACCGTCATCCGCACCCCCGCATCGGTGACCACCGACCCCGACCGTGCCGCCAACTGCTCCAACGTCACCGCCGCGACAATCGTCGTCGTCCCCCGCCCCGGCACCAGCTCACAGCCCCGCCCGTAGCCGGCGGTCACCGCAGCCAACAGTGCATCATGCCGCCGCTGCCCCGGCGACCGCGTATCACCGACAGACTCATCAGAGTCATCAGAGTCGTCAGTGCCGGTGGTGCCGGTGAGGCTGCCCGGGGTCGCATGGTCGGCCATCAGCCGCTGCAGCACCGCCGCCAGCTCCGGGGTCAACGCCCCACGGATCGGCGTCATCCCATCCTCGCCCTGCCGGCCCAGGGTCACCTGACGCAACCGCGCCCGGTCGTCGTCGGTGTAGGGTTCGTCGACTCCGGCGATGCCCAGCAGGAACGGGCGCAGTCCCGCCACCGCATCCGGGCCGGCGGTGCGCACCAGTTCCACGACCGGTGCGTCGGCGGCCACCGCGACCCGGTCCTGCACCGCCGACGGCAGGGCACTGATCTGCCGGTCGAGCCGGGCGACCGGTTCGGCGTCCAGGACCCCGGCGTGTACCGCGGCGGTCAACGCCGGCAGGTGCGCGTCACACACCAGTGCAGGATTGGTCGTGTCCGTGGTACTCAGCCGGGCGGCGGCACCGACCCGGGTCCTGGCCTCCCGGTGGGTCAGTCCGAACCGGTCGACGAGCCAGCGGGGTGCCCGCGGCCCGCACGGCATGACCAGGTCGGCCTGGAATCCGGTGACCACCGCCGCGTCGACCGCGGAGAGTTTCCGCCGGGCCTGCTCGATCCGGCGGTAGAGCTGTTCCCGCTCATCTGTACCAATACGCTGCCAGGTGTGCTCGCCCTGGGCAAGGATCGTGTCGACCGCGGCGCCGAGGGCGTCAACCGCGGCGGTCAGGTCGGCGACACTTCCCACCTGCAGTCCGGTGACACCTGTCGTGCCTGTGGTGCCGGTATCGGTTGTGGTGGTCACGGTGTCCTCCCCTGTGTGCCCTGCCCCTGACGGTTTTTCATGTCTGTGTTCGATGGTACGTGCGTTCGATTGCGAATGCAAGGCTTTTTCCGACTTTATTTTTGCCGGTAATACCTCACGCCCCCTGCACCCCCACAGTCACATCCGCCGCAGGTCCACCGCCGGCCGCCCCAGCACCGCCTCCCGCGCGTGACCGTGCACCGCATCGACGACCGACCGCACCGCCACCGGATCCTCCCCCGCCACCCGGACGGTGATCCCGGCGTCCCCGACCATCGTGGAGGCCGCGGCGGTCAGCTCCGTCGGCTCCACCCCGGCGCACAGCCCCACCAGCAGTCCCCTCACAGACTCCAGCAGCTCACGCACCCTCGCCCCAGCCCATTCCGCCGGCGGAACAATGAGCACCGTGCCCCACACCGGCCACCGGGACAGCAGCATCTCCGAACGCCCCTGCCCCGCTCCGACCACGCACAGCGTGTCCGACAGCAGCGGACGCCCCGCCCGCTCCACCCGGACACACTGACCGAACGCGTCGTAGCGGTCCCGCTCCCCGCGCGCCAGCCGGCCGGTCAGCACGACCTCCGCCGCCAGCAGCGTCGCCGAGTCCGCCAGCGAAACATCCGTGACCTGCAGCAGTCGCGATCCGGCGAACAGGATCGACTGCCCGGGCAGGTACTCGCACACCGCCTTCTCCCCCACCCCGATGCTGACCCACTGCGTGGCCAGCCCCGCGTTCATCCGGTGCACCGGCGTCGCCGCCTGCGTCGTCAGCGTCGCCCGCGCCCCCGCACCCAGCCGCACGTTCTGCCGCACCCGGTCGTTCTGTGCCAGACCGCCCCCGGTTGTCCGCACATAGACGAACGCCTCACCGGGGTCTCCGGGGTCGATGTAGAGCGGCCTGGTGAGCTGCACCGGCGCCTTGACGAACCGGCCGGTCACCCCGGTCGTCCCGTCAGCGTCCACGCCCAGGGACAGATCCAGGACGCCGACCTTGCCGGGGCGTCCGACCGGAAGCACCCCGTCGCCGGACGCCGTGACCTCGTCGCACAGTCCACGCATCTCCCACGGCACCGGTGGGGTGCAGGCGTCGACATCGGTGCGCCGGTCAGTGCACCGGTCAGTGCGCCGGTCAGCGCTCCGGTCGGTGCGCGGCTCCGGGATCACGCGCGGAAGCCCTCCAGCTGCTCCTGCAGTTCCGCCACACCGTCACCGGTCAGGCAGTCGGTGAGGACGACCGGTCGACCGGAGCGCACCGCGACGGCGTCCTCATGCATGATGCCGAGGTCACAGCGCACGTACTGCGCGATGTCGGTCTTGTTGATCACCAGGATGTCGGACTCGGTGATGCCCGGGCCGCGCTTCTTCGGCATCTTCTGTCCCTCGGCCGTGTCCAGCACGAAGACGAAGACGTCGACCAGCGCCGGGGAGAAGGTGAGGGTGAGGTTGTCGCCGCCGGACTCGAAGAACAGCGTGTCGATCTCCGGGTGCTCGTCGAGGAGATCCGCGGCGGTCATGAGGTTCATCGTCGGATCGTCGCGCACCGCGGTGTGCGGGCAGGAGCCGGTCTCCACGCCGATGACGACGTCGGGGCTGATCACGCCGTCGAGTTCGCGGCGGACATGGTGGGCGTCCTCCTGGGTGTAGATGTCGTTGGTGATCACGCCGACGTGGCGTCCGGCACCGACGAACAACGGGACGAGCGCCTCGATGAGGGCGGTCTTGCCGGACCCGACGGGGCCGCCGATGCCGATGCGCAGCGGGGATCCGGTGCCGGTCACGGGATCGGGGGCGGCGGGAGTCGTGGAGGTCATGGTGGTCCTTTCTAACTCATGAACAGGCGGGCGGGGGCCGTCTCGTGGGCGGCGGAGGCGAGGTCGGAGCCGGGGCTGGCGCGGCCGAGCAGGCGCCACTCGCCGGACGCCCTCAGGTCCCGGGCGACACCCGCACACTCGTCGGCGAGCTCGGCGATGACCGGGTGCGCGGCGGTGATCATCACCTGTGCGTCGATGTGGTCGCACCGACGGAGCCGCAGCGCCGCCCCCGCCCAGCCGGCCGCCAGCCCGGTGAGTTCGGTGGCCACAGCCCCGGCGGGCGTCAGATTGTGGGAGGAATGGATCAGCCCGGCGACGACCGCCTGGTTGCCGGGCGTCTCCTTCGCCGCGACCGCCGCCTCATACGAGAGCAGCGGCTCGGGCTGCA
Organism: Corynebacterium nuruki S6-4; assembly: GCF_007970465.1. Taxonomy (NCBI): domain Bacteria; kingdom Bacillati; phylum Actinomycetota; class Actinomycetes; order Mycobacteriales; family Corynebacteriaceae; genus Corynebacterium; species Corynebacterium nuruki. The sequence continues at coordinate 1,827,561 of NZ_CP042429.1, forward strand.
CTGTCCCCAGCCGGGTCTCGACCTCGGTCGTGACCTGCAGCATCTGGCGTCCGACGCGGGTGGAGGCCCGGCGCAGTTCATGGGTCACCTTCGTCGCCGAGAGCTCGTGGTCGAGGGTGACGAGCATGTCCCGGTCGTCGTACCCCGCGCCGGCGGCCGCCGCGGTCGCCACGCCGTCCCCCGGCGCGGCAGTGTAGCGCAGGTGGTCCAGCAGCAGGGTGGTGACATCGTCGGCGCGTCCGGCCTGCACCAGGCCTTCGAGACCGTGGGACAGGGTGTAGCGCCCGGACGGGTACGCGGAATCCGCGTAGGTCATGGCCTGCAGGAACGGGAGTATCGGGGGCAGTGGAGACATCAGGTCACTCAGAACAGGAAGAAGGTCTGCGCCAGGGGCAGGCGTTCCGCCGGGTCGATGGTCGCGATCTCGCCGTCGACCCGCACCTCGTAGGTGTCCGGGTCAACGGTGATGTCGGCGGTGCGGTCGTTGCGGACCATGTCCTTCTTGCCGATGCCGCGCGTGTTCCGCACCGGCAGGACCGTGGACGCCAGCCCCAGCTGTTCCGGGACGCCCGCGTCGATCCCGGCCTGGCTCATGAACGTCACCCGCGTACCGGTCAGGGCCGTGCCGTAGTTGGCGAACTGGTCGCGGTACAGCACCGGCTGCGGGGTGGCCAGGGAGGCGTTCGGATCACCCATCTGCGCGTAGGCGATGCGTCCCTGCCGCAGCACCAGCCGGGGCTTGGCGGCGAACGTCTCCACCGGCCACAGCACCAGGTCGGCCAGCTTGCCCGGCTCGACGGTGCCGACGTGGTCGGCGATGCCCTGGGCGATGGCCGGGTTCACGGTCATCTTCGCCACGTACCGCAGGACGCGCTCGTTGTCGTCGCCGTGGCCGGCGTCCTCCGCCAGCTCGCCGAGCTCGGCCCGGCAGTGGTGCGCGGTCTGGAACGCGCGCTGCCAGGATTCACCCACCCGGCCCATCGCCTGCGAATCGGAGCTGAAGATGCTGATCAGGCCCAGATCGTGCAGTACGGTCTCCGCCGCGATGGTCTCGGCGCGGACCCGCGAGTCGGCGAAGGCGACGTCCTCGGGGATGTCGTGGGACAGGTGGTGGCAGACCATCACCATGTCCAGCAGTTCCTCCACCGAGTTCACCGTGTACGGCAGCGTCGGGTTCGTGGAGGCCGGCAGTACGTTCGGCATACCCGCCACGCGCAGAATGTCGGGGGCGTGGCCGCCGCCGGCGCCCTCGGAGTGGAAGGTGTGGACGGTCCGGCCGCCGAAGGCGCGGGCGGTGGACTCGAAGAACCCGCCCTCGTTCAGGGTGTCGGTGTGGATCGCCAGCTGCACGTCGAATTCGTCGCAGACGTCCATCGCGGTGCGGATGTTCGCCGGGGTGGCGCCCCAGTCCTCGTGGATCTTCAGGCCCGCCGCCCCGGCGACGATCTGCTCGGCCAACGCCGCCGGCAGGGCGCCGGAGCCCTTGCCCAGGAAGCCGGTGTTCACCGGCATGCCTTCGGCGGCGCGCAGCATGAACTGCACCCCGTCCGGCCCCGGGGTGCAGGTCGTGCCCAGGGTGCCCTCGGCCGTGCCCGTACCGCCGCCGAAGAAGGTGGTGATGCCGCCGGCGAGACCGTGTTCGGCCTGCTGCGGGGAGATGTAGTGGATGTGGGAGTCCACCCCGCCGGCGGTGAGGATGCGGTGTTCCCCGGCGATGACCTCGGTGCCGGGGCCGATGACCAGCTCCGGGTCCACCCCGTCCTGGGTGTTCGGGTTGCCGGCCTTGCCGATCTTCACGATCCGGCCGCCGCGGATGCCCACGTCGCCCTTCACCACCCCGGCCACGGCGTCCAGCACGATCACACCGGTGATCACCGTGTCCAGGGCGCGCGCACCGGGGCCGGACGCCGTCGCGGCCGGGTCCTGGGCCATGCCGTCGCGCACGGCTTTGCCGCCGCCGTAGACGGACTCGTCGCCGTAGGCGGTCGCAAGGAAGTCCGTGGTGATCCGGACGGTCAGGTCCGTGTCCGCCAGGCGGAGGGTGTCCCCGGTGGTCGGACCGTAGATCTCCTGGTACCGGGACCGGTCGATCGTGCTCATCGGTTCTGCTCCTCACCGGTCGAGGTCGTGAACGGGTCATTGCTGTGCAGGAACCCGGGAAGCGCCGCGAAGGCGGCGTCCCGCACGGCCGGGTCGTCGAGGGCGCCCTCGGTGAGTCCGGCGAAACCGTGGAGGACGCGGCGCCCGCCGAAGTCCACCAGGTCGATCTCGCGGGTGTCACCGGGTTCGAACCGCACCGCCAGGCCGGAGGGGATGTCCAGGTGCATTCCCCAGGACGCCGCCCGGTCGAAGGAGAGGGCCGGGTTGACCTCGAAGAAGTGGTAGTGTGACCCGACCTGGACCGCGCGGTCCCCGGTGTTCGACACCCGCAACGTCGCGGTGCGGCGGCCGGGGTTGAGTTCGATGACGTCCATCGCGTTCCTCCTGGTGGTCAGTGGTGAGTGGTCAGTGGTGGGTATGGGTGTGACTGTGGCCGTGGGAATGACTGTGGCTGTGCGTGTGGGTGTGGCCGTCCCCGTCGCCGTGGGAATGGGCGAACCCGGTCCCGTGGTCGGCGAGCAGCCCCGCGGCGATGCCGTCGTCATGGTGGTCCCCGGCGAGATGGACCGCGGTGTGCACGGCCCGCTGTACCGCCGTCGCCAGGGCAGCATCCCGGAACAGCGGCTCCGCCGTCCCGGCGTCCTCCCCGAGCGCCAGGTCCGCACGGATCCCGGCGACCTGCCGGGCACCGAGCCGGTGCAGTCGGTCGCGGGCCACGTCCGGCTCCGGCCACGACCCCTCGAACGCCACCTCGACCTCGAGATCCTCGGAGAACTGGCGGGCCAGACGCACCCGGCGCACCAGCTCGGCGTCCGCGAACGGGTCGACGGTCCGGGCGAGGAACAGCACCCCGTCATGGTCCGGCACCACGGCGCGCAGATGCCGTCGCAACTCGGCGATCGCCCGGGTCGCGTCGATGAGCGACGGACCGAGCACCACCCGGACCCCCGACCGCTGCGCCCACTGCAGCGCCTGCGCCGCCTGGGTGACCGACGTCAGGTCGCGGCCGGTCCCGGCGGGGACGAGCACCAGGGTGGCGTCCTGCGAACGGGCCTGTTCCAGGTACGGGGCGAGATCCCGGGGACCGGTGACCACCGGCACCCCGGTCGCCGCAGCCAGTGCCACCGGGCCGGGGACCTCCGCCCCCGCGTAGAGGACGGCGATCGTCGCGCCGCTCATGCCTGGCCGATCGGGTCATGCACGCTGACCAGCTTGGTGCCGTCCGGGAACGTGGCCTCCACCTGGATCAGGCTGAGCATCCCGCGCACCCCGTCGAGCACCTCGTCGGGCCCGAGGACCTGCGTCCCGGTCTCCATCGCCTCGGCCACGGTCCGGCCGTCGCGCGCCGCCTCGATCACGGCATCACAGATCAGCGCCGTGGCCTCCGGGACATTGAGCTTCAGCCCACGGTCCCGCCGACGACGGGCGACCTGCGCCGCCGTGAAGATGAGGAGCTTCTCCTGCTCCCTGGGGGTCAGTTCCACGATGTGCGTCCTTCCCGCGTTGTGGCCCCCACGGTAACCGCACGCGGCGCCGCAGACGCGCACCCCCGCCCGTGTTTAACAGACCTGAAACACCTGCGGGGGTGGTGATACACCGGGATAGACTGTCCGTCATGACGAGCGCCCGACACAGATTCTCCGTGACAGCGGCACTTGACCGGTTCTTCTTCGTCTTCGCCGCCGTCGCCGCGGTGTGGTTCGCCTGGATCCTGCTCACCCAGACCTTCGACATCAGCTGGGCGGGGTTCATCTACCTCGCACTGTTCTGGGTGATGATCGCCTACCTCGCCCTCCCCCGGCTGCACCGCATCCTCACCACCCTCTACGTGCCCGACTACTTCATCGGCCGGACCCGGACCAGCGACGGACTGCTCGGTGACCCGGTCAACCTCGCCCTGCTCGGGACACGGGACCAGGTCGTGCAGGCCATGAATGACGCGGGGTGGACTGCGGCGGACCCGGTCGATCTGCGGTCGTCGTTGCGGATCATCACCTCGACGGTCACCCGCCGCAGCTACAACACCGCCCCCGTCAGCCCCCTGTTCCTCTTCGGCCGTCAGCAGGATCTCGCCTTCCAGCAGGAGGTCGCCGGGAACCCCGCCAAACGCCACCACGTGCGGTTCTGGCGGACCCCGGACGGCTGGCTGCTGCCCGGCGGAGTCCGCGTCGACTGGCTCGGTGCCGCGACCTTCGACCGGGCGGTCGGCTTCTCGCTGTTCACCCTCCAGGTCACCCACAAGATCGACGCCGACATCGACGTGGAGCGCGATTTCGTCGTCACCTCCGTCATGGCGTCCCACGACGGGGCGCAACTGGACGTCCTGAAGGACTTCACCACCGGCTACCACTCCAGAAACGGTGGTGGCGACACGATCCGCACCGACGGCAGTCTGCCCGTCCTCGACCTCGCGGAGGTGCGTCCCCGTGTCCACTGATGCACCGGACCAGCCCGCCAACAAACCCGGCAAGCGCCCCGCCGGCGAGTTCCTCTCCGCCTTCGAGGAACCGGTCGAGGTCCCCGTCGAGGCCGGTCCCCGCCCCCACGCCATCTACCTGGGCATGGCGTTCCTCGTGCTGCGCATCCTCGGCACCGTGCTGTGGTCGGTGGAGACGGTGATCCGGTGGGACGACGTCACCGACGTGGACGCCGACGGCGAACCCGACGGTGTGTGGGTCGCCGCCGTGGTCGTCTGCCTGTACGTGCTGTGGGCGGTGATCCTCGCGTTCATCGCCCGGCTGCTGTGGCGGGGCTGGAACGGTGTCCGCATCTTCATCCTGTGCTGGACCACCGTGAACATCCTCGTCTTCGCGGTGGGTTACTTCGCCCGCGGGGAACACATCACCCTGCACACCTCGCTGCTCACCCTGTCGCTCGACATTCTCGTCCTGCTCGCGCTCAGCGGGCCCGAGACCCGGACGTGGACGCGGTCCCGTTCGACGGCGATGCTCCGGGCCCGCCGGGAACGCCGGGCCCAGCGGACATACCGGGCCCAGCGGTCACAGCAGCACCACGGGCACGCCTGACCAGGTCGTACCCGGCACTGACCACGAGGAACACCGCGCAGGTGATCCCGAACAGCGGAGCGATGACGCTGTACCCCACCAGCACCGCGGCGAGCAGCAGCGTCCCCCGGGTCGGACGCCCCCACCCGGCGCGCGGCGGGGCACCCGCCACCACTGCACCACCGGTCCGGGGACGCCGCTTCCACCACATCGCGTAACCGAAGCCGACCATGGCGATGATCGCCGCGGCGAGCAGCCCGAGGACCAGCTGGTTCACCCAGCCGAACAGCAGTCCCATGTGCAGGTTGATCAGCCACTCGGAGACCTTCGCGAAGAACGGCCAGGAGGAGAAGTCGACCCGGTCGGTGACCTTGCCTGTCGCCCAGTCCACCGCGACGGCGTCCAGGGTGAAGCGGAACGCGGCGCGGTCCTCCGCGGCGCTCCACGCCGCCCCCTCCGCGGTCGGCGGGGTGATCGTCAACGGGGCGGAGAATTCAGCACGGGCGGTCGCCGCGACGCGGTCGACCGCTCCCGCGTTCAGTCCGCTGACCGTCGACGCACCGGCGGCCATCTGGTGGCCCTCGTGCCCCGCATGCGGCCCCGCCCCGGCAGCCCCGGCAGCCCCGGCATCAGGGGTGGGGTCCGGCATACCGGCGAGTTCCGTGGTGACCGTCGGTTTCACCCAGTCCAGCTGCGAACGCCACTCGCCGATGTTCGTGCCCGCCACCGACGACCAGGTCAGCCCGGTGACGGTGAGGAAGACCATGCCCACGGCGACGACCGTGCCGGTCGCCCCGTGGCGCCGCATCGTGCGGGTGCGGCCCTTTCCGCCGGTGCGCAGCATGGCCTTCACACTGCGGTTCCTGGTCCACCACATCGCCACGCCGCCGACGGCGAGCACACCGAGCCAGCTCGCCGCGGTCTCCGAGTACAGCCGACCGTTCTCCCCCAGCCACAGCTTCCGGTGCCCGTCGGACAACCACTGGCGGAACGGCAGGGAGGCGGAACTGCCGTACTGGGTGGTGTCGCCCTTCACCTCCCCGGTGTACGGGTCGAGGAACACCGCCCGCAGCGTGGATTCCGGCAGGTCCGGGTCACTGAACAGGACGCGGGTGGTCTCGTCGGGTTTGCCGAGGCGCACCCCCGCCAACGGCAGGTCCGGGTGCTCGGCCCGGGCGGTGCGGACCAGGTCGCTGACCGGTTCAGCATCCGCCGGGTTTTCCGGGGCGGACACCGTGAGCATGTCGTGGTACACGACCTTCTCGATGGTCGGGGCGAAGGCGTAGAGCAGGCCGGTGACCGAGGCGACCAGGATCAGCGGGGCGCAGATGATCCCGGCGAAGAAGTGGAGTCGCTTCAGCAGCCGGTTGCTCTGCCGGTCCGGACGCCGCCGCGCGGTCCCGCGTCGGGCCCGGCCAACTGTCGGCGCCGGAGCGGGGTCAGGTTGTGAGGGGGATGTCGTTGAAATCGTCACGGTGAATATGTCGGGGCGCGGCGGTCGTCGGTTCCCGCACCCGCCCCACACCGGCGGCGTCCCGTACCCCTGTTCCACCCCTCCGGAAAGTTCCCGGTGATCTGGCGTCAGTGCGCGTGCGTGCCGCCGAGGTGGTGCAGCAGCCGGTGGACCCGCTCATCGGTCAGCGCGTAGCGCATCATCCGCCCGTCCCGGGTCGCGGTGATGACGCCCGCCGTGGTCAGCAGCCGCAGTGCCGCGGACGCCGTCGCGGGCTTCACCCCGGCCCGCTCCGCCAGCTCAGACATGCTCAACGCCCCCGGCCCCTCGTAGTGCAGCAGGGTGAGCAGCCGCAGCCGCGTGGGGTCCCCGAGCAGCCGGAAGGTCTCGGACCAGTCGTCGGACAGGGCGCACAGGTCAGCCACGGTGTGCGGCCCGTCGCCGGTGCCGTGGGTGTGCGCATCACTGCCGGTCATGGGTCCGTACTCTAGCGCGGGGGCCGGCCCTCCGCGCACAGTCCCGCCAGCGCCTCGGCGACCAGCGCCCGCGACCGGCTGCGCAGGTCGGGGTCCACGAGCGTGTCCTGCACCATGATCTCGGTGATGCCGCAGTGTTCCACCACCGGCGCGAGCTGACGCCGCAGCGAGTCCGGCGTCCCCGCGATCACCGGTGGGAGGGTCAGACCGTTGACGTGGGCCGGAGCGTCCCGCTCCCCGTCGGTCAGCGCCGCGGCGGCGTCCGCGACGGTGGGGATCTGGCCGTGGAACGTCCTGCTCCGCATCACCCGGTGCGGCCACGTGAGCTCCAGGGCCTCCGCCTCCGTCGGCGCGGCCACCATGTTCACCGACAGCATGACCTGCGGTGTCCCGGCACCGAACCGGGTCGGTGTGAAACTCTCCCGGTAGTGGCGCAGTCCGACCTTCACCTTGTTCGGGTTGATGAAGCCGGCGAAGGCGTAGCCGATGCCGAGCTGCCCGGCGAGTGCCGCACTGTTCCCCGACGAGCCGAGGACCCAGGCCTGCGGGGCCGAGCCGATGCCGCGGGTCGGGTCGAGGGCGGCGAAATCGTGCCCCGCCGGCAGCGCGTGGTGCAGGTAGCCGATGATCTCGGTGACCTGGGAGGCGTAGTCGTCACGCAGCGGGGCGTCCCGGGTGCGGGCCAGGGCGAGATCGACCGGCGGGCCGGAGTTCGCCCGCCCCATCCCCAGGTCGATGCGTCCCGGGGTCAGCGCCTCGAGCTGGAGGAACCGTTCGGCGGTGGCGTACGGGCTGTAGTGGTTGAGCAGCACCGCGCCGGAGCCGATGCGGATGTTCCCCGTACGGGACGCCGCCAGCGCGATCAGCTGTTCCGGGGCCTGCGACGCGAAGGCGGTGGTGTTGTGGTGTTCGGTGTACCAGATGCGGTGGTAGCCGAGCTGTTCTGCTTCGGTGGCGGCGTCCAGCGCGCGGTGCAGGGCGTCGGTTTTTGTCCCGCCCGGGGTGACCGGGGCGAGTTCGACGAGGGAGTACTTCACGGGTTCCAGTGTGCCCCGGTCGGCTGATCGCCGGTGCGCCGCTACCCGAAGGTCAGGATGCATCCTCTGGGGGATACACAGGAGCACGGTGACAGATGGCCTCAAATTCATCACGGGAGACATCTCCGGGGGCATAAAGCCCTCCGCACAACCCTTCCGCACGAATTGATCTCTGGGCTTCAGGGGTGTTCGCACATTCCTCCGCATAGGCCATGGTTCCGTCTGACCACCGTGCAGGACCGGGGACCCCCTGAAGACACTCCACGACATACGGCTCGCCCTCGTCTACCTCCGACGCTGTGCTTTCGCCCCGGACATCGGCCGATGCTGCAGCGGAATCTGCAGTCGGGTCCGCGACCGAGGACTGGCGGTACTCGGTGACGTCGTAGACCACGTCGCCGAGATTGCTGATGCCCGTCGAGCTGTTGAACGCGAACTGCGGAGTGTCACAGTTCGTGGTGAGGATCCAGCCGTCCGACATGGTCTCACTGGCGTCGATGTTGTTCGCCGCATTGAGCAGCTGGGTGCCCAGCAGGACGTCCTCGTTAACCGAGCGGAACGTCACGAGGTACATCGCAACGCCGCAGTGGTTCATCGTCGCGGGGAACCGGGAGTGGTCGTCATCGGTGACCGGTGTCGCGTCCTGGCCCTCGAAGACGCGCAGCATCCCGCTCCACGACCGGTTCTTCACGTAGTCACCCCAGGCATCGACCGCCGCCGGCACCGGTGCCGGGTTCACGCTCTGCACCCCGGCGTTCTCCAGCAGGGCAACCGAGTCGATCTCCGGTTGCTCTTCCTTCCCCGTCGCCTGATCCTCAGACGGCACCGCGGACGCCACACCGGTCGACGCTCCCCGGTCAGATCTGTCCGACCCGCCGCGTCCCCATATCAGCCAGGCCCCGATCGCCACGACCACCAGGATGAGCACGATGAGCAGCGCGATAATTGTCCGGGCCTGACCGGATGTCGCCCGTCGGGGCGCATCCTCTCCGCCTGACGGTTCACCCGGACGGTTATTCGTATTCTGAAACGTCACGACGTGACTATAGTTTCGGGGCCCGCGTTTATTACACCGCACCGCATGTCCGCACCTCGACGCCCCAGGTCGGTCTGACCCCGGTCCCACCATCCTGGGGTGTCGAACCGCGGCCGGGTCGTGTTTCGCGCAGGTAAAACCTTCATTCAAACGGTCGATTGAACGTGCGACCGATGGTGGGCGGCCAGTACCGTCAGTGCGGTGACCACCCTCGCCGAGCTCCGACACCGCAGGCGGTCGGACGCCGGCCGGCGCAGCGGCGCCCGCACCACCGACAGCGCCGACCCGCTCGGTCACCGGGCGACCACCCGGCGCACCGTCGTCTGGGTGACCCTCCTGACCGTCGTCCTGCTGGCGACCGTCGTGGTGAGCGTCGGATTCGGGGCGGTGCACGTCTCCCCCACCGACTCACTACGCATCCTCAGCCACCACCTGGTTGGCACTGACCAGAGCACCGGCACCGACACCACCACCGACCTCGCCCGGCACGACGCGGTCATCTGGACGATCCGCGCCCCACGCACCGTCCTCGGCGTCCTCGTCGGCGCCGGTCTCGCCGTCGCCGGGGTGATCCTGCAGGCGGTGGTGCGCAACGTGCTCGCCGACCCGTACGTCCTCGGCGTCTCCTCCGGCGCCTCGGTCGGGGCCGCCGCGGCCATCACCCTGGGGGTCGGTACCGGCGCGACCGCCGCACTCGGCGACTATGCGTTGCAGACCAGCGCATTCCTCGGCGCACTGGTGGCGTCCGGCCTCGTCGTCGGCGTCGCGCGCGCCGCCGGACGGTTCACCGCCACCCGACTGCTCATGGCGGGCGTCGCCGTCGGTTACGCGCTGTCCGCGCTGACCAGTTTCCTCGTCTTCGCCTCGGATTCCGCCGAATCGAGCCGCTCGGTGATGTTCTGGCTGCTGGGCTCCCTCGGCCTCGCGTCCTGGTCCGGACCACTCGTCGCCGTGGCGGTGGTGGTCGTGCTCGGCACCGGCATCCTCATGCTCCTCGGCCCGCGGCTCGACGCACTGCAGTTCGGCGACGACACCGCCCTGACCCTCGGCATCAGCCCCGACCGGCTCCGGCTGGGACTGCTGGTCCTGTCCTGCCTGCTCGTCGGAGCGGTCGTCGCGATGGCCGGGGCGATCGGTTTCATCGGGCTGGTCGTCCCGCACCTCGCCCGACGGCTCGTCGGCGGACGCCACCGTGCGCTCACCCCGGTCGCCGCCCTGCTGGGGGCGGTCCTGCTGTGCTGGGCGGACATCGGCGCCCGCACCCTGCTCGCCCCGCAGGAGATCCCGGTCGGCATCATCACCGCCCTGGTCGGGGCACCGTTCCTGCTCCTGCTCGTCCACCGCATGCACCGGGAGGCATCATGAGGAAGACCTTCACCGTCACCGTGGTGGCGGCGTCCTGCCTGGGGCTGGCGTCCTGCGGCAGCGACGGGGACGCCGCGACCGAGGTCCGCAACTGCGGTTCGACGGTCTCCTTCGACCACACGCCGGACAATGTCACACTGCTGAAGTCCGCCGCGGTGCCGACACTGCAGCACCTCGGTGTGCTCGACCGGGTGCACACGAAGGCCGGGGTGTTCCCCACCACCTACTACGATGACGCGACCAACAGCGCGCTCGCGGCGGTCCCCTCGCTCACCGACAAACTCAACCCGGAGGGACACGTCCAGGTCAGCCGGGAGGAGGTCGTCGCCACCGGTGCCGACCTCGTGCTCGGCGCGACGGACACCGTCAACGCGCAGACGCTGGCCAGCTCACACATCCCGTTGATCGAGGAACCCGCCTTCTGCGGTTCCCTGGAAGGCCCCGCGACCTGGGACGACGCCTGGGACCAGATCCGGCTCTACGGCACCGTCTTCGACCGCCCGCAGCAGGCCGACGACTACATCACCGAGCTGCGGGACCGGCTGGCGACGCTGCACAGGGCACCCGGCTCGCCACGCGTCGCGGTCCTCTACCCCACCCCCGGCGGCGGCACGACCTACGCCTACGGGGCCGGGTCGATGGCCACCCCCGTCGTCGAGGCCGCCGGCGGACAGAACATCTACGCCGACCAGTCCGACCGCATCTTCGAGGTCACCGCGGAGGACCTCGTCGACCGGAACCCGGACGTCATCATCGCGCTGCACTCCACGGACTCCGGCCCGGACGGCCCCGACGCGGTCACCGCCGCCGTCCGGGACCTGCCCGGCATCGACCGGACCGCCGCCGGACGCGACGGGCGGGTGCTGCCGCTCATGCTGAACTACGCGGAGCCGCCGACACCGCTGGCCGTCGACGGGGTGGAGAAGGTCGCCGACTACCTGGGGCGGCACCCGTGATCGAGGCACAGGAGGTGACGGTCCGGTTCGGGGCGACGACCGCGGTGGCGGACGTGTCGGTGACCGTGCCCGACGAGGGCGTCCTCGGACTCGTCGGCCCCAACGGCTCCGGCAAGACCACGCTGCTGCGCACCCTCCACGGTGCGCTCACCCCAACCTCCGGCACCGTGCTCATCGACGGCCATCCACTCCGTGACCTGCGGCGACGCGACATCGCCCGGCGCATCGCGGTCGTCGCCCAGCAGCCGGACGCCACCGCGCCGGTGAGCGTCGCCGATCTCGTCACCCTCGGCCGACTGCCCCACCAGGGATTCACGGCACGCACCGGGGCCACCGACCGGCGCATCGTGTCGGACGCCCTGGCCGCGGTCGGGTTGGAGGAACTCGCCACCCGCGATGTCGCTGTCCTGTCCGGCGGGGAACGGCAGCGCGCACTGATCGCCCGCGCCCTGGCGCAGCAGACCGGCCACGTCCTGCTCGACGAACCGACCAACCACCTGGACATCCGCTTCCAGCATGAGGTGCTCCGCCTGGTCCGGGAGCTGCCGGGGGCGGCGGTGGTGCTGCACGACCTGAATCTCGCGGCCCGCTACTGCGACCGGATCATGGTGCTGGACCACGGTCGGACCGTGGCTTCAGGAACGCCGTCCGAGGTGCTCACCCCGCAGATCCTGGAACCGGTGTACGGCGTCCGGGTGAAGCGGGTGGAGATCGACGGGGAGCTGCACCTGCTGCTGTGACGGCACCACCCCCGGTGCCGCGCCGCGGCTACATCCAGAGGAAGGTGCAGAGCACCAGCCCGATGATCATCACCGCGGACAGGATGAGGGTGATGACCTCCTGGCGCGAGCCGCCGGGGATCTCCTGCCGGGCCTGCTGGGCCTGCTCCTCTTCGGCCTGCTGCGCCTCGTCGATGCGCTGCTGCTCGACCGCCGCGCGGTACTCGTCGCGGGCACTGTCGTCCCGGGTGCTTCCACTGTTCATCAGGCCACCAGCTTCACGATCTCGTGGATGATGGTCCAGATGCTGATCGCGTAGATCAGCGCCATGAACCACGTGTACCCCCACTTGCCGCGGTGGTCCGTCCTCCAGAACCGGCGGACGCCCAACCAGCCGTTCCCCATGGCGACCAGGCACAGGCCGATGTTGATCGGCGCGGCCATGGACCCGAGCACGCTGAGCATCGGGATGAGGACCGGGATGATCACGTACATGATCGTGCAGCGCACCGCGGAGACCACGACGGCCCACCGGAACGCCCGGTGCGCCTTCCGGACATCCTCGGTGTCGATCTTGTCGACGGTGGCCGGGTCGATCCGCAGCATCCGCAGCATGAACCGGTCCGCGCGGGACCGGGGAGCGGGTGCCGCGGCGACCGCAGGAGCCGCAGAAGGCGCAGCCGGCGTCACCGCCGCGGCGTGGCCGTCGGCGCGCGCTGCCGGAGCGACCTGACTGGTTGTGGACATGGCATCCACGGTAGCACCGGCGGCGGCCGGTGTCCTAACGATGTGACCTGTGGGAACAGGGTCGCCGAGGGCGTCCTGTCAGCAGGGGGAGCTGTACGACGTGTCGTCGTTGAGCAGTCGGGCGTTGCCGCCCCCTGCCGCGGCGGCGGCGCAGAGTCCGGGAAGGTCGTCAGCGTAGTCCACGACGACGGCATAGACATCCGCACCGTCGGCGTGGGCGCGCAGCGAGGGACAGGTCCCCGGACCGAGCGCCTTCGACCCCGGATGTTCGGCGAGGGCGGTGTCGATCTCCTGCTGGAAGCTGGGACTGTTGCTCATGACGGAGTTGACGATGAGGACGCCGCGACCGTCACACGTGCTCCCGACCGACCGGCCGGAGGCAGTGCCCTCGCGCCGCGGTGCCGGATCTGCGGCGGGGGTCGCCGGGGTCTCCGGTTGCGCCGGGACGGTCACGGTCGTGACGGTGTTCTCCGCCGCCGTCGGGGACCCGGTCGACGTCGCGGGGACCTGCTCGGTGAACACCGGTTCCGCCACAGCATTCCCGCCGTCATCCCCGTCGTCACGGAGGTAGAACCAGCCGCCCACAGCAGCCGCGGCAATGACGACCACGGCCGTTCCGGCGACCAGCGCGCGGCGTCCGGTACCGGTGCGGCGGGCCTCGGGTTCCTCCGGGGGTCGTCCCCAGTCGTTCGTCATACGGGCGTCCTCTCCTGGTCAGGTCCTGCCGGTGTGCCGGACTGTACCGCACCCGGACCCGGCACTGCGGGCATACTGCACCCCTACACTTGCCGCATGCCCACCACCGCGGAGATCCTCCACTTCGACGACCCCTCCCCCGACGATCCCGACCCGTGGGTCGTGAGGCCGGAACCGGAACGTGTCGAACTGGCCGACCACGATCCGGCCTGGGCGACGCAGGCGGCGGAGCTCAGCGCCCGGATCGCGGACGCCCTGGGCATGCGGGCGCTGCGGATCGAGCATGTGGGGTCGACCTCGGTGCCCGGCCTGCCGGCGAAACCCGTCATCGACCTGGACGTCACCGTCGCGGATCCGGACGACGAGGCGCGCTGGCTGCCCGCGCTCGAGAGCGCCGGCCTGATCCTCGCCGTCCGCGAACCGTGGTGGCACGGGCACCGCTGCCTGCGCGGCACCGCGCCCCGGGCGAACGTCCACGTCTTCGGCCCGGACAGCCCGGAACTGGTGAAGCACATCGTCTTCCGCAACTGGCTGAGGCAGGACGCCGCCGACCGCGGGCGGTACGCGGACGCCAAGCGTGCGGCGGCCGGAGCCGGTGACCGGGACGGGATGATGCTGATGGAGCACTACAACGCCCGGAAGCAGGCCGTGATCCTTGAGATCCACGACCGGGCGTTCCGGGCCGCCGGCTTCCTCGACGGAGCCGACCACTGAGCTGTGGCGGCACCACCGTCACCCCAGCTCCAGCCGTGACCACTGACACAGGTCCCGCAGCATCTGCCGGTCGTGGGTCACCACGATGACACCGGCCGCCGTGTCCTTCACCGCGGCAGTCACCGCGTCCACCAGGACCGCCGAGAGATGGTTCGTCGGTTCATCGAGGATCAGCAGATCAGGGCATTCGGCCAGCACCATCGCAAGGTGGAGTCGCCGCTGCTGCCCCTGGGAGAGGCGTCCTACCGGAGTTGACCGCGCCGCACGGTCCAGCAGCCCGAGCGACGCCAGTCCCGGTGCATCATCGAACCGCTCCGCATGCCGGGCGTAGACCTCCGCAGCCGCCAGTTCCGGGTGCTGCCAGACCGGCTCATGCTGGGTGAGGACGCCGAGGCGAACGTCGTCGTGGACCCGCACCGACCCGCCGGTGGGGTCCACAGTGCCCTCGATGACGTCCACCAACGTCGATTTACCCGCGCCGTTCAGCCCGGTGAGCAGCACATGCTCCCCACCGGACAGGTCGAGTGTCACCGGTTCCAGCCGTCCGGCGACAGTCACACCGGTACAGGTCAGCAACGTCTTCCCGGACGCCACCGATGCTGCCGGCCAGCGCAGCTCCAGCGGGGGCTCGGGGATCTCCACGGCGTGGGACGCCAGCTCCTTCTCCCGCCGGTGCAGTGTCTGCACCACACCGTCGGCACGCGTGGCGCGCTTGTGCTTGAAGTGGCCTTTCGGCGGACGCCAGTTGTCGGTGAGCCGGGACCGGGCGTCCGCGACCGCCGACTCGAGCCGCTGATGCTCGGCGACCTGTGCGGCGTACTCCTGCTCCCACCGCTCCCGGTCCGCCCGCCGGCGTTCCATCCACGCGTCGTAGGTGCCGGTGACCAGCAGCGGCGTGCCGTCCGCGGTCGGATCGAGGTCGAGGAAGGTCGCCCGGCCGTCGGCCGAGAGGTCACGCAGCAGTGCCCGGTCGTGGGTGACCACACCCAGCCCGCCGCACCAGGAGGTCAACTGGTCCGTGAGGAAGCCCAGCGCGGTGGCGTCCAGGTGGTTGGTCGGTTCGTCGAGCAGCAGGGTGTCCGCCCGCGACGCCAGCGCGCAGGCCAGGCGCACCCGGTAGCGCTGCCCGTAGGAGAGGCTCAGCAGGCGCCGGGACCGGTCGGTGCAGGCGCTGAGCCCTGCCAGGGCGATGTCGACGCGACGATGGGCGTCCCAGGCATCGAGCGTGGTGGCCCGGTCCAGGGCGTCCGCGTAGGCGTCGCCGAGATCACCACTGGTCAAGGCATGGTCGAGGTCCGCCAGGGCGGCGTCGGAGGCAGCAGTGGCGTCCGCGACGAGATCGCCGACGGTGCCGGTGGCGTCCATCCCCTGACGGACCAGGGTGAGGCTGCCGCTGCACCGCACCTCACCGGCGTCCGGAGCGCGGACGCCGGCGAGGGTGTGCAGCAGGGTGGTCTTGCCGGTGCCGTTCTCACCGACGATGAGCAGGCGGTCACCTGCAGAGATCGTGGCGGTGAGGCCGGTGAACAGCGTCCGGTCGGCGACGGTGACACCGAGACAGGAAGCGGACAGATGAGGGGTACGGGACATGGTGGTCTCCAGAAGTCTTCCGGAGCCGGGCTGTTTCAGGCAGCACAGAACCGCCGCCCGGCTCCACGGTGTTGATGTGGGCCGGAAGACGGCGGAGAAGTCAAGGATGTATGAGTGGGTTCCCCGCCGTCAGCGGCGGGTCCAGGGCCTCACGGCGTACTGTGCGGCGTTCGCGTACATGACGACCACTGTAGCAGCAGGCCCCCTCACCCCCGTGGCAGACTGGTCCGGGTCAGCAGCACCACTACAGAAAGCAGCACCGACGTGGGACGCCACCATGCCGCCCCGGAGCCGGCACGCCGCGCCGCAGCGGCCGCCGACCGCACCCCCGACGACCCGCACAGCGGGCCGCACAATGACAGTCACGACGACAGTCACAGCAACAGTCACGGCGACCCGCTCGCCGCCGCGGCCCACAGCCACGGCCACGCGCACTCGCACGACACGGGTCCGTGGTTCTCCGACCCCCGGAACATCACGTGGACGCCGCCGCGCATCATCCTCGCCGTCTTCCTCTTCCTCGGGGCAGTCGCCACCGTCATCGCGGTCGTCGTCCAGTGGCCCAGCGGCGGCGCCACCACCAACGACGGCTTCCACCAGACCTCCAGCCTCGGCCAGGAGGTGGAGACCGGCACCGTCGCGGTCCGGACCAGCGGACCGTGCAGTTCCCCGACCGTCGGCACCGTCTTCGACACCGCCCCGCCCAGCCTCCAGCCGGGCGCGGTGGACACCGGCCAGCAGTGTCAGCAGCTCATCACCGACATCACCTCCGGCCCGGACAAGGGGAAACGCACCCTGTTCACCGACACCGATTCCGCCGGCTCCGCCGACCTGTCGGTGGGTGACGACATCCGCCTGGCGACCACCACCGGCCCCGACGGGTCCCGCTCCTACGCCTTCCAGGATTTCGAGCGCACCACCCCGCTGTGGATCTGGCTCATCGTCGCCCTGGTGGGGATCTGCATCGTCGGCGCCTGGCGCGGCGTCCGGGCGGTCATCGGTCTGGCACTGACACTCGGTGTGATCGGGGTGTTCCTGCTCCCCGCCCTGGCGCGCGGCGGCGACCCGGTGATGCTGGCGATCACCGCCTGCGCCGCCGTGCTCTACCTCGTACTGTTCCTCGTGCACGGGATGAACTGGAAGACGGCGTCCTCCCTCGGCGGGACACTCGTCGCCATGCTGCTGGGGACCGGCCTCGCCGCGCTGGCGACCAGCACCAACGAGCTGCGGGGGCTGGCCGACGAGAACAACCTGCAGATCATCCTCTATCTGCCGGGTGTGGAGGTGGCGGGGCTGCTCGTCGCCGGGTTCATCCTCGGCACGCTCGGTGTGCTCAACGACGTCACCGTCGCCCAGGCGGCGACGATCAGCGAACTGCGGGACGCCGCCCCCGACGCCTCCCGCTGGCGGCTCTTCACCACCGCGATGCGGGTCGGACGCGACCACCTGGCTTCGACGGTGTACACCCTGGTGCTCTCCTACGCCGGTGCGGCACTGCCGCTGCTGGTGCTGCTCAGCGTCTCCGGGCGGTCACTGGGTGACATCCTCACCTCGGACATCATGGCCACCGAGGTCCTGCGGTCCGTGGTCGGTGCGCTGGCCCTGGTCGCCGCCGTGCCGTTGACCACGGCCATCGCGGCGGTGACGACGTCGGCGTCCCGGGCTCCCGCGGTGGCCGGCTCCGGCCCCGACTCCGGCCCCGACATCCCGGGTGCGTGACGACCGGGTGGTCTGACCGCCGGATCCCACCCCCTCGACGGACACCTGTGGCGGGGACGGCAGGTGGCCGACGCACGTTGCCCCGGGGTCAGGTCCCCATCAGACTCGGCAGTACCGTCACCAGCCAGGGGAAGATGCAGAGAATGAAGACCACGGTGAGGTCAGAGATGATCCACGGCACAGCAGAACGGTAGATGGTGAACATCGACAGCCACGGCGCCGTCGACTTCATCACGAACAGACTCATTCCGAACGGCGGCGACACATTGCCGATCTGCAGAGTGACCAGCACGATGATGGAGAACCACACCGGATCCCATCCGAACGCGGAGACGATCGGCATCAGAAGAGGGGCAGTGATCAGCATGATCGACGCCTGGTCGATGAAACAGGACAGGATGACCAGCAACAGGACGATCAGGAACATCATGAGGACGCCGTTGGTTATGCTGCCGGAAACCCACTGGACGAGACCTGCTGTGGCACCCATGTAGGCCATGATCTGCGAATAGAGCGTCGACGCCATCACCAGGATGAAGATGGTACCGGTGATCCGCAGTGTGGACAGGGCAGAGTCCAGCAGGTCCCGAAGCGAAAAGCTGCTGCTCGCGAACGCCAGGATCAGGGCTACCAGGGCGCCGAACGCGGCCGCCTCGGTCGGGGTACCGAGGCCGGCGAAAATCACGACGAGAATCGCCACGCCGAGGATGGCCGGCAGCAGGATGTTCTTGCCGATGCCCCGCAGGATCTCCGTCCCGCTGCGCTTCGGTGGGCGGTTCTCCTCTGTGTCGGGGGAATCGGCTCCCATCACCGACGGTCGGCTCTTCCACAGGACGATGAAGACGTAGCCGAGAGCCATCAGAACGCCCGGAATGATACCGGCGATCATAAGTGGGCCGATGGACACATTGGCCACACCACCCCAGAGGATGGCGAGCGCACTCGGGGGGAACACCATGGCCAGACCACCGGCGGCGAGGATCGACCCGGCGGAGAGTCTGGTCTCGTAGCCCGCCGACTTCATCTGCGGGAGGAGCGTCCTGCTCAGCAGCGCCGTATTCGCCAACGTGGAGCCGGAGAGGACACCGAAGACACTTCCGCCGGCCACGGCGACCATCGGGAGCCGGCCCGGGACGCGCCGGAGCAGGAGGGAGATCTCACCGATGGCTTTCTGCGCGATCTGGGACCGGAACAGGATCTCACCCATCAGGACGAAGAGAGGGATCGCGGTAAATGTGAAACTGTTGACTGAGCTGATGACACTGAGACTGACGAGACTGGAGACGGTCTCCAGGTTTCTGAAGATCAGGAACGCCGATCCGATACCCACCGCAAAAATACCGAATGCGACAGGAATGCGGAGGAAGAGAACGACAATAAGGGCAACTATAAACAGAGGTAGGAATATATACCAATCCATGGCCTATTCATCCCCTTTCCGAGTCTGACGCAGGCGGGAAATATCACGGATAAGGTAGAGGACCGACGCATGCAACATGCAGACAAATCCGACGAAGACGCAGATCGACAGGTAGTACCGGGGAAGCGACAGCTCACCGGCCATCGTGGTCTTCGTGTCCAGGTCGCTGAGCATGAGGTCCATGGAGCTGAAGGTCAGGAAGACCGCCACGATGAGCTGCACCACGGCACCGAGAACCTGGCATGCTGTCACCCATGTCGGCCGGTTGAACATGTCGACGATCTCGACCTTGAAGTTGTCGTCGGCACCCACCGCGGCCGGTGCCACCAGCACGGTGATGACGACCATCGCCAGCGCCGACAGCTCAACCGAACCGAGCACCCCGTGACCGATGTAACGCATCACCACCGTCACGGCGATGAACACCGTCAGCACCAGGATGACGACGGCGCCGAGATGTTCGAGGATCCGCTCGGGAATCCATCTCCTCCCCTGCAGGGACGACGTCTCATCGGGCGCCTCCGGAAGACCGTCGATCAGGTCCGCCGCGGCGGCGGAGTTCGAGGACGCCTCATCCAGGGTGCTTTTCACCGACCGGTCTCCCCGGTCGTCCGGGGAATCGCCCCGTGATGCCGTCATGACGCATCCTCCTTGAGTAGCCGCTCCGTATCGGCCATGTAGGCGCCGCCGGGCACGCGGTCGAAACCGCCGTTCTCCAGGGGAACGTCGTAGGCGTCGCGCAGTTTCGCCGCAGCCGGCGAGGTCTCCAGGATGCGGTCCCAGTCCAGCTCATCCCATGCGTCCTTGTAGGCCATGCGGATCAGCTCCGCGGCGTCGTCGTCATTGAGCCGGGACTCGCGGACCCCGGCCTCGTGCCACTGCCCGGTCTCCTCGATCGTGCGGGAAAGGTAGTGGTTGAAGACCGGCATCTCCATGTCCGCCACTGTGTCGGAGAGGGCGTTCCGTGTCCGTTCATCGAGCGCGTCCCAGGTCTTCTCGTTCATGACGAGATTGGCGAGGGATTCGTAGAACCTCGGCGCCATGTCGTAGCTGACGACGTCCTGCAGCCCCAGGCTTGAGGGACCCACGGATGCCCAGGTCGCCCCGGAGATGACATTCCTCTCGAGTGCCGTGTAGACCTCGTTGCCGGGAATATCCACCGGCACACCGTGCAGTTGGCTGACCATGTCCGACGTCGCTGCGGACGTCCGGAAAGATTTTCCGTGGAGGTTCAGCGAACTGATCTCATTCCGGCTCAGGACAACCATCGGCATCCCCGACACCGCGCGGCCCAGGTACGTGACCCCGAGCTGTTCCCGGTGGATCTCGTCATAGATGTCCGCCACCCCGTTCTCACGTTCTTCG
Source organism: Corynebacterium nuruki S6-4 (assembly GCF_007970465.1). NCBI lineage: Bacteria > Bacillati > Actinomycetota > Actinomycetes > Mycobacteriales > Corynebacteriaceae > Corynebacterium > Corynebacterium nuruki. The sequence goes on from NZ_CP042429.1 coordinate 1,847,959, forward strand.
GCCGGCGTAAACGGGGTGAACCGCGCCAGATAGAGAGCCGGAACCTGGTCGACGTAGTAGTCGCCGGGCAACATACCCAGATCGAAGACTCCCCCGGAGACTCCCTCGATCAACAGATTGGGGGCCATCACCTCGGGCCCGCCTTTGTAGTCGATATGGATCCACGGCGCCCTCTTTTCCAACTCGTCGAGGATCATCAGAAGACCCTCATTGTTGGAGTGATTCCTGGCAAAACTGCTCGCCAGGGTCAGCGTCACTTCTCCGTTACTGTCATTCGGGGGACGCGACGCGCACCCGGTAACAACTAAAGGCACCAGCAGCAGCGCCAGAAGCCTTTTCATGAATCGTTGTGACATTCTACCTCCTCCGGTCTCCCCGTCGTCGTCTACGACGGTTCTTCGGTAGCCATGATGGTAGAGCGGCACACTACTCCGGAGAATAAGGTAAAACTTTAGCCCAGTGCAGAATTATGCATAACGGCAATACAGTTGCCCGGTTCCGGGAAACCATATTGCCGTGGTGTGAATTCTATGTTTCTGAAGCCGTCCCTGACTATCTGAACAGAACCGACTGCTCCGGGTAGCTTTCCGCGAAATTATCCGGCAGATCAGCAATGAACACGTTCTCAGTCCGGGTCCGCGACACCTTCCACTCCCCGTCAACCCGACGGAATGCATTGTTCAGTCGACTGGACCGCAGCAGAGCCGTCCCGTCGTCATACAACCAGGGCTGCATGTGGATCCATGTCCCCTCGGCGCGGTCACCCTCCACAGTGATGTTCTCCGACGTGAGGTAGTGGGCGTTGAGAATCCGCCGGGGGTTCTGGTCCGCAGGCCAGAAGCGGTTGAAATGGGCCCGCACCGCATCCTTTCCCTCGGCCCGGCCGAACTGGCCCGTGTAGTAGTCGCCGACCCCTTCCCACACCGCGTCCTCGGTGTACAGGTCGAGAATCATCTCGATACGCTCGGCATCCGTGACCGGAGGGTAGACTGGACACGGCGTATCGCACAGCAGCATGTACCTGGACTGCACCTTCCTGATCGCAGCCTCCGATTCCAGGATGTCGAGGCGCTGAGCAAGCTGCTCGATAGTGTATTTTCCGTCGATGGACATGTCGGACTCCTGTCTGGTCAATTTCCGGTAGTAAATTCCTGCAGTGACCTGATGAGGTCGCCGGGTTTCTGAACCATGCCGTCTAATACGGCATCCGGGATTCCTGTTCACTCACCTCGGCGTCACTGATCACCCTCGATCAGCGCCACAACTTCTTTCGCCTCATGGATCCAGGCTTTCACCATCGCGCCACTGACATGTGACGGCAACTGCGCCAGGCGAAGCGTCATCGTCGTCTCCCCCTGCGGATCCCGCATGGGGAACACGAGCGAGCCGATATCGTAGTATTCGTCGTCGATAATGTCGCGCTGATTGTAGTCAATGGTCGTCCCCTTCATGAGGTCCGTGACGATACGTTCCTCGGACGGAATCAACCTGCGGTCCAGGAATTCCCGGGTGGCCTCGATCATTCCCCGGTAGGCCCGGCTCCCCTCGTCCGGAAGGAAACAGACTCCGTACCGGTTCCGCTCAAGAAACTCCAGCCTCCGGAGATGATCCGTCCGAACGGTGTCGTCGGTTTTCCCGATTTTCCTGATCCACCGGTCCCGGACCTCCTGACTCTTGTCGAAAACGTACGTGTCGCCGATCGGAGGAATCGTGGGTACCCGGGTCGCCAGCTGTCCCTCCGTGGACACACCGGGCCCCAGTGCCGAGAAGATGGTGGCGAATTCGTTCTCACTGAGCGCAGCCCAGACCACCACCTCGCACCGGACGGCGTCGGCGAGTTCCTGCAGTTCGTCGTGTGCGGAGTGCGTCGAATGAATCGCCGGAAGAGCATCGTGCCGGGGATGCGGCAGTCGGGAGTTTCCGACGAAAGTCCCGTATCCGCCCTGGAAGAACAGGAGCGGCGGAGCTGACTTCGTGACATCCAGGTCCTTCACCAGACATAGGACGATCCAGTGGTCGCCGGCTTCCACCAGGTCGTAGATCGTGGTGTCGATCCAGGCGAGGGAGTTGCAGAGGACCGGGTCACCTGCCGGCGAGGGCGCCCACCGGATTCCGTCAAGTTTCTGCTCCCAGCGCTGCGCGATAGACATCAGCTCCTGTTGCTGGTCACCACCGATGATGTTGATACACAGGCTGTCGCAGTTCTGGAGGCGTTCAAAGGTCTTCGACGTCTTCATCGGCATGAAGGACACCAGTGGCGGATCGATGGATACGGAGGAGAATGTGCCGACAACCATGGCCAGAGGTTCGCCGTCCGGCGCCCTGCCGGTCACGACGGCGACTCCGGTCGGATAGTGTGACATGACTGACCTGAATTGTCCGGCATCAAGGACTGGAGCTTCTGCGATATCAGATTTCATGATATACGGATTTCCTGTTCCTGTTCTCTGTCACTCACCTCCTCCCGAATAATTCTGGGACCGCGAGGGAATCGAGTGATTTATGTTTTGATGTGACTCCATTTTCGCCCCGTCCGTCACGGGGAGACAATGGGAGTTTTCCTTAGTCACGCCTAGCGCATCTCGTTTCCGCCGTCCAGATCCCAGCAGGCCCCCGTGACGTAGGCTGCTTCCGGTTTCGCCAGATGGGTGATGACCTGCGCAAGGTAGTCTGCCGACCCGAGTCGTCCCACTGCGATCCCCTTCAGTGCGGTCGGCATGTCGTCCCCTATCGTCCTGCGGACAATCGGCACGTCGAGGGGCCCGGGTGCGACAGCGTTGACGGTGACGCCACTGCCGGCGAAAATTTTCGCGAACAGTTTGGTGATCGTGAGCGTCGGCGCCTTGGAGACGGCATAATGCGCTCCGGGGCCGATTCCACCGTTGTGGGCGGCCAATGACGCGTGGTTGATGATCCTCCCGTATCCGGTAGTACGCATTGCCGTACCGAAAACCTGTGTACCGTGAAAAACCGATGCCGAGTTGACCGACATGATCCGGTTCATCTGTTCGGTTCCGACATCCTGCCAGGGATCATCCTCGGTGATCGCCGCATTGTTGACGAGGACAGCCGGTGTGCCCCAGGTGTCGGTGACGCTGTCGAGGACCTGTTGCACGCTACGACGGCGCGAAAAGTCGCACCCGACCGGAAGACAGGTTCTCCCCGAGGGATCGATTGCGGCAGCCATGGCCACGACATCGGATTCCGGCAGATCCACCAGGAGCGTCCGGTATCCGCCGGCACGGAACCGGCGGACGATGTATCTTCCGACATCGCCGCCGGCACCCGTGATCACGGCGACCGGACCGTCCGCGGGAACCGGGCGCTTCGCGGGATTCGTCACGGGAACGCCGGAAGAGCGGGCTTCATACCCATCAGTACCGCACCGGCATTTTCCAGGGTGTTCTCCTGGAGTGCGGCATGCTGCGCCGGAACCACCGCATCCTGGAGCAGTTGCTGAAGGGGGTGCGTGGCGAATATCGCGGACGTGCCGGCCATCCGGAACGCCTGTTGCGCCACCGACGCGCCGGTCTGGGCGGCATGGGTCGCAGCAACCCGCAGGAGTCCCGCATCTTCCAGCGGGATCTCCTCATTTCTGACGGCTTTCTCCCAGGTCTGCTCCGTCGTCTCGTAGAACAGAGCCCGCGCCGAACGAAGCTCGGCTTCCGCATGCGCCAACGCCAGCTGGAAGTCCGCCCGGTCTCCCCTGGAAGGCTTCCCCGGCTGTGCACTGCTCCCGGCTTCGATCATGAGGTCGAGCGCGGCCCGCGCAGCACCGAGCGCCGTTGCAGCATGGACCTGTGCCGCGTAACCCATGACCGGGTACCGGGTGACCGGTTCGTCCACTGTTGCGGCCGCACCCCGGAGAAAGGTCATCTCGTCCGGAATGAACAGATCCTCGGCCTTCACCCCGAAGGACCCGCTCGCTCTCATTCCGGTCACGTCCCAGTCCTGGATGAACTCGACGTCCTGCGGTGGGACCATCGCAACAAGCGGCTTGCCTTCGGCCTCCGGGCCCCCGTCCAGACCGAGGCCGATGATGTCGGCGCCCATGCAGCCGGATGCGAAGGTCCAGGTCCCGGTGGCGACCCACCCGCCGTCGACGCGCTGCGCCCGGCAGAGCGGGTAGAACCCTCCTGCGAAAACGATGTCCAGGCCCTTCGCGTACATCTGCTGCTGAGTCTCCCGGGGCAGTGCAGTCAGATAGGTAAGAGCGGAACCGAAAGCCGCCACCCATCCCGTCGAGGGATCCACTTCGGAAATCCGCTCCAGTCGGCGCATGAATTCGGCAGGAGGCTCCGGGTCGCCACCGAATGTGGCGGGCGTCGCCGACCGGTAGATGCCGGCTTCTTTGAGGAGATGAACGAAATCACGTGGAACATATCCCTGCTCCCGGAACTCTTCCCGCCGTTCCACGAGCTCCGCGAGCGCACGGTCAAATGCCGCATCGCGCTCCTTTCCTGCCGGTGCGGCCACGGATTCAAGAGAGAATCTGTCAAAGAGCATGGGATCTCCGATCGGTCGAGTGACGCGTTATCGGCATCGACGCTAGTGGGCGTTCACTATTCCAGACAGATAGAAATTCCTTTACTCATGATAATTCCACATCCAATCCTCCCCTGTGCGCACAACGAACGGAATTTGCACTAGCCAAGCCTACCCTTACGCTCGGCGCTAAACCTACCTTTACGTGATTCACCCTGCAGGCGTGGGCGAACTACATTACCCTGACACCTAAGAAAACTGCATTCACATTCCCGATCATATTTATAAGATATGAAATTAGCGACATGTCTGCGCTCGCGCCGGAAGGACTGCCAATTGACTACCGAATTCCGAATCCGCTCGGCGGTGGAACGGCATGCCGCCGTCGTCGAGGGGTCCGTCTCCGTCCACACTCAGGTCCAGGAGGACCGACGCGAAATCCTCCGCTACGAGCCCAGGCTCGAGGCCTGGACCGAACTGGCTGAACTCACCGATTCTGACGCGGCGGATCTTCGTGGCGGGGATGCCGCTTCCTCCTCCCGTCCACTCGCCGGCATCTCGGTGGGAGTGAAGGACATCATCGATGTCGGGGGAATGCCGACCCGGTGCGGTTCACACACCTCCGACCCGACCCCGGCAGCTGCCGACGCCACCTGTGTCGCCCGTCTCCGGGAGTTGGGCGCCACCGTGCAGGGCAAGACGGTCACCACGGAATACGGGTACTTCGCCCCCGGCCCGACGACGAACCCCTACAGCACGTCCGCCACACCCGGCGGATCATCCAGCGGTTCCGCTGCGGCCGTCGGCGCCGGCACCGTACAACTCGCGCTCGGGACGCAGACGGCCGGATCGCTGACCCGCCCCGCCTCATACTGCGGTGCTGCCGGACTCGTCGTGACCCACGGCAGCATCCCCCTGGACGGCGTGACCGGGCTCAGCGGCACGCTGGATTCACTCGGATTCCTCACCCAGACGGTCGAGGATCTCAGCTACATATGGCATGCCTACCACGACCTGCCTGTCCCCGGAGACGACTCGACGCTTCCCGACACCGTGTACCTCTGGGAGGGCACCGGAGTCCTCAATGTGGAGAGCACCATGTCACAACTTCTCCACGAGGTCCCGTCCCTCCTCGAGGAACTCGGGATCGCGTCGACACCCCTCGACTGGGACGACCACGTCCGTTCGCTGTGTGAGGACCACCGGACCGTGATGTCCTACGAAGCCGCCCGCGGTATCGGTTTGGCGCTCGGTAACCGGACGGTTGAACTCAGCACCCAACTGCAGGAACTGCTGACCGACGGAACGGAAGTCACCGACAGTGACGCCGCTGCAGCGCTGTTCCGTCGCGACAATTCCTCCGCCTCACTGTCCCGGATGCTCGGCGACCGTGACGTGATCATCGGCCCCGCCGCGGGCGGACCCGCCCCTGACCGCACCACCGGTACCGGGTCCCCCGAGCTCAGCCGCCCCTGGCAGTTGATGGGTCTCCCGGTGCTCACTGTCCCCGGCGCCCGGACCGGCCACGGTCTCCCCCTGGGTCTCCAGATCATCGGAGGAAAACATTCCGAGGACCTTCTCCTGGCGCTCGGTTCGGCCCTGGAACCCCGCCTCAGGGCACTCCCTTCCTTCACCGGAAACACCACAAGCCCCACACTCAAGGAAATGACATGGTAGCCACACCACACACGCCAATTCCCCCTCGTCCCGTCAACCAGTACCGGATGTTCCTGACCTGCTACGGAGACGAGTTCATCTACGGATGGCATCACGTCGACCTTTTCGTCCACGATGAACTCGGTCGTGAGGTCAACTGGGTCCACTGGACCGTCCAGGCGGACGGCCCGGATGAGGCGGATGCCTCCGTCCGCCTCGAGGAACCGGATCTGCGCAGGACGACTCCCTGGGAACACCACGTCAGCGATTTCGGTATGGAGTACTGGACAGCAGAAGCGGAATGGGCCTGATGACCACCAACGCACACAGAGACCCATCCGCACGGTCGGTTCCGTCCACGTCACAGCGGGTGCGGGTCTACATCGTCGACGACAACCCCGGCCTCCGTGACTCCGTCGCCTGGCTTCTCGACAGCGCGGAGATCGAGAGCACCCCCTGCGCCAGCGCCGCGGATTTCCTCGAGAAGTTCGCTCCGGAAGAACCCGCCTGCATCATCCTGGATGTCCGCATGCCGGGTATGAGTGGCCCACGGCTCCAGGAGAAGCTCGCGGAGATTTCCCCGTCAGCGAGCATCATCTTCGTCTCCGCCCACGGAGACATCCGGATGACGGTGCGCGCTCTGAGAGCCGGCGCCCAGGACTTCCTGGAGAAACCCTACGAACCGCAGAAGCTCCTGGACGCCGTGCAGCAGGGTATCGAAGACGCTGCCGAGTGCTTCGCACGGCAACGTCAGATTTCCGAGGTCGCGGACAAGGTCGAGCTGCTCACCCCGAGGGAACGGGAGGTTCTCGACCTGGTCATCGAAGGGCTTCCGAGCAAGACCATCGGCCGGCGGCTCGGGATGAGCGTCAAGACCGTGGATGTCCACCGCACCCGGATCAAGGCGAAATCGGGCGCAGACAGTATCGGAGGCTTCGTCCGGGACATCCTCCGCTACGGGATCGCCTCCTGACCACCGGGGCATCAGTCCCCATCCCGCCCCCTGCGCCCCGCTCAGAGGGGTGCGGGCCGCCTGTGACCCCTGTGGACCTCAGTAGTAGTCGAGTACCAGTTTCGGGCATGCGGCCCGCGAGACGCAGGTCGCGATCGTCTCATTCGCTTCCTTCTCCGCGGCGGTCAACACATTGTCCCGGTGTTCCGGGGTCCCCTCCAGGACTTCCATGATGCAGGTCCCGCAGATCCCCTCGCGACAGGAGGTGTCGATCTCAGCGCCGTTCTCGTTGAGTACGTCCACGATGCTGCGGTCGGCCGGAACATCGTAGGACTCCCCGTCCAGTTCCACCACGAAGGGAGTGTTCTCGACATCATCCCCGGGTTCTGCCGCGTGGAAGTTCTCCATGTGGATTTCTTCCGGGCCGAAACGGGCTGAGCAGATCGAGACGACTTTCTCCATGAACCCCTGCGGTCCGCAGACGTAGACGTGACTGCCTTCCGGAGCTGCCCCCGTCATCCGCTCGATGATCTCGTTCTGTGCATCCCGCTGTACACCCATGTGGGCATGCAGTTTGTCAGGGCATTTCTCCATGAGCACGGGGAGAAACGCCGCCTGTTCCTCCGACGACGCGAAATAGTGCAGCTCAAAACTTCCGTCCCGGACATCCAGGTAGCGGGCGATGCTCAGCATCGGTGTAATCCCGATGCCGGCCGCCACGAGGATGTGATGGGAGGCCTCCGGCGCGATGGTGATCAGATTCCGGGACTCCGAGATCTTCAGCGCGTCCCCGACCTTCAGGTCATGCAACGCCGCCGACCCGCCGCGGGAGTCCGGCTCGCGCTTCACCGCCACCATGTACGCATCGTCACCGTCCGGTCGACCACATAACGAATACTGCCGGGTGATCGCGGTGGGCCCCTCCACATCGATATGGGCACCCGGCGTGTAGTGCCCGATCGGGGTACCGTCCGGCCTACTCAGGTAGATCGAGATGATGGACGGGGTCTCATGGACGATGTCCGAGACAATGACTTCCTTGAGGGCCATGGCGTTTATCCTGTCGCTGTGAGTCAGGGAGGTGGAACAGAGAGTTCGAGTTCGGAGGGCACTCTGACGGTGGACGGCACGTGATCACCGTGCCGGCGCTGCCCTAGCGGACGTACAGCCCACCGTTGAGGTCCCAGCACGCCCCGGTCACGAAGTAGGCGTCCGGGCGGGTGAGAAGTTCCACGGTGTCGGCGAGGAACCCGGGGTTCCCCAGCCGGTGGACCGGAATCCCCGCGATGACCGACTCAAGCTTCTCGCCGACGGTGCGGTGGACGATGTCCACATCGTGGGGACCGGGGGACAGCGCATTCACGGTGACGCCCGACGCCGCGAACTCCTTGGCGAAGATCTTGTTTGCCGTGATGATCGCACCCTTCGAGGCTGCGTAGTGCGCCCCGGTGGCTGTACCACCGTTCTGCCCTGCAAGGGACGCCATGTTGACGATGCGTCCGTACCCCTTCTCCGCCATTGCGGCACCGAAGACCTGGCAGCCGAAAAAAATGCTGTTGACGTTCGTCGTCAGCACATCATCGAAGTCTTCGGTGTCCAGGCTCATGGCATCCGCCGCTCTGGTCACGGCGGCGTTGTTGACCAGAATCTCCGGGGTACCCCAGCGGCCGGTGATCTCGGCCAGGGCATCGACGAAACCCTGCCGACCCGACACATCGAGGGACAGCCCCAGGGCCGTCTCTCCGTCCGGGGACAGCTCGGCAGCGAGAGCGCGTGCACCGTCGATGTCGATGTCGGTCACCACCGCCCGGTGACCGGCGGCGTGCAGTCGACGGGTGATGGCACTCCCGAGTCCGCCGGCGGCCCCCGTGACCACCGCAGTGGTGGGGGCAGTGGGCGTACCGGTTGAAAGGGATGATGCTGACATGGGTTTCTGCTCCTGGGCTCGAGGGTGGAGGTTTCTGACTAGATGAGGAATCCGGCGGCGGACACGGCGTCCTCACTGTCGATGAGGCGACACACTTTCTGGACGATCCGTGCCCCACCGGCCGGACTGTCCTCCACCGGTTCCGGTGTCAGTCGGATGCGGTGGGTCAGATCAGCCCCCAGGACACGTGTCTCGTGGCGCTTGTACGCCGTGATGATCTGCGCGGACCGCAGCACCACCTCGTCACCGTCGACCGCCAGGACCTCGAACCGGGTGACGGTGCGGACCGTGGTGGCCGCGGCGACCGCGCTGGGGGCATATCCCTGGATCATGCGCTGGACACGGAGCTGCCGCATCCGGGCATCGTCGTAGATCATGTTGAGAGAGTTCTCGAAATCCTCGGTCTCGGGATCGACCGGGACGATATAGTAGCCGTCTTCCGTGAAAAGCTCCTCCCACAGGGTGTAGTCCTTGCGGTCGAGAACGGCCGCCTCGAACCAGATCATTTCGATCGCCCGCTGCACCCGGGGATCAGCGAGAAATGGGGACGTCACAACACTGTCCACTGCAGTACTACTTTTCGTCATCGCTCATCATCTTCTTCCACATGTAGTACGCCTCCCGCATTCCGGTTTCATCCGTGACATGGGACGTCGGCCAGTGTTCCTTCTCTGTCTGATACTCCCGGTTGAGGCCCCGGTTGATCATGATAGGCATTGCAGGGTTACCTCCTGCGCCGATCTGGACCCGGTCCCAGCCCTCTGAGTCGTCCGGACTGCCGAATCCGAACGGCCCCTGGAAGTGTTCGTGGATCCGCAGCCTCTCCCGGTTCACGCATTCCGGTCCGCCGTCCATCCCCAGCGCCATGTGCCAGATCTCCGTCTCGTCGACGGATATGGGGATCAGGACGCGGAAGAATGCGGAGGACATCGCGATATTCGGGAACATGTCGAGGTTGAAACCGCATCCGTGCATGGAGCGCATGTACCGTCGGATCCGCTCCGGCGGTTCACCGGCTTCCTCCAGCTCCCGGACAATATGGTTGAAGCGTGGCTGGATCTCTTCCGTTCCGTCATCCACGTCGAGGTCGAGGTGCGCGGCAGCCATGATCCCGACGCTGTGCCCGTTACCCAGTGCGTGGGTCTCTGCGGCAGGGTCGTCCATGAACGACATCATGTCGGCGGTCTCCGAGTCGACGGAAGCCATCCACGACTTGTGCACCATCGGGAAGTGGTAGCCGTCGGTGGTGTTCTCGAGCTGGATCTTCCAGTTTCCCTTGAAACGGAACTTGTGGACTCCGATGACCTTGCACGGAAAGCCATTCGTCTGCTTCAGGAATCTCTCCATCCAAAGCTTTGCATCACCGAGAAAATCCTCGAGGGGTTCAATGTCATCATTGAACGTCGCGAAGATCATCCCGAGATAGCTTTCGGTCCGCAACTTCTGCAGGCCGAGCTCCTTCTTGTCGAGAATCCCCTCATAGCCGTCCGGATAGGGAACGCCCCGCAGTCTGCCGTCATGGGTGTACGACCAGTTGTGGTACGGGCAGGTGAATCCGTTGGCCTTCCCTGAGCGCTGGTCACAGACCGTGGCACCACGGTGCCGGCACCGGTTGAGCAGGGTGTTGAAATTTCCTTTCCGGTCACGGTTCACGATGACCGGCTGATCGCCGACCCAGGTCGTCTTGAAGGACCCGGATTCCGGGATCTCGCTTTCATGGGCGACCCATACCCAGGTACGGTAGAAGATCCTCTTCATCTCCTCCCGGAAGATCTCCGGATCGGTGTAGAGGCGACCGGCCACCCGGTCGTCCTCGACCAGGTCCGCGAACCGGGTTCTGTCGTCAACAGGCATTACCATGGTATTTTCCTTTCAGAAAAGGGCGGGGAAGTCGGGGGAGATGTCAGATGTCGACATCGTCGCGAATAGTCAATTCGCGCCCCATACGGGCCTCGATGCAGAAGTACCGCCACAGTGCGTGCTCACCGACCCGTTCGGTCCGCAGGAGATTGCAGCAGTCGACTACCGTCGGCTGGCCCCGGACGTCTGCCAGGATGTAGAAGGTCCAGGGCCATCCGGTGGACGGACCGACCATGTGGGCATCATCGTCGAAGGTCCCGATGATCTCGACGCCGTCCATGTTCCGGAGGTTCGTCAGGAACCGCTGCGTCGCGATCCAGACCTTGCCGATGTCGTCTTTCGGGAGGTCGAAGAAGTTCTGGTTGTTTCCGACGCAGAAGAGCGTCCGGAGTGGTGCTGTCGTGGTGTCTGCGGTGTCAGTCATCGATGTTCCTGTCTGTCTGTGTCGCTGTGGGTGAGGTGCGGATACTCAGGGGAAGCTCGGGATCCCCGGTTCCCTGCCCAGGAGCATCGCGCCAGCCGCCTCGAAGGTGTTCTCCTGGAGCATGGCGTGCTGGGCGGGGACCAGCCCGTCCTGGAGAAAGTGCTGGAGCGGATGTCCCTGAAAAATTGCCCCGGTCCCGGCCAGGTCGAAGGCGGCCAGGACAGCCCGTCTCCCGGCCTGCGCAGCATGTGAGGCTGCCAGTCGGAGCAGCGCCCGGTCCTTCTCCGTGATCTCCTCCGCCGCGACAGCCTTCTCCCAGACCTGCTCGGTGGTCCCGTAGAAGAAAGCACGGGCACCGCGGAGGTCCGCCTCCGCCCGGGCGAGTCCGAGCCGGTAGACCGGGCGCTGACCTTTCGCCGCCCCGCCGGTCACCGAACTGGTCCCGGCCCCCACCTCGCGCACGTAGTCGAGCGCACCGCGGCCGGCTCCGAGCGTGGTCACGGCAAGAACCTGGGCGGCATACGGAAGAGCCGGATAGCGGGTGACCGGCTCGTCCACCGTCGGCTCACCACCACGGATGAAGGTGAATTCCTCGGGGATGAACAGGTCGGTGACGCGGACGTTGTGTGATCCGGTGGACTTCATGCCCGCGACGTCCCAGTTGTCGATGATCTCCGCGTCCTCCGGCCGGATCAGCGCGGTGAGCGGGCGACCTTTGGCGGAGGCGTCTCCCTTGAGCCCGATGCCGAGAAGATCTGCGCCTCTGCACCCGGACGCGAAGAACCAGGTTCCGTCGGCGACCCACCCGCCTTCGACGCGCCGTGCCTCGACCATCGGGAACATCCCCCCGGCGAAGGCGATGTCCACACCGCGGCTGTAGATGGCTGCCTGGCTCTCTTCCGGCAACGCTGCGAAATAGGTCAGCGCGGATCCGAAGCTGGCCACCCATCCGGTCGCCGGATCGACGGCGGAGATCCGCTCGATCTGCCGCATGAATTCAGCCGGTGGCTGCGGCTCACCGCCGAACCGTGCGGGAGTGGAGGCACGGTAGATCCCGGCCTTCTTCAGCAGGTCGATGAAGTCCCGGGGTACATAGTGCTGATCCGCGAACTCCTGCCGCCGTTCGCGCAGGACGTCCAGCATCTGGTCGAAAGCCGCCTCCCGCTCAGGCCCTGCGGGGCGTGCGGTGGTGGTGAAACTGGTCTCGTCAAGTAACACTGGCCCTCCGGAATTCTTCGGTCGTCGCACGGTTGTCGTCTCTTCTCGTGCTGCATCTGCGACGCTATGCGGAGCCGCTGTTCCACACCATGGGAGAAACCTAGGTCGGCCGTAAAGGAATCCTTATTCGCATCAATCTGCACACCCCTACGCACTCGACGACGACTATCATCACCCCCATGGAATTCTCCATGGAAGATTTTCGACGCCTTCTGGACAGCTCAGCCAACGGATGGCTCATCCACGATGTGAAGTCAAAGAGCATCCTCTGGGCGAACCGGACCGCGTGCGAAAAGTTCCGGTACACCGTTCAGGAGCTGTGCGCTCTCAAAGCCCATCACATGAGTGCGCAGGACCCCGGCTTCAGACGCGCGACGGGCACCGCCTGGCTCCAGGCCGCCGTGGTCTACGGCAGGGACCGACGCCTGTGGAAGTACGCTGACCGGGACGGCACGGAGTTCATGACCGATGCCACCGCCACCCTGGTGAAGCTCCGTTCACCTGAAAGCCGGCCGGGGCCCGACACCGCAGATGACCTGGCAGATCAGCCGGCGCCTGACGAGGTGATCCTCGTGGAGTTCCGGGTCCTCGACCACACCTCGTCGCTCCCGGATTCCAGCAGGTGGATGGAGTATTCGCTGGACCGCCTCATGTGGCACACCTCGTCGGGCCTCCTGCTGATGGACAACGACAACAGGGTGGTCGATGTCTCGCCGTTCGCCGCGAAACTCATGGGTTCCTCCGTCCCCGACATGCTCGACCGGACACTGGACGAGATCGCCGACATCGACAGCCCGCTGGATGATGCAGCCCTTACCGCGGAAATGGAGAAGGTGGACGGATCAGCGTCCATCCGTATGAAAGTGTCCAGCACATTCGGGGAATTCCGGTGGCTGTTTGGATTCCTGGAGAATGTCATTGTCGACGGAAACTGTATCCGGGTCCTCACGGTGAGGGATATATCCACCAAAGTGCGGTGGGAGGAAAGAAACGCCTACCAGGAACAGAACCTCCAGTATCTCAGCCGGAAAAACGCCATGGGCGACATGGCCATGATCCTGGCCCACGACCTGGGTCAGCCCATCGCGGCGGCGACCAACTATCTCGACGGCGTCCGTCGCCGTCTCGGCAGAGCCACGGAGCAGGCCCCGGGAGTGGTCTACGGCCTTGAACAGGCCACCGTCCAGCTGGACAGGGTGGCAGACATTGTCTCGGCGGTGAAGAAGTACGTGCGTCGTATCGAAAGTGTGACCACCGTCGTGGACCTCAACGCCACGGTGCGCGAAAGCCTCTACTTCGTGAAACTCCGGGCCGCGGACAAGGCCGTCACCGTCAGCGAGCAGCTGTCCGAGGAGATGCTCACCGTCGTGGGCGACAGTGTGCTCATCGGACAGGTGATCATCAACATCTGTATCAATGCCATCGATGAAGCCGCTCTGCCGACCTCCGGAGCACCGCGCATCGAGATCTCCACGGAGCGCACCGGGGACACGGCATCGGTGACTGTCCGCGACTTCGGACGGGGAATGACCCCTATTCCCGCCGATATGCTGGCTGCCGGAGCCTTCTCGTCGAAGGACGACGGATCGGGGATCGGACTCGTCATCTCCGAACACATCATGCAGCGCCACGGCGGCACCATCATCTTCGATCCGGCGACACCGTGCGGAACTGCGGTCCGTATCAATATCCCTCTGAGTGACCGGACACGGTGACCTCCGGGATCATCGCCAGCAGCGACGTGGTCAGCGCCTGACGCTGCACCTGCGTCAACGACCGGTGCACGTAGTCGTGCACCCACAGCCCGTCCGCTGCGATCTGGACCAGGTAGGCGGCGCGCGCGAGTTCCCCGTCCTCCCCGTCCGCGGTGAGCTCCGCCGCCGACGGCATCCACCGGGCGTCGACCTCGTCCCAGATGCCGGCGGAGGAGGAGTCGGTGGTGGCGTCGAGCTGCACGAGCAGTTCCGCCCGGGTCGCCGAATGGCTCAGCGTCATGACGATGGCCCGCAGCCGGGTGGCGGCGTCCACCTCGTCGGCGGCACCACCCGCCGCGGTCTCCAGCTCCTTCTCCCACTCGTCGGCGAGGTACCGGTGGATGCCGAGCACCAGTTCCTGCCGCGACGGGAAGTGGTACACCAGGCCGGATTTCGACAGACCGCAGGCGTCCGAGAGTGCTTCGTAGGTCACGGCCTCGATACCGGCGTCCTCGATGAGATCGACGGCGGCGGCGAGGATCGTGTCCCGTTTACTGGTCCGCACTGACAGCCCCCTTCGGGTTGCCGCGGAAGCACCGGGCGGTGACGACCGCCGCGACCAGCGCCACCACCAGCGCAATGAGCAGGACCTGCCGGTAGGCCGTGTCGTAGGCGGCGACCGCCTGCGCCCCGAACACCGGGTGGTTCACCCCGTGGTCGACGTCGTGGGCGACCTCCGCCGGTGCATGCAGTGCGTAGAACATGGGCATCAGGCTCCCGAGGATCGAGACGGACACCAGCGTGCCGAACTCGTAGGAGACCTCCTCCACCGAGGCCGCCATCCCCGCCTTGGACGCCGGCGCCGAGTCGATGATCGCCGTCGAGGACACGGACATGACCATGCCCGCGCCCGTGCCCAGTGCCACGAGGCAGAGGACGAAGACCCACAGCGGGGCATGCAGGAAGGCCCACACCCCGACGGCCACGGCGAGCGCCATGACGAGGAAACCGCCGCTGATGAGCGTCCGGAACCCGACCTTGTAGAGGAACGCACCGCCGAGGACCGAGGCCGGGATCGCCGGCACGGCGGCACTGGCGACGAGCAGTCCGGCCTCCAGCGGGCTGAAGCCGCCGGCGGTCTGGAACCGTTGGGTGGTCATCAGTTCGGAACCGGACATGACGAACATGGCCAGGATCGCGGCGAGGGTGCCGCCGGTGAACATGGCGTTGCGGAAAATCCCGAATTCGAGCAGCGGCTCGCGCCCGACCGACCGGAGGTGGTTCTGGCGTCGGGCGAACAGGACCGCGCCGACGAGTCCGACGACGACGGCCGCGACGAGCAGCCAGACCATCCGGTCGGTGTTCGCGAGTTCCTTGATCGTCATCACGCCGCCCACCATGGCGAACATCGCCATCAGCGAGGACGGCAGGTCCCACTTCCGGCGCGGGTCCGGCGTGTTCGGCGGGGCGATGAGCACCGTCCCGACCAGGGCGATGACGGCGGCGGGCACGTTGATGAGGAAGACGGAGTGCCAGCTGAAGTGTTCCAGCAGCAGGCCGCCGAGCACCGGGCCGGACGCCGACCCCACGACCGCGACGGACACCCAGATACCGATGGCGGCGTTACGTTCCCGCTCGTCGGGGAAGGTCTGGCGGATCAGCGCCAGGGTGGCGGGCATCATCGTCGCCGCCGCGAAGCCGAGGACCGCACGGGCCGCGATGAGGCACTCGGCGTTCGGCGAGGCGGCGGCGAGCAGCGAGCCGATCCCGAAGACGCTCACGCCGACGGTGAACATGAGCCGGTGGCCGATCCGGTCACCGAGGGTGCCGGTGCCGAGCAGCAGGCCGCACAGCACCAGCGGGTAGGCGTTGATGATCCACAGTCCCTGCAGGTCGGTGGTGCCGAGCTGCTCGCGCAGGGCGGGCAGGGCGGTGTACAGCACCGAGTTGTCGGCACCGACGAGGAACAGCCCGAGACTGAGGATGACGAGGAAGGTCCAGCGCCGGGTGGCCGAGGTTGACGGGCGCGGCCGTACCGAGAGAGTAGTGGTCATTGCAGCGCCCCTCCTGTCGGACGCGTATGTGTTCGTGAAGTGTCCCCTGTTACCCCCATAACTGTACTGCACGTTCGGTACAGTTATCAAGGTCAGGAGGGGTCTTCCGTGTCACACCGCCGATGCGTCGACGACCGCGGGCGCAGCGGACGCCACCCGCCGGGGCCGGAATCACCCGGCGGAAACCCGGTGCCGCTCCTAGAATCATCGGCATCCCGCCACCGACCCAGGAGAACCGTTGCCGCCCCACGATCCGGACACCGCCGAGTCCGCCACCGCACTCGCCGCCGAGCTCACCGCACTCGCCGATGCCCGGCTCACACAGACCGACGACCTGGTCCGCGACCCCTGGGCAACCCCGGTGACCTGGCGCCAGCCGGTGCACACGGTCTACGTCCCCGCCCACCTCATCACCGGTGACGGCACACCCGGTGCCGACCTTCCGGGGACGTGGGGCCGTGCCGCACTCGCCGCCCTCGACACATTCGGCACGTCCGGCGTATCCGGCACAGTCGCCGACCTCGCCCGCGAACTCGGCGTCCCCGCGCAGGACGCCGCCACCGTCGCCGACCGCACCCTGGCCACCCTCCACGACGAACCGGTCGCCGACCTGCGCATCGACTTCGAGGACGGGTTCACCCAGCGGGGCGTCCCACCGGCGGAACGCGACGCCGACGAGGATGCCCGGGCCCGCGCCGCCGCCGGGATCCTCGCCACCTGGCTGAACCCGGCGGCACCGATCGGCCCGGCGTTCGCCGGTATCCGCTTCCGGAGTTTCGACCCGGCGGTCCGGGACCGTGGCCTGCGCACCCTCGCGATCGTCCTCACCGGACTGGCGGCCGACGGCGTGCTGCACGACATCCTCGCACACGACCGGCGGGCACTGCGCCTGACACTGCCGAAGGTGCAGCACCACAGCCAGGTCGAGGCGTTCGTCGAGGTGCTCGAGGTCCTGGAGCGGCGTCTCGACGTCCCGGAGATCCCGTTCGAGGTCCAGGTCGAGACCCCCCAGGCGATCCTCGGCCCGGACGGCACAGCGGAGCCCGCCCGGATCCTCGCCGCCGGCGCCGGACGGATCCTGTCCCTGCACTACGGCACCTACGACTACTCCGCCTCCCTCGGCATCGACGCGGCCGAACAGTCCATGGCGCACCCCGTCGCCGACCACGCCAAGGACGTGCTGCAGGTCGCCACGACGGCGGTGGGGGTGGAACTGTCCGACGGCTCGACCAACCGCATCCCGGTCGGCACCCCCGCCGAGATCCTCGACGGTTGGCGCGTGCACTTCGACCTCGTCACCCGGCACCTGCGCCGCGGCATCCGGCAGGGCTGGGACCTGCACGCCCACCAGCTCGTCACCCGCCACCTGGCGACCATCGCCTATTTCCGGGCGAACTGGCGGGTCAGCGCCGAACGGCTGCGCGACTACGTCGCCGGCGACACGAGCCGGTGGCTGGACGAGCCCGCCACCGCCAGGGCCATGGCCGGTTACCTGCTGCGCGCCCGGGAATGTGGCGCTGTCACCCCCGAGGAACTCGCCGTGACCGGGGTCGACACCGGCGGCCTGCGTAGGCTCCAGGTCAGCGGACGACTGTAGAAGGAGTGTCAACAACCCGATGAACCCCGTCACCACCATCTACCGCGCGGCACACGCGGTCCACCTCCCCGAGGGCGACACCCGCCCGGTCGAAGGCCCCGTCACCGTCCTCGTCGCCGGGGGCACCATCGTCGACGTCCTCGACGGACGGGACGCCCCCGTCCCCGCCGGCACGGTCGTCGCGCCGGACGCCGGGGTGGTCGAGGTCCCCGACGACCAGGTCCTCATCCCCGGCCTCGTCGACACCCACGTGCACGTCAACGAACCCGGACGCACCGAGTGGGAGGGCTTCGCCTCCGTCACCCGTGCCGCCGCCGCAGGCGGGGTCACCACCCTGCTCGACATGCCGTTGAACTCCGTTCCCTCCACCGTCACCACCGACGCCCTCGACCTCAAACAGGACGTCGCCCGCGACAAGGTGAAGATCAACGTCGGCTTCTGGGGTGGTGCCGTCCCGGAGAACCTCGGCACCGGCCAGCTGAAGGCCCTGTGGGACCGCGGGGTGTTCGGATTCAAGTGCTTCCTGCTCGAATCCGGCGTGGACGAGTTCCGGCCCCTGACCGTCGACCAGCTGCACCAGGCGATGACCGAGATCGCCGACTTCGACGGGCTGCTCATCGTCCACGCCGAGGACGGTGACCTCATCGACGAAGCCACCGCGAAGATGGCCGCCGCCGGCGGGGTCGACGAGACCTTCGACAGTTTCCTCGCCTCCCGCCCGTCGTCGTCGGAGGCGAAGGCCATCGCCACCGTCATCGCCGCCGCGGAACAGACCGGCTGCCGCACCCACATCCTGCACCTGTCGGACTCCGGCTCGATCGAGCAGATCGCCGCCGCCCGGGAGCGGGGCGTCCGCATCACCGCGGAAACCTGCCCGCACTACCTCGCCCTGTTCAGCGAGGAGATCCAGAACGGTGCGACCCAGTACAAGTGCTGCCCCCCGGTCCGCACCGCCGGCAACCGCGAACGACTGTGGAAGGGCCTGGTCGACGGGGTGATCTCCACCGTCGTCTCCGACCACTCCCCCTGCACCGCGGAGCTGAAGAAGTTCGCCGGGGTCGCCGAGGCGCAGGCCTCGGCAAACGAGGACAACGAACTCACCGCCTTCTCCGCCCTGGCTGCCAAGGGCAACGACCTCGGTGCCGGTGGTGCCGACGGGCGCGGCTCCGGCGGCTCCTTCGGTGAGGCGTGGGGCGGCATCGGTTCCGTCCAGCTCGGACTGCCCGTCGTCTGGTCGCAGGCACGGTTGCGCGGCCTGTCGCTGGCCGACGTGGTGACCTGGATGTGCCAGAACCCCGCCGAGTGGGCCGGCCTCACCGACCGCGGGGCCATCACCCCGGGCCGCCGCGCCGACATGGCCCTCATCAGCGCCGATGACGCCTTCGTCGTCCTGCCGGCGGAACTCCACCAGCGCAACAAGGTCACCGCCTACGCCCAGCGGGCCCTCGCCGGTGTCGTCACCCGCACCTGGGTCGGCGGCACACCGGTGTACCTGCGTCCCACCACCCCGCACGTCGCCGCCGACGACATCACCGACGCCGCCGTCTTCCCCGCCCCCGTGCAGCCCTTCACCCTCCGAGCGTCCACCCTCCACCCGTAAAGGAACCCCCATGACCACTCCGACCGACGCCCCCGATTTCCTCTCCTGGCCGGACCTCGCCAACCGCGCCCTCGCCGGCTCGGTGGTGTGGGCCAGCGACGAATCCTTCGCCGAGCGCGAGAACCTCATCCGCGCCACCGAACCCGTCTTCGACCCCGCCGAGTTCGGCAACAAGGGCAAGGTCTACGACGGCTGGGAGACCCGCCGCCGGCGCCACGACGAGATCGGCGGCAACGATTCCGCGATCGTGCGGCTGGGCGTCCCCGGTCAGATCCGCGGCATCGTCGTCGACACGGCCTGGTTCACCGGGAACTTCCCCCCGCAGATCGCCGTGTACGGCCTGACCTGCGACGACTACCTCACCGGTGAGCAGATCGCCGCACTGCCCGACTCCGAGTGGACGACCCTCGTCCCGCCGACGGACGCACAGGGCGACCACCGGCACCACTTCGAGATCTTCCCGGCGGGCCCGGCCGCCTCCCAGCGGTTCACCCACGTACGGCTCGACATGATCCCCGACGGCGGTGTGGCCCGGCTGCGGGTCCACGGCCGCCCCGTACCGGACCCCCGCTTCCTCGGCTGCACCCTCGACCTCGCGGCCCTGGAGAACGGTGGCCGGATCACCGGATGCTCGAACATGTTCTACTCCCGGCCCGACCACATCATCTCCCTCGGCCGCGCCCGCACCATGGGCGAAGGCTGGGAGAACGCCCGCCGCCGCGGCGAAGGCAATGACTCGGTCACCGTGCAGCTCGCCGGCGAGGGCCGGATCCGGTGGATCGAGCTGGACACCTCCTACTTCGTCTTCAACGCCCCCGGCGACGTGAAACTCACCGGGATCACGGCGTCCGGCGAGGAGATCGAGCTCGTCGCCCAGACGGCCGTCCTGCCGGACACCCGCCACCGCTTCCTGGTCTCCGACCCGGCCGAAGGTGAGTCCGGGCCGACCCCCGTCGTCGCCGTCCGCGCCGACGTGTACCCGGACGGCGGCATCTCCCGGCTGCGGGTCTGGGGGGAGCTCACCGACGCCGGACGACAGGACATCGAGTCGCTCTGGTAACCGGCCGGAAACACGATTGTCGCCGACGGGAGAAATTCCGCCCATAGAATGTCGGCCATGACCGTGCCGACCACCGCGCAGCAGTCCGGATCGCCCGACCCGACGACACCGGACCGCAACCGTCCCGAACCCCTGCCCGCCGACGTCGCCACCGCAAACCTCGCAGCCCTCGCCGGGCAGGCGCGTGCGGACATGGCCCTCATCGGCCACAACCACGACTGGGTGCCCGCCCCCGCCGAGGGCGCGTTCAACGTCCTCGTCCTCGGCGCCGGCCAGGCCGGACTCGGCGCCGCATTCGCCCTGTCCCGCCACCGCGTCGGCGCCGTGAAGATCCTGGAGGCCGGCCCGCCCCACGAGGTCGGCTGCTGGACCAGGTACGCGCGGATGCACACCCTGCGCAGCCCGAAGAACATGAAGGGCATCGAGCTCGACATCCCCTCGCTGCACACCGAGCGCTGGTTCGAGGCGAAGTACGGTCGCGCCGCCTGGGAGGCGACCGACCTGGTGCCGCGCGAGGACTGGAACGAGTACCTCACCTGGTACCGGGACGTCACCGGCGCCGACGTCGACTTCCACACCACCGTCACGGGCGTCACCGTCCCGGACGCCGAGGGCTACTTCCACGTCACCGCCGTCCGTGGCGACGGGCCGGACGCCGTGCAGGTCACCTACCGGGCCCGCCGGATCATCTTCGCCCTCGGCCTCAAGGGATGCGGCGGAACCTTCCTGCCCCCGGCCGTGAAAAACCTGCCGGAGAACCTGCGCGCCCACACCGAGGACGACATCGACTTCACGGCGTTGGCCGGAAAGCGCGTCATCGTGCTCGGCGGCGGTGCCTCCGGGTTCGACAACGCCTCCACCGCCCTGGAGGCCGGCGCGGCGAGTGTGGAGATGCACGTCCGCCGCCGCGAGATCCCCACCCGGAACTCCCTGCGCTGGATGGAGTTCCCGGGCATGCAGGAGCACTTCTACGATCTCACCGACGAACAGAAGTGGGACTTCGCCCTGTTCAACGGTGGTCTGCCGCAGCCGCCGACGCAGGCGTCCGTCTGGCGGGCCTTCAGCCACGACAACTTCACCATGCTCACCGACACCCGCTGGGCGTCCGCCGAGGTGCGGGTCGCCGACGGTGCCGACGGTGCCGACGAAGTCGTCGTCACCGACGACAACGGGGTGGAGCACGTCGGCGACTTCGTCATCTCCGCGACCGGGTACGCCGTTGACCTGTCGCTGCGTCCGGAACTGTCCGAGTTCCTGGCCGACATCGCCCTGTGGGCCGACGAGTACGAGCCGGCCGAGGGCCACGGCATGGGTAAGTGCCCCTATCTCGGTGACGGTTTCCAGTTCCTGGCGAAGGACGCCGCCCCGGACGCGGCGAAGGAGTACATCCCCCGCCTGATCCACCTGTCCACCGGTGCCCGTGCCTCCCACGGGGTGGCGGGCAACCAGCTCTCCGGCATCTACGCCGGGCTGACCCGGGTGGCGCAGCGGATCGCCACGGACATCACGAAGGAGAACTGGCCGACGTTCTTCCGGGAGTTCCAGGCGTTCGAACACATCGAGATCGACGAGGTCGGCCCGCACCGCGAAGGCGACGCCTGGTACCCGGACAGCCCGCGGTACTGACGTGTCTCCCTGTCCGCATCGCGCGACGTGAGGATGGTCGCGAGGGGGTCTGACCATCCTCACGTCGCGCGATGCGCACACCTCGTTCTCTGCTGCCCCGCACCGGGGGTCTGGCCAAAGCGCATGTTTTCGTCATACGATATTCCCATGTACGAGAACGAGAAGATCCATGGTCGCCCGGTCACCGAAGAACAGATCCAGGCCTGGGCGGATGAAGCTGAGGCCGGATACGACGTCGATGCACTGAAGAAGCGAGGTCGTGGTCGTCCCGGGCGGGGAGCGGAGCCGTCCCAGGTAGTCGCACTGCGGCTCACTCTCGAAGAGATCGCGGCTCTGGACGAGCGGGCCGGACGCGAGGGCAAGACCCGCTCCGAAGTGATCCGGGATGCCCTGCGCCACTCTGCCGCATGAATGTCCATAAGTCCGCGCTGAAGCACGGTGTCTCCGCCGCGGATTCCATTCAGGCCGCCACATGGCCGTCGTGGGTCGAGAACCTCGACGATGACAGCCCGTCACGGCAACTACGGCTCGGCTTCGACACCCATGGTCGGATGCTCGAGACCGTGGTCCTCGTCTTCGACAGCGGCAATGAGCTGATCATCCACGCGATGAAAGCCAGGCCGCACATGCTCGATCTCCTCCCCTGAACCGTGCCCGTCTGACATCGGTCGGCGTAGTCATCCCTGAGGCCCGACCCCATCGACATCGTGTCCGCATCGCGCGACGTGAGGATGGTCGCGAGGGGGTCCGACCATCCTCACGTCGCGCGATGCGCACACCGGATCCGGCGGCGCCCCTCCCTGCGTCCCCACGGTCCTGCTGCTACCCCTCGGCGCCGACGCGTGCCTCGGACTCGGCCGGGGTGTCGTCCTCGTCACCGGTGAGGAAGGCGTAACTGATGCCGGCGATCGCCGCACCGACCAGCGGTGCGAGGATGAACACCCACACCTGGCCGAGGGCGTCCCCGCCGGCGTACCAGGCGACGCCCAGCGACCGGGCCGGGTTCACCGACGTATTCGACACGGGGATGGAGATCAGGTGGATCAGCGTCAGCGTGAGCCCGATGGCCAGCGGCGCGAACCCGGCGGGGGCCTTCTTCGACGTCACGCCGAGGATCACCCACAGAAACACGGCGGTGAGCACGACCTCGGCGACGATGACCGCGGTCAGCGAATACCCGTCGGGCGAGTGCTCCCCGTAGCCGTTTGTGGCGAAGCCGGATCCGGAGGCACTGAACCCGTCCTTGCCGTTCGCGATGATCCAGAGGACGCCACCGGCGACCGCACCGCCGACGACCTGGGCGATCCAGTAGGGGATGACCGCGGCCCACTCGACCCGCTTCGCGACGGCGCAACCGAGGGTGACGGCCGGGTTGAAGTGTCCGCCGGAGATGTGGCCGACGGCGTAGGCGCCGGTGACGACAGTGAGGCCGAACGCGAGGGCGACACCGACAAAGCCGATGCCCATGTTGATCGTGCCGTCGGCGACGACCTTCGCGGCGAGGACCGCCGAGCCGCAGCCGCCGAAGACGAGCCAGAATGTGCCGAGGAATTCGGCCCAGAGTCGTTTACTCATGGGTATCGCCATGATGGTGCTCCTGTGGTGAGAGAAAGGAATGATACATCTGACGATTCGTGATGCTATACGGTTTCCTTCACTCCGATAACTCCCTTTTTTTCTCGCCGGCACCGACCGGACCTTCCGAAACACCCCTTTCATATTTCCGGCACCGGACTGCAACGCGTGCCCCGTACCGTGAATCGTGCACAGGCAATCACAACGGCTCAGCCGGGCTTGGCGAGCGCAGGGCGTCGGGATGACGGAGCGCGGTGCCTCAAGCCGTAGGGGAAACCGTGCAATCCGGAAGGAACATCATGACCCAGACCAGCGCACCCAACGCCGAACTCGATCTCGAATCCCGCATGGGCGGCATCGGCACCGAGACCACCGACCGCGCCGTCCCCGTCATCGACGTCAACAACTGGGACCTCACCGACGACCAGTGGGCCGCCAAGGCCGAGGAATTCTGGGACGCCGCCACCACCATCGGCTTCTTCCAGCTGAAGAACTTCGGCATCACCCGCGACGAGATCGAGGCACAGTTCAGCCAGGCGGAACGGTTCTTCGCCCTGCCGGAGGACATCCTGGCCACCGTGCAGAAGCCGAAGGGGAAGAATGTCGGCTTCGAATACCGGACGCAGGTCCGCCCCTCCACCGGCACCCCGGACGAGAAGGAGAGCTACCAGATCACCCGCCCGCTCATGGACGGACTCTGGCTCGACGAGGAGGCCGTCCCGTCCATCGCCGGTTTCCGGGACGCCTCCCTGGACTTCGAGTCGAAGGCCCACGATGTCGCCATGCGCGTCCTCGAGTTCTTCGCCGTGAAGCTCGGCTTCGAACGCGACTACTTCACCAAGGTCCACGACCCGGCGTCCCCGGAGCACCAGTGCACGCTGCGGATGATCCACTACATGGCGATGGATGCCGGGCACAATGTGCCGGACGCCGACGGCCAGCCCATCTGGCGGGCCGGGGCACACACCGACTTCAACCTGCTCACCCTGCTGTTCCAGACCGACGGGCAGTCCGGCCTGCAGGTCATGCCCGGCGCGGACGCCGGTCAGGACGTCCAGGCGTGGACCCCGGTCCCGGCCTTCACCGACATCCTCACCTGCAATATCGGTGACATGCTCATGCGGTGGTCCGATGACCGGCTGAAGTCGAACTTCCACCGGGTGAAGGCCGCCGACACCGGCGTGGACATCCCCGAGCGCTACTCCATGCCCTACTTCGCACAGGCCGACCGCAGCGCCGTCATCCAGGGCCCCGAGCACAGGTACGAGCCGATGACCGCGGGCGACTACCTGGACATGCGTATCCGGGCGAACTTCGGCGCGTCCGAGTCGAAGAAGTAGCCCTCTCCCCTCCCGGCGGGCAGCTGATCCAGCCTGACCCGCAGGTTTTTCACACCCTCCCTCCACGGTCGAAAAGAAAGTGACCAGGTCATTTTTCGGACGCCCCGGCCGGAGGTGTGAAATTCCGTCGGCCACCACCCACCCGCTCAAGCATTCCCGAAGCTCAGGAGCATCCCCATGACCGCCACCCTCCCCCAGGGCACCACCACCGACCGGCAGGACGCCACGACGACCGGCGCCCTCGACAGAACTGACGCAGCTGATGCGTCTGCCCCCTCCGACGCCTCCTTCTCCACCGACGGATCCGCCGTCGACCGCAACCTCGGTTGGCGCCAGAACCTCGTCTTCGGCGTCCAGCACGTGCTCATGATGTACGTCGGCTGCGTGTCCGTGCCGCTCACCATCGGCGCCGCCCTCGGCCTCGACCGGGCGACCGTCGCCATGCTCGTCAACGCCGACCTGCTCGTCGCCGGCGTGATCACCCTCATCCAGTCCCTCGGCGCCGGCAGACTCGCCGGCGCACGGATGCCCGTCGTCGGCGGCGCGGCGTTCGCCCAGGTCGCCACGATGATCTCCATCGGGCACACCTACGGACTGCCCGCCATCTGGGGCTGCATGCTCGCCGGCGGGGTGATCGGACTGGCGCTGGCCTGGCCGTTCAGCCGCCTGCTGCGGTTCTTCCCGCCGCTGGTCACCGGGTCGGTGCTGCTGGTGCTGGGAATCTCGCTGATCGGTGTGCCCGGCGGTCTGATCCTCGGCGAGGAGGGCACCGCCGGCTACGCCCGCCCGCTGTACATCGGCATCGCCGCGGTCGTGGTCGTCATCGCCTTCGGACTCAGCGCCCTGGCCCGCGGCATGGTCGCCAAGGCGTCCCTGCTGATCGCCGCGGTCGTCGGCGTCCTGCTGTGCTGGCCCGCCGGCCTGCTGGACTTCTCCGGTGTCGGCGATGAACCCCTCTTCGCCATGGTCACACCCCTCCACTTCGGCCACCCCGAGTTCCCCGTCGTCGGCGTGATCTCGATGACCGTGGTGATGATGTTCCTGTTCTCCGAGACGATCGCGAGCGTCGGCGCGCTCTCCGAGATCACCGGCAAGAAACTGTCCCGCGCCGACGTGGCCCGCACCCTGTCCGGGGACGCCCTCTCCGGCGTCCTCGGCGGCATCTTCAACGGCTTCTACGACACGGTCTTCACCCAGAACGTCGGTGCGATCAAGACCACCCGCGTCCACTCCCGTTTCGTCACCGCCACCTCCGGTGTGATCCTGCTGCTCATGGGGCTGATGCCTGTGACCGGTGCGGTGATCGCCGCGCTGCCCGACCCGGTGGTCGGCGGGGTGTCGATCATGCTGTTCACCTCGATCGCCTCGGTGGGTGTCGCCACGCTGCGTAAGGCGGATCTCGGGGACACGGTGAACTCGCTGATCCTGTCGGCCGCCGTGGCCCTCGGCCTGCTCTCCGAGTTCGCCGACGACATCTGGTCGAAGTTCCCGGACTGGGCGCAGACGCTGCTGTCCGACGGCGTGGTGCTCGCCGCACTGTCCGCGTTCTTCCTCAACCTGCTGTTCAACCACACCCGGATCGCGGCGAAGGCCCGCGCTTCGCGGCATGAGGAGATGCCGGAGACCGAGTCCATGTTCGCCTGAGGGCGGGGCCGGATCACCGAGGCGGCTCACCGAGGCCGCGCCGACCTGTCGGCATCGCGCGACGTGGGGATGGTCAGACCCCTCCGCGACCATCCTCATGTCGCGCGATGCCGACAGGCCCCGTAAAACCCTGCAAGAGGAACGACCCGAGGAATCATCGATGTTCTACTGACATGCCCCGGAGCGCGGGCGTACGACCGTCGGCCCGTCACAGGATCAACCATTCAGTGGCTCTGCCGGTACGCGACCGCGTTCTCCTTCCACACGACTGCGGCGTCGTCGAAGTCGGGGATAGAGTCCACATCAGGTCCACCCGCCCGATAGTGCTCAATCATGGCAGTGTTGGCCCCCTCACCCGTCCGGGCGCCACGACTGATCATGATGCCCTCATACCTGCTGATCGCACCGTCCAGGGTGCTGCCTGAGCGGACAGCCGTGATAATGGCCTGCGCGAGCTCAGCGGCGTCGAGGAGAGCAAGGTTCACGCCGTTGCCGCCGAACGGTGCCATGACATGTGCCGCATCCACCAACAGCGTGATCCCCGGCCGGTGCTGCCAGGTCATCGGGGTGGGCAGAGCGAATACCGGCCTGTTCGGCAGAGCACCTTCGCTCTCGGTGATGATCGTGCGCAGTTCAGGAGAGAAATCCGCGAACCGCTCACCGAGCAGGGCACGTACACCCTCGGTATCAGTGGTCACTGTACCGTTCGCGTCAAGAAGCCGCCCTCTGCCGTCGGACTGCCCCAGCCCAGCTTCAGCAAGCCAGTCCAGGCTGGTGCGTACGGCGATGTAGCCTCGGATCACGTCCTGACTGTTGCGTTGCAACACCAGATTCTTTCCGTCGCCGTTGGCCCACATATGCCCGTCCCCCACCAGCTGAGCGATCAGGGGATGCCGGGTCCGCGCCGCCGTAAACAGCGCCTCGACCATGGAAACGCCCAGATAACGTGGCTGTTCCGATGTGAGAGCTCTGCGGACCCTGGACCATGCGCCGTCGGCACCGATCACGAGAGCCGCCTGCACGGAGGAACCGTCGGTGAAGACTACGGCACTGTCCCGCACCTCCTCCACACGGTGACCCCAGCGAACGGTACCCGGTTCCAGGGAATCGACCAGCATCTGACGCAACTGAGTCCGGTCGATCTCCGGGGCCGCGTCCTCACCGGTCATCGGGACCTGGTCGCGCAGAACTGTTCCGTCCGGGGCAAGCAGCCGGTGCGCCTGACTCTCGGGACGGGCCAGCTCGGCGAAACGTGAGGACAGTCCGGCGGCCTCGATGGCGATCTGCCCACTGTCCGCATGGATGTCCAAGGTGCCGCCCTGTTCACGGGCATCAACAGCAGCGTCGCTGTCGTAGACCTCCACCGGGATCCCCGCCTGCTGCAGGATCCTTGCGGCCATGAGCCCTCCGGGCCCGGCACCCACAATCACGATCCGCCGGTTCCGCACTCCCTGGTTGGTCGTGTCAGTCATGATGCTCTCCCTTCATGTTCGAACCGGCCGGCCGGTCGGTTGAGGTCCATACTCCCGACCGTGCGGTCGGTTGTCAACTACTGTGTGTCTATGACCTCCACAAAGAAAAACGGCGCGCACATGAGAGAGACCATCCTTCAGACAGCAATCGAGCTGTTCACCCAGCGCGGGTATGACGCCACGTCGCTGCGGAACATCGCCGAAGCCGTCGGGCTGACGAAGTCCTCGCTGTACCACCACTTCCCACGCAAGGAAGCGATCGTCGAAGCAGTCATGGCGGGACAGAAGCAGGAGATCGATGACCTGCTGGACTGGATCGACCAGCAGCCGGACGACGGGGACCTTCTCCTGTCCGCCGCACTGCACTGGGTCGACACCACCGGTCCCCGACGCCTTGTCGGCATGCGTTTCGCACGCGCGAACCAACCTCTCATGCACAGGCTCCGGCACGAGGGCAATGACCGTTCGGAATGGTTCACCCCTGTTCTTGAGCGGGTACTTCCCGGCACTCCGACATCATCCGAGATCCTCCTCGGACGAATGACATTCGACACCGGTTACGTCCTCTAGCGTGGTGTATCTGTAACTGCCGGTGACCGCCCGTCCACGACGACGGCGACCACCGCAGGTACCTTTCGACTCAACTCCTACATATCCTCGAAAGGGACTCCACGATGGTCACCAGCCCTCATCATATCGACCCGTCAACCTACCTCGACGAACTGCTCACCCAGGCCTCCCCGGACCTGATGCGCCAGATGCTGCAGAGCTTCATCAACCAGATCCTGTCCACCCAGGCCGATCAGGTCTGCGGCGCGGACTACGCCACCACCAGCGAGTCCCGCACCAACACCCGCAACGGTTACCGTCACCGCGACCTCGACACCCGTGTCGGCACCGTCGACGTCGCCGTTCCCAAGCTCCGCTCCGGGTCGTTCTTCCCCGACTGGCTGCTGGAACGACGAAGCCGGGCCGAGCGAGCTTTGAGCACCGTCATCGCGACCTGCTACCTCAAGGGTGTCTCCACCCGAAGAATGAACGACCTGGTCGCCAGCCTGGGGATCACCAACCTGTCGAAGTCCCAGGTGTCCGAAATGGCCAGGGACCTTGACTCCATGGTTGAGGATTTCCGCCACCGCCCACTCGACACTGGGCCGTACCTGTACGTGTCCTGCGATGCGCTGACGATGAAAGTCCGCGAAGGCGGTCGGGTCGTGAAGACGTCGGTGCTGCTGGCGACCGGGGTCAACGCGGAAGGTTACCGGGAGTTATTGGGCATGCAGGTCGCCACGGCAGAGTCCGTGGCCTCCTGGACCGGCTTCTTCCGCGACCTGAAGGCCCGCGGACTGGACCAGGTGTTCCTGGTCACCAGTGATGCGCACCTGGGTATCCAGCACGCGATCGGTGAGGTCCTGCCGAACGCGTCGTGGCAGCGCTGCCGGACGCATTTCGCCAAGAACCTGTCGTCCATGGTGTCCAAGACCCAGTGGCCGACGTTGTCGGCGATGTTCCAGACGATCTTCCAGCAGCCTGATGCTGCCGCGGTGTGGGACCAGGCCCGTGAGGTCGTCAGCTTCTGTCAGAGCAAGTTCCCGCATGTCGCCGACTACCTCGAGGAAGCTCTCGACGAGCTGTTGGCGTTCACCAACACGCCGAAGGCGGTGTGGACCAAGGTCTGGTCCAACAACCCCACCGAGCGGCTGAACCGGGAGATCCGCCGGCGTACCGATGTCGTGGGGATCTTCCCTAACCGCGATGCGGTGGTCCGTCTGGTCGGGGCAGTGCTCGCAGAGCAGCATGATGACTGGATCCAGCAGAAGCGGTACATGTCGCTGACGAGTCTGGAGCATACCCGGACGGTGATAGGCGCCAACGTCATCGACGTCGACGGCGACGACCGGGTGCAGGAGGCAGCATGAGCGGAGCCCGTTATCAGGCCCGTGATGGTCCTTGACCTGGTGTCACGCGCTTTTGTTTCAGCGGAAGGGAGATACACCACTTCCCCGGACTTGACCTCGACACCATCGGAGCCGCCCTGGCTGCCGCCGACGGCCTGGACGTGACCGACCAGGAAATCCTGGACGCGGCGCATGCGTCCACCGTCTGCCTGGCTGCGTGTCTGCGCTCCGGGGGGCGCACTCCAGATCATCAGGGCAACCCCGCACCAGCTGACCAGGGCCGTCCCGAGAAAAGTAGACCTCAGCACGTCGACGGAGGAACTGCGACCACCGTCTGAGGACCGTGGCGGCGCCTACGGTTCCCTGCTCCCGGGGTGTCTACCCCTCATCCTCCGGCATCTCCCCGGGCACCACGCCGGACCGGGACAGACGCGGGATGATCTCGTCGAGCTTCTTCTGCCCCTCGTCACCGGTCCAGCCCTCGGGCTGCAGGATCTTCACCCAGGCCCGCGGGATGTCGGCGATGTAGGTGTGCCCGTGGCCGTCCGGCACACCGGTGGAGACCGCCATGTCGGCGGAGACCTGCAGGAAGGAGATCAGCGGGATCCACTGCACCGAGTCGAGCACGTCGGCCCCACGGGGCTCGGACAGCCAGTCCGGTTTCGAGAACAGCAGGTCCGGCGACCACCAGCTGATCGGATCGGAGGCGTGCTGCAGGTACACCGCCCGCGGCGCCTCCCACACGGCGTCCGGCCGGTCCAGGTCCTCGGCCGTCGCCCCGAAGCGGACGTGCTCGCCACCGTCGTACACCGGCTCGCGCTCCGGTGATCCGGGATCCCGCCGCGCGGTGATGCCCCGCCACAGGGAATTGTTGAAGGTCGGCCCGGTGAACAGGGCACCGTCGGTGCGGGCGGTCAACGTCGGCACGGTGCCGAACGCGGACTCGCCGCCGAACGACCCCAGCGACTCGCCGAACACCACCATCTTCGGACGCCGGTTCTCCGGCAGCTCCCGGATCTTCGCGTCCACCGCCTCGAACAGGTACAGACCGGCCTGGCGGGCCTGCTCCTGGTCGACGAGGAAGGACAGCCAGCTCGGCAGGTAGGAGTACTGCATCGACACGGTCGCGACATTGCCGTTGTAGAGGTACTCCAGGGAGTCGACGGTGGCCTGGTTGATCCAGCCGGAGCCGGTGGCCGAGCCGACGGCGATGAGTTCGCGGCCCAGTCCCCCGGCGCGGACGAGTTCGTCGGCGGCGAGTTCGGCGTTGGCGCGCAGGTCCACGTCGCCGGTGGATCCGGACCCCAGGCCGACGAAGGACCGGATCGGTTCCACCGCACGGCGTCCGTTGACCTCGGCGAGCTGGTCGGTGGTGGGACCGTGAGAGACGAACTTGCGTCCCTCCCGGCCCAGCGAGTCCCAGGAGACCAGCGAATCCGGGCTGCCGGAACGGTACTCGCTGGTGGGCTGTTCGGCCCCGTCGGTGGTGTTGTCGTTCGCGCTGGCGAATGAGGCGTTGAGGATCTGCAGCGAGTACTTCGCCACCACACCGTTGGCGAGGAAGACGGTGATGACGACCATCACGGCGATCGCCGAGACGCGGGCGATCCGGGGCGGAACCACCCGTGTGAAGCCGGCGTAGAGCGTCCGGACGAGTTTGCCCCAGCCCTGCCCCAGCAGGACGAGCAGGAGGAAGACCGCCACGGCGACCACGACGGTCACCGGGTAGGCCGTCCAGGTGAGATGGCCGACGCCGACGAGGTCGCGGACCTCGTCCTGCCACAGCCGGAAGCGCCACAGCATCACCCCGGTACCGACGGCGACCACCACGCCGAGGGGGATCCACCACCGTCCGGAGAGGGTGCGGCCCCGCTTGGATTCGCTGAGGTCCCGGGACAGCATGTAGCGCCACAGCCAGGACAGGAAGACGCCGATCATGTATCCGGACGCCGCAGCGGCACCGCTGACCACACCCTGGAACAGCGGGCCGCGGGGCAGCAGGGAGGGCGTCATCGACAGGAACAGCAGCACGGCGGCGACGATGGAGCCGGTGTAGCTCAGCCGCAGCCGGTAGGTGGTGAGCCGGCCGATCCGGTCCTCCAGAATCCTGGCCGGGGCCGGCGCGGCAGACGGGTCGGAGGAGTCAGACCGGCCGGCCGGGTCGGATGCCGTGGTCGGCAGCTCGTCACGCAAAGGTCTGCTCCCAGCGGGCCACGGCGTCCCCGGCGGCCTCCCCGCCCGTGCCGAGTACCAGGTCGCGGTACATCATCGTCTGCCGCAGCCCGGAGACGAGCATCGGCGAGTCCCGCAGTCCGTCCCACCCGGAGGACCAGGTGAGCCGGGATGCGAGACGCCAGACACTGATCTCCGGATTCCACTCCAGCACGTGCTGCACTTCCCGGGCGCGGCCCAGGACGTGGTCCGCGGTCTCGCGCCGCCGGGCCGCCAGCCCGGAGAAGACATAGCCGTGACCGGGGATGACGAGGAGGTCGTCGAACTCGCCGATCCGGTCCAGCGAGGTGAGGTAGTCCACCACCGGGTTACCCGGGACGTCCACCAACCCCAGTCCGATGCCCGGGTGGATCTCCGGCAGGATCATGTCGGCGGCGAGGAAGAGGCCGGCGTCCTCGTCGACGAGGCACAGGTGGCCGGGCGTGTGCCCGGGCGTGATGACGGCCCGGGCGGTAAGTTCGGCGGGGAGCCCCCGGTCAGCGAGGATGTCGCCGTCCTCGAGCAGCAGGTCCGGGGTACGGCGCGGGATGAACGGCGGCAGAGCCGGCACCCGTTCCAGCTTCTCGGCGATGCCGTCGAGGACGCCGCCGGGGGCCCCGAGGAGTTCCGGCAGCGGCGCCCACCGCCGGTCGCCGGTGCCGTGACGGGCGGCCTCGACCGTGGCCCACTCGGCGGCGCCGGCGGTGAACCGGGCACCCGTCGCCTCCAGCAGGCAGGACGCCGCCGTCACATGGTCGGGATGCATGTGGGTGACGATCACGTCGGTGATCTGCTCGAGTCGACGGCCCCGGTCGCGGAGGAAATCGTCGAGCGGCCGCAGGAAGTCCTTCTCCGTCCGTGGCCCGGTCCAGCCGGGGTCGACGACGGTCACGCCGTCCTCGCCCAGGTGGACCGTCGAGAAGATGGAGGCCATCACGCCGGAGCCGGGCATCGCCACCGGCCGCACCCAGGTCTCGGTGGCGTGTCCGTGACCTCCTGCGACGCGCACCGGGCCGGGGGTGCGGCTGTTCTGCGCGGCGGTGTACTGCGGCTTCGCGAAGGGGATCACCTGCGATGCGACCGGGGAACTCGACATGGGTTCACCGTACCGGTCGGTCTGCCCCGCCGCCGACGGTGGTCCGGGCCACAGGTGCGGTCCGGGGATCATTCCCCCGGCAGGTACGGTTCCAGGACCCTGAGGCAGTAGTCCCGGACCTTCTTCTCGTTGACGCGCTCCCGGCCCTTCGGCCCGAACTGACGGAGCAGGACGCCCTGCAGGTCACCGCGGCACTGATCCTGCTCACAGCCTCAGCGTGGCCGAGCTGCACCCCCACCGAGGCTGCCGCGGCCGCCTTCGCCGCCGACCCCGCCCTGGCCCCGCTGCACATGAGCTTCACCGACGTACTCGGTCGGACGCTCACGCTGACCATCACCGGACTGCTGGCCGAACGGGGTGTCCTGCCCGGCCGGTGACGGCGGCAGGCACCGAGAAGCGGGACGGGCGGTCTAGGGCGTGTCTCTTTAAATAGTGGCCGTGTCCCGCCATACTGGGCTCATGGCCGCCACCGACCGCTACCAGCAACTCACCGATGCCCAGTGGGCCCGCATCGAACCCCTCCTACCCTCCAGTGACGGCAGGAGGGGTCGCCCGTTCCGGGACTCCCGCCAGATCCTCGAAGGGGTGATCTACCGGTACCGCACCGGGATTCCCTGGCGTGACCTGCCCGAACACTTCGGACCCTGGCAGACGGTGTGGAAACGTCACCGCCGTTACACCGTCGACGGGACCTGGGACCGGATCCTGCAGTCACTGCTGGCCGACGCTGACGCCGCCGGCCTGATCAGCTGGATCGTCTCGGTCGACGCGACGATCAACCGTGCTCACCAGCACGCGACGAACACGACCCGCCCCGAGCAGCACACGGGGGGCCCAGTCGAATTACAGGAATCAGGCCTGTTCTGACCTTGATGAGTGCGAACCTGCAGGCCATGGGGTTGGGCGTTCGCGGGGAGGGTTGAGCACGAAGATCCATCACGCCGTCGACGGGAAGGGCCGTCCACTGTCGGTGGTGGTCACCGGAGGTCAGCGTAACGACGGCAGTATGTTGCAGGTGGTCATTGACGATATCCGGGTGCCACAGCCGGCAGGACGGTCGGGCAGGCCCCGGACCACCCCGGATGCGGTGATGGCGGACCGGGCGTACCCGAGTCGGGCGAATCGGGAGTACCTGCGGGACCGGGGGATCGTCGCGGTGATCCCGGAGAAGGTCGACCACGTCAACGCCCGCAAACGCAAAGGATCTGCCGGCGGTCGTCCACCCAAGATGGACTGGGAGGCGTACAAGGGCCGCAATGTGGTGGAGAGGTCGTTCAACCTGCTCAAACAGTGGCGGGGACTGGCGACCCGGTACGACAAGCTGGCGGTGATCTACCGCGGGGCTGCCGTCCTGGCTGCGATCGTCGCCTGGCTCAAAGCATTAGGAGACACGCCCTAGAACCGCTCCGGCTCCGCGCCGAGATTGAAGTGGCGGCCGGACACGCCGTCCTCGTTCGGGGTGATCTCCACGAAGTTGTACTTCAGGGTCGGCAGCCACGGCTTCAGCGGCAGCTCCTCGGCGGCGTTGATCTCGTCGGAGGTGGTGAGGATGCGGGCCTGACCCTTGACGATGACGGACCAGGCCTCGCCGGTGGCGTCGCCGGTCTGCTCGACATTGTCCGCCTCGAAGAGCACGTCGCCGTTGAGGTTGAGACTGAACAGCTTGGTGCCCTCCGCGGTACGGAGGTAGATCTTCCCCTCGGAGACCGTGTAGTTGAGGGGGAAGAGGTCGACATCGTTGGTGCGGTGGACGACCAGGCGACCGAAGGTCTTGGTCGCCAGCAGCTCGAGGGACTCGTCGGTGGACAGGACCTGGACAGGTGAGTTGTTGTCAGTCATGGAGCCTATTGTTCCACCACACCGGAACTTATGCATCGACCGGGGTTGCTCCGTCCGTCCGCTCCGACCTGCGCCGGAGGTTCCGCTTCACCAGCGGCCACAGCACCACCACCACACCGGTGAGGATGAGGCTGGTCCAGACCTGCGTCCGGCTGGACTCCTGCACCACCATGACGATGAAGACGGCGATGACGCCCGCGATGAGCAGGATGTTGATCCACGGGTACAGCGGCGCCTTCATCTCCAGGGCGCTGACCTCGGCGGCGGTCATCTTCCGGCGCATGTTCCAGTGCGTCGCGGCGATGATGACGTACACGAACAGGGCGACCAGGCCCGAGGAGTTCATGATGAAGTCGAAGATGCCGGTGTCCGGCAGCGCGAAGTTGACGATCGTCGCGGCCACGCCGCCGACCGTGGAGGCCAGCAGGGCGACCATCGGCACGCCCCGCCGGTTGCGGTAGCGGACGGCCTTCGGGGCGAAGCCCTGGTCACCCATCGCCGAGAGCATGCGGGACGCCGAGTACAGCCCGGAGTTCAGCACCGACAGCACGGCGGTGAAGATGACCAGCTGCATGACGGTCGAGGCACCGGGCAGGCCGATGAGTTCGAAGACGTAGGTGAACGGTGCGGTGGAGACGTCGGTCGGGTCGGGCAGTTCGTCCCACGGCACGATGGCGGCGATGACGGCGACGGAGCCGACGAAGAACAGCAGGATGCGCCAGATGACCGTGTTCGTCGCCCGCCGGACGCCCTTGCCCGGGTCCTCGGACTCGGCGGCGGCCATGACGGCGATCTCGGTGCCGAAGTAGGCGAAGATGACGATGGCCACGCCGGTGAGCGCCTGGCTGAGACCGTTCGGGGCGAAGCCGCCGTGGTTCCAGAGGTTGTCGACGGTGAAGTCGGAGCCGGGCCACACGCCGAAGGCGAAGAGCACGCCGGCGACGAGGAAGACGATGACGGCGATGACCTTGATACCGGCGAGCCAGAACTCGATCTCGCCGAAGTTGCGGACCGAGACCGCGTTCGAGCCGACGAAGACCGCCAGCAGGATCAGCGACCAGGCCCAGGAGGGCACCGCGCTGAACCAGCCGTGCATCGTCTCGCCGCCGATGACCGACTCGTAGGCCAGCACGCCGACCCAGAAGTACCAGTACAGCCAGCCGACGAGGTAGGACGCCCCGTCGCCCAGCCCGTCGCGGGCGTAGTCCATGAAGGAGCCGACGGCGGGGCGGGACGCCGCCATCTCGCCGAGCATCTTCATCGCCAGGAACACCAGCAGGCCACCGAGCAGGTAGGACAGGATCGCGGCGGGTCCCACGTCCCGGATGATGTTGCCGGAACCGATGAACAGGCTCGATCCGATGATGCCGCCGAGGGCGATCATGGTGACGTGCCGGTTGCGCAGTTTCGTGGCCTGCCGGGTGCGGACGTGTTCGCCGCCGGACGCCGTGCCGGACGCTGTGCCGGGTTGTGCACCGGATTGGGCGCCGGGTTGTGTGCCGGGCTCTGGGGAAGCCAAGATGGGGCTCCTTACGTTGTGGTGTGGCGGTCCGTCCGGACGGGCGGACGCTCGGGGTGACGTCGGGAAAGGCCTGCGGCGGGGTCGGGTGGCCCCGACCCCGCCGAGGGGGAGATCATGTGCTGACGCGCTGGTCAGCCCAGGGCGATGTAGCGGGTCTCGAGGTACTCCTCGACGCCCTCCACACCTCCTTCCCGGCCGAAGCCGGACTGCTTGATCCCGCCGAACGGGGCGGCGGCGTCCGAGATGGCACCGCGGTTGATCCCGACCATGCCGGCGGCCAGGTGCGCGGCGAGGTACTGCGCGGTCGTCGCATCCGTGGAGAAGCCGTAGCTGGCCAGCCCGAACTCCGTGTCGTTGGCGAGCCGGACGCCCTCGTCGAGGGTGGCGAAGGTCGAGACCGTCGCGACGGGGCCGAAGATCTCCTCGTGGAGGATCCGGGCGTCCGCCGGCACGTCGGTGAGCACGGTCGCCGGGTAGAAGTTGCCCGGGCCGGCCGGTACCTCACCACCGGTCGTGACGGTGGCGCCGGCGGCGACGGCGTCGTCGACCAGTGCGGCGATGCGGTCGCGCTGCTTGACGGTGATCACCGGGCCGAGGGTGGTGCCCTCGTCGAGGCCGTGGCCCATGACCACGGCGTCCATCGCGGCGGTGAGCCGGTCGGTGAACTCGGCGGCGATCGTCTCGTCGACGAGGAACCGGTTGGCGGCGATGCAGGCTTCCCCGCCGTTGCGCATCTTCGCCTGCATGGCGGCGGCGAGGACGAGGTCGAGGTCGGCGTCCGCGGCGACGACGAAGGGGGCGTTGCCGCCGAGCTCCATCGAGGTGCGCAGCAGCCGGTCGGCGGACTGGCGGACCAGCAGCCGGCCCACCGGCGAGGAGCCGGTGAAGGTGACCTTGCGCAGCCGGTCGTCGGCCATGAGCGTCGCGGAGATCTCCGCGTCGTGGGTGGACGGGAGGATGGAGACCAGGCCGTCGGGGATGCCGGCGTCCTTGAGCACCTCACCGAGCAGCAGCATGGTCAGCGGGGTCTCCGCGGCGGGCTTGACGATGACCGGGCAGCCGGCGGCGAGCGCCGGGGCGATCTTGCGGGTCGCCATGGCCAGCGGGAAGTTCCACGGGGTGATGGCGAGCACCGGGCCGACCGGGGCACGGGTGACGAGGATGTGGCCGTTGCCGCCGGGGGCGGTGGTGAACCGGCCGGGGATGCGGACGGCTTCACCGGCGAACCAGCGGAAGTAGCTGTTGCCGTAGGTGACCTCGCCGAAGGCCTCGGCCAACGGCTTGCCCATCTCGCGGGTCATGGTGCGGGCGAACTCGTCGGCACGCTCACCGATGAGCTCGAAGACGCGGGTGAGCAGGTCCGCACGCTGCTGCGGCGCAGTCTGCGCCCAGGCCTCCCCGGCGGGGACGGCCCGCTCGAGGGCGGTGAGGGCGTCCGCCACGGTCGCGTCGGCGACCGTGTCGATGACCTCACCGGTGGCGGGGTCGGTGACCTCGAAGGTGGCGCCGTCCGAGGCGGGCACCTGACTGGTGCCGAGCCAGATCTGCCGGGTCATCAGATGTTCTCCCGGACCGCACCGGCGAGCACGGTGAGGCCGTCGCGAAGCAGGTCCTCGCCGATGACCAGCGGCGGCAGCAGGCGGATGACGTTGCCGTCGAGACCGCAGGTGAGGATGAGCAGGCCGGCGGCCTGGCAGGCGGCGGCGATCTTCTTGACGACGGCGCCGTCGGGGCGACCCTCGGCGTCCACGAACTCGAGGGCGAGCATCGCACCGCGGCCGCGGACCTCGGCGACGCGGGAGCCGGACGCGCCGGCCTCGCCGACGAGCGGCTCGAGGATCTCACGGGCGACGGCCTCGATGCCGCGGGCGCGACCGGCGAGGTCGAGGTCCTCCATCTGGGACAGGGCGGCGATGGCGGCTGCGCAGGCGACCGGCGAGCCGGCGTAGGTGCCGCCGAGGGAGCCGGGGCCGGGGGCGTCCATGATCTCGGCGCGACCGGTGACCGCGGACAGCGGCATGCCGCCGGCGATGCCCTTGGCGGTGGTCATCATGTCCGGGACCACGCCCTCGTGGTTGACGGCGAACCAGTCGCCGGTGCGGCACATGCCGGCCTGGATCTCGTCGGCGATGAAGACGACGTCGTTGGCGCGGCACCACTCGGCGATGGCGGGGAGGAAGCCCTCGGCGGGGACGACGAAGCCGCCCTCACCCTGGATCGGCTCGATGACGACGCAGGCGAGGTTCTCGGCTCCGATCTCCTTCTCCATCTGGTAGATGGTCTGCTCGGCGGCCTCCGGGCCGGTGAGGCCGTCGTGCAGCGGGTAGCTCATCGGGGCGCGGTAGACCTCGGAGGCGAACGGGCCGAAACCGGACTTGTAGGGCACGTTCTTCGCGGTCATGGCCATGGTCAGGTTGGTGCGGCCGTGGTAGGCGCGGTCCATGACGACGACGGCGTTCTTCTTCGTGTACGACCGGGCGATCTTCACCGCGTTCTCGACGGCCTCGGCACCGGAGTTGAGCAGCACGGTGCGCTTGTCGAAGTCACCCGGGGTGATCTCGGCGAGCTTCTCGGCGACGGCCGTGTAGGACGCGTAGGGCGAGGTGGTGAAGTTGGTGTGGGTGAAGTGGCCGACGGCCTCACGGACGGCCGCGACGACCTTCTCGTTGGAGGCGCCGACGCTGGTCACGGCGATGCCGGAGGCGAAGTCGACGAAGGAGTTGCCGTCGGCGTCGACGAGGACGCCACCGTCGGCGTCCACGACGTAGCCGGCCAGGGCCGGGGCGATGCCGCGGGGGACGGAGGCGGCGGTGCGGGCGGCGAGGTCGGCGGACACCGGGCCGGGCAGCTGGTCGGTGACGATCTTCCGCTCCTGCGGGAGGCGGTAGGTGAGTGTCGAGAGGGTTGACGGGGTCGCAGTCATGGTTGCTCCTGGATGTCGGGTCCTGCTTCTGTCCCTGATTATGGTCACCGTCACAACCCCCCACCATGGCCGGATCGGCGAAGGTGAACTTTATTTTTGTACACTTGGGCCATGCCCGAACTGTTGCCGTTGACCTGGTTGCGCGCCCAGGAACATCTCGATCTGCGCGCCGTCGTCCCCGCCGCCCCGGCAGGTGGCACCGTCGGTTTCTCCGTCATCCAGCCGACCGAACTGCTCGACCCCCGGGAATTCCTCGAACCGCACGCGGTGGTCCTCACCGTCGGCGTGGCCCTCTCCCGCGAGACCGACCCCTTCCCCGACTACGTCGCACGCCTCGCCGAGGCGCAGGTCACCGCGATCGGCGTGGGCACCGGCCTGCTCTACCCCACCGTCCCCACGGCGCTGGCGGACGCCGCCCGGGACCACGGCATCGCCCTGTTCGAGGTACCGCGGCACACCGCGTTCATCTCCATCCTCAACACCGTCGCCGACGAGCGCGCCCGCCGGGCCCGGCGCGCCCAGGACCAGCTGCTCGCCGTCCAGGAGCAGCTCTCCGCCGCCGCGGTCCGGGGCGGACTCGAGACCCTGCTCACCGACACGGCGTCCCACCTCGCCGCGGCCGTCGCCGTCACCGACGAGGCCGGACGCCTCGAAGGCCGGTGCGACCGGACCGGAACCGACGGCACCGTGCTCAGCGCCGTCGGGACCGCCCGCGGCCTGCCCGGCAGCAGCGCCGGCCAGGACGACGGCCGGTGGTGGATCGTGCAGCGCATGACCCGGCAGGGTGACCGGCTCCACCTCATCGCCGTCCTCGCCGACCACCCCTTCAGCAGCCACGACCGGGCGGTGCTCAAGCATGCCGCCGGGCTGGCGGACATCCTGCTGCAGCGGCCCACCTACCTGCGCAGGAGCCGGAACGAGCTGAACACCCTCGCACTGCGGCTGCACCTGGGGCTCGGCAGCGCGGGCCGGTCGGCCGGGCAGGTCCTCGACCAGGCCGCCGACGGTGACGGCCGGGTGCGGCCCACCGTCGTCGCCGCCGACCGGGTCGCCGACCTGCACCGGGCGGTGGACGCGGCCGACCGGACGACCGGGGAGAGCGGACGCCACCTGTTCACCACCGACCTGGACACCGCCACCGCCGTCTTCCTCTTCCGCGGCACCCGGACGCTCGACGACATCGCCTCGACCTTCGGCACGGCGGCCCGACGGGTCCGGATCGCGGTCGGCGAACCGGTCGGCTGGGCCGATCTGGGCATGGACCGGGTGCACCGGCTGGAGACCGCGGCGCGGTCGATGGCTCCGGGGACGGTCGCCGGGCCCTACGAGGCGGGCACCGGGTGGCTCGACCGGCCGGCGGTGCGGGAGGCCCTCGACCAGCGCGCCGCCGAGACCGTGGACCGGTTGCTGGGGGCGGGCGGGACCGGGTCAGCCGGGAGCGAGTCGGACCGGGAGCTGGCGCAGACCCTCGAGACGTGGCTGCGCTCCGGCGGGAAGACCGCGGCGACGGCGGAGGCCCTGGGGGTGCACCGTCACACGGTGCGCACCCGGCTGGCGCGCATCAGCGAGATCTGCGAGGTCGACCTCGACGACCCGGTGGTCCGGGCCGAGCTGCTGCTCGTCGCGGTGACGCGGTGACGCGCATCTGACAGAAGGACGGTTGGCGGCCTGACGAAACGACGGTTAGAAACGAGGCAGGACGACGGTTAAAGGTCTGGCGAAACGACGGTTACGCATCTCAAGTGCAGCTCATGACGGACGCATACCTACAGCGGCACATTGACCGAACTGGACGGCCTGTTCCCGGATGCTCCCACGGTCATGCAAGGCGTCCGCATCAGCGGTGCCTGAGAGCCGCTGGGCGCACCGCCCTCAACCCAGCAGCGAGACCGTCCTCGCGACGAGTGCAGCGAGGCCCCACTCGAACGGTGGGTCAGCGTAGGGGTTCAGGACGTCGTCGGACACTACTGGTGACGGCGTGTCCGCCCGGGCAGTAAACGCGTCCACCGCAGCGCTGAAGACCGGCGCGTCGGACTCGTCAGGACCTGAACTGAAGATCGTCGCCGGCGCGTGGGCATCCATCGCTGAGCCGAACAAAAAGGACTCGAACGCGACAATGACCGGCACGATGTGCGGCTGAGGTATCCCCACCGCAACCAGGCCTGCAGCCACCACCTCATACATCCGTCGGGTCGCCGGGGCACCGGAGACCGGCAGGGTAGCGATGAGCGGGACCAGATCCGGATACCCCGCGAAGACCCTTCGGTAGGACCGGGCCCAATCCGTCAGCGCCGCAGCGAGGTTGTCCGATGCCACGCCACGGTCAGCAGCGGTCATGCCCGCACTGTCAGCCGCGAGCCGTCCGAGAGCGGCGGCATCCACCCGGGACATCACGGCGTCCTGGACGAGGAGCAGCAGGTCAGCTTTGCTGGCGATGTGATTGTAGAGCGCAGCGACGGTGAC
The DNA here is from genome assembly GCF_007970465.1 of Corynebacterium nuruki S6-4. NCBI lineage: Bacteria > Bacillati > Actinomycetota > Actinomycetes > Mycobacteriales > Corynebacteriaceae > Corynebacterium > Corynebacterium nuruki. The sequence goes on from NZ_CP042429.1 coordinate 1,890,095, forward strand.
GCCGAGACTGTCGGCAAGGGCCTTCATCGTGAGTTTCGGCAGCCCCCGGTCAGTGACGATGGCGAGAGCGGCCTCCGCGATGCGATCGCGGTTGAGGACGGGCGTCGACGGACGCCCGACCCTCCGCCCGCTTCTGCGCTCAGCCATCGGTCTCCTCTCGTCAGTTTCACACACAATTTACATTTCGCCGCTTCCCCGAAGAAACGCAGGTGGCACCCCTGCCCGTCTCCGGTCCAGTGAGAAGCAGGAGACGATGAGCGCAGAGTTTTCCCGGCAAAAGGTGGCGCAAATCACGATCCGGTTGTACGGTGCATGGAAATAAGCGTTGCTCATTTTACCAAGGAGGACAATCCATGCACACCGCTGAAGCAGACGTCGTCGTCATCGGCGCAGGTCCGGCTGGTCTCACCGCTGCCTATACCCTGGCCAAAGCCGGCAAGAAGGTCACCGTCGTTGAGGCCCGCAACCGGGTCGGCGGCCGTACCTGGAACGGGAAGATCCTCGACGACAACGGCAGAGAGCACTTCATCGAGATCGGCGGACAGTGGATCTCCCCCGACCAGACCCGACTTACAGCACTGACCGAGGAACTCGGTCTCGAGACCTTCCCCCGGTTCCGTGAGGGCAACTCCGTCTACGTGTCCCCCGACGGCACGCGCCATACCTACACCGGCGACCGCCTCCCGGTGACCGACCACACCCTGGCCGAGATGGAGAAGCTCATCAAGCTCATGGACGACCTCGCCGAGAAGATCGGCGCCGAGACCCCCTGGGCCGCGGAGAAGGCCGAGGAACTCGACACCGTCGCCTTCCGTACCTGGCTCCATCAGCACTCCGACGACCAGGAGGCCATCGACAACGTCTCCATCTACGTCGCCTCCGGCATGCTCACCAAACCGTCCTATGCCTTCTCCACCCTGCAGGCAGTGCTCATGGCCGCGTCCGCCGGCTCTTTCTCCAACCTCGTCGACGAGGACTTCATCCTCGACCGTCGCGTGGTCGGCGGCATGATGCACGTCTCCGAAACCCTCGCCGAAAAGGTACGTGACCTGGGCGGCGAGATCATCTTCGAATCCCCGGTGCGCCAGATCGACTGGCACGACGCCGATCCAACCACCGTCGACGAGATCAACACGGTCGCCGACGTCCGCAACGGGGTCACTGACAACGGCGCCGCCGGGTCCGTCACCGTCCACGCCGACAAGGTCACCGTCCACGCAAAGAACGCCGTCCTTGCTGTCCCGCCGAACCTCTACAACCGGATCAGCTTCGTCCCGCCCATGCCGCGCGAACAACACGTCGCCCACCAGCACATCTCCATGGGTCTGGTCATCAAGGTCCACGCCGTCTACGAGACCCCGTTCTGGCGTGAGGACGGTCTGTCCGGCACCGCCTTCGGCGGCGGTCGCCTCGTCCAGGAGGTCTACGACAACACCAACTACGGCGCCAACATCACCGACGCCCCTGCGGACACCGAAGATTCCTACGGCACCCTCGTCGGCTTCGTCTCCGATCTCTATGCCGAGGAGATGTGGGCCCTGCCCGAGGAGGAACGTAAGCAGCGCATCCTCTCCGCCATGGCCGACTACCTCGGTCCGAAGACCATGGAACCGATCGCCTTCTACCTCTCCGACATGGCAGCCGAAGAGTGGACCCGCGGCGCCTACGCCACCAGCTACGATCTCGGTGGCCTGCACCGCTGGGGCCACCTGCAGAACCAGCCGACCGGACCGATCCACTACGCGTGCTCCGATATTGCCGCCGAGGGCTACCAGCATGTCGACGGTGCCGTCCGCCAGGGCGAAGCCGCCGCGCTGGCGGTGATCGCCGTCCAGAACGGGGAGCAGCAGGCATGATGACACGCAGCGGGCCCGCCGACCGCCCCCGTCAACCGATCGTCGTCGGTTACTCCGCCACCGCCACCGGGCAGGACGCTCTCGCCCTGGGTATCGCCCTGGCACGGGAGCAGAATGCCGACCTCCACATCGTCCTGGTCGCCCCGGAAGACTCTGGATTCAGCCCGTCCCACGGCTATGACCGCAGTTACGACGGGATCCTGCTCGACCAGATGCAGGACTGGCTCACCGACGCCCTCACCGGGGTCCCCGACGATGTCCGGGCAACCTGCCACGTCGCCTCGGCGACGAACGCCGCCGAGGGGTTGCTCGCCGCCGCCCGTGCCCTCGGAGCGGGCGTCATCACCATCGGATCCCGCTCCGGCGGCCTGCTGCGAAGCCACCGGATCGGCTCCATGGCCTCCGCTCTGCTGCACTCCTCCGACATCCCGGTGGCGCTCGCCCCAACCGGCTACCACCAGCCGGGACCGATCGGCCGGGTCACTACGATGTTCGGCCAACGCCGCGGTGCGACGGACGTTATCGCGGTCGGGCTGGAGACCGCCCGCGACCGGGACATCCCTCTGCGGCTCGTCTCCATCGTCATGATCGACGAGCCCGATACCGATGTTCCGTCCGACACCGCCGGTATCAACATGAAAGTCGTCAACGAAGTCCACTCCTACGCCACCGCCCGACTGGCGGCCGAGGCAGAGGAGAAGGTCACTGACAGAACCGCGACCGCCGTCGTCGCCACCGGCCGCAGCGTACCGGAGGCGCTGCACGACCTGGATTGGCGCGACGACGAGATCGTCCTCGTCGCGTCATCGCGACTCGCCGCCGACGGCCGCTTGTTCCTCGGTAAGACCGCGACGACCATGCTGCGAGCCACTCCGGTCCCGATGGTCATCGTCCCCGCCGGCTGGAGCCACCCGGGAACCACCGATCCTCGTCAGGAGGACTGATACATGACGGACACCAACACCACTGCAGCCTCCGGCAAGGGCCTCGCCGTCGGGAAGATCGGCGTCCTCGGCGCGGTCGTCGTCGGAATCTCCTGTATCGCCCCCGCCTACACGCTGACCTCCGGACTCGGCCCCACGATCTCCGAGGTCGGAACTCATGTGCCGGCGATCCTCATCCTCGGTTTCATCCCGATGCTGCTCGTCGCCTTCGGTTACCGTGAGCTCAACAACCGTGTACCTGATTCCGGAACCTCGTTCACCTGGGCGACCAAGGCCTTCAACCCCTGGATCGGCTGGATGGGCGGCTGGGGTCTGATCACCGCGACGATCATCGTCCTCTCGAACCTCGCAGCCGTGGCAGTAGACTTCTTCTACCTGCTGCTGTCGCAGATCTTCAACAACCCGGACATCGCCGGACTCACCGACAAGCTATGGGTCAACATCCCCACCACCCTCGTCCTCATCGCGGTCGCGGCGTGGATCGCCTACCGGGGCGTGGAAGCGACAAAGAACATCCAGTACTGGCTGGTCGGTTTCCAGTTGATCGTGCTCACGGTCTTCGCCGTAGTCGCCATCATGCAGTCGGACAAGGGCACGAGCTTCGATCCCACCGACATCGACCTCTCTTGGTTCAATCCGGCCGACCTGGACGGCTTCTCCACCATGGCTGCGGGCGTCTCACTGTCCATCTTCATGTTCTGGGGCTGGGACGCCACCCTCACCATGAACGAGGAGACCAAGGACCCGAAGCGTACGGCAGGCCGCGCGTCGACCATCGTCGTCATCGTCATCATTGCGATCTATGTCCTGGTCGCGGTCGGTGTGATCGCCTGGGCCGGCACCGGCACCGAGGGACTCGGCGCCGGAAACCCGGACAACCAGGAATCCATCTTCGCCGCAATGGCGGATCCGGTACTCGGGAAGTGGGGCATCCTGATGTCCCTGGCGATCCTGAGTTCCTCGTTCGCTTCACTGCAGTCGACGATGATCTCACCGTCGCGCACGATGCTGGCGATGGGCTATTACAAGGCACTCCCGGAAGTCTTCTCGCGCATCAGTCCGCGGTTCCGCACCCCGTCCGTCGCGACAGTTGCTTCCGCGGTCGCCGCCGCCGCGTTCTACACCGTGACCCGGCTACTCAGCGAGAACGCCCTCTGGGACACGATCACCGCACTCGGCCTGATGATCTGTTTCTACTACGGGATCACCGCCATCGCCTGTGTCTGGTACTTCCGCCATGAGTTGTTCACCGATGTGCGCAGCGTCCTGTTCAAGTTCGTCTGCCCGCTCATCGGTGGCGTCGTCCTGCTGGCGATGTTCTGCCAGACCGCCGTCGACTCCCTCGATCCCGCCTACGGGTCCGGGACCTCGGTCGCGGGAGTGGGAATGGTCTTCATCCTCGGCATGGGGGTGCTCGCCCTCGGCGTCATCCTGATGATCTGGACGCGCATCAAGAACCCCGAATTCTTCCGGGGCACCATCCTGTCGAAGGTCCATTCCCTGTCCGACGGCGAATTCGCCGCAGAAGACAACGCGGCAGACCAGCCGGCAGGCGCTCTCTTCGCCGAGCGCATCCTTCCGGCAGTCGACCCTGACGATCCAGACATGACACTCTGGACCCTGAACCCCGACACCACCACACAGTCCCCGACCGGGGACTCCATCGTAAAGGAGAAGAGATGAACTCCCCCGTTTACCGGAGCATCAACCCCGCGACCGGCGCGACCAACGCCGACTACCCGCACGCCACCGACGCCGAGATCGAGGCCGCCGTCGGCGCCGCCGACGCCGCCTTCAGCACCTGGGGCGCCCTGACCACCGCCGAGCGCGCCACCGTCATGCACAAGGTCGCCGACCTCTTCGCCGAGCGCAAGGACGAGCTCGGTGCCCTCGCCACCCGCGAAATGGGCAAGCCGATCGTCGAATCCGTCGGCGAGGCCGAGTTCAGCGGTGACATCATCCGCTACTTCGCCGACAACGCCGAGAAGTTCACCGCCGAGCAGGTCCTCGAGGACACCGACGAGTCCCGCACCGTCATCCAGCGCCGCCCCATCGGCCCGCTGCTGGGCATCATGCCCTGGAACTTCCCCTACTACCAGATCGCCCGTTTCATCGCCCCGAACCTCATGCTGGGCAACACCATCCTGCTCAAGCACGCCGAGGGAGTGCCCGGCTGCGCCGTCGCCGTCCAGGAACTGCTGGCCGACGCGGGCGTCCCCGAGGGTGTGTACCAGAACATCTTCGCCACCCACGAGCAGGCGTCCACCATCATCGAGAACCCCCGGATCCAGGGTGTGTCACTCACCGGCTCCGAGCGCGCCGGCGCCTCGATCGCCGCGCAGGCCGGTGCCGCACTGAAGAAGGCCGTCCTCGAGCTCGGCGGCTCCGACCCGTACGTCATCCTCTCCACCGACGACGCCCGCGCCGCCGCCCACAATGCCCTGGCGGTCCGGCTCGAGAACACCGGTCAGGCCTGCAACTCCAACAAGCGGATCATCCTGCACGAGGACGTCTACGATGACTTCCTCGCCGAGGCCGTCGCCTTCGTCAGCGACATGACCCCCGCCGATCCGACCGACATCAACGACGTCATGGAGCAGAAGGCCTACGGCCCGCTGTCCTCCGAGGCCGCCGCCGACAAGCTCGTCGGCCAGCTCGGCCGGGCCGTCGAGGCCGGCGCGACCCTCCACGTCGGTGGCGAGCGCCTGGACCGGGACGGCTTCTACGTCTCCCCCGCCGTGATCAGCGGCATCCCGGTCGGCTCCGACATCTACTACGAGGAGTTCTTCGGCCCGATCGTCGAACTGTTCAAGGTCAGCTCCGACGAGGAGGCCCTCGACCTGGCGAACAACACCCAGTACGGTCTCGGCTCCACGGTCTTCGCCGTGGAGGAGGGGCGTGCCGAGAAGCTCGCCGCCGGGATGCAGGCCGGCATGACCGGTGTGAACCAGTCCGCACCGGAGACCGAGGGCATGCCCTTCGGTGGTGTGAAGCGCTCCGGCTACGGCCGCGAGCTCGGCCCGCTCGGCATGGACGAGTTCGTCAACAAGCGGCTGTACTCGGTCAAGAAGTAGCGGCCCCCCGCCGTCTGTCGGGCGGGGGAACCTGTCTGCCCCGGCGACAGCCGACCGTCAGCAGACTCCGGGATCCTTCCGGATCTGTGCGAGGTCGACGGCGTCCGCCATGGCCCGGTAGCCGGCAGGGTTCGGGTGCAGGTGGTCCGGGCTGGCGTAGTCCGCCCGCATCACCGACGGATCGTCCGGCGACCGCAGCGCCGCATCGAAGTCGACGTAGCCGTCGGCGATGTCCTGGCTGCGGATCCAGTCGTTGATCTCGGTGCGCATCCGGTCACTCTGCGGGGCGAGCAGCGTGCCGTCCACCAGGGCGTCCGAGGCCGGGGTGATGGTGCCGAGCCAGATCTTCTTCCCGCTGTCCCGCGCCTGGCTGACGAGGTTCCGGTAGCCGTCGATCATCGCCTGCGTGGTGACCGTCGGGTTTAGCCCGAGGTCGTTGATCCCGATGAGGACGATGACCCCGTAGGCGCCGGGGAGGTCCAGCGCGTCCCGGTGGAACCGGTCGACCCCTGCCGCGCCGAGGAACAGTGGCTCGGCGTTGACGAGCAGCTGGTTGCTGCCGATGCCGGCATTGGCGACCGCAACCGGGGAACCGGCCTCGTCCAGACGGCGCTGCAGCGCGTCCGGGTAGCGGTGGTCGGAGTCATTGACTGAGGCGTCCGCGGGGATCGGGACGCGACCCGACCCCACGAATCCGTCGGTGATCGAATCACCGAAGGCGACCAGTGTGCCCGCATCGTCCGGGGCCCCGACCTCGAGTCCCGTGGTGTAGAGCCACGCCCCGGACGCGTCACTGAATGCCCCGCCCGAGGCATCTCCGGTCCTGTCCCCCGACCCGGGCGGCGCCATGTACGACGTCGCATTGGCGTTCCAGTGCTGGGTCGGTGGCCCCGCGACCCCCGACACGTAGGTGCTGACCAGCAGCGGGTCGAAGGACCCGAAGCTGAGGTCCACGGGATCGCTGACGATCTCCTCCCCCGGGCCCAGGGTCACGTCACCGGACCCCGAGAACTCCACCGGGACCGGCGTCCCGTCGGCATCCGGTCCGTCCGCCTGCCTCGCCACCGTGACATGTCCGAAGGTCACGGGTGTGGCACCGTACCGGTTCGACAGTCGGACCTTCAGGGTCGACCCGCCCATGTGCGGTGTGATCACCGACCGGAAGCTCTGGTCGGAGACGACGGTGGGGGTCACACCGAAGTTGGCGTCCACCGGTGTCACCGAGTCGGTCGGGCTTGTCGCCCACGAGGTGATGAAGTGGTTGTCCGGGCAGGAGGTCCCGGCGACTGCCGCCGGCATCCCGGTGCCGACCACCGACACCCCCAACCCCGTACTCAGGATGACGGACAGGACTGTCCCGAACGATCTCGGTCGGATTTTCATAATGGATCACCTACAAGTTGTGAGGGAGTGATACCTTTTCGCAGGAATGTACATTGTCAGTGTGATGTACGCAACAGTGAGCCGGGTTCCACCTGGTGACAGCACCCCTGACGACGCCGGTGCGCCGCACGGAAAAGTGCTCCTGTCGACCATGATCACGATTCGCTCGATCCTGGGCGAGACGGGGAAACCGACGAACTGGCGGTATTCTCCACCGTCCGGAGACTCCGCCCCGGCAGCGTCCGGCCGAACACCACCAGCGCCGACAGCACCAGCAGGAGGCCCGCCCAGTAGGGGGCCGCATGTCCCACACCGCTGTACAACACCCCGACGATCAACGGTGCCACGACACCGACACCGGTCTGCACCCCCTCGACCACACCGGCGAGCCACCCCTGCTCCGATTCGCCGACCTGTGACGACAGCACCCCGGTCAGCGTCGCCGTGACCATTCCCTCACCACCGCCGATGCACAGGGTGCCAACCACGATGAGCCACGGCTCATGGGCCAGACCCGCCACCACGGCGACCGCGGCGAACCCTGCCGCCTGGGCGGTTCCGCCGGCAAGGATGACCCGGCGTTCCCCCAGCCGCGGCAGCAGGAGCGCCAGCAGCCCGCCCTGCACCACGATGTCTAGCACACCGACCCCCGAGGTCAACAGACCGACCCGCACCGCGTCCCAGTGGACCGCATCCATGGCCACGACGCTGTAGTTGTTGATGAAGAAGCCGAAGGGGACGGCCACGAGAACCAGCCCGACGAGCGGTCCCCGCAGCCCCGGACGGGCGAACGCCGTACGGAATGACGCCACCGGGTTCACCCGGGCAAGCCGGAGAGCGGTGGTGCGGCGTCCGGCCGGGAGACTCTCCGGGAGGAGAATCAGGGCGGTGGCGCCGACGGTCGCCGCCACCGCGGCCGTGACCACCACGGGCAGCACCGTGGAATGCACCGCGAGCAGTCCGCCGAGCGCGGGACCGACCATGAAACCGGCGCCGCAGACGGCACCGAGCATCCCGTAGCGCCGGGAGCGCTGCGGCGCCGGGGTGATGTCGGCGAGGTAGGCGTAGACCGCCGGCATGTCTCCGGCGGTGACCCCCTGGATGACGCGGCCGAGCACCAGCGCCCACAGTCCCCCACCGAAACCGAAGATGAGGAACCCGACGGCCGCCCCGAAGGCGCCGAGGATGATGACAGGGCGGCGTCCGTACCGGTCGGACAGGCCGCCGAGGACCGGACTGGCGAGGAAGGCACAGAGGGCGTTGACCGCTTCGAGCAGGCCGACCCAGACCGCCAGGTCCGCTCCGTCGGGGAGGTGGTCCCGGACGATGAACGGGAGGATCGGGATGACCACGGTCATGCCGACCATGTTGAGGGCGGCGACGGTGACCAGCAGTGGCCACGACCACCGGGTGTCGGAGGTTTCTGACATGCCCGGAAACTGTACCCGATACACCTTTGTAGTCAATTCACCTTCTTACCCGGTCCACTCTCTCTGGCTGCCCAGTACCCTGGACGCCATGGCAACATCCACCTCCCCCGGCCGCCGGGAACGGAAGAAGGCGGCCACCCGGAAAGCCATCGGGGACGCCGCCCTCAAACTCTTCCTCGACCGGGGCTTCGACGCGGTCAGTGTCCGGGAGATCGCGGACGCCGCCGACGTCTCCCCCACCACCGTCTTCGCCCACTTCCCGTGCAAGGAGGCGATCGCCCTCGACGAGGACGAGACCCGGCGCGACGAACTCGTCGCCGTCGTCACCGACCGGGCGGCAGACCAGTCCATCCTCGACGCACTGCACGCCTACCTCCGGGACAACCGTCGGGAGGAACGCATGGACGCCGACTTCCTGGCCCTTTTGAACTCGTCCCTCGCCCTCAACGACTACGCACAGCGGATGTGGCTGCGCCACGGCGACGCACTCGCCACCGCAATCGCCGACGAACTCGGCACCGGAGCGCCGGACGATACCGTGCTCGCCTTCTGCCGGTTCGTCCTGCAGACCCAGATCCTCGCCGCCGAGGTCAGCGAGACACCCGGCGACATGTCCCCCGCCCTGGTCGACGCCGCATTCGACCTGCTCCGGCCCGGTTGGAAGGAGTACCTGGCGCATCTCAGCTGAGCCTGCCCGACCGAGCCCGGCCCACCCGCAGACCTGTCACCCCACCGCCACCCCCTCGGACCTCAATCGCCGACGGCGCGACGTTGCGGGACCTATCATTCGTTGGAGTATGAACCTTGTGACCGCTACCACACGATGAGGACATGATGACCGGAAGCACCCCCAGCCCCATGCACGGCCTGATGATGGACCGTCCGCTGCTCATCAGCGAGATCGCCCGCTACGCCGACCGGCTGCACGGCGACCAGGAGATCGTCTCCTTCACCGTCGACAACCCCCGCCACCGGTACACCTACCGGGAGGCCTTCGCCCGGGCCCGGCAGCTCGCCAACGCCCTCGAACGCCGCGGCCTGTCCATGGGCGACCGCATCGGCACCCTGGCCTGGAACGACTACCGCCACTTCGAGCTGTACTACGGCGTCTCCGGGGCCGGGATGGTGTGCCACACCATCAACCCCCGCCTGTTCGAGGACCAGCTCGTCTTCATCATCAACCACTCCGACGACAAGATCCTGTTCATCGACCCGATGTTCGTCGGCACCGTCGCCGCGATCCTGCCGCGGCTCGACAACACCCCCGACATCGTCGTCCTCACCGACGACGAGCACCTGGCGGGCGCCCTCGCCGGCTCCGACCTGAACGCCGTCAGCTACGAGGCCTTCATCGCCGACGAGTCCGACGTGTACGAGTGGCCGCAGTTCGACGAGCACACGGCGTCCTCCCTGTGCTACACCTCCGGCACCACCGGCAACCCGAAGGGCGTGCTGTACAGCCACCGCTCCACCGTGCTGCACAGCTACGGGGTGGCACTGCCCGACGTGTTCAACCTGGCCGCCACCGACGTCGCCATGCCCGTCGTCCCGATGTTCCACGTCAACGCGTGGGGCGTCCCCTACGCCACCGCGATGGTCGGCACGAAGATCGTCTTCCCCGGGCCGAAGATGGGCGACCCCGAGGAGCTGCAGAAACTCATCGAGGAGGAGGGGGTCACCACCTCCGCCGCCGTGCCGACGGTCTGGCAGGGCCTGATCGCCTACCTCGAGAAGAGCGGCAAGCGCATCGACAGCGTCCGCACCCTCATCGGTGGCGGCTCCGCCGTCCCGTTCTCCCTGATGGAAGCCTACGAGCAGCGCTACAACGTGGACCTCGTCCACGCCTGGGGCATGAGCGAGACCAGCCCGCTGGGCACCATGTACCACCCGACCACCGCCCTGCAGAAGGAGTCCGAGGAGGTGCAGACCGCGGCGCGGGCCAGCCAGGGTGCCCCGCCGTTCGGTGTGGAACTGCGCATCGTCGACGAGGACGGCACCGTGCTCGCCAACGATGACGAGGAGGTCGGCGCCCTGCAGATCCGCGGACCGTGGATCGCCTCCGGCTACTTCGGTGGCGGCGGCGAGGACTCGTTCACCGACGACGGCTGGTTCGACACCGGCGACGTCGCCGCCATCTCCCCGCTGGGCTACATGCGCATCGAGGACCGGGCCAAGGACCTCGTGAAATCCGGCGGCGAATGGATCAGCTCCATCGACCTGGAGAACACGGCCGTCGCCCACCCGGCCGTGCGGCAGGCCGCCGTCATCGCCATGCCCGACGAGAAGTGGCAGGAGCGTCCGCTGCTCATCGTCGTGCCGGAGGAGGGCGCGACCATCGACACCGCGGACCTGCTCGGCTTCTTCACCGGCAAGGTGGCCAAGTGGTGGATCCCGGACGCCGTCGCCGTCGTCGACACGATCCCGCTGACCGCCACCGGCAAGATCAGCAAGCTGACGCTGCGCAAGCAGCTCAAGGACGGTCAGCTCACGCTGCAGCGCTAGTCACGTCCGTATCCTGCTACGCTCGCATCCTGACACGGGGTGCCGCCCGATCCGGGCGGCTGAGATCACACCCGTTGAACCTGAACCAGTTCGTACTGGCGGAGGGACTGTCAGGGTCCGGGCATGTCCGGGCGTACCCGTGCACACCGGTGCACGTCAGCACATGCCGGCCCGAGGGTCCTTACCGCTTGTGACCGAAAGGCATGAGCATGAACCTCACCGATCAGACCGTCCTCGTCACCGGGGGCGCCCGCGGCCTCGGCCGGGCACTCACCGACGCCTTCCTCCGTGAAGGCGCGACCGTGATCGTCAACTACTTCTCCAGCGGGGACGCCGCGGCGTCCCTCATGGCGGACCACCCCGGACGCGTCCTCGCCGTGCGGGCCGACGTCCGGGACCGGGAGCAGGTGGACGCCCTGTTCACTGCGGTCGCGGACGCCGGTCTCGGCCCGGTCACCACGGTCGTCAACAACGCCCTGGTCGACTTCTCGTTCAACGGGGACGCCCGCCCGAAAGCCGCCGACATCACCTGGTCCGACTTCCACCGTCAGTTCGAGGGCTCGGTCGCCGGCGCGGTGAACGTCATCCAGGCCGCCCTGCCCGGCTTCCGGGCGGCCGGCGGTGGACGGGTGGTGAACATCGGCACGAACCTGTTCCAGAACCCGGTCGTCCCCTACCACGACTACACCGCCGCCAAGGCCGCACTCCTGTCTCTGACCAGGACCTTCGCCGATGATCTCGGGCCGGAGAACATCACCGTCAACATGATCTCCGGTGGTCTGCTGCGCACCACGGACGCCTCCGCCGCCACGCCGGACGCCGTCTTCGACACCATCGCCGCCGGGACGCCCCTGCGCGAGGTCACCACCCCGGAACAGTTCGCGGACACGGCCCTGTTCTTCGCCTCCCCGTGGGCCCGGGCGGTCACCGGGCAGAATCTCGTCGTCGACGGTGGGCTGGTGAAGAACTGATGCACCTCAACCTCTTCGCCTACGGCTGCGGCCACCACTCCGCCGCCTGGCGCGCCCCGGATTCCGCGTTCGACCGGATCGGGGATGTGACCTGGTGGGAGGACCTGGCGCGGACCGCGGAACGAGGGCACCTCGACGCCTTCTTCCTCGCCGACGGCCAGTCCCTGAGCCCGGTCCCCGGACCGTCGTGGTTCCTCGAACCGCTCACCACGCTGACCGCCCTGGCGCGGGCGACCGGCCGGATCGGCCTGGTCAGCACCATCTCCTCGACCTTCTGGGACCCGTTCCACGCCGCCCGGCTCAGTGCGGGCCTCGACCACATCTCCGCCGGCCGCGCCGGCATCAACGTGGTGACCTCCATGACGGACGCCGAGGCCCGCAACCACGGGATGGACCGTCTCCCCGACCATGCGGAGCGCTATGCCCGCGCGGCGGAGTTCATCGGTGCCGTGACCGCACTGTGGGAGTCCTGGCCGACCGGGGCGTCGCCGGAGCAGGCGGTACCGGTGGACCACCACGGCCGGTTCTTCGACGTCGACGGGCCGTTGAACATCCCCGCTACACCACAGGGTCACCCGGTGCTGTTCCAGGCCGGGGCGTCCGAACCGGGCCGTGACCTGGCCGCCCGGTACGCCGAGGGGGTCTACGCCGTGGCGTGGGACCTGGAATCCGCCCGCGACTACCGTCTGGATCTGCGCCGACGCGCCGCCGAGTACGGCCGTGACCCGGATGACCTGGTGATCATGCCGGGACTGGTGACCTTCGTCGGGGAGACGGAGGAGCAGGCGAGGGCACAGCAGCGGGAGCTCAACGAGCTGCTGCCGGTGCAGGATTCCCTGGATCAGCTGTCCTTCTTCGTCGGGCAGGACACCTCCGGGTGGGACCTCGATGCACCGGTCCCGGAGCTGCCGCCGCTGGCGGAATTCACCGGCCCGGCCGGACGCTACGGCACGGTCCTGCGGATCCTCGCCTCCTCCCCCGGCGGCCGGCCCACCGTCCGTGACCTGCTGGGTTACCTGGCCGCCGGGGGTGGTCACGCCACCTTCGTCGGTACCCCTGAGCAGATCGCGGACGAGATGGAACGGTGGATCGTCGACGGTGCTGCCGACGGGTTCAACCTCATGCCGCCGACCCTGCCCGGCAGTCTCGACTCCTTCGTCGACCTGGTCATCCCGGTGCTGCAGGACCGTGGCCTGTTCCGCCGGGAGTACACCACCGGCACGCTGCGGGGGCATCTCACGGCCTAGCCCGCACCGGGGATGTCGGCATCGCGCGACGCCAGGATGGTCGGGGGACCTCGCCACCGACCTCACGTCGCGCGATGCGGACATGCCCCGGGCGTCCACCACGGCCGTGCCGGGCTCCGCCGGCGGACGCAGCACCGAAACCCCGCCGAAACACCGGCACCGTAGCCTCTGACCTGTCACGCGGTGCACGACCGCTGCCGGGCCCGTTGACGGGCACTTCCGGCACAAGAGAGCATTCCTGCACACCGCCGACCGACCGTCGCCCGACGGCCGGTTCCCCGGTCTGACCAGGAGGTCCCCCATGAGCACCCTGTACACCGACGCCGTCATCATCCCCGTCGACCCCGCCCTGCCCCGCTGGTTCACCGGCTGGCTCGCCGTCGACGACGCCGGCCGCATCAGCGGTCTCGGTGAGGGGACACCCCCGACCGGGAGCACGGCGTCCGGAAGTGAACCCGAGGTCGTCGACCTCCACGGCGCGTTCCTCACCCCCGGCTTCGTCTCCGCGCACAGTCACATCTACACCGGCGGGATGCGCGGCATCGCCCACTCCGAACCGCTGTACACCTGGGTCACACAGAACTCCGCCATGCTCGCCGAGGCCGACCCGGAGATCATGTACTGGCTCTCCCGCGCCGGCGGCCTCGACCACCTCGCCGCCGGCATCACCAGCGTCTACAACTTCACCCAGTCCCGGGTGGTGTGCCGGTTCGACTACGCCTCCTCCACCCTGAAGGCGGTGAAGGTCCACGAGCCGGACTTCGTCACCCGCCAGATCGACGGGGTGGCGGACGCCGGCATCCGCTCGGTCACCTCCGTCCGCGTCGACGACGAACAGCTCCCCGAGCAGGACGCCGTCGCCGGATTCGACGCCGCCATGTCCCACCTGGCCACGATCGACGCCAAGTCGCCGGCACTCAATCTCGGCGGCTCGGTCTACGGGGCGGTGCAGTGGGCGTCCGGCCGGCGCACCGCCGAGCTGGAGAAGGAGCTGATGGAGAAGTGGCGCATCACCAACCAGGCACACTTCGTGGAGACCGCGGAGCAGATCGACATCCAGCAGGCGAAGTTCGACTGGTACGACGGTGCCGGGGTCCTGGGCCGGGATTTCGCCTTCGGCCACTTCGTCCACCCGACGGAGAAGATGGTGGACCGGGTGGTCGAGTCCGGCACGTCGGTGGTGTGGCAGGCGATGTCCAACGGGCGTCTCGGCTCCGGCATCGCCGACATCACCGGACTGCTCGCCCGGGATGTCACCGTGGGGATGGGGGTGGACGACCAGTCCTGCACCGACGGCTCCGACCCCTTCGAGAACATGCGGCACGGCCTGTTCACCCAGCGTGCCGTGCATTCGGACGCCGCCGTCCTCGCCGTCGACGACGTCCTGCGGCTGCACACCCTGGGTTCGGCGTCCTCGGTCGGGGTGGCGGACAGGGTGGGCTCACTGACGGTCGGCAAGTACGCCGACCTGCTCGTCGTCGACCCCCGGGACCCTGCGACCGGCCCGGTGTGGGATCCGGTGGCGACCTATGTGCTCGCCTGCCGGCAGCGTCACCTGAAGAAGGTCATCGTCGGCGGGCAGGTGGTGTGGGGTGCCGGGGCCGTCACGGCCGCCGACGGCGTCCCCGCCGAGGAGGTCAACCGCCTAGCCGACGAGGGGATGGTCCGTTCCGCCGCGGCGTCCGGGTTCACCCCGGCGCTGTGACCGCGGGCCACCGCCTACCCTGTAACCCATGAGAATCACCGTCATCGGGGCCGGCGTCATCGGCCTCTCCTGCGCCCACGACCTGGCCGAGGACGGCCACGAGGTCACCGTCGTCGCCGACCACGGCCCCGGGGACACCGTCTCCGCGCTCTCGGCCGCCCTCTGGTTCCCGTTCGCCGCCGAGAAATCCCCGACGGTCGACCGGATCCTCGAGCGGTCGTTGGCCCGGTTCGCCGAGCTCGCCGGCCAGGCGTCCGACGCGGAGGGTGCCGGCGCCGACCAGGTCACCGACGACATCCCGCCGGTCGAGATGCGCACCGGCACCGTCTTCGAGCGGGCCACCCCGCCCGACCGTTCCTGGGTGGATCCGGTCGTCGCCGTGCTCGGGCAGGACGCCGTCCGCCCGGTCGACGGCGGTATGGAGACCACACTGCCGATGATCATGATGCCGACGTACCTTGCCTGGCTGATGGACTCCTGCCGCATCGCCGGGGTGCGGTTCCGGTGGGAGAAGGTGGAGTCGCTCGCCGCTCTGGCGGGCACCGCCGATGCGGTGGTCGTCGCCGGTGGGCTGCGCGGCGGTGAACTGCTCGGCGGCGATGACGAGGTCACGCCGATCCGTGGGCAGGTCGTCGTGCTCGCCAACGGGTACGAGGCCGACGACGAAGACGGCGCGGATGGCGAGGACGGCGCCGACCCGGGCGTCGCGCCGCTGACCCGGTGGGCGACCGACAACGACCACCCCGACGGCGAGACCTATGTCCTGCCGCGGGTCGATTCCGTCGTCGTCGGCGGCACCGCGGACGTCGGGTCGTGGGACGAGGAGCCGTCGGCCGAGACCGCGGAGGCGATCCTGGCCCGGGCGGCGGTGCTGGTGCCGGAGACCGCGACACTGCCGATCCTCGGCCACGGGGTGGGGCTGCGTCCGGGGCGCACCACGCTGCGGGTGGAGCAGGTCGACCCGACCGACCTGCCGTCGGTCGGGGTCCCGGTCATCGCCGCCTACGGGCACGGCGGATCGGGTGTCACCCTGAGCTGGGGTACCGCCGAGCGCGTCGTGGAGCTCGTCGACGGGCTCTGAGCCGCGGAACGGGCGAGCCGCTCCCCTCCGCGCGTCCGCGCGTCCACGCGTCCGCTCCTCGCCAAGTTAGTCCGGGGAGAGGTCACTCCGGAGGCCGGATCGTGACCTCTCCCCGGACTAACTTCCGGGCGTCCGGGTTATCCACAGGCGCACCCCGCAGCCGGCCGACAGTTGTCCACAGAATCCGCACCCCTCTACCGTTGCGCGCCGTTTTCCGCTTCACTGGACAGTGCACACCACGGGGGACTACGGAGGAGGGGCCGTGGAACACGACGGAACGGGATACGACAGCACACCCGAAGCACCGGATGAGGGAGGGGACGACCGGCAGGACCAGCGTCGCCGGGCATTCAGGCAGAAGAAGCGCCGACGGCGCGCGTGGCTGTCGCAGGCGGAACGCGACGGCCGTATCCCCGCCGGTCGCGGGCTCGAACACTCCCGGCGCGTCTATCCGCGTCCGGCCCCGGTCAGACGCACCACGCTCACCGGACAGGGGCTCACGCGGACCCGGATCAGCCGGTTGTTCCGGCCGCTCACCAAAGGGGTGGTCGTCGCCGTCGAGCAGGAGGACATGCCGGAGGAGTTCCGCGTGACCCCGGAGGACTGCGACGGCTTCCATGCCGACATCGTCACCCGGGCGCGGGCCCACTGGCTGCTGAACATGCTGACGGTGATCGGGTACTGGGCCGCGCTCGCCTACCACGGTGTGCCCTACTGGTGCGACGGAGCTCCCGTCGTCCTGCTGACATCCGGGTCCCCACGCGGTGAGGCCAGATCCTGGCTGGCCAGGCTGACTCCGACGGTGCCGGTGTTCCGTCGGTTCCGGTCGGGGACGCCGACGGTGTGCCCGGATCCGGAATTCCCCCGAATGAAGGTGGTCACGGCCCCCGTCGCTGCGGCCCAGTGCCTGAAGTCACTGCTGCGCGGCACGTTCGGGTGGACGGTGCCCGGAAATGTCCCCGGTCTCACTGTCCGGGAGGTCCGTGCCGTCCAACTGTTGGACGCCGTCTACCAATGCACCTACCTCACCGCGGCGGCCGTCCGTGAGGGTGCCCGACGACTCGTCGACCGGGAGGTGCTGGACCGGCTGCTGGCGCTGGCGGACACCGGCGCCCAGTCCCCGCGGGAGACTCTCCTCCGGCTCTACGTGCGGGACGCCCTGCCGCCGGGTTTCCACTGGACATCCCAGGTCACTGTCCGCCTCGACCCGGACGGGCGGCCGTGGAAACACCTCATCGCCGACCTGGCCTGCGAGGAGTTGAAGATCGCGCTGTTCTACGACGGTTCGTACCACCGTGCCGAGGAGCGGCGCAGTATCGACTTCTCCCAGGTGCAGCAGCTCCGGGCCCTCGGGTGGGAGGCGGTGCGGGTCGATGCGGCGCTGATGCGCGATGTGGCGGAGATGATGGAGCAGGTCACTGCGTCGATCGCTCGTGCGCGCGACGGCGGGTCCGGAAGTTAGTCCGGGGAGAGGTCACTCCGGAGGCCGGATCGTGACCTCTCCCCGGACTAACTTTGGGGCGCGGTCGGGCGCGGTCGGGCGGGCCGGGCTTTTCGCTCAGCTGCCGCGGTAGGTGGAGTAACCGAACGGGTTGAGCAGCAGCGGGATGTGCAGGTGCCGCGGGGCGTCCGGGTGGTCCGCCGGATCGTCGACGGTGAAGGTCACGTCGACCCACGGGTACAGGGTCTCCCGCCCCTGCGCCGCCAGGTGGTCGCCGGTGAGGAAGCGTAGCCGGTACGTCCCGGGCTCCGGGTCGGTGACGAAGCGGTAGCGCCCGTCGGCGTCCGTGGTGGCGGATTCGAGCACCTCGGTCCCGGCGGTCACCTCCGCTCCGGTCTTGTGCACCGTCAGTGCGACCAGTTCGACCTGGAGGCCTTCCGCGGGGCGTCCGGTGGTGGTGTCGAGGCAGTGGGTGGACAGGCTCATGGTTCTACTCTTCTCTGTTCTTCTCTCCGGTTACCCGGTGATCCAGCCGCGCAGGCGCAGCTGGTTGATGGCGTCCAGGTTGGCGACGGTGACGGGCCATTCGTCGGCCGGCGCGTTGTCCAGCCGGGCGAGCAGGTCGTCACGGATCTCCCGGGCGGAGCGCCCGGCCGCGCGGACCAGGTAGTTCCAGCCGAACTGTTCCCGGTAGCGGGGCTGCAGGTCCCGCAGGGCGTCGAGCTCGGCGTCCCCGGTCGCGCCGAGCGCCGCCGCCTGCTCGCTGGCCGACCGGGTGCCGGCGGCGACCGTCCCGCCGATCGGGGGGTGGGCGTTGACCGCGTCGCACACGGTCCGCCGACTCTCCCGGTCCTGCGCGGTGAGCAGGGCGGACGCCGTGGCGCACAGCTGGTCGACACTGTCGTACGGGCGGGACGCCGCCACCGATTCCGCCAGTGCGGGGCTGCCGAACAGGTCCGCGAGGTCCGTGGTCAACCGGTCGACGGGGGCGGCGTTGAAGTCCGCGAGAGTGAAGGCCATGGTCCCCATTATGCGGCCCTGTCGACGGTGTCGCCTGCGACGGCGACGGCACTGACCGCCCGGTCGTCGCCGAGGATCATCAGCGCGAACAGGAGCTCCGCGGTGGTGGTGCACTGCTCGGCGCGTTGCTCGAGCACGGGTGAGGAGGCCGGGTCGAGAACGACGAGATCGGCGTCCTTGCCCACCTCGAGGCTGCCGACCGAGTCCGCCACGCCCAGTGCCTCCGCACCGCCGAGGGTGGACAGCCGCAGCAGTTCGGCGACGGACAACGGGGAGCCGAGCAGCCGGGAGACCTTGTAGGCCTCCCCCGCGGTGGTCAGCGGTGACAGCGAGGTGCCGGCGCCGACATCGGAGCCGAGGCCGATGCGCAGGTCGTCACCACCGGCGAAGGCGGTGTCGTGCAGCGGGAACAGTCCGGAGCCGAGGAAACTGTTGGACGTCGGGCAGTGTGCGAGGGAGGCGTGCGCCTCGGCGAGGCGTCCGGTCTCCCGGTCGGAGAGGTGGACGGCGTGGCCGAAGACCGCACGACGGCGGACGAGTCCGGCGGCATCGTAGACGTCGGTGTAGTCGGCGGCGTCCGGGAAGAGTTCGGCGACCCACCGGCACTCGCCGAGGTTCTCCGCGAGGTGCGTCTGGATGACGACGTCGGGGTGGGCGGCGGCGAGTTCGCCGAGGGCACGCAGCTGGGCGTCCGAGGAGGTCGGGGCGAACCGCGGGGAGACCGCGTATTCGAGGCGCCCCACCCCGTGCCAGCGTTCCAGCAGGTCGAGACTGTCGGCGACGGCACTGTCGGGGGTGTCGAGCAGCTCGTCGGGGGCGTTGCGGTCCATGCAGGTCTTGCCGGTGATGATCCGGAGGTTGCGGTCGTGGGCGGCGCGGAACAGGGCGTCCGCACTGCCCTTGTGCACGGTGGAGAACACGCAGGCGGTCGTCACACCGTGGGCGATGAGCTGGTCGGTGAACAGGCGGGCGCGGGTCTGCGCCCATGCCTCGTCGGCGAACCGTGCCTCGGCGGGGAAGGTGTAGCGGTCGAGCCAGTCGAGCAGTTCCTCACCGGGTGAGGCGATCATGCCGAGCTGCGGGTAATGGACGTGGCAGTCGACGAAGCCGGGGACGATGAGACGGTCGCCGTGGTCGGCGACAGTGGCGTCCGGGTAGGCCTTGCGCAGGTCGGACGCCTTCCCCACCGCCTCCACGGTGCCGTCGGAGCGGTCGACGACGACACCCCCGCCGGGCAGGTCGAGGAGGTCGTCCACCCCGGTGAGCGGGGTGACGACATGGCCGGTGTGCAGGGTGTACATCACAGCTCCAGTATGGGGGCTCGGCGGGGTCGGGGGTGGACATTCCGGATCATCTGCTGCCCTCCGCCGCCCGGATCTCCGCGGCCCGCACCTGCGCGTCACGTGCCTCCGCCACGGCGATGCGGGCCTCCGCCGCCTTGCGCTCGGCCCACGCCGCAGCACGTTCGGAGTTGTTGAGGACCACCTCATAGGATTCCGAGTCCCCGGTCGGACCCAGTTTCTCCGACGGCTCCTTCCCCGCCGGTGCCGGGGCGAGGTGCCCGCCGTCCTGCCGGTTGAGCAGCAGGTTCAGCACGATGACGACGACGGCACCGGCGGAGATGCCGGAATCCAGGATCATGCCGAGTTCATCGGGCAGCTTCCCGTACAGTCCGGGCTGCACGCTGGGCAGCATCGCCACGGCAACGGACACGCCGACGATGAGGGCACGGGTCTCATTCCACGCGACCGTGGACAGCGTCCTGATTCCGGACGCCGTGACCATGCCGAACAGTGCCACTCCCGCACCACCGAGGACGGGGGCCGGGATGCCGGTGACGACCGCACCCATCTTCGGCAGCAGGCCGAGCAGCACCAGGATCACACCGGCGGCGGTGACGACGTAGCGTGAGGCGATGCGGGACAGGGACACCAGCCCGACGTTCTGGGCGAAAGCCGTGTAGGGGAACGTGTTGAAGATGCCGCCGAGGACGGTGGACAGGCCGTCGGCACGCAGGCCGTCCGACAGGGTCTTCCCGTCGACGGGTTTCTTCACGACATCGCCGATCGCGATGATGTCGCCGGTGGTCTCGGTCATGATGACCAGACCGACGAGCACCATCGTCAGGATCGAGGCGATCTCGAACGTGGGGGCGCCGAACTGGAACGGGGTGGGCACCCCGACCCACTCCGCCGGGCCGACCTGCGACCAGTCGGTCGCGCCGAGGAACTGGCCGACGACGGTGCCGACAATGATGCCGCCGAGCACGGCGAGTGACCGGAACGCCGGCGGGGCGAAGCGGTGGATGAGGATCACCACGACCAGGGCGATGATGGCGAGGATGAAGTTCTGCGTGGTGCCCTGGTCGGACTCGGCCGCGGAACTGTTGAACACCCAGCCGGAGGCGACGGACAGCAGTGACAGGCCGACGACCGTGATGATGGTTCCGGTGACCAGGGGCGGGAAGTAGCGGACGATCTTCGCGAACAGTGGGGCGACGAGGATCATCACCACACCGGTGACGATCACCGAGCCGTAGATCGCCGTCACGCCGTGTTCCGAGCCGATGGAGATCATCGGGGCGACGGCGACGAAACTCACCCCCTGCATGAGCGGCAGTTTCGCGCCGAACCGCCACAGGCCGACGGACTGGACCACCGAGGCGATGCCGGCGACGAACAGGTCGGCGACGACGAGGTGGTGCAGGTCCCCGGCATTGAACTGGCCGGCCTGGATCAGGGCGCCGCCGACGATCAGGGGGACGGCGACCGCCCCCGCGTACATCGCCAGCACGTGCTGGAGACCCAGGATGATCAGCCGGCCCAGTGGTGGTCGCTGATCGACCGGATGCGGCAGGTCCGGGGTGTCGTGGGAGGAAACGGTCATGCCGGACAGTGTTCCTGTCGGGTGTTACAGCGCGGTGACACCTGTGTTGCGGCGTCCGGTAACGGTCACCAAGTGCGGCGTCCGGCGTCTCCGAACTGACCCGGATCGGACAGGATCGTCGGGGAATTCCGGCAGATCCGGGTCAGCTCGCGTCACCGCACGGTACGGTGGCCCCACACAACGGGGTGGGGGAACCATGGACGGCAACAGACGCATCTGGACGACGGCGGACCTGCGCGCGGCGGGACTGGACCGGGGAAAGGTGTCCGCAGCGGTGGAGCAGAAGAAACTCCACGTGATCAGACGGGGACTCTACGTCACGGACGACGACGCGCACCTGATACTCCAGGCGCTGGCCCGGGGATACCCGGGCATCACCTTCACCGGACGCACCGCCGCGTTCCTCTACCGGGCGCTCCCGATGACGTGGCCGGCGACGGCGGAACACCCGACCAACCGGCACCGTGACCACCTCATCGACATCCGCCGACGGGTGGGCCGGCCCACCAGGCAGGTCGGCTGGACGACCGTCGCCGCCCCGGTGCTGGTCGCCCTCGACCTCCCGGAACCGGACGCCGTGCGCGTCCTGGAGAACGGCTACGCCGGATTCACGGGCTCGCGCCGGCTCGAGGAGGACCTGGCGCAGTTGTCGCGGCGGGAGCGGACGCTGCTGGAGCCGGTGCTGCGCACAGTGGTTCTGGGTACGGCGAGCCAGCTGGAGCAGACGGCGGTGACCGCCATCAGGAAGGCGCTGGCGGCGGAGGTGGACGCGGGGACGGTCACCGTCGAGACGAACAAGCTGTTCCGGGGGTACTGGTTCGACGTGATGATCCGGGAGGCACGCGTCCTCGTCGAGATCGACAGTTACGCCTTCCACGGTGAGGGGAAGGCCAGGAAGTCCGCCTTCGTCAGGGACCGGCACAAGGGCAATCAGGTGACCAGGTGGGGATGGTTACTGCTGCGCTATCCGGATCATGCGGTGAAGAACCTGCCGGAGTACGTGGGGGCGGAGGTGGCGGACACCGTCCGGTTCACGCTGGCACACGACCGGGGACGCCGCGGGGACGAGGCGCTCGACACGGACCGGCCGGTGCAGGAATGGTATCCGGAGGTGTGACGGGTCAGGGTGACCCGGGGCGTCCCGGAATGACCCGGGATGTCCCGGGTTGTCCCGAGCTGACCCGGATCGGGCGGATTCGCCGGACGAAACCGGCAGATCCGGGTCAGCTCGCGTCGGACCCTGCCGAGGACGCAGCCACGGACCCTGCCACGGACTCAGCCACGTCCACCGCGGTCCAGGCCATCGCCGTGGCCCCGTCGAGCAGTGTCCGCTCTGCCACCGCCCCGACACAGGCGTCCGCGAACTCGGCCTGGTGGTTGAGCACCGGGAACGAGTCCACCCCGATGTACGGGTGGATCGCCGGCACCGCCCAGGAGACGTTGGCGAAATCGGTGGAGGCGCGGCACATCTCCGCCGCCGGGTCGTCGCCTTCGGTGTGCAGGTCCCGGCCGAGGGCGGTGGCGTTGGCACGGTAGAACCCGAGGGCATCCTCGCAGGTCCGCATGTCGGAGTACGGCTTCGACTCGTCCACGATCTCCACCTCGCACCCGGTGGCCAGCGCGCCGGCGCGGAAGCAGTTCTTCACCTTCTCAGCGGTCTCCGCCAGTTCGGCCATGTCCCCGGCGCGGACGTACCAGCGTCCACGGGTCTTCCCGGGGATGGCGTTGGGGGCGTCCCCGGCGTGGGTGACGATGCCGTGCACCCGGACCGAGGCGGGGAGCTGCTGGCGCAGCAGTCCGACGGCCACCTCGGCGACGGTGAAGGCGTCCGCCGCGTTCACGCCCTCGGTCGGGTAGGACCCGGCGTGGGAGGCGTGGCCGGTGTAGGTGATCTCCCAGTGCTCCACGGCGAACGGCCGGGCGCGGACGACGTCGACGGGGGCGGGGTGGACCATCATGGCGAACCCGAGACCGTCGAAGGCCCCGCGGTCGAGCATCTCGATCTTGCCGCCGCCGCCTTCCTCGGCCGGGGTGCCGAAGACCTCGACGGTCAGGCCGAGGTCGTCGGCGCTCTCCGCCAGCGCCACGGCGGCGCCCAGCGACATCGTGGCGATGAGGTTGTGGCCGCAGGCGTGACCGATGTTGGGCAGGGCGTCGTACTCGGCCATGAGGGCGAGCCGGAACGGGCCGGAGCCGGCGACGGCGTGGAAGGCGGTCTCGAGTCCGACGTAGTTCTCCTCGACCGCGAAGCCGTGGTCGCGCAGGTAGGCGGCGCACCGGGCGGCGGAGGCGTGTTCCTGCCAGGCGGTCTCCGGGTGGGCGTGCAGCCACTCCGACAGGTCCACCAGCGACGGCTGCAGTTCGGCGATCCGCGCCTGCAGGGCGGCCTTGCGGTCATCCACCTCACTCATCGCCGGGCACCCCGTAGGAGGGGGAGGACGCCGGGTCGGTGCCGCGGGCGACATAGTCGTCCCGCTGCGGCAGCCAGAGTTCCAGCAGGGCGGCGAGGTCGCCGAGCGGGGTCTCCGACCAGTCGACCCGCAGATCGGTCTCCGCCCAGCCGGCGCCGCGGATGACGGCCAGTCCTGCGGAGTGCACCGGGCCCGCTTCGCCGCCGGCGGCGAGGCCGGCCTGCATCGCGGTGAGCAGCCGGGTCTCCAGGTCCCCGTCCGCGGCGTCGAAGGCGGCCAGCATCTGCGCCGGGACCCGGTCGTCGGCGAGCATGTTGCCGGCGCAGACGGCGTCCTGCCCGACGGCCGAGGCGTAGGTGCCGAGGGTGTGCGGTCCGGACCAGGCGACCGGGGCGCCGGTCGGGCCGAGGACGCTGATCTGGCGGTAGTCGAGGGTGGTGTCGGCGGCACGCAGGGCGTCCAGTGCCCCGTCGGCGGACGCCCCGGAAGCGAGGGCGTCCAGCAGGAATCCGCCGAACCGCGGGTCGGTGATGTTCTGCGAGGCGACGGCGCCGACCCCGCCACGCAGGTGCAGGCAGCGGGCGGCGACCGCGGGCGAGGAGGAGCTGACGGCCATGCCGAAGGCCACGGAGCCGTCGGGGGCGACCTCGCGGGCGACGATGGAGAAGGTCATCTACAGCACCGCCGTCGCGTCGATCTCGACGAGCCATTCCGGGCGGGCCAGGGCGGAGACGACGAGGCCGGTGGAGACCGGGTGCACGCCCTTGAGCCAGCGGCCCATGACGCGGTAGACGGCTTCGCGGTAGCGGATGTCGACGAGGTAGACGGTGACCTTGACGATGTCCTCGAGGGTGCCGCCGGCCTCCTCCATGAGCATGGCGATGTTCGCCATCGCCTTCTCCGCCTGGGCCTCGACGTCGCCGACGCCGACGTTCTCGCGGGTGTCGAGGTCCTGGCCGATCTGGCCGCGGAGGTACACCACCCCGTTCGCGACGACGGCCTGGCAGAGGTCGTTGTCGAGGTTCTGCTCCGGGTAGGTGTCGGCGGTGTTGAACGGGCGGATGCGGGTGTGCTTCATCGGATGGTCTCCTGTGCGGTGGCGGGGGTGGGGCGGTAGGCGGCGTAGCCGCGCTGGATCTGGATCTCGTCGACGACGTACTTCGCGTCGTGCCAGCAGCCCCAGATGAAGCTGGAGCCGCGGCGCGACAGCCACGGCAGGCCGACGAAGTACACCCCGTTGACGGGGCTCACGCCACGCTGGTGGGCGGGGCGTCCGGCGGTGTCGAGCACGCCGTCGACCTGCAGCCACGAGTAGTCGACGCCGTAGCCGGTCGCCCAGATGACGGTGGTGATGCCGGCGGCGGCGAGGTCGAGTTCCAGGGTGGGGTCGGTGACGTCGGCCGGGTCGGGGCCGAGGACCCACGCCTCCGGCTCCTCGGGCAGGTCCAGACCGTTGGCGGCGATGTAGGCGTCCGCGTCGGCGAAGAGTTCGAGGAGGTTGCGGTCGCCGGCGTGGATGTTGTCGGCGAGGTCCTCCCGGATGCGCAGGACGCCCCGGTCGTCGCAGGCCTCGGCACGGCCGACCAGGTGGATGCCGTCGGCGGCGAGGTCGCGGAAGTCGACGGTGTAGCCGCCGTCGGCACCGGTGACGGCGATGGTGACGTGCTCCGCGCCGACCGGCGGCGCGGCCATGTCCCACTTGCCGAGCACGCCGAGCCACCACACGTTGTCCCGGCCGCGGTACCGGCGCGGCGGGCGGTCGTGTTCGCCGACGGCGAGGGTGACGTCGCGGCCGGCCCTGTTGAGCTCGACGGCGATCTGGAGTCCGGAGGAGCCGGCGCCGACGACGAGGACGCCGCCGTCGGCGAGCTGCTCCGGGTTGTCGTAGTCGGCGGAGTGGATCTGGGTGATGCCCCGCCGCTCCGCGACGGTCGCCGGGATGACCGGCGGGATGACGGGGGTCTGGAACGGGCCGGTGGCGGCGACGACGTGGTCGGCGATGATCCGGCCCAGGTCACCGGTGGCGGTCTGCCGGGTGGTGACCAGGTAGCCGCCCTCGCCGGTGCGCGGGGTGACGGAGATGACCTCCACCCCGGTACGCAGCGGGGCGCCGATGAGGGCGGCGTAGTCCTCGAAGTACTGTGCGACGCGGTCGTGGTGGGCGAACTCGTCCGGGTCGACCGGTGCGGCCCCGGAGGCGGTGGGGGCGTCGAAGGTGAGGCCCGGGAAGCGGTCGTGCCAGGCGGGGCCGTTGGCGCAGAGGGAATCCCACCGGCCGGTGCGCCACTTCTCGGCGATGCGGTCGCGTTCCAGGACGATGTGGGGAATTCCGGCGGTGGTGAGGTGCTCACTGGTGGCGATGCCGGACTGGCCGCCGCCGATGACGACGACCTCGGTCTTTTCGGCGCCGGCTGCCGTGTCGAATGCTGTGCCGGATACAGGGCCGGCTGCTGGGGATGTGTCAGGGGTTGTCATGGAATTCAGTGTCTGCAGCACACCGCGACATAGCAACCATGATTTAATGAGATTCTGCATCACTTAAATTGATTTACAATTCTGTTACACATCACCTGCAGGTATCGACCGAGGAGCGCACCATGCCGAAATCCCGCGACGCCCTGACCCTCACCCAGCTGCGCTACTTCGCCCGCGTCGCCGAGCTCGGGTCGATGACCGCAGCCGCCGACGAACTGTTCGTCGCCCAGTCCGCGGTGAGCACCGCCATGCACCAGCTGGAGAAGACCCTCGGCGCCACGCTGTTCATCCGGCGCCGCTCCCGGGGTGTGCTGCTCACCGAACAGGGCCACGCCTTCCACACCGCGGCGCTGCGGGTCCTCGACTCGGTCGACGAGGCGGTGGGCGCCCTCTCCCCCGGCCAGCTCAGCGGATCCCTCACCGCCGGCTGCTTCACCACCCTCGCCCCCTACTGGCTGCCGGAGGTCCTCGAACGGCTGCAGTCCTCCTCACCCGGACTGACCTGCACCATCCGGGAGGTGACGGGTGACCAGGTGGTCTCCCTGCTGCAGCGCCGCGAGATCGAGGTCGCCCTCACCTACGACTTCGACTACGGCCGCGGCATCGATTTCGAGCGCATCATCGAGGCGCCGATCTACGCGGCGGTCGCCGCCGACGACCCGCTGGCGCGGCGGACCTCGGTGACCCTGGCCGAGCTGGCGTCCCGCCCCCTGGTCCTGCTGGACATGGACAAGTCCACCAACTACTTCCTGTCGCTGTTCCGGGACGCCCATCTGCGGCCGCTCATCCACCAGCGGTTCGAGTCGATGGAGGTGGTGCGGTCGATGGTGGCCCGCGGCCACGGCTACACGATCCTCAACCAGCGTCCCGCCCACGATCTCACCAACGACGGACGCCACCTGGTCCGGCTGCCGATCGACGGGGTGCGCTCCCGGCTGCAGACCGGGGTCGCCCACCGGTCGGGTGAACCGCTGTCCCGGAAGGGGCAGGCTTTTCTCGACGCCTGCCGGGACACTCTGTCACAGGAATGATGCTTCATTGTTTCCGGAATGTGTCTTCAGATTATGCGAACCCTCATTCGGATAATTGTGATGGCCAACACAGTCGGCGCAATTTAGCATTAGCCCCCTGAAGCCGGAATTCCCTGACGATTCCGGATTATTCGACAAGGAGGCTCCATGACCGCCACCACCCCCACCCGGGATCCGCACAGTACGGATCCACATGACGTGGACAGTGCCACGCTGCGCCGGAGTATCGTCGCCGGTTCCGTCGGCGTGCTGGTGCACTGGTTCGACTGGGCCGTGTACGCCTACCTGGCCACGACCATCTCCGACGTGTTCTTCCCCGACGCCGGCGGCGCCACCGGCCTGCTCGCCGTCTTCGGCGTCTTCGCCGTCGCGTTCTTCTTCCGCCCGGTCGGCTCGCTGATCTTCGGCCACCTCGGGGACACCCTCGGCCGCAAGAAGACCCTGTCGGTCGTCATCATCATGATGGCGCTCGGCACCCTGATGCTCGGCCTGACCCCCTCCTACGACTCGATCGGTGTCTGGGCGCCGGTGCTGCTCGTCGTCGGCCGCATCATCCAGGGCATCGCCGCCGGCGGCGAGTTCGGCTCCGCCACGGCCTTCCTCGCCGAGTACTCGAGGCCGACGAAGCGCGGTTTCAACTGCTCGTGGATCGAGTTCGGTTCCGTCATGGGATTCCTGCTCGCCTCCGGTGTCGTCGCGGTCCTCTTCGCCGTCTTCGACGACCGGACCGTCACCGACTGGGCGTGGCGGATCCCCTTCCTCATCACCGTCCCGCTCGCCGCCGTCGGCTACTACATCCGTACGACGATCGAGGACACGCCCGACTACCGGGCCCTGGAGGAGGCCGAGGAGGTCCCGACCGCCCCGATCAAGGAGGTCTTCCAGCACAACAGGAAGCAGTTCTTCCAGACCGTCGGTGTGGAGATCTTCATGAACTGCACGTTCTACGTGGTGCTCACCTACCTGCTCACCTACCAGGAGGACACGGTCGGCTTCAACGCCGGGACCGCCGCCCGACTTTCAGTGATCGCCTCCCTCACCGCCGCAGTGATCATCCCGCTGTCCGGTAAGGCCGCCGACCGGTGGGGACGCAAGCCTGTTCTCCTCACCGCCGGCGTCCTGCTGCTGGTGCTGTCCTGGCCGATGTTCCAGTGGATGAACCAGGGCACCGCCGTCGCCGGTTTCTGCTCGACCTTCGTGCTCTCCGCCGTGCTCGCGCTCATCCTCGGTACCCACACCTCGGCCGTCGCCGAACTGTTCCCGACCCGGACGCGCCAGTCCGGACTGTCGATGGCCTACAGCATCGCCGGCGCCCTCTTCGCCGGGACGCTGCCCTACGTCAACACCTGGCTGATCGACTGGACCGGCAACATCATGGTGCCCGCCTTCACCCTCATGATCGTCGCCGTCGTCGGCCTCATCACCGTCTCCTCCATGCCGGAGACGAAGGGGATCGGCTTCATCGCCGACAAGGAACCGAATGCTGCACCGGACGCTGCACCGGACGCCGCGTCGGCCACTGCACCGGCCACCCGGTCCGACGACGAACCCGAACCCGAGCCGCAGGGCGCCGCGACCCGCTGACGGTACCGTGTAACAGTGACCATCACCCTCCGCCAGCTGGACTACTTCGTCGCCGTCGCCGATGCGGGAAGTATCACCGCCGCCGCCCAGCACCTGTACCTCTCCGCCTCCGCGGTCTCCACCACGGTCACGGAGCTGGAGAGCACGCTGGGCGTCCGGCTGTTCACCCGGCACGCCCGTGGCCTGTCGCTGACCGGGGAGGGCCGCACCGTCCTCGGCCGGGCCCGGTCCCTGCTGCGCGAGGCGGAGGACCTGGAGCACAACGCCACTGCGCTGGGCAGTGCGGTCTCCGGCACGCTGACCGTCGGCTGTTATTCGACGATCGCCCCGCTGCTGCTGCCCCGCATCATCGCGGAGTTCTCGGAGCATTTCCCTGATCTGACGGTGAGATTCGCCGAGGGCTCCCGTAGCGAACTGCTCGAGGGTTTCGCGCTGGGGCGGTTCGACCTGCTGGTGGTGTACGACTACCCGTTCAAGGACGACCTCCCCGACCGCGGGACGCTGCTCCCGTTGGGCGCGTTCCCGCCGTATGTGCTGCTGCCGGACTCCCACCGGCTGGCGGGGACCGGTCCGGTCGCGCTGCCGGACCTTGCGGAGGACCCGCTGATCCTGTTCGACCTGGAGCCCGCCGACCAGTACTTCCTGTCCCTGTTCGGTGCCGAGGGGGTGGAGCCCGATGTGCGTTACCGGACCGGGGATTTCGAGGTCATCCGTGGTCTCGTGGCCCGGGGTCTGGGGTATTCACTGCTCACCCAGCGGACGCTGCAGCCGGTGAGTTACGAGGGGATCTCCTATGTGCCCGCGGAGCTGGCCTGCGACCACGGGCCGCTGAATGTCGTGGCGCTCGCGCCGTCCGCCTCCCGGCTCACCGAGCGGGCGCAGGCGTTCGTCGGCGCCGCACGCGACATCCTCGCCGACCCGGTCCGCTACCCGAACCGGTGACGCGGGGTATCCCGAGCTGACCCGGATCAGCCGGGGTCAGCTGTCGAAGCCCATCTTCAGGGCGTCCATCACCTTGAGGAACGGCCCACGGCGTCCCTCATTCTGGTCCGCCTTCACCAGTGCCTTCGTCATCAGTTGCACGCTGAGCCAGGCGACGGGCTCCGGCGGGAACGGCTTCGGCAGCTTCTTCACCATCGCCAGTTCCGTCAGCTCGGTCCTCTCCCCCGACAGCAGGTCAAGCATCACCCGGCCGGCGAAGCGGGAGGCGCCCACCCCCAGGCCGGTGAATCCGGCGGTGTAGGCGACCCTGCCGTGGAAGGCGGTGGTGAAGAAGGGGAAGAACCGGGAGCAGGTGTCGATCGCGCCGCCCCACTTGTTGCTGAACACCACTCCCCCGTCGACGGCTTCCGGCGAGGTGCCGTCGAGCTGCGGGAACATCGCGTAGAACTGCCCGGCCAACGTCTCGAAGGTCTCCGGACGCTGGTCGTACTTCGGCAGGACCTTCTTGCCGAAGTGGTAGACGGCGTCCCACCCGCCCCACAGGATGCGGTTGTCGGCGGTGAGCCGGAAGTAGTGGAAGCGGTTGGTGACGTCGTCGAGGCCTTCCCTGCCCGCCCAGCCGACGGCGTCCAGCTGGGCGTCGGTGAGCGGCTGGGTCATCAGGGCGTAGTCGTAGACCGGCACGGTGTGCAGGGCGACTTTCTTCAGCAGCGACGGGAAGACGTTGGTGGCCAGCGCGACCGCCGGCGCGGTGACGGAGCCGAGGTCGGTCTCCACGGCGACCGCGGTACCGGACTCCACCTCCCGCAGGTCCTTGACCAGCGAGTGTTCGTGGATCTCCACGCCCTTCTCCAGCAGTACCCGTCGGAGTCCGAGGACCAGTTTCGCGGGGTGGAGCAGGGCGTTGTTGCGTTCGTCGAGCAGGCCGCCGAGGGCGCCGGCGGCGTGGATGTGGTCGCGGACCTCGTCGGCGTCGAGGTAGTGGTAGCCGTGCGCCGGGTCGTCGGCCTTCTTCAGCTGCTCGACCTGCCAGTCCTCGAAGGCGAGGGAGATTTCCCCGGTGCGCTCGAAGTCGCAGTCGATGCCGAGGCGGGCGACGGTCTCCTGGATCGCGTCGAGGTTGGCCAGTCCGAGCTCGTTGAGCCGGGCGGCCTCGTCGGGAAAGTGGTGGATGCCGTTGGCGACCCCGTGGGTGAGGCTGGCGGAGCAGAATCCGCCGTTTCTGCCGGACGCCGCCCAGCCGGTCTCGGTCCCTTCGAGGAGGACGATGTGGCGGGCGCGCCCGGAGGCGGCGTCCTGCGATTCGTCCTGTGCCTCGTCCTGTTCGACGGCCTGGAGGGCGGTCCACAGGCCGGTGAAGCCGCCGCCGACGATGACGAGGTCGGCGGTGGTGTGGCCGCGCAGCGGGGGCTGCGGGTCGGGCAGCTCGACCGAGTCGAGCCAGTACGGGGTGGTGGAGGCGCCGGTCAGGGCGGTGGTGATGTGCGGGTCAGTCTGAATTGTCGGCATGAGTATCTCAGGCCGAGTCTAGGCGCGTCCCCGCGGCGGGGGTGACGTCAGGCGGCCCGCAGGTGCCGGACCCGCGTCCGGCGGGTGAGGATGCGTCGGATGATGAAGCCGAGATAGCCGAGCTGACTGTTCATGGTGACCTCCGTGGAGTGTCGGTGGAACGGATTCGTCCGTCGGTTGCCCCCGACCCTACGTCGCACTGTGCGCTGTGTCACCTCACTGTGGCACGCCCACCGTCTCACGCGGGGCCTCCCCCGCCACGGTCGTCCCCTCGTGCAGCGCCTGGCCCGCCCACCGGGAGGACGCCGTCAACCGGGCCGCCCACACCGTCGCCGCCACCGAGATGACCGCGGTGACCGCGAGGTACCCGGCGGCCGTCCACGGTTCCCCGCCGCTGGAGTGCATCAGTGCGGTGAGGATCATCGGGGTGATCCCCGAGGCGTAGATGCCGGAGAACTGGTAGACGACCGACAGTCCGGTGTAGCGCACCTCGGTGGGGAACAGTTCGGCGAAGAAGGTGCCCTGGGCGGAGTAGAACAGGCCGTGGACGAGGCCGAAGACGACGACCAGGCCGATCACCAGCCATACGACGGACGCCGTGTGGATCAGCGCGAACACCGGGATCACGGCCACCCCGTACAGGGCGATACCCACCCCGTAGATGAGCGCGGGACTGTACCGGTCGACGAGGATGCCGGCCAGCGGGATGACGACGGCCATCACCCCGGCGGCGACGGCGACGGCGAGGAGTACCTGTACCTGGTCCATCGCCAGGCTGGCGGTGGCGTAGGTGATGACGAACACGCCCCACGTGTTGAAGGAGCTGCCCTCGCCCCAGCGGGCCAGGCAGCCGGCGAGGGTGTTCTTCCGCAGCTGCGGGTCGGTGAGCAGCAGGCGGACCGGGGCGCGACGGGTGTTGAGGTGCCGCTGCGCGGCGACGAAGGCGGGGGTCTCGTCGACGGCGAGGCGCACCACCACCCCGACGATGACGAGGATGACCGAGATGCCGAAGGCGATGCGCCAGCCGTAGGCGAGGAACCGGTCGTCGTCGAAGACGGCCTGCAGCAGGGCGAAGACGGCGGTCCCGAGACCCAGCCCGAGGGCGAGTCCGATCTGGGGGACGGCGCCGAAGCGCCCTTTCTTCCCGTCGGGGGCGTGTTCGACGGCGAGCAGGACGGCGCCGGCCCATTCGCCGCCGAGGGCGAAGCCCTGCACGATGCGAAGCAGCAGGAGCAGCACCGGGGCGAGGACGCCCACCTGGTCGGCGGTGGGCAGTGCACCCATGAGTGTGGTGGCGACGCCCATGAGGGCCATGGTGAGCGCGAGGGTGCGGCGGCGTCCGATCCGGTCCCCGATGTGGCCGAAGACCAGCCCGCCGACCGGACGCATCACGAAGCCGACGGCGAAGGTGGCGAAGCTGAGCATGGTGCCGACGAAGGAACTGGCGTCCGGGAAGAACAGCCTGTTGAACACGACCGCGGCGGCGGTGGAGTACAGGAAGAAGTCGTACCACTCGACCGTCGTGCCGAGCAGGGACGCCGCGATCACCCGTCCGAGGTGGGGTTGTCCGGGTTGTCCGGGTTGTCCGGGTTGTCCGGCCGGTGTCTGCGCGGTCATGGGCACACCTTGCCACCGCGGGCACCGCGGGGGCGTCCGATCGGTTCGCGGTGAGCGGAACCGGGGCGCGTCCGTGACGGGGGTCCGCAGTGGTCTGTGACGGTCAGCCGAGTTCGTGGCGGAGCAGGTCGCGCACGGTGGCGGTGCGGAACGGCTGGCCGGCGCGTTCCAGCACGTCCGGGCGGGTGTGCTGGTCGGCCAGTGCGAGTTCGTCGGCGCCGAGGGCGCCCAGCAGGATCCGTGGGCCGGCCGCCGGCACGGGGATCCGCAGCGGCACGCGGACGCGCTGCAGGTCGGCGAGGGTCGCGGCGAACTCCGCTTCAGTGATGTCCTCCGGGGCGACGGCGTTGACCGGTCCGGACAGGGTCGGGTCGACGGCGGCCCGGTGGTAGATGTCGGTGAGGTCGTCGATGCCGATCCAGGGGAAGTGCTGTGTTCCTGCGCCGAGGCGTCCGCCGCCGGCACGGGAAGACGCCGCCAGCAGGGTGAGCAGCGGCGATCCACCCGCCAGGACGAGCCCGGTGCGGATGTTCACGACGCGCAGGCCGGCCCGGCGGGCGGGGTCGCAGTCGGCCTCCCAGTCTCTGACAACGTCGGCGAGGAAACCGTCGCCGCGTGGGGCGTCCTCCCCCACCGGTTCCGGACGCCGCGCCCCGTAGAAGCCGACGGCGGAGGCGCTGACGAAGGTCGTCACGCCGGAGGTGGCGGCGAGCTCGGCGAGCCGGCGGGTGGGGCCGACCCGTGAGTCGCGGACGGCGGCGCGGTGGGTGTCGGTGAAGCGGCCGAAGATCGGGGCACCGGCGAGGTGGATGACGGTATCGACCCCGGTCAGCAGGTCGGGGGCGGGGGCGGCGGGGTTCCAGCGGCGGCCGCCGGGGACCTCGTGGCGCGACAGCGGGATGACGGTGTGGCCGGCGGTGCGCAGCAGGGCGACGAGGCGGGTGCCGACGAGCCCGGTGGGTCCGGTGACGGCGATGGTGCGCGCGGGTGTGTCGAGGTGCCGCAGGTCGGCGAGGTGGGTGAGGTCGGCGGTGAGCTGCCGGCCCCGGTAGCCGATGATGCGACGGAGCAGGGCGGCGGGGACGCGCGCGGTGATCCGGTCGGTGACGGTGGTGGTGGCGGTGCCGGTGGCGGTACCGTCGGCCTCCCCGTCGGCGGGGGCGATGAGGTGCTCGTGGCGCCAGCCGGTGAGGTTCGCCGGCGGGTTGACGCACACGTCGGTGAACCGGTGCCCGGCCCGGAAGCCGGCGGGGTCGTGCCGGGCGGTCCAGTGCAGGCCGCCGGGGAGGCGGAAGGTGGTGGTGCCGTCGCGCAGGTTGTCCGCCTCCCCGGTGACCTGCATGTGTGCGGCGCCGGGGGTCAGGCGGACGACGGCGCCGGGCCGGGTGTGCCAGTCCCAGACGTCGGCGGCCGGGTACGCGACGGTGGTGTGGAATTCTTGGGTACGGGGCGTGGTGAGGCCGGTGGCGGGGCTCATAGCGGCCGAGGGTACGCGTCGGAGAACACCCCTCTCCTGCACCCCCGTTCTTTCGCATGGTGAAAGTGTTTCCATTCTGCGGGACACCGGCCCCGTAGCTGTGCCAACATGTACGCAGGCTAACCTTTGACATGTATCCCCTGGCTTCACACGTGAAGGCGGGGGCGGAACGGAAAGGATGACAGGACGCCGTGCACACCATCACCGAAGAAGACCGCACCCACCACATCAACGCCGCCGTCGAGGCCCTCCGGGCCCGGATGACGAAGCGCTTCATCGACCTCGACGAGGCCTTCGCCCAGCTGGGCAAAGACCTGGCATGGCAGACCGAGCAGGCGTCCTGGGCACTGCGCCGGGCGCGGCGTCAGCTGCAGGGCGCAAGGTAGGGGTCACGGCAGGGGTCACACCCCGGCGCAGTACCCCTGCCCGGCGAGGATGTCCCGGACGACTTCGGCGATGTGCTTCGCGGTCCTTCCGGTGCCCTGACTGATCTGGGTGCGGCAGGAGAAACCGTCGGCGATGACCTCGCCGGTCGCCTCGCGGACCTTCGGGAACAGTTCCCGCTCGCCGAGCGCGAGGGACATCTCCGCGTGCCCCTTCTCGAAGCCCCAGTTGCCGGCGAGGCCGCAGCAGCCGGTCTCGATCCGCGACTCGTGGACGCCGAGTGCGGCGAGCACATCCGCCGAATCCTGCGGGTCGCCGAGCGACCGCTCGTGGCAGTGGATCTGGGTCAGGGCGGTGGTGTCCCCCGGGACCAAGGTGCCGGCATCCACCAGTTCGCGGATGACCGGGGCGACGAGGGCGGAGAAGGAGCGGGTCGCCGCGGCGAGCCTGGCGATGTCGGCACCGTCGGACAGCTCGGCCGCCTCGTCGGTGAGCATCACCGTGCAGGAGGGTTCCAGTCCGACGACCGGCAGACCGCGGTCGAGGTAGGGCCGCATCACCCGGGCAGTGTGGGCGAGGACCTTCTGTGTCATCGCCAGTTGCCCGGTCGAGTGCCAGGTCAGACCGCAGCAGACGAAACCGTCGGGGATCTCGACGGTGAAGCCGAGCGCTTCGAGGACCTCGACGGCCGCGCGGGCGGGGCCGGTGCCGAGGGAGGAGTTGAACGAATCCGGCCAGAGCACGACGGTGCCGCGGTCCGGCGCCTGTGCCGTCTGTACCGTCTGTACCGTCTGTGCTGATCGCGACGAGGCCCTGCGTTTCCCGAACCAGCTCTGCAGCGACTGGTGCGCGAAGTTGATCAGCGGCCGGGAGGTGTCCAGGCCACCGACCTTCGCCAGGGCGGTGGAGATTCCCGGGGTGTGCATGGCGGCGTCCACCAGGCGGGGCAGCAGCGGAATCCTGTGGGCCACGTGTCCGAGCAGCGGCAGCCAACCCATCATGTAGTGGGCGGCCGGGCGGATCCGGCCCTTGTAGTGCTCGTTGAGGAATTCGGCCTTGTAGGTCGCCATGTCGACGTTGACGGGGCATTCCGAGGCGCAGGCCTTGCAGGACAGGCACAGGTCGAGGGCTTCCTCGACCTCGCTGGAGCGGTAGCCGTCGACGATCGAGTCGCCGCGGAACATCTCCGACAGGATCCGCGACCGGCCGCGGGTGGAGTGGATCTCGTCCCCGGTGATCTGGAACGAGGGGCACATCGCCCCCTCGTCGCTGCGGCAGGCGGACACGCCCACACACCGGTTGACCGCGTTGACGAAGTCGCCCTTGTCCCGGCTGAATCTGTGGACCGGGGTGATCTCGAATTTCCGCTGCTGCGGGTCCATGCGCAGCCCGTCGGTGACCTCGTCCGGCCAGACGAGGACGCCGGGGTTGAAGACCCGGTCCGGGTCGAAGATCAGCTTGAACTGCTCGAACAGCCGCAGCATCTCCGGGGAGTACATCTCGGTCAGCAGGCTGGAGCGGGCCCGGCCGTCGCCGTGTTCGCCGGAGAGACTGCCGTCGTAGGAGGTGACCAGCGCCGCGGCCTCCTGCATGAAGCCGCGGAAGGCGGCGACGCCGGCGGTGCTCTGGAAGTCGAAGCTGATCCGCAGGTGCACGCAGCCCTCACCGAAGTGGCCGAAGGGGATCCCGCGCAGGTCGTAGCGGTCCATCAGGGCGTAGAGGTCACGGAGATAGTCCGCCAGGTGCTGCGGCGGGACGGCGGAATCCTCCCAGTTCGGCCAGGCCTCACCGCCGTCGGGCAGACGGGTGACCGTGCCGGCGGAGGATTCCCGGATCTTCCACAGGTCACGCATCTCGGCAGCATCCGTCACCACGACGTGGTCGATGGTGGTCACCGTGCCGGCGACGCGTTCGGCGGCGGCGCGGGCCTCATCGAGTGTGTCTCCGGTGGTCTCGCAGTAGAGCCAGCCGCCGGCGGTGATGCCCTTCCGGATGCCCGGAAGGTTGGCGCCGGCGTTGCCCTGTCCCTGTTTGCTCCGCAGGGCCTCGAGCAGGTCGCCGCCCATGCCCTCGATCGTGGCGACGCCGGGCAGCCGCAGTGCGTAGGCGGCGGCCGCCGCATCGTAGACGGTCTCGAACGCGAGGACGCCGAGGGCTTTCTGGGCCGGCACCGGGACGAGCTTGACCGTCATCCGGGTGATGATGCCGATGGTCCCCTCGGATCCGGCGACGGCCTTCGCCATGTCGTGACCGAGGTAGTGCAGGCCGTAGCCGGAGACCTGGCGGGGGAACCGCCCGAGCTCCCGGTTGATGCGGTCGGCGTTCCCGTCGTAGAGCTCCCGCAGGGCACGGTCGATCGTGGGATCGTCGCAGCCGTCGGCGGTGACGGTCACCTCGCGGCCGTCGGCGAGCATGAGGGTGACATCGACGAGGTTCTGGGCGGCGGTGCCGTAGGCGACGGAGTGCGAACCGCAGGCGTTGTTGGCCACCATGCCGCCGATGGTGCAGCGGGAGTGTGTGGAGGGGTCCGGGCCGTAGGTGAGGTGGTACGGCGCGGCGGCGGCCCGCAGGTCGTCGCAGATCACGCCGGGTTCCACGACCGCCTCCCCGCGGTCCGGGTCGAGGGAGAGGATCCGGTTGAAGTGGGTTGAGGTGTCAATGACCAGACCGTTGCCGATGGCGTTGCCGGCGACGGAGGAGCCGCCGCCGCGGCCGACGATCGACCAGCCGCGTTCGCGGGCGGAGGCCAGAGCTTCCCGGACTTCGTCGACCGTCGCCGGTTCCACCACGCCGCGCGGGACACGTCGGAAGATGCCCGCATCCGAACTGTAGGCGGCCCGGGTGGTCATGTCCGTCCGGATGCCGGCCCGAGACTGCCGGGCGTAGGCCCCCGGGGCGAGTCGCGGATGACCGGTGGGGTGGACGGGAGCAGACATCGGGGACCTTTCTGCTGGTGGTGTGGCAGATGCTACGCCCGGGGGCGGAGACCTGACGGAGGGCGTCGGCAGCCACCGGGGATACAGCCCGGACCTGACCTGAGGAGTCTGGCGGAACGGACCACGCTCGTGCCACAGGAGCACCGTACCGACCCATTTCGGGGGGTAATGAAACTTCCCCCCGTTCCCCGCATATCCACCATAAACATGCAGTTCAAAGGCAGTTCCAGAGCCCCTCCCCCACATTTTTTTCGAACGCTCGTATGGTTGCTTCTTACGCTGTCCTTCCCCTCCCCTAGTGTTTCCCGATGTAACCACACCCCACACCGAGGAGACGACATGGATCTCGACCTCACTCCTGAAGAAAAGGCCGAGTGGCTGGAGGAAGCCGCCGACGCAATCCGCGGCCGGATGAAGCTCCACGGCGCCACACCGACCGAGGCCGCCGCACAGCTTTCAACGCAGAGGAGCTGGCGCAGCCCGGATGCAGCACAGATCCTGCAGGAGTCCCTGACCGAGATCCTCGACTTCATCAACGTCATCCGCAAACCGACCGACTGGCCCATCCTGGTCGATGACAGCACACGGACCGTTGACAACGGCTGGTACGAAGGTCCTGATCTTGACCATGACCGCTTCTGGCCGCCGGTGCGCACCTCCATTGCCGAGGATCTCGGCGAAGGCGCCCTGGAAAAAATCGACGAGTCCAGCAACAAGATCATCGCCAGCGCGGGCATGCCCGCCATCCAGGACCTGAGGACCCGCGGACTCGTCGTCGGCTTCGTACAGAGCGGTAAGACAACGAACTTCCTGTCCGTCATCGCGAAGGCCGCCGATGAGGGTTACCGGCTCATTGTCGTTCTCGCGGGAATGACGAACAGTCTCCGGGAACAGACCCAGGCTCGCCTCGAGCAGAGCCTGACCGCGTACACCCAGAAGGACTGGACCGTCCACACGCAGATGGGGGAGGACTTCCGGCCGAACAACAACGGCTACAAGCTGACCAACGACAATGAGCGACAGCTTGTCGTCATCAAGAAGAACGGCTCCCGGCTCAAGAAACTCAACAGGTGGCTCGACGACATCACCCGGAAGGAAGGGAAACTCACCGCACCGATTCTGGTGATCGACGATGAGGCGGACCAGGCGAGTGTCAACGTGATGACCTCCGCCAAAGAGAAGAACCGGCGCAGCGCCATCAATGCCCAGATCAGCAATCTCCTCAACCGTCCGCGGACCTCCTACATCGCCTACACCGCGACCCCGTTCGCCAACATCCTCATCGATCCGAACGACGAGTCCGACCTCTACCCGGAGAACTTCATCACCGTTCTTCCCCGCCCGGACGGCTACTTCGGAGCCGCCCAGCTGTTCGGACGGGACCCGGTCATCGGCGAAACGGTTGACGACGTCGACGACCGGACCGTCGCGGCCATCCGCGACATCCTTCCGTCGGATGTCGATGCCGTGCGCCCGCCGAGCAGAGGAATCGAGTCATGGAGTCCGACGCTCCCCGACTCCCTGCGCGACGCGGTCCGTTGGTTCCTTCTCGCGACAGCGACCCGGTGGGTCCGCGGCCAGCGTGACAGGCACTCCTCGATGCTCGTCCACAGTTCCCCGCGAATCCAGGCCCACGAGCAGCTCGCTGCCGTGGTCGAGGAAGCGGTCAACGACTTCTCCAGGGCCATGAATGATCCGGCGTTCCGGGATGAGCTTGAGGAGTTCTGGGACACGGAGACGGCCATCCAGCCGCAGAACCCGGACTACGCGCCGCCCGTAACCTTCGATCAGGTGTGGGAGGTCCTCCACGAGGTGCTCGACGAGGTGAAGTTCGTCGTCGACAACGGGCAGTCCGACCAGCGCCTGGATTACAGCAACGGGACACAGACCGTGATCGCGGTCGGCGGCAACACTCTCTCCCGTGGCCTCACGCTCGAAGGTCTCGTCTGCAGCTACTTCGCCCGGGTCTCACGTACCTACGACACTCTCCTGCAGATGGGACGCTGGTTCGGTTTCCGGAAGGGATACGAGGACCTGGTCCGCATCTGGATGACACCGCAGCTCTCCGAGTGGTTCAAGGATCTGGCGACCGTTGAAGAGGATCTCCGGCGCGATATCGGGCGTTATGCAGAGGAAGACCTCACTCCGGCCCAGTTCCGGGCGAAGATCCGTCTGCACCCCGCCATGCAGGTCACCAGTGCCGCGAAGATGCGCAACCACAAGAAGGCCTCGATGAGCTTCGCCGGGTCCCGGGCACAGACCATCGTCTTCCACGAGAAGGACGCCGATTTCCTCGGGCACAACATCAAGGTCACGAAGGACTTCCTCAGCGGCCTTCGGAAGGCCGGCAAGCGCAGCTGGACCAGGAGCTCCAACGGCTCGACCGTTTTCGCGGGACTTTCCAACCAGGAGGTCCTGAACTTCCTCGAGGACTACCGATTCGTCGAAGATGTCGAGGACACGCCGCAGGGCAACAAGTGGGATCTCCTGTCCGAGTACATCAGGAAGGAAGCGGAGAACGGCGGTCTCCGTTCCTGGAATGTATCGGTCATCGGCCAGAAAGAGGACGTACGGGGAACCCTCGACCTCGGTCTTGCAGAAGCTGTCAACCTGGTCAAACGAACAAGGGTCAGTTCCTCCACCGTCGGCCGGGCGAGCATCAACACCCTTGTGGGGCCGAAAGACCGTATCAACGACCTCCCGTTCACTGATGCAGATCAGTGGTCGGCGCTCGACGAGGAACTGAAA
This sequence comes from Corynebacterium nuruki S6-4, assembly GCF_007970465.1. Taxonomy (NCBI): domain Bacteria; kingdom Bacillati; phylum Actinomycetota; class Actinomycetes; order Mycobacteriales; family Corynebacteriaceae; genus Corynebacterium; species Corynebacterium nuruki. Next base: position 1,930,749 of record NZ_CP042429.1, read on the forward strand.
CAGGTCGGAAAGAGCTCGACTGACGCCGTGCTGATCAAGAAGCACGCCAAGTATGCCGGAGAGGGCGTCGGCCACCTGACGATCTACGCCATCGACAAAGACTCGGCACCGACCCGACCGCTCAGCACAGAGGAAGCCGCCAAGGTGAAGGACACCGGCCGGATACGCCGCGCCCTCGCGGCCGAAGACCATGTCATCGCCCTCGGAGTGTTCCTGCCTGAGTCCGACAGCGAGTCCACCGTGGAATACATCTGCGGCATCGACAGCACCGCCCCCGGTATTTCCCAGGATGAGCTTGAGGAAGCCCAGGCCGACCAGGAGCAGTTCGAGACCACTGTGGACAGGGAAGAAGACGCCGACCGCCAGGAGGATGTCAACAATGAAGATTAACCCTGACCAGAACACGAGCCTCGAACAGCTGAAGAACCTGGATGCGTACCGTGCCAGCCAGCGGACGCCTGAAGAGTTCTTCCCGATCGACCTCGATCTCGGTACCGGTTTCCCGTACCTGGTGGCCTCTATCGACCACACCTACGGAGTTGCCGTTCCCGTCGGTCGGGACTGGATGGACCACTACGACCAGCTCCCGCAGAAGACGACGTTGAAGCTGGTCTCCACCTCGACCTTCCACCGCGACGGCACCGACTACCTCCAGGTCACGCTCACCGATGAGAACCTGCTCCGGACCTTCGGCGACTTCGTGGACAACCTCTTCGAAGCTCTCGGCGACAACGAGGGCACCGATCCCGGCGAAGTGACTGTACAGCTGCTCACGGAAAGCCAGCGACTCTTCCGCGCCGCCGGCACCGCGGTCCCCAGCAATGAGGTTCAGGCGGGGCTTCTGCTGGAACTGGAGACACTCCGACGGCTCTATGACGGAATCGGAGCGGACGCTCTGCGTCGCTGGACCGGCCCCGACAATGAGCGACATGACTTCGAACTGGCCGACCTCTCCCTCGAGTGCAAGGCCACGCTGTCACGGGAGAACTTGGCCGTGACCATCCACGGTGCCCACCAACTCTCACCGATGGGCGACAAACCGCTTGTCCTCCTCGTCCGCAAGTACGAGAAGACCATCGACGGCGGCCTGTCAGTCCCCGATCTGATCCGGGAAATTTCCGCGCTCCCGGGCATCGACACCGAAGAGTTCGCCCGCAAGCTCGGCGAAGCAGGTCTGTCGCCCGAGGTCCTCGAGAAAGACGCCGAGTTCACCCGTTTCAACCACGTTGAATCCCATGAGTTCGACATCACCGAAGCTTTCCCGCATGTAGAAGCCGAACATCTCTCAAACAGGATCAACCAGGTCTCCTACACCGTTGATCTCCGTGACCCGTCATCGATCCCCGGACACCGGGACTCCCTCAAGATTCTCAAGGAGGACAACTGATGGGCGTCTACCCACTCTTCCCCGACCACGACGGAGGTTCCGCCTCCTCGTTCACCCACGGCCGTTCAGCCTCTACCGCCCTCGGCCGGCCCAACCTCACCAACTGGGAACTCTTCGTCCGGGAGTCCCTGCAGAACAGCTGGGATGCCCGGGACAGGACCAGCGCCGATGACGGGGTGACCTTCGCCATCGACTACCGCCTGTTGGATGACCACAGCAGCAAGATCCTCCGCAAGCAGGTCTTCGGTCAAGGAACATCTCACGTCCCCGGGCTGAGTAAGTCTCTGGAGAAAAAGAACATTCCACTGCTCATTGTCTCCGACTCCGGCACCACCGGTCTCCGCGGTCCGACGAACGCAGCGGTCGCTGCGGAAGGTCCCTCGGACTTCAACAGTTTCGTCCGGGAGATCGGTCGCAGCGCATCCAAGGAGGTCAAGGGCGGCTCCTACGGATTCGGTAAGGGAGTGTTCTTCACTGCAGGACGTTCGCGCACCATCCTCGTCTACACCCGTACCGTCGACGAGCACGGTGAACGGGTCAACCGGTTCATCGCCGTCGCCAACGACGACTCCTACGAGTACGAGGGTTTCAAGTACACCGGCCGACACTGGTGGGGCATCAAGGAGCCTTTCAAGGACCCTCGTACAGGGAACACCTCGTTCTTTGCCGAGCCCATGACCGGCTGGCAGGCGGACAACGCCGCGGCGTTCTTCAAAATGGACCAGCACTTCACGGACGAGAAGCCGACGGGGACGTCGGTCGCCGTCATCGACCCCGCCTTCGAGGACTCCTCCGAGCAGCAGATGGACCAGATCGCCCGCGCGCTCACCCGCTGGGCCTGGCCGCACATGGTCCACACTCCCGAGGATGAGGACGCACTGCACTTCGCTGTCACCCATAACGAGGACCGGGTCTCTGTCCCGGATCCGAAAGCTGATCCTGTCCTCACTGAATTCGTGACGGCCTACCTGGACAGCCTCTCAGTCGACCCGTCCACAGCGGAGGGCTTCAGTTTCCGGAGGTCCACCGAGGTGTCCTCCGTCCGCTCCGGTCGACCTGTCCACGGTCTCGGACGGATCGGCATCCGGGAAATTCCGGGGCGGGCTTCCGCACAGAAGAGCGTCATAGAGCACACCGCCGGATCCATCGCCCTGATGCGTGGCCCGCGCATGGTCGTCGAGTACCGGCAGGGTCCCGCGGACAGATTCGGCCGTAACTACGCCGCAGTCTTCTCCGCCGCCGACGACCTCGACCGCGAATTCGCACTCAGTGAACCGACAACCCACGACGCTTGGCACCCCCGGACCCTCACAGACCGGGACCTCATCGGTTCCACCTGGAAAAGCAGGAACAACCCGGTCAAGATCGCCCTGGACCACATGGACAAACTGATCCAGTCCTGGGGCACCGATGGTGAGGGAGACAAGGACTCCCCCTACGACAACGCCAGCCGACAGATCGCGTCGATGCTCGGCGGGGTCCTCGGCAGCATTCCGGGCACCTCCATGTCCGCGAAGCCGGAGCCCAAAGGCAGGAAATCCACTGCCGGCCCCGGCAAGTCCGGGGAAAGGAAGGGCACTCCCCGGACCAGTCTCGTCAATCTGCTTCCGGACGGCGACGAGCTCTGTGCCGTCTTCCAGCTCTCCATGGACATGCCCTCCGGTACACCGCCTGCAGCACTCGAGGTCAGCGTCCAGGTGGAGACCGACACCGGCCCCACCCGGAACTGGGATGACCTCGGTTACCGTCCGGTGATCGAGAGCTGGCGTTTCACCGACGCCCGGAGTTCGCCCAAGGAACTCCGTCCGTCCCGGCACACCACCGGAACCGGTGATTCGGACATCGTCACCCTCTCGCCCGGACATGACACCGCAGTGCTGTTCGTCCGGCAACAACGGGGCCTCGCAGTGAGCCTGAAGATCACCCGCACTCAGAACGACGCCGAGGAGGACTGACCCCATGGCCAACGACATCAGTTACGGCTTTCTCCGGCCGCAGGACAATGACTTCACGGACATCTCGCTCACCGTGGAATGCGGTACCGACGTCACGACTGTCGCCTGCGATTCGGAAAACCGCCAGAATACCGAGCTCGCGTCCTGGGGACGGGGAAACAGCGTCCTCGTGAAAGCAGAGTTCTCCACCGATCTGGCAGCAGTGGTGGCGGACTGTGATCTGCCGCTGCAGAACTCCCGTCTGGGGGCACTGCTGCGGTGGAACTGCCCCTCCACCTCGATACGCGGTTACGGGAACACCGTCCCGGTCACGGACGGTGTCAGTCGGCCTACCGTTCTGGTCCCGGGTGATCAGATAGCGGGCGCGATCTCGGTGGAGCTCGACGTGGTACTGCTGGACAACCCGGTCGCCGACCCCGACTCAGTTGCTCCGGTCCGCCCCGGGAGCGTGCTCTGGTCAAGGTCCCTCCGTATCCATCTTGAAGGGGTCGGGGCCACGGTCCACACCTCCTCCTACGACTTCGCCGAGATGCACGAACTCGATCCAGGTGCCATGTGGAGGATCCACCTCGAATCTGATCCGGAACTCCACGTCACCCGCGCCATCCGTGTCTGTCTCAACACCTCGAACAAGATCACGAAAGTCGCACTGGACAACATCAACTCGGGGAAGGGCCCGACGAAGGAGACGCAGATGTGGCAGCGCTTCCTCGCCATCGACCTCCGCACCCACCTACTGTGGGCTGCACTGGGACTTTCCCAGGAGCATGCTCTCGCGGAATACGAGTATGACGAGGAAAGCTACGGCCAGATGCTCTACGGAATCCTGCGTTCCTACTTCCCCGACGACGACCCTGCGTCGCTGCTCCAGAAAGCGGTGACAGACCCGGGCCTCATTTCCGCCCGGGTACAGAACAACTACGGCGACAAGAGGTAGTCGACGATGAAATCCTTCCCCCTGCTCGACACCCGGTTCGCCGAAGATATCGTCCGTACCAGCGTCGACGAGAACAAGTCGATCACGACGCTCGCCGAAGAGGCGTCGACCAGCCATCCGAAGTCACGCTTGTCCGAGACAGGCCTCTCCTGCGCGACAGATGCAGACCTGCAGTCCCTGCGGGACGACATCATTTCCGTCGCAAAGCAGTACGGGTACCCGAACCGGTCCGCGGAAAAGAGTCACGCCTTCTCCGACTTCGACCGTGAAGCGACCCATGTCTTCATGGCACATGTCGACGCGCCCGTGAATGACGCACGGTCCACGGAACTCTGGAACTTCATCACCACTGTTCTCCTCCTTGACGTCGCCAGCTGGCGGTTCCCCAACACCAAGAATGACCCGAAGTTCAATCGCTACCTGGGATCCTCACCCAAGAGCACCTTCAAGAAGCTCTGGTGGCGCGGTCACGTCCTCGGGGACCTCAGCGACAAAATCGGTGAGGACCAGTCGGTGGCACTGCTCGAGCGAACCTCGGTCGCCGGCGATCCCCGACTCCCGAAGACGATCATCCGCGAGTTCCTCGACCGCACCGCAACCAAGGACGCCTCCAAGAACCTCTCGGACCAGTTCCGGTCGACCATGCTCATCACCAAGGCCCGACTGGCCACGGTCTGTGTCGAAGCATTGGACGACGATCAGGTCGCCCAGCTCGTGCGGGATTGCGTCGACGTCGCCCTTGCCCGGTAACCTGGTCCCTGGATTCCACCCCACAAGCCCTGACGCTCCCCGTCGCCGACCGGAGCACTGTCGTCCGGCAGGGTGCTGCAGCAGAAAGAAGAACATGAAGTCGTCCGGAATCAAGGTCGCACCGTCCGCAAAGCGCCTTACCAGCTCCCTGCGTGACATCGGTTACAGCTTCGAGTCCGCCGTCGCCGACCTGATCGACAACAGCATCGCAGCTGGTGCCACCGACGTCGATGTCGTCGTCAACTACAACGGCAGTGATTCGCGCGTCTTCATCATCGACAATGGTCGCGGCATGGATACCGAAGGCCTCACCGAGGCTCTCCGGTTCGGTACCAAACGTGGCTATGAGCAGGGAGAGCTGGGCCGGTACGGTCTCGGTCTGAAGACCGCGTCACTGTCCCAGTGCCGACGTGTTGTCGTCTATTCCAGGGATCCGGCGGACGGTCACCTCGACGCACTGTCCCTCGACCTCGACTTCATCGAGACCGTCGATGACTGGATGGTCACCTACCCGGATGACAAGGATCTGGAGGAACGGGTCCGCTCCCTGTTCAGGAGCCCGACCGGGACCGTCGTGGTCTGGGAGAAGCTGGACCGTCTGCTCCCCGCCAAAAATCCCGAGAGCAGCTGGGCCCGCCAGAAGTTCCTGAGGATCGCCGACCGGCTGCAGCAGCACCTGGAAATGGTGTTCCACCGTTTCCTCGCCGGCGACGGTGCCGATCCGGTGACGATCCGTGTCAACGGTGAAGAAATCTCTCCCTGGGACCCGTTCGTGACCGACGAGGAGAAGACCGAGCTGGTCAGCAACGATGTCCTCGACCTCCCCACCTCAACCGGGCAGCTCGGCAAGGTGAAGGTCCGGGCGTACTGTCTCCCCGCACGCTCCCAGTTCTCCTCCCACGACGCCTTCGAGCGCGCCGCCGGGCCGCGGAAATGGAACCGACAGCAGGGCCTGTACATCTACCGTGCCAACCGTCTGGTCCAGTGGGGCGGCTGGGACGGCATCCGCACCATCGACGAGCACATCAAGCTCGCCCGCGTGTCCCTGGACTTCGACACCGATCTCGACGACGAGTTCAACATCAATGTCGCGAAGATGCGCGTCACCATGCCCCACCAGCTCAAGAAGATGCTGGCCCGGTCCATCGCCGATGTCTGCGCCCAGGCCGGTGCCCGGTACCGCCGTGACCAGAACCGCGGCAGTGGCGAACAGCTCGAACTAGGAGATCGCGCTGCCGATTCAATCTCGATCTCCAACGGTGCAGAGGTCGGTCTGGCCCTGAAGTCCGCCGCTGCCCAGTCGGGTCACTACGACGCCTTCCTGGAGATGTCGAAGATCATAAAGAAGAATTCCCCGGACCTGGCCAGGCAACTGGGACTCTGACCATGTACAGGAATTCAGGAGACGATGGGTCAAGAGCCTTCGGGGAAATCACCACTGACTAATCGTCAGTGCGGGAAAGAGTCCTCTTGAGCGGAATTCCTGCCGAATACGCATTTCCCGCAGTGGTCCGGAGCCGCGACGCCTTCCGGACGCTGGACTGAGAGGTATTAACCCCTCCACTCAACCGATCTCGTCCTGTTCGACCGCGAACCGGTCGCAGGTACCGAACAACGGGCACCCACTGCAGACCGGGTTCTTGATCCGGCAGTGTGCCTGAGCCACCTCGATGAGTGCCAGGTGCGCCTCACGGGAGGATATACCCATCCCGAGCATCCGCGCCACGGCGATCCGACCATCCGTGAGCTGGTTCCGACGCTCCATGGAGATCGACTGGAACCGGGAGGTCACCCGCAGGACACCGCGGGTGGTCAGCACCGGTTCCTCCGACTTCTCACCGCCCGAGCGCCAGGGGGCGATAAGGTCGATCATCTCGGCGTCAGCCTTGCCGACCGCCTTGACGACGGACCGGTCGATGCTCAGTGCCCAGAACGCTTCCGGCGCGGCACTGGTCTGCTCGTGGAACTCACGGAGCTTCTTCGCCCGGTTCCGCTGGCCGATCCCTTCGAGCATGTCGGTCAGGACCGCCACCGTCGCATCGGCCACCGACGGATCATCGGCGGTACCGGACGGCATCGCGTTGATGACGGGCCACAGCTGGTCCACCAGGGATTTCTTCATCCTGGACAGGACGATTTCACCGACCGCGGCCCTCCACCGGTCGTCCGTCCACAGCCACGGCAGCACCCTCTGATTTTTGGCACGGTCACGGAACCATCTGCCGAGCGAGGTGGAGATGACCTTGGACGACCGCTTCTTGGGCTCGTTCCGCTCGATGGCCTCGACCATCCTCTTCGCGATGGCACCTGCCGCACGCGGAGGAACCGCATTGCCGATCTGTTTGAATGCGGCGCTGGGCGGACCGTTGAAGCGGAAGTCGTCGGGGAAGGTCTGGATACGTGCGGCTTCACGCACGGTCAGCGTCCGGGGCTGCCGCGGGTGGATGAACCCGTAACCGTCCTTGGCGATGTGCGCGGTGATGGTGCGGGACAGATCGTTCTCGTCCAGTCGCTTGTACTTGTCGTCGTAGATGTCCGCGCGGTACCTGCGGAGATGTTCCGGCAGGTCGGAGTACTTCGTCGATGAGTCCATCATCTCGAAGATCTCCCGGTCATCCTCACGGACAGGCCGCGTGATGTGGTCGAAGACCTTGTGTGCGTCCTCGGGACGCACACGCCGGCGGATGTACCGCTGGAACTCGGTGAGCGGTTCATCGTATTCGGCCCAGCCGTCAGCACCTCCTACCGGGCGCCAGCCACCCTCCACCTCCGGGAGATCCCCGATAGCGTTCCAGAGCGACACCTTCTCCGGGTAGTCCGCCGGCCACTCGAACTCCAGACCGTCGCGGAAGGCCACGACGATGAGCCGCTGACGGTGCTGCGGTACGCCGTACCGCCAGGTCTCGATGACCTTCGCGTAGACCGAGTACCCGATCTGCTCCAGTTCCTCCACCAGGGAGCGGAAGATGAACATCTCGGCGTCCAACGCCATGTCGGGGACGTTCTCCATGATGATCGCCTGCGGGCGGGCTCGTTCGACGATCTCGATGTAGGAACGCCACAGTTCACGTCGGGCGTCCTTCGGCTCCCGCCGTCCCTCCTCGACCAGTTTCCGGATGCCGTTCCGGCCGGCCTTGGAGAACGGTTGGCAAGGGGGACCACCTGCGAGGATCTGGATCCCGCAGTCCTTCATGAGGTCAGCGACACCGATGATCGAATCCTCCGTGGAAAGGTCCCAGTCAACCGACATTCCGGCAAAGTGGTGGGCATGGGTCTTCACCGCCTCCGTGTAGTGGTCGACGCCGAGCACGACCTCGAAACCCGCTTCCTCGAGACCGAGGGAGATCCCTCCGGCACCGGAGAACAGGTCGGCTGCGAGCACCTGACCGGTCGCCCTCCGTTTGCTGCAGTACGCCTTCAACTCTTCGCGGGTGGAGCAGTGGTCAAGGTGTTTCGGCAGCTTGAGAAACGGGCCACGGATCTGGGAGACCGCGTAGCGGTCCCCGCTCCTCGTCTTGTCGCTGTCTTCCAGAACTCCAGTCACCCGTGAAAGTGTAGGCGGCGGTCGCCCGTGGAAGAAACGGGGAAACGCAGGTCAGAAAGGCACCTCGGCAAAGGACCAGGTCGCGGGGCCCGTACTGCAGACCCGCTCCCAGGAAAAGAACATACGTTCATATTTATGCGCTGGAGTCAGAGCCCAGCACTGAGTCCCTCACCCACTGGATCTCATCGGCGACCTCCTCGATGTCGTCATGCTCCCAGTAGTGAAGAGGGATCCACCCGAGATCGATGAGGGCTGCATCCTTCTCCCGGTCCCGCTCCACGTTCCGGTCCAACTTCGCCTTCCACCACCCCCTGTTGTTCTTCGGCAGACTGCCGTGGACCGGGCAGGCGTGCCAGAAACAACCGTCGACAAAGACGGCAATCTTCGCCCGGGTGAGAGCAATGTCCGGTCGTCCCGGAAGGTCCCTGTAGTTGACCCGGTACCGCATCCCCCGTCGGTACAGTTCCTTCCGCAGTGACAGTTCGGGTTTCGTGTTCCGGCTCGGCATCTTCCGCATCTCGTCACGGACATGCTCGTTGAGCGGGGTGACGGTCCGGGCAATCTGCCGATCCGGGCCACCCGCGGCGCTGTCCTTCCCGCTGCCCGTCATGCCCCGGACAGTACCCGGGTGATGCCGCGGCCCGAAGAGCGGATCCGAGAAACTCAGCCTGTCCTCCGTTACCCGTGGGACTGCGGGGACCGTCGGACCGCCGTGGCTAAACTGAGATCGTTTTCAACGGTCAACGCATCTCCTGAGGTCCGCATGTCAAACCCCCAGCTTTCCACCCTCGGCTTCGGCCCCCGGACCTTCAATGAGGTGGAGACCAAGGTGATCAATCAGGTATCACTGAACCCCGGGGTCACGGCGGTGTTCGACGATCCCTCGGGGATCCGGGTAGTCCTGCCGGCAGCGGACGCCCATGTCCGGGCGGACACAGTGCTGGTCCGTTCCAAGGAGACCGTCCCGGGTCGACTGACCCAGGAGAGCGACACCGTCGCGAAGGTACGGTTGACGCCCGCCAACGCGGATCCGGTTGAGTTCAATGCCGCAGTCGGCGACTGGTCTCTCGCAGACCCGGCCGCATCCCGGATTACGGAACTGGAGATCGGCGCCACTGCCGTGAATGCGAACATCGAGCGGATGCATGTCATCAATCTGCGAAGGAAGCGCCGAGCGGGGAGGAACGGACTGCCCGCTGTCCTCAAGCCGTCCCCGACGACAACGGAATGCCACCTGGCCGGAACAGTCGTGGCGTGGGCACTGAAGACCAACAAGCTGACGAGTGGCACCTGGTACCAGGTCCTTGTCGAGTCAGCTGTCCCGGTGACGGTCGCAGTGCCGGTGACTGTCGGAAAGATCGCGATCGGTGACTACCTCGTCTGCGACGCCGTGATGAGCGTGACCGTGGCTGGTTCGACCGAGACGGAGGTGACCGTCAACCCGGTCGAGAGCATCGACTCTGTCGAGGAAACCTGGGCGGAACAGATTTCGGACGGGAACACAGAGTCAAGCGTGCCAGCACCGGCAGTGGACCTCACCACCTCCCTCAACGAGAGGAAGCTGCTCGCGCTGGGGTTCGCCGCCGGTTCCCCCGACGCCCTGATCTCCGAGGTACGCGGCTCAAGCCAGCTGCACCGCATCTTCGGGGACGTTCACGGGGACACCGCCGAAATCCACCGGTACGAGGACCCCTCCGGTGCCGTGCTTATGCTGGTCGACGAGAAGGCCGGGGGCTTCCGAACGATCCCGCTGATCAGCGGGGACTCCGCCGACCGGCTGGAGGTGACTGCCGGGCCGTCCCACGGGGACACCACCCTGGATATCTACTCCGGGGAGGCCTCCGTCACCGGACTGCCCGCAGACAGTGACGACTACTGGTCGGCATCCGGGACCACCGAGCACCTGACACCCGGCCAGCACACCGGGGCCGGTGCGCTGGCCGTCGATGTCCGGGTCTCGGAAACAACCGGGTCCGTCCTCCGGAAGACCATCCGGGGTCAGGACGCTCGGGGCCTCGTCTGGATCAGCGGTCGCGTCATCGCCAATGAGCCCCAGCTCAATGAGCTGACAGGGCTGGAGTGGTACCGGGTGACCGTGGATGTCGGTGTCACGGTCACGGTCGCGGTACCGGAAACGGTCGACATGATCCCCGAGATCGGTACCTGGCTCCGGGGCGATGTTCGCTTCTGTGTGCAGAGCAGCGCATGGAAGACCCAGGAGAAGCACGAAGGGGAAACCATCGGGGAAGTAGTCACAGAGCAGGCTCCGGAACCTGCCCCTGCCTCCACAGCACTTGTGATCACCGATCCGGAGGTCTTCGAGGATATCGATAACATCGCTGACGAGGACGATGAGCTCGCTGATACCGACGATTCCCCGTCGGGCGCCGCGGCGCAGCCTGCCATGGAGTCGAAGGTGACCGAGACGGGGCCCGACCCGGCGCGATCCCCGGTTCCGCCTGTCTCCGACACTTCTGAGGATTCTGACTTTTCCGGAGGCACCATCGCTGACCGGGGCCCACTCCCCCGGGGCTGGCTCTTCTACGTTGAGAAGGCTCTCGGGGCCGTCCACGGAAGCCCTGACAACTGCAGTTCCCCGCATGTCACCCGGCCGTCCTGGTCGGCACCGTTCGCGGTGACCGAGGTCAGGAACACCCCCGGAGACCCGTACGTCCACACCGTCCACGTCGATCCACGGTTCCCGCTCACCGCGTCCTTCTGCGACTGTGAGGAATTCGCGGAGCACGCCTCCTGCAGTCACCTGTTCCCCGCGTTCCGGCACCTCCATGATGCTCTCGGCGAAGAGGGCCCGTCGGCGGAGGAGCTCTTCGACCGACTCGGCGCCAACCCTGTCGAGGCTTTCTTCGCGCGGTACGCGTCCGACGGGCACGCCCTGGCGCAGTTCACTGCAACAATCCAGAAGAACGGCGGGGACAGTCGGCAGGCTGTCCGGGATGTCATCACCGGCATCGCCGGCCCTCAGAACCCAGGGGCCCCGGAGGTCCGGAAGTCTGTCGACGACGCCGTTTCCAATGACCTCGACATGCTGCCGGTCCTCGGCAAGGTCACAGAGCATGTTGCAGGGAACCCGGACGACGGATCCCGGAACGACCTGTTCCGCGTCATCGATATGGTCCTCAGTCAGAAACCCACTTCTGAACTCCGGCGGTCGGCGTTGCAGGCACTGCCGACACTGTTCACCGCGTCCGATGTGCCCGAGGACGACCGAAGGTCCCTCGCCGCGCTGGTCGCTGCGCTCTTCCGTCAGGGAAATTCCGGAGACTCACTGCCGTTCCTGGTGGCAGAGGACCATCTCAGAAAGCCCGGGGTCCATGTACTTCGGTCCCTGCTCGGCAGCTGGCGGAACGAACTGTCCGCAGAATCCGGGGACGGTGCAGCCGCAGTCACCGGCGACACGCGGTTCCAACAGTTGTACCGGCTCACGGCCGAAGCCTTCGGCACCGTGCAGGAGCGTGTCGCGTCACTGCTGGAGGCCGATCCCCCGGAGCTCGCAACCGCGGTGGTTCTGCTGGAAGGTCACAGTGACCATGCGAAAGCCCTGGAAGTCCTGCAGATCCTGCTCAAGGATCTGCCAGCGAACGTGACCACCATGACCCCGTACCAGATGCCGCTGCACGATGCCCTGCAGATACTGGAAAAGTGCGGCAGAAAGCAGGGCGCCGCGAAGATCGCCCGGCGCCAGTTCCGGGAGAATCCGTGCTGGGACTCCTACGTCGATCTCGAGGACGCCAGGCGGATGTCAGGAGTGTCCGCGGTGCTCCAGGAACGGGACCGAATACTGTTCCAACTGGACAACACCGATGAACTCACCCTGGACGAGGTGGAGATCCTGGTCCGCCTCAGACTCCGGGCCCGGAAATTCGACGAGGCTCTGGCCGTCATGGAGAGTCGTGGCCTTTACGAGCGGGAGTGGGCTGCAGACACCGAGGACCTCCGGGAATTCATCCGTACCACCATCGGCGGGAACCTGCCCGACAGGATCGTCGACATTGCGTTCCAGGATGCGGAACTCGCGGCAGAGTCCGACGAATCTGTCGGCGCCGACGGCCTGAAGACCGCCGTCGGGATCCTGTCCACTGCCCGGGATGTCGCCGACCAGGTCAAGCGGGCCGAGGAGTTCGACAATGCTTTGACGACGTTCCGGAGAACACACCGGAGCAACTCCCTGTTCATGGCACTGCTCGATGCGCGAGGTCTGACCGGAAAGCGCTGACGGGCGGGCCGCACACACCGGATGTTTCAACAAGCCGCCCGCTGGAACGCGCTCGTCGAGACCTCCGCGGACCAGTTCCGTCGGTGAGCAGGGACAGACTCCTTCACCGACATCGACCAGCACGTTCTCTCATCACTGCCCCCACTCCCCTCCGCCACGCCCTAGACTCGCCGGTAGAGACATTCCGTCACACCCCGGCACCGAGGAGCCCGCCATGTCCGGCATGATCGTCACCACCACCAGCACCGTCGACGGCCACGAGGTCGCCGAGTACATCCGCGTCGTCTCCGGCGAGACCGTCGTGGGCATCAACATGTTCAAGGACATCGGCGCCGGCATCCGCAACATCGTCGGTGGACGCAGCGCCGGCTACGAGGGCGAGGTCATCAACGCCCGGGAAGCCGCACTCGGCGAGATGGTGCAACGCGCCATCGAGCTCGGCGTCGAAGGCGTGATCGGCGTGGACATGTCCTACGAGAACCTCGGCCAGGGCGGCATGATGATGGTCTGTGCCACCGGCACCGCGGTGCGCTTCAAGAACTGACCGTCACGCACTGAGCCCCGGCGCAAGGTGAAGATGGAGACCGAGCTTCGCCCCGATATTCACCAGTGCATCCAGCGAGAACTTGTCCAGTTTCCCGTTCACGAGATCGGATGTCCGTGGTTGGGTGAGTCCCAGCTCTGTGGCCGCGTGGCGCTGCGACCAGCCGTTGCGCGTGATGGTCGCGGTGATCTCCATCATCAGCATCGAGCGGACACGGAGGTTCTCCGCTTCTTCAGGGGTGTCTGCGAGGGCTTCCCAGACGTCCCGGGTGATGATCGGCTCGTCACTCATCTGTACTCCTCCATCTGCTGTTTGACCTGGGCCAACCGTCGCCCGGCCGTCTTCACGATGCCGGATGGCGTCTTCCCGGTCTTCTTGACGAACGCTGCGAGCGGAACCACATACCGGGGATCTTTCCCGAGGTAGACGTACAGGCTCCGCGCTATCCCGTCGTCGAAATGAATCCTGATTTCACGACAACCGTCGCCGATGGCCTTCATCGGCTTCCAGTCGTCCGGGTCCTCACCCTGCTGGACCTTCGACAACTGATAACCCAGCCGCTGCTGCGCACCTTGCGGCAACCTCCGGAACTCATCCAGCACTGCGGTCAACCACCACACGTCCATCCATACCCCCAAATATATCAGAATCGATATAACCCTGCGGTCCCCTCACATCCACCCACGGTAGCTGGCCGACACCGACCCCGGGTACCCCCTGAACCTCGCCCGAACCCCTGCACGCACCCTGTCAGGTCCCGCACCCCTGCAGGCCCCGCACCCCGGAGTCCACGGCGTCCCCTACGCCCGCACCTTCGGCGGCATCTTCTTCGCGAAGACCAGACCCAGGCACATCACCGCACCGAGCGCCGCGATCACCCAGCCGATGAGGTGCAGGCCGGAATCGGTCGCCACGGCGTCCGACCCGGCCGATGCCCCGCCACCGCCGAACCCGATGCTCATGCACAGTGCCACGATCACCGCGGACAGGTTCGCCGCGATGTACTGCACCGTCTTGTAGATCCCCGTCGCGGTACCGACCTTCTCCACCGAGGTCACCGTGTTGATCAGCGCCTGGTTGCCGATGTTGTTGAACCCGTTCGGCACACCCGCGACCAGCGCCACGAGCACGAGCACCCACACCGGCGTCCCGCTGTCCTCCACCAGGGCGATGAGCAGCCCGGTCGCCAGCAGGAACGCCCCGCCGACAGCCAGCGTCAGCCGCGGTCCCCGGATCGTCAGCATGCGGGAGGCGACGACCGTCGACCCCACCGAGATCAGCGCCATCGGGAACATCAGCAGGCCGGACTGCATCGCCGTGAACCCCGCCGCCTGCTCGAACCACTGCGGCAGCCCGTAGTACAGGCAGTAGAAGGCCGCGTAGGTGACCACGGTGCGGCCCAGGGTGTTCGCCAGCTGCCGGTTCGCCGCGACCGCCCGCAGGTCGATGAACGGCACCGACGCGCGCTGCATCTCCCACCAGACCCACACCGCGCCGACGACGAGGATGACCGGCACCGTCCACCACCGCGGCTCACCGGTGAGCGACAGCAGGAAGACCATCAGGGCGGTGACCGAGGCGCCGAACAGCAGCGCGCCGACGAGGTCGAGCCGGCGGACCAGGCCCATCTCGGGGCGTCCCTCCCCCTCGATGTGCGGCACCTTGAGCAGCACCCATGCCCCGGACACGGCGACGAGCAGGACGTTGATCCACAGGGTGGACTGCCAGCCCGCCACCCCGACGAGCAGGCCGCCGAGGGTCGGCCCCACCGCACTCATCGACTGGCCGCAGACCGTCAGGGTGGAGATCGCCGAGGTGGTGCGGTACCGGTGCCGGCGGGCCAGCACGCGGACGACGGTCATGGCGTTCGGCATCTGGGCGGCCACACCGATACCGATGAGCAGGCGTCCTGCGACGAGGACGCCGAGGGTCGGGGCCAGTGCCCCCAGCACCGACCCGACGAGCACGATACCCAGGCCGGCGACGTACACCCGGCGCGCACCGAAGACCACACCGAGCACCCCGGCCATCGGCGAGACGATGGCGGTGGCGATGTAGAACGCGGAGAGAACCCACGAGACCTCGGAGCCCGCCCCGAAGTGGCTGCCGATGGAGACGATCGCCACGGCGATCATCGAGGAGTTCAGTGCCTGCAGCATCACCCCGGTGCCGAGGCCGAGCCGGACGGCTGCAGGGACGTCCAGGCGCGGCGGTGCGGCAGGAGCGACAGGGGCGCTGCCCGCGGCAGACGCGGCAGGCACAGCAGCAGAGCGCTCAGGTTGTTCGGGGTGATCTGGCTGGTCGGACGACGGCTCGGGGGTACTCACGTACCCCCACCTTAGACCCCGGTCAGATGTTCGCCATGAACTGGTACATGTTGCCCTGGTCGAAGGCGGCCCGGTGCCAGGTGTCCCAGGCGTGCGCGCCGATGAGGTCGTACTTGAACTGGATGTTCGTCCGGCCGGCGAGCAGTGCCCGCGCCTGGAACTCCCCGGTCATCACCAGCGACCCGGCCTCGTAGGGCCCGCCCTTCACCACGGTGGCGATGGGGTCCGGTCCCATGTCCCCGGCGAAGTTCGGGATTCCGGACGAGGCGCTGACCAGCACCGGCATGGTGAGGTTGTCGATGTTGAGCGTCGGATTGTTCGCCGCCCGCTGCCCTTCATCGGCCCACGGGACACCTTCCATGTTGTTGTTCGCCATGGCGGTGCCGTCGGTGACCACGCGCTGCACCGGCATGCCCGGATCGTAGAGCCCGGACAGGGCGTACACGGAGCTGTAGATGTCGTTGTGCTTGGCCGCGAGGTTCATCGCCCCGTACGCGCCGGAGCTCAGACCGGTGACTCCGGTGGTGCCGCGCCCGCCGTTCGGCACGCCGAAGGCGTCCTGCAGGTACTGGGGCAGTTCGGCGGTCATGAAGGTCTCGAACTGCTTGCCGCGGTCACCGGCCCAGTCCTGGACCCAGGTGAAGGGGTCCATGGCGGGGAAGACGAGCGTGGCGTCCTCGTTGGCGAGGGCGGGCAGCGCGCCGCCGGCGGTGACCCAGCCGTTGACGTCCCCGGAGTCCGCGCCATCGATGAACTGGGCGACCTTCGGGTTGCCGGGGGTCAGCGACGGCCGGACGACGACCTGGATGTCACGGTCCATCGACGGCGAGTACACGGCGCAGTTCAGCGCGCCAGTGTCCGCGAAGGGGGCGCAGCCGGGCGGCGGGCCGGGGGCGGGTTCGTCGGCGAGGGCGCTCGGGGCGACGGCGAGGGACGCCGCGATGCCCGCCGCGCTGACGATTCCGACGGCGCGGGCGCGGTGTGCGCTCGGCCGACGGTGGCGGCCGACGTAGGCGCGACCGGTACGGGTGATGTGTTGTGACATGGGAAACCTCCGGGCGCGACGCTAGCAAGCCGGTGACCGGGAACGCGAGAAAATCCGGGTCCCGGTGCCGAACTGACAGCGGGCGTTCGACTCACCGGCCCCAGTTGTTACCACACGGCACCATCTGTCACAGTGTCGGGCGCCGCTGCGTCACACTCAGCTACCCTCGGGCGCCATGAAGTTCCGTCAGATCGATCTTCCGGTGGATGACCCGTCCGGATGGACCTCATGGATGGCCCGGGAACTGGGACTGCCACCGCACCCCGTCATGCCGGACGCCGTCGTCGTCGGCTGGTCCACCCTGCGCTTCCGGTACATGCCCTCCGCCGATAGTGCCGCTGATGCCGGTGATGCCGGTGGCGCCGGTGATGGCGGTGGCGCTGCCGCCGGTGGCGCTGCCGGGCCGGCGGGAACTGCAGGAGCTGCCGAGCCAGAGGTGAAGCGCGGCCACCACATCGCCTTCGCCATCCCCACCGGCACCGTCGACGACTACGCCGCCGCCTTCGGTACCGACATCGTCGACCGGCCCGGCGGCCCGTTCGCTATGCGGTCGGTGTACCTCACCGGGCCGGAGAACTCCGTCCTCGAACTTGTCGAGCACGAACACCGGCCCGCCGACGTCGGCGTCCCCACCGGTGCTACCGGTGCTGCCGGTGCTGCCGGTGCCGGCCCACAGCTGCTGGGCGTCGTCGAAGTCGGCCTGGGTGTGCCGGATGTCCGCGCCGCCGGGGATGCCCTGGCCGCGCACTACGGTGACCGGCTCCCGCACGGTTTCGGCGACCCGGACCGGCGGATCATCGCGGCCTACGGGGACATCGACGGCGCGGTCATCCTCACCGTCGACGACCGGCCCTGGTTCCCCACCGAGGACACCTTCCCGGTGACGACCCGCCCCCGCATCCTCGTCGCGGCATAGCCCGGCACCGGGTGAACGGCGGATACTTACTCCCCCAGCACCGTCCGGACCCCGGCAGCGGTGCTGCCGAGTGCAGTATCCGGCGTTCACCGGGCGGCGGCAGCGCAGCTGTGTGGCGTCGCCCGCGCTGCCGGCAGGCCAGGTGTTCGGTCGGCAGGCCAGGTGTTCGGTCGGCAGGCCAGGTGTTCGTGTGGCAGGCCAAAACGGTGCTCTGACCCGTCTTCGGCGCCGTTTTGGCCTGCCGCTGTGACAGTTGCGCTGCCGGCAGGGGCCCGGGACCCGGACGCCTTCAGTTCGGGTCACGTGCCATCAGTTACGGTCGCACGCAGCCCTGATCACCGACACGGAGTGAAGGCAGCTGACCGGAAGTGAAGGCAGGGGCGGGGCGGGGCGACGGGGGCGCCTGCAACAGCGGCACCTCCAGCAGCGACGACGAGAAGGCGGACGGCGACACCGACAGTGCCTGCAGCGGCGACGACAACAGCAGCGACGGCAACACCGGCGGCATCAGCGCGACCAGAGCCGCCGCAAACGCCACAAACGCCACAAACGCCACAAACTCCGCAATCACAGAAATCACAGAATCCCGGACATGTAATTAGTGAAGTAATACTATCTCCGCATGACGATCCTCCGGAGGCTGACCCGCTCAGCGACCCTCACCGCCCTGTCCGCCTCGACCGCCGCCGCCATCGCGGCGTCCTGCCTGGTCCCCACCGCCACCGCCGACCCTGTCGACCGCTCCTCCCTCCCGCTGCAGACGCAGCTGCTGGGCGGGATGTGGGACAACGTCCGCCCCCTCATCGACCGCGACAGCCTCGGCGACGACCAGGACTTCTACACCGCCCCCGAGGGCACCGACCTGCAGTCCCTCGCCCCCGGCACGGTGCTGAAGGAACGCACCGTCCCCTACCACGTCGCCGGCATCGAGATCCCGCTCACCGCCGTCCAGATCCTGTACACCACCACCAACGCCCGCGGCGAGATCGAACCCAACGTCACCTCCGTCATCGCCCCGCCGGACGGGAAGGGCGACGGCAATGTCGTCGCCTACCAGTCCGCCTATGACTCGGCGAACCCGAAGGACAACCCGTCGCGCATCATCGCCGGCAACATGACCCTCGGCGGCATCATCCCCACCGCCGAGACCACGATCCTCGCCCCCGCCCTGCTCGCCGGCCACCCCGTCGTCCTCGCCGACACCGAAGGCGCGGGCGCGAACTTCGCCGCCGGACCCGTCTACGGCCGTGCCACCCTCGACTCACTGCGTGCCGCGGGCGCGGCCGCATCCTCCCCGGTCAACGACACGGACCACATCGGCTTCCTCGGCTACTCCGGCGGCTCCATCGCCAGTGGCTGGGCCGCCGCACTCATGCCCTCCTACGCCCCCGAGCT
This sequence comes from Corynebacterium nuruki S6-4, assembly GCF_007970465.1. Taxonomy (NCBI): domain Bacteria; kingdom Bacillati; phylum Actinomycetota; class Actinomycetes; order Mycobacteriales; family Corynebacteriaceae; genus Corynebacterium; species Corynebacterium nuruki. The sequence continues at coordinate 1,949,783 of NZ_CP042429.1, forward strand.
CACCGACCGCACCGTGGGTGTGACCGAGGGCGGTGTGCTGGTCAACCCCGTCAGCAACCTGACCTACGCCGGCGACGGGATCATCTGGTCCGGCGTGGTCGGGTTCGCCCTGACCACCCTCGCCCGCACCTACGGCATCGACATCGACCAGTACCTCACCGACTACGGCGTGACGGTCCTGCAGGACCTGTCGAATCTGTCGATCGTCGAGGCCGCCGCCCGCTACCCGGGCCTGCACTGGAGTGACCTGGCGAAGCCGGAGTACCCGACGCCGGAATCCGCCCCCGAGGTCAAGAAGGTCATCGACGAGATCAACCTCGGCAACTCCGGGACGCCGCAGGTGCCGATGTTCATGGGCCAGGCCACCGGCGGGTTCTGGGAGGGGACGCCGAACACCGGTTCCCAGGGCCAGGGTGACGGCATCATGGTCGCCGGCGACGTGCGGTCGATCGCCCGGCAGTACTGCGACGACGGCGCCGACATCACCTACCACGAGTACCAGCTGCTCAGCCACACCATGGGGATGGTGCCGTGGATCGCCGAAGCGCTGCCGTGGCTTCAGGGCCGCTTCGACGGCGCCGCGGTAACGAACAACTGCGGCAACATCCTGCCCGGCAACGAACTGTAGAGAAGACAAGAGAGAACAGACGACATCCTCGACAGCCTGTCCCGCTCCGGCGCTCCGACCGCGGCGGCGAAACTGCGGAGATGACCGGTCACTCCGCCGCGCGGGGGCGCGTCCAGGCGGCGGTCGGCAGGGTGACGGCGACGGGGATGAGCAGCACCGCGACGACAATGGAGACCACCGGGAAGCTGCTCACCGCCATCAGCGGTCCGGCGGCGAAGGCCCCGGCGGCGCTGACGAGGTTCGAGGAGGCGTCCAGCCCGCCCTGGGCGGTGGCGCGGTGGTCCTCGGTGAGGGCCTGACTGAATGTCGCCGAGCCCGCCACGTTGACGAACGACCAGCCGAGCCCCAGCAGGAACAGGGCCACCACCACCCCGGCGGTGCTGTCGGACGCCACCCCGGCGACGACGAGTGAGGCCACCAGCACCACCACGCCCGTCACCACGGCCGGACGCGGCCCCCGCCGGTCGGTGAGCTGGCCGACCACCGGCGCCAGGGCGTACATGCCGAGGATGTGCAGGCTGATCGTGATGCCCACGAGCGTCACCGAGTCGCCACGGTGGGACATGTGGACGGGTGTCATCGTCATGACGACGACCATGACGACCTGGGCGATGACGACCGCACCGGCGGCGGCCCGGGCCCGCCGGTTGGTCCGTACCTCCGCCAGCAGCAGGCGGACCCGCGGGAATCTGCGGCGGGTGGCGGCCTCCTTCACGACGGGTCCGGACGCCGTGTGCCCGGCCAGCGGATCGGGACGCAGCCACAGGAAGATCACGAGTCCGGCCAGGGCGAGACAGACCGCGGCGATGAGGAAGGCACCGGCGAACACCGTCAGTCCGGTGGCGCGGTGCAGTGCCTGGCCGGGCAGGCCGAGGTTCGGGCCGAGGACGTTGCCGAGCGTGCCGACCCACACGACCAGGGAGAGGGCGCGGGCCCGGTCCGCCGGCCGTGCCCGGTCGGTGGCGGCGAAGCGGGACTGCAGGCTGGTGGCCTGGCCGGCACCGATGAGCAGCAATCCGAGGAACATCGGGACGACGAGGGACCACTGGGCGGCGGCGACGAGGACCGCGGCGCCGGCGGCGGAGACCCACCAGCCGGAGGCGAGGGCGGTGCGGCGTCCCCACCGGGCGGCGGTGGCGCCGAGCGGGATGCCGAGCAGGGCGGCGCCGAGGGTGCTGGCGGTGCGGGCGAGTCCGGACCACACCTCGCTGTCGGTGACCTCGGTGGCGAGCAGGATGCCGATGGAGGGGGCGATGCCCACCCCGACGGTGCCGATGACCTGTGAGACGGCGAGGACGGCGAGGGTGCGGCGCTGAATGTCGTGTCCGGTGTCTGTCATCCCCTGCTCATCCGCTGTCACTACATTTGTCATGAAAATCAGTATAGGGGACACAGCGGCGGGGGCGCTGCCGTGATGCTGCCGCTCGGACATGACCCGTGAAAAACCGGTCCGGTCCGGGGGCGCCGACACACTCGGTGCCCCCGGACCGGACCGGTTTTTCACGCAGCCCCGTCACAGAACAGGTGGAAGGACAGGACGCCTAGAAGTGGCGTCCCACGTGGGCCTCTTCCCGCATGGTCTGCACCATGTGCGGGTAGTGCAGTTCGAAGGCCGGACGCTCCGACCGGATCTTCGGCATGGTGGCGAAGTTGTGCGCCGGCGGCGGGCAGCTGGTGGCCCACTCCAGGGAGTTTCCGTAACCCCACGGATCATCGACGGTCACGACCTCGCCGTAGCGCCAGGAGCTGAACACGTTCCAGATGAACGGCAGGACCGAAATGCCCAGGACCAGGGCACCGATCGTGGAGACCTGGTTCAGTGCGGTGAAGCCGTCGGAATCCAGGTAGTCGGCGTAGCGGCGCGGCATACCCATGTTGCCCAGCCAGTGCTGCACCAGGAAGGTCATGTGGAAACCGATGAAGGTCAGCCAGAAGTGCCAGGTGGCGAGACGCTCATTGAGCATCCGGCCGGTCATCTTCGGGAACCAGAAGTACACGCCGGCGTAGGAGGCGAAGACCACCGTGCCGAACAGCGTGTAGTGGAAGTGCGCGACCACGAAGTAGGTGTCCGTCAGGTGGAAGTCCAGCCCCGGTGCGGCGAGCATGATGCCGGTCAGACCACCGAACAGGAAGGTCGCGAAGAACCCGAGCGCGAACTTCATCGGCGACTCGAAGGTGATCCGGCCCTTCCACATCGTGCCGAGCCAGTTGAAGAACTTCATGCCGGTCGGCACCGAGATCAGGAAGGTCATGAAGGAGAAGAACGGCAGCAGCACCGCACCGGTGGCGAACATGTGGTGCGCCCACACCGTCATCGACAGGGCCGCGATCGACAGGGTGGCGAAGATCAGCCCGACGTAACCGAACATCGGCTTGCGACTGAAGACCGGGAAGATCTCCGAGACGATGCCGAAGAACGGCAGCGCCAGGACGTAGACCTCGGGGTGGCCGAAGAACCAGAACAGGTGCTGCCACAGGATCGCCCCGCCGTTGGCCGGGTCGAAGATGTGCCCGCCGAGCAGCCGGTCGTAGAGGACGCCGAGGGCGGCGGAGGTCAGCATCGGGAAGATCAGCAGCGCGATGAGGGAGGTGACCAGGATGTTCCAGGTGAAGATCGGCATCCGGAACATCGTCATGCCCGGGGCCCGCAGGCACAGGATCGTGGTCATGAGGTTCACCGCGGAGGCGATGGTCCCCACACCGGTCAGACCCACACCGACGATCCACAGGTTCGAGCCGACGCCCGGCGAGTGGATGGCGTCCGCCAGCGGCATGTACATCGTCCAGCCGAAGTCAGCCGCACCGCCCGGGGTGAGGAACCCGGACAGCATGATGATGCCGCCCATGGTCGTGATCCAGAATCCGAAGGCGTTGAGCCGGGGGAAGGCGACGTCAGGCGCGCCGATCTGCAGCGGCATGACGTAGTTGGCGAACCCCCAGATCACGGGGGTGCCGTAGAGCAGGAGCATCACGGTGCCGTGCATCGTGAACAGCTGGTTGAACTGCTCGTTCGAGAGGAACTGCAGACCCGGGTGGAACAGCTCCACCCGGATCAGCAGTGCCATGAGACCTCCCAGGAAGAAGAAACAGAAGGCCATCACGATGTACATGATGCCGAGCTTCTTGTGGTCGGTCGTGACGATCATGTCCCATGCATGTCCGCCCTTACGGGACTGTCCGCCGTGCGGGGCGGGTCGGGCGGGAAGAGTTGTCTGCCTCTTCGGAGCTACTGCGGTCATGCTCCTGACGGTAGGGCCGCCGGATCTGCGCTGGTAGGACCGTGATTGTTATGGGGTGATCGGTGACAGTTATGGCTGCGGGGCGGCGTCCGGCAGGAACGGGCAGGAACAGACAGGAACGGGCAGGAACCGGCCGAGTCAGTCGGCGAGCCGGGCGGCGAGGGCGTCGAAGTACAGGGAATCGGCGGAACCCGGATCCCACACCATCTCGTTGAACATCTCGGCGTAGGTGCCGTCGGCGCGCACGATCCGGCGCACCGGGACGCCCTCGGGGACGTTGCGTTCCGGCAGCACCACCGAGCCCATCCCCTTGTCCACCCAGCTCAGCAGGGTGCTGCAGTTGGCGACCTCCACCTCGGAGTGCTTCACCGTCAGGCCGTCCTCGGTGAACAGGCTCTCCACGCTGCGGGTGATGCCGCAGCCGTTGCGGGACAGGATCAGCTCCCGGTCGGCGAGATCCGCGACGGGGATGGGCTCACTGCCGCCGGCGTCGTCGACGAGCACGAGGAAATCGGCGTTGAGCAGGTGGTGACTGTAGGTCGGCAGCAGGCCGAGGGCGGGGACGATGATCATGTCGAGGACGCCGACCTGCAGGTACTCCTCCAGCTGGTCGAGTTCGGTCTCCAGCAGGGTGGCGTCCCGCCCCGGGCTGAGCGGGTCGGGACCGTAGATGGTGGAGCGCAGCCGGGTGACCAGGTCCTTCTCGATCTGCGGGGAGGTGCCGATGCGGATCGTGCCCTTGCCGGCGGTGGCGAACGCCTCCGCCTCCGATTCGATCCGGTCGACGTCGGTGACGGTCTGGTGGATGCGCGGGAGGACGGCGTCGCCGAAGGCGGTGGCGGAGGTGCCGCGGGGGTTGCGGAGGAAGAGCCGGCCGCCGAGGTGGTCCTCGAGTTTCGCGATGGACGAGGACAGGGCCGGCTGGGTGACGCCGAAGCGACGGGCGGCGGAACTGAAGGACCCGGCATCGGCGACGGCGTCCGCGTACCGCAGCGATTCAAGGGTGAGGCGACCATTCATGATGCTTCTAGGGTAATGCGCTGACCACTACCGTCGGAACGGGGGTATAACCGTCGATGATGGAGTGAATGGCTCCCGCTATGCACCGTCTCGCATCCGTCTCGCATTCCGCCGCACGCCCGGTCCCTCACCCGCCGGTCAACTGCTCCCAGAGCCGCACGTCGAACCGGGTCCCGGCCGTCGCCGCCATGTGCCGCACCGCATTGTCGAGCTTCGACCGCCACGTCCACACCGCACGGCCCGCATCACCGTTGACCAGGGCGGCCACGATCTGCCGGTCATCGGCGAGGATGCGCCGCACCGCCGGTGAATAGTCCAGCTGCAGCACGGAGATGAACATCTGCAGCCGCAGCGTGAGGGCGTGGAAGGTGCGGGCGGACTGCACCAGACCGCTGGCGTCCGCCACCTCCTGCTGGAAGTACAGGTCCGCCTGGTCGACCTCCCGCACGTCCCCGCTCTCCCCCGCGGCCTCCAGCCGCCGCAGTGCGGTCTGCACCCCCAGCATCCGGTACCGGGGACGCCCTGCGCAGGCCCGCAGCAGCAGCGATCCGACCTGCAGGCGCGCGGCGTAGAGGTCCACGATGTCCACCCCGGTCACCTGCGGCAGCCAGTAGACACCGCCCCGGGAATCCAGCAGGCCGTCGTCGGCGAGCCGGCGCAGTGCCGCCCGGGCGGTCGCCTGGGTGATGCCGAGGTGGGAGGCGAGCAGGGTGCTCGTCAGCCGGTCCCCGGACCGGTAGCCGGCGTCCATGATCTCCTTGCGCAGCGCGACGGCGACCTGTTCCGCCGGGGACATCACACTGTGCCCCGGTCCCTGCAGTGCACTGTTGCGGACCGCCGCGGGAGGGGGGAATGTCGTCACCGGGGCACGGTCTGAGTCAGAATTACGGTCAGTTCCTGAGCGATGCGAAACATCCCGGAAACGTTCCGGACTGTCACCGGGCCTGTCGCCGTACCTGTCACGGCGCCGCCGACGACGGTGCCAGTCGAGGCCGTGCAGCCCCCGCCCGGCCCGGACCGACAGGGCCGCGAGCAGTTCCCCGGGAATCGCGTCGACCGAGCGTGCGCAGGAACCGAGCAGCCGGGAGACCTGGTCGAGGAAGCTCTGCCACGACTGCTGACCGGGCTCCCACACCACCCGGACCTCCTCGGCCGCCAGATTCTGTCCGGCCGCCGCGTCCCCCTCCCCGACCGGCCCCTCCGTCGCCCACGCCGCCGCCCCGGAGACCCACAGGGCCGCCATCAGTGAGGTGGCGCGGCGCTCGAAGGCACGTTTCTCGCCGGGGACGTCCACGCCCCCGGCGGCGAATTCGACGGTGATGTGGGGGTGCCCGACGACGAAGGCGGTGATGCGCAGGTCACCGTGCCCCGGCACCTCCTCCCCCGCCGCCGCCCCGCGGATCCGCCGCATCGACCGGCTGACCAGCGGCTGACTCAGGCCGGTCATGAGGGCGACCCGGCGGGTGGAGTACTCCCGGCTGCCGACCCGCGGTCCGGCACCGGCGAGGACGCCGGCCACGATCTCGTCCGCCTGCTCCTGCATCCGCGGCCGGCCCCGGCCGGACTGGCCGGACTGGCCGGACTGGCCGGACTGGCCCGCTCCCCCGGCGCGGCCCGCACCGCCGGCCGCCTGAGTTTCCGGTGTGTGACCGGTCGGCATGCGCCTCCACCTTCCTGCCGGGATCTTTCTGACTCATTATGACCAGAACTCCGCACCGCCGGCTACCCGATCCGCGACAACCGACCCCACACTGGCCGACAACACAGTCAAGACAGAAGAGAGGCGAGGTCACCCGTGACGACAGCATCAGGATCCCCCACCAACATCAGCTCCACCGATCTCGCCGCCCTGGCGGACCAGGCCACCGCCAAGGTGACCACCTGGCTGACCGCCGCCCGCGCCGACAGCACCCACGCGAAGAACACCGGAGCGGCCAAGCGCCTCGCCGCCGTACTCTCCGACCCGAACGGCCTCGACTTCACCGTCGGATTCGTCGACCGGGTCGTGCGGACCGAGGACCGGGACGCCGCCGCCACCGCCCTCGCCGACCTCGGGGAGATCACCCCGAAGACCCTGTCCTGGCTCGACCGGGCCCAGATCCGGGCCGGCGCCACCCTCGCCACGACCCTGCCGCAGATCGTCATCCCCGTGGCGAAGAACCGGATCCGCTCCATGGTCGGCCACATGATCGTCGACGCCAACGACCGGCCGCTGGGCAAGGCCGTCGCCGAGCTCACCGCCGGTGGCCACCGGCTCAACATCAACCTGCTCGGCGAGGCCGTACTCGGTGAGGAGGAGGCCGACCACCACCTCGCCGAGACCCGGCGCCTCGTCAGCCGCCCCGATGTCGACTACGTGTCGATCAAGGCCTCCTCCGTGGCGTCCCAGATCAACCTGTGGGGCTACGACGAGACCGTCGACTACATCGTCGAGCGCCTCACCCCGCTGTACATCGAGGCGGCGAAGGCGCCGCAGGGCTCCAAGTTCATCAACCTCGACATGGAGGAGTACCGCGACCTGCGGCTCACCATCGACGTCTTCAAGCGGCTGCTCAGCCTGCCGGAGACGAAGGACCTCGAGGCCGGCATCGTGCTGCAGGCCTACCTGCCGGACGCCCTCGGCGCGATGCAGGAACTCTCCGCCTTCGGCGCCGCCCGCGTGGCCGACGGCGGCGCGGGCATCAAGGTACGCCTGGTCAAGGGCGCGAACCTGGCGATGGAGACCGTCCACGCCGAGATGCAGGGCTGGCCCAACGTCACCTGCGCCTCCAAGCAGGCCACCGACGCGAACTACAAGCGGGTGCTGCACTGGGCCTTCGACCGGGAGAACCTCGCCGGCCTGCGGCTGGGCGTGGCCGGCCACAACCTGTTCGACATCGCCTTCGCCCACACCCTGTCGGTGCAGCGCGGCGTGGCCGACCGGGTCGAGTTCGAGATGCTGCAGGGCATGGCCAACGACCAGGCCGAGGCCGTGAGCAAGGATGTCGGCCAGCTGCTGCTCTACGTCCCGGCGGTGCGTCCCGCCGAATTCGACGTGGCCGTGTCCTACCTGGTGCGGCGGCTCGAGGAGAACTCGGCGAACGTGAACTTCATGTCGGGTGTGTTCGACATCGCCCCGGGCAACGACATCTTCCGCCGCGAGGAGAAGCGCTTCCGCGCCTCACTGGCCGACCTGGAGGTGCTGCTCGCCGAGTACGGCTACAGTGCCCCGGAACCGAACCAGCGGCAGGACCGCTCCACCGAGACCCTGCCGGAGACCGGGGTCGACGACTACATCGCCGCCCCGCTGCCCGCCTTCGCCAACGAGCCGGACACCAACCCGGCCCTGCCCGCCAACCAGGCGTGGGCCGCCGAGGCGATCACCCGCTCGACCGGTGACGGCTTCCTCGACAGTCTCGCCGCCCCCGAATCCGTGACGGACGCCGACATCGACCCGCTGGTCGCCTCGGTCACCGCCGCGGCGTCCGACTGGGCCGCCCGCCCCGCCCACGAGCGTGCCGCGGTGCTCTACCGTGCCGCGGACATCCTGGCGTCCCGCCGCGGCCACCTCATCTCCGTCGCCGCCGCCGAGGTCGGCAAGTCGGTCCAGCAGGCCGACGTGGAGATCTCCGAGGCCATCGACTTCGCCCGCTACTACGCGCACGGTGCCGAAGCCCTGGCGGAAGTCCGCAACGCCACCTTCACCCCGGACCGGGTCGTGCTCGTCACCCCGCCGTGGAACTTCCCGCTGGCCATCCCCGCCGGCGGCACCTTCGCCGCCCTCGCCGCGGGTGCCGGCGTGATCCACAAGCCGTCGAAGCCCACCCCGCACTGCTCCATGGCGATCCTCGAGGCACTGTGGGACGCCGGGGTGCCGCGCGACCTGCTGCGCGGCGTGTACCCCGCCGAGCGTCCGGTCGGGAAGACACTGGTCAGCCACCCCGGCATCGACCGTGTCATCCTCACCGGCTCCTCGGAGACCGCCGCCATGTTCAGCTCGTGGCGGCCCGGCCTGCAGATCAACGGCGAGACCTCCGGCAAGAACGCCGTCATCGTCACCCCCTCGGCCGACCGTGACCTCGCGGTCGCCGACATCATCCAGTCCGCGTTCGGGCACGCCGGGCAGAAATGTTCGGCGTCCTCCCTGGCGATCCTCGTCGGCTCGGTCTACGAGTCGGAGCGATTCCTGCGGCAGCTGGTGGACGCGGCGTCCTCGATGATCGTCGACTGGCCGACGAACCTGCGGGCGACGATGGGGCCGCTGACCGAGCTGCCGTCGGACAAGCTGCAGCGTGCGCTGACCACCCTGGAGCCCGGCGAGAAGTGGCTGGTGGAGCCGAAGTCGCTCGACAACACCGGCCGGCTGTGGTCCCCGGGCATCCGCGCGGACGTGAAGCCCGGCTCCTTCTTCCACCTCACCGAGGTCTTCGGGCCGGTGCTCGGCCTGATGCGTGCGGAGACCCTGGAGGAGGCCATCGAGCTGCAGAACCAGACCGATTTCGGCCTCACCGGCGGCATCCACTCCCTCGACGCCGCCGAGGTGCGGCAGTGGGTGGACAAGGTGCGTGTCGGCAACGCCTACGTCAACCGCGGGATCACCGGTGCGATCGTGCAGCGGCAGTCCTTCGGCGGCTGGAAGAAGTCGTCGGTCGGCCTGGGGTCGAAGGCCGGCGGCCCGAACTACGTCATGCTCATGGGCTCCTGGTCGGACGCGGTCACCAAGCCCGTCGAGATCGGCGTGACCACCGGATCCGGCGAGGTGGACGCCTTCCTCGGCGCCCTGTCCCACGGTGAGCACGCCCTGTCGGCCGAGGACCTGGCCTGGTTGACCACCGCCGCCGTCGATGACGCCGCCGCCTGGTCCGCCGAGTTCGGCACCCCGCGTGACCTCACCGGGCTGGAGTCCGAGGCGAACATCTTCCGGTACCGCCCGGCCCAGGTCGTGCTACGCGTCAGTGCGGACGCCGTGCCCCGCGAGGTCGCCCGGGTGCTCGCCGCCGCCCACCGTGCGGACGCAGCGGTGCAGGTCATCGTCGATCCCGGCGTGTCCGAGACCGTCTCCGCGGTGCTCGCCGCGGGCAGTGGGCTGGGCTTCCCGGTCAGCACCCTCGACGACGCGACCTTCGCCGCGCAGCTCGCCCTCGGTGCCCTCGACGACGACGCCTCCGCCCGGGTCCGCTACGTCGGCTCCGTGCCGGACGCGACCCACGAGCAGCTCGCCGGACGCCCCGAGGTCGCACTCCTCGACGACGACGTCACCGCGTCGGGCCGGGTCGAGCTGCGGTTCTGGCTGAAGGAGCAGGCGCTGGCGATGACGCTGCACCGCTTCGGTAACCCCGCCCCCGCGTTCCACGCGCTGGCCACCGAGCTGAAGGGGTAGGTTCCCCGGTCCCCCCGGTTCCCCGGTTCCCCACCGGGGCCGCTCCCGTGACGCGCGTCCCCGACGACTCTGCACCGACTGCTGATGCTCCGTCTCCTCGAACGACTGCTCCGTCGCCCAGGTGTACCTCCGCCACCATTCGGATCGGTTGTCCGCCCGCGTCTTCTGCCGGAGCGTCACCACCGCAGCGGCGATACCCACCGCCGCGACCAGGATCTGCACCAGCCGCAACCACTGATCCGCCCCCATCGTCCCCCACCTTCTGTCGTCTCCCGCGTCCGCTCGGCTCACCGGTGGGCCGGGCATGTCTCCCGGGAGACGTCACAGGTGTGCGTCGACCGGTTGGTTTCCGGGGCCCGGACCAACCGGTCGTGACGCACCTGGCGGGAGACCGCCGGTTGACCGCCGGACGGTGGTCCGGAGGCTGTTCCGCCACCCTCAGGCGGTCAACCCGGCCCGTCAGTGCCCGTCAGTGCTGCGCGGGGACGCCCGCGCCCGCTACGCCTTCACGTTCTGGTCGGTCGGCCGGATCATCACCGTGTCGACGTCCATGTGCGCCGGCCGGTCCGCGACCCAGCGCACCGTCTCGGCGATGTCCCCGGCCGACAGGTTCAGCTTGTCGGCGTAGACCGCGTCGGCCTTCGCGGCGTCCCGCAGGCGGTTGAGGCTGAAGTCGGTCTTCACCCGGCCCGGGTCGATCTGGCAGACGCGCACGCCGGCGTCGGCGAACTCGATGCGCATGACCTCGCTCAGGGCGGTCTCGCCGTACTTCGCGGCGTTGTAGCCGGCGCCGCCGCGGTAGCCCCAGCGGCCGGCGACGGAGACGATGTTGATGACCTGCGGGGCGGGGGTCCGGGTGAGCTCGCCGAACAGGGCCTGGGTGACCTGGAGGGTGCCGAGCACGTTCGCCTCGTACATCCACCGCCAGTCGTCGATGTCGCCGTCGAGCACCGAGTCCATGCCACGGGCACCGCCGGCATTGTTGACCAGCAGGTCAGCACCGCCGAGGTCGTGGACGGCGGTGGCGAGGGCGTCCACCGACCCCCGGTCGGTGACGTCGACGGGCACGACGTGGGTGGTGGCGTCCGGCGCGGCGGCGGCGATGCGGTCGGCGACCTCGGCGAGCTTCTCCGGACGACGCGCGGCGAGGACGACATCCCAGCCGTCGACGGCGAGAGCGGTGGCGGTGGCTTCGCCGATGCCGGCGGAGGCGCCGGTGACGACGGCGAGGCGGGTGCGGCCAGTGGTGTTGTCGGTGATGTTTTCTGCAGCAGTCATGTGGGCGATCGTACCGAACCGGCCCTGTCCGCCCGCTAGGATCAGGGACCATGAGCAGCTTCGAGAGCACCCTGGCGGACCTGAGGGCCCGCACCACCCGGCGGAAGAACGTCGCGCTGACCCGGGCGCAGATCGAGCGGCCGGTGCTGGCGGGGAAGGTCATCCGGCGGGTCACCGGGGGCGGGTCGAAGAAGAAGGGCGCCCATGCTCCCGCGCAGGACGCCGCCCCGACCGCCCCCGTCGTCCTGACCCGCACCAACGGCATCGAGGCGGCCAAGCGGGCCGCCGGCGTCCCGGCCGGGCACTGACCGGCACTGACCGGGCACTGACCGGGCACTGACCGGGCACTGAGCGCTACCGACAGGCCGGGTTGACCGCCTGAGGGTGGCGGAACCCCCTCCGAACCACCCTCCGGCGGTCACCCGGCAGTCTCCCGCCAGGTGCGTCACGACCGGTTGGTCCGCGCCCCGGAAACCAACCGGTGGACGCACACCCGCGGGTGTCGTCGACCTACGGCCGCGGCACGAGGTAGCGTCCCGCACCCGGCACCAGCTCGACCTCCATCGGCAGCGGTGCGAAGCAGTCCCCGTCGGCGTAGCCGTTGATGTGCTGCCCGCCGCGGTCGGTCATCTCGATGCGCACCTTCTTCGCCCGGTAGGTGTTCACACCCGTCTCCTCGACGAAGCTGCCGTCGAAGATCTTGATGAACTTGAACGCGGCCCGCGCCCGGTTCATCCGCTCCAGGACGGTGATGTCGAGGATCCCGTCGTGGTGGTCGGCGTCCGGACAGATGAGCATGCCGCCGCCGTAGCTCTTCGTGTTGCCCATCGCCACCAGCGTCATGTTCTCCTCCAGCACCCGCTCCTCCGGCGTCCCCGGATCAAGGACGAGCCGGGTGGGGATGGAGTGGAAGTTGAGGAATTCGGCGACGATGGAGATGTTGTAGCGCATCTGCCCCTTCGGCCAGACGATCCGGTTCGTCCGGTCGCTGACCAGCGAGTCGAAACCGGCGCAGGCGATGGTGCCGAACCAGTGCTCGTCACCGGCGTCGTTACGCATGATGCCCAGGTCGGTGGTGGTGTAGAAACCGCGGGCGATGACGTCGGCCGCCCGGCGCGCGTGGGTGGGGATGCCGTATTCGCGGGCGTGGTCGTTGCCGGTGCCCGCGGGGATGATGCCGAGCGGGACGCCCGACCCGGCCTGTTCCTGCAGGGCGAGGTTGATCAGTCCGTCGCCGCCGCACACCACCAGGGCGTCCACCTCCGGGTCGGCGACCATCTGGCCGGCCAGTTCCCGGGCGCCGTCGGGGTCGGCGCCCTGGATGGTGAGCACGTCGATGCCGTGGTCGGCGAAGCGGTCGCGGGCGATTTCGGCGGCGAGCCCGGCGCGTCCCTTCCCGGCGTGCGGGTTGGTGAGCAGGGCGACGCGCTGCAGGTCGACGGTGCCGACCTCGTAGGTGCTGTTCTCTACCGCGGCTGTCGCCGCCGCTGTCTTCTCAGCCATCAGGACGCCCCTCCCCGGTCGGCGGCCACCAGTGTGCCCGGGTTCATGATGCCGGCGGGGTCGAGCCGGGCCTTCACGGCCTGCAGCACCGCCACGCCCAGCTCCCCGATCTCGGCGGCCATGAACGGCCGGTGGTCGTGGCCGACGGCGTGGTGGTGGGTGACGGTTCCGCCGTGGGTGGTCAGTGCGGTGGTCACGGCCGTCTTCGCCGCCCGCCACTGGGCGACCGGGTCGCCCTGCTGGGCGGCGACGACCGTGAAGTACAGTGAGCAGCCCTCCGGGTACACGTGGGAGATGTGGCACATGATCAGCGCCATCGTGCCCGACTCGTTGAGGGACGCCGCCAGGGCCTCCCCCACCGCCTTCTTCAGTCGCGGCACATTCGCCCAGTCGGTGGCGGTCTCGAGGGTCTCGCACAGCGCGCCGGCGTCCAGCAGCGAGTCGCGGAGGACGGGGGCGTTGAAGCGGCCCTGTTCCCAGGCGCGGGCGGGTGCCTCGCCGCGGCTCTTCCCGCCGAGGGAGAGGATGAGGTCGCGGGTCTCCCGGTGGCGGGCGGCGGTGTGCTCGGCGGTGCCCTCGAAGACGGTGATGCACAGGCAGCCGGGCGGGGCGGTGGATTCGCCGGCCTTGTCGCCGGAGGAGAGGTTGATCGAGGACTCGATCTCGTCGGACAGCCGGATGACGGTCGGTCCGGTGCCGGTCTGGACGACGGCGCGCAGGGCGGCGGCGCCGGTGGCGAAGTCGGGGAAGGTGAAGGCCTCGTAGCGTTTCGTCTCCGGCACGGGGTGGACCCGCAGCCGGACCCGGGTGACCACACCGAAGGCGCCTTCCGAACCCATGACGAGTTCGCGGAGGTCGGGGCCGGCGGCGGAGGCCGGGGCCGCCTGACCGGCCTGCAGGACGCCGCCCGGGGTCACCAGGGTCAGTTCGCGCACCATGTCGTCGAAGCGGCCGTAGCCGGCCGAGTCCTGGCCGGAGGAGCGGGTCACCGCGTAGCCGCCGATCGTGGCATAGGGGAACGACTGGGGGTAGTGGCCGATCTGCAGTCCGTGTGCGGCGAGTGCGAGTTCGGCGGCGGGGCCGGACAGTCCGGCCCCTAGGGTGGCGAGTCCGGAGACCGGGTCGACGTCGGTGACCTCGTCGAAGCGGACGAGGTCGAGACTGACCACGCCGCGGAAGGTGTGGCCGGCGTCCGCGGTGTAGGGGGTGAGGCCGCCGACGACGGAGGTGCCGCCGCCGAACGGGACGACGGCGATGTCGCGGGTGGTGCAGTGCTGCAGGATCTGCAGGACCTCGTCGTCGGTGGCGGGGGCGAGGACGGCGTCCGGCGCGGTGATCTCGGAACCCTCCGCCCCGGACCGCCATTCCAGCAGGTCAAGGGAGGATTTACCGCGGGACCGGGGGGCGCGCTGGGCGTCGGCGGTGGTGACGTGGCCGTCGCCGACGATACGGCGGAAGGCCGCCAGGTCCTCCTCCGGCAGCCGCGGGGCGGTGAGGTGGAGCCGGTCGACGGGCACGTCCTTCGCCGGGACCGCACCGTCGTCGACGACACCCATGAGGCTCGACAGCATCTTCCGGGTCGATTCCCCCAGCGGCTTCGCCTCGTCGACCGTCCCCCACAGATTGAACTTCATCGGCGGCAGCGGCACACCCCGGTCGGTGCTCGTCTCGGTACTCATGGTGAGTCAGGATACCGGGGTACCGGACGCCGGGAGGCCGGTTCACACGATCGGCTCCATTGGTTCTCCCGGCCGGGTCGCGGCTAGTGTCGTCAGTGTGCCGCAGTCCCAGTCCCCACCTGCCCGAGGTCGCATCCTCGACGCCGCCGTGACCTATGTCTCCGAACACCCCGGCGAGGACATGCCGCTGCGGGCGGTCTGTAGCGCGGCGGGGGTCCAGCTGCCGACGCTGTACCACTATTTCGGCAGTAAACGGGGGCTGCTCGACGAGGTCGAGAAGATCGGTTTCCAACGCTTCATGGCGGCCAAGCGGCAAGTCCAGACCTCGGGGAACTTCCTCACCGACATGCAGCGCGGGTGGGACCGGCACATCGAGTTCGCGATGGAGAATCCGGGGCTGTACCTGCTGATGTACGGACAGCTCCAGCCGGGGTCGATCAATGCGGGCCGTCGTGAGCCGGAGGAGTACACCCTGGGACAGTGCCGGAAGGCCGGGCAGGAGGGCATCCTCGTCGTCTCCCCGGAGCTCGCCGCGGCGCACATCATGTGCACCTGCATCGGCGCCGCCCTGCGTTTCATCGTCTACGGGGAGGTCGATGCCGTCCTGTCCCGGGAGATCCTGGACGCCACCCTCGACACGGTCACCGGGAGTGACCACCGGGCGGAGTCCCCACGGGTCACCACGGCGGCCCGGGAGCTGCTCCTCGCCCTCGCCGAGGAGGACGTGGATCTCGCCGGCCCGGAGCTCAACCTGCTGCAGCACTGGCTGCAGCGGATGTGACGGCAGCGGCGCCGCGCCGGTGGCGGGGCTGACAGCGCCGCCACCATGCTCCCCCGCTCCGGGGAGACTCCATTTCACTAATAAAATCCCTGCTGCCCTGGGCCTATTGTCGGGACGATATCCCCATTTCGTCGGCGGCAAGGAGCAGTCATGACCCCCGTCCCTCCGGTCCGCGGACGCCTCCGGAGGCCGCTCTCCCGCCGCCGGTTCTTCACCGCCACCGCAGGGGTCGCCGTCCTCGCCGCCACGACCGCCACGACCGCCTGCAGCAGGACCTCCGGGTCCTCCGCCGACGGCACAACCCCCGGCACCACCGGTCCGACCGGGACACCTGACACGGCCGCGGCGTCCGACCAGCTCCCGGACACCGCCCCCGCCTATCCGCCGGACCCGATGGACCGGATCAACGCTCTCGAGGGTGCCGTCCCCAACCAGTGGGGCACGGACATCCCCGGGATCACCGCCACCGTGGGCACGGTCCCGGGGGTCCGCACCCTCGCCCTCACCTTCGACGCCTGCGGCGGTCCCGGCGGGTCCGACGTCGACCACGCCCTGCTCGACCTGCTCCGCGAGAAGGCCGTGCCGGCCACGCTCTTCCTCAACTCGCGGTGGATCACCGCCAACCCGGAGATGGCCCACGACCTCGCCGCCGACCCGCTGTTCCGGGTGGAGAACCACGGCACCCGGCACTGTCCGTTGAGCGTCACCGGCCGGTCCGCCTACGACATCCCCGGCACCACCGACGTCCACGACGTGTACGCGGAGGTGACCGGGAACCGCGATCTCATGCGCACCGAACTGGCCACCGATCCGGGCTGGTTCCGGTGCGGCACCGCCTTCTACGACGATGTCGCCCTCACGGCGGCGTCCTACCTCGGCGTCCGGATCGCCGGTTTCACGACCAACCTCGATGCCGGCGCCACCTTCACCCCCGACCAGGTCGCACAGCAGTTCGCGACCGCCCCTGACGGGGCGATCTGCATCGGCCACACCAACCAGCCCGGCGGCGGGACAGCAGCCGGGCTCCGCACCGCGCTCGAGGCCACCGACCTCAGCACCGTGCGGTTCGTCCAGCTGCCCTGATCCGATGGTCCACCACTCACACACCCTCCGCGTCCTCCCCTGAATCCCAAGGAACGCCATGAACCTCCACAGCCCCACCCGCGTCACCACTCTCGCCACCGCGCTCTCCACCGCGGCACTCGGCATCGCCGCGTCCGTGGCCACCGCCGGGAACGCCGGTGCCGCCACCCCGGTCGGCGATGCCGTCGTCTTCGGGGACTCGTACTACTCGTCCCCGGCCTCCGCCGACCGGACCGGGGACTGCGGACAGTCCGACCAGAACTGGCCGCGGCTCGCTGCCGCGGACACCGGTTCCCGTGTCGACGACTGGAGCTGCAGCGGCGCCACCTCCGGGTCCATGCTGGACCGTATCGACGCCGCAGCCGCCGCCGGAGCACTGTCCCCCACGACCTCCTCGGTCTTCATCTCCGTGGGCGGCAACGACTTCAGCCATCAGGACGCCGTGCGGGGCAACCCGGTCCCCGACCTCGACGCACGTCGGGCCACGGTACTGGGCAACGTCGGCGCCGCGGTGGCGAAGATCCGCGCCGCCGCACCGGTGACCCGCATCATCTTCTCCAGCTACCTGCCGGCTACCGACGGACCGACGTACTGCCCGCAGGGCACGGCCGGCCCGGCGCAGTCGGACCCCGGCCTCGACTCGACCGAGGCCTATATCAGCGACACAATGGCATTGGCGGCCGGTTCCACCGGCAGCGAGTTCGTCGATGTCCGCGGAGCGGCGAAAGCGCAGGGCAACTCGACCTGCAGCCCGGTCGGGCAGCGGTTCGTCACCGGTTTCAGTGACGGCGGCGCCGACCACCTCTTCGACTGGCACCCGACACAGGCCGGCAACCGCTTCATGGCGGACCAGCTGGAGCCGCGGATCACCGCCCTGCCGTTCTAGGACCGGCACTTGGCTCCCGACCACAGCACCCACGACCAGGAGGACCGAGACATGGCCCCGACCACTCCGACGACTGCACAGACGACCCGCCCCCGCACCCGACGCCACCCGCTCCGTCGCCCGCTGCGTCGCCTGGGATCCACGCTGGCGGGTGCCGTGCTCGCCTCATCGGTGCTCGTGGCCTGCAGCGACAACGACGACGACAGCTCCGCGGCCGACACCAGCGTGAACAGCACCAATGACGCCTCCGAAGGCATCCTCGCCGGTGGTAACCAGGGTAACGGGGAGATCGTCCAGGCCATCGACATCCAGTCGAGCGTCCCCGGTGAGAACCTCGGCGACCGGTTCGTCGAGCGGATCCACTACCCGGTCCGGAACGGGGTGGCGGACCCGACGCAGAACTGGGCGGACTTCTACCTCCCGGAGGGCCACCACGATGTCGATACCGTGCCCCTGGTGATCTTCATCCACGGTGGCGCCTGGCACGGCGGGGCGTCCAACGTCCGGCCGATCGTCCAGAAACTCGCGGAACGGGGCATGGCCGTCCTCAACGTCGAGTACCGCGACATCAGTAACGGGGGCGGCTACCCGGAGACCTTCTCCGATGTCGCGGACGCCCTCGACTACGTCCCCGCCCTCGACCAGCGTCACCCGGAGATCACCACGGACGACGAGACCGTCGTCGGGCACAGTGCCGGCGCCCAGCTCGCCGCCTGGGCCGGCACCCGCGGTGACCTCGACGAGCACCAGATCGGGGCGAACCCGAAGTTCACCCCGTCCCGGGTGGTCTCCCTCGCCGGTCCGCTGGACCTCGTCTGGGCCGCCGAGAACGGCGACCACAACATCGTCACCGCCATGCGGGGCACCCCGGAGGAGGTTCCGGACAAGTACAACAACGTCGACCCGATCCAGAACATCAGCCGGAAGGTCCCGGTCGTCGCGATGCACGGGCTCAACGACAACCTCGTGCCGAAGGACAACTCCGAGCACTACGTGGACGCCGTCACCCGGGCCGGCGGCCACGCCAAACTGGTGCTCATGGAGGGTGAGGACCATGTCTCCTTCCTGCAGGAGAGTTCCCCCCACTTCGAGCAGATCCTCGACGTCATCCACAAGGTGACGACCCACCCGCGGGAGACCCTGCGCGACAGGCTCGACGGCGCGACGGTCGACCTCGCCGAAGGTCTCCGGCACCACTGAGCGGTACCGGGCAGCACCGGGCGGCACTGAGCCGTTCCAGGCCGGCTCAGGCCGGTCAGTACACGACGACGGTCTCGCCGATACCGAGGGTGTCGAAGTAGTGGGCGGCGACATCCTCGGGAAGGTGGACGCACCCGTGGGACTCCTCATTGACGTCACCACCGTGCAGGGCGTGGCCGTTGCCCGTGAAGTACACCGAGTTCGGCATGGCGTCCCCGTCGAACACGTAGCTGACCTCGTCCTTCACCTTGCGCACCGTGTGGAAGGTCCCGCGGGGCGTGTCCTCGCCGGGGCGTCCGGAACTGATCGGCACCGGCCCGAGGGTCACCGCCCCGTCCTGCTGCAGCCAGCTGCGTCGGCCGTCGATGTCGACGCACACGGCGGCCTCCGCCGGGCACGGCGTGGTGGCGGGATCGAAGACCGGGGGTTCCGGCGGTGCCGGCACGTGTGTATCGTCTGCACCGTCTGTGCCGTGTGTGCCTTCGGCCACGACGGCCCCGACCGGGCCCGGCGCGCCGGTCGCCGCGCCCGGCGAACCGGTCGGGTCGCCGCTCTCCGTCTGTTCCCCCGATCCACCGCACGCGGCCGTGAACAACGCGGCACCCAGGGCCACCCCCAGACCGCCGAGGCGGGCCGCCTGACCCCGGGATTTCCGTACCGTTCGCCGTATCATCGCCAACTCCTGCATTCTCTCCGTGGACATCAGACCGGCCGCAAAATATAACAGCCGCCATTCCGGCATGTATCAGAAATACATTGTGCGCACGACCGTACGCACCCTGCGCCACCCGGGAAAGCCCCGGCACCGTTGACCGTCGGCGCAACCCCTGCCCGGAGGGGGAAGTGCTTCACTATTGGCCGCTGACTGTCACCCCGTTTCCCACGGCATTATTCTCGGACAACGCACCTGCCCGGCCATCAGAAAGCGCACCACCGTGAGTACCACTGCCGTCCTTTCCGCGACACCCCCTTGCGGGACTTTCCGGAATGAGCCGCGGCAGGTCCTCGGATGAGAGGGCCCGGGAACCGGAGAGGAATCCGGAGGGCGACAAGATTCACGATCGCCGCCGTCGCCGCGGCAGCAGTCGGCGGCGGCGCCCTCGTGTACGCCGGGGAGTACCGGAACGGCGCGGACGCCGGAAACGACGTGAACGCCGCTGATGCCGAAGCACCCGCGACCACCTCCGCACCGGTCCCGGCACCCGAGCCCCTCCCCGCACCGCCGGACTGGGACTACAGCACCGTCATCGGCTACACCGGTGACGACACCGAGATGCACCTCACCTTCGACGACGGCCCGGGGAAGGACACCCCCGCCATCCTCGACATCCTCGACCGCTACAACGTCAAGGCCACCTTCTGCATGACCGGCAGGCAGACCGACGAGGAGCCGGACATCGGCCGGCAGGTGCTCGCCCGCGGTCATCTACTGTGCAACCACTCGTACTCCCACCTCCCGTCGATCAACCGGGGGAACGCCGCCGGCATCACCGCGGAGATCAACAAGGCGAACGATGCCTTCGCCCGCCAGTACGGCGCCCCGCAGCCCACCTACTACCGGGCGCCGGAAGGGGTGTTCAACGGTCAGGTCCCCACTGCCCTGGCCGGACTGAAGATGCGGGCACTGGGCTGGGCCGTCGACAGCCGGGACTGGACGAAGCCCGGGGTGGACACCATCGTCAACAACGTCCTGTCCCAGGTCGGCCCCGGGAAGATCGTGCTGATGCACGACGCCGGCGGCACCGACCGCGCCCAGACCGTCGCCGCACTCCCCCGCATCATCGAGGGAATCCGGGCAGCCGGCTACCGGCTGACGACGCCGCGCTGACCTCCCCGCCCCCACGGTGGATCACCCCCTCACCCCCTCCCGGAACCGCCGCCGGGAGCGCCCCGACCGCATAGACTCAGGAGCCATGCCGCTCCACCTCCCCTTCCGCCAGACAGGCCGGACAGCTGCCGCCCCCCACACCGTCGCCTTCGACACCGGCGGATCACACCTCTCCGCCGACCGCCGTCGGATCGACCTCGACGCACTTACCGCGGCGTCCGACCGGGGCGCCCCGGAGCATGTCGACCTCGTCGTCATCGGCGCCGGGGTGACCGGCACCGGGGTCGCGCTCGACGCCACCACCCGCGGCCTCGACGTCCTGCTCGTCGACGCCCACGACCTCGCCTTCGGCACCTCCCGCTGGTCCTCGAAGCTCGCCCACGGCGGCCTGCGCTACCTCGCGACCGGCGACGTCGGCATCGCGCGACGCTCCGCGAAGGAACGCGGAATCCTCATGGAGACCTCCGCCCCGCACCTGGTCCACGCGGTACCGCAGGTCGTCCCGGTGCAGGACCGCTACAGCCTGGCCAACCGGATCCTGCCCCGGCTGGGGTTCTTCGCCGGTGACCTGCTGCGCGTCGCCGCCGGCACCTCCTCCACCACGCTGCCCTGGTCCCGCACCGTGTCGCCGAAGACCGTGCGGCGGCTGTGCCCCGCGGTCGAGACCGACGACCTCCGGTTCGGCTACGTCAACTATGACGGCCAGCTCATCGACGATGCACGTCTGGTCACCGACCTCGCCCGCACCGCCGCGGGCTACGGCGCCCGCGTCCTGACCCACACCCGCGCGGTCGAGGCCCACGGGGACCGTGTCGTCCTGCAGGACGGCCTGGGGACCGGTTCGCCGTTCACGGTCACCGCCGGTGCGGTGGTCAACGCGACCGGGGTGTGGGCCGGGGACCTCGATCCGCAGGTCACGGTGCGGCCCTCCCGCGGCACACATCTGGTCGTGGACGCCGCGGTGGTCGGCGACCCCGACGGCGCCCTGACCGTGCCGGTGCCCGGTCACACCAACCGGTTCTGTTTCATCCTCCCCGAGCAGCTTGGCCGCTGCTACGTCGGCATCACCGACGAGGAACCGGACTCCGACGACATCCCCGACGTGCCCGAGGTCCCGGACGCGGACGTCGACTGGATCCTCGGCGTGGTCAACCAGGCGCTGCACACCGACCTCACCACCGGTGACGTGATCGGGGCCTATGCGGGGCTGCGTCCGCTCGTGGAGTTCGCCGGGGACGCCGGGGCCGGCGGATCCACCGCCGACCTGTCCCGCGAACACGTCATCCTCACCGGCACCGGGCAGGACGCCCGGCTGGTCACCGTCACCGGCGGGAAGCTCACCGAATACCGGCTGATGGCCGAGCAGACCGTCGACGTGGTCGCCGGGCTGCTGCGTGAGGACGGGGAGGCACCGGGGCCGTGCGTCACCGACCGGCTGCCGTTGGTCGGTGCACCCGACTCCGGACCGTGCCGGGACATGCAGGCCACGGAGCTGATCGGCCTGCCGACCTCCCTCATCGACCGGTTCGGGTGGGAGGCGCCGCAGGTCGTGGCGGACTGCATCGTCGACCGGCCGCTGGATCCGGTGGGGTTCGTCGGCGACGGGGGCGGACGACGCCCGGTCGACACGGTCCGAGCCGAGTTCAGCTGGCACGTGACCCGCGAGGGGGCGGTGACGGTGGACGACCTGCTGGACCGGCGGTCCCGGATCGGGCTGGTCGAGACCGACCGGGCGGCGTGTGAGGAGACCGCCCGCGAGGTGCTGCGCGCGGCCGGACTGCCGGCCTGATCCACCGGCCCGCGGCAGCGCATCTGTCCCGGCGGCAGGCCAGGCAGGCCGGGAGCACCGGCGGCTACATGAGTTTCAGGTCGCCGGCGGCCGTGCGGGCGTCGTCGGCGTCCGCGAAGCCCATGATCTCGACGGACAGGCCGCTGTCCGAGTCGATGTAGAACAGCGTCTGATCGCCGTAGCTCTCGACGTCGGACGCCCCGACGGTCACCGGTCCCTTGTGGGTGAACACCTTGCCGGTCGCCCCGGACTCCTCACCTGCGAGCACACTGTTGAGGTAGTCGACCCGGCTGTTGCTGGTGAGGATGTCGACCTGGTGCTCGGTCTCGTCGCCCTCCCACATCGAGCAGGTCGATCCGTCGACGGAGTCCGGTCCACTCGTGTCGTCGACGTAGTTGACCTTGAACGATGTCAGGGTGCAGTCGCCGAGAAAGTCATTGAGGGAGGCGGGGACCAGGTTCTTCCACTGCGAGTCGAGACTCTGGTCACCGGCTGCGTCGCTGCCCGAGGAGCTCGAGCCGCTGCCGTACCCGTAATCGTCATAGCTGCTGGTCGACGGCGCACTGTCGCTGAGACGGCTGCCCGAGTTGTTGTCCCGTGCGGTCGTGTCCTTGTCATCGTCACCGCCGTTGCGCAGCACGGCGACGAGGATGCCGGCAATGACGATGATGACCACCGCCACCCCGGCGATGAGTGCGATCGCCTTCCCGCTGCCGCCGGACTTCCCGGGACCACCAGGACCACCCGGGCCACCGGGGCCACCGGGGCCACCGGGGCCACCGGGCTGACCGTACTGGTTCTGGCCGTAGGCGGGTGCGCCGTACGGCTGCTGGCCGGGCTGGGGTTGGCCGTAAGGCTGCTGCCCCGGCTGCTGCCCGAACTGCGGTTGCTGCTGGCCCGGTGCCCCCTGCTGACCTGCACCGTAGGGGTTCGCCGACTCATTCCCGGGGCTGTACTGGGCCCCGTACTGGGGTCCGTTCGGGGCTCCGTACGGAGACCCGTTCCCGGGCCCGTACTGGGGATCGCCGCCACCGCCCTGCGGTTGCGACCATCGTCCGTTGTCGTCCGGGTTGTTCTGGTCAGGTTCGCTCATCACGGGGCTCCGTTTCTCCGTCGTGTTCTACGTCACAACAAAAGAGTAGCGGAGGTGCGTCCCCCTCCACAGTGCCCCCACCAGGTGATCTGCGTTAACCCCGCTGCCCTCCCCGCAGATCCCCGGCCTTCTCCCCCGTCATCCCCGGTCACAGCCCCCGGGTGCCGCGGACTTCAGAGGAGCAGGACCAGTGCCGTGGCCGCCGCGACGACCACCAGCACTCCGCCCACGACGATCAGCCCTGCCCTGTTACCGGTGTTCTGCGTGCCGTTGGTGGTGGACATGGTGTGGCTCCTTCCGTCCGCCGCGAGGGGAAATCTTCCCGTCAGCTCTCAGCTTAGGCGTACGGTGGGCCCGCTGCCGCCCCTGCGGGCATACTGGACGCCATGGACCTGTCTTCCCTCCCCCGTCCGGGGTCCAGCCCCACCGGATCCCGGACCACCACCTGGCCGGCTGTGACGGGAGCCGGACCCGAACACTCCCGGAACTACATCGCACGGTGGGAGAACCTCGAGGCAGAGGGCCGGGACATCGTCGGCGAGGCCCGCCTCGTCGACGCTCTCGCCCCCCGCTCCGCCCGGATTCTCGACGCCGGTGCCGGCACCGGCCGCATCGCAGCCTGGCTCGCCGCCCGCGGCCACCAGGTCACCGCCGTCGACATCGACCCCGCCCTCGTCGGATACGCCCGGGAGCGGTACGCCGACGTCCCCGTCGACTGGCACGTCGGTGACCTCGCCGTCGACAGCGGTGACCTCGGCGTCCCCGCCGGACCGTTCGACGTCATCGTCTCCGCCGGCAACGTCCTCGCCTTCATCCCGGACGCCGCCCACCGCACCGCCCTCGGCGTCCTCGCCTCACGGCTCGCCCCGGACGGCCGGCTCGTCGTCGGCTTCGGCCTGAACCGTGGCCGCAGTGCGGAGTCCTTCCTCGCGGACGCCGCGGCCGCCGGCCTCACCGCCGACCAGACGTACAGCTCGTGGGATCTGCGGCCGTTCACGGCGTCCGACGGTTTCCTCGTCGCCGTCCTCTCCCCCGACCCCGGTACACAGGAGGTGCACCATGACTGACACCGGAATCGCGCGCGTCGTCTTCCGCCACAACCCGGCCAGCGACCCGCAGTGGACCTACTACGGCATCAACGCCCCACTCGCCGGATCCGCGCAGAAACTCTCCGAGGCGAAGTTCTCCGCCACACGTGACCTGCAGTTCCTCTCCGGGGAGGAGGAGCCGGCGATGCGCAGTTACGCCGAATGGGCGGTCGAGCAGGAACCGGCCCAGAACCTGGCCGCCGATCCCGGGTCGTTCGTGCATCCCGGCGTGCCGATCTACGTGCGCACCCTCCAGGACGAGGACACGAATCTCCGGTTGAAGCGGCAGAACCTCGCCCAGGCCTATCTGGAGAGCGTCCGCGAGGTGGCTGAGCTGCGCACCTCACTGCCGGCGCTGGTCGGCAGTGACGTGGAGTCCGGCGACGGTCCCGGGGAGGTCATCCTCGTCACCCTGTTCCCCCAGGATCTCCTCGGGGACGCCCTGCTCAATCTCACCGCCCTCGACACCGTCATCTTCTGCCTTCCGGAGGGTGCCTCCCTCGGATTCCTGCCGGTCAACGGCGCCGAGGTGTGGCCGGACAACGGCGGGCCGGGGCTGCTCGACCGGCTCGCACTCGACGAATTCGCGACGGTCCGGGATCTCATGGCCGCCAGCGACTGGGAGAACAACGGCCACCGGGACGACAGGGACGATGGCGACAGCGACGACGAGGACGACGAGGACGATGCCGGGGAGGACCGGGACTGACACGGAGACCGGAACGGAGACGGGGCCGGCAGCGACGCCGGGTGACAAACGGGACAGCAGGCGCGATACTTGTCCCCATGCATAATTCCCGCGCAACCTCCCGTACCCGCCGCGCCCTGGTCGCCGGCACCGCCGTCCTCGGCCTGACTCTCGCCGGGACCGGTGTCGCCTCCGCCACCGACCTGCCCGGTTCCTCGGTCGGCACCAAGGCCGACGAAGGGACTGACCCGGTGCAGTCGGTCGTCACCTCGCTGGAGAACTGGTACAACAACACCGACATCCTCGGCTCCCTCACCAGCATCGCCGGCTCCGCCCTGACCGGCGGTTCGACGGCCGGCTCCTGGATGTACCTGCTGCCGTCGACGGGCCACTAGACGCAGTCGCCGGGTGCATTGCCCGTAGGTGCACTGCCCGGGGGGTGCCGTGGCCGCCACGGCCGGAAGTGTTACCACCCCGCAGCGCTCTAATCCGGCATTTCCCCAGGTCGCGGAAAGTCTTACCCGGCTCAGCCGGTAACACTTCCGGCGGTGCCCCGCGGAACGAATCGACAGGTGGATTTCCCTGCGCTCAGGCGGCACCTCGGTTCGCGAACCCGGCATCCGCAGGATTCTACCGACCCCCGGGTTCTGAAAACCGACACCGACGGCGATGTGCGCGGCCTCCTCGGGGAACACCCCTAGTAGCCGTAGCCGCCGTAACCACCGCCGTAGCCGTAACCACCGCCGTAGCCGTAACCACCGCCGTAGCCGCCGCCCCACAGCGGGGCTCCGGTGTAGTCGTCGTAGCCGTCACCGTTGTTGTCGACCGGGCCCTGCGGCACCGCGGGGGCCTGCGGGGCTCCGGCTCCGCCGGTTCCGGCTGTGCCCTGGCCGCCCTGGCTGCCCTGGCTGCCCTGACCGGCGTCGGCGCCGTCGGGGGCCTCCGATGCGGGGGCGTCACCGTCGTCGGGCTTCTCCGGCTCCTCACCCGGCTTCGGGACGCGGTGGACGTCCTGCGGTGCCGGACCGGTCGCCCGGGAATCCTGCTCGGCCGAGCTGGCCGAGCCGGCCGACGATGTGGCGCCCGCCCTGCCACCGAGGTACATCTGCCGGGCGAGTTCCGGCGCCATGAGCTCCATCCACGTCGGGGTGAAGTGGTTGCCGTCCCGGTAGACCTGGACATTGCCGACCACGGCCGGGCAGGTCCCGTCCCGGCAGTACGCCGGACTCAGGTCGAGGTTGGTGATGTCGAGCCCACGGTAGGCCATGAGCGCCGGGTTCACCGGGGCCAGCTGCGACTGCGACGGGCCGCAGTCCGCGGGGTCGCCACCGTCGGCGAGGCAGAGCTGCGAGTTCGAGAGCACACCGTTGCTGTCCTGGGTCCACGCGTTGTCGCGCACCCCCCAGGTGTGGATGCCCGCCCTGGACAGTCGTCGGACCAGGTCGACGTAGCCGTCGGGAGACTGGTCGGGACCGTCACCCATCATGGTCGTCGGCCGGGTGCTGGTCATGAACACCCCGTCGGTCGGCGGGTTGTCGAGGATGTACTGTGCGGCACGCTTCTGCCACACCGAGCACTCCGGGTAGTCGGACCCGTCGAGGTGCGGCAGGTCCATGCCGACCACGCAGCCGAGCTTGAGCACGGGCACGACGGCGAAGCCGCGCTGCCGGCCGATGGCGTCCAGCGCCGGCAGGTAGTGCTCGGAGTGGGAGCCGCCGGCGAGGTACATCGTCCGGTCGGAGTCCACGTCGCCGTACCGGCAGGGTTCGTCGGACGCCCCGAGGTCGTGGGTGTGGATGATGTCCTCCTGCTCGAACTGGGCGACACAGCCGTCGAGGGTGGACTGGGGATTCATCGTCTTCTCGTCCCACACCGCCGGCGGCTGGAAGTTGACGCCGTCGGGGACCGGGGCACCCTCCAGGAAGGCGCGCGGCCCCGGGTACTCC
This sequence comes from Corynebacterium nuruki S6-4, assembly GCF_007970465.1. Lineage (NCBI taxonomy): Bacteria > Bacillati > Actinomycetota > Actinomycetes > Mycobacteriales > Corynebacteriaceae > Corynebacterium > Corynebacterium nuruki. Next base: position 1,976,871 of record NZ_CP042429.1, read on the forward strand.
GACGGGTCCAGTTCACTGACGGACAGGGCGCGGGCGTCCTGTTCGTTGCGGTGGGTGGCGTACGGCCCGAAAGCGATGACGCCGACGGTGGCGACGACCATCACGGCCGCGGCGACGAGGCGTCCGGTCGTGGCGGCGCGGCGGCCTTCCCGGGGACGCATCGCGGCGCGCAGGTAACCGGGGTCGGTGAGGACGCGGGAGCGCGGCGGCTTGGCCTTCTGCCGCAGCGGGGTCTCGATGAACCGCTCGGTCAACCACGCCAGCACCAGCGAGATGACAATGACCGCCACACCGACCACCGCACCCCGGGTGGTGCCGAGGCTGGCGGTGATGCCGGCGAGGCCGCCGTCGTTGCCCCGTCCGACGCGGGCGAGCCGGAAGGTGGCGAGGACCAGCAACGGCCAGTGCCACAGGTACAGGCTGTACGAAATCCGGCCCAACACCTGGAACGGACGGGTCCCCAACAACCGCGTCACACCCACCGGCTCCGACGCAGCCTCCGGATCCGCACCCGGATTACCCGCCACAATCACCAGCGCCGCACCGGCCAACGGCACCAACGTCCACGGCCCCGGGAACTGCGCCGCACCTTCCAGGAACACACCCGTCCCGACGATCAGCAGCACACCGGCCACCCCCAACGGCCACCGCAGCTTATCCAGCACCCCACCCAGCGGACGCCGCAGCAACCACAGACCGAACAGACCCCCCAACCCGATCTCCCAGAACCGGCTCACCGGCGAATAATAGTTCCACCCCTGGTCAGCACCGTGCAGGTACACCGCATAACCGAAGCTCGCCACCGTCGCCGCCACCAGCAGCCAGTGCAGCACACCCGCACCCAGCCGCTGCGCCATCCACGGCCACCGCCACCGCACCACCGCAGCCAGCACCGCGATCACCAGCAACGAACCCACATAGATCTGCAACTGCGCCGACATCGACCAGATGTGCTGGAACAGACTCACATCCCGGTTGATCGCCGCATAATCCTGCCCCGCCTGCGCCAGATGGATGTTCTGGTAGTAGAGGAGGGACGCCATGGCGTCCTTCCCGGTCTGGATCCACCGGGTCGGCGGATAGATGACCGTCGCCGCGATGACGATCACGGTCACGATCGTGATCAGGGCCGGGTAGAGCCGCCGGAAGATCCGCAGGAACGCCTGCACCACCGTCAGACCGTGCGGATTCAGCGCATTACGGATCTGCGGGCCGAAAAAGAAGATCCCGCCGACGAGCAGGAACACATCCACGCCCGACGACACCCGACCGACGAACACGTGGAAGATCACGACCAGCGCGATCGCCAGTCCACGCAACCCGTCAATGTCGGGCCGGTAGCCACCGCGGCGCCCCCCGCCGAGACGGGTGGACGTGCGGGGCGGGGTATGTGAAGCGTCTTGCATAGCGGGTCAACCTTACCGTTCCGGATCGTCGAAAACCGACTCAGGGGCAGAGCGTGCCGTATACCCCGTACGGGTCATAGCAGCCGTAGCTCCCGCCGTAACCGCTGTAGCCGCCGGAGCCACCGTACGGGTCGTAGGTCCCGTAGCCGGTGCCGGCGGCGCCGCCGGCGGATCCGGGCGAGGTGCCCTGCCCGGTGCTCTGCCCGGTGTCTGAAGCCTTCGGTACGCGGTACACGTCCTGCGGCGCCGGACCGGACCCCCGGGCGCCGGCCGGAGACTGGGCCGGATCCTTCGCCGGGTCCTGCGCCGGGTCCTTCACCGGGTTCTTCGTCGGCGCCTTCGCCGCCTGCCGCCGGGCCTGCGCCGCGGCCGCAGGGTCGAACATCTGCCGGGTCAGTTCCGGCGCCAGCAGGGTGGCGAACAGGTCACTGAAGTGCTGTCCGTCCCGGTAGACCAGGATGTTGCCGACCACGGCCGGGCAGCGGCCGTCGCGGCACAGGGCGGGGGTCATGTCGAGCAGGCTGACATCGAGTCCGGCGAGGGCGGCGGCCGCGGGGTTCACCGGTGCCAGGGCGTCCTGTTCGGAGGTGCCGCAGTCGCCGCCGTCGGCGGAGCCGCTGCCGGAGTCCTCACGGTCGGCGACGCACAGCCGGCCGTTGCCCTGGACCCCCGCGGACTCCATGTTCCATGGTGTGTCACGCACGCCCCAGGTGTGGATGCCGGCGTCGGAGAATTTCCGGACCATCGCCGTGTACTCGTCCGGTGTCTGGTCCGGACCGTCGCCGGCGATTGTCGTCGGCCGGGTGACGGTCATGAACACCCCGTCGGTCGGCGGGTTGTCGAAGATGAACTGCTGGGCCTTCCGGTCCCAGTCACGGCACTCCGGGTAGGCTTCCCCGTCGAGTTTCGGCAGCGGCATCCCCAGCACGCAGCCCATCTTCAGTACCGGGACAAGTCTGATGTGCTGCTGCTGCGCCACCAGGTCGAGGCCGGGGAGGTAGTGCTCGGAGTGGGAGCCGCCGGCGAGGTACATCGTCCGGTCGGAGTCCACGTCGCCGTAGACGCACGGTTCGTCCCCGTCGTTGAAGTCGTGCGTGGTGACCAGGTCGGTGTCCTCGAACCGGGCGTAGCAGCCGTCCGACTGCGTGGCGGGGAGCATGTGCTCCTCGTTCACCGGATCGGGCAGGACCGGCAGATCACCGGGGACGCCGGCGTTGTCGAGGAACGCCGCCGGTCCCGGGTATTCGCGGGGGTCCACACCCGCGGCATCGAGGGCGGCGAGCCGGGTATCGTCCCGGTGCTTCACGGTCGGGGCGAAGGACAGGACGCCGACGGTGGCGACGACGGCCACCACCGCGGCAAGGACGGCCCGGCCGTGTCCGGTGACCGCGCGGCGGATGTAGCGCGGGGCGAGCACGGTGGAGCGGGCGGGCCTGGTCTTCTGCCGCAGCGGGGTCTCGATGAACCGCTCGGTCAACCACGCCAGCACCAGGGACACGACGATGACCGCCACACCGACCACCGCACCGCGGCGGGGTCCGAGGGTGGCCGTGATGCCGGAGGTCCCGGCGGACCGGTTGGCGGCCGAGGTCGAGAACCAGAAGGTGACGAGGACCAGCAACGGCCAGTGCCACAGGTACAGGCTGTACGAAATCCGGCCCAGCACCTGGAACGGACGGGTCCCCAACAACCGCGTCACACCCACCGGCTCCGACGGCGCCTCCGGATCCGCACCCGGATTACCCGCCACAATCACCAGGGCAGCACCGGCCAGCGGCACCAGCGTCCAGGGTCCCGGGAACTGCGCGGCCCCCTCCAGGAACACACCCGTCCCGACGATCAGCAGCACACCGGCCACACCCAGCGGCCACCGCAACCTGTCCAGCACCCCACCCAGCGGACGCCGCAGCAACCACAGACCGAACAGACCCCCCAACCCGATCTCCCAGAACCGGCTCACCGGCGAATAATAGTTCCACCCCTGGTCAGCACCGTGCAGATACACCGCGTAGCCGAAGCTCGCCACCGTCGCCACCACCAGCAGCCAGTGCAGCACCCCCGCACCCAGCCGCTGCGCCATCCACGGCCACCGCCACCGCACCACCGCAGCCAGCACCGCGATCACCAGCAACGAGCCGACGTAGATCTGCAGCTGCGCCGACATCGACCAGATGTGCTGGAACAGGCTCACATCGCGGTTGATCGCCGCATAGTCCTGCCCCGCCTGCGCCAGGTGCAGGTTCTGCACGTACAGCAGCGAGGCGGCGGCGTCCTCCCCGGTCGCCGTCCACCGCACCCGGGAGTACACCACCAGGGAGGCCAGCAGGGTCACGGTGACGACCGTGACGAGCGCGGGGTAGAGCCGCCGGAAGATCCGCAGGAACGCCTGCACCACCGTCAGACCGTGCGGATTCAGCGCATTACGGATCTGCGGGCCGAAGAAGAAGATCCCGCCGACGAGCAGGAACACATCCACGCCCGACGACACCCGACCGACGAACACGTGGAAGATGACGACCAGGGCGATCGCCAGTCCACGCAACCCGTCAATGTCGGGCCGGTAGCCACCGCGGCGTCCCCCGCCGAGACGGGTGGACGCACTGGAAGCTAAAAGTGAAAGGCCTTGCATAACGCGTTCACCGTACCGGGGACGGTGGCGGCGGGCCGCATCATCCCCGTCGTGCGCGCGTCGTGTCCCCCCGCGACGGCGTCCCCCGGCGGCCGCTCAGAACTCCGCGGAGGCGAGGTCCAGTTCGGCGATCTCCCGGTCGGTGAGCTCCAGCGTCGCCGAGGCGAGCAACGGGCCGACCTGTGCCACGGTCCGGGCCGAGGCGATCGGGGCGGTCACCCCACGACTGCGCAGCCAGGCCAGGGCGACCGACGCCGGCTCCACCCCGTGGGCCTCGGCGACGGTCACCACGGCATCGACCACGGCGAACGGGTCGGCGTCCCCGCCGAAGTACCCGGTGGTCTGCGCTTCCCGGGCGGCACCGGCGATGTCGTCCCGGCTGCGGTACTTGCCGGTGAGCAGGCCGGAGGCCAGGGAGAAGTAGGAGTAGACGGCCACGCCGTACTCCTCGGCGAGCGGCCGGTAGTTCTTCTCGTAGCCGGCGCGGGCGAGCAGGCTGTACTGCAGCTGGACCGCGACGGGCGCCGCGGGGCCGTCGGCGGCGAGGCGGAAGAACTCCCGCATCCGCTCCGGGGCGTAGTTGGACAGCGCCATCCGCCCCACCCGGCCGGACTCCACCAGCGCCACCGCGGTCTCCACCTGGTCGGCGACCGGCACGGACTCGTCGTCGTAGTGGTAGTAGTACAGGTCGATCCGGTCGGTCTGCAGACGCGACAGGGAGGCGTCGAGGTTGCGGTCGACGACGTCGCGGGCGAGACCGGGGGCCGACTGGATGGCGCCGACCTTCGTGGCGATCTTCACCTTGTCACGGTTGCCGGCGGCGAACCACTCGCCGAGGACGGTCTCGGATTCGCCGCCGGACAGGCCCTCGCCCCACTGGGAGTACATGTCGGCCGTGTCCACCAGCGTTCCGCCGCCGGTGGTGAAGGCGTCCAGCACCGCGAAGGACTCCTCCCGGTCCGAGGTCCAGCCGAAGGTGTTGCCGCCGAGGGTGATGGGGATATCAGTCATGCCCCCACGCTACCCGGCGTCCTCCCCGACGAGCAGCGCGCGCTCGTCGTCGGTGAGCGGGGCGGGACGCCGCGTCTCCGGATCGAGGTTCACGATGACCGCATCCCCGTGGACGCAACGCTCCCCGTCCTGGTAGAGCTCGTGGGTCACGGTGTACGACGTCCGACCCAGCCGGGACACCCACACCCGGGCGGTGACCGGGGCGTAGCTCAGCTCGCGGTCGTAGTCGGCGTTGATGGTGCGCACCACATGCGGGGTCTGCGGGGTGGGGCTGGTCCCGGTCCACGCCAGGGTCGCCCGGACGCGCGCCTCCTCCATCAGGGTGATGGCGTGGGCGTTGTTGACGTGACCGTTGAGGTCCTGGTCGGACCACCGGACGCCGATCTCGGTGGTGAACACGGCATTTCCGCTCATCGCTGTCCTTTCGTCCCGGTGCTCCCGGGGTTCTTCTTCTCGGCACGGACCAGTCCCCCACCGACGATGAGCCGCTGGATCTCACTGGTGCCCTCATACAACCGCAGCAACCGGACATCCCGGTAAATGCGCTCGACGGGCACACCCCGCATGTAGCCCGTCCCACCGTGGATCTGGACGGCCTTGTCGGCGACGTCCCCGACCATCTCGGTGCAGAACAGTTTCGCGGCCGAGGGTGCGATCCGGGTGTCCGCACCGCTCTCGTAGGCCTCGGCGGCCTGACGGACCAGTGCGCGGCCGGCCATCACCCCGGTCTGCTGGTCGGCGAGCATGGCCTGCACCAGCTGGAAGTCGCCGATGACCGTGCCACCCTGGGTGGCGGTCGCCGCGTAGGCCACCGATTCGTCGAGCGCGCGCTGGGCGGTGCCGACGGCCAACGCGGCGATGTGGATGCGGCCCCGCGCCAGGGAGGTCATGGCGGCCTTGTACCCGACGTCCTCGGACCCGCCGACGAGGGCGGATTCCGGGACGCGGACGCCGTCGAAGAAGACCTCGGAGGTGCCGGCTCCCGCCTGCCCCATCTTCCGGTCCTTCGGGCCCACCGTCACGCCGGGTGTGTCCGCCGGGACGAGGAACACGGCGATCCCCGCGCCCCGGTCGTCGCGGGGGCGGGTGCGGGCGAAGGTGATGAACAGGTCGGCGTCCGGTGCGTTGGTGATGAAGCGTTTCGCGCCGGTGATGACCCAGCCGTCACCGTCGCGGACCGCCTTCGTCGTCAGGCCGCCCGGGTCGGACCCGGCGCCGGGCTCGGTGAGGCAGAAGGACGCGACGACCTCCCCGGTGGCCAGCCGCTCCAGCCAGGTGGCCTTCTGTTCCTCGGTTCCGTAGTTGACCAGGACTTTTCCGGCGATGCCGTTGTTGGTGCCGAACATCGACCGGAAGGACAGGGCGGTGTAGCCGAACTCCATGGCCAGCTCCACGTCCTGCGGCAGGGTCAGGCCGATGCCGCCCCATTCCTGCGGGACGGTGTAGCCGAACAGCCCCATCTCCTTCGCCCGGTCGCGGATGTCGGCGGGGATCGCGTCGGTCCCGGCGATCTCATCCTCGCGGGGGACGACGTGGTCCCGGACGAAGGACCGGACCAGGGCGAGGATCCCGGCGAACTCGTCGGGGCCCACCTCCGGGTCGCTGCCGGAACTGTGGGAACTGTCAGGTCTGCCGTCACTCATCTGACTGACAGTAGTCCTGATTGAACCCGGATTCAGCGGAACCGCTCCGGCAGTTCCGGCTCACCGAGCGACAGCATCAGCCGGTTCGCCCAGTTGAAGAAGGCGGCACCGTTGATGACGTCCAGGATCGACGCGTCATCGAGGCCGGCGGCACGCAGGGCGTCCACGTGCGGGGTACTGAACCGCACCGGGGTGGCGGCGAGCGCGACCGAGGCGTCCCGGACCGCGTTCCACACCGGGTCGCCGAGGTCGGCGCCCGGCCCCTCGTCACAGAGCCGCTGGACCGCGGCGGCACGGTCGGAGGCGTCCCCGTAGTGCTCCGATTCCTTGATCGCCCGGCCGGTGTGCACCGAGGCGCAGTACACGCAGCCGTTGAACCGGCTGGTCACCGCGGCGGACAGCTCCCGCTCGGCGCGACCCACACCGTCGGTGGTGTTGAAGAAGATGTCCCGGTCGGTCAGGGTACGGGCCTCGAGCGCGTCAGGGTCCCGGGCGAGCAGCCGGAAGTACTCCGACTTCGCCCGCAGCGGGTCGACCAGGGCCTCGCGCTGCCGGTCGGTGAGGTCCGCCTCCGCCGTCGGCGGCACCCACGGCACCCAGCCGAGGGAGTGGGTGACGAAGCGGGTCGGGCGGGCCAGGTCCGGGTAGCTGAGGACGTCGAAGGCGCCACCGGTCAGGTCGCCGTCCCCGTCCTTCTCCCCCTCGGCCGCAGCACCGTCGGTGTGCGGGTGGCGGGGGGCGGTGGTGCCGTCGAACCGGCGCACGTCACCGACCGGGATACGCCGGGCCGCCACCCCGAGACCGTGGGCGGTGCGCACCTGGAAGGTGAGGAAGGCGATGAGCTGGGCGAGGCTGACGACCTCGGTGGGGGTCCAGCCGGCCTGGGCCAGCGGGGCGAGGCGCTCCGGGCGGGAGTCCCGCGGGTGCAGGACGAGAACGTGGGCGAACTCGACGGCGGCGGACAGCCGGTCGCCGAGGACCCGCCGTTCCGACCCGGAGACGGTGAACGTCGGCCCCGGCGCGGACTCCCCGGCGAGGTCGGGTTCCCGGTAGTCGCCGTAGGGGCCGGTGAGGCCGGACGCGTTGACCAGCGCGCGGGCGTCCGAGACGACGGCGGCGAGGACGGCCACCAGGTCGGGGTTCGTGTCCTCGACCTCGTCGGCGAGCATGTCGGCGTAGACCCCGGTCGCCCGGGCGGCGGCGGTCGCCCCGCCGTGCAGGCCGGTGACGAAGGCGGCGACGGCGTACCGTTCCGCGTTGCTGAAGTTGCCCTGCACGGCCGGGTCGGTGGGTTCGAACAGGGCGGTGAAGCTGCGCTGCGCGTTCTCGCGGGCCTGTGCCCGGTGGTGGCGCAGCGCCGCGATGGGCCCGGTGGTCTCCGAATCCTCGTCGATCTCGGCGAGGTAGTCGATAAGGTCGTTGCTCACAGTCATAAGCCCAGGTTAAACCCGCCGGAGCGGTAGCGCTCCCCCGGGATCGCGGCGAGCAGCTGTCCGGTGAACTCCGTGGCGGGATGTTCGAAGATCTCCGGGGTCGGGCCGGACTCCATCTGCCGGCCGTGGCTCATCACCGACACGGTGTCGCTGATCTCGCGGACCACCGACAGGTCGTGCGAGATGAACACGTACGTCAGCCCGAGATCGCGCTGCAGTTCGTCGAGGAGGGTGAGGATCTGCGACTGCACCGTGACATCCAGGGCCGAGACCGCCTCGTCGAGGACGACGAGTTCCGGGTCGAGGATCAGCGCCCGGGCGATCGCCACGCGCTGCCGCTGGCCGCCGGACAGTTCCGCCGGACGCCGCTGGGCGATGTCGCCGGTCACCGACCCCGAGCCGCTGCCGAGTGCGACGCGGTCGAGGATGCCGGTGACCTTCTCCCGCACCGCACCGGCCGACAGGTCGGTGAGGTTGCGCAGGGGTTCGGCGAGGATCCGGCCGACACTCTGCCGGGGATCGAGGGAACTGTAGGGATTCTGGTAGACGAGCTGGACCCGCCGGCGCAGGTCGCGGCGTCCGGCCTGGTCGAGGGTGTCGACCCGCAGGTCGCCGAGGCGCACCTCGCCGGCGGTCGGCGCCTGGAAGGCGGCGATCATGCGGGCGACGGTGGACTTGCCGGAGCCGGATTCACCGACGATGGCGTGGGTGGTGCCGGGGGCGACGGTGAAGGAGACGTCGTCGACGGCGACGAGCGGGTCCCGGCCCCGGCCGCGGGAGAATTCGCGGCGCAGGCCGGTGACCTCCAGCAGCGGTTCCGGGGTCGGCGCACCGGTGGCGGGCCCGGGCCGGTAGGTGGACTGTTCCACCGCGCTGACCAGGGAGGGGGCGTCCGCCAGGAGGCGTCGGGTGTAGGGGTCCTTCGGGTCGGTGAGGATGCGGTCGGTCGGGCCGGTCTCCTTCACCTCACCGCCCTGCATGACGACGAGCCGGTCGGCGCGGTCCCCGGCGACGGCGAGGTCGTGGGTGATGAACAGCACGCCGAGGCCCAGTTCGGTGCGCATCCGGTCGAGCAGGTCGAGGATGGTGCGCTGCACGGTGACGTCGAGGGCACTGGTCGGTTCGTCGGCGATGATGAGTTCGGGTTCGGCGGCGACCGCCGCGGCGATCAGGGCCCGCTGCTTCATCCCGCCGGAGAGCTGGTGGGGGTACTGGCCGTAGCGGACCTCCGGGTCGTCGATGCCGACGGTCTCCAGCAGTTCCAGGACCCGCTTCCTCCGGGCGGCGCGGTCCAGGTTGCCGGTGGCGCGGCGGTGGATACGCAGCACCTCCCCCACCGATTCACCGATGGTCTTCACCGGGTTCAGGGAGTTGTTCGGGTCCTGCGGGATCAGTCCGATCCGGACGCCGCGGATACTGCGCCACTGCCGGGGACTGAGCCCGGTGAGGCTCTGCCCGTTCAGCCGGATCGTCCCGCTGACCTCGGCGCTGCCGGGCAGCAGGCCGAGGGCGGCGAGGGCGGAGGTGGACTTGCCGGAGCCGGATTCGCCGACAATGGCGGTGGTGCGGCCCTTCGCCACGGTGAGGCTGATGCCCCGCACCGCGGGCACGGTGCCGCGGCGGGTGCGGTAGCCGACGGCGAGGTCGGTGATCTCCAGCAGCGGTGCCGTGTCCCGGTGGGGTTCGTGCATCTCCGGACGCCACGAGCCGTCGTCCCAGTCCATGCGCGTGCTCATCGCAGGTCCTTCCCGCCGGCGCGCTGCAGCGCCTGGCTGAGGTGATTGGTGGCCAGGACGACGAGGACGATCGCCAGGCCGGGCAGGACCGTCAGCCACCAGGAGGTGGCGATGAAGTCGCGGCCCTCGGAGATGATCAGGCCCCACTCCGGGGTGGGCGGCGGGGCGCCGTAGCCGAGGAAGCCGAGGGTCGACAGCTGCAGGATCGCGCTGCCGAACTGCAGTGCCGCCAGGGCGAGGACCGGGGTCAGCGAGTTCGGCAGGATGTGGCGCCACAGCACCGTCCACGCCGACCCGCCGGAGCCGTAGGCCGCCTCGACGAAGTCGGTGGCCGCCACGCCGAGGACCTCGGAGCGGGCCAGCCGGGCGAACATCGCCACGTTGGTCACACCGACGGCGACGGCGGCGTTGAGGGTGCCGTAGCCCAGCACGATGATGACCGACAGGCTCAGCAGCAGGGCGGGGATGCTCAGCAGGACGTCGACGATCCGCATGATGACCGTGTCCAGCCAGCCGGCGCGGGAGCCCTGGCCCGACTGCCGCACCGACCCGGCGACGAGGCCGAGGAGGGTGCCGACGACCATGCCGACGAGTACGGCGATGAGGGCCCCGGCCAGTGACTGGCGGGCTCCCCAGACGACGCGGGTGTAGAGGTCGCGGCCGACGGCGTCCGTCCCGAACCAGTGGCTGCCCGAGGGAGCGAGCAGCGGGGCGGTGGTGCCGGACTCGGCCGGGTCACCGGAGGCGAACAGGCCGGGGACCAGGGCCGAGGCGACGGCGATGACGACGACGATGCCGGACAGCCACACGCCGGGACGGATACTGCGCAGGGTGCTCATGCCCGCACCTCCTTCCGGGTACGCAGCCGCGGGTCGAGCACCGGGTACAGCAGGTCGACCGCCAGGTTGACGAGCACGTACACGGCGGCGGCGAGGACGACGACGGCCATGAGGACGGGGGTGTCACGGTTGGAGACGGCGTCCACCGTCATCGCCCCGATCCCGGCGCGGGAGAAGACCGCCTCGGTGACGACCGCACCACCGACGAGTTCACCGAAGGTGAGCCCGGCGATGGTCAGTGCGGGCAGGGTGGCGTTGCGCAGCACATTGCGCCACAGCACCCACTGGCCGCCGGCGCCGCGGGCGCGGACGACGGTGATGAACGGCCGGTCGGTGACATCGTCGATGCCGCGGATCAGCACCTGGGCCAGCGGCGCGGACAGCGGCAGGGCCAGCGCCACCGACGGCAGGATGAGGTCCTGGAGGCTGGAGGCGTGGATCACCGGGATCCAGTCGAGGGTGAAGCTGAACACCTGGATGAGGATGATGCCGAGCCAGAAGGCCGGCAGCGAGACGAAGAGGGACGGGATGCTGCGCAGGACGCCGGCGAGCCACCGGCCGGCCCGGGTGTCCGGGAAGGAGGTCGCCGCGACCGCGAGGACGACGGCGACGACCATGGCCAGGACGAAACCGGTGGCGGCGAGGGCGAGTGTGCCCGGCAGCGCGTGGGCGAGGGCGGAACTGACCTTCTCCCCGGTCTGCATGGAGTTGCCGAAGTCGCCGGTCAGCGTACCGGTCAGCGAGTTCCAGTAGCGGGTGAGGACGGGTTCGTCGGAGCCGTAGGTGCTCCGCATCTCGGCGATCTGCTCCGGGGACAGGCCGAGCTCCGGGTCGGCGTAGCGGGTGGAGACGGCGTCCCCGGGCAGGGCGGTGAGCAGGATGAAGGCGACGGTGAACGTCGCCCAGAGGACGAGGACGGCCTGGCCGAGACGGCGCAGGACTGCGGCGGCGGTCATCGGCGGGCCTCCCCGGTGTCTCCGGTGTCTCCGGTGTCGATGCTGGCCGGGTAGAACCACGGCCGGCCGATGGATTCGGCGCGGAAGCCGTGGACATAGGGCTGCACGCCGTAGACCTGCGGTTCCTCGAACATCGGCAGGATGTAGGCCTGCTTGGTCAGGTAGTCCTGGACGTCCCCGGAGGCGGCCGCGCGCGCGGCGGCGTCCGGCGAGGAGGAGACCTTCCGCAGCAGCTCCTCGAGGTGTTCGTCGCCGATGGAGCCGTCCGGGTGCATGTTGAGCAGCTGGTTGCGGTCGTCGGAGTAGTACTGCGACTTGATGACGTCGTAGTCGGCGCGGCCGACCATGGTGACGTTGAGCTGGATGAGGGATTCGTCGGTCTGCGCGGCCTTCTGCGCGGCGACGTCGCCGGGGTAGAGCTGCACGTCCACGCCGATCTTCTTCAGCTGTTCCTGGACCATGGTGACGACTTCGCGGGTGCGGGGCTGCTGGGCGGCGTCATTGGCGGTGAGGCTGAGTTTCTTCCCGTCCTTCATCCGGACGCCGTCGCCGCTGCGGACCCAGCCGGCCTCGTCGAGGAGCTGTTCCGCGCGCTGCGGATCGTAGGTGTAGGCGTCCTTCTGTTCCCGGTAGCCGGCGGCGGTCGAGGCGATCGCGGAGGTGGCCAGCGGGTATGAGGGGGAGAACAGCGAGGACAGGATGCGCTGCCGGTCGACGCCGGCGATGAGCGCCTGACGGACCCGGATGTCGGAGAGCAGCGGGTGGCGGAACCGGAAGTCGATCTGGTTGTTCACCCCGGCGGTCGGGGCGGAGAGGATGTCCACCCCGGCATCCTCGAGGTGCTTCTCCTCGGGGGCCTCGATCTGGCGGGCGACGTCGCCCTGGCCGGACTTGATGCCGCCGACGCGGACACTGTCCTCCTTGGCGACGACGACGTGCACCGTGTCGAGGGCGGGGCGTCCGGTGTTCTCCCCCCGTTTCCCCAGCTCCGGCGGTGCCCAGTCGTAGTCCTTGCGGGCGGAGAGGGTGAGTTCGGTGTTGCGTTCCTCCCCGGTGACGACGAAGGGGCCGGAGCCGATGACCTTGCGGGCGTTGCCGGGGGCGAAGCCCTCGTCGGTCATGTCCAGGGAGGAATCGGCGAGCAGTCCGGCGTTGAAGGAGCTGGTGGCCTGCGGGAAGCCGGGTTCGGGGTCGGTGAAGTGGAAGCGCACGGTGTGGTCGTCGAGGACCTCGCCGTGGTCGTAGGTGCTGATCTGTTCGGACGCCGTGAGCTTGTGCGCCTTGTTCCCCTTGCCGAACAGGTCGAAGTTGCGGACCACGTTGTCGGCGGTGAGCGGGGAGCCGTCGGAGTAGGTCACCCCGTCACGCAGGTGGAAGGTGAACTCGGTGGCGTCGGCGTTGATCTCCGGCAGGTCCGTGGCGATCCAGGGGTACAGCTGCAGGGTGTCCGGGTCCTGCCAGAGCAGCCGGTCGGTGATGTTGTTGACCACGCCGCCGTTCGGGTAGTAGCCGGCGGTCGGCGGGTAGAGGGTCTGGAACGGCAGGGACTCCAGGTACGTCAGTTCCCGGGGCGTCGGTCCGTCGTCCGCGCTGCCGCAGCTGACGAGCCCGACCGCGGCCGCCACGGCGGTGACCGCGGCGACGACGGTGGTGACCCGGCCGCGGCGGGTCCGGAAGTTTCTCACTGCTGCTCCTGCTTCTCCCTGGTCGTCATAAAAACAGACAGGTCTGTCCGTTTCGTGCCTCTGTCATGCTACACCCGGCCCCACCATCATCCGGGGCACGTGGCCCGACCGCCACCCCACCGGCGGCGATATCATGGCGACCATGAGCACGATCGCCGTCATCGGAGGTGGTCCGCGCGGCATCTCCGTCCTCGAGAGGATCGTCGCCGCCCGGTCCGCCGGTACAGACACCCCCCGCAACTCCCCCGACTCCCCCGACTCGCCCGACTCCCCCGACTCCGCCGGTCTCACCGTCCATCTCGTGGACGACACCGAACCCGGCGCCGGCCGCGTCTGGCGCACCAACCAGACCCGCACGCTGTGCATGAACACCCTGGCGGACGCCGTCACCCTGTTCACCGAACCGCGCTCCTCCGTCACCGCCCCCGTCGTCGAGGGCCCCACCATGTACGAGTGGATGGAACTCATCCGCGGCGACGAACTCACCGCCGCCGCCGACCCGTCCGGCGCCAAGACCACCCTGTTCCGCGCCCACCGGGCCTTCGTCCCCGGCGAGTTCCACGCCGAGATCGCCGCCGCGGTCCCCGAGTCCCACCCCTCCCGCGCCCTCTACGGCGAATACCTGCGGTGGGTGCTCTCCGTCGTCCTCGCCAGAGCCGACGGGGCCGACGGCGCCGACGTCGACGTGCAGGTCCACCAGGCCCGCGCGACCGGGATCACGGCGTCCGGCACGCAGGACCGCATCACCCTCGTCACCGGCGACACGGCCACCGAGGTCCCCGACGAGATCCTCGCGGACGCCACCGTCCTCGCCACCGGCTGGACCGACACCGAACCCGACGCCCTCGAGACCTTCACCGCCTCCTCCCTCGAGATGCACCCCGAGCTGACCTGGGTCCGTCCCGGCAACCCGGCCGACCAGGCCGTCGACGACATCCCCTCGTGGGCGGACTCCCACGAGGAGGTGCTCGTCCGCGGCCTGGGCATGGGCTTCTTCGACCTCATGGCGATGCTGACCATCGACCGCGGCGGCCGCTTCGTGCCGGACGCCACCGCCCGCTCCGGCCTGTCCTACCGGCCGTCCGGCCGTGAGCCTCACCTGCTCGCCGCCTCCCACCACGGCTACCCCTACCAGCCGAAACCCGTCTTCCACTCGCTGCCGCCGGCGGCGTGGACACCCCGGTTCCGCGCCGCGGTCGCCCGGCTCCGGCAGGACGCCCCGGCCGACGGCTACCCCGCGGACTCCATCGACTTCGGCACCACCCTGTGGCCCGCCATTCTCCGCGACGCCCAGGAGGCCTACTACCGGGTCCTACTCGGTGAAGGGACCGTCGCCGAGACCGGCACCGGTGACCTGAGCACCCTCGACGCGGTCACCGACGTCATCGACGACCCCGACGCCGACCCGTGGACCCTCCACACCGACCCCCGGCTGGTCAGGCTGGTGCCCGAACACCGCTTCAACCTGCCGATGTACGCCGACCCGGTCGCCGGCCTCGTCGCGGCGTCCGAAGGGGCATCAGGTGGGGCGCCCACCGTCGACGACCTCACCGCCCGGGTCGCCGACCTGCTCGGCAGCGACCTCCACGAGGCGGAACTCGGCCGCGCCTCCGCCGTCAAGGCCGGACTGCAGGTCATCGGCTCGGTCCGGAAACCCGCGCAGGTCGTCGACGAACCCGGCCGGTTCACCACCCGCTCGCGCCGCGCCGAATACGCCGAACTGCGGCGCGTCGGCCAGATGGTCGGGTCCGGCCCGCCCGCCTTCCGCACCGCCGAACTCCTCTGCCTCGTCGACGCCGGCTACGTCCGCTTCCTCGGCGGGCACCCCACCCTCGTCATCGACCCGGAGAAGCCCGCGTTCGCCATGAGCTCCCCCTCCACCGGGGAAGAGACCGTCACCTCCCGCACCCTCGTGGACGCCTGGCTGCACAAGCCGGACACCCGCACCACCGCCGACCCGCTGAGCCGGGACCTGCGGGAGGCCGGCCGGCTGCGCACCTGGACCCGCGGGGACGGCACCGCCACCCACGCCCCCGAGGTCGACCTGGCGACATCCCGGCTGATCGGGGCGTCCGGTGAGAAGGATCCGCGGGTCCACCTCGTCGGCATCCCGCTGCAGGACGTCCGCGCCGACATGACCATCTCCCCCATGCCCCGCACCGATCCGCTGATGCTGCAGGAGACCGACGCCGCCGCGGTCTCCGCGCTGCACGCCGCCGGCTGACGGGTGCCGCCGTGATCGACCTCAGTCAGGCCCCGGAGACCGTGGCCCCGCAGCTGCTCGGCGCGGTGCTGCGCCGGCAGTCCGTCGACGGCACCGTCGCCGTGCTGCTCACCGAGGTCGAGGCGTACCCGGGGATCGGGGATCCGGCGTCCCACACAGCAAACGGGTGGACGCCGCGGTGCGCCACGATGTTCGGCCCGCCCGGCCACCTCTACGTCTACGCCAGCTACGGCATCCACCGCGCCGGCAACATCGTCTGCCGGGACGAGGGCACCGGCGCCGGGGTACTCCTGCGTGCCGGGCGCGTGGTCGAGGGGCTCGACCTGGTACGCCGTCGGCGCAGCCGGGTGAAGGACGGTGCCGAGGTCATCCCGGAGGATGCCGCCCTCGCCCGCGGGCCGGGCAATCTCGGGGCGGCGCTGGGCCTGGACCTCGACCTCGACGGGGCGACCCTGGCGGTGGTCGACGGCAGCGGTACTGCCGACGGCGCCGACGGCAGCGCTGGCAGTGCTGGCAATGCCGGCAGTGTCGGCAGCGCCGGCCCTGCCGCATTCACCCTGACTCCGCCGGCAGCCCCGGTGGAGTACGTCCGCGGTCCCCGGATCGGCGTCTCGAAGAACGCCGACGCCCCGCTGCGGTTCTGGATCCCCGGTGAGCGGTCCGTGACCTCCCCGCGGCGTCCGCCACGGGGCTGACGGTGCCGGCCCAACGCCCGGCCCAGCGCCGACCGCGGCGACAGCCCTAGGCCCGCCTTCAGTTCGTGTCACGTGCCTTCACTTACGGTCGCCGACCCGGGGGTTCGCCGACCGTAAGTGATGGCAGCCGACCCGAACTGAAGGCACCCGGGTACCGCACCCGCCGACTGCGGGACCGGGGACGCCGCCGACCGGTAGCGTCGGAGGTGACGCCCGCCCCGACCATCCGAAAGGCTGCACCACCATGACGAACACCCGCGCCGGCGACGGCTGGACCTTCCTCGACGGACTCGCCGACGCCTACCCCGGCATCGCGAAAACCGACTACGAACGACCCCGCACCGACATCACCGCGGCGAAGCCCGAGGTCGAGCTCCTCGGCCGGGCCTCCGGCGCCGCGGTCACCCGGCTGACCTTCCGCGACCGCGACGTGATGGCCGACCACCGGGCGGCGGCCCCGATCCTGCTGATCGGGCAGGCCGGGACGATCGACGTCACCGTCGCACCCGCCGATGACAGTCTCGCCGACCCCGTCCACCTCACCCTGACCCCGGGAACGGCCGTGCACATCGACGGTGGACGGGTCCACAGTCTCACCGCCGCCGGCCCGGCCACGGCCACGCTGGTGGTCCTGACACCGCAGACATAACTGTTCCGACAGAACCAGTGTCCGATCCGCGATGGTGAGCGGCCCTCGTTTTTCCGTCGAACACACCCGGCCACCCCCGGCCGCACGTCCGCAGAAGTGGGGCCGGGTGCTGCGCGGCCGGGCGCTGCGGCGTCCGCACGCAGTGTGTTCCCGGTCCGTGGGACGCCGCTCCCGAGGTGCAGTACGGCTGCTGCACAGTGGCGTGCATCACAGGGGGTTGTTAGCGTCCATGACACCCGGAGCCGCACACCGCGACCGCTCCGGACACCTCACCACCGACCGGAAGGAAAACCCCATGGCCGATACGTTCACCGGCGCCGTCGTCGAAGAGTTCAACACCCCGCTCGTCATCGAGGACGTCGAACTCCCCACTCCCGGACACAACCAGGCGCTCGTCAAGCTCATCGCCTCCGGCATCTGCCACACCGACCTGCATGCCGCCCACGGCGACTGGCCGGTCAAGCCCACGCCCCCGTTCGTCCCCGGCCACGAGGGCGTCGGCGAAATCGTCGCCCTCGGGCCCGGCGACCACTCCGTGAAGGTCGGCGACATCGTCGGCAACGCCTGGCTGTGGTCCGCCTGCGGCGACTGCGACCAGTGCCGCAAGGGCTGGGAGACGCTCTGCCCCAACGCCGAGTACGGCGGCTACACCGTCAACGGCTCCTTCGGCACCTACATGCTGGTCGACACCCGCTTCGCCCCGCGTATCCCCGAGGGGTCCGACCCGCTCGAGGTCGCCCCGATCCTCTGCGCCGGCGTGACCGTCTACAAGGGACTCAAGGTCTCCGAGACGAAGCCCGGCCAGTTCATGGTCATCTCCGGCGTCGGCGGCCTCGGCCACCTCGCCGTGCAGTACGCCAGGGCGATGGGCATGCGTGTCATCGCCGTGGACATCGCCGACGACAAGCTGGAGCTCGCGACGAAGCACGGTGCGGAGTTCACCGTCAACGCCTCCGAGGTCGACCCCGCCGAGGCCGTGCAGGAGTACACCGACGGCGGCTCGCACGGTGTGCTGGTCACCGCCGTGCACCCGCAGGCCTTCGGCCAGGCGATCAACATGGCCCGCCGTGGCGGAACCATCGTCTTCAACGGGCTGCCCCCGGGAGAGTTCCCCGCCCCGATCTTCGACATCGTGCTCAAGGGACTCACCATCCGTGGCTCGCTCGTCGGTGACCGGCAGGACCAGGTCGAGGCGCTGGACTTCTACGCCCGTGGGCTCATCCACCCGACGGTGACCGAGTGCAAGCTGGAGGACGTCAACGACGTCTTCGACAGAATGGAGAAGGGCCAGATCGACGGACGCATGGCGATCCGCTACTGATCTGTCACCGGTCTGCTGCTGATCCGCCGCGCCTGCGCGGTCTCCTGTGCAGCACCCCGCGCGGCCTCCGCGTGGCACATGCCCGCATCGCGCGACGTGGGGATGGTCTGACCCGGCTCCGACCATCCCCACGTCGCGCGTTGCGGACACGGGTGGCGTCCCGGCGGCTGTGGCGTCCCGGCGGCTGCGCAGCTACAGCCCGACCACGCGGCCGAGCCGGACCTGTTCGTGGATCCAGTCGATGACGTCGTCCTCTGTGACTCGGTCTTCGACTAAGTCGACGACCATGTCGTCCTGGTAACCACTGATCTGCTCAGTGAAGCGGAGACCGTTGAGATGGAGGAAAACGGTGAACGTGAACCAGGCCGTGCGCTTGTTCCCGTCAAAGAAGGCGTGAGCCTTTGCCACGCCGTAGAGCAGCGCGACCGCCTTTTCCTCGAGAGTCTCGTTGAGGTCCCGCCCGAACATCGTCTGGAAGGCCGCGTTGACGGCACTCTCCAGCTCCCCTGGCCCCGTGACGGCATGAACGCACTCATCCAGGTGCTGATTGATCCTGATGATCTGCTCCGCCTTAACCTTGACGGTCACCGGTCACGCAACCGTCGCTCCGTCTCCTTCCAGGCTTCCTTTTCTCTCATCAAGGCCGCCCAGAACTCCTCGTCAGTCGCCGTCCGATCCTCGGGTCCGTCATCGTCTACCCGAGCCCCCGCCGTCGTGACCTCGTCCGCCGTGTTGTCGTGTGCAGCTGTCATGATGATGCCCCTTCCTGCACTAACCGCTCTGTGAGGTACCGACCCTACACGGCACCACGATCGTCAGAAACCCCCGTCCACAGTGGTCAGCGCATCCGGCCGCATCACGCTTTCCCGGTGCGCTCGCGGTGCCGGCAGCCCGGCCAACAGCACGGGCGCCGCTTCCCTTCCTCCAGTTCCTCGCAGGTCCGACGGATACGCCGGGTGCGGGTCTTCGTCTGCTTCACGTCCTCGACCCAGCAGATGAATTCGTTGCGCCCCAGTGGGGTACAGCTCTCCCACAGTTCGAGGACGCTGCGCGCCACTGCCGGGCTGCCGTCATCACCCTCACCCCGGTCGCCACCGAGAAGTGCGGCGCGCAGGTCATCGGGCAGATCATGGACGACACCGCCGGAAACGGTCACTTCACTCATGGTCATGAAGCTACACGCCGCACGGTGCGGCCTCCATGCGTGACGTCCGATACACAATTCGCCGTCCCCGTGCCGCGCGCACGCGGAAATGTGTATCGCACGTGACGTGCGCCGGGAGGAACCCCTACACCCGGAAGCGCTGCACCGCGGACCACGTCGGGTCCGCGTCATCGGTGAGGGACGCCGCGCCGAGCTCCCAGGTGTCCACCGTCGCCCGCAGGGTGTTGATGACATGGTCCAGCTCCGTGGCGGCGGCACCGGCGGCGGCCGACGCACCGGCGGACACCTCACCGGACGCGGCATCGCCCGACGCACCGGATACCGCACCGGACGCAGCACCCAGGTAGTAGTGCAGGGTGACCACGTCATCCAGGCACACCCCCTCCAGCCCGGACCCGGGCTCACCGGTGCCCTCCCCGCCGCGGTGCACCACGGCGACGAGCAGCCCGGCGTGGTTCTCCCGGACGGTGTCGGACAGCGCGTCTTCGGTGGCCAGCACCGTCGACCGGACCTGCGCCCCGGTGAGGTCCGTCGCGCGGAACGGGTCGATATGCAGTGTGACCTGCACATGCCGGTCCCGCCCCGGCGCGACCGTCGGCGCCAGGGGCACGATCGTGCGGACCGTCGCGTCCGCCCCGTCGACCTCCATCGTCAGCTCGGTGTGTCCGGGTCTGCCGTCCGGGTCCGTCGCGGCGTCCGCCATCCGGTCGATGAGGGCGCGCAGGTCCGCCATGCCCACGGCATGTTCCGGGCTGTGGTCGGTCACCGCGACATCCCCGATCCAGGTCGCGGCCACGTCGGCGCCGAGGGCGGCGTCCAGCAGTGCCCGCGCCACCGCGACATCGGGTGCGGCGGTCTCCCCGGTGCCTCCGAACAGTCCGGCGCGCAGTGCCGCGGTCTTCGCCGACCCCCAGTGCGGGTGCCAGACGGTCACATGGAAAATGCTGTGACCTGCACGGATGCCGATCCGGCACTCGTCGGGGTCGTAGTCGAGTCCGTCAGCACCGGTCACCGGTCCGGGCACTGTCACAGGGCGTCGAGCGCCTGCGTCAGATCGGCGAGCAGGTCGTCGATGTTCTCGATCCCCACGGAGATCCGGACCAGGTCGTCGGGCACCTCGAGGGCGGAGCCGGCGGCGGACTGGTGGGTCATCTTCGCCGGGTGTTCCAGCAGCGATTCCACCCCGCCGAGCGACTCCGCCAGACAGATCAGCCGGGTGTTCTCGCAGAACTGCAGGGCGGGCGCCTCGCCGCCGGCGAAGCGGACGGAGACCATCGCGCCGAACCCGCGCATCTGCCGCGCCGCGACCGCGTGGCCCGGGTGGTCGGGCAGGCCCGGGTAGAGGACCTGCGCGATTTCGGGGCGTCCGGCGAGGAACTCGGCGACGGCCTGTGCGTTGGCGCAGTGCCGGTCCATGCGCACGCCGAGGGTCTTGATGCCGCGGTAGGTGAGGTAGGCGTCCATCGGGCCGGGCACCGCACCGGCACCTCCCTGCAGGAACAGCAGTTCCCCGTCGACGTCCTCATCATTGGTGACGACCACGCCGCCGACGACATCCGAGTGCCCGCCGAGGTACTTGGTGGTGGAGTGCATGACGATGTCCGCGCCGAGGGCCAGCGGATTCTGCAGGTAGGGGCTGGCGAAGGTGTTGTCGACGACGAGTTTCGCCGGGTGCTCCCCGAGTGCGTCGGCGACGGCGGCGATGTCGGTGATGCCGAGCAGCGGGTTGGTGGGGGTCTCCAGCCACACCAGCTTCGTCTCCGGACGCAGCGCCGCGGCGATCTGGGCGGGGTCGGCCGTGTCCACGACCGAGCAGTGGACGCCCCACTCCCGGTAGGTGGTGTCGATGAGGCGGAACGTTCCGCCGTAGGCGTCGTTGCCGAGGATGAGGTGGTCGCCGGGGCGGAGCAGGACGCGCAGCACCGCGTCGGTGGCGGCCATGCCCGACCCCCAGGCGCGGCCGAACCGGGCGCCTTCGAGGGCGGCGACGGTCTGCTCCAGGGCGGTGACTGTGGGGTTTCCGCAGCGGGAGTACTCGAAACCGCCGCGCAGCTGCGCCACCCCGTCCTGGGCGAAGGTGGTGGAGGTGTAGATCGGCACGTTGATCGCACCGGTCTGCGCGTCGGGCTCGTAGCCGGCGTGGATGGCGTTCGTGTCGAAGCCGAAGGGGCGTCCGGTGGCGTCGGTGAGGCGGCGTTCGGCGTGCAGGGCGGCCTCACGGCGGGCGGCGGTGCCCGCGTCCGCGCGGGTCTCGTGCTCGGTCATGCCCGCCATCCTAGAGGACCGAGCTGTCTGTTCGTGGGCGCGGGGGGCCGGTATCCGACCCGTCCCCGCCACCCCGTCAGGACGCCGTCCGGCAGACTGGGGACCATGACCGGAACTCCCCGAGACCCTGCCGCCGACCCTGCCGCCGACCCAGCCGCCGCAGTGCGCGCCGAGGTCGACGCCGACCCGCGCACGATGTGGCAGCGCATGACCGCCGGCGAGCTCTACCACGCCGACGACCCGGCAATCGCGGCCGCCGGCCTCGCCGCCCGCTCCGCCTGCTGGCGGCTGGGGCAGACCGACCCGGCCGACGAGGCGTCCTACGACGCGCAGCTGCGTGACCTGCTCGGCACCGTCGGGGAGGACGTGATCGTCTGGCCCGGGCTCCGGGTCGACTACGGGACCAACATCCACCTGGCCGACGGCGTGTTCCTCAACGTGGACGCCACGATCCTCGACGTCTGCCCGGTGCACATCGGGAAGGACACGAGGATCGGGCCGGGCGTCCAGCTGCTCACCCCGCTGCACCCGCTGACCGACCATGCGCTGCGCGCGACCGGCTGGGAGTACGGCGCGCCGGTCACCATCGGCGAGAACTGCTGGTTCGGCGGCAACGTGACCGTGTGCCCGGGGGTGACGGTCGGCGACAACGTGGTCGTCGGCGCCGGATCCGTGGTCACCCGCGACCTGCCGGACAACGTGCTCGCCGTCGGGACGCCGGCGCGGGTGGTGCGGCAGCTGTAGCGCTGCGCCGGATCAGGCGTCCTGCTCGACCGACTTCCCGGTCCTGTCGGCGACGGCCTCGCACTTGTCCTCGGCCCCCGGGGTGCAGAGGAACACCCAGTCGCCGTCGGAGACCTTGGTGAACTCGTCCCGGCCCACCTCCTCGAAGGCACCCCGCTTCTCCATCTCGTCGACATCCATGCCGACGCCGAGAATCATGGCGTTGCTGCAGAACGCCACCTTCCCCTGCCCGTTGGGGTCATCCAGACATCCACCGGTGATGTCCCAGGCACGCAGCTGGTCCTTCGCCTGCTTGAGACTGTCCCAGCCCCTGTAGGTCTCGGCCTCCCGCTTCCGGTCCGCCTCCATCCTGTCCACCTCGCGGTTCATCTCCGCGTCCCGCCGGGCCGCCTGGTCCTCCTTGGAGACGGTCCCGGGGAGAACACTGATGTCCAGCCCGACGGCCTTCGCGGCGGCGTCGCAGCCCTTGCCGATCGCATCGCAGTATCCGACGACCCCCTCGCCGTCGAGCGGCAGCACCTGCGCGGCCATTTCCTCACGACTCTGCGAGCCGTACGCCGCCTCTTCCGGCGACTCCTCCATACCGCTCTGCTGCGTCAGCTCCCACATCTTGTCGACCTGCTTTCCGGCCACCTCGGCGCCGGACGCGGCATCGGCCTTGTCGAAGATGGTGAGCTGCGGGAATTTCTCGAAGTCCCCGCCGTTGCCGTGGCAGGACAGGACCGTGACCGAGGAATCGCCGCCGAGGTCCGGGTGCCCCGAGCAGGTGTAGCCGTAGTCCTCCGCCTTCGTCTGGAGGTCCTTCTGGGCTGCGGTGAGCTCCATGCTGCTGAAGGCGCCGGAGTCCGCGGCGGCCGAGGATGCTGCGGCTGCGGCGGCGGCCGCATCGTCCGCGGGGTTGCTGTCGTCGTTGTCGCTGCCGCAGGCGACGAGGCCGACGGTGGAGAGCAGTGCGACCGCGGTGACGGCACGGCGGGACAGCGATCGGGCGGACAGGGATCGGGCGGACAGGGATCGGGCGGACAGGGATGTCAGATGTGAGGTGAACGTCATGGACTTCATCAGAACACAGAGGGCTTCACGGGTTGTTCATCTCCCCCCGCTGTCTCATCTCACGTCACGCTCATACGTTGTTCAGTCCCCGACCGGTCGCGGCGTCCCTTCGGACGCCCCGGGGACCCCAGCCACAGGCCGGTCCACCTCTCCCCCCCGTGGCGCCGTCACGGCGTCCGAGATTGTCTCAGACGCTTTCCACGTCATAAGGTCCACCCATGACGCTCAAGAAACTGTCCGGGATGCTGCTGTTCCGGATCATCGTCGCGATCATCCTCGGCATCGTCTGCAGTCTCTTCTTCCCCGACTGGCTCGCCCGGGTGTTCGTGACCTTCAACGGACTGTTCAGTAACTTCCTCGACCTCTTCATCCCGGTCCTCATCTTCGCGCTGATCACCCCGGCCATCGCCGGCATCGGCAAGGGTGCGGGCAAGTGGCTCGGGCTCACCGCCGGCATCGCC
Organism: Corynebacterium nuruki S6-4; assembly: GCF_007970465.1. Taxonomy (NCBI): domain Bacteria; kingdom Bacillati; phylum Actinomycetota; class Actinomycetes; order Mycobacteriales; family Corynebacteriaceae; genus Corynebacterium; species Corynebacterium nuruki. The sequence goes on from NZ_CP042429.1 coordinate 2,000,786, forward strand.
TACGCCTCGACGATCGTCTCCGGACTCATCGCCTTCGGGGTCGCCACCGCAAGCTACAACTGGCTGCTCGGCGACAAGAAGATGGACACCCTCGCCGACATCGACGAAGGCGCACTCTCCCCCTTCTTCGAGATCGACATGCCCGCCCCCTTCGAGGTCATGACCGCCCTCATCCTCGCCTTCTGCGTGGGACTGGCGATGACCGCCGTGAAGTCCGACGTGCTCTACACCGGCGTCCGCGAGCTCGAGGGCGTGGTCATGAAGGTCATCAAGGTCTTCGTCATCCCGCTGCTGCCGATCTTCGTCTACGGCACCTTCCTCGGCATGGGCATGAACGGCACCCTGCTCGACGTCATCGGATCCTTCATCAAGGTGCTCGTCCTGGCGACTGTCATGACGCTCCTGCTGCTGGTCCTCCAGTACCTCGTCACCGGCGCGGTCGTGAAGAAGAACCCGTTCAAGGCACTGTGGAACATGATGCCCGCCTACGCCACCGCGCTGGGCACCTCCTCCTCCGCCGCGACGATCCCGGTCACCCTGGAAGGCGCGAAGAAGAACGGGGTGACCGAGAACGTCGCCGGCTTCACCGTCCCGCTGTGCGCGACGACCCACCTCGCCGGCTCGATGATGAAGATCAGCCTGTTCGCCCTCGCCGTGATCCACATGTTCGACCTAGACATCGGCACCGGGCAGTTCCTCGGCTTCCTGTTCCTGCTCGGCATCATGATGGTCGCCGCCCCCGGTGTGCCCGGCGGCGCGATCATGGCCGCGGTCGGCGTGCTCGGCGACCAGCTCGGCTTCGACCAGGACCAGATCGCCATCATGATCGCCGCCTACATCGCGATCGACTCCTTCGGCACCGCCGCCAACGTCACCGGCGACGGCGCGATCGCCCTGGTCGTCAACAAGATCTCCGGCGGCGCACTGGGCGGAGTCGACTCGGCCGAGGCTCGGGCCGACGAGGCCATCGCCGAGGACATCAGCGAGAGCCGGAACTAGCCGGGTACTAGCTGACGCCGCCGATCCGGTTCAGCGGCCAGACCTTGAACCGGACCTTGCCCACGACATCGTCGACGGGCACCGAACCGCCGTCCGGGGCGTCCTGGTGGTAGCGGGAGTCCTTCGAGTTGGTGCGGTTGTCCCCCATCACCCACACGTCGTCGTCCGGGACGGTGACGGGCCCGAAGTACCGGCCCTGGCAGGCGTCCGACCCGGTCGTCGGATCGACCTGGTAGGTCATCGGCTTCTGCGTGTAGGAATCGTCGACCTTCTTGCCGTCGACCATGATCCCCGGGTCACCCTGCTTACACTGCACGGTCTGGCCGCCGGTCGCGATCACCCGCTTGACCAGTGTGTACTCGTCGGGGGCGAGGATGCCGATCGAGGACAGGACGTTCTGGCCCGCGCGGAGCACGACATTGTCGGACCGGGTCGAGGTCCAGCCTTCCTCCCAGCCTGCGGGCGCGGCGAAGACCACCACGTCGCCCTGCTCCGGTTCCCCGAACCGTTCGCTGATCTTGTCCACGAAGATCCGGTCGCCGGTGCAGCCCTCGCAGCCGACGAGCGTGGGCTCCATCGACTCGGACGGGATCTGGTAGAGCCGTCCGATGAACGTGTTGAACAGGCCGAGGAGCAGCAACGCCACCACGATGGTGACGAGGTACTCGACCCAGGCGGGCCGTTTCTTCTTCGCCGTCGTGCCGGCGGTGTCGGATTCGTTCGCGTCGCTCACCCCAGCGAGCCTAGCCGCTGAACGCGAACCAGCGCCCCGCGACCCGCTGCAGCTGCACGTCCATGTCGTAGAGGGTGCCGAGGTTCTCAGCGGTCATCTGCTCCGCGACGGGGCCGGACGCCATCACCCGGCCGTCCTTCACCATGAGCACATCGGTGGTGGACGCCGCCACCTCCTCGACATGGTGGGTGATCAGCACCGTGGTGAGCCCGGGCAGGGCGGCGCGCAGGTCGTCGACGACGCGCAGCAGGGTCTCCCGACCCGGCAGGTCGAGACCGGTGGAGGGCTCGTCGAGCAGCAGCATCTCCGGGTCGGTGACCAGGGCGCGGGCGATGAGGGTGCGGGCCTTCTCCCCCTGGCTCATCTGCCGCCAGGTGCGGTCGGCGCGGGTGTCCATGCCCACCAGGGCGAGGAGTTCGGCGGTGCGGGCGCGGTGTGCGTCGGTGTAGTCGAAACGCTGGATCAGCCCGTTGGAGGCCGAGACGCCGGAGAGCACGAGTTCGGTGGCCGGCAGGTCGTCGAGGCGCTGCTTCGGGTCGACGTAGCCGATGCGTTTCTGCAGTTCACGGACGTCGGTGCGGCCGATGGTCTCGCCGAGGATCCGCACGCTGCCGGTCGTCGGGTAGAGCCGGCCGCCGGCCATCTTGAGCATGGTGGACTTCCCGGCGCCGTTGGGGCCGAGCACCGCCCAGTGCGTCCCGGTCGGGACGGTGACGCTGAAGTCCTCGACGAGGGTCTTCGGGCCGCGGCGGACGGTGACGTCGGTGATCTCGATGGCCGCGGTGCCGGTGCCGGTCGCGGTCGTGGACGCGGTTTCGGTGCTGCTCTCGGTGGTGCTCTCGGTCATGCGGGGCAGGTTACTCCGCCTTTACGTCCCATTCAGCGGTCGCCCCGTCCCACTGTGCGGTATATCCCGCCATCCCAGCCGCCGCGCCGCCCCGTCCCGCCCCGGCCCACCGGCCCCGCCGCAGGTGTGCGTCGAGGGGGTGGGATTCCCGGGCTGCACCACCCGGTCGACGTACACCCGGAGCGCCGTCGTCAGATGACTACCTCGCGCCCGGTCCGGCCCCGCGGCGTCCGGCATCCGACGCCCGGGGGCGCGCCACCCGCAGCGTCCGGCATCTGGTGTGACGCACACCATGGTGACGACCCTCCCCGCGGCTGCTAGCACCCCGGCGCGGCACTCCGTCCACCGTTCGGTGGGTGAATCGGCGCTGGTCAGGGTGTCCGGAGAGAAAAGTCGGCAGAAGTTTCGCCGTTTTGGTTGTCATAGTGAAATAGATATCGTATCGTGGCCCACACAACCTGGAATGTGTGTTCCAAAACACATTCCTTCTCACAGTCCATGGAGGAGATCATGACTGCGACAACAGACGCCGTGACCGCCGGGTCAGGCGGAACCGACGACGCTTACGAACACCACCTGACCGCCGACGAACAGAAGTGGATCGACAAGAAGAAGTACGCCTGGGTCTTCAGCATCTTCCCGGCCACCATCCCGCTGATCATCTGGGGCGTCGCCGAGTGGATGAAGGCGATCAGCGCGCCCGAGTTCTTCGTCCACGCCTCCTGGTTCCTCGGCCCCGTCGCCGTGTTCATCCTCATCCCCATCGGCGACTTCGTCCTCGGCCGGGACGGTGAGAACGCCCCCGAGGAGTTCGTCCCCCAGCTGGAGGAGACGAAGTACTACCGCATCGTCTCCTACCTGTACTTCCCGGTGATGCTCGCCAGCCTCATCATGTGCTGCTGGCAGTGGACCTACGGCGGCATGCCCTGGTACGACAAGCTCGGCCTGGCATGGTCGATGGGTATGACCTCCGGTATCAGCATCGTCGCCGCCCACGAGCTCGGCCACAAGAAGACCGGCTTCGAGCGCTGGCTCGCCAAGATCGTCCTCGCCGTCCCCGCCTACGGCCACTTCTACGTCGAGCACAACAAGGGCCACCACGTGAAGGTCGCCACCCCGGAGGACCCGGTGAGCTCCCGGATGGGTGAGAACGCCTACGTCTACCTGCTGCGCTCCATCCCCCGCCAGATCCCGCGCGCCTGGAACGTCGAGAAGACCCGCCTGGCGCGGTCGAAGAAGGGCCAGTTCAACCTGGACAACGACGTGTGGAACGCCTGGCTGATCACCGTCGTCCTGTGGGGCGCACTGCTCATCGGCTTCGGCATCGGCATCCTGCCCTACATGCTGGTCCAGGCGGTCATCGGCATCGCCCTGCTGGAGTTCGTCAACTACCTGGAGCACTACGGCCTGCTGCGCCGCAAGCTCGAGGACGGACGCTACGAGCGCTGCTCCCCGGAGCACTCCTGGAACTCCGACAACCTGACCACCAACATCTTCCTGTACCAGCTGCAGCGTCACTCCGACCACCACGCGAACCCGACCCGCCGCTACCAGTCACTGCGCTCCGACGTCTTCGCCCCCGAGCTCCCCGCCGGCTACGCGACGATGATCTTCGCCGCCGCGCTCCCGCCGGTGTGGTTCTGGATCATGGACCGCCGGCTGATGCAGTTCTACAACTACGACATCGAGCGGGCGAACCTGCACCCGGCGAAGGCCGCGAAGCTCCGCAAGAAGTGGAACCGCATCGCCGCCCAGCAGCCCGCCGCCGTCACCGCCGGACAGGAGAGCTGACCCATGGCCACCACCCGCACCACCAACTCCGGCCCCGACCTCGAGGCCCTGCGCGCCGCCGGCGGCGGGGACATCCCCGTCACCCAGGCCCCGCCGCAGAAGAAGACCGACCCGAGACTGCACTACTCGATGTGCATCGGCCTGACCGTCCTGGGCATCGCCGTCATCGTGCTCGGGGTGTTCGGTCTCAACGGAACCGCCGGCCTCGACGTGACATACCCCTGGTTCCTGCTGATCTCCCTGTTCTTCCTGCTGCCCGGTATCGTCGGGCTCTACCGCGGACCGGGTGAGCCCTCGACCCACGTCATCCCGCGGCCGAAGAACCGCAAGCCGATCGACCCGACCGCCGGTGCCGGCGGCGCGGCCGGTCCCCCGCCGGCCGTCTGACCACGGCCGCGCTCCGCACCACCCCACCACCCACACCGCACTCCCACCCCGACTACCCGAGAAGAGAGAACACCATGGCCGTCTACCAGTGCCCCGGCTGCGACTACCGGATCGACACCACCGTCGGTGACAGTTCCGAGGGCTTCGCCCCCGGCTTCGACTGGGACGCCGAAGTCCCCGAAGACTGGTTCTGCCCCGACTGCGGCGTCCGCGACAAAGTCGACTTCGAGAAGATCTCCTGACACACCACGCAAGCGAAAGGACCCATCATGAGCACCAGCACGATCACCGACTACAAGGTCTGGGAATGCGCCCAGTGCGGGTACATCTACGACGAGTCGAAGGGCGACCCCGAGGAGGGGTTCCCGCCCGGCACCCGCTGGGAGGACATCCCGGACGACTGGGAGTGCCCGGACTGCGGTGCCGCGAAGGCCGACTTCGACATGGTCCAGATCGGCTGACATGACACGCATCGCGATCATCGGCGGCGGCGTCGCCGCCCACACCACCCTGAAGAGCTACCTCGCCGCCGCCGGCGGGGACCGCGACCCGTCGACCGACACGGTCGACATCTTCACCACCGAACCGCACGCCCCCTACCGGCGTCCCGAGGTGAACAAGGGGATGCTGCTCACCGGGAAGACCCCCGCCGAGGTCGCCCTGCCCGGCGGGATCCTCACCGAGCCGGGCGTCACCCTGCACCTGTCCACCGTGGTCACCGCGGTGGACCCGGCGGCGCACACGCTCACCGCCGGCGACACCACCTACGCCTGGGACCGGCTGGTCTTCGCCACCGGTGCCGGTCCGCGGCTGCTCGATCCGACAACGAACCCGTGGCTCGCCGACCGCGACGTCCACTACATCCGTACCCCGGAGCACTCCGCCGCCCTGCGCACCCGACTCGCCGGGCTGGCCCCGACGGACACGGTCGTGGTCGTCGGCGGGGGCGTCCTCGGTCTCGAGGCGGCGTCCGCCGCGGCGACGCTGAGCGACGCTCAGGTCCACGTCCTGGAGATGGGCGACGAGGTCTGTGCGCGGATGCTCCCGCCCACAGCCTCCCGCTGGCTGCGGGACCGGCACGCCGAGCACGGTGTGACGGTCACCTGCGGGCTGGACGCCGCCGCGCTCGCCGCGCAGATCGACCGGCTCGACCCGACGGTCGTCGTCGTGTCGGTCGGCGCGGTCCGCGACACGATGCTCGCGGAGGACGCCGGCATCGCCGTCGGTGAGCGGCCCGGCGCCGGCATCATCGTCGATCCGGCGGGCCGGACGTCAGCTCCCGATGTGTGGGCCGCAGGTGACTGCGTGGAAGTCCACGGCGAGGTCGACGGTGTGCCGGTGATCGTCCGCCCCGAGGACGAGGGCTCCGCCCGGACCCTCGGCACCCTCGTCGGTCGCCAGCTCGCCGCCACCGGCACAGCTGCCGCGACTGCTGAGCGGGGTTCCTACCTCACCGAGCAGCGGCGCGGCTGGACGAACCAGTACGGTCTCATGCTCAACATCGTCGGGGACGCCGGCACGGCGTCGGACGACCGACGTGAACAGGTGGAGCTGTCCTCGCCCGAGGAGCTGGTGGTGTTCACCGTGGCGTCCGGGGCCCCCGGCGCCGGCGACGTGGTCACCGGCGTGACGACCGTGGGCCGTTCCCCCGAGGTCCGCGCGGCGAAGAACGCGCTGGGCACCGTCCTCACCGCCTGACGCGGCACCGGGCGGGGCGCCGGAAATGTCTGCCTTTATATCCGTACCGCGGGGCACGGTCAGGAGGATACCGGTTAGGCTTCAGGTATGTCCGTCGAGTCCCCGAACCGCTTCACCACCACTACGGGCCGCATCGGCAGCCGGTGGGTCGTCGAGACCACCACCGGACCGGTCAAGGGCCACGCCGCCAACGGCGCCGTCGCCTTCCGCGGCATCCCCTACGCCGAACAGCCTGTCGATGACCTGCGGTTCCGTCGCGCCACCGCCAGGCAGCCGTGGCACGGCGTCCTCGTCGCAGACCGACCCGGCGACTACTGCGCCCAGTGGCGTAACCCGAAGACCGGCTGGATCGGCTCGGAGCACTGCCTGTGGCTCAATGTCGTCGTCCCCCGGCAGTCCGAGACACACAGCACGCACGGTACGGATGCCGACCGGATCATCGACCCGGAGGCGCGGCGCCCTGTCGTCATCTACCTGCACGGCGGCGGCAACGTCCACGGTTCCGCCGGTGAGCCGCTGCTGTCCGGCGAGTACTTCGCCAACGCCACCGACTGCGTCTACGTCGCGGTCAACTACCGCGTCGGCATCCTCGGCCAGCTCGCCCTCGGCAACGCCGACAGTCTCGACGCCGACCGGTTCGACAGCAACACCGGCCTGTCTGACATCATGACGGCGATCGAATGGGTCCACGCCAATGCCGCGGCCTTCGGCGGCGACCCCGACCGCATCACCGTCATGGGCGAGTCCAGCGGCGGTGCGATGGTCACCGCCCTGACCGCCGCACCGCGGATCCACGGCCTCGTCGCCGGCTTCATCGGCCAGTCGCCCGCCGCCGCCATGGTCCACACCCCCGACCTCGCCGGCATGCTCGCCGACCACGCGCTCGAGATCCTCCACGGCAGCGACGACGGCAGGCGCCCCCGCCCCGAGGGCACCGGCACCGACCTGCTGGACGCCACCCCCCAGGGCCTCGCCTGGCTCACCGAACAACTCAACGCCTGGTCCTGGGGCCGGGCGGGCATCGCCGGCGGCTTCGCACCGGTCCTCGACGATCTGCTGCCCCGCCATCCGCTGGAGCCCGGCGCACAGTTCGATGTCCCGTTGCTGCTCGGCACCAACCTCGACGAGTACGTGCTGATGCGCTGGTCCTACCCGCGGCGGAAGGTCTTCGAGCAGCAGGCCCGCGACTTCGCCGAGAGCCTCGACCCGCAGTACGGGCCGGGCGTGCTGACCGGCCTCTACAACAGCGGCCGCGGCCGGGGCGACGCCGGACGGTTCCTCGGCGACGCCCTGTTCACCGCCCCGTCGATCCGGATGGCCTCCCAGCATCCCAGCTCCCGGGCCTGGCTGTACCGGCTGGACATGTCCACCCCCTCGCTGGACATCAGCGGCATCGGCGCGACCCACGCCCTCGACCTGCCGATCCTGTTCGGACGCTACGATTCAGGCCGCGGCCCGGGCGCGCTGCTCCTCGGCGGGCGGGACCGGATGCGGGCGACGACGGCGGCGATGCAGCCGCGGTGGCGCCGGTTCATCCATGAGGCCGACCCGGGCTGGGAGCCCTACGCCGACGGCTATGTCACCCAGATCTTCGACGGTGGTGAGCGGTCGGTCCCCGACCCGGATCCGGCACTGCGCGAGGCCTGGGCGCCGGTGAGCCTCACCGGCATGCCGGCGTAACCTCAGATGTAGTTTCCATACTGTAATATGTCGATATTTCTCCTGATGATCGACATGTCTTCCTGGACGTGCCTACACTGTCGACATGTCCGGATCTTTCGACCCGAATGTCCCCTTCAACCAGCTGCCCGGCCTTCCCCCGGACGCTGATGTAGAGAACCGCGCCATTCTCAAGGCGGTGATCCGCGCTCGGGAGCAGCTGGCCGTACTCGACACGTCCTGCAGACTCATTCCCAATCCCGAGATCATCACCTCGACGATCCCACTGCGGGAGGCCAAGGCCTCCACCGAGATCGAGAACATCGTCACCACAAACGACGAGCTGTTTCGGGCCGACCACGGTATCGACAGTGCACCGACCCCCGAGGCCAAGGAAGCACTGCGCTACAACACCGCACTCCACGAGTGGCCTTGCCCGCAAATCGTGGACAGGTAACTAAGCTGCCTCAGGGTCCTGGACAGCAGGTTTGTTGAACAGATTCATTTCGAACTCCACCGGCGGCACGTAGCCCAGCGCGGAGTGCAGCCGCCGACGGTTGTACCGGGACTCGATCCAGTCACCGACCTTCATCCTCGCCTCCGCCCGGGTGGGCCACTTCCGACGGTCGTAGAACTCCGTCTTCAACGTCGCCCACACACTCTCGGCCATCGCGTTGTCCCAGCACACTCCGGTCCTACCCACCGACTGGAGCATCTCCAGGTCCCGGCAGGCCTTGTACATGTCGTCACTGGTGAACTCGGTACCCCGGTCGGCGTGGAACACCACCCCGTCGGGCACCTCGCCACGTAGCGTATGCGCCATGCGCAGGGCCTTGGCCACCAGGAAGGTGCCCATGTGGGAGTCCATCGCCCAGCCCAGGATCCGGCGGGAATGCGCATCGGTGACCGCCGCGAGGTACAACCAGCCCTCATCGGTGCGAAGATAGGTGATGTCTGAAATCCAGACACGGTTGAGTTCGCCCTGGTCCCAGCCGCGTTTGACCCGGTCAGGGATCTTGTAGGCGTCCACACCGGCAATTGTGGTCACCGGGGTGAACTTCTTCGGGCTGATGCCCTCCAGGCCCTGGCGGAGCATGGATTTCGCCACGGTCTTCCGGTCAACCTGGGTGCCTTCCCGGGCGAGTTGTGCGTGGACTCGGGGTGCTCCGTACACGTCGTCGGACTCGGCGAAGACCTTCCGGACCTTCGCATCGAGTTCGTCGCGTCCACGGCGCTGTGGGCCGGGTTCTGCGTGTTGCCGTGTGGTCCAGGCGTAGAACCCTGACCGGGATACGTTCAGCAGGCGTGCCATGCGGGTGACCTCGTAGTTTGCCTTCTCCGCCGCCATCAGTTCGTACCGTTCGTCGGTCGTTGCTTGGCTGCGAAGAAGGCCGCTGCTTTTCCCAGAAACTCGTTGTCCTTGCCCAGCTCGGCGACCTGTCGGCGCAGGGCTTTGAGTTCGGCGCGTTCGTCCAGGGTCAGTTCCCCGGTCGGTTCGCCGGCCTCCTTTGCTCGTTCAGCGGCGACCCACTTGCCCAACGACTGGGCACCGACATTGAGTTCGCGGGCGACTTCGGCGATGGTGCGGCCGGTGTCGATCACCAGCCGGGCGGCCTCGTGCTTGTACTCGGGGCTGAAGGTGCGCCGCGGTCGCTTGCCGCCGCTGGCCCTGCTGGCTCCGGGGGTCTTGTTGGTCATGGTGACATCCTCTCGTGCGGGACGGGTCCCGCTATATCGGGTGTCCACTCAACGAGGGTAAGGCCACGAGGGACGAAAGTCCCTGCTGACCAGGCCACTGTCAGCACGCACCGCCATCGATGTCTGTAGCGTGCTCCAGAACGCCCCGGTCGATGTACGCGCCACACCCGGCACGTACATCGGAGACGGCCGCTCCGAGGTCCGCCGCTATACACCGCCATCCGGACCGGAGACAATCCGCCGACACCTCTCCGCCTGGGAGCGGTTCATCTACTCAGACCACGATCTCGATCCCCTGGTTCTCATGGCGCTGACCCACTACCAGTTCGAAGCTGTCCACCCTTTCCCTGACGGCAACGGCCGGACAGGACGAGTCCTCAACATTCTTCTGCTCATCCAGGAAGGTCTCCTCGAACTCCCCGTCCTGTACCTCTCGGGAGTGATTGTCAGGCACAAGAACGAGTACTACGACCGGCTGCTGTCGGTCACAACCGACCAGGACTGGGAAGGATGGATCCTGTTCATGCTCAGGGCAGTGGAAGAGGCCGCCCGGGAAACCGCAGAACTCATCGACACCCTGCAGGCACATCAGGAAGCCACTGCACTCCGGATCCGCGACCTACTTCCGACCTCCCCAGCCAAGGAACTCGCGGAGCTGCTTGTCACTCTCCCCTATGTGCGGATCCGCGATATCGAGACCGCTGATCTGGCGAAACGACAGACCGCATCTCATTGGCTGACCACACTCGCCGGCGCCGGCCTGCTGGAGGAAGCGAGGTCGGACGGCAGGCAGAAGGTGTTCATCAACCGGGATGCCCTCCGCATCCTGACGTAGCTCCGGCGGACGGACCGTCAGCGGGCGGTGGCGGATTCCGTCGCGGCGGTGCCGAGCTCCGCACCGGCATCCCGGCCGGACCCCTCAACAGCGTCGTCAGCGTCGTCAACCTCGTCAGCGTCATCGGAGTCGAGGTCGACGCCGGACCCCTCCGCGGCGTCCCACACGTCCTTCTCCCAGATCCCCGCGCGCTTGGCGACGATCGTGGCGACGAGCGACTGGCCGGTCACGTTGATCGCGGTACGGCCCATGTCGATGATCGGTTCGATGGCCAGCAGCAGGCCCACGCCCTCCAGCGGCAGGCCCAGCGTGGACAGCGTCAGAGTCAGCATCACGGTCGCGCCCGTCGTCCCGGCGGTGGCGGCGGAGCCGATGACCGAGACGAACATGATCAGCAGGTAGTCGGTGAAGCTGAGGTCCATGCCGAAGAACTGGCTGACGAACAGTGCGGCGACCGCGGGGTACACCGAAGCACAGCCGTCCATCTTCGTCGTCGCACCCAGCGGGATCGCGAAGGAGGCGTAGGCCCCGGGCACGCCCATGGAACGTTCGGTGACCCGCTGGGTCACCGGCATCACGCCCATCGAGGAGCGGGTGACGAAACCGAGGGAGGTCACCGGCCACACCCGGCGGAAGAAGCCGATGACCGGCAGGCCGTTGAACTTCAGGGCCAGCGGATAGATGACCAGCAGCACGATGGCGAGGCCGACGTAGATGGCGAGGACGAACTTGCCGAGCGAACCCATGGCGTCCCAGCCGTAGTCGGCGACCGCGTGGCCGATGAGCGCGCCGGTGCCGATCGGGGCCAGGCGGATGATCCACCACAGCACCTTCTGCACCACGCCGAGCAGCGATTCGGTGACGTTGAGCAGCGGCTCGGCGGACTTGCCGGCCTTCACCGCGGCGATACCGAGGACGATGGAGATGATCAGCAGCTGCAGGACGTTGAAGCTCACCGAGATGTCACCGTCGGAGGACGCCGAGGCGCCGAGGCCGAGGAAGTTCTGCGGCACGACCGAGTCGATGAAGCCCATCCAGGACCCGGTGTGGGACGGCTCGGCGGCGGAGGCTGCGTCGATGCCGGTGTTCGCACCGGGCTTCATCACCACACCGACGAGGATGCCGGCGAGCACGGAGAAGAAGGCGGTGATGGCGAACCAGATCAGCGTGCTGACCGCCAGGCGGGCGGCGTTGGCGACCTTGCGCAGGTTGGCGACCGAGGTGATGACCGCGGTGATGATCAGCGGCGGCACCATGGTCTTCAGCAGGTCGACGTAGATCGACCCGGTCTTGTCGAGGAACTGGGCGAGCCAGGGGCCGTCGTCGCCGCCGTCGGCGCCCTGGGCGCGGGCGATGAAGCCGAGGATGAGGCCGACGACGAGGCCGGTGATGACCTGGGCGCCGAAGCCGGTGAGCCAGCCGGGGAGGTGGCGGCGACGGGACGCCGGGGACGATCCGGTGGTTCCGGGTTCTCCGGACGCCACCGCCGTCCCCTCGGGCGAAGTATCGGACATGGGGTGTGCGGTCCTTTCAGACAGATCTGTCTATTTACTGCTCCGCATACTGTAACGCCACACGCCCCGGACTCTGTTCCCGCCCCCGCCTACCGTGACAGAGCTCACCCGGCACTCACCCGGGTCCGGCCGACCCGGTCCGGCGACCCACGCCGTGACCTGCGCAGTTCGTTCCCGGCGCAACATGCTGGGAGCCGCCTGGCAGTTCGGGACGAACTCCGTGATCCGGCTGTTCTGCGCTAGGCGTCCCGGGCGGCGGGCACGTAGCGTCGTAAGCGTTATGACAACCACCACCGCACCCGCCGCCGCCACTGCCGCCACCGCCACCACCGGGGCCGCCGCCGCACTGCCGATGAGTTCCCGACTGCGCCTGCACGCCCGCGACATCGCGAGCGTCATCGCCGTCATCGCTGGACTCGCCGCCATCAACGTCACCGCCCACCTCACCGAGCTGTCGACGGTCGCGATCGTCGTCCCGGTCGGCGTGGCCACCCTGCTGGTCATCGCCAAGGCCCGCGGCATGAGCTGGACCGACCTCGGTCTGGGCCGCGCCTACATCGGCAAGGGACTGGCCTACGGCACCGGGGCGGTCGTCCTCGTCGCCGCGGTCATCGCGCTGGCCCTGGCCATCCCCGCGACCCGCGGTTTCTTCTTCAACGAGTCCTATGCGTCGATCCGCACCGCGCTCCTCGCCGCGCTCGTCATCATCCCGCTGCAGACCGTGCTGCCCGAGGAGCTCGCGTTCCGCGGTCTGCTCCACGGCCGGCTGAAGCGGCTCGGCGGGACGAAGGCCGTGTTCATCGGCGGTTCCGTCCTCTTCGGCCTGTGGCACGTCGCCAGCTCGCTGAGCCTGACGGCCACCAATGTCGGCCTGACGAAGATCCTCGGCTCCGGAAGCGCCGCCCAGTGGGCGGGCGTGGGCCTGGCCGTCGTCGCCACCGCCGGCGCCGGCGCGGGGCTGACCTGGCTGCGCCACCACACCGGCAGCGTGCTCGCCCCCATCGGCCTGCACTGGGCCCTCAACGCCGTCGGCGCGCTCGCCGCCGCCGCGGCCTGGACCTTCCTGTGACCCGGTAGGACGCCCCGTCCGTTCCACCCCGGCACCGTCAGGGCGGCCCGACGGTCAGCGGGGCCGTGACTCGCAGGCGATGCCGTCGTGGTCCCCGTCGAGACCCGGCCGGTAGCCCGGCTGTCCGGTGCGCAGCGGGGCCGCTCCGGCCGCCCAGGCGTCCGCGCAGCGGGCGAAGTACACGTCACCGACCGGGGCCTCCGCCGGGGCGACCGGCACGTCGGCGGGCGCCGGCTCCGGTTCGGGTGCGGGTTCGGGCTGCGGTGCGGGTTCGGGGGCCGGCGCCTCCGCCGGGGCGTCCTGACCGGGGATGACGGCCCCGGAGCAGTTCCCGAGGACGCGCTGCATGGCGTCCTTCTCCGCCTGGGTGACCCACAGCGTGTAGGCGGCCTTCACGTCGATCTGCTTCGACACGTAGGTGCAGCGGTAGGACTTGTTGGCGGGCAGCCAGGTGGCGGCGTCCCCGTCGCGCTTCTGCATGTTCGCCGGACCGTCGACGGCCAGCAGGTTGGCGGGGTCGTTGGCGAGCTGTTCGCGCCGTTCGGGGCTGAGCTGCTGGGCCCCCTTCTGCCAGGCGTCCGACAGGGCCACGACGTGGTCGATCTGCACGGCGGTGGAGGTGTTCTGGCCGCGGACGAAGTTGATGACCTGCCCGGTGTACGGGTCGTCGAGGGTGCCGGTGAGGACCCGGCAGCTGCCCGGCTTCAGCGTGATGTCGGTGAGGTCGCGGGCGAGGATGTCGTTGCGGGTGTCGCAGCCGTTGCGGTCGACGTCCGTCCACGCGGGGCCGAACTGCTCCCGGTCGTAGCCGGTCTTCGGGGCGCGCCCCTTGACCTCGAGGGTGTCCAGGGTGGCCAGGGCCGCGGCGGCCGCCCCGTCCGGATCCTCCGCCGGCGCCGCACCGTCTTGTGCGGGGGTGTTGTCCGCCGGCGGCGGGACGGGCGCGGCGGCCGGGGTGCTGTCGACGGCGCTGTCGGACGCCGAGGTGGTGGCGGTGGGGCCGGTCGTGTCATCGCAGGCCACGAGGGTGGCGGCCAGTCCTGCCGCGCACAGGGCGGCGGCGAGCGGACGGAATGTTCTCATGGCTGTGAGAGTAGAGCGCCCTGTTCTGCAGCCCGCCTGCTGCCCGTCCGGATCCGCCACGCGGCGACGCACAGCAGCAGCAGGCACACGATCCCCGCGAGGCCCTGGATGTTGCCGTAGAACCAGTTCGCGGTCCCGAAGCTGTAGGGTCCGTCCTCCGGGTACACCTGGTAGTGGTGGTAGCGGGAGGACTGGTAGCCCGGATCGTCGATGGTGGTGGTCACCCAGTTCGCCGCGAGGAGGACGGCGCTGCCGAGCAGGGTCGGCCAGTCCCACCGGTCGCGGCGCCCGGCGACGAGTGCGGCCAGCTGGGCCGCGAGCAGCACCACCGCCACGATCAGCCCGGTCCAGTGGTGCGTCACGGCGATGGGGGCGGCGGTGCTCACCGCCAGGACCATGAGCAGCAGCGTGCTGACCGGCCGGCGGGCCTGCAGCAGGTGCCACGCCGCCCAGCCGGCGATGACGGCGATGACGAGCAGTCCGGGGATCATGACCTTCTGCGCCAGATCGGGGTCCATGCCCGCCCGGGACAGCAGGCCGGTGATCGCCTGGTTCGCCTCGAAGTCCGCCGCCCCGCCCCGGTCACCGGCGAAGAACTCGTCGGTCCAGAAGTCGAAGGACTGGTCGGCGCGCGCGATCCAGCCGACGACCACGGTGGCGAGGAAGCCGCCGAGGGAGCGCGCCAGGTCGCCCCAGCGCCGCCGGACGAGGAAGACGAGCGCGTAGGCGGCCGGGGTGATCTTGATGCCCGCGGCGACACCGACCCCCGCACCACGCAGCCACCGGGGGGTGAAGCCCAGCAGGTCCGCGGCGACGAGGAGGATGAGGAAGACGTTGATCTGGCCGTACATGAGGTGGACCTGCAGCGGTTCCAGGCACAGTGTGAAACCGAGCGCCCCGACGCCGAGGACGCCGGAGAACCCGGCGCGCCCGGCGCGCCCGCGGAACTGTCGTCCGACCCATGCGGGCAGTTCCCGGGGCAGCACCCGGTACACCGCCATCCACAGCACGAGCCACGCCGCCGCCACCGAGGCCCACGTCCACGTCAGCTGCATGGTCGTCTCGTCCAGCCAGGTCAGCGGGACGAACAGCAGCGCGGCCAGCGGCGGGTAGATGAAGGCGAAGCCGCTGCGGGAGGGGAAGTCGTCCCCGTAGAACGGGGCGTGGTCGAGGAAGGCCTGGCCGGCGTCCCGGAACACCCCGACGTCGAGGAGGTAGGCGTTCCGGGAGTGGTCGAGCACACCGGTCAGCTGCCAGAAGCACAGCACGATCCCGACCACCGTGGCGGCCACGACCGCGCCCCAGGCCAGGCGCAGGCGGCCGACCGCCCCGTTCGGCACGGCGGACGGGGTGCGCGGGGCGCGCTGTCCCGTCGGGGTGGGCGGGGTCGGCGAGGTCGACGGATTGGCTGTGGTCATCGGGGATCCAGCGTACCGGCTCCACACCGCCTGGTAGGGTGCGGCCCCGATGCCGTCCCTGTCCTACCGTCACGACATCGACGGGCTCCGTGGCCTGGCCATCGGACTCGTCGTCGTCTTCCACGTGTTCATCGGCCGGGTCTCCTCGGGGGTGGATGTCTTCCTCTTCCTCGGCGGGATGTTCTTCGTCGGCCCCCAGATCCGCAATGCACTCGACCCGACGGGCCGGACGCCCCTCCAGTCGGTCGTCCGACTGCTGCGCCGGCTCTATCCGGCGCTGCTCACCGTCGTGCTCGTCACCGTTGCCGCCGGGCTGGTGATCTCCTCCCGTGCGCGGCGTTTCGGGATCGCGGAGGACGCCTCGGCCGCGCTGACCTACCGGCAGAATCTCCATCTCGCCGACCAGGGCCACGACTACGCCGCGGTCAGCCGGGACGTCAGCCTCTACCAGCACCTGTGGTCGATGGCGGTGCAGCTGCAGATCTACCTCGCCGTACTCGTCACCGTCTGGGTCGTGGTCGGGGCTGTCGCTGCGGCGGCCCGGACCCGGCGCGACGGTACCCGTCTCCTGTACGGACTGCTCACCGCCGCGACGGTCGCGAGTTTCTGCTGGGCCGTCCACCTGCACGGCACGGACCAGGGCTGGAACTACTACTCGCCGGCCGGCCGGTTCTGGGAGATCGGGCTCGGCGGGCTGGTCGGTGTGCTGCTGCTGAACCGGCCGCTGCCGGCGGCGTGGCGCCGCCGGCGGGTTCCGGCGGGGGTGGCCGGCGTCCTGCTGATCGTCGGTACCGGTCTGCTGCTCGACGGTGCAGCGCAGTTCCCCGGGCCGTGGACGCTCGTCCCGCTGTCCGGGGCCGCCCTGGTCGTGGCCGCGGGCAACCCCGTCACCGGGTCGGGGGCCGGTACCGCCGCCGGCACCCCCGTCGGGGTGACCCGGCTGCTCGACGGCCGGACCTTCCAGCTGCTCGGCCGGTGGTCCTACAGTCTCTACCTGTGGCACTGGCCGGTCCTGGTGCTCGCCACCCGACTGCTGTCCCCCGGACCCGACGGCACGGAAAGCTCCGGTGATGCCGGAAGCGCGGGAGGCACCGGAGGTACCGGAATACAGGGCATCACCGCGACACTCGGCACCGGGCGCGGCCTCGCCACCGGCACCGCGGTCATCGTGGTCTCCCTGGTGCTGGCCCGGGCCACCCACCGGTACATCGAGGAACCGCTGCGCGAACACGGCCGGCGCCCGCGGTCGTGGTGGCCCGTCCGGCCGGCGGTGGTGCGCAGTGGTGCGGCGGTCGCCACGGTCGCCGTCACCGCCGCGGGCACCGTCGGTGTGCTCGCCACCGGGCCGGTCGTCGCCCACCGGGACGCCGTCCTGGCCGCGGCCACCGACCCCGACCATCCTGACCCGGCGGAGTATCCGGGGCCGCGGGCCCTGCTCGAGGAGGCCCCGGTACCCGAGGGTCCCCCGGTCGTCCCGGACGTCAGCGACGAACCTGCCATGATGCCGGTCTCGACCACCCCGGACGGGTGCACGGCGTCCTACGCGGAGACCGAACCGGTCCTGACCTCGGACAGCGGGGAACCGTGCGCCTACGGCGACGTGACCGCCGACCGGTCGATGTATCTGGCGGGGAACTCCCACTCGGAGCACTTCCTCGCCGCGCTCGACAGGATCGGCCGGCAGCGGCACATCCGGGTCATTCCGCTGCTCAAGGCCGGGTGTCTGCTCGGTGCCCCACTGCCGAAGGCCGACGGGGAGCCCTACCCGGAGTGCGGGGAGTGGAACGGTCACGCCCGGCAGTTCATCCTCGACAACCCGCCGACCGACGGGGTCTTCCTCAACTCCACCCGCCCCACGAACCTCGACGGCCGGGGGCCGGACCACACCCCGGACGGGGTCGTCGACCTGGTACGGCAGTTCACCGCCGCCGGTATCCACACCTGGGGCATGCGTGACACCCCCTGGCCGCGCGAGAACGGTGACGTGGTGGATCCCCGGCTGTGCGTGGCGGACATCGGCGAAGTCAGCGACGACAGTGATGACACAGACTGCGGCAGCCCCCGGCGGGAAGCCCTGGCACCGGTCAATCCCGCCGTCGAGGCCTTCCGCGGGGAGGACGCCGACATCA
Organism: Corynebacterium nuruki S6-4; assembly: GCF_007970465.1. NCBI lineage: Bacteria > Bacillati > Actinomycetota > Actinomycetes > Mycobacteriales > Corynebacteriaceae > Corynebacterium > Corynebacterium nuruki. The sequence continues at coordinate 2,018,646 of NZ_CP042429.1, forward strand.
CCCAGCTGGACGTCTCCGACGCACTGTGCGATGACGAACGCTGTCCCGGGGTGATCGGCAACACGCTCGTCTACCGGGACAGCTCACATCTGACGAGGACCTACGCAGGGATGCTCGCCCCCGAGATCGACCGGCAGATGTTCGGTTGACCGGTTACTGACCGTCGGGGATGTTGCCGTTGCCGTCCTCGAGGTGGGCGCGGAGGAACCACTGGAACTGCTCCATCGCGCCGATCTGGCTGATGAACATGTCCTCACTGACCGGATCGAGCTGGTCGAGCGCCGCATCGGCCTCGCGGGAATCGGCGACGACCTTGTCGTAGACCTCGTTGAGGGCCTTGAGGTGCTGGGTGGTGGTGCCCTTGTTGACGGGGTACTGCAGCGGCTCGCGGCCCGGCGCGTGGGAGTCCGGGGTGCCGATCGGCTCGCCGCCGAGGGCGGCGATGCGCTCGGCGACGGCGTCCGCGTTCGCACGGATCGCGTCGACCTCGGGGTCCAGCATCTCGTGGACGCCGATGAAGTTCGGGCCGACGACGTTCCAGTGCGCGTGCTTGAGGATGAGGTGGAGATCGTTGTAGGCGGTGAGGCGCTCCTGCAGGATGTCGATGACCTGCTTGGCGTTGCCCTCGGACAGGCCCGGTGCGGTGAAGTTACTCATGGTCGTCTGTCGCTCCTTCATGGATCGTGTGGTGTTTTCCTGTGGTCCGTCCATATCAACGGCTCACCGCCCATCATATTCCGGATCGGGACACCCCCGTCGGCCGTTCCACCCCCGGATGGGAAAGATGAAGGTAACGTCTCCATCACTATGTTGAGTGCGTTGAAGAAGCCGCTGACGGCGATCGAGAAAAGGGTTCTGGGCAGGGTGTTCGCCAACCCCCGCGCCTTCGAACGCGGACTGGCGATCTGGCCGCCACTGGCCGGCGACGGGGTCCGCGTCCACAACGTCGCCGACGACTGGTCCTACGGCGAAGTCGTCCTGCACTCCAGCCCGCTGACACAGAACATGCACGGCGCGGCATTCGGCGGCACCCTGTTCGCGATGACCGACTTCCTGTTCGGCACGCTCGTCATGAAACGCCTCGGACCCGACTACGAGGCCTGGACCCGCACCGGCCAGTTCCAGTTCCTCTCCCCCGGCAAGAACGGCGCACGCATGCCCGTCCACGTCACCGACGAGCTGTGCGAGGAGATTCTCGAGGGCATCGCCGCCGACGGCTACTACAACGTCGCCTTCACCTGCGTGATCACCAACCGGGACGGCTCGGTCGCCGGGGTCGGCCAGCAGGACCTGCATGTGCGCCCCCGCAAGGGCCGGGAAGCGGATCGGACGCCGGGCACCCCGCGCTCCCCGGAGGAGACCATGGCCGCCCGGGAACCCCGGGGCATGACCCTGGAGAACCTCGCCACCGCCGCGGCATGGCGCGCCTGGGGCGGACGCCCCGGGGAGCCCGACAGTGGCGAACACGGTCGGTTGACGGCTGTGCTCTCGGCCGCGCGCCGGATCCCGGATCCGGAGGACCAGGCCCGGTACGTGTGCGGTGAGATCCTGTCGCGGGGGTCGCTGACGCGGGAACAGCTGCTGGAACTGTGCATCCCGGAGCGGCTGCTGGAGCCTGCCGGGCAGTGACCCTGCCCCCGACCCCCGGCTAGACCCCGGGATGTCCGGGCAGGACGACCGCGAGAATCTCGGGGAGCGCGACGATCCTCGGCCGCTGCCCCGGGTCCGCGACGCCGACGATCTGCCCACCGTCCTCCCGCATCCGCCGCAACGCCTCGTGGGCCGGCAGCTCAGGGGGCAGGACCAGCAGGGGACGCGCCAACCCGTCCACTGCCCCGACACGGGTCTCCCGCGGCAGGGTGAGGGTGTCCCGGACGTGGACGTACCGGTCATCCGGCACAAGTACCCGCATCCTGTACCCGGCCCGGGCGGCGTCCTGCACCTCGCCGACGGTGGCACCCTCCGCCAGCACGGGGATGTCCGTGCCCGACAGGTCGGCCAGGCGCCGCCGGGTGAGGTCGAGCGCACCGACCACACGGTCCCGGTCCGCGGCATCCAGCACACCGGACGCCGCGGAGTGTTCCACGAGGTGACGCAACGATTCGGCGTCGTGGCCGCCCGCCGCGGCCCGGTCGACAGGTTCCACACCGGACCAGCGCACCAGTCGGTTGGCGACCCGGTTCATCCACAGCAGCAGCGGACGCAGCGGCCACGCCAGCATCCGGGCGGGGACCGACACGAGACGCGCCGCCCGGTCGGGGAAGGCGATGGCCCAGGACTTCGGCGCCATCTCGCCGACGACCAGGTGGAGGAACGTGACGACCAGCAGGGCGAGGAGGAACGAGACACTGTAGGCGGCACCGTCCGGCAGCCCGGTGGCGGTGAGGACCGGGGTCAGCCAGGAGGAGACGGCCGGTTTCGTCACCGCACCGAGTGCGAAGGTGCAGGCGGTGATGCCGAGCTGGGCGGCGGCGAGCATGACGGTGAGTTCGTCCATGCCGCGCAGGGCGGCGCGGGCGGTGAGACTCGTGGCCGCCCGCTCCTCCAGGCGGTGTCGCTTCGCCCCCAGCAGGGCGAACTCCACCATGACGAAGAATGCGCTGGCCACCAGCAGTGCGACGGTGACGATGATGACGGTCAGGGTAGTCATGCGGTCTCCTCCACACTCACGTCCACGGCGGACGGCACGTGTCGGTCCACCTCCGTGACCTCGGCAATGAGGACCCGGTCCGGAGTCTCCGCCAGCACCTCCCGGGGATCGGTGGGCAGCGGGACACGGACCACGTCCCCGGGGTGCGCCAGGGCACCGAGCTGCTCGATGACCAGGCCGGCGAGGGTCTCCGCGTCCGACACCGGCGGCCTGACGCCGAGCGTGCGGGCGACCTCGTCGAGGTGCTCGCCACCTGCGAAGCCGGCGGCCCGGGTCGCCGGTTCGTCGTGTTCGTCGTGTTCGTCGGTGATCTCACCGACCACTTCCTCGGCCAGGTCCTCGAGGGTCAGCACACCGGACATCCCGCCGTATTCGTCGACGACGCAGGCCAGCCGGTGTCCGCCGGCGGTGAGCGCGGCGAGGGCGTCCGGCAGGGACATCGCCTCGGGCAGCACCGGCGCCTCCCGCACGAGCCCGACGACCGTGGACGTCGGTCCGAGGTCGGGGTCCAGTACGTCATTGAGGTGGAGCACGCCGTGGAGTACCTCGTCGGCGCCCGCGCCCGAGACGACCGGATACCTGGTGTGCTCCACCGCCATCCGGGCCCGGGCCTGCGCCACAGTCACGGTGTCCGCGAGCGCGCCGGTACGAGAGCGCGGCACCATGGCATGGCCGACAGTGCGTTCCGGGAAATCGAGGATGCGGCCGACCAGCCCGGAGATGTCCCCGGGGAGATGACCGGCGACCTGTGCCTCGGCGACGAGGCGCTCCAGTTCCCGCGGGTCGGCCGTCGCGTCGACGTCCTCCACCGGGGTCACTCCGACCATTCTGAGCAGACCGTTGGACGACCGGTCGAACAACGCGATGACCGGACCGGCCACCCGCAGGTAGATTCCGGTGGAGCGGGCCAGGCCGAGCGCCAGCGGTTCCGGCGCCGCGATCGCCAGATTTTTCGGGTACAGCTCGGCGAAGATCATCTGCACCGCGGTGGCGATGGCCAGGACGACCACGGCGACGGCTGCGGCGGTCCCCGCCCCGCCGCCGAGCAGGTCGCCGACCGAGCCACCGATCAGCGGTTCGGCGAGCTCACCGACGAGCAGGCCGGTGACGGTGATGCCCAGCTGTGCCCCGGACAGCATGAAGCTGGTGCGCCGGGTGATGCCGAGGGCCCGGCCTGCCCGACCGGCACCACGGTCGTCGGCCGCGGCAGCGGCGGACAGCCGGGCGCGGTCGACGGACATGTAGGCGAACTCCTGCGCGACGAACCAGGCGTTCAGGACGATGAGGACGAGTACTGCGGTAATTCCGGTGATGAGCACCGCGACGGCTGCCGTGGTGCTCATCGTTGTTCACCGTCGTCCATGCGGGACGATCAACTCCTCGAGTCGGGGTCGGTCATGTGGTGAACGGAGTTTACAGGAACACGGGGACTGCTGCCGGTGCTGCCTGACCCCGCCTGGTACCGCCGGTACCTGTCGGGGGTGCGCGGCGGTGCGTAGCCTCGGGTCACATGAGTGAAGCAACATTTCCCGATATCTACCGTGCCGATGACCTCCGCTACTCCGACGAGGGTGACCACCCCGCCATGCCGTACCGCCGCAGCGGGGCGTCCGGCCTGAAACTGCCCGCGATCACCCTCGGCCTGTGGCACAACTTCGGTTCCGACCGGCCGCTGCAGACCCAGCGCGAGATCCTCCGCCACGCCTTCGACCGCGGCGTGACCCACTTCGACCTCGCCAACAACTACGGTCCCGTCCCCGGTGCCGCCGAGGAGAACTTCGGCCGCATCATGGCGTCCGATTTCCGCCCGTACCGCGATGAACTGCTGATCAGCTCGAAGGCCGGCTGGGACATGCAGGCCGGCCCCTACGGCTTCGGCGGCTCCCGCAAGTACCTCGTCGCCAGCCTGGACGCCTCGCTGAAGCGCATGGGTCTGGACTACGTCGACATCTTCTACCACCACCGCCCCGACCCGGAGACCCCGCTGGAGGAGACCATCGGCGCGCTGGACCACATCGTGCGGTCCGGCCGGGCCCTCTACGTCGGTGTCAGCTCCTACTCCCCCGAGCGCACCCGCGAGGCCCAGGCCATCGCGAAGGACCTCGGGACGCCGCTGCTGATCCACCAGCCCAGCTACTCGATGTTCAACCGCTGGACCGAGGAGGAACTGCTGTCCACCTGCGCTGACCAGGGCATGGGCGTGATCGCCTTCTCCGCGCTGGCCCAGGGGCTGCTGACGAACAAGTACCTGCACGGGGTGCCGGAGAACTCGCGGCTCGGCTCCCACAAGATGGACAGCGGCTTCCTCACCGACGAGACGCTGGAGGCCATCCGCGCCCTCAACGACATCGCGGCGAAGCGCGGCCAGACGCTGGCCCAGATGGCGATCGCCTGGGTGCTGCGCCGCCCGGAGGTCACCAGCGCGCTGATCGGCGCGTCCTCGGTGAAGCAGCTCGACGATTCGCTGGACGCCGTGAAGAACCTCGAGTTCACCGACGCCGAACTCGCCGAGATCGACAGGTACGCCACGGACCGCGGCATCAACCAGTGGGCCGGGGCGACCGCCTCCACCGAATAGCCCGGGTCGCCCGGGTAGCCCGGGGTCACCGCACCGCCCCGCTACGGCCGACCGGTCACCGCGAAGCCGGCGAGGTTGGTGGAGACCGCCTCCGGCTCACCGGTGTTCTGCCGGGCGTTCGCGGTCAGTGCGTCCAGGTGGTTGTAGCCGGGCAGGAACACCGTCCGGTTGGCGGGGTCCTCCGGCGGGTCGGCGACGATCCCGCCCTGCGCCGTGAACGTCAGGGTCGGCCTGCCACGGTACGCACCGCGGTAGAGCCGGTGGCTGTCGGTCGGACCGCCCTGGCCCAGCGCCATCTCGGTGGCGAGCCGGGACGGGAAGTACCACTCCGTGAAGTCCAGCGGCGGCTCGGACAGGCTCCGGGCCAGGTCGTGGATGGAGGTCACCTCGGTCTCCGGGCCCTGCCCCGGTGCCAGGCCGCCGTCCTCGTCGTAGTCGACCCACCGGTAGAGCGAGTCGTCCTTCATCGCCGGGGCGTACTTGGGGGCGTCCCCGAACGACTCGGTCGACAGCCGCCGGGCCCCCACCGCGTCGGCGGCACCGTCGGCCATGTCCTGGTTGACCGGGAACGTCTTCTGCACCACCGGGCCGTCGATGAAACCGACGGAGGACTGGAGGATCCCGAACGGCATGGAGTTGTCGTCGAGCAGGGCCCCGAGCACCGCGTCATTCGTCGCCCGGATCGACCGGATGTCGGGCTCACCGGTGACCGCGGTGACCGGGTTGCCGCCCAGCAGGACGCGCATCGTGGACTCGATGTTCGCGTTGTCCGGCAGCCGCGGGACGATCGCGGACAGTCCGTCCGGGTCGTCGTTGGCGGCCATGCCGATGAGGCCGAGGAGGTTCATCGTCTCCGGGTTGATCAGGCTCGGCGCCGCGAACACCGGGAGGCCGGGGCCGGGTGCCCCGTAGAGCGTGTCCACCGCGTCCCCGACCCCGGCGGGGAGTCCGTCGACGTCGACGGGCACCGGGGACAGGATGTGGCCCGTCAGGTCCGTGTCCACGACGGTGTCGAGGGCGAAGTAGCCGCCGCACTGGTTGAAGCCCGCGTCGTCGGTGGTCGACGGGTCGCCGTCGAAGTCCCACTCCGCGAAATAGCCGGACAGGTAGCCGCCGAGCGAGTGCCCGCCGCACAGCATCTTGTCCTGCCGGGTGGCCAGGTCGGGCACCTCGGAGCGCATGATGTCGTACTGGTCGCGCAGGGTCTGGTCGAGCCCGATGTCGTTGAGCCAGTCGAGGGAGGGGTCGACGGTGACGGTCGTGTCCCCGACGGGACTGGCCGGGTCACCGCCGTCGTACACGCCGAAGCCGTCGAAGGTGCGCCCGTTCTTCTCCTTGCCGCCGACGTAGTAGTCGAGGGCGTCGTTGACGTCCCCGGAGGCCCGGCCGGCCTCGAAACCGGTGTGGTCCTCCAGGCAGTTCGAGCGACGGTCCATCGCCCAGACCTCGATGTTCTTCCCCTGGGACGCCGCCTCGGTGACCGTGTTGCGGGCGACGCTCTCGTAGGCGCCCGCCCCCTCCAGGACGCCGGGCTGGCTGACGAGGATGCGGTCGGCTTTGTTCGGGTCGGTGGGGCCGGACGCGTTGCGGAAGCGCAGGTAGCTGACCCGGTCACACTGTTCCGGATGGGGCTTGGAGCCCTCGGGCAGCGGGATGTGCAGTGTCACGACCGAGGCCGCGACATTCTGCTGGTCGAAGGTCGTGTCGTAGGGGGTCTCGGTGCGGTCGAGGGACGGGGATTCCGGTGGGGGTGCCGGCGATGCGGCAGCGGGGGCCACGGTGGCCAGCGTCGCCAGCGTGGCGGTGGCGACCACGGCCGCCCCGACGGTGGAGAGAGCATTCTTCGTCATGGCGGACACACTATCGACGGAGAAACTATGCCGTGGCCGTTTCGTGACTTTCCGTCAGCCGGTCAGCCGCCGAGGACCACGCCCTCCCGGCGCGGATCCGCCCCGCCGAGCAGCGAGCCGTCCTTCTGCCGGACGATCGCGGACAGGCCGCTGGTCTGCGGCTCGGTGGAGACCTCGTGGCCCTTCTTCTTCAACGCCTCGACGAGCTTCTGTGTGTCCGCGGTGGGTTTCCCGTCGGCGCCGGCGATGAGCGGGTGTTCGCCGCCGATGCCGGTCTCCGCGGTGTTGCGGGCGCCGAAGTCGGGCATCGAGACCGCCTGCTGCGGGTCGAGACCCCAGTCGATCACGCCGATGAGGGTCTTCAGCACGAACTGCGGGATCACCGCCCCGCCCGGGGAGCCGACGACCATCGACAGGTCGCCGCGCTTCCCGTCGCGTCCGGTGTCGAAGACCATCGTCGGCGCCATCGAGGACCGGGGCCGCTTCGCCCCCTCGACCCGGTTGGCGACCGGGGTGCCGTGCTTGTCGACCGGGTCGGTGGAGAAGTCGGTGAGCTGGTTGTTCAGCAGGAACCCGTCGACCATGTGGAAGGAGCCGAAGGCGGATTCCACACTGGTGGTCATCGAGGCGGCGTTGCCTTCCCGGTCCACCACGCTGATGTGGCTGGTGCCGTGTTCCGGCTGGTCGGCGCCGCGGGCGGCGGTGAGACCGAGACGGCCCGGGTCGGCCTGCCCCATCGACGTGTCCGGGTCGATCAGGCCGGCGCGGTTCTTCAGGTAGTCCGGGGCGAGCAGGGTGTCCGCGCTCTGTCCGTCGGGTCCGGGCAGCGGGGTGAAGGCCGTGTCGGCGACGTAGGCGTCCCGGTCGGCGTAGGCGAGCCGTTCGGCCTCACTGATGAGGTGCACCGCGTCGGCGTCCGGCACGAAGCCGTCGGCGCCGGCCTCGGTCGGCGCGTATTTACCCAGGTCACTGTGGTCGAGGATCCCGAGTGCGCTGAGCACCGTGATGCCGCCGGAGCTGGAGGGCCCGGCGCCGCAGACGACCTTCTCCCGGTACGGTCCGCAGACCGCGTCGTGGATCTCGGGTGTGTAGGCGGCGAGGTCGGCGGTGGACAGCTGCGCCGGGGTGGTGCCGCCCTCCCGGCTGTTCGCGCGGTCCACGATGTCCTTCGCCAGGTCGCCGGTGTAGAGGGCGTCCGCCCCGCCGGCGGCGAGCGACCGCAGCGTGGCGGCGTAGGCGGGGTTGGCGAGCTTCTCGCCCGGCTGCTTCGCCGCACCGTTCCCGTCGAGGAAGTAGGACGCCGCCTCCCGGTCGCGGGACAGGTCATCGGCACTCGCGGCGATGGAGGCGGAGAGCCGGGGGCTGACCGTGAACCCCTCGTCGGCCATCTTCTCGGCCGGGGCCACGAGGTCGCCCCAGCCGGTGGTGCCGTAGCGGTCGTGGAGTTCACCGAGGGCGGCGACGGCGCCGGGCACCCCGATGGACCGGCCGGAGCGGCGGGCGTCCGGGGTCGGGGCGGAGGTGTCTTCCCGGGAGATCTGGCTGAGGTAGGTGCCGGTCGCGGCGACCGGGGCGGTCTCCCGGCCGTCGATGCTGGTGAGCTTCCCGGTTTTCGCGTCGTTGTAGAGGATGTAGCCGCCCCCGCCGACGCCGGAGGCCTGCGGTTCGACGAGGCCGAGGACGAACTGGGCGGTGACCAGGGCATCCGCCGCGGTGCCGCCGTCGCGGAGCACGTCGCAGGCGGCCTTCGTCGACAGCGGGTTGGCGGTGGAGACCGCGTAGTGGTCGGTCTTCACCGGCGTCATCCCGGTGCGGAAGCCGGTCGTCGCGGTCTCGGGGTTCGTCGCGAGGTTCTCGGGGGCGGCGGAGGTGGTCGCCGGCGCTGCAGGTTCTGTGGCTGCCGTGGATTCTGTGGCGGTGGCTGCGGCGGATCCGGCGGGGCCGGACACGGACTCACAGGATGTCGACGTCTGCGGCGCGTCGGCGGCGGGGGTGGATGAGCCGGTCGAGCCGGCGCTGGTGCCGGCGGCGGCATCCGTCGTGTCCGTCGGGTCAGCCCGGTCGGCGGTGTCGGGGCTCTGGCATCCCGTCAGGACCAGGGCCGCGGACACGGCGGCAGCAGCGACGGTGGCGGTCCGGCGGCGGGTTCTCCTCAGCATTCCGGTCATGCTTCGAGGGTAGCGGCGGAGCGCCGACTGTGCCGTCCGCTCTGCCGTCTGCGTTGCGACGCCGGAGGATGGTTTTCCCGGCCGCGACCGTCCTGGCGCGTCGAGATGCGGACGGCCAGGCACGGCTCAGCGCCGGCCCGGCTCAGCTCAGGCGCCGACGTGGGTGATGACGGCCTCGATGAACGGCTCGAGGTCGGCCTTGGTGCGCGAGGTGATGAGCAGGGGCTTACCGGCACCCTCCCCCGCATCGACGTGCACCGCCTCATCCACCCAGTCCGCACCGGCGTTGACGAGGTCGGTCTTCAGGCTGGGTGACGAGGTCAGGGTGCGTCCCTGCACCGCGTCGGCGTCCGTGAGGATCCAGGCGCCGTGGCAGATCGCGGCGACCGGCTTCCCGGCGGCGACCATGCCCCTGACCAGGTCGACGGCGGCGGCGTCCGTCCGGAGCCGGTCGGCGTTGGACACGCCGCCGGGCAGCAGCAGGGCGCTGAAGGAGGCGGCGTCCGCCTCACCGCTCAGCATGTCGGGGTCGTAGGAGGTGCCCCGTTTGCCGATGACGGGACTGTCCTCGGGGGCGACGATGAGCACGCGGCCGCCGGCTTCCTCGACGGCGTGCTTCACGCGGCTGATTTCGGCGTCCTCGAATCCGGTGGTGGTGAGGACGGCGACGGTCCTCCTGCTGAGATCGCTCATACCACGATACGGTACGCCCCACCGCGGTGATCCCAGTCACCGGGATCACCGACGGTGACGGACACGACAGTTCCGGCAGTGCCGGCAGTTCCCGCGGTACCGGCAGCCGGAAAGCGGCCGGTACCCGGTCAGTCCCCGGTCAGAACAGACCGTTCGGGTTCTCGTCGTAGGACCACAGCAGGTTCTTGGTCTGCTGGTAGTGGTCCAGCATCATCAGGTGCGTCTCGCGCCCGATGCCGGACTTCTTGTACCCGCCGAAGGCCGCGTGGGCCGGGTAGGAGTGGTAGTTGTTCACCCACACCCGACCGGACTGGATCGCCCGGCCCGCCTTGTAGGCGGTGCGGCCGTCGCGGGACCAGACGCCGGCACCGAGACCGTAGTCGGTGTCGTTGGCGATCTCGATGGCCTCGTCGAAGTCCTTGAAGGTCGTGACGGCGAGGACCGGGCCGAAGATCTCCTCCTGGAAACACCGCATCGCGTTGTTGCCCCTGAGGACGGTCGGCTCGACGTAGAAGCCGTTCTCCAGACCCTCGACGGTGCGCACCGACCCGCCGATGAGCACCTCGGCCCCCTCCTCGGGGCCCGACTTGAGGTACCCGGTGATCTTGTCCATCTGCTCGACCGATGCCTGGGCGCCGATCATGGTGGCCGGGTCCAGCGGGTTGCCGGCCTTGACCTTGCTGACGCGGTCGACGGCGAGCTCGAGGAACTCGTCGGCGATGGACTCCTGGACCAGCGCACGCGACGGGCAGGTGCAGACCTCACCCTGGTTCAGCGCGAACATCGAGAAACCCTCGAGGGTCTTCTCCCGGAAGGAGTCGTCGGCGTCCATGACATCGCCGAAGAAGATGTTCGGCGACTTGCCGCCCAGCTCCAGGGTGACGGGGATGAGCTTGTCGGCGACGGCCTTGTTGATGACCTTGCCGATCTCGGTGGAGCCGGTGAAGGCGATCTTCGCGATCCGGTCCGAGGCGGTCAGCGCGGCACCGGCCTCTTCACCGAGACCGTTGACGATGTTGAGCACACCGGCGGGCAGGATGTCGGCGATGAGCTCGGCGACGACGAGGATCGAGGCCGGGGTCTGCTCGGCGGGCTTGAGGACGATGGCGTTGCCGGCGGCGAGCGCCGGGCAGATCTTCCATGCCGCCATGAGGATCGGGAAGTTCCACGGGATGATCTGACCGACCACTCCCAGCGGCTCGTGGAAGTGGTAGGCGACGGTGTTCTCGTCGATCTGGGACAGGCGTCCCTCCTGCGCGCGCAGGGCGCCGGCGTAGTACCGGAAGTGGTCGATGGCCAGCGGGATGTCCGCGGCGAGGGTCTCCCGGACCGGCTTGCCGTTGTCCCAGGTCTCGGCGACGGCCAGGACCTCGAGGTTCTCCTCGAGCCGGTCGGCGATCTTCAGCAGGATGTTGGAGCGGTCCTGGACGCTGGTGCGGCCCCAGCCGGGGGCTGCGACGTGGGCGGCGTCCACCGCCGCGTCGATGTCGGCCGCCGTGGAGCGCGGCACCTGGCAGAAGACCTTGCCGTCGACGGGACTGACGTTCTCCAGGTACTGGCCCTCGGCGGGGGCGACCCACTCGCCCCCGATGAAGTTGTCGTAGCGGGGCTTGAAGGAGACGAGGGAGCCCTCGGTTCCGGGGGCGGCGTACACGTTGCTGGGTGCTGCGGTGACGGTCATGGAGTACCTCCGTGATCCGGCCCGGAATGGTGCCGGGCCGTCGGTGAACGGTTTCCCCGATCAAGGTAATCCTCCGGAGGTGTGACGGCGACCACTATATGTACATATCCGTTCCCGTTCCGCAGGACGCCGCCACGTCGCCGCTGGATACGTCACTCACCACCCCGTGCCGCCGGCAGCGGCAACCCCCGTTCCACAGTCGGAACGGGGGTGAAAAACGGGGGCGGCGGGGGTTGTCCCGCTGCGACGTCCTGACCTATGCGGCCGCCTTGCGGTGGAACAGCAGCCGGTCGAGGCTGAACTTCCCGCCGACGAGTGCGCCGATGATCGCGGCACCGGCGGCCAGCATGAGGACCAGCTCGTAACCGCCGCCGTCGACGAAGAACGTGCCGGCGTCCTTGTGGACGAACCACCAGGCGCCGAGCATGTCGATGACGACGAGGACGGCGACGACCGGGGTGAACAGTCCGACGATGATGAGGATGCCGCCGACCAGTTCCACGACGGCGGCGAAGACGGCCGAGGCGGTCGGGGCGGTGACCCCCATGGCCTCGAAGCCGTCCGCGGTGCCGCCGATGCCGTTGGTGAAGAATTTCTGCCAGCCGTGGGCGAGCAGGGTGACACCGATGGCGATGCGGGCGATGAGGATGACGATGTCGCTGATGAGCGGGGTGCCCTTCATGGAGACCTTCCGGGATCGACTAACAAGTTGACATGTCCACCATAGGCTTCTTGGTTGACATGTCAACTAATGTGAAGTCCGCCACCCCGGGGAACTCCCCGTCACAGCTTTCCGACACGCACCGCCACCGGCCACGACACCGGCCGCGGCCGGCCACTGTCCCCCCAGGCCTCCGCCACATCCGTGCAGAACGACTGGAACAGGTCCGCCCGCCCCTGCTCCTCCGCCTTGCGCACCGCCGACCACGTCCCCACGTAGCCGAGGAACTCGTCGAGGTCCAGATCCCGGTCGATGCTGAGCACCGGTGCCTCGACCTCCTCGAACGGGAAATCGATCGTCCGGTAACCCTCGTCGACAAAGTGCCGCTCCGGATCCCAGAACGGCCCGATCTCGTCGTAGTAGAACCGGCCGAACCGCTCCTGCAGGCCGGCGTCCCCGATCCGCAGCACCCCGTAACTCACCAGGGCGATGACCGCCCCCGGCACCGCGATCCGGCGGGCCTGCGCGTAGAACGCCGGCAGATCGAACCAGTGCGCCGCCTGCGCCGCGGTCACCAGGTCAGCCGTCCCGTCGACCACCGGAAGCTCCTCGGCGGACGCCACCTCGTAGGTGACGTTGGGGTGCGGTGCCGCCGCAGCGATCTGCGACCGGCTCGGATCGAAGGCGAGCACCCGGTCGAAACAGTCCGCCAGCTGCGTGGACAGCTGACCGGTACCGCAGCCGACATCCACCGCCAGCCCGGTCGACGGCGCCAGTTCCGCGAGGAACGACGCGACCTGGGTCGGGTAGGTCGGACGGAACTGGGCGTACTCGGCACCGCCGGTGAACCAGTTGCTGGGGACGTTGCCGGAACCGTCGGTGGCGGGTGAATCAGTCATGGCCCTCAGCGTACCGGGAGCTTCACAGGTCCAGGTCGGCCGCTGCGACGACCTCGGCTGTCCGCCCGGGTGCGGACTGGAACTGCCAGTAGAGATTGGTGTGGGCGATGACCTGGTCGACCGGCGGGGCTCCCCAGGCCGTCTTGTCTCCGGCAGTGTGTGCGTCGGACACGAGGGTGACGTCGTACCCGCGGGTGAACCCGCCGTGGATCGTGGAACGGATGCAGGCGTCGGTCTCTGCCCCGGTGACGATCAGACGTCCCACACCGGCCCCGGCGAGGACGCCTTCCAGGTCCGTGTCCTCGAAGGCGTCCCCGTAATGCTTGACGACCAGAGGTTCCTCCGGTGCGCGGGCCCGGAGTTCCTCGAGCTCGTCGACGAAGGCGGCGTCCCGCGAGCCGACCGGCAGGTGTCCGGCCTCGTGCCGCACCCACACCACCGGGACGCCCCTGTCCCGGGCGCGCCCCACGAGCCCGACGACGGCGCCGACCACGTCATCCCGCCGGTAGGCATCCTCGACCACGGCATTCTGGACGTCGATGACGAGCAGTGCGGAGTTCGGACGGTCCACCAGGGAAGTCATGGCCCCGACCCTACGCATCCCCGACACCGCGGAAACCCCCCGTTCGACGCGTACCCTCGGAACCATGTCACACAGTGAGCTGCACAAAACCTACGATCACGTCATCGTCGGTGGCGGCGTGGCCGCCGACAAGGCCGCACGCGCCATCCACGACCGCACGCCCGGAGCCTCCGTCCTCATCGTCACCCGCGACCCGGAAGGCCCGGTGTCCCGACCGGACCTGAGCAAGGGACTCTGGCTCGACGAGGCGACCACCGTGGACTCCGTCGACCTGGGCACCGCCGCCGACACCGGCGCACAACTGGTCACCGGCACCACGGTCACCGCCGTCGACCCGGCCGCCCACACGGTCACCACCGACGGCGGCGACACCGTCACCTACGGGACACTGCTGCTGGCGACCGGCGCAGCCGCCCGCACCCTGCCGGGTGTCACCGACGACCGGGTCCTCACCCTCCGCAGCCTCAGCGACTACCGCGCACTGCGGGACCGGGTGGCCGACGGCACCCGCGTCGCCGTCGTCGGCGGCGGCTACATCAGCTCCGAGATCGCCGTGGCGCTCAACGCCGTCGGCGCCGCCGTGCACGTCTACACCCCCGACGACCGGCTGCTCGGCCACATGTTCCCCACCTCGGTGACCGACCACCTCGAACGGGTCTACGCCGACCGGGGCGTGACCGTCCACCACGGTTTCCTGCTCACCGCCACCGGCACCTCCGACGACGGCCGGGACGAGCTGTACCTGGCCCCCGACGACGGGGACGCCGTGGTCGCCGACCTCGCGGTCATCGGCTTCGGTGCCGCGCCGGAGACCGGCCTGGCCGAGGCCGCCGGCCTCACCCTGGAAGACGGTGCGGTCGCCGTCGACGCCTCACTGCGCACCAGTGACCCCGACATCTTCGCCGCCGGGGACATCATCGAGTTCACCGATCCCCTGCTCGGACGCCGCCATGTCGAGCACGTCGACAACGCCGAACAGTCCGGGGCGGTCGCCGGGGAGAACATGGCCGGCGGGACGGCGACCTACGACTACACCCCGCTGTTCTTCTCCGACATCTTCGACGACGGCTACGAGGCGGTCGGGACGCTCAGCACCGACCTCGACATCGTCGAGGACTGGAACACCGACCACAGCGCCGCCGTGCTCTACTACCTGCGTGACGGGGTGGTCGTCGGGGTCCTGCTGTGGAACACCTGGGACAGTGTGCCGGCGGCCCGCGAGGTGATGGCCGCCTCGAAGGCCGGCACGCTCAGCGCCGCCGACCTGCCGGGGCGCATCCCCGTCGGCGACTGAGCTTCACAGTTCCAGCCGTTCCCCGGCCCAGCGTTCCCGCAGCCACCGGTCGTGGGACGCCACGACGACCGCACCCGGATAATCCGGGACCGCCTCCTCCAGCGCGGTGACCAGCGACAACGACAGGTGGTTGTCCGGCTCGTCGAGGAGCAGCAGGTCCGGCGGGTCCGCCAGCAGCACCGCGAGGGCGACCCGGCGCTGCTGACCGAGGCTCAGTTCCGCCAGCGGCCGGTGTTCGTCGCGCGGGTGGACCAGCCCGAAGGTCGACAGCGGCACCTCGTCCGCGGTCTCCTCACCGACCAGGTCACGGTAGGTGCGCTCGACGGTGCGTCCGGCACCGCGACCGTGCGGGTCGGGCAGCACGACCTCCTGGGTGAGGTGGCCGACGGAGCCGACGGTGACCGTCAGCGAGCCGGAATCCGGCTCCAGAGCGCCCGCGATCACCGAGAGCAACGTGGACTTCCCCGACCCGTTGGGGCCGGTGACCAGGAGTTTCTCTGTGCCGTTGAGGGTCAGTGAGGTGATGGGGAGGCGTCCTTCCACGGAGATACCGGACGCCACCACCACCGGACCCTCCGCCGGTTCCCGGACATGTCCCGGCACCGCCGCCGTGAGCCCGGCGAAGGTCAGCGGCTCCGGGGGTCTGCGGACCTGGTCCTCCTCCAGTTTCTCCAGCCGGGAGCGGGAATCGTTCACCCGGCGCGAGACGACCTTCGCGTTCCGGTCGCCGTAGAACTTCTTCGCGAGCTTCCCTTCCGTCCGCGGCGCGGCACCGGGATGTCCGACAGTGTGGTTGTCGCGGACCCCGGCACGCAGGCGTTTCAGCTCCGCCTGCTCGTCGCGGTACCGCCGCTCCCACCGGACACGCACATCCTCCCGGGCGGCAAGGTAGTCGGTGTAGTTCCCGGTCCAGCGGGTCGCCCCGCCGTCGACCCCGACCTGCGTGGGTGCCGGGTCGAGATCCACCAGGTCGGACGCCACGGCGTCCAGGAACGCCCGGTCGTGGCTGGCGAACAGCACCGGCCCGTGCCAGGAGTTCAGGACGCCCGCGAGGTAGTCGGTGGCGTGGTCGTCGAGATGGTTGGTGGGCTCGTCGAGCAGCAGGATGTCCGGCCGGTCGAGCAGCAGCCACGCCAGGGACAGGCGCGCCCGCTGCCCGCCGGAGAGTTCCCCGGTCGGCCGGTCGGTGGGGATGTCGGAGAGTCCGAGTCCGGCGAGGGTGGCGGCGATGCGGGAGTCCGTCTCCCACACGTCGAGCTGCTCGGCACGGTCGAGGGCTGCGGTGTAGGCGGCTTCGTCATAGGGGTCGGCGGCGGCGTCCAACGCGGCGAGGGCGCGCCGTTCGGCGGCGACGGCGGTTTCCAGTGCCTGTCCCACCGTCTCCGCCGGGGCGAACGGGGCGGCCTGGTGGAGCAGGCCGACACGGGCGGTACCCGTGCCGATGTGGCCCGCGGTGGTCGCTCCGGTCGGCAGGGAGCCGTGCACGGCATGCAGCAGGGTGGACTTGCCCGAGCCGTTCTCCCCGATCAGGCCGGTGCGCTGACCGGCGGAGACGGTGAAGGAGATGTCGGTGAGGATGCGGGTGCCGGCGATCTGGACGGACAGGCCGTCGATGCGCAGCGGGGTGGATACATGTGGGGATGGCATGGCGGAACTCCTGACCGGAGACACGGTGTGCCCCGCCGGGCTTGTGCCGACCGGTGGCCCGGAGCGTGTCGCTCGACGGTACCGCTGCCGGTGGCGCCTCAGGCGCGGGACGGTTCAGGGGTTCTACTTCCGCATGGCACCGACGGTAGCAGCGGCTGTCCGCATCGCGCAACGGGAGGATGGTCCGGGCCCCGGTCCACCATCCCCACGTCGCGCGGTGCGGACACCGGTCGTCCGGTCCGCCCCTCAGCCCTCGATGATCCCCCGGATGGCGTACAGCGTCTCGGTGATGCCGTAGGTGGCGGCGTCCTTCCGGTCCGCCTCCTCGGCGGCGGCGTCCTCCCCGAACTTCTGCGCGAAGTATGCCTCACCGTCGCCGGTGAAGGCGGTGTACTCGGTGAGGACGGTCGCGTCGTCCCGACGGTTCACCGGCGCCAGACGGTAGCCCC
Organism: Corynebacterium nuruki S6-4; assembly: GCF_007970465.1. NCBI lineage: Bacteria > Bacillati > Actinomycetota > Actinomycetes > Mycobacteriales > Corynebacteriaceae > Corynebacterium > Corynebacterium nuruki. Next base: position 2,035,799 of record NZ_CP042429.1, read on the forward strand.
ACACCGTGCCGGACGAGGTGACCTTCCAGGCGAATTCACGGCCGGGATCCCAGGTCACGACCTCGGAGACCGTGGACCACTCCCGGCCGGGCTTCCGGTTGTGGCCGGTGAATGTCGCACCGACGGTACGTGCCGCCGGATCGGTCGCGGCGGCACCGTTCCACTCCGCCTGGTAGCACTGGGCGCTCCACTCGCCGGTCCTGGTGATGTCGCTGACCAGGTCGAAGACCTCGGCGGGAGCGGCGGCGACGGTGACCGAGTCGCTGAGTTCGTAGGACATGGGACCGAGGATAGTCACCGGCAACTACCGTGGGCACATGTCCACCACACCTCACCACCGTCCGGAACACCGCCGCACGCCCCGCCGCCGCACGGCCGTCGTCTCCGCAACCGTCGCCCTCACCGGTGCACTCGTCCTGGCCGGCACCGGGACTGCCGGGGCCACAGAGGCCACCGAGGCCACAGCGGCCACAGACCTGCCGTCCGTTTCCGGGGCGCAGTCCCAGGTCAGCGGGGCGGTCGAGGACTCCGTCGAGTACGGCGGCTACGTCGTCGGCAGTGTGCAGGAGTTCTTCCGGTTGCCGGTCGACCAGGCCGTCGCCGGCAGCGTCGCCGCGGGTGCACTCGCCCTGTGTCTGCTCCTGCCGGACCCGCCCGTCCCCGACGGCACCTGCGTGATCTGAGGTCGCCCGGTTGACCGCGTCAGGGTGGAAAAGTACGCCCAGACCACCCTCAGGCGGTCAACCCGGGTCCGACGCGGGGCAGGCAGGGCGGGGCAGGCGGGAAGCCCTACACCGCCCCGCCGGCGGCGAACTGACTGCGGTACAGGTCGGCGTAGGCACCGTCGGCGGCCAGCAGTTCCTCATGGGACCCCTGCTCCACGATCGCCCCGTCCGTCATGACGATAATGCGGTCGGCGTCCCGGATGGTGGACAGCCGGTGGGCGATGACGAAGGAGGTCCGGTCCGCCCGGATCGCGTTCATCGCCTTCTGCACCAGCACCTCGGTGCGGGTGTCCACCGACGACGTCGCCTCGTCGAGGATGAGCAGCTCCGGGGCCCGCAGGAACGCCCGGGCGATGGTGATGAGCTGCCGCTCCCCGGCCGAGACCGACCCACCGTCCTGACCGATGGCCGTGTCGTACCCGTCGGGCAGGGCGTGGACGAACCGGTCGACATAGGCGGCCTTCGCCGCGCCGACGACCTCGTCATCGGACGCGTCGAGCCGGCCGTAGCGGATGTTCTCCATGATGGTGCCGTCGAACAGTACGGCGTCCTGCAGCACCATGCCGGTGCGCGAGCGCAGGTCGTCGCGGGTCATCTCACGGATGTCCACCCCGTCCAGCAGGATCGCACCACCGGTGACCTCGTAGAACCGCATGATGAGGTTCACCAGGGTCGTCTTGCCCGCACCGGTCGGCCCGACGATGGCGATGGTCTGACCCGGCTCGACCATCAGATTCATGTGCCCGATCATGGGACGGTCGGTGTAGCTGAAGGAGACGTCACGGAACTCCACCCGCCCCGGCTTCTGACCGGGGGCGAGCTGCGGAGTCGCGGGCTCCGCCGGATCCGGGTCCTCCTCGTCGGCGTCCAGCAGTTCGAAGATGCGCTCGGTGGAGGCGATGCCGGACTGCAGCATCGTCATCATCCCGGCGATTTCGCTCAGCGGCTGGTTGAACTCACGGGAGTACTGGATGAACGCCGTCGCCGCGCCCAGGGTCATCGACCCGCCGGCGACCTTCAGGCCGCCGGCCACGGCGATGAGCACATAGGACAGGTAGGACAGGAACTGCATCGTCGGCTGCATCGACCCGGACAGGAACTGCGCCTTCGCGCTCGCCGTGTACATCGCCTCGTTGCGGTCGGCGAACTCGGCGGACATCTCCTCCTGGCGTCCGTAGGCGACGACGAGGTCGTGGCCGGTGAAGGACTCCTCGATATGACCGTTGACCCGCCCGGTCTCCCGCCACTGCCCGGCGTACTGCTTCTGAGCCCGCGAACCGACGACCGCGACGACCACGGCCGTGACCGGCAGCGCGATCAGGGCGAGCAGCGCGAGCTGCCAGGACACGGTGAACATCATCACCGTGATGCCGATGAGCATCATGCCCGAGTACGCGACCTGGGAGATCGCCTGCTGCAGCGCCTGCTGGACGTTGTCGACGTCATTGGTCACCCGCGACAGGATGTCGCCGCGCTGCCGGGTGTCGTAGTACTTCAGCGGCAGGTGGTGCACCTTGTACTCCACCCGGGCGCGCAGTTCGATGACGACGTCGACGACGAGCTTGTTGAGGACGAAACCCTGCAGCCAGTTGAAGATGCTGGCCACCAGGTACATGCCCAGCACGAGGGCGATGAGCCCGCCGAGCCGGGAGAAGTCGATGCCCACGCCCGGGGTGAAGTCCATCCCCGACATCATCGAGGCGAGCTGGCCCTGGCCGGCCTGCCGCGCCCCGTCGATCGCCTGGTCGCGGGTCACCCCGCCGGGCAGCATCATGCCCACCGCGCCGGAGAAGATCTCGTCGACGGCGTGGCCGAGGACCTTCGGGGCCCACACGGTGAGCACCACGCACACCACCAGGGCGGCGAAGACCACGGTCAGGGCAAGTTTCTTCGGGGCCAGCAGGCCGAGCATGCGGCGGACCGCCAGCCCGGTGTTCTTCGCGGCCCGCGGCGCGCCCTGCATGTCCTGCGTGCTGTCGTCGTTCTCGGCCATTACCGGGCACCTCCCTGGGCGTCCTGCAGCTGCGACTCGACGATCTCCCGGTAGGTCGCGCTGGATTCCAGCAGTTCATCATGGGTCCCGCGGGCGACGATACGGCCGGCCTCGAGCACGAGGATCTGGTCGGCGTCGAGGATGGTGGAGACCCGCTGGGCGACGGTGACCACCGCGGCGTCCACCACCGTCGGGGCAAGCGCCTCCCGCAGCCGGGCGTCGGTGGCGACGTCGAGCGCGGAGAACGAATCGTCGAAGACATAGACCTTCGGCGCCGCGACCAGGGCGCGGGCGATGCACAGCCGCTGCCGCTGACCACCGGAGACGTCGGTACCGCCCTGCGCGACCGAGGACGCCAGCCCGGTGGCGGTGTGCTCCCCCTCACCGGTCGTCCGGCCGGCGACGAAATCGGCGGCCTGGGCGGTGCGCAGTGCCTCCCACAACTCCTCGTCCGTGGCGTCCTGCCGGCCGAAGCGCAGGTTGGAGGCCACCGTCCCGGAGAACAGGAAGGCCTTCTGCGGCACCAGGCCGACCCGGTCCACGATCTCTGCACGGTCCAGCTGCGTCACCGGCACTCCGTCGAGCAGCACCTCGCCGGCCGTGGGGACATACAGCCGGGGGATGAGGTTGATCAGCGTGGACTTGCCGGACCCGGTGGCGCCGATGACGGCGGTGGTCTGGCCGGGGTGCACGGTGAAGGAGATGTCCTGCAGCACCGGCTTCTCCGCACCCGGGTAGGTGAAGGAGACGTTCCGGAACTCCAGTTCCCCGCGCATCCGGTCCGGGGTGACCGGGACGGCGGGTGCCCCGATGGAAGGCTCGTGACGCAGCACCGTGCCGATGCGTCCGGCACAGACGATCGCGCGCGGCAGCATCATCGCCATGAACGAGCCCATCATCACCGCCACGAGGATCTGCAGCAGGTACTGCATGAACGCGGTGAGGGAGCCGACCTCCATCTGCCCGGCGTCCACCCGGTGACCGCCGAACCACAGCACCGCGGCAGTCGCCCCGTGCATCACCATCATGATCACGGGGCCCATGAGGACGAAGACCCGGCCGACCCGCTCGGAGACGAAGGCGACCGCACTGTTGGCCCGGTCGAACCGGGCGGTCTCGTGCCGTTCCCGGACGAAGGCCCGGATGACGCGGATGCCGGTGATCTGCTCGCGCATCACCCCGTTGATCGCGTCCACCCGGTCCTGCATCGAGCGGAACAGCGGGACGAGCTGGGCGATCATGATCCCGACGACGATGAGCACGACCGGCACCGAGACCCACATCAGCCAGGACAGGCCGACATCCTCGCGCAGTGCCATGACGATGCCGCCGACGCACATGACCGGCATCGTCACCATGAAGCTCAGTGCCATGACGGTGACCATCTGGATCTGCTGGACGTCGTTGGTGCCGCGGGTGATCAGGGTGGGCACCCCGAACTCCCCCATGTCCTGGGCGGAGAACCGGTCCACCCGGGCGTAGATGTCCCGGCGGAGGTCCCGGCCGATGCCCATGGCGGCACGCGCGGCACACCAGGTCGCCGCCACCGCCGTGATCACCTGGGCGAAGGCCACCGCGACCATCACGCCGCCGGTCGACCAGATGTAGCCGACATCGCCGCGGGAGACGCCCCTGTCGATGATGTCGGCGTTGAGGCTCGGCAGGTAGAGCGTCGCCAGGGCCGAGACGGCCTGGAGGACGAGGACCGCGGTCAGCAGTCCGGCGTAGGGGCGCGAGTAGGCGCGCAGCAGACGGAGCAGGTGCACGGCCCCGAGTCTAGATGGCCCGGCGGACAGAAGGACACGGTGAATTTTTGGCACCGCCGACCTCTCCCCGGGCCCGGTTTCCTTCAGGTCCGCGGCGGGGTCCGGGCCACTGCCCCCGATCGTGACAGCCGCTCGCTGTGAATTCGCTGGAGCATTGGGAGTACGGGCCCTCCTGTGCCTACGCTCAAGGGATGAGCCGGGCGAGGATCCACGGCTGCACCACCTTCTCGGACACCGACCACGGAAGACACGATCACTGCAGATGACACGCAAGAACCATCCGCCCCGCAAGGCATCCGTCATCAAGCTCACCGCACCGGTCCAGGCACCCCCTGCACCCCGGTGGATCCCGCCGACCCCGGACGTCGGTTCGGGAGCGGACGCCGTGGCGCCCGCTCCGGCCCGCACCCCGATGAAACTCACGGTCCCGACGGCTGCAGCCCCCGCTGCACCCGCAGCTCCGGGTGCTGCAGCACCCGCTGCGCCGGACGCGCCGACGGAGCCGCCTGTCCTGGTGCTGGGTCCGGCACGTGTCCCCGCGGCGCCTGCGGCCGTCCCGGCCCCGGAACCCGCGGCCGCGACCAAGAAGGCCGAGCCCAAGAAGCCCGAAACCGAGCCTGAAGCCACGCCCACGCCCGCGCCGGCGGCACCGCAGCCGGCCGCCGCCGCGACGACCGTCCGGCCCACCCGGAAGACCTCACCCGCACCGCAGCCCGCACCGGCCGCGGCCCCGGCGCCCCAGCCCGCACCCCAGCCAACCCGCGAGCCCGCCACGGTGCCCGCCGCCGCAGCCACAACCGCCGCAGCCCCCGCCGCGGCGTCCGGCAGGCCCGCCCGCGACCGCCGCCCCGCACTCCCCGCCGATCCCCGGCACACCGCGAAACCGGGCCGGATCCGCCGGCTCCCGGGCCTTGACGGCCTGCGCGGCATCGCGGTCGCCGCGGTCCTGATCTACCACTTTTTCGGCAGCGCCCTGCCGGGCGGCTTCCTCGGCGTGGACGTCTTCTTCGTCCTCTCCGGCTTCCTCATCACCGCCCTGCTCGTCCGCGAGTACGGCCACAACGGCCGCATCTCGCTGAAGAAGTTCTGGCAGCGACGGGCCCGACGGATCCTCCCGGCCGCCGCGACGGTGCTGGTCGTGTGCACCGCCGTGGCCGGCATCCTCGGCGGGGACGCCGCCGTCAATCTGCCACCGCAGTTCCTCGGATCGCTGTTCTTCGTCAACAACTGGGTGCAGATCAGTGAGGCACACAGTTACTTCGCGGACACCACCCCGCAGATCTTCATGCACTACTGGTCGCTGGCGATCGAGGAGCAGTTCTACGTCCTCTGGCCGCTGCTGTTCCTCGGCGCGATCCTGCTCGCCCGGCGGCTGGGCGTCCGCAGCCCCGCCACGCAGATGCGGTGGCCGGCGGCCCTGGCCACGGTCATCGGGATCGCCTCACTGATCGCCATGATCGTCCTGTTCAACCCGGACGATGACCCGAGCCGCGTGTACTTCGGCACCGACACCCACGCGTTCGGGCTGGTCACCGGCGTGGTCCTCGCCCTCATCGTCACCGCACCGTCGGACCTGTGGCCGGATTCCTTCCCGGTGATGGTCCGTCCCCGGATCACGAAGATGCTGGGGTGGACGCTGGCGCCGGTGGCGTTCATCGCCCTGGTCGCGATGATCATCTTCCTGCCGGACACCGCCCCGTTCACCTACCGCGGCGGCCTGTTCGTGGCGTCCCTGCTCACCGCCGGGGTGATCCTCTCGGTGGTGCGGGAGCGCGGCCCGGTGCCGGTCCTGCTGCAGTGGCGTCCATTTCGCTACCTGGGTGAGCGCTCGTTCAGCCTGTACCTGTGGCACTGGCCGGTCGTGGTGTTCCTGCTGCAGGAGCTGCAGGACGGCCCGAAGGGCCAGGAGACCGGTGTGCCGGACTGGGGTGTGGGACTGATCGCGGTGGCGGTGAGCCTCGTGCTCTCCGAACTGTCCTACCGCTACGTCGAAACCCCCTTCCGCCGCCGCGGCTACCGGGGCGTGCTCGACGGTCTCGGCGAGGCGAAGCGGATGCTGCCGGTCCCGGCGGCGGCGCTGACCCTGACCCTGCTGGCCGGTGTGGCGCTGGGCGACAGCCCGGAGCATTCCGAGCTGGAGGAGCAGCTGAGCAGCATCTCGAAGTCGCAGGACATGCAGAACCAGGCGCCGCCGCCCGCGGCCGGTGCCGCCGATCCGGGGCTGCCCGCCGGGCAGGACATCACCGCCATCGGCGACTCGGTGATGCTCGCCTCCGCCCCCTCGCTGTACCAGCGGTTCCCGGGTATCACGGTGGACGCCGAGACGTCGCGCCACTACACCGCCGGTGCCGGTGTGATCGACACGATGCTGGCCGACGGGTCGCTGGGCGAGTACGTGGTCCTCGGTTTCGGTACCAACGGGCAGGCCTTCGACGGTCAGCTCGACCAGATCATGGCGCAGCTCGGCCCCGACCACAAGGCCGTCCTCGTGGTCCCCTACGGCCACCAGGATCCGATCCCCACGGCCGCGCAGCAGGTCATCGACTACGCCCACGCCCACCGGAACGTCTACCTCGCCCCGTGGTGCAGCATGATCAGCGACCACCCCGAGGACCTGTACGACGACGGCGTCCACCCCAACGACGAGGGTGGTCCGGTCTACGCGGACGCCGTCGCCGCCGGTCTGCGGGCGGCGAAGGCCGGCACGCAGGACGCCGCGGTCAGCTGCGCGCTGTAGCTTTCCGTACCGCGCCGGTCACCCAGCGGTAGACGGCGACGATGAGGAGCACGAACGCGATGCCGCCGATCCAGTTGGCGGCGGTGGCGAAGCCGTCGGGCATGATGCCGAAGGCGTCGGAATCCCCGGTCCCGGCGATGACGGCGGCGTTGATCACGCCGAACAGGCTCTCGCCGACGATGAGCCCGGTCGCGGCGAGGGTGCCGAGCCGGCGGGCGTGGACGGGGTTGCCCCGCCGGTCCGCCCACCGGTTGTAGAACCAGCCGATGAAGGCACCGACGGGGATGATGAGGGTCAGGGAGACCGGCAGGTACATGCCCATGCCGACCGCCAGCGGCGGGAGGGCGAGGCGCACCCGGGCGTCCTTCGTGACCCGGCCGAGGATCTCGTCGACGAGGACGACTCCGGCGCCGATGAGCGCGCCGAGACCGATGAGACCCCAGTCCAGTGAATCGCCGAAGATACCGTCGGCGACCGAGGACAGCAGACCGGCCTGCGGTGCGGCGAGGGCGTTCTCCCCCGCGCCCGGGGCGCCGGCGAAGCCGAAGGCGGAGTTCATCAGGTCCATGATCAGCGGGATGAGCAGGGATCCGAAGATCACACCGAAGATCAGCGCGACCTGCTGCTTCCACGGGGTGGCGCCGACGAGCTGGCCGGTCTTGAGGTCCTGGAGATTGTCGTTGGAGATCGTCGCGACGCCGAAGACGATGGCGGCGGTGAACAGGGTGTAGGCCACCAGCGCGGTGGAATCCCCGTCGCCGCCGGTCACCCACTTGAAGATGAGGGCGGCGGCGAGGACGACGATCACGCCGACACCGGAGATCGGACTGTTGGATGCCCCGATCAGTCCCGCCATGTAGCCGCACACCGCGGCGATGACGAGGCCGAGGACGAGGACGAACAGCACGCTGATGATGATGAGCACCGCCGCGTGGTGGCTGATGCCGGTGCCGTCGAGGAAGACCCACAGCAGTACCCCGATCGGCACCATGAGCAGGACGATGCTGGTGACCACGGTGGGCAGCGGAATGTCCTTCTCGGTGATGTCGACCTCGGTGCCGGCGCGGCGGGCGCGGGAGGCTGCCAGCGAGTCGCGGATACCGCGGGCCACCGGGGCGATGATCTTCAGCAGGGTCCAGATGGCGGCGACGGCCATCGCGCCGGCGCCGACGAAGCGGACGTCGGAGGAGAACGTGTCGTCGACGACGTCGGCGATGTCGCTGAGTCCGCCGAGGTCACCGTGGGTGAACACGGGCAGCAGCACGCCGAAGGAGATGACCAGGCCGACGATCATGGCGATCCCGACGGTCGGACCGACGAGGTGTCCCACACCGATGAGCGCGAGGGAGAGGCTCGACCCGACCATCGTGCCGCCCCCGGCGACCTTGAACGCGGTGGACAGTTCGGCGGCACCGACCTTCAGGGCGCCGATCAGGGCCATGCCCGCGGAGGCCACGCCACCCCAGACGATGGCCATGAGTCCCTGGTGGTTCTCGTTGCGGCTGTCGGCCTGTGCTGTGGCGTCCTGTGGGGCGTCCTGTGCGGCGTCCTCGCGGTTCTCCGCGTCGCCGACCTTGAGCACCTCCGCGGCGGCGACGCCCTCCGGGAAGGGCAGGTCGTCGGGGCCGCCGGTGTCGGTGACGAGGGCGCGGCGCAGCGGGATGGAGTACATCACGCCGAGGATGCCGCCGATGAGGCAGACCAGCATCGTGGTCCAGTAGGGGAAGCCCGTCCACCAGCCGATCATGATGAGGCCGGGGAGCACGAAGATGATGGCGGAGAGCGTGCCGGCGGCCGAGGCGATCGTCTGGACGATGTTGTTCTCGCCGATGCTGTGGTTCTGCAGCTTGCGCAGGACCGCCATGGAGATGACGGCGGCGGGGATCGAGGTGGCGAAGGTGAGGCCGACCTTGAGTCCCAGGTAGACGTTGGCCGCGGTGAACACCAGGGTGATGAGACCACCGATGATCACCGCCCGGATCGTGAGCTCCCGCAGGGGGTGGGGCGCCGTGGCGGACGCCGCCTGTTGTGTCGTGGTCATTGGCGGCACATTAGTCGCCACGCTCCCGGGGCGCACTCCCCCTCGCACCATCTGTCCTGTCCGAAAGGCCCCCACCCCCGATCATCCGATCACCGCGGTCCGCAGCCGCGCACTGAACACCAGGAAGGTCAGCAGCCCGACGCCGACGTTGAGCAGCGCCCCGAACTGCTCGGCGACGAAGTTGAAGATCTCGGTGAGCAGAACCGTCACGAGGGACGCCGCGCGCAGCAGGCGCAGCGGCCACAGTCCGCCCCGGCGCATCAGATGCAGGACGACCGCGCCGGCGCAGAGCAGGAAGGCGAGGGTTGAGCCGCACAGTTGGCCGATCTGGGTGACGGCGGCCCCGGACCCCGGACGCATGTCCTCACCGACGGTGAGCACGGAGGAGACCACCCCGCCGGCACTGAACAGACTGATGAGCACGGCGGCGACGACGGTCACCCGTCGTCCGGTCCGCCGCCCCATGTCGACGGGGATGCGCGCCGCCACGGACTGCCGCAGCCGTTCCGTCGGCCCGGGATCGCGCCGCGGCAGGATGTCGAGTGTCCCTGACACGGCGGCGACAGCGCGGGGGTCCGCACCGCTGAGCCGGGCGTCGTCAAGCAACCGGGTGATCACCGTGCGCTGCCGGTCGGAGACCCCGGAGCCGACGCACTCCGCCACGAGGCTGGTGGCGGCGGCGAGATGCCCCGCGGGTGAACCCAGGCGGGAGTCCTGGATGAACCGGTTGACGAGGAGCAGGAGGACGAAGACGACGTACATCACCGAGATCGCCGGCGTGAAGAAGTAGTCGTTGCTCCTGGTGAGGAACTTGCCGACCTCGTCGAGGAAGAGACCGAGCCCGATACCGCCGATGACCACGGACAGCCGACGGACCCGTCGCCCGATGAACGACAGCAGCAGGACGATCGCCACGGTCATCGCCGCACCGCCCCACAGAGCGTGGGCGATGTGCAGGGTGCCGCCGCCGACCTGCGGATAGCCGGTGGCGGCGAGGTAGGCCCGGGTGACCAGGATCGTGGCGACGGCGGTCACCACCATGGCCTGGACGAAGGACCCGCCTCCGGAATATCTGGGCACGGTGTTCTCCTCAGGGTCTCAGGTTGCGGCTCAGGTGGCGGCTCAGGTGGCGGCAGCGCGGTTCACAGCAGGATGTGGAGCAGTCCCGTGGCACCGGCGACGACGACGCCGACGTTGATGACGGCACTGACCACGCTCCACACCAGGAGGCGTTTCCGGTCGTAGCCGGCGAGGGCGAGCACGAAGCAGTTGACGGCGATGGGCGAGATGAATCCGCACAGCACCATGGCCGGCCCGAGTCCGTACCGGTCGACCTGGCGCAGCAGGCGGACCGCGGCGTTCCGGTGCCGGCCGTCGACCTCGTCAGGCGCCCCGGCCTCCTGCTCTGCCCGCTCCGCGCGTCGTGCCGCCCGGCGTGTCTGCCGGATCGCGGCGATGCGGGTACCCCACAGCGTGGTGACCCAGGCGGCGACGACGGTGCCCGCCGTCGCAGCGAGGAAGGTGAGCTCCCAGTCGATGCCGGCGACCATGCCGATACCGGCGGCGATGTCGCCTTCGACAACGGGGATGACGGACAGGACGAACACCGCGACGACCTGCAGGGCGCGCGGCAGCATGTCCACCCACGTCTGGATGTCGTTGATCACGGTGGTGACCACGTCATGAACACCACTCATCACGTCCTGTATCATTGATAGAACGCTATCAGGGATGGACCCCCCTGACCATGTCTTCCGGCGTCCTGCCGGACACGCCGACCCACCTCAGACAATGCCTGATTTCATCCGTTCCCTCCCACTGACCGGCACCACCGTGGTGACCGTCCTGGCCGCCGTGGGTGTCGGTTGCCTGCTCGTGCTCGTCGCCGCACAACGGCCGCGGCGTGACCGACGGACCGTGGGTCGGCTCCTGTGGACGGCTCTGGTCGCCGTCGCGGTACCCGCCGCCGTCACCGCGGTCGCGGTCGCCGCGCTCGACCTCACGCTGGTCGAGATTCCCGTCACCGCGGTCGCTGCCGGTGTCCTGCTCAGGGCGGCCCTGATCCTCACCGGCACGGCGGTGGTCACCCGTCGCAGCCGGGCCTGGTGGACGGTATTTCCCTCGGTGGGCGCTGTCCTCACGACCGTGCTGCTGGTCAACGCGGGGTACGGGATGTTCCCCGATATCGGTTCGCTGCATCCGGAACCGTCCTACCGCGAGGTCGCCGCCGATGAGCTTCCACCGGCCGTAGCGGACGCGGTCCCCGTCGACCACTGGCACGCGCCGACGACGCTTCCGGAGTACGGCACGCTGACCACCCTGCCTGTCCCTGCCCCCTCCTCGGGTTTCCACGCGCGGGACGCCCATGTCTACCTGCCGCCGGCCTGGTCCGCGTCGCCCCGTCCACAACTGCCTGTGCTGGTGCTCATGGGGGGCATTCCCGGATCACCGGAGCAGTGGATCAGCCGTGGCCACGCCACCGAACTCGCCCACGACTACCAGCGGAAACACGGCGGACTCTCACCGATCATCGCCGTGGTGGACGCCACCGGTTCGACGTGGGGCGACCCGGTCTGCACCGACTCACCGACGGCGAAGGTCCGCACGTTCCTCAGCCGGGACGTGCCCGACTGGCTGCTCAGCCGGTTCAATGCGGACCCCGACCAGTCCCGGTGGACGATCGGCGGCTACTCCTACGGTGGTCTCTGCGCGCTGCAGGTGGTCGCCAACGCGCCGGACACCTACGGCGGCTTCCTCGACTTCTCCGGGGACCGGCGCCCCACTGACGAGCACCGGAAGCACGACAGCACCGTCCGGGACTTCTTCGACGGGTCGGAGCAGGCCTACCGGGACGCCAATCCGGAACATCTCCTCCACACCCGGTCCGACGACGGCCGGTACAGCCGCCTGCACGGCTGGTTCATCGCCGGCCACCGGGACCGTCCTGCAGTCGATGCCCTGCATGCGTTGTCTTCTGCGGCGGAACGGGCCGGGGTGGATGTCTCCACGGCCACGCCGCGGGGCGGCCACGACTTCGGCCTCTGGCGGGATGCCCTGCGCACCACCTTCCCTGACGTTGTCCGGTGGGGCGGCCTGCCGCAGAGCGGGCAGTGACCGGACGCCTAGAAGTGGCGTCCGATGTGCGCCTCCTCCCGCATGGTCTTCACCATGTGCGGGTAGTGCAGTTCGAAGGCCGGACGCTCCGAGCGGATCTTCGGCATCGAGTCGAAGTTGTGCACCGGCGGCGGGCAGCTGGTGGCCCACTCCAGGGAGTTTCCGTAACCCCACGGATCGTCGACGGTGACGACCTCGCCGTAGCGCCAGGAGCTGAAGATGTTCCAGATGAACGGCAGCATCGAGACACCCAGGATCACGGCGCCGACCGTGGAGACCTGGTTCAGCGTGGTGAAGCCGTCCGAGTCGAGGTAGTCGGCGTACCGCCGGGGCATACCCATGTTGCCCAGCCAGTGCTGCACCAGGAACGTGGTGTGGAAGCCGATGAAGGTCAGCCAGAAGTGGATCTTGCCCAGTCGTTCACTGAGCATCCGCCCGGTGAACTTCGGGAACCAGAAGTACACGCCGGCGAACGCCCCGAACATGACCGTCGCGCTGACGGTGTAGTGGAAGTGCGCGACGACGAAGTAGGTGTCCGTCAGGTGGAAGTCCAGGGCGGGGGACGCCAGCATGACGCCGGTCAGACCGCCGAACAGGAAGCTGACGAAGAAGCCGATGGCGAACAGCATCGGGGTCTCGAAGGTGATCCGGCCCTTCCACATGGTGCCGAGCCAGTTGAAGAACTTCATGCCGGTCGGCACGGCGATGAGGTACGACATGAAACTGAAGAACGGCAGCAGGACGGCACCGGTGGCGAACATGTGGTGCGCCCAGACGGCCATGGACAGGGCGGCGATCGACAGGGTGGCGAAGATCAGTCCGACATAACCGAACATCGGTTTCCGGCTGAAGACCGGGAAGATCTCGGAGACGATGCCGAAGAACGGCAGCGCCAGGACGTAGACCTCGGGGTGGCCGAAGAACCAGAACAGGTGCTGCCAGAGGATGGCGCCGCCGTTGCCGGCGTCGTAGATGTGGCCGCCGAGCAGCCGGTCGTAGAGCACGCCGAGGGCGGCGGAGGTCAGCAGCGGGAAGATCAGCAGGGAGATCACGGCGGTGACCATGATGTTCCAGGTGAAGATCGGCATGCGGAACATCGTCATGCCCGGGGCCCGCAGGCAGATGGTCGTGGTGATCATGTTGATCGCCGAGGCGATGGTGCCGATACCCGTCATCGCCACCCCGACGATCCACAGGTTCGAGCCGACGCCCGGCGAGTGGATGGCGTCCGCCAGCGGCATGTACATGGTCCAGCCGAAGTCGGCGGCACCGCCGGGGGTGAGGAAGCCGGAGAGGACCATGAGACCGCCGAACAGGGTGATCCAGAACCCGAAGGCGTTGAGCCGGGGGAAGGCGACGTCGGGTGCGCCGATCTGCAACGGCAGGACGGCGTTGGCGAAGCCCCAGACGATCGGTGTGCCGAACAGCAGCAGCATGATCGTGCCGTGGATGGTGAACAGCTGGTTGTACTGCTCGTTGGAGAGGAACTGCAGGCCGGGGTGGAACAGCTCGATGCGCATGAGCAGCGCCATCAGTCCGGCGGCGAAGAAGAAGCCGAAGGACATGATGATGTACATGATCCCGAGCTTCTTGTGGTCGGTGGTCGTCAGGATGTCCCATGCATGTCCGCCCTTGCGGGACCGTCCGCCGTGCGGGGCAGGGCGGGTGGAGCTTGCGGGAAGGGTGGTGGTCACGATCGGCCTCCTCGACAGCCGTTCCTCCTCCGGGGTCGTCATACCCCGGTCCCGGCCTCTCCGGGATACCTTCTCCCACAATAGTACGCCACGCAGGCTTTGTTAAGGGGTGGTCACCTCCTGCAATGTCGGATAGTCGGTGTAGCCGCTCGCACCGCCGAAGTAGAAGGTCTTCGGGTCCGGGGTGTTCTCGGCCGTTTCCGCATCCGTTTCCGCAGCCGTCCACCGGGCGACGAGGTCGGGGTTGGCCAGCGCGGGGCGTCCGACCGCGGCGGCGTCGTAGCCGAGGGCGAGGATGTCCAGGGCGTCCTGCCGGGTGCTCGCGACCTTCGTGCCGGTGTTGCGGTTGGCGAAGACGGGGCCGTGGAACCGGTCGCGGAGGCCGGTCGCCAGGTCGCCGGCGAGGTCGGGCTGCGTGAGGTTGAGGTAGGCGATGCCGGTCCCGTCGCCGAGTGCGTTGAACCCGTCGATGAGGTGCGCATAGGCCTCGGCGGCGACCGCGTCATCGTCCTCGACCGCGCCCTGGATGGTCATGCCGGGGCTGATGCGCACACCCACCCGGTCGGCGCCGATCTCCGCGGCGACGGCGGCGGTGACCTCGGTGACGAAGCGGGCGCGGTTCGCCGGGGATCCGCCGTAGGAGTCGGTCCGGATGTTCGAGTTCGGGGCGAGGAAGGAGTGGAGCAGGTAGCCGTTGGCGGCGTGCAGTTCCACGCCGTCGAGTCCGGCGTCGACCGCCCGGCGCGCGGCTGCGGCGAAGTCGGCCCGGATCCGGTCGAGCCCGGCGGCGTCCAGTGCCACGGGTGTGGCGAACGGCAGGCGGTTGCCTCGGGCGTCGTGCGCCCAGCCGCGGTGGTCGACGGCGCTGGCGGAGACGACGGGCAGGCCGGTGACGTCCTCGTGGGTGTTCCAGCCGGCGTGCATGAGCTGGGCGACGATGTGGCCGCCGGCGGTGTGGACGGCATCGGCGACGGCCCGCCAGCCGGGGATCTGGGCGTCGTCGTAGAGGCCGGGCTGGGTGACGAACACCCGGCCGTCGCGGCTGGGGGAGGTGCCGTCGGAGACGATGAGCCCCATGCCCGCACGCTGCCGGTAGAACTCGGCCATGAGGTCTCCGGGTCGGCCCTGCGGGTCGGCGCGCAGCCGGCCCATGGGGGCCTGGACGATGCGGTTGGCCAGCGGGATGCGTCCGGCTGTCAGCGGCTTGTTGAACTCTGGTTCAGTCATGGGACGCAGCCTACGCGGCCCCGGGCGCCGTCGGGGCGGAACACAGTTCCGCCCGAACACTTGTTTTGTTTCCGGTTAGCATGTATGGTCGACTGCAGTACCTCGGAAAGCACCTTCCACCACAGATCATGAGCCCCAGGGGGACGCCATGACCACCACCGTTTCCACACCGAACCGCACCACCATCCATCAGATGGCGTTCAACGCCCTGTTCGACAGGATCGTCAGTGACCTCACCGACGGGGACGACACCCTGCTCGGCCTGTACGCCCACTGCCTCGACGACCCCGACGGTGCCCTCACCACCGAACGCCCCGGACCGGACCACTCCCTCGACCCTGCCGCGCCCGTAGGCTGGGCCACGCAGGACAACCCTGACCTGTTGTCGACGACCAAGACCGCCGCGAACCTCCTCGACCTCACCCTCGCCGCCGCGCTGACACCCGACGGCTCCGACGAGGTCCACCGCACCACCGCCAACGCGGCCCGCCGCCTCGGGGTCACCCGGTCGAAGGCCCGGGTCTACTGCGATGTCGGGACGATGCTCAGCCGTATGCCGCTCACCGGCGCCGCGGTCTCCTGCGGTGCATTCAGCCTCGACCTGCTGCGCATCCTCGCCGACGTCACCTGCGCCGTCGACGACGACCACCTCGCCGCGGTGGACGCCGACCTCGCCGACCTGCTCACCCCCACCCGCCCGGCGCAGGCCGTCCCCGGTCCCGTCATCCTGCGGCGGGCGGCCACCGAGATCGTCGGAACCCACCAGCCCGCCGCACTCCCCCTCGACCCGGAGGCGCAGGACGTTCCACCACCTGAACTGCAGACCGACTTCGCCGTCGACACCCGCAACGACGACTTCACCGTCTTCCACGTGACGCTGCCGGCCGACGAGGCGGTCGGTGTCACCCGTATCGTCGACGCGGTCGCCGCCGCCCACGGGTCCTCCCGCGCCACCGCGTTCGCCGAACTCTGCCACGGCCACGTCGACGATGTCCGGGTGACCCTCAACTGCTACCGGAACATCGACAGCGGCACCATGCACCTGGAGAACCGGTGGCTGAACCGTGTCGCCACCGACCGGTGGACCCGCCGGGTCACCCACCTCACCGTGCCCTCGCACTCCGCCCATGACGGCCGGTTCGCCTCCGACAACCAGAAAGCCCTGCTGGCCGGCATCGACGGCACCTGCCGGGCCCCCGGGTGCGAGAGTCCCGCCGCCACCGCGGACACGGACCACGTCCACCGCTACGACAGTGAACCCCGCACGGACACCGAACGGATGCAGAGCCTGTGCCGCCGGTGCCACAACGCCAAGACGCGCGGCCTGGTCGACTACACCCGCCACCCCGACGGCACCGTCAGCGCCACCAGCATCGACGACGGCCACACCGTCACCACCGTGCCGACCGGACCGATGGCGGAGGCTGTCACCACCTTCGCCCGGGACCTCGCACGGAAGGTACAGACCCGGGCCGAACATCAAGCGGCCCGTGACGCGTGGAACGCCGCCACCCGCGCCGCCGTCGAGGAGGTCGTACCCTTCTGACGGAAACAGTCATTTCTGAAGGGAACATGTCTTAGAGTTTCCTCCCATGACATTCCTGCGCACCGCCCTCACAACCCTCACCGCAGCAGCGCTGACCGTCGGCACCGCTGTCGCGGCACCCGGCGTCCCGCCGTCACTGGTGGATACCGACCCGAGCATCGCCCAGCCGGCGACCGACCCCTTCTACACCCCGCCGGCCGAGATCCCGGACACGCCCGGCACGCTCATCCGCAGCCAGGACACCCCCCACCTGGCCGAGGGGCTCGGCGGCGCGCAGAAGATCCTGTACACCTCGACGACGCAGGACGGCTCCCCCGTCGCGACGTCCGGCACCGTCATCGAACCCACCGCACCGTGGACCGGCCAGGGCCCCACCCCGACCATCGTCTTCTCCCCCGGCACCCGCGGCGCGGGGGACGGGTGCGCCCCGTCCCGCGCAGGCCTGCTCGTCGCCTCGATGGACCAGGGCACCGACGGGCCGATCAACCTCGACTACGAGTACCCGTTCTACGCGGCGGCCGCCGCCATGGGGGTCCGGGTCGTCGTCGCCGACCTCATCGGCCTCGGCACACCCGGCCAGCACACCTACGTCAACCACACCGAGGAGGGACACGCCGCACTGGACGCCGCCCGGGCCGCCGTACCCGCCGGCTTCCCCGTCGCCTTCTACGGCTACTCGCAGGGCGGCGGTGCCTCCGCCGGCGCCGCGGAACTCGCCGGGACCTACGCCCCGGAGCTGAACGTGAAGGGCACCTTCGCCGGGGCACCACCCTCGGACCTCATCAGCGTCACCGAAGCCCTCGACAACCACCTCATCGGCGGCGTGCTCGGCTACGCCCTCAACGGCGCGCTCGCCCGGCACGCCGAACTCCGCCCGCTGATGGACCGGTACCTCAACGACAAGGGGAAGGAGTTCCTCGCCTCCACCGCCGACGAGTGCATCGGCAACTCGGTGCAGAAGTGGGAGAACCTGGACACCCGCACCCTGACGCAGGACGGCCGCTCCCTCGCCGACATCCTGCGGGACGACCCGCAGGTCAACGCCATCTTCACCAGCACCGACTACCGGCTCGGCACCCGGCCGCTGAACGCCCCGATGCTGCTGCTCAGCGGCGACCACGACGACGTCATCCCGCACGCCCCGGTCGAGCAGCTCGCCGCGGACTACTGCGGGCTCGGCGGCACCGTGCAGTTCGTCGCCGACCCGCTGCCGCAGATCGGTGAGAAGAACGCCGTGAACCACGCCCTGCCGATGATCACGAACTCGGTCACCGCCTTCGACTGGATCCTCGACCGTTTCAACGGGGAGCCGGCACCGACGACCTGCCGGTGAGTCAGCAGCCGTCAGGACATGACCTTCGTCTTCTCGATCGCCGCATTCGTCGACCGGTTGTAGCCGTCCAGGAACCGCCGCAGGAACAGTCCCAGGATGAGTGCCGGAACCGCGAACAGCAGCAGCATGCCCAGGTTGATCCACAGGTCACCCCGGTACATGCCCGCGATGGCGGCGCGCATGGCGTCCATCGCGTAGGTGGCGGGCAGCCACGGGCTCACCGCCTGGAACCAGCCGGGCAGCAGCGGCAGCGGATAGGCACCGCCGGCACCCGAGACCTGGATGACCAGCAGCACCACCGACAGTGCCTTGCCCGCACTGCCGAACGACAGCACGAGTGTGTAGACGATGAGCATGAACACCACCGACGTCACCCAGCCGCTGACCAGCAGCAGGAACGGGTGGACCGCACCGATCTGCACGAAGACGACGAGGCCGGCCACCGCCAGGGTGCTCTGCGCCAGCCCGATCAGCGCGAACAGGCCGAACCGGCCGAGGTAGGCCTGCGTCCGCGTGTACTCCCGGTCCCGCGGCGGCGAGGTCCGGACGAGCACCACGGTGAGCAGTGCGCCGACCCACAGCGCCAGCACCGTGTACAGCGGCGCCATCCCCGCGCCGAAGCTGGCGACGGGGAACACCGGATCGCGTTCCACCGAGACCGGCGCGGAGAGCTGCGAGGCCAGGGCGTCCGGATCGTCGCCGACGATCGCGGCGAGCCGGGAGAAGTCACCGGTCTCCCCCGCGGTCGCCAACGCCTTCTCCAGGTCGGCGAAGCGGGCGGCGTGCCCGTCGAGCCGGTCCGCGAGCGTCGCGGTGGTGGTGCGCGCCCGGTCCAGCGCCCCCTGCA
Organism: Corynebacterium nuruki S6-4; assembly: GCF_007970465.1. Lineage (NCBI taxonomy): Bacteria > Bacillati > Actinomycetota > Actinomycetes > Mycobacteriales > Corynebacteriaceae > Corynebacterium > Corynebacterium nuruki. The sequence continues at coordinate 2,054,822 of NZ_CP042429.1, forward strand.
CCGATCCGGGCGACCCGGACAGTCCCGCCGTGATGCCGTCGAGGTCGTCGCGGATGCCGGAGACACTCCGGCCGAGCGAGTCCAGGGTGCCGCCGAGCTGGGAGAGCTGCGGCTTCAGGTCCTGCCGGTAGGAGGCCACCGCGCCGTCCACCGCCTGCCGGGCCCGGTTCAGCGCGTCCGCGGTCCGCTGCCGCGACTGGGCGGCCGAGGTGGTCCCCGCCGTGATGTCGTCGGCGGTGCGGGCCAGCCGGTCGTGCAGGTCGGCACTGCGGTCCACGGCCGCGTCCAGGGCGGGGACGCCGCCGGGCGTCGCGTCCGCCACCCGGTCACGCAGGGCGGCGAGGGCATCGGTCTGCTGCTGCACCCGGTCCGCCAGGGTGGTGAACGTCGCCGCCGTCCCGGACCCCGCGGACCCGGCGCGGTCGAAGAGCTCACCGAGCCGGTCACCCACCGCCGCGTAACTGTCGCCCGTCGCGGTGAGCGCGGTCTCCAGCGAGTCCGTCGCATCCTTCAGTGTCGAACCGAGGTCGGCGGTCGCCCCGGATCCGCCGCCGAGGTCGGTCCCCGGGTCACCGAAGTCGGCCCCCGCCGCCCGGGCGATGTCGTCCGCCCCGGTCAGCAGCGGTTTCGTCGAATCCAGCAGGGCGGTCAGGGAGCGGGTCGTGCCGGCCACCGAATGCAGCCGGTCGCCGAGCCCGGCCACCCGGTCCCGGATCCGGTCGAGGGCGACCTTCGTGTCGTCCTTGTCGAGGTAGTCCGACAGGGAGGAGATCACGCCGAGGCCCACGTCGCTGATGATGCGGGTGAAGGTGTCGTTGATCTGCGTGATCACCCCGTCGGCGCCCTGTGAGGTGATGACCGTGGACAGGGCGTTCTTCTTCTCGTTGGTGTACAGCGCGAGGTGCGTGGGTTCGGTACCGGTGAGGTAGAAGGTCAGCATCGAGGTGCTGAAGTCCGGGGGCAGGACGATCGAGGCGTAGTACTCCCCCGATTTCGTGCCCTCGACGGCCGTGTCCTCGTCGGTGACGACCCAGTCGATCTGGTCGTTGCGGCTGAGCTGCGACAGCACCTGGTCGCCGAGGTTGATGCGCAGGTTCGCCAGATCACTCTCGTGGCCCTCGTCGGCACTGGCGACGGCGATCCTGAGCTGGTCGGTGCGGCCGAAGGGGTCCCAGCTGGCGAGCACGTTGAAGCAGGAGAACAGCAGTGGGATGATGATCAGCCCGAACACCACGACGGCGGTCATGACGTTGCGGCGGATGCGGCGGAGGTCGCCGCGCACGATGTGCAGGATGTTCCTCATGATGCTGTGTCCTTACCGTCGGTGAGTGCGTCCTGCAGGTCCGCGGTCGGCAGCTCGGAGAGCTCCCGGGCGCGCGCGAAACTCTGCCGCATGTACTCCAGCCCGGCGATGACCGCGACGGTCAGCAGGAGCCACAGGCTCACCAGGCCGAAGAACAGCGCCTTCTGGTCGTCGATGACCCGGGCGAGCACCCCGAGGACCAGCACGCCGGCCACGCCGACGGCGATGGTGGTGCGCAGCAGCGCCGGATAGTGCTCCCGCACCGGACGCCACTGCCGGTCGACCTCCTCCCGGTAGCCGTCCCGGTCACGCAGCGCGTGGATGACGTCCGTCAGCCGGTAACTGCTGCCGACGACCTGCACCTCCTCGTTGACGATGAGGCCGCCGGCCTTCAGCTGGCCGTTGACCAGGGCCTTGACATGCGACAGGCGGCGGCTGAGCAGGGCGCCGGCCACCACGGCGACCAGCGCCATGCCCACGAGGATCCCCGTCGCCCGCCACCAGTGGTCGCCGTAGAATCCGCCGATGGTCTCCCGCAGGGCGTCGATACCGTAGGTGAACGGCAGGAACGGCGAGATCGCCCGGAAGAAGTCCGGTGTCATCTCGATCGGGTACATGCCGGACGCCCCGGGGATCTGCAGGAAGGCGAGCACCACCGCGATCCCCCGGCCGATATGACCGAAGGCGGACACCAGCCCGTAGACGATGCCGAGGTACGCCAGCCCGGTGAGCACCACCGTGCCGACGAAGGCGGCCGGGTTCACCGTCTCCACCCCGATGAGCAGGTCGCCGATGCCGACGATGAGGCCCTGCCCCACCGCCAGCGCCGCCAGCAGCAGCAACCGGCCCCGGTAGGCCTGGCCGACGGTGAGGCGGCGGATCCCGGCCGTGTCCACCTCGGTGCGGAAGATGATCATCAGCATGAACGCGCCGATCCACAGCGACAGGTTGGTGAACAGCGCCGCCATCCCCGACCCGTAGTGGTCGACCGGGTACACCGGGTGACTGTCGACCTCGGCGGGGGTGGAGACGAACCGGGAGACCCCGACCGAATCCAGTGAGGTCACGGTCCCCAGCACCCCGTCGCGGGACGCCGCGACAAGGGCGAGGACATCGGTCCGCGCCGTGGCCAGACCGTCCGCGATCCCGGAGAATTCGCCGCCGACCCGGTCCAGCACCCCGCCGGTGGCGTCGAGCTGGCGGCCGACGCCGTCGAGCAGGCCGACGGACTGGCGGACCAGGGTCTGCTGCGACTGCAGGGAGGCGGCGAATCCGCCGGCGGTCGAGCTGACCCGGCTGATCGCCGCGTTGAGGGCGGGCAGGGAGTCCCCGACCGAGTCCTTGAGGCCGCGGGCCCGGTCGCGGGTGTCGCCGGTGGCGCGGGCCAGGGCGTCCGAGGCGCCGTGGACCGCGTCGAGGGAGGCGGAGGCGTCGTCCTGCAGTCCGGACAGCCCGTCGAGCAGCTCCCGGTCGGAGGCGGTGCGGTCCTCCAGGTCGGAGAGGGCGTCGCGCAGCGGCTGGGCCGCCGCCGGGGGCAGGGACGCGTCACCGAGCAGCTGCCGCAGCTGGCGCACGGCCCGGTCACCCTGGTCGACGAGGCCGGAGGCCTCCCGCGTCGCCGTCGAAATGCCCGCCCCGGCGCGCTCGAGCTCGCCGGTGACCCCGGCGACGGCGGCGTCCGCCTGCGCGGTCCCGTCCGCCAGCGCGTCCGTCGTCCCGACGTAGGCGTCGGTGGCCGCGCCGGAGAAGTCGGCGACCTGTTTCTGCACGGTCCCCATCACCGACTGCACCTGGCCGAGCGCCGTCGCCGCGTCACCGAGGGTGGTGTCCACCGAGCGCAGGGCGTCCTGCGTCTTCGTGATGGTGGGCCGGGCGTTGCCGAGGCTGTCGCGGATGCGGGTGAACTCGTCGCGGGCGGCGGACAGGGTGCCGGTGGTCTCGTCGAAGGCGCCCGCCACGCCCTGCCCCGCCCCGGAGAGGTCGCCCTGGAGGGTGCCGCCGGCGGTGCGCAGCCGGTCGGTGACGACCCGGGCGATCTTCTCCTTGACGACCGAGTTGATGGTCTCGTCGAGGGTGGTCGCGCCCTGGTCGGTGATCTTCGGGCCGATCGCGCTCTTCTTCTCGTTGACCCGGTAGGTCAGGGTGGGCTGCGAGTAGGTGCCCTGGAACATGCTGAGGATGTCCGCGGTGAAGTCGGCGGGCACGGTGACCGTGGCGTACACGTCACCACGGCGGATCTGGTCGTCCGCCTCGTCGCGGTCCATGAACCGCCAGTCGAGCCGGTCGTTGTCGGCCAGCTGGTCCGTGAGCTGACTGCCGACATCGAGTGGTCCGGTGAGGGCGGAGGAGCCGCCCTCGTCCTCGTTGACCACCGCGACCCCGATGTGCCCCGTGTTCTCGTAGGGGTCCCAGAACGCCGCGACGTTGAACCAGGAGTACAGGGCAGGGGTGATCATCACCCCGACCACGATCACCCACACTTTCGGGGTGCGCCAGAGGCGGGCCAGGTCCCGGATGAATACTCGCCAACTTGCCGTCACCCCGGTGACGCTAGCAGGACGCGGCCTCCGGCCGCACCGTGGAGACAGCTACCCCAGCGGGGTGACGCGGAGCCGGGCGGCGTTGAGGATGACGCTCACCGACGACAGTGCCATCGCGGCGGCGGCGAGCATCGGGGAGAGCAGGACGCCGGCGAAGGGGTAGAGCACACCGGCGGCGACCGGGATACCGATCGCGTTGTAGATGAACGCGAACACGAGGTTCTGCCGGATGTTGCGCATCGTGGCGTGCGACAGGCTCCGCGCCCGCGCGATGCCGCCCAGGTCACCGGACAGCAGGGTGATCCCGGCGCTCTGCATGGCGACGTCGGTGCCGGTGCCCATGGCCAGGCCCACGCGGGCGGCGGCCAGCGCCGGGGCGTCGTTCACCCCGTCGCCGGCCATGGCGACGGTGCGGCCCTGTGCCGTGAGGTCATTGACGACGGCGGACTTGTCGTCGGGCTGGACGTCGGCGTGCACCTCGTCGATCCCGAGCTGCGCCGCGACGGCCTCGGCGGTGGTGCGGTTGTCGCCGGTGAGCATCACCACGCGCACGCCCCGGTCGTGCAGGGCGGCCAGTGCCGCCGGGGTGGTCTCCTTGACGGGGTCGGCGATGGCGATGACGGCCTCGACGGTGCCGTCGACGGCGAGGAAGACGGCCGTCGCGCCGCCGGTCCGCAGCTCGTCGGCGCGGGCCTGGAGGTCTGCGGCGTTGGTGCCGGCCGTGCCGGCACTGACGTAGCCGAGGTTGCCGACCCGGACGGTCCGGCCGTCGACGGTGCCGCCGACCCCGCCGCCGGCGTCGGAGGTGAAGTCGGTGACCGTGGGGATCCCTGTCGCGTCGGACACCGAGTCCTGCGCGGCCGTGACGATCGCGGCGCCCAGCGGGTGCTCGGAGGAGCTCTCCACCGCGGCGGCGCAGCGCAGCGCCCCGTCCCGGTCCAGGGAGCCGGTGAGGACGATGTCGGTGACGGCCGGGCTGCCCTCGGTGAGGGTGCCGGTCTTGTCGACGACGACGGTGTCCACCTTCTCCATCGCCTCGAGGGCCTCGGCGTCCCGGATGAGGACGCCGTCGCGGGCGCCGCGGCCGACGCCGACCATGATCGACATCGGGGTGGCCAGACCCAGCGCGCACGGGCAGGCGATGATGAGGACTGACACCCCGGCGATCAGGGCGTGGGTCAGGCGCGGGTCCGGGCCGACGGACAACCACACGACGACGGCGACCAGGGCGATGCCGATGACCGTCGGGACGAAGACCGCGGCGACCTTGTCCACGACCGACTGGATGGGGGCGCGGGAGCGCTGCGCCTCAGCGACCATGTCGACGATCCGGGAGAGCATCGAGTCCGCGCCGAGTTTCCCGGCGCGGACCAGCAGGGTGCCGGAGCCGGCGACGGTGCCGCCGACGACCTCGTCGCCCCCGGTCCGGGTGACCGGCAGGGATTCGCCGGTGACCATGGACTCGTCGACGGCACAGCGGCCGGAGACGACAGTGCCGTCCACCGGGATCTTCTCGCCGGGGCGGACCCGCACCAGGTCACCGACCTGCAGGTCGTCGAGCTGGACCTCGTGCTCGGTGCCGTCGGCGTCCACCCGTCGGGCGGTGGCCGGGGCGAGGTCCATCAGTGCCCGGATGGCGCCGGAAGTCGAGGCGCGGGCCCGCAGTTCCAGCACCTGACCCAGGGCGACGAGGGCGACGATCACCGCGGACGCCTCGAAGTACACCTCGGGCCGGCCGTGGGTGTACACGGTCTCCGGGAAGATGCCCGGGAACAGCAGGGCCACCACGGAATAGAGGTAGGCCGCCCCGGTGCCCATCGAGACGAGGGTGAACATGTTCAGGGAGCGGTTGCGCAGTGACTGCCAGCCGCGGCGGAAGAACGGGGCGGCGGCCCAGAGGACGACCGGGGTGGCGAGGACGAACTGGATCCACTGGGACGCCGCCACCGGAATGAGGTGTTCCCAGGCGGGCACCATCGGGAAGACCATGGACAGGACCATGACCGGGACGGCGAGGGCCACGGCGATCCAGAACCGTCGGGTCATGTCCTTCAGGGCCGGGTCGGGGCCGGTGTCGGCGGTGGTCGTCACCGGTTCGAGCGACATGCCGCACTTCGGGCAGGTGCCGGGGCCGATCTGACGGATCTCCGGGTGCATCGGGCAGGTGTACTCGACGTCGGTGGGGGAACTGGTGTGAGCGGCGGTGGCCGGGCTGGCGGGATGGGCGTGCGGTTGGTCGGCGTGGTCGGCGTGGTCGGCGTGGTGGTCGTGCGCAGCGTGGCCGGAGGCGTCCCCGGTCGTGGTGGCCCCGGACTCCGGCACCAGGTCCATGCCGCATTTCGGGCAGGTGCCCGGGCCGACCTGGTGCACCTCCGGGTGCATCGGGCAGACGTACACGCCGGTCGCCGTCGAGCTGTCCGTCACGTACTTCTCCGGGTCCGCGGTGAACTGCCGGTGGCAGTGCTCGGAGCAGAAGTAGTAGGTGCGGCCACCGTATTCCTCGGTCGCGGCGGCGTCCTCGGGGTGGATCGTCATGCCGCAGACCGGATCGGTGACGGTCGGGGTGTCGCTGCTGGTCATTGGTCCTCCTTCGCCCCACCACGATATACCCCTCCGGGGTATGTTGCGAGGGTGTGTCGCGGGCCCGGCGCCGTACCGTCAGACGTCGTCCACGGTACGTCCGTCGGCGCCGTGACGCTTTTACCGCTGATCCCTGACACGGCGGTTGTGTGCGCGCGCTTTCATCCGGTTTCCGCAGGTGGCCATGGAGCACCACTTCGCGGTACCCGGTCGGCTGTGGTCGATGAGGAAGAGGTTGCACTCGGTGTTGGCGCAGGGGCGCAGGCGTCCGGGCAGGTCGTGCAGTACCTGTGACCAGGCCAGGACCGTGCGGGCGGCGAGCCGTCCGTCGGCCGGGGCCTCGAGCTCCCAGTGGATGCCCTCGTGCGTGAACCCGGGCACCAGGGCGACGTCCCCGACGGCCGCGGCGAGCCGTTCAGCGGCGGCATCGTTCCCGCGGGCGATGTCCTGGACCGCGTCGCGCGTCCGGCGCAGCTGTGCGAGCTCCGCCGCGGACCCGGTCCCGCCGAACCGTTCCGCCAGCTCGCGACCCGCCGCGCCGTCGAGCTGCTCGGTGACGACGCCGTCGACCACCGGCGCACTGTTCAGTACCGCCAACAGCAGGTCCTCGTCCCTGACCATCGACTGCTCCTTCTTTTTCTCCGGTGTGCACTTCTCCCGGGCCCCGGGGCAGGACCCTCGCGCTTTCCGGTTCCCCATGTTAGCGTACGGATAACCAGTTAACTCGATGTAAGGGGTTACTCATGCCTGCCGTCCACCACCGCACCGTCACCCTCGACGGACTGGACGTCTTCTACCGGGAGGCCGGCCCGCAGGACGCACCCGTGATCCTGCTGCTCCACGGCTTCCCCACCAGCTCCCACATGTTCCGCCACTGGAAGGTGTCAAGTTTTGAGGACAATCAAGACGCATGAATCGTGTTGTGGAGGTCAGGCCGCCAGGTCAGCGGACTGTGACTGTTCAGGCTCAGGCGACCACCGGGCTTTGAACTCACCCATCACCACCGCCGGGATGCGGTAGCCGATCGCCGAATGCCGACGTCGGCGGTTGTAGTCCACCTCAATGTACTCGGCGACAGCGACCCTGGCCCGGGCCCTGGTGGTAAACGACTGCTGGTGGAACATCTCCTTTTTCAACGAGGCGAAGAAGGACTCGGCGACCGCATTGTCCCAGCACACCCCGGTCCGTCCGACAGACAACCGGACATCCAACAACCGGGCGGTGGTCGCGAACTCCTCAGAGGTGTACTGGGATCCTCGGTCGGAGTGGAAGATCGCGTTACCGGCGACGTAACCGGCCGTGTGCGCCATGACCAGGGCCTGGCTGATCAGTGGGGTGCGCATATGGGATGCGGTGGCCCAGCCGACGACCATCCTCGTGGTCAGGTCAATGACCGTGGCCAGGTACAGCCAGCCCTCCCCGGTCTTCAGATACGTGATGTCGCCGACAAGGGTGGACGTGGCAAGAGGCGGGGCGAACCGGCGACGGACACGGTCGGGCCGGGCGTCGGCATCATCGGCGGGGATGGTGGTCCGCTTGGTGGCCCTGGGCTGAACACCGGCGATACCGAGGGTGTTCATGATCTTCCGGATTAACCACAGCGACACCTGCTCGCCGTCGTGTTCAACCAGGTCGGCCTGGATCCGTCGGGCACCGTGACGCCCCTTGGACCTGTCCCAGTGCAACCAGATCCGGTCGGCGAGCCAGGCCCTGCGTGCTGCCCGTGATCCGGGGACGGGATCGTCGCCGAAGGCTGCCCGGTGGGCCTTGAACGTGTAGTAGCCGGTGCGGGACACGCCGAGCAGGCGTGCCATGAGGGTGACGGTGAACAGGCCTTCTTCGCGGAACATGAGCCGGTACTTGTCGGTCACCGGGTGTCCCGGGCGAAGAAGGCCGCCGCTTTTTTCAGAAAGGCGTTCTCCGCTTCCAGTTCGGCGACCCGTCGGGCGAGTTGGTCGGGGTCGGTGCTGGTCGGGTCGGCGGGTTTGTTGTGGCTGCCGCGGCCGGTACCGACTGTGTCGGTGGCTGCGGCGACCCAGCGGCCGAGGGTCGAGGGTGAGACCTGGAGGTCTTCGGCGACCTGGGCGCGGGACTTGCCGAGCTCGGTGACCATGGCCACGGCGTCGGCTTTGAACTCTGCGGTGTAGTGGGGTCTCGGTCCCCGGTGTGGTCGGGGGTTGGGTGTAGACATGTGCGGGATCCTTTCGGGTGGGTCTCACTGTCTACTCAAAGCATGACACTCCACACCTCATCCCGGCGCTCGCCGACCGGTACCACGTGATCGCACCCGACCACATCGGCTACGGCCGCTCCGCCGCACCGTCGGCGGATGAGTTCGGGTACACCTTCGACAACCTCGCCGCGGTGACACGGTCACTGCTGTCGCACCTCGGTATCGACCGCTACACGATGTACGTGCAGGACTACGGTGCGCCGGTCGGCTGGCGCCTCGCACTCGCCGACCCGCACGCTGTCCGGGGTGTGATCAGCCAGAACGGCAACGCCTACGAGGAAGGGTTCGTGCCCGACTTCTGGGATCCGGTCTGGGCCTACGCCGCGGATCCCGACGCCGGGAATGAGGCGGCCATGCGTGCCGCACTGGGCCGGGACGCCGTGCAGTGGCAGTACCTCCACGGAGTTCCGGATCCCGGGCTGGTCGACCCGGACGCCTGGGAGCATGATCTCGCGCTGCTCGGGCGTCCGGGTGTGGACCGGGCGCAGCTCGCACTCTTCGCCGACTATCCGACCAACCGCGCGCTCTACCCCGCCGTGCACTCCTGGCTCCGTGAGAGTGGCGTCCCGGTGCTGGCCGTCTGGGGTCGCAACGACCGCATCTTCGGTCCGGACGGGGCACGTGCCTTCCGGCAGGATGCGCCGGATGCCCGCATCGAACTGCTGGACGGCGGCCACTTCCTCCTGGAATCCCACCTCGACGAGGTCACCGGGATCATCCGGGACTGGCTGGACACCGTAAGAATCCGCCGGTACCCGGGTACAACCACGGGGCCGTCGGGTGGCAGCGCGCGGAGAACGCACTGACCGCCGTGGCCGTCGTCCTCGTCATGATCGCCCGGGGGCAGCCGTGGTGGGTACTGCCCGCCGCCTTCCTCGCCTTCGACATCTCCGCCCTGGGATATCTGGTCAACTGGCGGGTCGGGGCGCTGTGCTACAACCTGGTGCACAACTACGCTGCGCCCGCTGTGTTACTGGCCGGGTGGGCGGCACTGCAGCTCAGCCAGGTGCCTGCTGACTGGCCGGCGATGCTGGCGGCCTGCTGGGGCTTCCACGTCGCCGTCGACCGGGCCCTGGGGTTCGGCCTGAAGATCAGCCCGTTCGACCACACCCACCTGGGGATCATCGGGGCGTCCCGGGGTCCGGAGGCGGACTGGTCGGCGCGGGACGCCCCTCCACCGCATCGTCGGTGAGCCCCGGATCGGTGAGCGCCGGCAGGGACAACGCTGCCACGGCGGCGATCGCCGCCACGTCCGGGCGTCCGACAGAGGACCGGTCCACCGGCTACCGACGCTTCGTGACCAGGCCCACGATCCACAGCAGGATGACCGCGCCGAGCAGACACGTCAGGAAGCTGAAGATCCATCCGCCGCCGGCGACGTCCACACCGAACAGGGTGAGCAGCCAGCCGCCCAGGAATCCACCGAGGACGCCGACGACGATGTTGAGCAGCAGTCCCATCTGGTTGTCGCGTTTCATGATCTTCGAGCCGATCCACCCGGCTAGACCACCGATCACGATCCATCCGATGAAGCCGAGTGCAGGTGCGGAGCCTGCGGCGAGGATCAGGGTATCGGAATCCATTGTCTTCTCTTCTCCCGTAACGTCAGAAATGTGTGCAGGTCAGCACGGTGCGGCGGACCACTCCTGACGCTACGGGGAGCCCCGTACCCTCCACCACACCCCTGAGGGTGGCCTGCCGTGGGTGCGGGAGTTACCCCGCGCCGTGCTCGATCCCCCACCGGACCGCCTGGGCGCGGCGCTCCACACCCATTTTCCGGTAGGCGGACCGGATGTACGACTTCAGCGTGTTGATCGAGATGTAGGACATGCGGGCGATCTCCTCATTGGTGAACCCCCGGGTGATCAGGGCGATCACCTCGGCCTCACGGGCGGTGAGCCCGGCGTCCTGCCCGGGCCACGCACCGACGGCGGGTGCGGCGGACGCGGCGGCATCCCTGGCGCTCAGCGGCAGGCCGTTCCTGCCGGAGACCAGGACGTCACCCCGCCCGACCGCCTCGAGACACTCCACCAGTTCGCGGGCGCCCACCGACTTGTCGAGATAACCGTGGCACCCCTTGCGCAGCGAGGCGGCCACCAGCTCCTCCTGCATGTTCCAGGTGTAGACCACGACCCTGCCGGAGGTCGGGTCGTCGATCACCCCGTCGATCTCCTCACCGTCGGCCTGCGTCAGCCCGAACGTGTCGTACAGCGTGACATCGACGGGTGCCCCACCGTTCTCCCCGACCTTCGTCGAGACAATGTCGATCCGGTCCGAGTAGGGGGCGAGCATGGCTTCAAGTCCGGCGACGACGACCTCGAAGTCGTTGCGCAGTCGGACACGCAGGGGCACAGACGGTGTAGCTGACACCCGGGTCACTCTATAGGTTCCCCGGTCGGTGGTGCGGGCCCGCCGGCCGCGTCCCCACCGGTACCTGCGGCCCCGTCCCTGCCTGCGCTCCCACTGCGGCTCCTCCGACACAGCTTTTGCACCGACATTCCCCCACTTTCGTGGCACTTGAGTTTCGCGGTTTCTCCGGTAAAACGAACATGAACCCCGTGCGGCGCGCCTTCACTACCACCCCCACCACTAACAGGAAACATCAGCGGGGAAAACCAACTCCGATCAAAAAGTGGCTCCCTGCCGATTCATGTCCACCCGACGCAACACGACAGCAGCAACGCGATTTTTGGGAAAAGCGTTGCGTAGCACTGGTCACCGTGTCCGCAACGGTGAGCAACCCAGTGGTCCTCGGGTCATCTGCACCGACAAAACACCCACCTACGCTGCAGCGATCCAGGAACTGATCGACGAGCATAAGCTGTCGAGGACAGTAGTTCACCGGCAGGTGAAACACCTTGGGCAATGTGATCGAGGGGGTGGAAGGTGTCAAGTTTTGAGGACAATCAAGACGCATGAATCGTGTTGTGGAGGTCAGGCCGCCAGGTCAGCGGACTGTGACTGTTCAGGCTCAGGCGACCACCGGGCTTTGAACTCACCCATCACCACCGCCGGGATGCGGTAGCCGATCGCCGAATGCCGACGTCGGCGGTTGTAGTCCACCTCAATGTACTCGGCGACAGCGACCCTGGCCCGGGCCCTGGTGGTAAACGACTGCTGGTGGAACATCTCCTTTTTCAACGAGGCGAAGAAGGACTCGGCGACCGCATTGTCCCAGCACACCCCGGTCCGTCCGACAGACAACCGGACATCCAACAACCGGGCGGTGGTCGCGAACTCCTCAGAGGTGTACTGGGATCCTCGGTCGGAGTGGAAGATCGCGTTACCGGCGACGTAACCGGCCGTGTGCGCCATGACCAGGGCCTGGCTGATCAGTGGGGTGCGCATATGGGATGCGGTGGCCCAGCCGACGACCATCCTCGTGGTCAGGTCAATGACCGTGGCCAGGTACAGCCAGCCCTCCCCGGTCTTCAGATACGTGATGTCGCCGACAAGGGTGGACGTGGCAAGAGGCGGGGCGAACCGGCGACGGACACGGTCGGGCCGGGCGTCGGCATCATCGGCGGGGATGGTGGTCCGCTTGGTGGCCCTGGGCTGAACACCGGCGATACCGAGGGTGTTCATGATCTTCCGGATTAACCACAGCGACACCTGCTCGCCGTCGTGTTCAACCAGGTCGGCCTGGATCCGTCGGGCACCGTGACGCCCCTTGGACCTGTCCCAGTGCAACCAGATCCGGTCGGCGAGCCAGGCCCTGCGTGCTGCCCGTGATCCGGGGACGGGATCGTCGCCGAAGGCTGCCCGGTGGGCCTTGAACGTGTAGTAGCCGGTGCGGGACACGCCGAGCAGGCGTGCCATGAGGGTGACGGTGAACAGGCCTTCTTCGCGGAACATGAGCCGGTACTTGTCGGTCACCGGGTGTCCCGGGCGAAGAAGGCCGCCGCTTTTTTCAGAAAGGCGTTCTCCGCTTCCAGTTCGGCGACCCGTCGGGCGAGTTGGTCGGGGTCGGTGCTGGTCGGGTCGGCGGGTTTGTTGTGGCTGCCGCGGCCGGTACCGACTGTGTCGGTGGCTGCGGCGACCCAGCGGCCGAGGGTCGAGGGTGAGACCTGGAGGTCTTCGGCGACCTGGGCGCGGGACTTGCCGAGCTCGGTGACCATGGCCACGGCGTCGGCTTTGAACTCTGCGGTGTAGTGGGGTCTCGGTCCCCGGTGTGGTCGGGGGTTGGGTGTAGACATGTGCGGGATCCTTTCGGGTGGGTCTCACTGTCTACTCAAAGCATGACACTCCAGGGATCACGGCCGGCTCAAGCGGATCCTGGGTCCCAAAGGTGGCGGGTTCAAGAATCCGGTGTCGGCGTACAGGACACTGCAGGGTATGGAGGCGGTGCACGCGCTACGCAAAGGCCAGGGCAGGGTGTTCGCCTTCGGGTGTCTGAACCCGGATGCGGTGATCGTCGCCAAGGCCTTCACAGGCGCCTGAGAGATCAGGGCTACAGGGTTGTGGACCGCCTTGTCGATCAGCGTCCGGGCACCGCCCGCTCCACTTTGCAACAGCACCTCCCGCATGCCAGCGTGTCGCGCTACACCTGTGACAACGCCGGATGCGCGACGTCGATCTACCGGGCAGGTCTGCCCCGGGTCGCTGATCTCCGACAATCCGTCACCCGTCGGGTGACCCGTTGGATTCTCCTAGCGCGTGGCCATCGACAACACGGGGGACTGCTGCACGGTTAGGTGACATCTGCCCTGCAGAGCAGATGTCACCTAACCGTGCAGCAGTCCCCTCAGCTCCTCCCGCCCCCCCTAGGGCGTGTCTCCTAATGCTTTGAGCCAGGCGACGATCGCAGCCAGGACGGCAGCCCCGCGGTAGATCACCGCCAGCTTGTCGTACCGGGTCGCCAGTCCCCGCCACTGTTTGAGCAGGTTGAACGACCTCTCCACCACATTGCGGCCCTTGTACGCCTCCCAGTCCATCTTGGGTGGACGACCGCCGGCAGATCCTTTGCGTTTGCGGGCGTTGACGTGGTCGACCTTCTCCGGGATCACCGCGACGATCCCCCGGTCCCGCAGGTACTCCCGATTCGCCCGACTCGGGTACGCCCGGTCCGCCATCACCGCATCCGGGGTGGTCCGGGGCCTGCCCGACCGTCCTGCCGGCTGTGGCACCCGGATATCGTCAATGACCACCTGCAACATACTGCCGTCGTTACGCTGACCTCCGGTGACCACCACCGACAGTGGACGGCCCTTCCCGTCGACGGCGTGATGGATCTTCGTGCTCAACCCTCCCCGCGAACGCCCAACCCCATGGCCTGCAGGTTCGCACTCATCAAGGTCAGAACAGGCCTGATTCCTGTAATTCGACTGGGCCCCCCGTGTGCTGCTCGGGGCGGGTCGTGTTCGTCGCGTGCTGGTGAGCACGGTTGATCGTCGCGTCGACCGAGACGATCCAGCTGATCAGGCCGGCGGCGTCAGCGTCGGCCAGCAGTGACTGCAGGATCCGGTCCCAGGTCCCGTCGACGGTGTAACGGCGGTGACGTTTCCACACCGTCTGCCAGGGTCCGAAGTGTTCGGGCAGGTCACGCCAGGGAATCCCGGTGCGGTACCGGTAGATCACCCCTTCGAGGATCTGGCGGGAGTCCCGGAACGGGCGACCCCTCCTGCCGTCACTGGAGGGTAGGAGGGGTTCGATGCGGGCCCACTGGGCATCGGTGAGTTGCTGGTAGCGGTCGGTGGCGGCCATGAGCCCAGTATGGCGGGACACGGCCACTATTTAAAGAGACACGCCCTAGGAGCACGCCTTCGGGTCACCATGGAGGACTTCCCTGCATCACACTCGACAAGTAGGTATATTCAAAGTTGAGCGCGTTCGATTTCTATTCTAGATAGTTATTGCTAGGTAGGTGACTGGGTTGCAGAGCCGAGGTGATGTCCCGAGCCGGCGCGAACGCAAGCAAGCCGCCACGCGGGCGTCAATCTTCGAGGCGGCGTGTGCCCTGTTTCAGGACCGCCCCTTCGATGACGTGACCGTCCAGCAGATCGCCGAAAGGGCTGACCTGGGGGTGGGTACGCTGTTCTACCACGCCCCGAACAAGGTCGAGATGTTCCTCATGGTGTACAACGTGACACTGGAGCAGGCCATCACGGAAGGAGAGGCCGCTGAGTCGGTTATGCCCCAGGCTGCCAATCTCTCCGACCGGATCATGTCCCTGGTCCTTCCCATCGCACGGCTGACGGAAAGCCCGCAGGTGGTCAACCTGGTGCGCTACCACCGGGAGCTGTTGTTCGGTGATTCCGATGGCCCGCACCGCCGGGAAGGCATTGAACTGGTCCGCCGGCTGGAGCAGCATCTAGCCGCCGTCCTCTGCGCGGCGCTCGGGGGCAACGAACACAGCCACCTCGCGCGGCTCACAGCGAGGACCATTTTCGCTGCGCTGCACTTCGACATCGCCCTCTCTGGCACCGATCTCAATTCGGAGACGGGTTTCGTCAGCAACGGCGAGCCCCGCCTCAAGACGCAGATCGACACGGTCGTGCGCGGCTTCGCGGCGCAGGTCAGTTCGGGCCGAAGCGGGGACGCCACCCCCTCCACCGTCGCCACCTGCGACTCAACCACCACTCCCACTACTACAGATACGGCACTTCTCAAAGAAAGGTCTTGACCATGTACTACTCCAACGGTAACTATGAGGCGTTCGCACGCCCACGCAAGCCCGAAGACGCAGACTCGAAGTCTGCATGGATCGTGGGAGCCGGCCTCGCTGGGCTGGCGGCCGCGGTGTTCCTGATCCGCGACGCACAGGTGCCCGGTAAGCAGATCCACCTTTTCGAGGAGATGCCGCTCTCCGGAGGTTCCCTCGATGGAATCGACAACCCGGCGATCGGGTTCGTCACCCGTGGCGGCCGCGAGATGGAGAACCACTTCGAGTGCCTGTGGGACATGTACCGCTCGATCCCGTCCCTTGAGATCGAGGGCGCTTCCTATCTTGACGAGTACTACTGGCTGGATAAGGACGACCCGAACTCCTCGAACTGCCGCCTCATCCACGACCGAGGCAACCGCGTCACCAGAGACGGAGACTTCACGCTCACCGACGGAGCTCAGGAGGAGATCGTTCGCCTCTGCGTGTTGGCCGAGAGCGAGATCCACGGCAAGACCATCGAGGACTTCTTCTCGGAGGACTTCTTCGATAGCAACTTCTGGGTGTACTGGTCCACGATGTTCGCCTTTGAGCGGTGGCACTCGCTGGCCGAGATGCGCCGATACCTGCTGCGCTTCGTGCACCACATCAAGGGTCTCCCCGATTTCACAGCCCTGAAGTTCAACCGGTACAACCAGTACGAATCGATGGTCAAGCCGCTCCTGGCCTACCTGCAAGACCACGGTGTCGACATCCGGTATGGCACCACGGTGCGCGACATCCGGGTGAGCGAGACCGGCGACACCAAGGTCGCCACGCAGCTGCTACTTACAGTCGCCGGAGAGGACCAGGAGATCGACCTCACCAAGGACGATCTGGTGTTCGTGACCAACGGGTCGATCACCGAATCCAGCACCTACGGTGACCACCACACCCCGGCCCCGCCGACCACCGAGCCCGGTGGCAGTTGGACGCTGTGGAAGAACCTCGCTGCCCAGTCCCCGGACTTCGGACGCCCCGAGGCGTTCTGCGAGAATCTCCCGGAACGCAGCTGGTTCATCTCCGCTACAGCCACGATCGAGAACATGGGCGTCGACCCGTACATCGAGCGCCTCACCAAGAGGGATCTGCACGATCGCAAGGTCAACACCGGTGGCATCATCACGGTGACCGACTCCAACTGGCTGCTGAGCTTCGCCATCCACCGTCAGCCCCACTTCAAGGAGCAGAAGGACAACCAGACCACGGTCTGGATTTATGGTCTATACTCCGACACCGAGGGCGACTACGTCCACAAGAAGATCACGGAGTGCACGGGCGAGGAGATAACCCAGGAATGGCTTTACCACCTGGGTGTTCCTGAGGCGCTGATCCCCGAGCTTGCGAAGCAGGAGTCGATCAACACCAATCCGGTGTACATGCCGTTCATCACCTCCTACTTCATGCCTCGTCGCCCGGGTGATCGTCCCGATGTCATCCCGCAGGGTTCCCAGAACCTCGCATTCATCGGCAACTTCGCCGAGTCCCCGACCCGCGACACTGTGTTCACCACCGAGTACTCGGTGCGCACGGCCATGGAGGCGGTCTACACGCTGCTGAACGTCGACCGTGGCGTGCCCGAGGTGTTCGCCTCGGCCTACGACATCCGCACCCTCCTCAGCGCCGCGTACTACCTGCGCGACCGGAAGAGCCTGCTGGAGGAGCCTCTTCCCACAAAGTTGCCCGTGCCCGAGTTCCTCAAGTCGCGCGCGCTCAAGAAGCTCCAAGGCACCTGGATCGAAGAGATGTTGAAGGACGCCCACCTCCTCTGAGCCTGGGCATCACCGGCCAGAACCGTCAGTCGGATGGTACGCGGTGGTCGTCTGGATCCCACGGGATTCGGACGACCACCGCGTGTCTTGGCATTGCTTCAGCTCGCTCAGCACCAGGAGGGTAGAACGATGAACGTCGCGATCGATCTGACATTGCCCTTCACTGGAATCTGTCTGGTCCACAACAGCCCCGCCGAGCGCGTCCCGAGCCACGGCACGGAGAGGAAAGCGCCCATCGCGTGAACCGGGGGCTCCGTCAGTGGCATATGCGTTGACGCAAGGGCGTCGCGTCGTCAGTGGCATATGCGTTGACGCAAGGGCGTCGCGTCGCCCGCGGTTGACGGGCTCGCCGAACAACCCGATCCTCAGGGAAGTAGTCGTCTAACAGGGTTTTAAGCCCCAGTCGTCTCCCCGGAACAGGCTTCCGCCCACATCCTGGCCACCAACATCGGAGTCACGCTGCATCAGATCATCCAGGGGTACCCTGATCCTGACCTTTCTGCGGCGGTGCGCAACGGGGCGATCGACGCGATTACCGGCACTGGAGGGCGCGATGGCATTGACGGCTCCGGTGCTATCTCGGCGGTCACCGAGCTCGCTGCGTCCAACCCGGATGTTCTGGGCCCTACCGAGACACACCTCCTGCAGGAATGGCTGCGGAAACTGAAGAGCTCAAAGCACTGACGTCACCATCCAGTTAGCGACAATGATGTGAATTTGTTCGCTACATGGCGTGGATTCTTGAACGCTGTGTGGCGCCTCGGAGTGCCTCCTCGTGAGACACGGCTCCGGTACGACGGTCAGCAGTCACGACGGAGCGTGCGTCAGGCAGGATCATGTGTTCGGTGTCGAGCTGCTCGTCCTCACGGACAGAGCACGGCTGCGGCTACATAATCGCGGCGACTGCCAACACCACGGTGGCCAGCAGGGGGAGCGCCCCCTGCTTCAGGGCTGCGCCGCGTTTGTCTCGAGACGTCAGCCAGAGCACCGCGGCGGCGCCTGACATGCTCACGGTGCCGGCCAGGACCAGTGCCAGTCCGGCTCCGTCGGAGGCACCTGCCGTGAGAAGCACCACGCCGAAGATGACCTCGATGGCCAGGAACAAATTGTAGAATCCCTGGTTGAATGCCATTTCTCTGGTGTTGTCAGCTTCCTTGGCTGTGAGGCCGAAGACTGCACGGGTCCGTTCACTCGTCCAGGCCATGGATTCGAGGTAGAAGATGAGCACGTGAAGTAGAGCGGCTGTGATTGCCAGGATCGAACCTGTGATGAGCATTGCTGTTCGGCCTCTGTTTTCTTTGCCTGTGGTCTGGGTTTGGTGTCGACCGGTCAGAACCGGAGTAGGACCTTGCCGGTACGCCCGGAGGACTTGCTGGCGAGCATCGCTTCGCTGAAGTCGGAGACATCGAAGACGCCGGCGACCGGAAGGGTGACATTACCGTCCGAGATCCGTGAGATCAGTTCGGCGAAGAGTCCGGACTTCTTCTCGGGCTCCATTTCCTGGCTGATCTTGCTGCCCCAGAATCCCCGGACGGTGATGTCTTTGAAGATCACCGGGCCGGAGGGGACTGTCATCGTCGGGCCACCCATCGCGCCGAAGCACACGAGGGTGGCGCCCTCTCCGAGTACGGAGACGAGATCGGCGGTCGCCTGGCCACCGACTGAGTCCAGTCCGGTCGCTACCCGCGCACCGCCGGTGATCTCCTGCAGCTTCTCTCGCCAGGCAGGATCCTCGGTGGAGAGCACGTCAGTGATACCTTCCGCCGCGAGGTCGGCGACCGCTGCGTCACGGCGGACCAGGCCGATGACGTGGATGCCACGTGCCTTGGCGAGCTGGGCAAGGATTCTGCCGACGGCGCCGTTGGCGGAGTTCTGGATCAGCCGGTCACCCTCGTTCAGGTCTAGGAAGTCCAGCAGGCTGATGGCGCTGAAGGGCATCGATACCAGCTGTGATGCACTGTCGTCGGTCAACTGGTCGGGAACCGGGATCGCCCCTGCGGCATCGATCAGCGCGTATTCTGACCAGGTTCCGAAGGAGGTTGCGCTGACCACCCGCTGCCCGGGCACGAAGCCGGAGACTCCAGGGCCGAGGGCGTCAATGGTGCCAAGAACCTCCGTGCCGGCGTGCGCGGGGAGATCGGGAACGAAGCCGTAGGTTCCCCGGATCGTCCAGATATCGTGGTTGTGGATGGGTGACAGGTTCACCCGGATCCTGACTTGCCCCTCCGAGGGCTCGGGCATGTTTTCCTCGGTGAGGTGTAGGACATCCTCGGGTTCTCCGAAGCTGTCGTGAATGAGGCTGCGCATTGGTGTCTCCTTCGTGTGTGGTTGGGGGATACTGGTCCGGTAGGTGGCCGCGGGAGTGGTCAGTCGTCGACGACGGAGACTGTCACCTGAATGTTCCCGCGGGTGGCGTTGGAGTAGGGGCAGACCTGGTGGGCGGCATCGGCGAGGGCCTGAGCCTCATCGGTCGGCATGTCGGGAATCGTGACTTCGAGGTGCACGCTGAGCTCGAATCCGCCGTTGCCGTTGGAACCGATGCCGACCCGGGTGCCCACCGAGCTGTCGGCCACGGAGACCTTCTTTGTTCGGGCGACCGTCTGGAGAGCGGAATGGAAACAGGCCGCGTAACCGGCAGCGAAGAGGAGCTCGGGGTTGGCGCCGTCGCCGCTGCCTCCCATTTCGGTGGGGATGGCGAGATCCAGGTCCAGGCGTCCGTCGGATGTTGCGACGTGTCCGTTGCGGCCGGCGCCTGTGGCCAGTGCCTCTGCCGTGTAGAGCGGGGTCATGTCAGTCCTTTCGGGTGGGGGTGTGTGATGTGGGGGCGGGGTCTTGATGGCCGAGTTGCCGCAGGCTCCGGATGAGCCCGCTGGCGGTGGCGTCATCGGTGACTCCCATCGCGGCTGCGACGTCCCGGGGGATCCGGGACAGCGGTTCCCGCAGCTGCTCACCGGCTTCTGTGAGTCTGACGTTGACCACCCGCTCGTCTTCCGGGGTGCGGTGCCGGCTGACGTAGCCGGCCTGCTCCAGGCGCTTCAGCAGCGGGGAGAGGGTGCCGGAATCCAGCTGCATCTCCTCCCCGAGTTCGCGGATGGTCCGGGGTCCCTGGTTCCAGAGGACGTAGAGCACCAGGTACTGGGGGTACGTGAGGTTCCAGGGCTCGAGCAACTCCCGGTACGTGCGTGTGGTCTTACGGCTTGCGGAGTAGAGGGCGAAGCATAGCATGCGGTCGGTGGCTCCCATGTCGACAACTATTGCACACATTTCAATTGTGCACAACCTTTATTGTGGCAGCAGGGCCCTCGCAGTGCCATCCCCAACTTTGCAACAGCACCACGGCGTGGATTCTTGGCCGCTGCGCGCCATCATCGCCAACCGGTTGGGGTCAAGTCCGGGGAAGTGGTGTATCTCCCTTCCGCTGAAACAAAAGCGCGTGACACCAGGTCAAGGACCATCACGGGCCTGATAACGGGCTCCGCTCATGCTGCCTCCTGCACCCGGTCGTCGCCGTCGACGTCGATGACGTTGGCGCCTATCACCGTCCGGGTATGCTCCAGACTCGTCAGCGACATGTACCGCTTCTGCTGGATCCAGTCATCATGCTGCTCTGCGAGCACTGCCCCGACCAGACGGACCACCGCATCGCGGTTAGGGAAGATCCCCACGACATCGGTACGCCGGCGGATCTCCCGGTTCAGCCGCTCGGTGGGGTTGTTGGACCAGACCTTGGTCCACACCGCCTTCGGCGTGTTGGTGAACGCCAACAGCTCGTCGAGAGCTTCCTCGAGGTAGTCGGCGACATGCGGGAACTTGCTCTGACAGAAGCTGACGACCTCACGGGCCTGGTCCCACACCGCGGCAGCATCAGGCTGCTGGAAGATCGTCTGGAACATCGCCGACAACGTCGGCCACTGGGTCTTGGACACCATGGACGACAGGTTCTTGGCGAAATGCGTCCGGCAGCGCTGCCACGACGCGTTCGGCAGGACCTCACCGATCGCGTGCTGGATACCCAGGTGCGCATCACTGGTGACCAGGAACACCTGGTCCAGTCCGCGGGCCTTCAGGTCGCGGAAGAAGCCGGTCCAGGAGGCCACGGACTCTGCCGTGGCGACCTGCATGCCCAATAACTCCCGGTAACCTTCCGCGTTGACCCCGGTCGCCAGCAGCACCGACGTCTTCACGACCCGACCGCCTTCGCGGACTTTCATCGTCAGCGCATCGCAGGACACGTACAGGTACGGCCCAGTGTCGAGTGGGCGGTGGCGGAAATCCTCAACCATGGAGTCAAGGTCCCTGGCCATTTCGGACACCTGGGACTTCGACAGGTTGGTGATCCCCAGGCTGGCGACCAGGTCGTTCATTCTTCGGGTGGAGACACCCTTGAGGTAGCAGGTCGCGATGACGGTGCTCAAAGCTCGCTCGGCCCGGCTTCGTCGTTCCAGCAGCCAGTCGGGGAAGAACGACCCGGAGCGGAGCTTGGGAACGGCGACGTCGACGGTGCCGACACGGGTGTCGAGGTCGCGGTGACGGTAACCGTTGCGGGTGTTGGTGCGGGACTCGCTGGTGGTGGCGTAGTCCGCGCCGCAGACCTGATCGGCCTGGGTGGACAGGATCTGGTTGATGAAGCTCTGCAGCATCTGGCGCATCAGGTCCGGGGAGGCCTGGGTGAGCAGTTCGTCGAGGTAGGTTGACGGGTCGATATGATGAGGGCTGGTGACCATCGTGGAGTCCCTTTCGAGGATATGTAGGAGTTGAGTCGAAAGGTACCTGCGGTGGTCGCCGTCGTCGTGGACGGGCGGTCACCGGCAGTTACAGATACACCACGCTAGAGGACGTAACCCCGGTTGGTGACGTCAGGGCTTTGAGCTCTTCAGTTTCCGCAGCCATTCCTGCAGGAGGTGTGTCTCGGTAGGGCCCAGGACCGCCGGATTGGAAGCAGCGAGCTCGGGGACCGCCGAGATCGTGCCGGAGCCGGCAACGCCGTCCGGCCCGCAGGTCTGGTCATAGAAGCACTCGACGAACTTTAAGGTAGCCGCTTTGAAACTGCCGCTCCGCGGTGTGCTCATCGTCCATCGCGTTGCAGGGAATGCCGTTGGTCATCAATCAAGCCCCGGGCATGTCATCATGAGGCCATGAACAGCGCGCATATGCTTCTGATCGGAGGGCGATCCGGTGTAGGAAAATCTACCGTCGCCTTCGCCCTCCATGACCTACTGTCAGCACGCGGCGTCCATCACGCCGTCATCGAGGGCGATGTGCTCGATCTCGCGTACCCGGTACCGTGGGAGCAGTAGATCGCAGAGCGAAACCTCAGGGCCATGTGGAACAACTACGCCGCCGACGGGTATCGCCGACTGATCTACACCAACACAGTCAGTGTTCTGGAAGTAGACAAGCTAGCTCGGGCACTGGGGGAAGATGCCGAAGTAACCATCCGTGTTGCTACAAGCATCAGACAAGACAACGGAAGAGAGGCTAGGGCTGGAAGGTGTCAAGTTTTGAGGACAATCAAGACGCATGAATCGTGTTGTGGAGGTCAGGCCGCCAGGTCAGCGGACTGTGACTGTTCAGGCTCAGGCGACCACCGGGCTTTGAACTCACCCATCACCACCGCCGGGATGCGGTAGCCGATCGCCGAATGCCGACGTCGGCGGTTGTAGTCCACCTCAATGTACTCGGCGACAGCGACCCTGGCCCGGGCCCTGGTGGTAAACGACTGCTGGTGGAACATCTCCTTTTTCAACGAGGCGAAGAAGGACTCGGCGACCGCATTGTCCCAGCACACCCCGGTCCGTCCGACAGACAACCGGACATCCAACAACCGGGCGGTGGTCGCGAACTCCTCAGAGGTGTACTGGGATCCTCGGTCGGAGTGGAAGATCGCGTTACCGGCGACGTAACCGGCCGTGTGCGCCATGACCAGGGCCTGGCTGATCAGTGGGGTGCGCATATGGGATGCGGTGGCCCAGCCGACGACCATCCTCGTGGTCAGGTCAATGACCGTGGCCAGGTACAGCCAGCCCTCCCCGGTCTTCAGATACGTGATGTCGCCGACAAGGGTGGACGTGGCAAGAGGCGGGGCGAACCGGCGACGGACACGGTCGGGCCGGGCGTCGGCATCATCGGCGGGGATGGTGGTCCGCTTGGTGGCCCTGGGCTGAACACCGGCGATACCGAGGGTGTTCATGATCTTCCGGATTAACCACAGCGACACCTGCTCGCCGTCGTGTTCAACCAGGTCGGCCTGGATCCGTCGGGCACCGTGACGCCCCTTGGACCTGTCCCAGTGCAACCAGATCCGGTCGGCGAGCCAGGCCCTGCGTGCTGCCCGTGATCCGGGGACGGGATCGTCGCCGAAGGCTGCCCGGTGGGCCTTGAACGTGTAGTAGCCGGTGCGGGACACGCCGAGCAGGCGTGCCATGAGGGTGACGGTGAACAGGCCTTCTTCGCGGAACATGAGCCGGTACTTGTCGGTCACCGGGTGTCCCGGGCGAAGAAGGCCGCCGCTTTTTTCAGAAAGGCGTTCTCCGCTTCCAGTTCGGCGACCCGTCGGGCGAGTTGGTCGGGGTCGGTGCTGGTCGGGTCGGCGGGTTTGTTGTGGCTGCCGCGGCCGGTACCGACTGTGTCGGTGGCTGCGGCGACCCAGCGGCCGAGGGTCGAGGGTGAGACCTGGAGGTCTTCGGCGACCTGGGCGCGGGACTTGCCGAGCTCGGTGACCATGGCCACGGCGTCGGCTTTGAACTCTGCGGTGTAGTGGGGTCTCGGTCCCCGGTGTGGTCGGGGGTTGGGTGTAGACATGTGCGGGATCCTTTCGGGTGGGTCTCACTGTCTACTCAAAGCATGACACTCCAGGATTCACCGTCGCAGAGCTTTCCCCCGCCTGCTTCGACTACAACGAAGAGTTCGGCGTCACCACCCTGACCGAAAATGCCACCGGTGAGACACTGATCAACTCCGTGTGCGCCAACCTGAACTTCCACCGCACCCCGGCTCACCCCGTGTTCCACGGGGTCCGTGGCCGCATGCGCTTGATTGTCGTGGACGACACCCTGATCAACACCCGGGTCGACGAACTCATCGCCGAACTGGATGACGGTGAACTGCTCACCATTGCCGCGACCGAGGCCCCCGACGAGATCCGTGGCTACCTGCGCCGGGCCCGACGAGGATGCACACTGGTCCGGATTCCCGGCGACATTTTCCACCCCACCACCGAGCCCACCCAGGAGGCCTGACCGATGAACCAGCCACTGTCCCTCGTCCGCGACGACACCCTGATCGATGCCGTCGCCTCGAAGTTCGACCTGCGTACCCCTAACCGTGAGGCCCTCGACGCCACCGTCACCCGTATCTCCGGCGGGGACTTCGATCCGCAGAACCCTCTGGTACTCAACCTGGCTACCGGTGTGGGCAAGACCTACATCATGGGCGCTCTCATCGAGTACCTCCGCGAATGCGGTCACACCAACATCATGGTCGTCACCCCGGGACTGGTGATCCAGAACAAGACGATCGCGAACTTCACCCGCGACAGTCGCAAGTACATCGGCGGATTCGACGTTCCCCCGCAGATCATCACCCCGGACAACATGCGGGCCTGGGGCAGGACCACGAACGGCCAGCAAGGCGCTTTCGACAGTTTCATCGGGTCGGACGTGTTCATCTTCAACGTCCAGAACCTCCTGGCCCCGAAGAAAGCTGACCAGGCCACCCTCGGCACCACGATGGAGGCCCGCAGGGCAAAGATCCGCCGGTTCGACGAGAACAGCGGGAACCTTTACGCCCACCTGCAGTCCCTCGACGACCTAGTGATCATCGCCGATGAATCCCACCTCTACGGCAGTGACGCGAAGGCCTTCAATGCCGCGCTCAAGGAACTGGATCCGGCAGCGACCATCGGTCTGACCGCCTCGGCTGAGCCCGGTGACGACATCGTCTACCGGTACCCGCTGTTCCGGGCGATCACCGACAGGTACATCAAGCGTCCGGTCATTGTCTGCCGCAGCAAGGACTACGACAAGTACCCTGACTCCGAGGAACGTCAGCTCCGTGACGGTCTTGCGGTCCTCCGGGGTAAGGCTGCGGCCTACCGTCGGTACGCCCTCGACCACCCCGAGGTCACACCTGTCCGCCCGGTGATGCTGGTGACCTGTTCGGACATTGACCACGCCACACAGATCACGTCTCTGTTGGCCGGGGTCGGATACGTCGGTGACTGTGGGAAGGTACTGCAGGTCGACTCACGGCACAACGATGAGCAGACCAGGTTCCAGCTCGAGAACATCGACGCCACCGACTCCACCGTTGAGGCAGTGGTGGCCGTCGGTAAGTTGCGGGAGGGCTGGGACGCCCGCAACGTCGCGGTGATTGTCTCGCTGCGGGTCTCCGCCTCCGAAGTACTGACCCAGCAGACTATGGGCCGCGGCCTGCGGCTGCCGTTCAAGACATACACCGACGTCGACACCATCAACCAGCTCGACATCATCTCGCACAAGTCCTACCGCGCCTACCTAGCCAGCGAGGACGCGCTCAAAGTCTTCGGTATCGAGAAGGCCACCGACAGTTCCAACCCGTTCGTCGGTCCGGTGATACCTGAATGGACGTCTCCGGAGGATGGTCGGGGCGCGGATGACTCTGCCTGGGACACAAACGGCGACGCCACCTCCGCCGGCACCACCGATGGCGTTGCTACCGGCGTTCACACGGGCACTACCCCTGGTGAATCCGGAGTCTCTGATACGTCCGGGGATGATCCGTTGCCTCCGACGCCTGACGAAGATGCGATGTCACCTGTCGGCTTCGTGGAGCTCGGTGAAAACGAAGAAATACCGACACCACCCCCAGTCCCGGATCCGGTGAAGGTCACGGTCAACAGCAAATTCGCCGGCGAGTACTTCGCATTCCCTGCCTCCACCATGGAGACGAAGGTCGCGCCCTTCGACCTCGCGGAGATCACCGATGACCAGGTCCGGGCTGCAGCCAAGAACGTGTCGACCGAGGGTGTTGTCCTCAACCGCGAACTTGTGGAAACCGACGGGAAGAAAATCACCCTGCGGGACACCACCATAACCACTGGCGGGGTCGATGAGGTGCCCGACGACCAGGTGGTCAAGACACTGACAAAGGTGGCACTGGGCACGAATACGTTCGCCCAGACGAACTCGAACATGGCGATCCTGGGACGCCGGATCATTACTCCGTTCATCAGTGCCGTCGGCCTGTCCCCGTGGACGGAGAAGGCACTGGAGAGTGGTCGCAAGGAGCTGCAGACACTGCTCCGCACGGCGAAGAAGGCGTTCAATGCGAACAACACCGTCGCTGATCCGGAGATCAAGGTGCAAGTCCTACCGATCGAATCAGAGTTCACCCTGCCTGTCGATGAGCAGATCCTGCCAGTGGAGAAGCCCCAGCAGTTGAGGGGCAGGTTCGCCACGGATCGGTACTACGGCCCGTGGAAGGAGAGCGGACTGTTCACCGCCGCGATGTTCGACTCTCTCAACGCGGAGTACCGGCTGGCATACATGTTGAACAAGTCGGACCAGATCCGGTGGTGGAAGCGGCTGTACTTCACCGACAACGCCCGGTTCGCCTGGTCCGGCGGTTCCCGGTTCTACTACCCGGACTTCGTCGTGTGCGACAACGCTGGCAACTACTGGATCATCGAGGCCAAGTCCGACAGCGACGTGAACGATGCTGAGGTCCTGGCAAAGCGGGAGGCCGCCGACAAGGTGATGCGCAAGCTCACTGGCGATGAACGGTTCCCGGATCAGTGGGGCTACCTGTTCGCCTCGGAGAAAGACATTGCCGCAGTCGAGACCTGGGAGGGCTTAATCAAACGGGCCAACCCTGTCACCTCATAATCTTACTAATGAAATTTTGAGCATCGTCTACTTTCCGTTCCCGATACGAGGAGATCAATGGCAGACCCACAAGCAAAATCATTGGCCCCAGACGGAGCCGACCTGTTCATCTCCTACGCATGGACGTCCGCACAGCACCAGCAGTGGGTACGTCTCCTCGCTGCCCACCTGAAGATGCTCGGCTACCACGTCCTGGTCGATGCTGATCTCGACTACGGGGACTCGCTCACGGGCTTTATGCGTAGGATCCGTCACGCCCCCGCCACGTCCTCATGATCGTCGATGACAACTACACGGACAGGGCGGACAACGTCCCGGGTTCTGGGGTCGCCATCGAAAACCGGTGGATTGCCGAGGTGCTTTCCGACAAACCCGCAACATGGCTGACTGTGCTGTTCAAGGACAATCCTCGACACCGGCTCCCAGCATGGTTGGCTGGAACCAAGCCGAAAGGTCTGTCTTTCAACGCCCACCCTGACGTCGGAGACTTCCCCGGTTCCGAACAACTCCAGGAGCTCTGGCGGTGGCTTGAGGACCTGCCGGCCAACGATGATCACGCAACAACCATCGCGACTCTCCGAGAACGATCCGCCCGGCTGGAACGACATGCCTTGCAGTCCTCCACCGCACTCTGGCGCGACCCCTCCTTGAACGGAAGAACGCATTTTGAGTACAACAAGGCCCCACACAGCGAATTTACCTTCGGCTTCGGCGAACAGGAGTTCACACTGCATGTCAGTGAGTGCGACAGCGACTCGATCTACCTCTACAAAGATCCAATCAAGGCCGTCGGAGTCCTACGCCCTGAGTCAGCTCCCGAGGACGACCTGGAAGCGCACCTGTCCCCCGGCCGAACTGTCGAACCCCGCAAAGGTGAGACTGCCGTACTCATGAACAAGTACGGTGCGCTCTGTCTCGTTGACATCCTCTCTGTACAACGAAGCTCCTCAATGCCCTACGCTCCACCCTCGATCGACTTTCAGTGGCACGTCGTTACCGGAACATAAGCCACTGGCACTGGACATGACTTGCAGGAAGCACTCCCGCGACGCGCCCCAGGGATCCTGTAACGGCGGATGAACCGGGACACAGACAAGCTCGATGCCTCCTCGACAGACCGACCAGGACATCTACCGCCAGTGTCACCGGGATCGGAAAAGCCAGCCGACGCGGACAAAAGCATTAGCCCGGATAGTACATCTCGGGGTTAATATCCCGCGCCCACAATCCGATCCGCCCTGCCGGGACACGCACGGTCGGCAGTTGCGCGCGGCTCCCCACCGCCAGGTCGCAAAACCTGGAATTCTCTGCAGGCCCGGCCGCCACGGCGACATGTGGGACTTGCACTGTCATTCCCCCGGAACGGCACTTTCGCGGCGGCCGGACACGGGAACGCGAAAAACCGGAGGTCACAAACCCTTTCGAGTTTGTGGCCTCCGGCCCGTGCAGTTCGAGAACCGCTCACTGTGGGCGAAGGGGGACTTGAACCCCCACGTCCCTAAGGACACTGGCACCTGAAGCCAGCGCGTCTGCCATTCCGCCACTCGCCCGTGGCATCAACCGAAGTGGTCGACGTGGGTTGCTGCTGCAACGGTGTGAAAGCCTAGCAGTCTCCGGCACATGGCACAAACCCCGCACAGAACGCCACGTCAGAACCGGTTTCCGCCGGCCCGGCCGGGGCAGCACCGACGATCGGACTGTCCCGACCCCGCCGAATCCACCGTCCCACCGGGGATTTCCCGCCCTGTCAAACCACTCGGTGACCTCGATCCCCACGACATAGAACGGACGCCGCACCGCAGACATCCCTATAATGGGTCCCCACTGTGCCACCCGCACGACGTTCAGGCACGAGACCGAGAAAGGCAGGATCCCGCTACCCATGGATCTCTTCGGACGATTCCGCAAGCTCGACAGCTCGCTCCAGCGCGGGCTCGACAACGGCTTCGCGCGCGTCTTCGGCGGCGAGGTGGTCCCTGCCGAAATCGACGAGCTGCTCAAACAGGAGGCGGAGGATTCCCTCATGGAGGACCGGTCGGGCGGCTACCACGCCCCGTCCTCCTACCTCGTCCACGTCTCCGCACGTGACCATGAGGCGCTGCTCGCCGACCGCCCCACGCTGGGCGACGACCTGCGCGACCGGCTCCAGCGGTTCCTCCGCAACGAGGGGTGGTCGACCAGTGGTCCGGTCACCGTGGACATCGTCAAGGACGAGTCGCTCCACACCGGTCAACTGAAGTCCCGCTCCTGGTTCGACCAGGAAACCCCCGGGGCCACCCCGCAGAACCCGCAGTCCCGACCGGCCGCGCAGCGTTGGCCGGAGCCCGGGGACGGTGAACCGGAACCCGCCCCGGAGTGGCCGCGCTCCGGTCCGGATTCCGGACGCAACTCCGCCGCGCAGGCCTACAACGCCGACAATGCCGACGGTCAGGCGCAGGCCGACCGCACTCCACGGGCCACCCCCGGACCCGCCGCCGCGGCAGGCGCCGCAGGTGCAGCAGGCGGAGCGCTCGCCGGCCTCGCCCACCCCCACGCCGAGTCACCGCGCCCGAAGAGCACCCCCGCCCCGGCCGACCGGCCCCCCCGGGCCGACGGCCCTGCCGGCCACACCGCCGCACCCCGGCAGGAGTCGCCGAGTGTCCCGGGCACCGAGGTCTTCTCGGACCAGCACGCCCAGGCCCCGGTCGCCGGGGCCGACGGCGCCGAGGGTGCCGCCGCCGGTCAGCCGCAGCGCACGGTGACCCTGTTCCTGCGCGACGGTTCCGACCGCACCTATGTCCTCACGCCGGGCAGTAACCTCATCGGCCGCGGCAACGCGGTGGACTTCCGGCTGCCGGACACGGGTGTGTCACGGCAGCACGTCGACATCGCCTGGGACGGCTACGATGCGGTCCTCACCGACCTGAAGTCCACCAACGGCACCACCGTCAACGAGACGCCCGTGGAAAACTGGTTGCTCGCCGACGGGGATGTCATCGTCATCGGTCACAGTGAGATCGAGGTGCGGATCAGCTGACCCGCGCCATCTGCCACACCCGTTCCCCACGCGTCCTTCTCGTCGCGTGCCATCGGTCCCCTCCCACCGGTAAAGTGTGGCAACGTCCCTATTCACGTTGTCCCCTATCCGATCCGGCCCCGAGGAGCTGACCTGCATGCAGTCGTCCATGGTTCTGCTGGCCAAGATCGCCCTGCTGGTCGTTCTGTGGCTGTTCATCTGGGCCGCGGTCCGCGCCATGAACCGTGACGTCAGCCGGGCGTCCTCCGCAGGGAACGGCCCGGTGAGCCCCGCGGTGGTTGCCGCGGGCACCGGTGCCTCCGGGTCGCCCGGCGGCACGCCGAAGGGCAGGCACGGCCGAGGTTTCGGCCGGTCGTCCGCCCCGCATTCCCTCGTGCTCACCAGTGGTCCGCTGACCGGAACCACCCTCGACCTCGCAGGATACGAGGAGATCACCGTCGGCCGCTCGACGGGCTGCACCCTGGTCCTGGAGGACGATTTCGCCTCAGGTACCCATGCCCGGCTGCACCGTCGCGGTGAGGACTGGTACCTGGAGGACCTGGATTCCCGCAACGGCACCTTCCTCGACGGACAGCGGATCGACCAGCCTGAGCTGCTCACGACCGGCCAGGAAATCCGTATCGGACAGACGACAGTGAGGATGCAGCCATGACGCTCGCCCTGAATTACGCGGCCCGGTCCGACCGCGGTCTGGTGCGTGGCAACAACGAGGATTCCGCGGTCGCGGCGTGCCACGTCGTCGCCCTCGCCGACGGCATGGGCGGTCACGCCGCCGGTGAGGTCGCCTCCGACCTCATGATCCATGCCCTGCTGCCCCTGGAGGAGTCCGTCGCGACCGCCCTGGACCGGGGCGCGGACATCCCGGCCGAACGGCTGGTCGGCCTGCTGGTCGAGGCGATGGACACCGGCAACCGGGCCATCGCCGCACATGTCGACGAGAACCCGACCCTGGAGGGCATGGGCTGCACCCTCACGTCGCTGCTGTTCGACGGCGACCGGCTGGGGGTCTGCCATGTCGGTGACTCGCGCGGCTACCTGCTGCGCGACGGTGCCCTGGAGCAGGTTACCAAGGACGACACGTTCGTCCAGTCCCTCGTCGACGAGGGTCGGCTCGCCCCGGAGGACGTCAGCAGTCACCCGCAGCGTTCCCTCATCCTCAAGGCACTGACGGGGCGTCCGGTCGAGCCGACGACGCAGATCCGTGAGGCGCGCGCCGGCGACCGCTACATGCTGTGCTCGGACGGCCTGTCCGATCCGGTGAGTTTCGACACGATCCAGGAGGTCCTGGCGGTCGGGACGCCGGATGAGGCGGCGACGAAGCTCATCGACCTCGCCCTGCGTGGCGGGGGGCCGGACAATGTCACGGTCGTCGTCGCCGACGTCGTCGACCCGGACGCGCCCGACTCCTCCGTCACTGCCGCGGACCTGCCCACCACCCCGGCGCTGGCCGGCGCGGTGGACCTCACCGCGAGTGAGTCCCCCCGGCCGGACACGGCGGCGGGACGCGCGGCCCGCGTCAATGTCGTCCGCCGTGCCGCAGACGGCGCAGGCAACGCCGACGGGGCCGACGGCACCGACGGCGACGGGTCGGACGCCACGGGTGACGCCTCCGGTGCCACCACCGTCGCCGACGACGGGGAATCCACCGGCCGTCGGCGCGGCACCCGTGCCGGCCGGACGGGCCGCTCCCGGCGCAACCGCCGGCTGCTCACCGCACTGACCGCCGTCGTGGTGGTCCTGGTGGTCCTCGCCGGTTCGGCGTGGTTCGTCCGCCACAACCTCAACGACTCGTACTTCCTCGCCGTCGCAGAGCCCGACGACATCCCCGCAGTGGCGGTCACCCAGTCGGAGCAGGCGGAGGCTGCCGCGTCCGAGGCCGCCAAGGCCTCCGCCACGGCCGCTCCTACCGACGCACCCCCGTCGGAACCGGCCCCCGGCACGACCGCGAACACGGTGCCGGGGTCCTCGTCGGCACTGCCGTCCACCCTCGGTGCGGCGGCGGAGGCGGCCGCACACGGCACTCCGGTCATCATCTACCAGGGTTCCCCGAGCAGCTTCCTGGGGATCTCGCTGCAGACCCCGTACCAGGAGGTCTGCCTCGACGACAAGGGTGCGGTGCGGCTGCTGCCCGCCGGCAGCGACGACCCGTGCCACCGGCTCAGCACCTCCGACCTGACCCCGGCGGCGCGCGGCACGCTCGACAATCTGCCGCGGGACTCCTACGAGGAGATCCAGGCGCAGCTGCGCCGGCTCGCCGAGCAGACGCTGCCCGCCTGCGTCACCCGCGACAGTGATCATTCGGACCATCCGGATCACCCGGACAACCCGGATCACCCGGATCACGCAGACAACGCTGACCGGCCGGATTCTGACCTCACCACACCCGGTGTCTCCTGCCGGGAGGTGGGATGATGAGCCGCGCACACTTCCGCCCGACGGAGCTGACCCTGCTGGTCTTCTCCGCCCTGATCCTCGGGGTGGCGCTCGTCGCCCTGCAGACCTCCCTGGAGAACGACCTCGATTCGGAGGTCTTCACCGTGGTCGGCGGCTATGTCGCCACGTTCGGTGTCGCCCATGTCGTCCTGTGCCTGAAGGCCCCGGAGGCGGACCAGATCATGCTGCCCATCGCCGCGCTGCTCAACGCGCTGGGCCTGGTGATGATCTACCGCATCGACCTCGCGCTCGATTCCTCGCGGGCGACCTCGCAGATCATGTGGACGGTGATCGGCGTGGTGATCTTCTGCGCCGTCATCATCGCCATGAAGTCCCACCAGAACCTGCAGAACTACGCCTACCTGCTGGGGCTCGGCGGGCTGGTGCTGTCCGCACTGCCGATCGTGTGGCCCACCTCGATCAACGCGGACGCCAAGGTGTGGATCAGCATCGGCCCGGTCTCGATCCAGCCCGGCGAGTTCGCGAAGATCATGCTGCTGATCTTCTTCGCTGCCCTGCTCGTCAACAAGCGCACCATGTTCACCGTCGCCGGACGCCGCGTCCTCGGTCTCCAGTTCCCCCGGTTGCGCGACCTGGGGCCGATCCTGCTGGTCTGGGGCATCGCCATCCTCATCATGGCGGCGCAGAACGACTTCGGCCCCGCCCTGCTGCTGTTCGGCACGGTGCTGGGCATGCTCTACATCGCGACCGGACGCCCCTCCTGGCTGGTCATCGGCATCGGCCTGGCGGCGATCGGCGCGTGGGGCGTGTTCCAGATCTCGGACAAGATCCAGGACCGCTTCACCAACTACCTCGACCCGATCGCGAACTACGACGGGAACGGCTACCAGCTGGCCCAGGCACTGTTCGGCATGTCCTTCGGCGGTGTGACCGGTACCGGTCTCGGCGAGGGCTACCCGCAGATCGTGCCGGTCGCCTGGTCGGACTTCATCCTCTCGTCGGTCGGTGAGGAGCTCGGCTTCGTCGGCCTGGCGGCCGTGCTGATCCTCTTCGCGGTGCTCGTCGCCCGCGGGTTCACGACGGCACTGCGGACCCCGGACTCCTTCGGGAAGCTCGTCGCCGCGGGCCTGTCGTTCACCATGGCGATCCAGGTCTTCGTCGTCACCGGCGGTATCTCGAAGCTGCTGCCGATGACCGGTCTGACCACCCCGTTCATGTCGCACGGCGGGTCGAGTCTGCTGGCGAACTACATCCTGCTGGCGATCCTGCTGAAGATCTCCCACGACGGCCGGCTCCGGCGCGCCGCCGCGGCCGGCGACAGCACCGCCGCAGCCGTCGACGGTCCGGCCGACAGTGCCGGCCACCCGGGGACGGGTCTCAACCAGGAGGTGCAGAAATGAACCGTGCCATCCGCAATGTGTCGGTCTTCGTCTTCCTCCTCATCGTCATTCTGCTGGTGAACCTCACCTACATCCAGGGCTTCAAGGAGGACGACTACGCGAACAACCCGCGTGACGCCCGCCAGTACTTCGAGACGAAGTCGGTGCCGCGCGGCCAGATCACCGCCGGCGGCCAGGTCCTCGCCCAGTCCACCGCCGACGAGGACGGCCTCTACTCCCGTCAGTACCCGATGGACCCGGTCGCCTACGGTTCGGTGCTCGGCTACCTCTCCGACCGCTACGGCGCCTCGGGGCTGGAGCAGTCGCAGAACAGCATCCTCGACGGCACCGATGACTCGCTGTTCTCCCACCAGGTGTGGGACACGCTCACCGGCAAGGAGAAGCGCGGCGCGAACATCGACCTGACCCTCGAGCCGAATGTGCAGCAGGTCGCCTACGAGCAGCTGGCGAACGCGGGCTACTCGGGCTCGGTCGTGGCACTGCGTCCCTCCACCGGGGAGGTGCTCGCCATGGCGTCCACCCCCTCCTACAACCCGGCGGACCTGGTCTCGACCGACCCGTCGGCCGAGGAGAACGCCTTCACCGCGCTGCAGAACGACGACAGCGCCCCGTTGCTCGACCGCTCCACCCAGCAGATCCAGCCGCCCGGGTCGACGTTCAAGCTCATCACGACCGCGACCGCACTGCAGGCCGGGGACACCGCCGACACGCTCGTCAACGGCGACAGTCGGATCACCCTGCCGGACGGGACGACCACGCTGGAGAACTACGGCGGCGAGACCTGCGGCGGCGGGCCGGTCCCGCTGCGCACCGCCTTCGCGAAGTCCTGCAACACGTCGTTCGTGGACCTGTCGCAGCGCCACGGTATCGACCCGTTCAAGGCGACGGCGAAGGCCTTCGGCATCGACGAGGACACGGACAGTCTCGGCC
Organism: Corynebacterium nuruki S6-4; assembly: GCF_007970465.1. Lineage (NCBI taxonomy): Bacteria > Bacillati > Actinomycetota > Actinomycetes > Mycobacteriales > Corynebacteriaceae > Corynebacterium > Corynebacterium nuruki. The sequence continues at coordinate 2,089,493 of NZ_CP042429.1, forward strand.
TGCCGGTGCAGACCTCCACGGTCGGCCCCATCGAGGACAACTCGGCGCTGGCGCAGTCCGCCATCGGTCAGCGCGACGTGGCCCTCACCCCGCTGCAGAACGCGGTCATCGCCGCGACGATCGCCAACGGGGGCGTCCGGATGGAGCCCCACCTGATCAAGCAGGTAACGGGAGCGGACCTGAAACCGCTGTCTACAACGAAGCCCAAGGAGGTGAACCGCGCCATCCCGAAGGAGACGGCAGACCAGTTGACCGATCTCATGCGTGGGTCGGAGCAGTACTCCGGCGGCACCGGCGACATCGCGTCGAAGACGGGTACCGCCGAGCACGGTGAGGATTCCCGGAACTCGAACCCGCACGCCTGGTACGTCGCCTTCGCCCCGAGTGAGAACGCCGATGTCGCGGTCGCCGTCCTCGTCGAGAACGGCGGTAACCGGGGGCAGGCCGCCACCGGTGGGGCGGTGGCCGGGCCGATCGGCCGGGCCGTCATGCAGGCGGCACTGCAGGATGCACAGTAGGACGATCCCCGGACAGGAGGTGAGAGCACATGAGTGACAACGACAGCGTGAACGGTACGAACGGAGAGACCGGAGAGACACAGGCTTTCGGGGTTCCGGACGCCGTCGCCGGGGGCTCCGGTGACCGCAACGCACACGACCCGGGGCGGATGCAGCGCGTCCTCGACACCCACTACGGTGCCGGACGGTTCCGGACCGGGAAGGTCATCGGACGCGGCGGCATGTCCACCGTGTGGCTCGCCTACGACACCGGCGAGCAGCGCGATGTCGCGGTGAAGGTCCTCAAGCCCGAGCTCACCGACGACCCGGAGTTCCGGGCCCGGTTCCGGGCGGAGGCGGAGGCCGCGGAGACGATCCGCTCCGAGCATGTCGTCGCCACCTACGACTACGGCGAGCAGGCCAACGTCGACGGCACCGGGATGACCTACTGCTTCATCGTCATGGAGTACATCCAGGGCGAGTCGCTGGCGGACATCCTCGCCCGCGAGCGCACCCTGCCGGAGGTCATGGCACTGGACCTCATCACGCAGGCCGCACTGGGTCTGCAGGCGATCCACGAGCGACGGCTCGTGCACCGCGACATCAAACCCGGAAACCTCATGGTCACCGCCGACGGGGTGGTGAAGGTCACCGACTTCGGCATCGCCAAGGCGGCGTCCGCCGTCCCCCTGACGCGCACCGGCATGGTCGTCGGCACCGCCCAGTACGTGTCCCCGGAGCAGGCCCAGGGCCACGACGTGGGGCCGTCGAGCGACGTGTACTCGCTCGGTGTGGTCGGCTACGAGATGCTGGCGGGACGCCGTCCCTTCGCCGGCGAGTCCACCGTCTCGGTGGCGCTGAAGCACATCAGCGCCCCGGTCCCGGAGATCCCGGGGGAGGTCTCCGCGCCGATGCGCCGCCTGATCAGCGTGTGCCTGCGCAAGAACCCGGCGGCACGCTACGCCGACGGCGCCGAGCTCGCCGCCGCCACGGTGCCGGTGCACGACGGCCAGATGCCGCCCGAGCCCCGGTCGGGCGTCGGCCCGGCCACTGATCCGCGCAGTCCGCAGGCCCCGCAGACGCAGCTCGCCCCGGGCACGACCGCGGTGCCTGCGGCGGCGGGGGCGGCGGCCGCCGGGTCCGGGCGCCTCGGCCGGGTCACCGACCGGTCGAACATGGGTCCGGCGCCGCGCGACCGGCGACGGGGCAGGACACAGCAGGCACAGCAGGGTCGGCCGGCGCCGAAGAAGTCGGGCAGTCCCGCGCTGTGGGCGTGGGCCGGTGGCCTGATCCTCGTCGCCGCACTGGCCGTGGTGGTCTGGATGCTCGTCTCCGGTGACCACGACGGTGGTTCCGCACCGGCGACGGAGACCCACACCGTCACCAACGACGTGCCGGTCCAGCAGGACCCCGGCTACGGCAGCACCCCGGGCAACGGAAGCGGTACCGGTACCGGCGGGGCGAACACGCCCACCAGTCCGGACGAGGGCACCGGGGAGGAGTCGCCGACCCCGACGACCCCGCCGGAGACCTCCCCGGAACCGTCGCCGTCGCCGAACCCGTCGCCGAAACCGTCGCCGTCGCCGAACCCGCTGCCGGATCCCTCCGACATCGGCGGCGCCCTCGACGATCTGCTCGGCGGGAACGGCAACACGGCCATGCCCGACCCCACCGGCGGCACCGGACACGGCACCGGCGGCGCGACGACCACGGACAAGGAAGCGTGATCTTTGTGCACCGATCCGCTATTGTCACACCAGTCACACCGGCCGCCGCGACCGACGCCGCCGTCACCACCGAGGGAGTGAGGTCATGAGCCTGAGCAACACCACGCTCGACGGGCGTTACCTGCTCGGACCCGTCATCGGGACCGGCGGCATGTCCGACGTCTATGCCGCGACCGACCAGCTGCTCGGCCGCGACGTCGCCGTGAAGATGATGCGCGCCGACCTCGCCCGCGACCCCACCTTCCTGGAACGGTTCCGGCGCGAGGCGCAGAACGCCGCCAAGCTGAACCACCACGCGATCGTCGCCGTGTACGACACCGGTCAGACCGACGAGGCCAGCGGCTCGGTGCCGTACATCGTCATGGAGCGGGTCCACGGCGAAACCCTCCGGGAGATCGTGCAGGACTCGGGTGCCATGCCGCTCGAGGAGGCGAGCCGCGTCATGGCGGAGGTGTGCCGGGCGCTGGCGTTCTCCCACGAGGCCGGCATCATCCACCGGGACATCAAGCCCGCGAACATCATGATCACCAACACCGGTGCGGTGAAGGTGATGGACTTCGGCATCGCCCGCGCCCTCACGGACTCCACCTCCGCGATGACGCAGACCTCCGCGGTCATCGGCACCGCCCAGTACCTGTCGCCCGAGCAGGCCCGCGGCAAGTCCGCCGACAACCGCTCCGACCTCTACGCCGCCGGCTGTGTGTACTACGAAATCGTCACCGGACGGCCGCCGTTCACCGGCGAGTCACCGTTCTCGGTCGCCTTCCAGCACGTGCAGGACAATCCCGAGCCCCCGTCGACCTATCTCCGGCTCGACGACCGGCGGGCCCTCGCACTCGACGCGGTCACCCTCACCGCCATGGCCAAGGACCCCGGCGACCGGTACGACACGGCACTGGAGATGGCCGACGACCTGCAGCGGGTGGCCGACGGTCGGACGCCGCTCGCCGCGGCGGCCTGGGCCGAGACCACCGACTTCAGCTCCCAGGGTGGTGGCCATGAAGCCGCGACCACCGTCCTGCCCGTCGCGACCGGCGCCGCCGGTGGTGCCGCAGCCGGAGCAGCCGCCGCCGGGGCCGCCGGGGCGGGTCAGCCGCCGCTGCCGCCGCAGCCGACGCCGCAGCCCGCCGCACCGGACCCCGCGGCGTCCGACGACGCCCGTCACCGGCAGCGCCGGTGGACGACCGTGCTCTGGTCCGTCATCCTCGTCGCCCTGCTGGGACTCGGCGGGTACTTCGTCTACAACGCCGTCCGCGGCGACGACCACAGCGGCGAAGCCTCCGTGGCCGAACAGGTCCGCGTCCCCGATGTCGCGAACAAGTCCCAGGCGGAGGCGGAGGACCTGCTGAAGAAGGCCGGTTTCCGGGTCTCCACACGCGACCAGCCGGACGCCGAGGTGCCGCGCGGCACCGCCGTCGGTACCGACCCCGCGGCGAATTCCTCCGTCCCCAAGGGGTCGGACGTCACCCTGCTGGTCTCCTCCGGCAAGGAGATCACCGACGTCCCCGACCTCACCGGGATGACGACCTCGCGCGCCGAGAAGGCGCTGTCGGACGCCGGGCTCAAGCTCAAGTCCCAGGTCGCCGAGGAGTCGAGTTCCGATGTGCCCGCCGGGCAGATCATCTCGCAGAACCCCGCCCAGGGCACCCAGGTCTCGAAGGGCACCGAGGTGGCCATCACGGTCTCCAGCGGCTCCGAGCAGGTGCGGGTGCCGACCGTGACCGGTCAGACCGTCGATGAGGCGCGGGCGAACCTCGAGGGCGCCGGCTTCACCGTCGAGGTCAACCAGGTCGATTCCACCCAGCCCACCGGCCGGGTGCTGTCCGCCAGCGACGAGGGGTCCCGGGTGCCGAAGGGTTCCACGGTCACGCTGACCGTCTCGAAGGGCAACCAGATCCAGCTGCCCGACGTCACCGGTAAGCAGTTCAGCGATGTCTTCGGTGCACTGCGCGCCGCCGGCTGGGAGGGCTCCCAGTCCGACATCCGCCGCGAGGACGTCAACCAGATCGACCCGTTGGCCGTGGACAAGGTCGTCGGGCAGAGCCCGTCGGCCGGTGCCACCGTCGGCAAGCGCGACCAGATCACCGTGCGGGTGAACGTGCTGGGCGTCGATCTGCCCCGGCCGTGACCGCCGGCCGGGCCGGCACAGTCGGCAGGGTCAGCTGAGCACTGCGGCGGTGGACTGCTGGGCCTCGGCGTGCCGGGCCTCGAGGGCGGCGATCTGTGACTCGTCGACGGGGCGTCCGGCCACCGCCAGCCAGTTCGCAAGGATCCGGTGACCGTGCTCGGTCATGACGGACTCGGGGTGGAACTGCACCGAGTGCACCGGCAGTTCCCGGTGCCGCATCGACATGATCATGCCCGAGGGGGCTTCACCGGTGACGACGAGTTCGTCGGGCAGACTGTCGCGGGCGACGGTCAGTGAGTGGTAGCGGGCGACGGTGAACGGGGAGGGGATCCCGGCGAGCACGCCGGTCCCGTCATGGACGACCGGGCTGGTCTTGCCGTGGAACAGTTCGCCGGCGCGGATGACGTCCCCGCCGAAGTGCAGGGCGATGGCCTGGTGGCCGAGACAGACGCCGAACAGCGGGACGCGGTGGTCGACCGCCCAGGAGATGACCTCGGGCATCCGGCCGGCGGCGGCGGGCTCGCCGGGTCCCGGGGAGAGCAGGATCGCGTCGAAGCCGGACAGGGCCGTGTCGAGTGCCGTGCCGGCCGTGTCCGGGGCACCCAGTTCAGCGGCATCGTTGCGCCACACCGTACAGTCCTCGCCGAGTTCCCCGAGGTACTGCACGAGGTTGTAGACGAAACTGTCGTAGTTGTCGATGACGAGGATGCGCATGCTGACATCCTAACCGCTGCCGTGTCGCTGGTACGCTGGAGACGTTCACCGTACGACCACACGTCTCCACCATCTGGGAGGACACCCCATGCCGAAGTCGAGGATCTCCGACAACCTGGACGCGCAGTCCGGCAGCACCTCCTCCGCCGCCGACCGCCGCACCCCGGTCAAACTCAACGCCACCGGCACCCCGCGCTGGTACATCGTGCTCATGCTCGGGCTGATGCTGCTGGGTCTGGCCTGGCTCGTGGTCAACTACATCGCCGGCGACAAGATCCCCTTCATGCAGGATCTGGACGCCTGGAACTACCTCATCGGATTCGGCCTGTTCATCGTCGGCCTGCTCATGACCATGGGTTGGAAGTAGACCCGGGGGTTCCCCCACCCCGTCGGGCGTCCCGCTCCGCACCGGGACGCCGCCGCAGCCGGTCCCGCAGCCACAGCACCAGCACGACGACCGCTCCGGAGACCAGCCCGCCGAGATGGCCGGCCAGCGACACCCCGCCGGTCATCGAGTACACGAGGTTCACCGCGATGAGGATCAGCGGGGCGCGCACGTCCGTGCCCCGGTAGAGGGCGTCCCCCACGAGCATGGCGAACAGGCCGTAGGCGACGGTCGAGGCCCCGCCCATCGCCGTCGCCGGGTCGAGCCACAGGGCGGCGGCACCACCGCCGGCGGCGCACACCACCATCGCGACCGCCAGGGTCGCGGTACCCCAGGTGCGCTCGAGCATCTGGCCGACCAGGCCGATGACCAGCATGTTCATCAGCAGGTGCACGAGATTGAGGTGCACCAGTGCGCTCGTCGCGAGCCGCCACCACTCACCGTGGCCGGTGACCTCGGACCTGACCATCATGAGATCCCAGGCCAGCGGGCTGCCGAAGTGCGGTCCGGTGCCGACCGGGTCGTCGAGGCGTCCGGACTGGGCTGCGGTCACGATGTACACGACAACGCAGGCCACCATGAAAAAAGAGCAGGCCGGCGCCGCCCTGAGGTAGCGCCTGACCTGCTCCATGATGTTCCCGGCTGCGGCCGCGCGGGACGCGGCGACGGCGCGTGTTACTCGGTGATGTCGATCGAGTTGATGACGACATCCTCGACCGGACGGTCCATCCGACCGGTGGCGACGCGGCCGAGCTTCGCGGCGACCTTCTTCGAGTCCATGTCGGTGACCTCACCGAAGATGGTGTGGTGGTTGTTCAGGTGCGGGGTCGGCGCGACGGTGATGAAGAACTGCGAGCCGTTGGTGCCGGGGCCGGCGTTCGCCATGGCCAGCAGGAACGGCCGGTCGAACTGCAGCTCCGGGTGGAACTCGTCGGCGAACTGGTAGCCGGGGCCGCCCCGGCCGGTGCCGGTCGGGTCGCCGCCCTGGATCATGAAGCCGTCGATGATGCGGTGGAAGATCGCACCGTCGTAGAACGGGCCCTCGGTCGTGCCGGAGGCGTTCTCGGTGGTGTACGGGGCCTTCTCCTTGTCGCCGGTGGCGAGACCGACGAAGTTCGCCACCGTCTGCGGGGCCTGGTCACCGTACAGGTCAATGCTGATGTCGCCGAGGTTCGTGTGCAGAACCGCGGTCGCAGTCTTCTGGACGCTCATGGTGATCCAGACTACCTGCGTCCGGCGCCGCCGTGTGACCGTGGGTGGGCACGGCACCCGTTTCCCGCTCCTCCTCCCCCTTCCACGGTGATTCGCACTACCCTCGGTGGTCCATTTGTTTATGATCGAATGACAAAGACAGCACTGACATCACCGTTGTAGAGGAGAACCGGGTCCGATGAGCTTCACCAGCGCACGTATCGCACTCCTGGCCGCCCGACAGGCCTCCGCCTGGAACAAGGCACGCAAGGAGCACGCACGGCAGACGGATTTCGATGACCTGACCGACCTGCGTGCGACCGCGACGACCGCCGCGGGACGCGAGGAGCTGCTCGCTGCGGCACCCGGCCACCAGCGGGCTGTCGTACGGCGCATCCTCGCCGAGGACTCTGCGGCCCGGAACACCGACAACGACCACACGAAGGGACACACCGTGAGCGACAAGAAGGCCGAAAAGCTCGGCAAGAAGGCCGAGAAGACCGCCGCCAAGGCAGAGAAGGCCAGCTCCAAGAGCGAGAAGCGCGAGGCCCGCGCGGACAAGGCCGCGGCCAAGCTCGCCAAGTACGAGAACAAGGTCGCCAAGAAGGCCCGGAAGGCGGACAAGAAGGCCGCCAAGGCCGCGAAGAAGTCGGGTGCGGTCGCCGCACTGCCCGCCGGCGCCTCGGCGTCCTCGGCGAACTCGTCGGACGCCGGGACGAAGACGGTGGCCCTGCTGCGCGACCTGCGCTCCACCGGTATCGAGGCGCTCAGCGAGGCCGGCTCCGAGGCGAAGAAGGTCGCCGCGAAGGCCGAGAAGAAGGCCTCCAAGGCCGCGAAGAAGACCGCGAAGAAGGCGGAGAAGCAGGTCAGGAAGGCCCGGAAGGACGCCCCGAAGCAGTCCCGCGCCCTGAAGAAGCAGGCTGCCGCCGCGCTGGAGTCCGCCTCCGACGTCGCCTCCGACGTCGCCGCCACCGTCTCCGAGGAGGGCCGCAAGGTCACCCGCTCGGCGAAGAAGGCCGCGAAGAAGAACTCCAAGGAGGCGACGAAGCAGGCCAAGGCCGCGAAGAAGCAGCTCGAGACCTCGGGAAAGAAGATCCGGAAGTCGGCGGAGAAGAAGGCCGAGAAGGTCCGCGCCAAGGAGCTGAAAAAGGCGAAGAAGGCCGAGAAGAAGAACCGCCACACCGGCCGGAACATCTTCCTCGTCGCCCTCGTCGCCGCCGGTGCCGGCATCGCGGCACAGAAGGTGCTGAAGAAGGACGCCACCCCGGCGCCGAAGGCCACCCCGAAGAACGACGCCCCGAAGGCTGAGGCGAAGTCCGAGGCCGCCAAGCCGGCCGAGAAGGCTGAGGCGAAGTCTGAGGCCGCCAAGCCCGCCGAGAAGGCTGCCGCGCCGAAGCCCGCCGCGAAGACCGAGGCCGCCAAGCCCGCTGACAAGGCTGAGCCGAAGAAGTCCGCCCCGGCGAACGCCCCGGCAGCACCGGCCGCCCCCGCCGCCCCGGGTGCGCCCGCTGCCCAGAAGGCCGCCGACAAGACCGACAAGGCCGACGACAAGGGCGAGACCGACGAGAGCGGTAAGCACCGCCTCTAGGCACTGAGGCTCCGTCCCGCCGCCTGACCACAACCCCGCCACAGCACCGGACAATGGTTCTCCGTCCGTTCCGCTGTGGCGGGGTTGGCGTGTTGGCGCTTTGACGGTGCCCGTGCCGTGCCCGGCCGGTCGTGCCGACGACCTCCGTGGCGACCCCCGGCCGGTGGCAGCGGTCCGGCAGCCTGGCAGGCCAAAACACCGTTCACGCTCGCTGTCAAGCTGTGTGGAGTCACCCGACCCTAAACCGTTGCTTCCTGCCTGTGATTGATGCCGACGACCTCCGCCGGCTTCCGGGTCCTCGGCCTGCCACGGAACCGCTCCGGATGCCGGTCGAAGTAGCGTTGCAGTGCATCATCCCGGCGCTGGTGTTTGGTCTTCCACGTCCCGTCGAAGACATCCTGCGGGCTGAACAACGCAACTCCCGAGTGCTTGTGGCAGGTGTTGTACCAGGGCACATACGACCGCAGGAACGTCCGGGCATCCTCGAGTGAGTCGAAGACGCCCGGGTAGTCCGGCCGGTACTTCATCGTTCGGAACTCTGACTCGGAGTACGGATTGTCGTTGGACACGTACGGCCGGTTGTGACTCATCTGCACACCATGGTCACTGAGCAGGTTCTTCAGGTCGTTGGACTTCATCACCGTCCCGTTGTCAGCGTGCACGACCCCGGGAGGTCCGTAGGCCTCGATCGCCTGGGAGAACATCTCGTTGACCAGAGACTTGTCCTCGCGGTCGGCGACCCGCCAGGCGATGATCATCCGCGAGTAGATGTCGATCACCGAGTACGCTTTGAACGTCTTCCGGGCGTACGGCGACTTCAGATCCGTGATGTCCCAACTCCACACCTGGTTCGGGCCGGTGGCGACCACCACCGGTGTGGGCCGCTTCTTCGACGTGCCGGTGCCCCTCGTCGGGGCAACCGGGCGGGTGGCCTGGTCCAGGTCACCGGCGATGCGCCACCAGGACCGCTTCGACGCGATCATGATCCCGGCGTCCCACGCGGTGGCGAACGCGTAGTCCACCGAATTGCCGGCCGCCCAGGCCAACTGGATCAATGCGGCGATGACCGCCCGGTCTGCCAGGTCGATGCGTGACTCGTAGGCCCGGTCGGCCTGGTGGACCGGATCAGCGACCGTGGTACGGGGCTGGTGACGGTAGTGCCACGTTGACCGGGCCAGGTCGACCAGGTTCAGTGCCTTGCGCAGAGATCCGAGGTATTCCGGGCGTTTCAGCTCGTTGACCAGGTCATTGTCGATCCTCAGGAATCGGAGGGCCTGGTCTGATCCGGGTTGTCGTCGGGCCCGTGCGCGTTCAAGTCGTGCAAGAGCCCGATAGCTTTTCCCAGTGCATCGTTGGTCGCCTCCAGTTTGGAGTTGGACGACTTCAGTTCGGCGACCTGTTTTTCCAGCTCGGCGATACGACGAGCTTCGGTGTCCTGCCGACTTGCGACGGCCCGGCGTTGGGAATTGGAGGATTTCACCCCATCACTGTCCCTGGGTACCAGTCCTTTGTCGATGTCCCCGTCGTAGACCGCGGAGCGCCATCGGCGGAGAACGCCGCGGGACACTTCCGTTCCTGCCAGCCATGTGGCCTTCGTGCCGTGGGGCTGCCGGTCGTATTCGTAGACGAACTCGCGGATCTGGTCGTTGGTGTAGCCCGGTGCGATGCTCATCGCCGGGGACTCCTTTCTGTGCGGGAGTCGGAGTGACTCACACACAGCCTGGCAAAGAGGGTCAGAAGCCTCCGCGACGGTGTTTTGGCCTGCCAGCGCTCGCTGTCAAGCTGTGTGGAGTCACCCGACCCTAAACCGTTGCTTCCTGCCTGTGATTGATGCCGACGACCTCCGCCGGCTTCCGGGTCCTCGGCCTGCCACGGAACCGCTCCGGATGCCGGTCGAAGTAGCGTTGCAGTGCATCATCCCGGCGCTGGTGTTTGGTCTTCCACGTCCCGTCGAAGACATCCTGCGGGCTGAACAACGCAACTCCCGAGTGCTTGTGGCAGGTGTTGTACCAGGGCACATACGACCGCAGGAACGTCCGGGCATCCTCGAGTGAGTCGAAGACGCCCGGGTAGTCCGGCCGGTACTTCATCGTTCGGAACTCTGACTCGGAGTACGGATTGTCGTTGGACACGTACGGCCGGTTGTGACTCATCTGCACACCATGGTCACTGAGCAGGTTCTTCAGGTCGTTGGACTTCATCACCGTCCCGTTGTCAGCGTGCACGACCCCGGGAGGTCCGTAGGCCTCGATCGCCTGGGAGAACATCTCGTTGACCAGAGACTTGTCCTCGCGGTCGGCGACCCGCCAGGCGATGATCATCCGCGAGTAGATGTCGATCACCGAGTACGCTTTGAACGTCTTCCGGGCGTACGGCGACTTCAGATCCGTGATGTCCCAACTCCACACCTGGTTCGGGCCGGTGGCGACCACCACCGGTGTGGGCCGCTTCTTCGACGTGCCGGTGCCCCTCGTCGGGGCAACCGGGCGGGTGGCCTGGTCCAGGTCACCGGCGATGCGCCACCAGGACCGCTTCGACGCGATCATGATCCCGGCGTCCCACGCGGTGGCGAACGCGTAGTCCACCGAATTGCCGGCCGCCCAGGCCAACTGGATCAATGCGGCGATGACCGCCCGGTCTGCCAGGTCGATGCGTGACTCGTAGGCCCGGTCGGCCTGGTGGACCGGATCAGCGACCGTGGTACGGGGCTGGTGACGGTAGTGCCACGTTGACCGGGCCAGGTCGACCAGGTTCAGTGCCTTGCGCAGAGATCCGAGGTATTCCGGGCGTTTCAGCTCGTTGACCAGGTCATTGTCGATCCTCAGGAATCGGAGGGCCTGGTCTGATCCGGGTTGTCGTCGGGCCCGTGCGCGTTCAAGTCGTGCAAGAGCCCGATAGCTTTTCCCAGTGCATCGTTGGTCGCCTCCAGTTTGGAGTTGGACGACTTCAGTTCGGCGACCTGTTTTTCCAGCTCGGCGATACGACGAGCTTCGGTGTCCTGCCGACTTGCGACGGCCCGGCGTTGGGAATTGGAGGATTTCACCCCATCACTGTCCCTGGGTACCAGTCCTTTGTCGATGTCCCCGTCGTAGACCGCGGAGCGCCATCGGCGGAGAACGCCGCGGGACACTTCCGTTCCTGCCAGCCATGTGGCCTTCGTGCCGTGGGGCTGCCGGTCGTATTCGTAGACGAACTCGCGGATCTGGTCGTTGGTGTAGCCCGGTGCGATGCTCATCGCCGGGGACTCCTTTCTGTGCGGGAGTCGGAGTGACTCACACACAGCCTGGCAAAGAGGGCAGCCGGACGCTTGGCCTGCCAGCCGACAGGACGGAGGCCACGGAACGAACCGAGGAGTCGCTGAAGAGCAGAAATAACGGCACCCGGGTTCGTTTGCCCGACACCTGGACCGGCCCACCACCCTCCGGGTTCGTTTCCCGACACCCCCGGATGCCCCCACATGACTCCGCTTCCACTCCGAAACCATGTCCGCCGCCAACACAGCCGGTTACCGTTGGGGCATGGCCGACCCCACCACAGCCACCACCACTGCACCAGCCACCAACACCACCACACCCACCAACGTGACCAACACCGCCACAGCCCCCAACGCCGCCTCAGCCGACACACCCACCACCGCCGACCGGCCCACCCCGGCCGCGGACCCGCTCGACCTCCTCATCGTCGGCGCCGGTATCGGCGGCATCGACCTGGCCCACCACGTCCTCCGGGACTTCCCCGGCTGGAACTGGGAGATCATCGACTCGAACACCGACATCGGCGGCACCTGGGCGACCTTCACCTACCCGGGTATCCGCTCGGACTCGGACATGGCGTCCTTCGCGCTGCCGTACCGGCCGTGGGAGGGGAAGCACACTCTCGGCCAGGGTGCCGAGATCCGCAGCTACCTCCGCGACGCGGCACGTGAGGACGGCGTCCTGCAGCGGATCCGGCTGAACACCTGGGTGAAGTCCGTGAACTTCGACACGGCGTCCGGGCTGTGGGAGGTGACCACCGTGCCCGCCCACGACCACGGTCCCGACGACCGGCCGGACGCCCCGGCGGCGAACCGTGAGGAGACCGTCATCCGCACCCGACGGCTGCACCTCGCCACCGGCTACTACGACCACCGCAACGGATACCTGCCGCACTACGAGGGCCAGGAGGACTTCACCGGCACCCTCGTCCACGCCCAGGCGTGGGACCCCGCCCGGCAGGGCGACCTGCGGGGGAAGCGGATCGTCGTCATCGGGTCGGGGGCGACGGCGGTGACCGTGGTGCCCGCACTCGCCGAGCTGGGCGCCCGGGTCACCATGCTGCAGCGCACCCCGACCTGGGTCGCCGCCCTCCCGGACTTCGACACGATCACCACGATCTGGACGCACCTGGTGCCGAACCGCCGACTCGCGCACAAGATCGCCCGGGCGAACCACATCGTGCGCGACATGTCGCAGTGGTACATCGCGCGGTACACACCGTTCCTGTTCCGCTGGTTCCTCCACGGCATCCAGCGCCGTTGGCTGACGCCCGAGCAGATCAGACGTGATTTCACCCCGCCCTACGCCCCCTGGGACCAGCGGGTGTGCAAGGCACCGGAGGGTGACATCTTCGCCGCGGTGAAGGCGGGAACGGCGGAGGTCGTCACCGCGACGATCGACCGGTTCGTGCCGGAGGGGGTACGGCTCACCGACGGCCGGGTGCTGCCGGCGGACACGGTGATCTCCGCGACGGGCCTGCAGCTGCAGATGTTCGGAGGGGCGTCGGTGCACGTCGACGGGCATGCGGTGGACGTGTCCCGGCTGGTGGCGTACCGGGGTGTGCTGCTGTCGGGGCTGCCGAACATCAGCTTCACGGTCGGCTACCTCAACCAGTCGTGGACGACACGGGCGGATCTCACCGCCCGCTACCTGGTGCGGCTGTGGCACCACATGGTGGACCACGGGGAGCCGCTCGCGGCGCCGCGGGTGCCGGGGCCGGAGGTGGAACGCCGGGAACTGCTGGACTTCGAGGCCGGGTACGTCCGGCGCGGCCGGCACCTCACCCCGCGGCAGGGTGACCGGTCGCCCTGGCGCTACCGGCAGGACTACCTGGCGGAGTGGCCGGAGCTCTCCCGCGGGGACGTGACCGACGAGATGACCTTCGGGGCGGACGCCGCGTCAGCTGCCACATCAGTCGCCGCGTCAACCGCCGGCTCGGTCGCCACGTCAGGCACTGCAACCACCTCGACCGCGTCGGCGGGCTGAACCTCCGCCAGGGGGGACGGGTCGAGCTTGCGCAGCTTCGCCCGCTGCCGGTTCTGCGACCAGGTGATCCCGGCGGAGGCACAGATGACCAGGACGATGGTGACCGCACGCCAGCCGGTGAGGTTCTGGCCGAGGAGGATGAAGCCCGCGGCGGCGGCGAAGGCCGGCTCCAGGCTGACGAGCACGCTGAACACGGAGCCGGGCAGCCGGCGCAGCGCCGCGAGCTCGAGGGTGTACGGCAGCACCGAGGCGAGCAGGGAGGTCAGCACGGCGAACCAGATGAGGTCGGGGTGGTCGATGATCCCGGCGGCGTCCGCACCACCGACCGGGGCGATGACGACGGCACCGAGGACCATGGCGACGGCGAGTCCGCCGGTGCCCGGGATCTTCTGGCCGACCTGCCCGGAGTAGATGATGTAGCCGACCCAGAACAGGCCGGCGACCAGTGCGTAGATCACGCCGAGCGGGTCGAGGCCGTCGCCGCCGACGACGGCTTCGGCACCGAGCACGACCATGCCGGCGGCAGCGCAGCCCACCCAGATCAGGTCACTGCGGCGGCGTGAGGTGAGGGCGGAGTAGACCAGCGGGCCGGTGAACTCGAGGGCCACCGCCGCCGACAGCGGGATGAGGTTGATCGCCGCATAGTAGAAGCCGTTCATCAGGGCCATGGCGACGGCGAAGCACACCACGGACTTCCACTGTCCCTTCGTCCACCGGTGCACCGCGGGTCGGGAGACCGCGAGGAGCACCAGGCCGCCGATGCCGAGGCGGAGCAGGGTGACTCCCCAGGTCCCGAGGTCGTCGAAGAGACCGACAGCGGTCGCGGCGCCGAACTGGAGGGAGGCGCAGGATCCGAGCACGAGGAGGACAGAGTAATTCACGGGAGTATTGTCACTCAGCCGGTATGATCAGGTCCAGCTCACGTTATCGACCGGAACCGGTGAAAAATGCTGAACCTTCATCGCCTCACGCTGCTGCGTGAACTCGACCGTCGCGGGACGCTCGCCGAGGTCGCGCGCGTGCTCAACTACTCCCCCTCCGCGATCTCCCACCAGCTGGCACAGCTGGAGAAGGAGGCCGGCGTCCGGCTGCTGGAACCGGTGGGCCGCCGGGTGAAACTCACCACCGCCGCCGAGCGGCTCGTCGAGCACACCAACGAGGTCCTCGCCGTCCTCGACCTCGCCGAGGCTGAACTGGCGGCCTCCACCCCCACGGTCGGCGGGGTGCTGCGTGTCACCGCCTTCCACTCGGCGCTGGTCTCGATCCTGCCGACCGCCCTCACCCTGCTCGGCGGACGCCACCCCGAGCTGCGCGTGGAGGTCTACGAACGCGCCATCCCGGACGCCTTCGACGGGCTCGCCGCCCACCTTTACGACCTGGTCCTCGGCGACCAGTGGCCCGATGAGCCGGATCCGGTGCCGGCCGGGATGGAACGCCAGGAGCTGTTCGCCGACCCGCTCCTGCTCGCCCTGCCGGCGTCCTGGCCCGACCACGGGACGCCGGAGGACCTGTCGGCGCTGGCGGACGCCCCCTGGGCGATCGACCCCGAATACCTCCCCGGCGGCCGGTGGGTACGGCACATGCTCGCCAGACACGGGGTGGTGCCGCGGGTCCTCGCGGACACCGACGATCCGCTGCTGCAGGCGCACCTGGTGCGCACCGGGCATGCGGCGGCGGTCATCCCCTCCCTGCTCGTCGGCCCCTTCCTCGACGAGACCCGGGCGCTGCCGCTGCCCGGCGATCCGGCGCGGCGGCTGTACACCGCCGTGCGGGAGGGGCAGACCGGCCACCCCGCGGTGCGCGCGTTCCGCGCGGCGCTGGCGTCCGCCGCCCGGCGCGAGTCGCCGGACCTGTGAGGTCGGTCAGCGCTTCTTCTTGAAATTCCCGCGGATGTTCATGCCGCCGGGGAGCTTGATGGAGTAGGTGCCACGGGAGTTCACCGTCACGGGGCCGAAGCGCCGCGACATCGAGGCGCCGGAGCCCGAGTAGTTGATCCAGGAATCCTTGCCGGTCTTCTGGCGGTTGCGGAAGTATATGCCCATGGGTGGCAGGGTACCTGTCCGACGGGCACCATGGAGAGGCATGGACACTCCCCGCCCGTGGACCGACCTGCCCGACGATGCCGCCGAAGGTGCCGCCCCGGACCTGAAACTCGTGGTCCTGGACATGGACGGCACGCTGCTCGACGGCGACGACCGGGTCCCGGCCGCGTTCTGGGACCTGCTGCCGGTGATGCGGGAGCGGGGGATCATCGTCGTCCCGGCGTCCGGACGCCAGTACGCGACGCTGCGCGGCATGTTCGCCGACCACGGCATCACCACCTTCCTCGCCGAGAACGGCACGCTGGTGGTGCACGAGGGGTCGGTGGTCTCCACCTCGCCAGTGGACGGGGCGGCGGTGGACCGGATCATCGACATCACCCGCACCGCGGAGACCGACCGGAACATCGGGCTGGTGCTGTGCGGCCCGCGCGGCGCCTACGTGGAGCGGGAGGACGAGGCCTTCCTCGCCGAGGCAGGACGCTACTACGCGGAGCTGTCGGTGGTGCCGAACCTGCATGCGGTGCCCGAGGTGCATGAGGGTGGGGCGGGCACCGTGCTCAAATGTGCGGTCTACGACTTCGACTCGGCGGCGCAGGCCGCCCCGGCCCTGTTCACCGGTGGTGGCCCGGGCGTGGCCGACCTGCGGGAGGGGGCGGACGGCGCACCGGGGCACCAGGTGGTGGTCTCCGGGAAGAACTGGATCGACATCATGAACGCCACGGCGAACAAGGGGCGTGCCCTGCGCCAGCTGCAGATGTCGCTGGGCGTCCCGCGGTCGGCGACGGCGGTGTTCGGCGACTACCTCAACGACCTGGAGATGATGGCGGAGGGCGACTGGTCGTTCGCGATGGACAACGGGCATCCGGCGGTGCAGCGGGCGGCGAACTTCATCGCCCCGCGGAACACCGAGGAGGGTGTGGTGCAGGTGCTGCGCCGGCTGCTGGGGGTGTGAGCGGCTCAGCGCCATTGCGCGGTCTCCGGGTCCACCCCGAAGGCCCGCGCCCGGGCGTCGATCGACTGACGGAGCCACGTGGTGAGCCCCGGCGCGACCTTCTCGTAGTGCGCGGCGAAATCGGCGGCCGATCCGGCGCTGGCCTCATACATCCGCCCCAGGCATACCTGCATGGACACGCTGAGGGTGAAGTAGTCGGAGAAGACCTCCCGGTGTTCATCGACCAGGGCGTCCGCCACCTCGGAGCCGGGTTCCACGCCCGACCTCACCGCCTCGCCGAGGCGTTCCTCCAGGTCCTTCATGCGGGACTGGAGCATGGTCCACTGCTCCGGCGAACGCTGCGCCGACCGTTCGGCGTACTCGGCCCACTGGGTGGTGCCGCCCCATCTCCCGCGGGCCTGACGTGACCAATCAGGGTCCCAGTCGTCGCCGAAGATCTGCCGCTGCTGCGCGACGGTCAGCAGGACGCCGTTCTCGTGGGCCTCGATCATCCTGTCGATCCCGCGCTCCAGTTCCGCGAGGTGGGCGACCTTGTCGAGGATCCGCGTTTTCTGGTCGTTGAGGGACTGCACCGGGTCGGTGTCCGGGTCATCGAGGATCATGGCGATCTCGGGGAGCGGAACCCCCAGTTCGCGGTAGACCATGATCCGTTGGAGACGCCGCAGGTCGCCGGCGGTGTACCGGCGGTAGGCGTTTCCTCCGCGTTCTGACGGGGACGCCAGGCCGATGGCGTCCCAGTGGTGGAGCGTGCGCACGGTGACGCCCAGGGATTCGGCGGCCTCGCCGACGGTGATGCCGGGATCGTCCTGGTCACGCATCGTGCTCCCCCTCCGTCTGGTCCGGAGCGGTGATACCGATGTCTGCCAGGGTCGCCGCCTCCGCACTGTCCGGGTCGAGGGGTTTCGCCGCGGTCATGATGATCCGCACCCCGTCGGGAGCACATATCCGCAGGTCCCTCGTGTTCCACGGGGTGTCCTCCGGGTCAGCTGCGCAACCTGGGAGAACTGCCGTGCAGTGTTCCGCGATGCTGTCGATCTCGGTGAGTACGCAGGCGAAGCTGACTGTCACGCCCGGGGCCGGGGCATCCACGGTCTGCGATGCTCCATCTGCGACAAGAAGAACGTCCTGGAACGCCCACCGCCGCAAATGCACCATCACACCGGGGACGGAGAACAGGGTGAAGAAGCCGGGTCCCCGGTTCCAGAACTGTTCAGCGCGGTCGATGTCCCGCGTCCGGACCGTGATGAACATAGGCATACCGTAGATGCCCCGGTACAGGTCAGGCGCTGAGACTCCGGGGTGCGGAGCGGGTACCGGGCTGATCTCGAAAGCGTTGTAGTGGTCGGTCATGTCGCTCACTCTCGACCCTGACGTTACGTGAGGGTCAAGTCCGACGGCTGAAACGAGATCTGGCACAGTGTGTTCGCCGGTAGAACGGGGTTCCCGTCTTCACGACCGTCTGAATCCGCCCCCGGATGCAGACAGTCGTGACACCCACGGGTGGACGCCACGATCATGAGAGGGCAGGCTGCCGCCTTTGTTGTCCGCATCCACCGCGTACCAGATCCGCGCGGATCCTCGAACGGTCGGTTTGTACTGCCACCGTTGCCGTTCTGCTCCGTCGGAGTCCGGGTGAGGAAATCCCAGACGTTCGCCGCCGCATTGCGCTGAGTCGCCGTCAGATCCATCCACCCCTTCTCCGCTGACTGACTCGCGAAAACCACGAGGTATCCCGTTGACTTCAACGGGCAACCAACGGCCCCTCTTCTTCCCGATTCCCGTCCCCCATTCCGGCCGCTGCACCGGTGGCACGTCCCCGGCAAGATCGGATCATGGAGTTGCAACACCACCGCCCAGGAACGTCGCGTCCTCGGTCTCTACTATGCCGACCACGGGGTGACCGGAACGGTCCACGTCATGCGCAAGGGAAAGCCCGGATATTCCGAGGTCAAGGAGTTCCAGAAGGACATCTTCCCCCGGCAGGGCATTGTCGACACCAACCGCGGACAGGGCACGCCGGCTACAGGTCCTCGAGGTATTTTCCCCGGGCCTTCATCGCGTGGATGACCAACGTGTACCCGTCGTCGAAGATCATCGCGACCAGCTCCAGGACCCGGCCGGCCGGGTCGATGCCGAGCATCAACCACCGGCGGGGATTGTCCTCATCATCGAGTGGCCGGGAGGACAGCACATGGGTCGCCGCATAGATGACCGCATCGTCGGTGAGGCGGTCTCTCCGGTAGTGCTTCTGGGCCGAGCGATGCAGCGCCGGTCGATCAAACTCAGGCGGCATGGGGGTCGCGGGTCCCACCCCGGGTCCACTGGCGGATCGCCGTACGGATCGCCTCGGAGCGGGTGGTGATCCCCTCAGCCTTCGCCTTCTCGGTCAATGCGTCGATCGTCGCGGCGTCGAGGCGGACCGGAACCACGGTCCCCGGGCCGTCACCGACAGTCGGCCGACCCCGGCGGGGCGCAGGAAGGGTCGACAGGTCGTAGCCGGCCTCGGCCTCGTCGGCCCACGCCTGGATCTGCTCGTCAGTGACGGGCTTGCCGTGCAACAGGTGCTCACTCATAGCAATATCGTATACGTAAATACCGGAGAGTGGCAGGCCCCCGCACCAACCAGGCCTGACCACACACCCGGTAGACCACCCCCGTGCCGCAGGAACATACTTTCCTGTGCGATAGTGTGAGCCATGGCACAAGAATCGCCCAGAGTCTGCACAGAGGAGACCGCAGTCCCCACGGCGCCCCCCGCCGCGTCCACGCCCGCGGCAGCGTCCGGCCCCGCCCCCCGTGCGACCACCGGCCCCGCCGCGTGGTTCCGCGTCGCCCTCGGCATGTTCCTCGTCGCCGTCGGCGCGAACCTCTTCGCCCCGCTGCTGCCCGTCATGCGGGAGGTCCACGATCTCAGCCAGGCCCAGGTGAACTTCACCCTCGCCATCTACGTCCTCGGCCTCGTCCCCGCCCTCATGGTCGGCGGACCGATGTCGGACCGGAAAGGGCGCCGCGCCGCGGTCCGCCCCGCCCTCCTGTTCTCCATGGCCGGCACCGCCGTCACCCTGCTGGCCCACCTCGGCACCGGTGGTGCGGCCGGCCCCGTCCTGCTCGTCATCGGACGCCTCATCACCGGCATCGCGGTGGGACTGGTGCTCGCGGCCGGGGCGTCCTGGCTCAAGGAGGTCACCCCGGCCTCCGCCGGCGCGGGCGTCGCCGCCCGGCGCGCCACCGTCGCCACCTCCGCCGGTTTCGGCATGGGCCCGCTGGTCGCCGGCCCCGTCGCGGAGTGGATCCCCGGCCCGGACGTCACCACCCTGGTGGTGCACCTGGTGCTCGTGCTGGTCTGCACCCCGCTGATCTGGACCACCCCGGCCCCGCCGCCGCCCGCGCACGCCGTCGCCGCCGGGTCAGGCGGGACGCCGCGGCGTCCGGCACTGATCCCCGCCACCGCGCGGCAACCGAGGTTCCTCGCCTCGGTCGCCTCCTGGGCGCCGTGGGCGTTCGGCTGCGCCACGACCTCCTTCGCCGCCCTCGCCCCCGTCGCCGCGCAGGCCGTCGGCCCGAACGTGGCCTACACCGGCGTCATCGCCGGGATCACCATGCTCACCGGCGCGTTCGTCCAACCCTGGGTCGGACGCCACGCCGATTCCGGACGCGGCCCCCACCCCGCCGTGCTCGGACTGGGGGCGGCGACCGTCGGGATGCTGCTCGCGGTCCTGCTGTGCAGCCTCGCCCCCGGTACCGCCGCAGCCTGGGTGATGGTGCCCGCCGCGGTCGTCCTCGGTACCGCCTACGGCATCATGATGGTCTCCGGACTCCGCGAGGTGCAGCGCATCGCCCCGGCCGAGCAGCTCGGCGCGCTGACCGCCGTGTTCTACGCGCTGACCTACGTCGGCTTCTTCGTGCCCTTCGTCATCGCCCTGCTGGAGCCGCACACCGCCTATGTGCCGATCTTCGTCTTCGGCGCAGTGGTGACCGTCGCCTCGATCCCGCTGGTCATCGGCGCTACCCGCGGGACCCGTGGTCCGCAGGTCCGTCAGGACGGGTGACCAGGTGCGCCCCGATCACCCCGTGGAGCAGCTCCGGGGCGACCGGGGTGCCCTCCCGCAGCACCGACAGGGCGCCGGTGGGTTCCACGATCACGCACTGGACCTGGGCGGGGTCGGTCACCCCGGCGCGGCGCAGGGCGCTGGCGAGGTCGGTGCGGTGGACGTGCTGGCGGGCCATCGCGTCGGCGAGGACGCGGCCGTGGGCCATGATCACCACCGGCGGTGAGGTGACGGTGGTGTGCACCGCGCGCATCTTGCGCACCTGGCCGAAGATCACCTCCATGACCATGAGGGTGGTCAGGCCGATGACGCCGGCGGCCAGGGTGGGCGGGTGGCCGATGATCACACGGCCGGCGACGGCGCCGAACATGATGATGACCACCGCGTCGAACGTGGACCAGGCGGTGAGGATCCGGGTGCCGAACAGTCTGACGAGCACGAGGAAGGCCAGGTAGACACCCACCGCGCAGAGGATGACGACGGGGATGCGCCAGGCGGCGATGCCGAGGGAGTTCGCCAGGGCGCTGCCCCAGCCGCCGGGCGGGGATGCGGCCTGCCACGTGAGAGTCATGCTGTCCGTTCTACCGCGTGCGGTGCGCGGGGGCGGTGGGCGGTGGGCGGCGGCGCACAGTCACCGCAGTCAGCCACTGCACGCATCGCGCGACGTGGGGATGGTGGCACCGGCCCCGGACCAACCTCCCGTCGCGCGATGCGCACACGCCGGGGTCGTTCACCGGACGCCGGTCAGGTCGAGCGTCGCCGCCCGCTGGTTCTGCTCGATCGGGAGCGTGTTGTCGGTGACGATGATCCGGGAACCGTCCCAGTGGAAGGTCGCGGACCCGGGTTCCGACTCATTCACCACGGCCGGGGCGTCGGTGTAGAAGGCGTAGTTCACCCGAACAGTGCTGTCGTCGATGCGGTCGACCGAGTCGATGCGCCGGGCGAGGATCGGGGCGGGGTCGGTGACCAGCTGCCCGTCGGCGAACAGGGCGACGGTCTCACTCATGCTGCCGGTCGTGGCACCGTCTTCACTTGTGCCACGGTGCCCCTTCAACGTCACCCAGCTCAGTGGCATGCAGGGGTCGATGTCCTCTCCGCCGGCGGTGTAGTAGAAGTTGATGTCCGTGCTCTCCGGGCGGTCGGCGAACCGCACCGGGATGGGCTGGTCGCCGGTCAACGGGTTGCTGACAGGCGTGTTCCGGCAGGAAGTGTCTCCTCCTACCTCGCCCCCACCCTCGTCGGGAGCCGGGGACCGGCCGGTGTTCTGCGCCGGGGCGGTCGGATCGCCGGCCGGTTGCGTGACAGTCTGCGTCGCGGTCACCGTGGCGCCGGCACTGTCCCCGTCCGCCGGACTGTCGTCCTGTGAACAGCCCGCCAGCAGTGCGGTGGTGCAACCGAGGGCGACCAGTCCGGTGAGAGCGGGGCGCGGACCTGGCATGGAGCGGCTCATGCTCCCACCGCATCCGCGCGGGACAGCCAGCCGCTGCACGCATCGCGCGACGTGGGGATGGTGGCACCGGCCCCGGACCATCCTCCCGTCGCGCGATGCGCACACGCCGGGGTCGGTCACCGGACGCCGGTCAGGTCGAGGCCGGCACCCGCTGAGAGAAAGGACGGTCCCCTCACAACCACCCGTTGTCGCGGGCGGCCTGCACCGCCGCGTACCGGTTCGTGGTCCCCGTCTTGCCGATCACCGACGACAGATGGTTCCGCACCGTCCCGGGCGACAGGTGCAGCCGCGCGGCGACCGCCCGCACCGGCCCGCCGGGCTCCGCCGCCCGGCACACCTCCACCTCCCGGGCGGTCAGCGGGGAGGCCGGGGTGAACAGGGACTCCTCCGCCAGCGCCGGGTCCACGACCCGGAGCCCGGCGTGCACCCGTCGCACGGCCTCCGCGAGCTGGTCCGGTGGGGTGTCCTTGACGACGAACCCGCTCACCCCGGCGTCCAGCGCCCGTCGGAGGTAGCCGGGACGTCCGAAGGTGGTGACGATGACGGTCCGGCAGGTGGTCTCCCCCGCCGCCACCGCGTCGCTGACCTGTGCGGCGGCGTCGATACCGGTCATCCCGGGCATCTCGATGTCGAGCAGGGCGACGTCCACCCGGTGTTCCAGGACGGCATCACGTACCCCGTCACCCGACCCCTCCTGGGCGACGACGGTGATGTCCGGCTCCGTCCCCAGCAGGGCGGCCAGGGCACCGCGGACCAGGTCCTGGTCATCGGCGATGAGCACGCGGATCATGAGGGCTCTCCTGTCATGGTGACGGCCACGGTGGTGCCCGTGGCATCCGAGGTGACGGTGAGCGTACCTCCGGCGTCGGTGACCCGGGTACGCAGTTTCTGCAGCCCGTTGCCCGCCACACCGTCGAACCCGTGCCCGTCGTCGTGGACGCACACACTGTGCCCGGTGAGCTCGACGGTGCATCCAGTCGCGCCCGAGTGCCGCACCACGTTGGTCACCGCCTCACGCACCACCCAGGAGAACAGCCGGTCGTTCGGGCCCGCGCCGGCCGGGGACGCCTCCGGGACGGACGCCGCGATGCCCGCGGTCTCGAGCGCCCGGCGCGCGCCGGCCAGCTCCCCGGCCAGATCGGGCTGCCGTATCCGGGTGACGGTGGCGCGGACCTCGGCCAGTGCGGTCCGCGACAGGCCGGCGATCTGGGCGAGCTCCGCCTTCGCCGCCGCGGAGTCGGTGTCGACGAGCCGGGCGGCGAGTTCGGCTTTCAGGGTGACGACAGTGAGCGAGTGCCCCAGCAGGTCGTGGACGTCGACGGCCATGGCCTCGCGCTGGCGGGTCTGGTCGAGGTCATGGGCGAGCTGCTGTTCCCGTTCGGCACGGTGGGACGCCATGGCGATGAGGTACACGAGTACCGGGGAGACCAGCGTGGCGCCGAGGAATCCCGGCCAGTACGGTTCGCCGGCGATGAACACCGCCCAACTGGAGGCCACGGTGATCGCCGCCACCGGGGCGATACTGCGCGCCGGCGGCAGGGGCAAGGCCAGGTACGCGACGAGGAACGGCACCAGGTAGGCGGAGCCGATGCCGGTGGTCACCGCAGCGACGAGTGTGAGGGCGGCCAGCAGCGCCAGCCAGAACAGGTACCTGCCGCGGGTGGAGAACCGGGCCGGGGTGTGGGCCAGCACGCCGAACGCCACGGCGTAGACGGCCCCGAAGGCGATGAACGGCACCGTGCCGGCCACCTTCTGCCACCAGGGGTCGTCGCCGGTGAGCACGGTGGCCACCGGGACGACGAGGATGACGAACCACACCGAGGCCAGGAGGCTGGCGGTGGTGTCGAACCGGCGCACCGGCCCCGCCGACCCTGCCGTCACTGCCGACCCTGCCGTCACTGCCGCCCCCGTTCCCGGTGCTGCAGGGCGATCGCCGCGGTCACGAAGACCACGGTCCAGCCCGCGATGTTGAGCAGTGCCCACCACAGCGGGTCGGTGGTCGAGCCCTCGCCGAAGCTCACGGTCTGTTCACCGTGTCCCAGCGGCCAGTGCGCCAGCGCGCTGACGCCGTACAGCGGGGTGAACCGTCCGACGGTGAGCAGTCCCTCGGGCAGCGGCATGAACACGTTGCCGAGGAAGGCGAGGATGACGACGGAGGTGCTGGCGATGCTCACCGAGGTGTCGGTGGCGACGAGCAGTGACCAGATCATCCCGTAGAACCCGAACGGGACCGCACCAGCCACGCACAGCAGCGGGCACGCCAGCCACGCCCCGCCGGGCATGACCGCACCGGTGAGCGCCCCGACGGTGAAGACGGCGAGGACGGGCAGCACGGCGCGGACAAGGATCCCCGCGACGGTGGCGGCGGTCCGCTGGCCGGTGGTCAGCGGGGTGAGGGCGAGTTGTCTGCCCCAGCCGGTCTTGGTCTCGACGACGACGTTACCGGACGCCGCGACGGCCCCGGTGATTCCGGCGTACAGGGCCATGCCGATCATCACGGAGGCTTTCACGTTGCCGGAGCCGAAGGGTTCGGAGCCGTAGCCCATGGCGGCGCCGAAGACGAGGTAGAAGATGACCGGGAGGGCCATGGAGAAGAACAGCATCGCCCAGTCGCTGATGAGGCGCCGCAGGTCGAATCCGGTGAAGCGCAGGGTGCGCAGGACGGGGCCGGTGGCGGTGGTCATGACGGGTCCTTCCGGGTCAGCCGGAGGAACGTGTCCTCCAGGGTGTGCGCGGCGATGCGCAGGTCGCTGACCGCCGGGTCGGCGAGCAGGGTGCGGGCGCGGGCGTCGGACGCCGCGGCGTCCGGTACGTCCTCGGTGCGGGTGGCGCCGTCGCGGGTCCAGGTGAGGACGCGGCCGGCGTCGTACTCCCGCAGTTCGTCGGGGCTGGCGTCGGCGGTGATGCGGCCGTCGTCGACGAGGACGATGCGGCGGGCGAAGTTCTGCGCCTCTTCGAGGTAGTGGGTGGCGAAGACGACGGTGGTGCCGTCGGCGGCGCGGTCGGCCATCGTGTCCCAGAAGCGGTGGCGGGCGGTGGCGTCCATGCCGGCGGTCGGTTCGTCGAGGATGAGGAGTTCGGGGTCGCCGACCAGGGCGAGGGCGAAGCGGAGCCGCTGCTGCTCACCGCCGGAGCACTTCCCCACCCGGCGGTGGGCGATGGCGGTGAGGTCGGCGAGGCCCAGCAGGTCGTCGACCGGGCGCGGATGCGGGTAGGTCGAGGCGATCATGCGGACGGTGGTGGCGACGGTGAGGTCGGGCAGCAGGCCGCCGGACTGCATGACCGCGCCGATGCGCTGGTCGGCGACGGCGGCTGCCGGGGTGGTGCCGACGACGTCGACGGTGCCGGCCGTGGGTGTGGTGAGGCCGAGGATGAGGTCGATGAGGGTGGATTTTCCGGCGCCGTTGGGTCCGAGCAGGCCGACGATCTCGCCGCGGTGGACGGTGAGGTCGATGCCGTCGACGGCGCGCACGGTGCGGTCGCCGGCGCCGAAGTGCCTGTGCAGACCCGTGGCGCGGATGACGGTGGTGGGTGGGGCTGCTGTGGTGGACATACCTCCAGTCAACCGCTTTCACCGGCCCACCGAATCCCCCGCGCGTCACGGTTCACCCGTGACCTGTGTCAGGGGTGGGCGCGGAACCCCTCCTCGATCTGTTCGAGTGTGCGGTCCTTGGTCTCGGGCACGGTGCGGTGGAACCACACCACGGCGATGAGCTGCAGCACCACGAAGATGAGCAGTGTCGGCCCGAAGGACAGCACCGAGTCCGCGTACGGGAAGCCGAGGGCGACGATGAAGTTCACGGTCCACTGCACCCCGGCGGCCAGGCCCATCGCTTCACCGCGGACCCGCATCGGGAAGATCTCGGACATGAGCAGCCAGGTCATGGCGTTCACCGAGCCCTGCACGATGCCGACGAAGGCGACGATGGCGACGAGGATGACCCACTTCTTCGCGGGGTTGCCGTCGTCGGCGAGGATCGAGGTCAGCGACATGACCAGCAGCACCCCGGTGGTGCAGCAGAGTCCGACCGTCATCATCACGCGGCGCCGCACGTGCTGGTTGAGCACCAGTGACACGGCCATGCCGGCCACCCCGGCGACCCCGATGAGCAGGTTGACCATGAAGGCCGTGTCCCCCTCGAAGCCGGCGTCGGTGAGGATCGACACCCCGTAGTACTGGACGACGTTGATTCCGGAGATCTGGTTGATGACCGCCAGGCCGATGCCGATGACCATGATGCGGCGCAGCCACGGTTCGGCGAACAGGTCGCGGGCCGCGAGGCGGCGTCCGGTCGTCCCGGTCCGCCGGGCCTCCCGCCAGCGCGGCGACTCGGGCACGAACCGCATGCCGACCAGCAGACCGACGGCGGGGATGACGCAGGCGGCGAGCATCCAGCGCCACGTGCCGGGTTCCTCCCCGCCGCCCCCGCCGACGTTGGTGGCGATGACCGCGTTGACGGTGAACGCCATGAGCTGGCCGAAGACGACCATGAACTCGTTCTGGTTCACCACCCGGCCGCGCAGTCGGGTGGGCGCGAGTTCGGCGAGATAGATGGGGATGATGCCGGACGCCGCCCCGACCGCCAGCCCGAGCACCACCCGGAACAGGGCGAGCACCGGCCACGCCGGGGAGAGGACGGAGCCCAGGGAGCCGACGAGGAACACCGCGGCCACTCCGGTGACCGCGGTGCGGCGTCCGGTCCGGTCGGAGATCCGGCCGCCGTAGAGTGCGCCGAAGATCGCGCCGAACTGCACGGCGGAGGTGACGATCCCCTCCATGGCGGACGAGAGTCCGAGGTCCTTCGTCAGCGACGGCAGGGCACCGTTGATCACGCCGGTGTCGTAGCCGAAGAGCAGTCCGCCGAGGGTGAGGACGCTGATGACCGCCCAGAATTTCGCGGTCGGGTGGGCGGGCTGCGGGTCAGTGAGGGGGTGGGTCATTGCCCCCAGTTTACCGGCCCCGGACACCGGCCCCGGACACCGGCGACCGGCGGCATTTCCGGGGGCGGGCGCAAGAAATCTGCGGGGCGGTGTCGCCGCACATCAGCACCGGTATCCACCGTGGTGAACGACGGTCACTGTTTTGCGTCGGCCACGTGGCGTCCGGTAACCGTGGAAGAGTTCCCCGCACGACCGCGGACCCCGGCAGGTGACGCTGCCGACCGCGCGGCTGCGGGCTCGCCGCCGGGTATCCTCCCGCGGCGGGACGACAACACGGGAGGCAGACCATGCCCCGCACAACCAGACAGGTGCACGAGAAGGTCAGGGACGCCAAACTCCGCCGCTACCGGCGCCACGCGTCCAGCCTGCAGAAGCCGTACACCCCCGATGACGTCACCGTCGTCGACAAGCCCACCCTCAAGCGCGCCGCCGGCGGCGCCTCGCTGGGCAACATGATGGAGTGGTTCGACTACGGCGTGTACGGCTACCTGGCCGTCACCATGTCCACCGTCTTCTTCGACAATCTCCCCGAATCCCTCGCCCTCGTGGCGACGTTCGGCACGTTCGCGATCAGCTTCATCATCCGCCCGCTCGGCGGCATCGTCTTCGGCCCGCTCGGCGACAGGATCGGCCGGCAGTCCGTACTGGCCACCACGATGATCATGATGGCGATCGGCACGGTGTGCATCGGGCTGATCCCGGTGAGCCTCGTCCCCGGCTGGGCGGCGGTGCTGATGCTGATCGGCGCCCGGCTCATCCAGGGCTTCGCCGCCGGCGGTGAGTACGCCGGGGCGATGACCTTCACCGCCGAGTACGCCCCCGACAACCGGCGCGGCTACTGGGGATCCTTCCTGGATTCCGGCACCTACCTGGGCTTCGCGCTCGGTGCGGGCCTCGTCGCCCTGCTCAACGCGACCCTCGGCCAGGAGACCATGGAGGCCTGGGGCTGGCGGCTGCCGTTCTGGTGCGCCGGCATCCTCGGCGTGGTCGGCCTGTACCTGCGCCTGAAGCTCGAGGACTCGCCCGCTTTCCAGGAGGCCGTCGCCGAAGCGGAGGAGAAGGAGGACGCCGCCACCGCGGAGACCGGTGTGCAGAAGACCGGCCTGGTCTACCTGCTGAAGAACCACAAGCGCGAGATGCTGGTCCTGCTGGGCATCGTGGCGGTGTACAACGTGCTCAGTTACACGCTGACCTCGTTCATGAACACCTACCTCACCGAGTTCGCCGAGCACAAGACCACCGTCTTCGAGTCCGACATGCTGGTGCTCATCGCCATCGTGATCACCGTGGTCACCGCCCACCCGGTGGGACGCCTCTCCGACCGGATCGGACGCCGCCCGGTGCTCATCACCGCCGCGGTGGGCCTGGTGGTCATCGCGTTCCCCGTCTTCGCCATGCTGCAGTCCGGCAACATGGTGCTGATCTTCCTGGGCTGTGCGCTGCTGGCCCTGGACCTCGGCATCTTCGCCGGGCCGGTCGCCGCCACCCTGCCGGCGATCTTCCCGACCCGGACGCGGATGGCCGCGCTCGGCATCGGCTACAACCTGTCGGTCGCGGTGTTCGCCGGCACCACCCCGATGATCAACTCCGCGCTGATCCCGGTGTTCGGCACCTGGTGGCCGGCCGTGTGGCTGATCATCTTCGGCGTCGTCGGCCTGGTCTCGGTCCGGTTCCTGCCCGAGTCGGCCCGCCAGCCGATGATGGGCAACAGCCCGCAGGTGGAGAACCGGACGCAGGCCCTGCGCCTGTCCCGGACGGTGGAGGTGCTGCGCACCTCGATGCGCCGCCGCCGCAAGGACCGTGCGGACTACGACGAGTGGAATGAGCCGTGGGACCGTGGCCGGATGCCGGTGGGCAGCTACGACCCGCCGCAGCCGACCGCCCCGGCGTCCCCGTCGCCGATCGTGGTGCGCGACGGGAAGGCCGTGGACCGCGACCAGCTGTGGGCCGAGGAGGCCGCGCGGGTCGAGCGGGCAGAGAAGGCAGCCGAGAGGGCGGCCGAGAAGGCCGGAGCGCGGTAGCGGCGGCCACGTAGAGTCGGGGGATGCCCACCGACTCACCGCAGACGGCGTCCCGCGCCGACGACCTCCTCGCCGGTCCCCGCGGACGCCGCGTCCTGCTCGAATTCCTCACCGGGGTGGAACAGCCGACCGGCCCGGACGGTGGATTCCCGGTCTCCCGGGCTGTCCATACCGTCGCCGACGCCCTCGATCCGCAGCGGGACCGGCGCGCACGGTATGTCCGGTTCGTCCACGACGACGCTGCCGGTGACGACGGCGACGACAGTGACGGCTCCGGCGACACATCCGCTGCGCCGGAGACGTCAGAGACGCCCGGCACCCCCGAGGCCGTCGCCCGGCTCATCGGGGAGGTCCTCGCGGCCGGGCCACCGCTGCCCGACCCCGCCGCGGAGTCCCTCGACAGTGCTCTCGATCTGTCGGTCAGTGCGGCGATGTACTGGCAGGAACCCGACGGCTACGACGCACTCGCCGCACATCCCGCCGTCCGCGAGGCGCTCCGCCCCGTGGCGGAACACCTCGCCGCGTCACCGGTGACCGACTGGTGGTGGTCCACCCCGGACCTCACCGACCAGTGGTCGGTGAGCTGGGGTCGCAGCGACACCGACGCCGACCCGGTCCCCGACATCCCGCCGGAGAAGCGGGCGGCGAACCTGCGCGACTGGAGTGCGGAGACCCGGACGACCGAGCAGCGGCACGACACCGGCCCGGAGCGGCGTCGGGCACCGGAGGACGTCCCCGGTGGCAACTGGTGGTCGCTGCCGCTGTGGTGCGTCCCGACGTCGAGCCGTCGGTGGCCGGGTACGACCGGGCCGACGGATCCGGTGCAGGCACTGTTCATCGAGGACCGGTGGGAGGATGATTTCTCCGCCGGCCGGTTCACACCGCCGACAGGGTCCCGGATCCGGGAGATCACCGGTGCCGACGACTGGGCCGCACTGTGCCGGGAGTTCCCGCTGGAGGTGACCTGGTCCTACCGTGGCGTGTGGTACGAGGTGACCGGCCGGGATTCCCGGGAGGCGGGCCCCTGGCTCGTCCCGGACTGGTCGCAGGTCGCGCAGGAATGGGACGCCGTGCACCTCACCGTCGCCGGCTACCTGGCCGCGGCCACCCGGTGCATCCCGGTCCCCGGCGCCGCCGGCGCGGCCGGCTCAACCGGTCGAGTGGAGGCGGCGTCCGTCATCGGCGGGTGGGGGCCGGACGTGACCTACTGGCTGGTGTGAGAGTCCGGTCTCCCCTCTACTCCTCCCCCACCGCCACGCACCGCGGCTCGGGGACCGAGCCGGGGGTCAGGGCGTTGCGGACGAGGTCGATGACCCGCGGCGATGCGGTCATCCCGTGCGGCGACCGGTCGATCTCGCAGCCGTCCTGCAGGGTGATGTTGTCGACGGTCGCCCCCGGGCCCGCCGTGAGGAACGTGGCCTCGTAGGGCGTGCTGGTCGTGTCGTACCGGGTGCCGATGACCGTGTAGTCGATGCCGGGCACCGTGTCCCCGTCGGCGTTGAGGTCCTCAAGCAGCGGCGACCCGTAGATCTGCTGGACGCCCGC
Organism: Corynebacterium nuruki S6-4; assembly: GCF_007970465.1. Taxonomy (NCBI): domain Bacteria; kingdom Bacillati; phylum Actinomycetota; class Actinomycetes; order Mycobacteriales; family Corynebacteriaceae; genus Corynebacterium; species Corynebacterium nuruki. Next base: position 2,119,963 of record NZ_CP042429.1, read on the forward strand.
CTCCCCGACGATGTAGTCGAGCGTCGGGTCGAGGTCCACGCCGTACCCGCCGATCTGCCGGTCGAGGGTGCCGAGGCCGTTCATCGTGGTGCCGTGATTGGTGGCCCCCAGGGTGACGACGTTCTGTGCCTTCTCCGCCCCGGCGTGGTACTTCAGCCAGTGCCGGATGAGCAGTCCACCCTGTGAGTGGCCGACGAGGTCGACGGTGTCTGCACCCGTGGCACCGAGGACGGCGTCCACGTAGTCGTCGAGTTCGACCGACGATGCGGCGATGTCCTTCGTCGCGTAGGTGCCGGGGTCGGTCGACCGGTACCCGCCCTTGGTCGCGAGGTCCGCTTCCCCGTAGTTCAGGGCGAAGACACAGTAGCCGTCGGCGGCGAGCTCCGGCGCCATGTCCTTCCAGATGTCGTAGGCGTTCCCCCAGGTACCGTGCACGAGGACGACGGGGCGCGGGTGCTCCGCGGTGGGCCGGCAGTCCCAGTCGTTGGCGCCGGGCGGTGTGGCCCGCGGGTCAGCAGCCGCATCAGTGGCCGGGTCCCCTGGCACGGTGCTGTCCTGCGGCGCCGGCACCGCAGGGTAGTCCGGGCCGGGGACACCGACGGCGGCGAGCGGGGCATCCGGCGCGGCGACCGCCTGCGGCGCCGCGAGCGCCGCCCCGAGAGCCAGCGCGGACGCCGTGAGCAGGACATTCGTTTTCCTCATGAACATGCTCAGATGCTAGCAGTCCCCCGGACAGCGACGGCGGGCAACCCGCGATGAGCCGCCGGCGGTCGGTTACCCCGCGATGAGCTGGTTGACCAGGTGGACGACCGGGGCCGGGGCGAACCGGGCGGACAGCCGCAGGGCCAGGTCCGGGAAGGACACGGAGTAGTCCTGGCGCTGCCGCTCGAACCAGTTCCTCGGGTGGACGGCCTTCCACACCGCGTCGGCGACATCCTCGGTCCTGATCCGCACACCGAGGCGCTTGGTGGACTTCGCCTCCACGTCGGCGAGTTTGGTCTTCACCCACAGCGGCATGAGGTTGACCACCCGGATGTCGTCCTTGCGCCACTCCAGGCTCATGGCCTGGGTGAAGCCGTGGACGTAGAACTTCGAGGCGGAGTACGGGGTGATGTGCGGCTGGCCGTAGATGCCGGACGCCGAGCCCATGGACAGCATGTGCGCGCCCCGGGTGGCCTTGAGGTAGGGGTAGGCGGCCTTCGCGCCGAAGGTCACACCGGTGCAGTTGATCTCGATCTGCTTGGCGATCAGCCCCTCGGCCTGCTCGGCGATGTCGAGGTCACCGATGATGCCGGCGTTGTTGTCCAGCACGTCGAGCGTGCCGCCGGTGTGGGAGGTGAAGTCGGCGAGTGCCTCGACCCAGTTGCCGTAGTCGGTGACATCGAGCGTACCGGTGACGATGCCGGGGGCGTCCGCGGCGAGCCTGGTCAGCCCGGCCTCGTCGATGTCGTAGGCGCCGACGAGCCAGCCGGCGTTGTAGAACTTGAGGGCGACTTCGCGGCCGATGCCCGCGGCGCCGCCGGAGATGAAGATGCTCTTCTGTGTGGTCATGGGGGCCAAGCTACCTCGCGCCGGCCGATCGCGTCTACATTTATCGGTTTTTTCTAAAAAAAGTTAGCCTTCGCTGATATCACGTCCCTGAACTGCTAATTTCCCTGAGCGCCGCCGGCGGCGGACGCTACAGCGAGGAACCCGGGATGAGCTGGTCGGGCAGCGGCTGCGCGTTCTCCGAGATCCAGCCGAACGGACCGCTGAGCCCCTCGGTGGGCTCCTCCGTGCCTGCGCCCATGACCGGCGAGTTCGGGGTGCAGCGCGGCGACTCGACCGACCCGGGCGTCAGCGCGTTCTTCACCAGGTCGATGACCCGCGGCGAGTAGACCATCGAGATGTGGTCGGAATGGTCGATGTCGCAGCCGTCCTGGACGGTGATGTTGTCGACGGTGGCGTCCGGCCCGGCGGTGAGGAAGGTCGAGGAGTACGGGGTGGTGACCTCGTCATACTTTGTGCCGATCACGGTGTACTTCCCGCCCGGGACCGTGTCGCCACCGGCGTTGAGCCCGTTGAGCAGCGGCGATCCGTAGACCTGCTGCATCCCGGATTCGCCGACGACGTAGTCGAGCACCGGATCGAGGTTCAGGCCCAGCCGCGCGATGAATCGGTCGAGGTTGCCGATGCCGGACAGCGTGGTGCCGTGGTTCGTCGCCCCCAGCGTGACGGTCGTGTCGACCTTGTCCGCACCGCCGTTGAAGGCGAGGTACTGGCGGGCGAGCAGACCACCCTGCGAGTGACCGACGAGATCGACCTTGGCCGCGCCGGTGGCACCGAGCACCGCATCGACGTAGTCGGAGATCTCACCGGCCGATTCGGCGATGTCCTTCGTCGCGAAGGCGTTCGGCAGCAGTGACCCGGCACCGCCCTTGGTCGGCGGGTCCGCCACCCCGAAGTTCGGGGTGAACACGCAGTACCCCTCGTCCTTGAGCGCCGGGGCCAGTCCGGACCAGTTGTCGTAGGCGTTCTCCCAGGTGCCGTGCACGAGGACCACCGGCTCCGGGTGCTCCGCCGACGGGACGCAGCCCCAGTCGTCGGCGCCGACCGGGGCCAGGCGCGGGTTGCTGAAGGACTGGACGAAGGCGTCGACGAAGTCGGACGCCCCGGGGCCGTTGCCGGTGGTGCTGTCCTGCGGGACGGGGACGCCCGGATAGGCGGGGCCGGGGATTCCCACGGACCCGAGCGGGGCGTCCGGTGCGGCGGCGGCCTGCGGGAGTTGGGCGACACCGGCCGCCAGTCCGGCGGCGGCGGTGAGTGCCAGGGTGGCTGATGTCATTTTCCTCGTGAACATGGTCACCGACTGTAGCAGTGATGCAGCTCACACCACCGCGTTTTCGACGATGACCCGGATTTTCCGACGGTCAGCCGCGGAAGACGGTCCCCCGCGCCTCGAGCAGGTCCTTCAGCCGGGTCGGATAGTCGGTGATGATGCCGTCCGCGCCGGCATCGAGGTAGCGGGTCATCTCGTCGACGTCGTTGACCGTCCACGGCAGCACCCGGAATCCTGCGGCGTGTGCCCGGTCCACGAAGCCGGCGACATCACCGCCGTCGCCGTTGCCGTCCAGCCACGGATTGTCGGTCCCGGACTCGGGACTGAGGATCTCCACACCGAGCTGCTCCGCGGCGGCGATGACGTCGCCGCCGACCCCGTCGTAGTCCACCGGGCCGAGGAACGGCGAGCCGGAGGCCCAGGTCGAATCATCGAACAGGGCGGACAGCGGGACCTGCGGGGCCCGCTCGCGCACCAGCGGGAGCGTCGCCCAGTCGAAGGACTGCACGGTGATGCGGTCGGTGGTGCCGGCGGCGTCCGCGGCGTCCAGGATCGTGTCGACGAACTGCTGCGGGTCGGCGGAACGCTCCGGGTGATCGGCCTCGACCTTCGTCTCGATGTCGAACCGGACCTGCGGATCCCGCGCGGCCAGGTCGAAGACGTCGGAGAGCTGCAGGATGCGGTTGCCGCCGGCGGGTTCGGCGTCCGGGAAGTCCGCGAGCTTCCTGTCGCAGGTCAGGGTCTGGATCTGGTCCCAGGTGAGGTCATGGACGTCCTTGCCGACATAGGGGAACTGCGGGTCGTCCGGGGTCGCCGGCGCGGTGTCCGTGCACTTGTCCGCCTGGATCGAAGGATCGTGCCAGACCAGCGGCACACCGTCGCGGGTGATGTGGATGTCGAGCTCCAGGGTGGTGACCCCGAGGTCCAGGGCGTGCTCGAAGGCGGTGCGGGATTCCTCGGTGTGCTCACCGCGTCCACCACGGTGGGCCTGCAGGTCGAAGGTGGTGGGGAGGTTGTCGGCGGCGGTGGAGGAGCCGGGCAGGCCGGGCAGCGAACCGGTGATGCTGCCTACGGAACCTGCAGAACCGGTGGAGGAGCCGGGCACGTCGGTGGCGGTGGCGGCGGGGGCCGAGGCGAGGAGAGCGGACGCAGCCAACGCGGCGGAGAGGACGGCGGTGGAGAGGTGACGGGTGAGGGTTGTCATGCCGGGGACGTTAACGGTCCCCGCACCGGCTGTCTGTGCATGTCAGCGCTTGTCAGTGTCTGTGCACCGGATGTTCACCGGGGACCCGGGAGGATTCATCTGCGGGTCAACTACGGTCCATGCCGCGCGACCATAGTTTCCGGCATTCAGCAACGTTGCAGTGGCCTCGCCGGACGCCTGTATTCGACCGTCCGCCACCGAGAGAAGAGGTCATGAGCAGCACCACCGACAGGGCCTCCCAGGCCTCCAGATCCTGGAGATAGCCCGGTGAGAATGACCAGTTTGTCGTCCACCGGATCATGGGCGACGTCCTCAAGCACCGGTGAGCGGTAGCCGAGATCGTAACGGTCCCTGTCCCGGAGCATCCTGTGGGACGCCGTCCACCCCGTCGATGGCGTCTTCATGACCGGTACCAGCCACCAGGGATTGGATTCGCGGAGCACCGCACCTATCTGATCATCGCGCATACCTGCGACAATGCCTTTCGGACGCTGTACAGAAGGGGGGTCTGGAGAGTTCGACACTGTACAGACCCGGGGGTACGACCCACCACGGCTGGTCAGCATCCGACGCAGCGTGCGGCTCAGGACCCCGACACCAGACCGAAGGCGGGGGCGCTGCCCTCGGTGCTCCCGGCGGTACCTGCCCCGACGAGCGGTGAGTTCGGGGTGCAGCGCGGCGCCCCCACCGACCCCGGCGTCAGCGCGTTGCGGACCAGGCCGGTGACCCAGCTCAGTGCCGGATCAAGGTCCGGACCGGAGGTGCTGATCTCCCGGCCCAGGGTGCCGATACCGCCCATCGTCGTGCCGCGGCTCGTCGCACCGAGGGTGACGACCTCGGCGGGCACCGGAGCGTCGTCAGTCACCGAGGTCTTCCCGCAGGTTCTCGCGGAAGGTCGCGCCGGAGTAGTCCCGGCGCAACCGACCACGCTCCTGCAGGACCGGCACCACACCGTCGACGAAGGAGTCGAGCCCGGCGGGCAGGGTCGGCGGCATGAGGTTGAAGCCGTCGGCCGCCCCCTCGTCGATCCAGCGCTCCATCTCGTCGGCGATCTGCGCCGGGGTGCCGAGGAAGGTCGCGTGGCCCCCGCCGGCGGCGAGGTAGCCGAGCAGTTCACGGAGGGTGGGCCGGCAGTCCGCACCGCAGCCGGAACCGCGCGTTCCGGCGGTGGCGATGATGTGCAGCACGGTGGCGTAGATCCCGCGGGAACCCTGGACCTCGTCGATGCCCGGCAGGTCGGGCACCGGCGCGTCGAGCTCCCAGTCCGAGACGTCCCGGCCGATGAGCTGCGACAGGCCGCGCAGGGCGTCCTGTTCGGGCAGCAGGGCAGTCAGCTCGCGCTGCCGGGCGTGCGCCTCCTCCTCGGTCGCACCGACATAGGTGACGAGGCCCGGCAGGACGAGGATGTCGTCGGGATTGCGGCCGTAGGCCTCGGCGCGGGCGCGGACGTCGGCGCGGAAGGCCTTGGCCGTGTCGATGTCCCAGGCGACGGTGAAAATGGCGTCCGCGCACCGGGCCGCGAGATCCCGGCCGGGTTCGGAGGCGCCGGCCTGGAACAGGACCGGACGCCCCTGCGGCGACTGCGGGATGTTGAGGGGGCCGTCCACGTCGAACCAGCGGTCATGGTGGCCGATGCGGTGCAGCTTGCCGGGGTCGGCGTAGAGACCGGCACGGTCGGCGACGGTGGCGTCCGCCGGCCAGGAATCCCACAGGTCGTTGAGGGTGCCGATGAACTCCCCGGCGCGGGCGTAGCGGGCGGCGTGGTTCGGCAGCTTGTCCATGCCGTGGTTGCGCGCCTCTTCGTCGGTCTGCGAGGTGACGATGTTGAGGCCGGCGCGGCCACCGGAGATGTGGTCGATGCTGGCGGCGATGCGCGCGGCGTGGAACGGGTCCCAGAAGGTCGAGGAGACGGTGGAGACCAGGCCGAGGTCGGTGGTGGCCCCGGCGAGCGCCGCGAGGGTGGTCAGCGGTTCGAGATACCAGGTGGGGCCGTCGGCGACGCGGCCGAGACCGGCGGACTGGCCGTCGCCGAGGAAGATCGCGTCGAGGCGTCCCCGCTCGGCGGTGCGGGCCAGGTCGCTCCAGTAGCTGATGTCACCCAGCCTGTCGACGGCGGAGTCCGCTGCCCGCCAGGCGGCGGCGTGGTGTCCGCATGCGTAGGCGAAGAGGTTGAGGTGCATGGTGCGCATGCGTCTCAGCCTATATGTTGCCCTGTCCCCACGCCCCGTAGCCTGGGTGCCATGGAGAGTTCCGTGTTGTGGATCGCCGTCCCGGTGGGCGTCATCGTCGGTGCCGTGGCCCTTGTCGTGGTGACATGGCTGCTGGCCAACGTCATGCGCCGGGTGCTGGGTGTGCCGGTGGGCTGGCCCCGGTCGATCATCGTCGCCCTGCTCGTCTCACTCGCCACCGGTGGGCTGGTGTACCTGGCGGTGGACCAGTTCTTCACCGACGAATCCGGACGCCACGTCTCCCCCGGCCCGGCGATCATCCTCGGCGGCATCGCCCTGCTGTGGATGCTGGGCCTCGGCGCCGGGGTACTGACCGTCCTGGAGCTCATCATCCCGACCGGGGCGCTGCCGAACCCGGCGTCCTGGGCGATGGGGCTGCGGGACCGGCGGGCACGCAACCGGCGGTACCGCCAGGTCGTCGCGATCTTCTTCCGGCACGGGCTGACCTCCTCGATCCCCGGGCTCAGCCGGCGTCCCGGCCACCGGCACGGCAGGTCGGGCGACGGGGCCGGCACCTCCGCGGCGTCCGGTGACGACCGTGCCGCGGTGCGGCGGGCGGCGCGGCACTTCCGCGAGGCGCTGGAGGAATCCGGCACGACCTTCGTGAAACTCGGCCAGAACCTGTCGACGCGCGACACGCTGCTGCCGAAGGAGTTCACCGCGGAACTCGGCCGGCTGACGACGAGCGCCTCCCCGGAACCGTGGGAGGACATCCGCGCGGCGATGACCGAATCCCTCGGCGCGGACCCCGAGGACGTCTTCGCCCGGGTCGACCATGAGCCGATGGCCGCGGCCTCGGTCGCGCAGGTCCACCGCGCCCGGCTCGACGACGGGACGCAGGTCGTCCTCAAGGTCCAGCGGCCCGGCACCCGGGAGAAAGTCACCCGGGACACCGACATCCTCATGCGGCTGTGCACCTGGCTGGACCGCAGCACCGACTGGGGCCGTGACATGGGGATCCGCAACATCGCCGCCGCCTTCACCGAGTCGCTCACCGAGGAGCTGGACTACACGGTGGAGGCCGCGAACATGCGGGAGATCAGCGCGGCGGTGCACGCCACGAAGCTGGTGATGCCGCAGGTCTACGACGAGTACTCCTCCGCCCGGCTGCTCGTCATGGACGAACTGGACGGGACGCCGCTGGGGGACGCCGCCGGGGAGCTCGCCGACCTGTCCGCGGAGGACCGCAGGTCCCTCGGCGATGCGCTGATGGTCTCCGTGATGCGCCAGATGATGCAGTACGGGGTGTTCCAGGCCGACCCGCACCAGGGCAACATCCTGCTCATGCGGGACCAGACGTGGCGGGAACAGTGGTCCCGCTCCGTCGGGTCCCTCGAGATCTCCGGCGGTTCCGAGGAGCGGCGTCCGGTCGGACTGGGCATGCTCGACTTCGGCGCGGTCGGCCACCTGGACGCCGCGGACCGGCAGCAGCTCGCCGCGGTCTTCGCCGCCATCGAGCACGGGGACGCCCGCATCCTCACCGATGCCCTGCTGGGCCTCATGGACCGCCCCGAGGATCTCGACGAACGGTCCCTGCAGCGCGCGGTGGGGGCGATGCTCTCCCGCTACCGCGGCGGCTTCGCCAAGGGCGAGGGGACGGCCCTGTTCAGTGGCCTGATGTCGATGATGAACGACTACCGGCTGGGGGTGCCGGAAGCTGTCGCCGCCGCGCTGCGCTGCCTCGGCGAACTCGAGGGGACGCTGCGGCTCATCCAACCCGACTACCCGGTCGTCGAGACCGCGCGGAAGGAGGGGTCCGCACTGGTCAAGGAGCAGTTCCACCCCTCGAGCCTGCGGGACGCCGCGGAAGGTGTGCTCATGGAGTCCCTCCCCATGGTCCGGGACCTGCCGCGGCAGCTCTCCGGCATCGTCGGCGACCTCAAGGACGGTCGGCTGTCGGTGAGTATGCGGATGTTCCGCAACCCCTCGGACCGGTCGTTCCTCACCAACCTGCTGCAGCAGTTCACCGTGGCGATCGTCGCGGGATTCTGCGTGCTCGGCGGCGTGGTGCTCATCGCCTTCGGCACCGCCGGACCGGTGCTCACCGGGGACCTGACGTGGCACGCGGCGATGGGCTACGTGGTGCTGTTCGCCGGCTTCCTCATGTCACTGCGCACCGTGGCGATGGTGCTGTTCCAGCGGCGGAGGTGACTACCTCGCGTCTCCGGCGTCCCGGCTGCCCTCAGTCCCCGCGATGCAGAGGCTCTGCAGGGTGTGGTCGTAGACGTCCAGGCTCTCGGTGGTCAGGTAGGACGCCGCCGCGGTGACGTCGGGGACGGTGGAGTACGCCTTCACCGTCGGCGTCCCGCCGAGGAGGTTGCCGACCGGATAGCTGACGTTCGTCGGCGCGGTGACCGTCCCCCAGATCTCGCCGGCGATCAGCGAGGTCAGTGCCTCGGCGACCGTGGCGTAGTCGATGCCGTTGCCGACAGTGAGGTCGGCGACGGCGGTCGACTGCCCGGCGGTGCCGTCGAACGCACCCTGCACCGCACCCCAGGCGAAGGTGACCATCGGGTTGTCGACCATCGCGAGAACCGGGTTGAGGTCCTCCGGCTCCTTCATGATGAAGTTATTCGTCACCTGCGCAGTCCGGGCGTTGCTCTTGAGCCGTACGACCTCCGCGTCGAAGGCACCTTCCTGGCCGGCGGGCACCTGGCCACGCATTCCCTCGGCCACGCGGTCGAGTGCTGCGCCGAAGGTCTCGGCGTCCCCGGTGGTACAGGTCGCCGTGTCGCCGAGGGCGAGATAGGCGGCGTTGCCCTGCTCGGCGGGCTGCACCGGGACCACGGGCGCCGCACCACCGTGGGTGAGCCGGTCCCCGTCGGCGGGGGCGGCGTCCCCGGTGTAGCAGCCGGCGGTGAGATTGCCCTGGAGGTTGTCAGCGAGCTGCTTGATGCCCTGCGAGCCGTACTGCAGCGGCAGCTTCGCGAGGTAGCCGATGGTGAGGTAGCCGCCGATGAGCGGGGTGCCGCCGGCCGCGGTGCCGATGCCGGGGATCGGGCCGATCGAGGGCATGGAGCGGGCGGCGATGTCCAGGGGGACGGTGAAGGAGTACATGCCGAGGACCAGGGTCTCGACGACCTCGGAGAGGCTCAGGTCCCTGAAGGCGACGGTGGCGTCCGCATCACCGTTGCGGATCTTGTCGAGCCGGGCGACCGCGAAATTGGCGTAGTGGTCGTCGTTCTCCACGGCCGTGTCGTTGAGCTCCGAGGCGTCCCGGGAGACGTCGACGTAGGCGACCTGCGAGGTCTGCAGCGCGGAGCGGAGATTGTCGACGTTGGTGGTGAACAGGGGCTGCAGCTGGGCCGGGATACCGACGCGGGTCTCGGCGACGATCTGGTCGTAGGCGGAGAGCACCGAGATGGTGTTGGCGTCCTGACAGACGGGGCGTCGGGCGCGGTGGTGTCGGGGGCGGGGGCATCGGGGTCGGCAGCGGCCGTCGGTGCGACAAGCACGGTGGTGCCCGCGGTCGCGGAGGCGAGCATGAGGGTCGTGGCGGTGCGCGACAGGCGCCCCGGAATGCGGAAAGTGAACGTCATGAGATAAACGTACCCTTACCTTTTCCGAAAGGCACGGCGAGAACCACCGGATGTTCCCTCCACTCACCCCGGCCCGGTCGGCCGGGATGACCGTCGGTCATTCCCGGTCAGCAGTTCCCCCTCAGTAGTTCTCCGGCGGATCACTGGCGGGGAAGGACTCCTTCTCCCACTCGTCGATCTCCTCGTTCTCCTCCTTCAGTTCCTCGACGGACACGCCGGAGTTCCCGGTCTCCGTGCCGTCACCGGAGCCGTCGGCCGGCTGCCCGCGGTGCCGGCCCTGGTACGCAGAATCTGTCTCGGACATCCTGGATGCCACCTCCACTCATCGTGTGTGTGCAGTTGTGTCACCACCGTACGCGCCCGTACCTGACCCGTCCACCGGCTCACTGCGACGGTCGTAGAAGTCCGTCATGAAGGTGATGCGGACCCCTCCGGATGCTCTCTCTGTGGTGGGCAGGTGGGAGGCCGGGACCGAGTTTGCGCAACCTCACACCCGCAGCACCGGACCAGAAGGACGTGACGCTCAACAACACCACTGCACGAACACCATCCCACCGCTGGCACCCCCTTCCTCACGGCAGGAAGACACGGCCCCACAGCCCTCCGCCACCACCTCGTGCGCAGAACCAGCCCCACAGGAACCCGCGGGACCGAACCTGCGCAACCGGACACTCCGATCCTGCACACCGGGCCCCGGAAAGTCCCGGTGGCATCGGTACCCGGCCGTTACAGCCGACATCCGTTGACCCCGTAAAGACTGTGACAGGCCTGTCCGACGGAACGGCCGGACTCCCTCAATCCGGCCAGTTACGCCGTTACAGCTCCCGTGACAGAACTGCAGACGCACCGGCTATCATCACCCGTTCCGCCCTTCGCCGTATGGGACGGTGACAGTACGGAACTGGAGGGACCACTCACATGCCGGAGTCTCGACGCCGGGTGTTACAAGCACTGTTACAGGCTCCGTTACAGCGAAATTCACCGCGGCACCAGCGACTGTTCCAGGACGTGTTACAGACAGCGCTACAGAAGCTGTTACAACACCCGGTGGCATCAGCCGCACTGCACAGGTCACACGTCGTCTTGATATCCGGACTCCGACCGCGTCGACCGTTCCCGCCGCCACCGGTTGACCGGGCCGGAGCCGTGCTTTCCATGGACTCCCGACATCATGATCATGACGACGTCGCCACGAGCCGAAGACACACCCGGACACGCTGCTCCCATAGGCAGAACTACGTCACGTCCCCGACAGCAAATCCCCGTGTTGGGGCGTCCACGCGTCCCAGTCCTACTTCTGCGCAGCGGTCCTGATCCGGTGAATCACCCGTGCCTGTGAAACCCGATCCGGCAATCGCTCCCGCGAGTGCTACGACTCTGCACCTGCGCAGAACCGGACACACGAAACTAGTCCGCAGCCCATCACGTCCCCTACCCTCAACCCCCGTGAACACCACCCCGGACCCCGACCGCATCGTCTTCGTCGGCGACCTCCACGACAACATCCACGCGTTCATCCACACCACCGACCTCGCCGTGTCCACCGGCGCGGCCACCATCATCCAGACCGGCGACTTCGGCTTCCACCACCCCGCCGACCTCGACCTCCTGCAACTCCTCCTCGACGAACGCGCCCCCGGCGTCGACTACCGGACCATCGACGGCAACCACGAGGACTTCACCGGCTCTTCCGGTTTCAGAGTGCGTTGATTGCGCCCCGGAGTCCACCCGAGTGGATCAGTGACCTCAAGATGTAGTTGGCCTTGTTCCGGAATCCCAGGGCGATACCGCGCAGGTGTCCCAGCTTGCCGTTGATGTTCTCGACCGGACCGTTGGACGCACCGGTGTCGAAGTACGCGAGGATGTCAGCCTGCCGCCGCCACAGGGTCTGACCCAGCACCCGCAGTTCCCGCAAGTCATTGGGGATCTTCACGTGCAGAGCCTTGATCACCTTGAACATCCGCAGCTTCCCGTCGCGTGGCCGGTCAGCCTGATAGGCGGCAAGAATCTCCTGGTAGAAATACCACGTCACCTGCACCGGCAGGTGCGCCTCGGCGGTGAGCACGTCATCAAGTTTCACCGCGTTGGCCGGGGTCACCAGTGACTTACGGGTCAGCAGAATGCGCCGGATCCCGTACAACGGATCCCCCGACCGCCCGCGGTGTCCTGTCGTCTCATTCTGGACCCGCTGCCGACATGCGGTGAGCTTGTCGATGGCCAGATGGACGACATGGAACGGGTCCATGACCTGCCGGGCCTGGCTCAGATGCTGGGTCGCGGCTTTCGCGTAGCCGGTGAATCCGTCCATGGTCACCACCCGGATCCTGTGGCGGAACGTGCTGCCGCGGGCGTCGAGCCAGTCGCCGAACGCGTCGGCACTGCGGCCGGGCACCATATCGAGCAGTCGGGCCGAGCCCACCCCGTCGACCAGCGGGGTCAGGTCGACGATCACGGTGACGAAGCCCGGGGGACCCGTCACCACGGACGTGCTTCCACTTGTGCTCGTCGACGCCGAGGACCCGGACCCGGTCCAACCGGGACGGATCCTGATAGGACAACTGCCGGCAGGCCGACAGGGCCAGTTGGTTGACCTTGTCCCAGCCGATACCCAACGCCCGGGCACAGGCTGTCACGCTCATCCCGTCGGTCGCCATGCGCTGGAGGATCCAGCGGGTCACTCGGCAGGTTACGGACTGTCGATCGTCGGCCGCCTGAGGGATAGGGGCCTGGAAGACGGTGACAGGACAATCGTCGTTGCCGCAGACCAGCCGGGGTACACGCACGTGCAGGACACTGGGGTGCCCGGCGATGGGCAGGTCTGTTAGTCGTCGTTCGACGTGGTCACGGACCTGGCAGTCCCGCCCGCAGCCCGGGCAGGTGGTGGACACCGACACGGGGTGGCAATACAGGTGGGTGACGTCCCCGGCGTCGGCGGCGTTGTCGATCGACAGGCCCAGCTCGGCAGTCCGGCAGATCGTGTCGGCGACGAGGTTCGGGGCGGGACCAGGGGTAACGGTAGGGTGAGACATGGATCCTGGAGCGGTTGGATGGATGCTTAAGACACCTTCATCCTGTCACTGCAGGGTCCTTCTACGTTCCCGGCCCCGGCCCCCTACATGTTGTGGTGGCCCATCCGGCCTGCTGCACACCTGCTACGCACTCTTCATTCGGAAGAGCCTGGAAACAGGGACAGTGCACCGCAAGTGTCTTCCATTGAGGCTAGGTATTGAAAAACTTTAGAGGTAGACGGCCATTCTTTATGGGGTTAGTCGCACCGGTTATACCGCAGACCTACTCACAGGACGCCGCGAGCTTACGCGACAGAGCCTCCAGATAGACCGCGTCCTGCGAACCCGGATCCCAGATCATCTCATTGAACATCTCCGCGTAGGTGCCGTCCTCCCGGAGGATCCTGCGGTAGGCCAGCCCCGGGGTGACGTTGCGCTCCGGCAGCAGGATCGAACCCATCCCCTTGCCCACCCAGCTGAGCAGGGTGGAACAGTTGGCGACCTCGACCTCCGACCGCCCCAGGGACAGCCCCTCCTCGTCCAGCAGACTGTGGACGGTACGGGTGATCCCGCACCCGTTCCTCGCGAGAATGAGCTCTTGTTCCGCCAGTTCCCGGACAGTCACCGGTTCACGTTCCCCGGACGTGTCCGACGAGCCCTCGGTCTCGACGAGGACGAGGTAGTCCGAATTGATCAGGCGGTGACTGTAAGCCGGCAGCAGTCCGTGCGCCGGAACCATGATCACGTCCAGCATCCCACCCCGGAGGTACTCCTCCAGTTGGTCGAGCTCGGACTCGAAGAGAGTGGCGTCCCTGCCCGGCGTCTCCGGCGAGTAGGTCTCCGGCCCGTAGACCAGTTCGCGCAGCCTGGTGACCAGGACCTTCTCGATCTGCGGTGACGTCCCGACCCGGATCTTCCCGTGCCCCCGTTCCGTGAAGGCCCGGGCCTCCGTCTCGACCCGTTCCAGGTCGACGACGACCTGGTTGACGCGGGGAAGGATGACGTCCCCGAAAGCTGTGGGCAGCGTCCCCCGCGGGTTACGGAGAAAGAGACGTCCACCGAGGTATTCCTCGAGCTTGGCGATACTGGAGGACAACGCGGGCTGGGTGACGTTGAAACGTCGCGCAGTGAACCGTCACACTTTTGTTGCCGCCGTTAGATTGGCTGAGTGGCCTTCTCAGACACCTGTCTCAGTGTAGCGTGTTCGGCCCAGAACGTGTCCTCGAACTCCGCCGGCGGGACCATCCCCAACGACGAGTGAAGTCGGGACGTGTTGTACCAGTGCACCCACGACGACGTCGCAATCTCCACATCCACCACCGACTCCAGCACCTCGGGGCTGAAGACCCGGTTGCGGATGCACTCGGCCTTGTACAACCCGTTGATCGTCTCCATCAACGCATTGTCGTACGCGTCTCCGACAGTGCCGACTGACGGGCTGATGCCCTCATCGGCCAGCGCACCGGTGAACCTCACCGCCGTGTACTGGCTTCCGGCATCCGAATGATGGATCAACCGGTCACGGTCTACCGGATGATCACCGCGTCTGCGCTCCCACAACGCCAGGCGCAGCGGGATCCGCACCAGTTCCACACCCTTGGACGTCTGCGCGTGCCAGGCGACGAGCCGCTGGGAGAACACGTCGACGATGAACGCGACGTACACCCAGCCTGACGTGGTCATCACGTAGGTGAAGTCCGCGACCCACACCAGGTTCGGTGCCGCTGCGGTGAAGTCCCGGTGCAGCAGATCCGACGCCCGGTCCTCAGGCTGGTTCTTCTTGCTTCGTGACGGTGACTTGCGCCTGCTCACCCCGGCCATTCCGGCGACACCCATCAGCCGGTCGACGGTCCAGTGCGCCACCTCGTGGCCGAGGCGCCGCAGGTGGGCAACCATTTTCCGCCGTCCGTACAACGATTCCGGGGTACCTTTCAGCCCGTGGAGGGTGTCCAGCAGTTGCGCATCGGACACCGTCCTGGGCGACGGGCCGGTGGCCCTGGCGTGACGGTAGGTCCGCGCCGCGATCGCCACACCCTGCCCCCGCAGGACCCGGCAGATCGACTCGACGGCGTGGCCTTGGCTTCTCATCTGGTCGATGAACCCGATGATCAGCGGTTTCGGGGGTCGAGTTCCCCGGCGAAGAAAACCGTCGCCGCCTTGAGGATCTCGTTGGATTCCCGCAGTCGCTTGATTTCCTTGCGCAGGCGCCGGATCTCCTCGTTGTCACCGGTGGTGACACCGGGGGCGTCTCCGGCGTCGATGTCGGCCTGGCGGGCCCAGTTACGCAGCGTCTCACGCGAGACTCCGAGCTCGTCACCGAGAGCGCGGCACACCGCAGTCATTGACGGGTAGTCACTGCGTTGCTGCTGCACCAGGCGGATGGCCCGGGCCTTGAACTCCGGGTCGTAGTGCTTGTTCATGTTGTTGATCCTTCCTCATTGGAAGGCGGCAAGATACCCGTGACGGTTCACAGCAGCGCTGAAGGACCCCGCATCAGCCACGGCGTCAGCATAGCGCAGTGATTCCAGTGACAGTCGGCCATTCATAATGCTTCTAGTCTAGTGTTCTGACCTCTAACATCAGCATCGCAGCCATAAGTGATGCTGATGTATCGGCTCTTTCGTCTATGCCGTCCCGCCAAGAGCCGGGCCCCGACAGTCGGTCAGGCGTCCGCCAGCGACGCGATCGCCGCGGAAACCCGGGCCGCGGCGTCCTCCGCGACCTCCCTGACGCCGTCGGCACCCTCGGAACCCTCAGCACCGACGAAGGACACCATCAGCGCCGGATTCACCGCCTCGACATGGATGATGCCGCCGTCTTCCCGGTCACGCCGAATGACCACGTTGCAGGGCATCATCAACCCCACCGCCCGTGACGCCTCCAGTGCCCGGTAGGCGAAATCCGGCTTGCAGGCACCGAGGATGAGGAAATCCTCCAGCTCAGCGCCGATCTTCGTCCTCATCGTGGCGGTGACGTCGATCTCGGTGAGGACGCCGAACCCTTGTGCGGCCAGGGCCCCGCGGGTGCGGGTCACGGCCTCGTCGAAGGGACAGGTGACGGTGGTGGAGAAGGAAAGCTGGTCAGACATGGTCGAACCTTTCGTGGTGAGTTCAGTGGGATCGGTCAGTGGGAGAAACTGATGTCCGGCAGCATCCGGCGCAGCCAGGCCGGTGACCACCAGGCCGCGGGTCCGGTGAGGATCAGCACCGCCGGCAGGAGCACCAGACGGATGAGCAGTGCGTCGAGGAGGACCGCGGTACCGAGGATGATACCCATCTCCTTCGGCGGCAACGGCTCCGCCAGGGCGAAGGTGAAGAACACGGCGACCATGACCGCCGCCGCGGCGAAGATGATCCTGCCGGAATGCGCCATACCCTCGATCACCGCGGTCGGGGAGTCACCGGCGATCTCATGGTGCTCCTTCACGGTGGCGAGCAGGAACACTGTGTAGTCCATCGCCACAGCGAAGATCATCGCGAAGAAGAACACCGGCCCCCAGCCGTCGAGGAATCCCTGCGGTTCGAAGCCGAGGAACCGGGACAGATCCCCGTTCTGGAAGATCAGCCGGGCCACGCCGAAGGCAGCGCCGGTGGACAGCAGGCTGACCACCGTACCGATCACCGCGATCAACGGTGCCCGCAGTGCGATGAGCAGCAGCAGGAAGCCGAGCAGCAGGATCACGCCGACGATCAGCGGGAAGTAACTGTCGAGGGCGTCCTGCAGATCGATGTTCTCCGCCGGTGCACCGCCGACCAGGGCAGAACCGGGCAGATCATCGCGCAACTGTTCGAGGATCCCGTTCATCGCCTTGTCCGAGGGGTCAACCTCAGGAACGGCCTGGAACATGGACAGTCCTGAATCATCGGTGGCGGGCATGGTCGGCGTCACCGCACCGATGCCGTCGGTCGCGGCGGCGATCCGTGCAGCCTCTGCGGCGTCACCGTCGTCGACGATGACCTGGAGCATGCCCGGCGCACCCTCTCCCATGGCATCCTGGACAAGGTGGTAGCCCTGGCGGACCGGTGCATCCTCGGGGACGACCGCGATCGACGGCATCGCCACCTTGAGACCGATAACCGGGATACACAGCACGATGAGCAGTCCGGTGGACGCCCCGGCCGCAATCAGCGGATGTCTGCGCAGCAGCGTCGCCCACCGGGCGAACACCGGTGACCGGTGCGTCTGTCGCTTGGCGAAGGGTAGGGCGACCGCATTGACGCGGGGCCCCAGCGCCCCGAGGACCGCAGGAAGGAGGGTGAAGGTCGCTGCGAGGACGAAGACCACGGCGAGCATGATGCCGACCGCCATGGTCTGCACCGCCGGTGCCGGCACGAGCAGGACAGCGGAGAGGCTGATGAGCACGGTGAGCCCGGACAGCAGGACCGCCTTTCCTGCGGTGCCGTAGGTGACGACGACGGCGTCCTTCGGCGTGTCCGAGGTACGCAACGCATCCCGGAAACGGGCGACGATGAACAGCGCGTAGTCGATCCCGAGGGCGAGGGCGAACATCAGGGCGAAGTTCATCGCCCACACCGAGATGGGGCTCACCGAGTTGAGCAGCACCAGGGCACCCGCGGAGGCGACGAGGCCGGCGATGGTGAGCATCAGTGGCAGTCCGGCGGCGACGAGACTACCGAAGGCGATGACGAGGATGATCAGAGTGACCGGCCACGACATCATCTCGGCCTTCATCATGGCGTCATGGTTGGCCTTGTTGAAGTCACTCCACAGCATCGACTGCCCGGTGGGGAAGACCTCGACGGTGTCGGTGGCCAGATCGGTGATGTCACCGGAGAGCTCATCGGCGAGCCGGACCATGTCGTCGGTGTCCGCGGCGGCCCCGGCGATGAGGATGCCGGTCCTCCCGTCCTGACTGACCGTGACGCCGGGGGTCGGGGGCATCACGTCGGCGATGCGGTCATCGGCCTCGAGCAGGTCGGTGGCCTTGTCGATGATGGCGGTGGTGGCGTCATCCCCGATTGTTCCGGCGTCGGTGTGGATGACGACCTGGATGGCGGAGGACGCGTTGCCTCCGAAGTGTTCCTGGGCGAGGTCCCGGACGGCGACGGATTCGGAACCGTCAGCCTGCCATCCCGCGCCGGCGAGGTCGTCGAAGACCGAGGGTGCGGCGGCACCGAGGCCGACGAGGACCATCAGCCAGACACCCAGGACCGGTTTCATGTGGTGTGCCATCCATCCGCCCCACCGTGCGAGGACGCCTGGCGGTCCCACCTGGTCGGATGCAGTCGCCATGGACTGTACGGCGTCTGTCTGCGTGGTCACATTGTCTCCTTCTGTCGTCTACCGTCCCCTGCGCGGTATATACCCCGGGGGGTATGTGCGAGAGTCCAACATACCTGTGGGGGTATAGGATCGCAACCATGAGCCTCAACGACGAGACGACCGCCGCCGCCCTGAACCGCCTGAAGAGGGCGCGCGGTCAGCTCAACGGCGTCATCGACATGATCGAGCAAGGCCGCGACTGCCGCGACATCGTCACCCAGCTCGCGGCCGTGTCCCGCGCCCTCGACCGGGCGGGTGTGAAGGTCATCTCCGGGGGAATGCGCGAATGCATCCGCGCCGCGGAGAACGGGGAACAACCCGAATTGTCCGAGGATGAGCTGGAGAAGATGTTCCTGTCACTGTCATGACTGCCCCGAATGGCGCACGCAACACTGCAGGGTTGACGTCGGTAGATGTTCGCAGCACCGGACGGGTCTGGTCGACTGGCCTGCTTGTATGCAGCCGGTAGGGAGACGGCGACCGCGCGGACGAACTCGGGTAGTGCGTCGTACTGGGCGTTCCGGTGGTGCCCCGGGGCCGGGGTTGCACCAATCCCGGGAAATCAACCCTCCCCGGGGATCTCAACGAGATCGAGGCAGCAACTCCCACCACGCTCAAGGTGGTGGGACACGGTCAAGGAAATACACGTCCACGTCGTGGCGGGTGCTGGGCGTTGACCTGCCTAGCCGTGATCATCGGCCGGCGGCCATGGGCCGATGTAGTCGGGGTTGCGCACCTGGCCCGGATAGTTCACCCGGCTGCTGATCCGACCCCCTGAAAACACGAGAATAGTGACCCTGAACTGCTACGATTCTAGGTGCTGAAGCCGAAATCTGAACAAGAACGTCGATCACCCTCACAGTGCAAGACCACCAACACTTGTCAATCGACATCACCACTGACCAGTCGATCTGCACAGGCGCCGGCACACTGCTCGTCGCCGACACCGCGAACACCCTCGGCATCGCAGAGGTTCTCGACGAACATCTCGCCGGCCTGACCCCGTCAGCAGTCACCCACACCGCCGGGACGGTGATGACGTCCCTGGCTGTCGCTTTGACTGCTGGCGCCACCTGCCTCGATGACCTGGACCTGCTGAAGCCTCTGGTGGCTACGGGTCTGACCAGGCCCATCGACTCAATGACCACCGCACACCGGCGGATCCACCAACTCCACGACCACGCCGATCTGGTTGACGACAAGATGACCCGGGCAATGCGACAGGCCCGCACCCTCGCCTGGAACGCACTCGGGGCACTGAACCCGATCGCTTCGGCAACCAGGGATGACCCGCTGATCATCGACATCGACGCCTCCCTGATCCACATCCACTCCAACACACAGAACGGGCGCACCGACCTACAAAGGCGGCTACGGGTTCCACCCCCTGTGCGCCTTCGTCGACCACGGACCGGGTCTGGGCGGTGAACCCCTGGCCCTGCTCATGCGGCCGGGAAACGCCGGGGCGAACAACGCCGACGACCACATCACCCTGCTCCGCCGGGCCTACCGGGCCCTGCCCGGATCCCAGCGCGGCGGCAACATCGGACACAAGATCCTCGTACGCACCGACGGGGCCGGCGGAACGAGAAACGTTGCCGCCTACCTCCACTCCCGCGGCTTCGCCTACTCGTTGGGCATCCGGGTGACCGACAAGATCGGCGCGCTGGTGTCCACCATGTCCGACGAGATCAAGCAGGGCGTTCTACGCCCCGGTGCCAACGGTGGGGTCACCGATGCCGACACCGCCTATGTCGCCGATATCACCGGGCTACTGTCCACCGGGAAGGCCGGGGAGTACGGCATCAACCTGGATAGCTTCCCCACCGGTACCCGGGTCATCGTCCGGGTGGAGTACCCCGCGGCGGGCTGCCAGTTGCGCATCACCGATGTGGACGGTCGACGGGTCACGGCATTCATCACCGACTCGGCCGGCCAACCCCAGGTGCTGGACCTGCGACACCGGGGCCGGGGCCGGTGCGAGCAGCGCATCAAAGACGCCAAGGACCTCAGCTTCCTCGCCGTGCCCCACCACTCGTTCGCGGCGAAGAAGGCCCGCACCGCTGCCCGGTCATGGTGGTGGTTATGGGACCCCGGCTCACTACGAGCCCGGCTGCTGTCCACTGCGGCGACGGTGGCCCGTCACGCCAGACAGGTGCGGGTGCACTTGGATGGTCATGCCCCGCACACTGGCCTGCTGGCCGCGGCCTTGGCCCAGATACGGTCACTGAACCGGCTCTTCCGGTTTCAGAGTGCGTTGATTGCGCCCCGGAGTCCACCCGAGTGGATCAGTGACCTCAAGATGTAGTTGGCCTTGTTCCGGAATCCCAGGGCGATACCGCGCAGGTGTCCCAGCTTGCCGTTGATGTTCTCGACCGGACCGTTGGACGCACCGGTGTCGAAGTACGCGAGGATGTCAGCCTGCCGCCGCCACAGGGTCTGACCCAGCACCCGCAGTTCCCGCAAGTCATTGGGGATCTTCACGTGCAGAGCCTTGATCACCTTGAACATCCGCAGCTTCCCGTCGCGTGGCCGGTCAGCCTGATAGGCGGCAAGAATCTCCTGGTAGAAATACCACGTCACCTGCACCGGCAGGTGCGCCTCGGCGGTGAGCACGTCATCAAGTTTCACCGCGTTGGCCGGGGTCACCAGTGACTTACGGGTCAGCAGAATGCGCCGGATCCCGTACAACGGATCCCCCGACCGCCCGCGGTGTCCTGTCGTCTCATTCTGGACCCGCTGCCGACATGCGGTGAGCTTGTCGATGGCCAGATGGACGACATGGAACGGGTCCATGACCTGCCGGGCCTGGCTCAGATGCTGGGTCGCGGCTTTCGCGTAGCCGGTGAATCCGTCCATGGTCACCACCCGGATCCTGTGGCGGAACGTGCTGCCGCGGGCGTCGAGCCAGTCGCCGAACGCGTCGGCACTGCGGCCGGGCACCATATCGAGCAGTCGGGCCGAGCCCACCCCGTCGACCAGCGGGGTCAGGTCGACGATCACGGTGACGAAGCCCGGGGGACCCGTCACCACGGACGTGCTTCCACTTGTGCTCGTCGACGCCGAGGACCCGGACCCGGTCCAGTCGGGTGGGATCCCCGTAGGACAGGTGCCGGCAGGCCGACAGGGCCAGTTGGTTGACCTTGTCCCAGCCGATACCCAACGCCCGGGCACAGGCTGTCACGCTCATCCCGTCGGTCGCCATGCGCTGGAGGATCCAGCGGGTCACTCGGCAGGTTACGGACTGTCGATCGTCGGCCGCCTGAGGGATAGGGGCCTGGAAGACGGTGACAGGACAATCGTCGTTGCCGCAGACCAGCCGGGGTACACGCACGTGCAGGACAATGGGGTGCCCGGCGATGGGCAGGTCTGTTAGTCGTCGTTCGACGTGGTCACGGACCTGGCAGTCCCGCCCGCAGCCCGGGCAGGTGGTGGACACCGACACGGGGTGGCAATACAGGTGGGTGACGTCCCCGGCGTCGGCGGCGTTGTCGATCGACAGGCCCAGCTCGGCAGTCCGGCAGATCGTGTCGGCGACGAGGTTCGGGGCGGGACCAGGGGTAACGGTAGGGTGAGACATGGATCCTGGAGCGGTTGGATGGATGCTTAAGACACCTTCATCCTGTCACTGCAGGGTCCTTCTACGTTCCCGGCCCCGGCCCCCTACATGTTGTGGTGGCCCATCCGGCCTGCTGCACACCTGCTACGCACTCTTCATTCGGAAGAGCCACTTCACCCTCCTGCACCCCGACGCCACCACCCCCACCCCACTGACCCGCAGCATCACCCACATGCCACGCGGCACCCGCGACCGGATCGCCGGAGCGGACCTCCTGTTCCTCGGCGGGGCGACCTCCACCGACCGCAGCTGGCGCACCGAAGGCCTCGACTGGTTCCCCGCCGAGCACATCACCGACACCCAGGTCGACCGCGCCATCACCACAGCCCCCGACGCAGCCGGCGGCCCGGTCGACGTGCTCGTCACCCACGAGACCGGCACCACCGCGTTCGCCGCCCTGGCCGCCGACAGTGAACACGCCCGCGACAAAGTCGGCGACCCGCTCGGGGACGCCGACCGGGCCCGCATCGACCGCGTTCTCACCGCCGTGCACCCAACAGTCCACATCCACGGTCACCACCACACCCGCTTCGCCGCACCCCTGGACGGCGACCTGACCGGGGTGCTGGACATCGCCCTGGCCAAAGAGACCGACGACGGATCCGTCGTCGTCCTCGACACCCACGCCGGTGGTCCGGATCAGTGGACCTGGTCGGTACCGGTGGCCCACCGGCAGGTGATCACCGACACCGGCTGGTACCCGGTCGACGAGTTCACCGTGACCGGGTCCGGTCCCCTGTGGCCCTGGGCCGACACCGAACTGCCCTGGCCCACACCCGCGTTCACCGCCGACACCCCGGCGGCAACGGTGGAGTCGGTGACCGCCCACCGCATGACCCTCCAGCGGTTCCTCGACCGCGGCGGCGGGACACACCGACTGCCGAGGACCCGGTGGATGCGCCTCGACGCCGACAAGGCCGTCGAGGCGCATCCTCAGTGGGCCGGCCCGGCCGAGCGGTTCACACACTGGCTGACCACCGAGGACCTCACCGCCCTGGCGACCCACCTGTTGGATCCGCGGCCGGAGTGCGACGTCTACCGGGCACTGAGCACGATGCCACTGCGCTGGGGCACCGCGGAGATCCGACTGTGGGCCACCGACGCCGCGAACCAGCACCGACGGCGAGCAGGAAAAATACTCTGACCTGCGCAGAAGTGGGCACACAATACTGGACGGCACGTCTCCGATCGGCTTAGCCTTGTCCCCATGAGCGTCCACCCCGACTACCCGGACCCCAGCCTGATTCCCGGTGACCTCCCCTTCGAGCACGTCTGCGAGGTCTGCGGGAAAACCGAGTCATTGTCCTCTGATGCGGCCTACGCCGCCGGCTGGGACTACCCGCCGGAGATGGGAGAGTGGGGTGTTATCTCCGTGCGCACCTGTGACCGCTGCAGGATGACCGACACGGTGTGGTGGGCCATGATCCACTGGAAGAAGACCCTCGACGATCTCACACCGGAGCAGCGGAAGACGGTGGCGAGGATCCTCAATGAGGTGCCGGACTAGGAGTAACAAGACAAGCCCTTCATCACGTCCCTGAGCTGCGATGACTGAGTATGTGGACTCCCCGGACGCCGGTATCGTTTCAACACATGACATACAAGTTCACCGCATTCACTGCTGCACTGACCGCCGCTCTCTCCCTGACCGCCTGCGGCTCCGACGGCGCCGCCACCGAGAGCGTTCCGCTCCCCACCGGCGAAGCCACCGGGTATCACGAGTACGACGACGGCACGTCCGTCTACGAGTTCCGTGGAGCCCCCACTCCTCTGGGCGGCGTCGACCCCTCGAAGCCAAAAGTGCGGGCACGACAACCGTAGAGCTGTCCTGCAGTGGCCCTGCAGAGGCCTGGACCGACGGTGATGCAGGAGCCACGGAACACATCGAGATGTCCACTGACTCGCGTCACCCCTACGTCTTCGCTTCCAACGATCCCGCCAGCGGCGGAAGGTACAGCGCGACCATCAAGCCCGAAAACCAGGAAACGGCGTGCGGAGCCACCGTCTACGACGGAGACCGGGTCGAGGCAGCCGCCAATTACGTGAACCGCGGCACTGTGGTTGTCACGCTGGAGATTCCGGCCAACCCCAACGCCTGACTGCACGGCCACCCGAACCTTCCGGCATTTCACCGGAATCCTATCCCCGGAACGCAGTGACTCAATGGTCCTCGTGGGCGCCTCGGACCACCACGACCAGCGGCCGTCGTGGAAAATGCCCTCAGCACCACGAAGGAATCATCCGAGAACAACGCCGGAACCATCCAACTCCCGCTTCGTCTCGGCATCCTCAGCCCCCGAGGCCAAAACTACTGGCGCCCCGTCCGACCGGTACTTCGGGGCGTCTCCAGTCAGCCACCGCACAGCACGGTGCAGGCTGGCGTAGCAGGGCTCGCCCGCCACGTGCGTCGCGTAGTCCGCTTTGTCCTTCTCCCAGTGCTTGGCGAACCTCGGGTCCGGTTTGGGCAGTTCGTCGGTGGGGATCCAGCACAGCTCCACCTCACCACCGAACTTGGTCTCCCCGAGGATGAGGTTCGTCCCCAGACGCATTTCCGCGTGTTCATGCGCCGCGACAATCGGAACCTTGTGCGTCACCGTGTTGCGCACAACCCGAAGCGCGGCGACCAGCTCCGCCTCGTCACTCTCTGTGCCGTCACCGGTCAGTCGGTTGCCCGGGTAGGCGAGCTGCTCGGCCAGCAGACGCACCCACCACAGCGTCTCCACGGCCGCCAACCGCCCCTCGGAGGAATCGCCGTCCCCGGGTCGCCGGGCCAGCCGCAGCCTCTCCAGCGCCGCCCGCGCTCCGCGGCAGGCGAGGTTGATGTCTTCGGGTGTGGGAGCGGGCACAGGCGGCCTCCTGGAGTTAGGCGCGGGGTGATCGGCGCCGAGGGTACGTGAGTTCGTGGACTCCTCGGGGGTGAACCCTCGGGAGTTTCCGGCCCGATGTACCCGGAGCCCCGTATTCGGGAGTTCCACCCGTGACTCACGAACCTTCGATTTCCCGGGGACGATTTTGCCGGACATCGAAAAACCGGAGGTCACCAACCCTTTCGAGTTAGTGGCCTCCGGCCCGTGCAATCCGTGGACTGCACATTGTGGAGCTATGGGGAATCGAACCCCAGACCTTCGCATTGCGAACGCGACGCTCTACCAACTGAGCTATAGCCCCGCTCGACCATCGGCACTGCCGTGGACAACATCGGACAGCCTACACCCGCCACCGGAGAACTCATAGTCGGCCCCGGCATCTCCTGCTTTAGGCTCACGACCATGACACGCATCACCCTCATCGAAGCCCGTCTCGTCGCCCAGGGACTCACTGCTCCGACAGCATCCTCGGCCTCGGCGGTTCTGGCCGCGTCCGGTCCGATGCAGGGGCAGGAGCTCCCCGGGGTGACGAGTTCGTTGGCTCTGCGACTCGCCGGGGGCGCAGAATGGAGCGGAAGAGTAGTTCAGGCGTTCGACAACGGTGATATTGTCCGCGGGTACCCGATGCGGTCGACGGTGTTCGCCCTTGCCGCTTCGGACGCCGCGTGGGTGACGGAACTCTGCTCGGTCACACAGCGTCGACAGTCCGCCCGCCAGCTCGCCCGCCATGACATATCCGGGGCCATGACGGCGACCGCCGAGGACGTGCTGCTCGCCCATCCGGGCGGTCTCACCCGGTCGGCACTCGCCGAACAATGGCGGAACCGGGGACTGCCCGGAGGCCGTTCCTTCCTGTATCTCATGGTGCGCGACCTCATGCTGCGCGGCGTGGCGGTCTACGGCCCGACGGAGGGGAGGGAGCAACGTGTGGTGCCGGCGGCGGGGCGTCTGCCGTCCGGATCCGACCTCGCGGGACGCTTCAACGGGGACGCGGTCGCGGCGACAGCCGAGCTGCTACGTCGGTACCTCCGGAGCCACGGCCCCGCGGGCCTCCGCGACTTCGCCTGGTGGACGAAACTGCCGCAGCGGCAGATCAATGCCGCGTTTTCGGAGGTCAGACATGACGTCGAGCCGGCGGCTCCGAGTTTCTCGACGGTTCTCCGGGAGGAGGCGTTCGTCCGGCCCGGGCTCATGGACGAGGTGACCGAGGCCCGGAAAGAAGCGCACGGGACATTCCTCCTGCCCGCGTTCGACGAGATCGTCCTGGGCTACCGGGACCGGCTGGCGGTCATGGCGGACGATCATCACCGGCAGGTGGCGCCCGGCAACAACGGCGCGTTCCGGAAGACCGTGGTGCGCGGCGGGCGCTTCATCGCCACCTGGTCGGCACCCGCGAACAGCTCAGGACGCCGCCTCGACCTCTCTCCTTTCCGCCCGCTCAGCGCGGCCGGTGTGCGTGATGTCGAGCGGGCTTTCCGGAACTATCCACACAGTCGGTGACCGGGTGCCGGTCACTCGACGCCGGGAACGTCATGCCGCGGATGGTTTCACGTGAAACTGCCCGCGGAGAACTTTTACTTCCGAATGCTTGACATCGACCGGGGTCGTCATTACAATGAAACACAGGATCGAATCAGTCGGTCAGTGAATCCACCTGGACCAGGTGGGGGAAGCACAGGGGCGGGGACATGGACGGTACAGAACTCCTACCGGAGCCGGAACTGAATCCTCCCGTCGGCGTCACCAGTGTCCGGGATCTGGAAGACGCTGTCGCCGCTGTCGAACAGTCCGTCGCGGACCTACTCACCCATGACGACGGGACGTGGGCGCGTGCCGACTGTGTCACCCGCCTGGAGCTCTACCGGAGGCTCGAACGGGTGCGGAACCGCCTCGCGCTCGTGGACACCCGGTTCCTTGACGCTGTCGAAGCCACCGGCGACATCACTCCCCGACGGCGGCAACGACCGACCTGGTTCGCCCGCACCGTCGGCATTCCCCGACGGGAGGCGCGTGAACGGCTCGCCGCCGCCTCCCGCCTCTCCCCCGGCCGCGATCCGTGGGCGCCCGATCCCGGTGCACCCGGCCCCGACCACATGCCGGCGATCACGGAAGCCGTTGACGAGGGGGTCATCGGCACGGCGACAGTTGCGAAGCTGGACAAGCAGCTGCGCGAGATGCCCGAGAATGTCCATGCCGAACTGACGGCGTCCGCCGACGCCCCCGTCGCAGCACTCCTCCGGGAGACCGACCCCGACATCATCGGGAAGGTGCGGCCTTTCCTCCTCCAGCTCACCGGTACCGAGGACCCGTTCACTGATGCTGACCGCCGGCGACTCCGGGGAGTGACCATCGGCGCACAGGGCCCGGACGGGATGAGCCGGCTGTCCGGCTACCTGACCCCGGAAGCCGCCACCGTCATGACCCGACTGTTCGCCGATCACGCCAATGCCGGCAGCCTCGACGGCGGTGCACAGGATATCGCCGATCGACGTGGCGACGGGTCCACTGTCTCCGACGCAGCCGGCGACAGTGACAGTGCCGCTGGTACCGAACCCGACCCACGGACGCCGGCGCAGTGCCGCCATGACGCCCTTTTCGCGGCGGTCAACGCAGGATACGGCCCCTCCGGGGATCTGCGCCCACGCAGAGGTGCCACGACCATCGTCGCCGCGATGACAGTCGACCAGCTCCTGGCCAGAACGGGAACGGTGACCACAGATGCCGGAACCTCGGTCAACGTCAGCACGCTGGTGGAACAGACCGACGTCCGGGATGTGTTCCTGCAGGTCATGGACTTCCGCGGTCAGACTCTCTACCTCGGGCGGTCGGCGCGGAACGCCTCGTTGGCACAGTATCTGGCCCTGGTCGGTGAAGAGGGTGTCAGTTCAGCACCCGGGTCCTCTGTCGCTCCCGCATTCACCGACGTGCACCACATCGTGGCCTGGAGCCGGAACGGCCCCACGGACCTCGACAACCTCACTCTCGTCGACCGGGCCCACCACCGGACCATCGATGACTCGAAGACAAACGACGAACGGTGGCAGACGTATCCGGCTCCGTCAGGTTCAGTGGAACGTCTGGACTGGGTCCCGCCGGTCATGGAGGATCCCGACCGCGAACCCAGAACGAACCCCCACCCGATGGTCTGGAACAACCCCGGCCAAACACTGCGCCGCCATGCCCACGACCGAGGCTGGCACCGACCCCAGGGCGCGGAAGGCACGGACCCGACCGGGGGACACCAACCGTGGTACCGGACAGTGCCCTCGGACGCCGGGTCCGCACCACCGGCGGAGTCGCCACCGCCTGCCCCACCTTCCCCGCACCCGGAGCATGACCCACCTCCGTAGTCCACACACGGTCTCGAGCGGTCGGACCGATTGTGGAGTCCCGATGACCTTCGCCCCGTCCAGGACCGGCATCTCCCGTCCGCCATGGTCGAAATGCGTCCAGCTTCCAATCGGCACCCGCATCCGCATTGCCTGGTCATTTCGTCACAGTGATGCTATGAGATCATGTAGCGCACATCGCACCTATGGATGCGCGTACCGATGGCGGTTCAATGATCGACCGCATAGCACAACGTCCACCGCCCGGATACCTGACCGCAATCGCAGTACGTCCGTTCTCTCCGGCAGTCTCCTGGAGGAGTGCGGAATACCGTCGACGAAAACCATGTCGCCTGTACCGGTGATTGTCTCCTCTATCGCCGTCCGTCCAGCAGGCATGCCTGGCCCGGACCCGCCCAACTGATATCGCGCTGCTATCGGGATCCACACCCGCCCGCGCTTCCGGACACGTTCACCCAGTTTCTGACGGCCAAGGATTCAGCGCGATTCCGGGTCGGCGGACCCGTCGACGATGCACAAAACCCGGTCGCTCCCTTGACGGCACTCTCCACACTACGGTGCAAGGATTCCTCGCGAGACCTTTCCATTCGCTCACGCCCGATTGTCCCGTCTCCGGTCCCGGAAACCTCGTCGGCCCATCCCCCTCCCCCGTAACCACTTTCCCCGGATCAGTCGTCGCCAGGACCCGGGACGAAGGAAGATCAGCCGATCACCCGTGGAGGTTTCACGTGAAACTCGCACACCATCTCCCGACAGCAGACTGAAGAACCGACAACTCCGGAGCTTCCCGTGATCCTGGCGTACATCCCGAATTCGTTGCAGCAGTGCCTGGCGTCGGTGATGCTCCCGGATCCGCGGGGTTGATCCACCGGTCCCGAATCGCCGCTGCGTCCGACGACGCCACGGCGTGCGGTGCTCTGGTCCGCCGGCCAGTCCAAGCGAAGAAGGCCGCTGCCGTCCCGCGTGACAGAAGTGACCGGGCCCTACCCTGAGCCGCACCGTCTTCCGCCTCGGTGGCCCCACTAGGGGACGGCATCTCTTTCCCGACCGTGGATCAGCATCCGAGGGCGATACGGACTCCGCTGACTGACAGGCTGTGTCGACCGAACGATCCCCTTGGTCGACTACGGTAACCATGCCTCGTGCCGACGACGACGGACACCAGAGCTACCAGGAACACGCCGGAGACGGGGTCAGTGTCTGTGGTACCGACGGCAACCGCTACCCCGCTGGCCGTCCGCCGCACCACCACCGACGGATCGGACACCAGCACCTTCACACCCGCGCGTCCGAGCACGCGCACACCAGCACACCCAGGCACCCACGCGCCCAAGCCCCCGCACGCCCAAGCGCCCACGCAACCAAGAAGCCGCCCGCCCACACGTCCGCCCACTCTTACTCATCCCAGGTTTCACGTGAAACAACTGCGCTCCCCTTTCCGCCGACATCGCGCACGGCGTCGCTCGGCCGTAGTCATTCACTCAGTAGCGGCACACACGTCGAGAATCGCCGCGCACCTCCTCCCCGACGACGTGAGTCCCCGGTACGGACCAAGGTCGCAATCCCTTCTGAAAGACACCGACCATTCAGTACAGCGACATCAGCGCGATCGCCCGGAGCCCGAGACGGAACCGCCACGCCGCAACACCCTCAGCCACCGGACACCAGAACACCGGTCTCCCTCACAATTCCGTCCGTTTCTCCAGGCCCGGCCCTGGGCCGGCGCTCACTCCAACCTCCACCCCGGACCGGCGGTCACCCCAGCCGCGACCGCCCGCCCACCGTCGCCCGCCGGACTGCTCCGTCCTCCCGAATTGCAGCAGTCGTCTCCACAGTGCCGCACTCCGATACCTGGACCGCACGTCGCTGACGATGTCATGGGCGAGCACGGGCGACCTGCTCACCTCCCCCGCCGTACCACCACCGGCCTCCGCCGCCATCCATCATCTTCCGCCCGAGCCCGCACTTCGGTCTCGACCTCTTCGACGCGAACCACCGGGAGACCTCACTCATTCTCACACCGGACATCGCCGGGACCCTGATGTTCGTATCCTGACTCGGGCCCCTCCCCGGATACCCGGGTCCGGGCACCGGACCGGCGGCCGACACCGTCCGTCATCCGACGGACGGGGCCGGACAGGAAGTCCTTCCCCTCCCCCGTTCCCTCCCCCTCCCCCGCGAGCCTCCCCTACCCCACGAGGTCGCGCTTGACGACCTTACC
The DNA here is from genome assembly GCF_007970465.1 of Corynebacterium nuruki S6-4. NCBI lineage: Bacteria > Bacillati > Actinomycetota > Actinomycetes > Mycobacteriales > Corynebacteriaceae > Corynebacterium > Corynebacterium nuruki. The sequence continues at coordinate 2,150,100 of NZ_CP042429.1, forward strand.
GATGACGTTGCGCGGCAGTGCCTCGGTCTGCAGCACGACGTCCCGCGGCACGGCGGGGATGATGAGGTTCTCCTCGATGTACGCCCGCACGTCGTCCTCGCTGACCTCCGTGGTGCCGTCGACGACGACGTAGGCCTTCACCCGCTGGAAGGTGTTGTCATCCTCCACGCCCACACAGTAAGCGTCCTCGACACCGTCCATCCGGCAGATCAGGTCGGAGACCGAACTCGGCCAGATGTTCTCGCCGCCGACGATGATCATGTCGTTGTCCCGGCCGAGCACCTTGAGCCGGCCGCTCTCCGGGTCGATGACACCCTTGTCGCCGAGGTTCAGCATGCCGTCGGTCTCCTCCGCGGCATCCCGGTTGCCCAGGTAGCCCTCCATCGACATGATGTTGCGCGCGTGGATGATCCCCACCTCGCCCGGGGCGACAGGTTTGCCGTCCTCGCCGAGGACCTCCAGCCGACCGTTCCACACCGGGTAGCCGGCCGTGGTCGGGTCAACCCTGAGATCCTCCGGACCCGCGAACGCGACGAGCAGCCCCTCGGTGGAGCCGTAGCCCGAGCCGAGGATGTAGCCGTACTGCTTCTCGAGACCGACGACGAGATCCTCGCTCATCGCGTTGCCCGCGTTGAGGATGAACTTCACCGACGAGTGGTCGTACTTGCCCGGGTTCGCCAGGTCCACCTCCAGCTGGTCCTTGAGGAACACCGCGGAGCTGATGATGCCCTCGCACTTGTACTCGTCCACCTGACGCATGACGTTCTCCGGGTCGAAGACGCGCTGGGTCACGATCTTGCAGCCGGCGAGCATCGCGATCACGGACACACCCCAGCCGAGGACGTGGAACATGCTTGCGGTCATCTGCAGGGTGCAGCCGGCCTTCACGCCGAGCGCCTCGATGGGCGGGCCGATGACCCCCACCGGGAACGTCGGTTCACTGTGGTTGACCGCCTTCGGGGTGCCGCTCGTCCCCGACGACATGAGCACCACACCGCCCTGGTGCGGCTTCTTCGGGAGCGTGTCATCCTCCGGCCCGGGCGACGCCCACAGGTCCTGCATCGTGGGGAAATCGATGTCGGTGCGGTACCCCTCCCCCGCCCACGCGTGGCAGAGGGTGAGGCCGTCGACGTCGTCCGGCAGCTTCGCGTCGAACTCCGAGTCGGCGAAGATCATGTCGAGGCCATGGTCCTTGGCGATGCCACGCAGCTGCTGTCCGCTCGCACCGACGTTGAGGAGGAACACGGTGAAGCCGAGGTAGCCCTTCGCGGCGAGCGGGATCAGGAATCCGCGGCCGTTGCGGGCCATGATGCCGACCCGGCTGTTCTCGTCGATCCCCCGGCTGGCCAGCACGTGGGCGGTCAGGCGGGCCTGGGTCCGCAGTTCGCGGTAGGTGAGCTCCCCCTCGTCGTCGACGAGGGCGATGCGGTCCGGGTACCGGGCGGCGCCGGCTTCGAGCAGGCCAGCAAGCGTGGCACCGTAGCGGGCGACGTACTTCACGGCGTCCAGCTTCTCCGAGGCGGTCCCCCCCTTGAGCAACCCGGTGTTCAGGACGGCCCGCCCGCCCTTGACCATCCCCTTGATGTCGTAGGCCAACTGGTCGCGGGTCCTCTTGTCGAACAGGTCGATCACGGTCTCTCCTTCTCGGTCGGTGCTGCGGATGTCCGTCGCTGGTGGCGCACACCGTACCCGTCATAGTTTCATGCGACATACCGAATGCCGCATCCGTCGTGTTACACCGGGACTGCTGCACGGGACGCCGCCCCGGTTCCCGCAGCACAGCACTGCGGGAACTCCGACCACCGGAATCTACGGTGACTGCACTTCTGCTGCTACCCCCGTATGACAGGAGTTACAGAATAGCACTCGTGTTGTTCCGCTGGTCAACGGGTGACCCCGCCTCTCATCCAGGAAAAATCTGGTGTTCGAGCCGGTAGACGGTACTATTGTGCCAGAATGCTCCACAGAATGTAACGGTTTGGTATCGTTCCGTCGTTGGAACGTGACAGATACCGACGGTCGCCGGTGAAGTCCCAGCCACCCGCCGACCATCACTGACGAAGTTTTTCGAGAGGACGCTCCCCGATGAGTTCACGACACACCAAGGCTTCCGGCCACCGCCTGCGCAACCGGATCGCCGCCGCATCCACCGCAGTTCTGGCCGCCGCCGGCATCGCCGCCGGCGCCGTCGCTGTCTCCGGGAACGGCGCACAGGACGCCCAGGCCGACGGCGGTCGCGCCGTCCTCGTCGGCGACTCGCTGCCGGCCAACCCGGACCTCTACAACTTCGCCGCCGGCAAGGGCCTCCCCCTCCCCGACGCGATCCTCTCCCGCACCGGCTGCGGCACCGACAACCGCTTCCGGGACGCCATCGCCGGGTCCAACGGGCAGGATGTCCAGAACTACACCTGCGCCGGGGCGTCCTACCGCACGGGTGGCGCACATGTCATCGACCAGGTGAACCAGGCCGCCGCCAACGGTGACGTCGCCGGGGCCACCGTGTACATGCTCGCCGGCGCGAACGACACCTACCCCTACATCCTCAACGACCACATGCCGGTCCCGGAGATTCAGAACAACCTCAAGAACTCCATCGCCGACGCGGTCCGCGCCGCGAAGAACGCCCACGCCGCCGACGTCAAGGTCGTCGGCATGCCGCGCATCACCAGCGGCGCCGGTGAGGTCTGCGCCATCAACCTCATCCCGGGCGTCCAGGTGCCGACCTTCGGCATCGACATCTCCAACGTCGAATGGGCACTCGAGAACGCCGGCCGCGACGGCGCCGCCGAGGGCGGCGGACGCTTCGTCTCCCTCAAGGACGCCAGCAACGGCCACGACATGTGCTCCAACGACCGCTACATCGTGGGCCTCATCGACACGACCTCCCAGCGCCGCAACCTGCCGCTGCACATGACCGACGAGGGCCACGCCGTCCTCGGCGCCGTCACCGGCCGCGCCTAGCAGGACAGGAGTTCTCGACATGTCCCGCCACAGCAGCAGGAAGTCCCTGCGCACCCGCATCGGCCTGGCCACCGGGTCCGTCGCCGCGGCCGCCGCGCTCGTCGGCGGCGTCCTCGCCGTCAACCAGGACGCCACCCCGACCGCCGAGGCCGCACCCGGCCCGATGGTCGTCTTCGGCGATTCCTTCGTCTCCGCACCCGACCAGTACGTCACCTACGGTCTCGCGGACGACCCGAACTACCCCAGCACCGACGGCTGCGTCCAGGACTACAGCAACTGGCCCCGCCGCATCGCCGACCAGACCGGACGCGAGGTCCACGACTGGTCCTGCAACGGCATGACCAGCGGCGAGATGCTCGGCAAGATCGACCGGGCCCGCGACGCCGGTGCACTCAACGACGGAACCCGCGTGGTCGCCCTGTCCGTCGGCCTCAATGACTGGGGCCCCTACGGCTTCACCAAGGACGGCAACAACTTCCTCGACCCCGGTGTGGTCCACGGCGCTTACGTCGACCACCTGCGCCAGGCCGCCGAGAAGATCCGCGCCGTCGCCCCGAACGCGCAGATCATCATGCCCGGCATGCTCTCGGTCACCGACCCGAACTCCCTGTTCTGCCCGCTCAACGTCATCCCGGAGTTCCCGCTGGGCGTCCCCGTGCCCGTCCTCCACGACGTGGAGAACTGGAACCGCGACGCCCAGCAGGACGCCGCCAACCAGATCGGCGCCACCTTCATCGACGTGAAGGGCGCCTCCTGGGACCGCTCCACCTGCTCGACCCCGGATTCCGAGCGCATGGTCGCGGGCTGGATCGACACGACCACCCCCGACTGGAAGATGGTCAACCACCCGTCCGCGAAGGGCAACCAGTTCGTCGCGGACCTGGTGAAGGGGCAGATCTAGGCACCCTCCGGCGCCACCCCGGCGACCGCGCCGTCACGGCGTGCGTCCGCCGCGCCGGACACCTGCTCCCCCGCGACACGCAGCACACTCAGCCCCGAGTCGAACGACCCGGGGCGCAGCTCATGGCCCCAGCCCTCGAGCAGGCGCCGTGCCGTGTCCGCGTCACTGTCGCTGGCCCCGTCACCGTGCTCGGACACGGAGTAGACCGCGCCCCGGTTCTCGGCCCCGAAGTTCGGCATCCGCACCGCCTGGGCCGGTGTGAGATCCCAGTCGACCATCGCGACAAGCGCCTTGACCACGTACGAGGGGATCTTCCGGCCACCGGGGGAACCCAGCGCCATCACCGGCGCCCCGCCGGCAGAGCCGGCAGAGTCGGCACCGTCAGCACCGTCGGCCCCGTCGCTGAACACCAGCAGGGGCGACATCATCGTCCGCGGATGCGCGCCCGGCTCCCGGCGGTTCGGCTGCCCCTCCTCCGCATCGGCGGTGAAGTTGTCCAGCGAATTGTTGAGGAAGTAGCCGTGCTCCTTCTCGCCGCTGCCGAAGCTGCGCTGCAGCGTGGTCGTCAGGCTGGCGGTGCTCCCGGCCGAGTCCCGTACCGTGATCTGCGAGGTCCCCTGGTCGTTGCTGTCGGAGTAGTCCGCGGACCGGCCGGCCAGTGACGAGGGCTGCGGATCGTGCAGCGTGCGGCGCTGTGTGATCCGGTCCGCGGCGTCCGCCAGATGGTCGGAGCCGGTCACCAGGTCACGGACGTAGTCGCGGGCGCGGTCCGGGTCGACCGCGGCGTCCGCCATCCAGGTGTTCGCGTCGGCGAAGGCGAGGCGTTCGGCCTCCATCACCAGGTGCTGGGCGGTCGCGCGGGCGACCGGGGCCGTCCCCGTCGAGTACGGGGTGAGCCGCGCGAGGTCGAGGTGGTCGAGGATCCCCAGTGTCTCGCCGACGACCGCCATACCGGTCTCCGTGCCGTGCGAACCGCACACCCGGTACCCCTGGTAGGGCACGCAGAGCGGGTCCGCCGGTTCCAGCGGGTCCGACGTGCCCTGCAGGCCCGCCAGATAGTCGGCGTAGTCGGTGTTCGTCATCGTGTCCCCCGCCGCCGGCAGGTGGTCGAAGAGCTCACGGCGCGCCGACATGGCGTCCGCCAGCCGACGGCTGACCGGGAACCCGTCGGTCGCGAGCCGGCGGGCCGGCTCCGTCAGTGTGCCGAGGTCCATGGTGCCGAACCGGGCACGGAGCGTATCCATCAGCCGGTCGGTCTGGGGCACACCCACCGACCCCCGCGCCGCGGCGTCCTCCGGTGCGTGGACCGTGCCGTCGAAGCTCTCGGTGATCCCGGAGGGGCCGTCGTGGTAGACCGCCAGACCGCCGCCGCCGGGCCCGGAGTACTGCGGTTCGGTCAGGCCCAGCACGTACTGGGACGCCACCAGGGCGTCCGCCGCCGTCCCACCGTCGGCGAGGACACGGCAGCCCGCCGCGGTCGCCTCCGGGTCCGGGGTGGAGACCATCCCGCCGGACGCCGGGCCGGTGGCGTCCAGCGCCCCCTCCCCGCAGGACGCCGCCTGCGCCGGGGACGCCGTGGGCAACGGGTGCGGATGCGGGGCCGGACGGCTGTCACCGCCGCAAGCGCAGCATGCCGCGACAGCCGACGTCACCAGCACGGCGGCAGTGGTCCGGAGGAGGCGGGGCTGTCCCGCCGGTGAACTCAGACCCACGCCATCACCGGAACCGTCACCGCCGCACAGCCGGCGAGCGACAGGCCCATGCCCGCCGACGTCCGCTTCACCCCGTACTGCACGAGGTCATTGGAGATGATCGCCGGCAAGACGCAGAACACCACGTTCTGCGGACCGCCGAACCGGACGCCCCACACCTGTGCCGCGATGATCTCGCAGGCGGTGACGAAGACGAACGACAGGCTGCACAGCAGGATGAACCGGTCCTTGCCGAACAACGGCACCCGGCGGGAGAACGGGACGTACACCGCCAGCACACCGAGGGTGGCCACGGCCAGGATCGCGATGTAGGACAGCTGCGTCAGTGCCGCGATGATCATGCCCGCGGTCACGTAGCCGCCGGTGCGCAGCTTCCAGCTGCGGACCGTCCCCTCCTGCACCAGGACGGCGAACAGGACCGACAGGGCGCTGACGAGGAACAGCAGCGGGAGCGGTTCCACGTCGGAACTGGTGAACGTGTCCGCCAGCGACAACGGCAGCACCGTGGAGGTCAGCAGGGTCAGACCGAGTCCGGCGACGGCCGTCACCGGCACCATCCAGCCCAGCGGTACGAGCGTGTGCACCACGCCCTGCTTGATCAGCGAGTTGCACAGCATCCCGGGGACGATCACGCCGACGAGGGCGAGTCCCCGGTCCTGTGCCCCCGGCAGTGCCTCGGAGACGGCGAGCCACAGCCCGCCGCACACGACGCCGACCGCCAGGCCGATGGCGAAGATCTGGCGGGGCCGGGGCAGGAAGATCTTCAGGATCACGAACCGGATCAGGAGATAGCCGAACATCGACACCAGCAGTGTGACCAGGACGTTCAGCGGCATGTACAGGGCAGCCGCGAGATAGCCGACCGCCAGGGACCCACCGACGGAGATCTGGCGGCGGCGGAAATAGAGGTAGCTGACGATCAGTCCCAGGAGGAACGTGAGGTGGACATAGTCGGTGATGAACCCGTAGGAGCCCATGGTCTGGCTGGTCACCGGACCGTCACCTCCCGACCGGCCGGAGCGGGGGCGGCGTCCGGTGCAGCGGCGGGCAGCTGTTCCTCGGCGAGTGCACCGACGTACCGCTGCATGGCGAGAACGTGCTCGGTGTGGATGTTCACCATGCCGAAGATGGCGACATCCTCACCCTCGAAGCCCTCGCGGGCCCGGGCAACCAGGTCACGGCCCGACGCGACATGGTCCCCGTCGAGGTCGTAGGTGGTCTTCACCTTGTCCTCCGGCACGCCTGCCGCGATGAGCCGCTGGCTCACGACCTCCTGGAGTTCGCCGTAGAGCACCACGGCATCGATCTCGTCGACGAGATCCTGGGCGAGGACGTCGACGAACATCGCCGCCCGGTCCGTCCGGTCGGCACGGTTGTTCATGGCCACCACCCTGCGGCAGTCGGCCGGCAGGTCCTCGGCCACGACGTCGCGGAACACCCGGGTCGTGGACTCCCAGTCGTTCACCGCGAACATCGGCACCCAGTAGAACGGTCCGTCCGCCACATCGCGGACCCGGGTGATCTTCGTCGTCCCCGGATCCGGCTCGGCGCGGAGCATGCCGCGGACCGCCGTCTCCTCCCCGATGCCGTGCACCTCGGCGACCGCCAGGACGACGGCGACGTTCTCCTCGAACTGCCGGTAGTCGAAATCGCCGCACAGCCGACGGGACAGCCCGGTCTCCGCCGCGACGATGAGGCGGGAACCGCGCCGGTCGCAGTGCTCCCGGAGCACCTCGACGATCTCGGGGTTCCGCTCGCCGGTGACGACCACGCCGTGGTCGGGGACGGTGTTGCACAGGGACGCCGCGATCTCGGGCAGGGTGTCCCCCATGTCCTCCTGGTGGTCCAGCCGGACATTCGTGATGACGGTCAGTGGGGATCGCAGGATCACGTTCTGGCACAGGTCCTGGTACTTCGGCTTCACGGCCATGCACTCCACCACGAGTGCCTTGACCGGGTCCTCGGCGCCGTCGAGCCAGTCGGCGAGGAAGCGGTACTGCTCGTTGATGTTGGCCGGGCCGGTGCGCCGGATCGGGTGTTCCCCGCCCTCGGGGTCGATGACGCAGGCGAAGGTGCCGGTGGTCTTGGCGATGCTGGTGTGCCCGGCCTCCCGCAGGACGCCGCCGATCATGCGGGTGACGGTGGACTTTCCCCGGATACCGTTGACGTGGACGTTGATGTCCAGGTCACTCATGCGACGGCGGTGCCGCCGTTCCTTGCTGTGGAATACGCTCATGCCGGCCGCCGCGGTCACCGCGGACAGGGCCAGGTAGGAAAGCACGGAGAGATCTCCTTCTGTGAGGGGTATGTGGAGAGATGCTGCAGGCCTTCCGACGACCACGGCTGGAGAGGTGCCGTGAGCGCCGTCAAATGTTATCGGCAGATGAAGTACCTGGTAGAAGGCCTGACGGCAGTTACCATAGCCTTACGGAGGCGGGTCTGCCACTCGGCGGAACACCACGCATCAAAGGGGGTGGGGCCGGAGCCGCCGCGGCGCTGCCGGTCGGCGGTGAACGGAAGATACTGCACTGCTCAGCACCGTTGTTCCGGGTCAGGCGGTGACAGGGGGCGCAGTATCGTGTACCCCCACCCGCGGACGCGGAAAGAGCGCCTCCCGGACACCGGAAGACGCTCTCTGTCCTGCAACTACGCTGGTGGAGCTGAGGGGAATCGAACCCCTGACCTCCTGCTTGCAAAGCAGGTGCTCTACCAATTGAGCTACAGCCCCGTAGAAATGTTGGTGGGCCTAGGAGGACTTGAACCTCCGACCTCGTCATTATCAGTGACGCGCTCTAACCACCTGAGCTATAGGCCCGCGAACAGGACAGTACTCTACCGACCGCCCGGATAACCGGCAAATCGCCTGGTCATCGACGGTTTTCCAGACCCCATCCCGCGAGCCTGTCGGCAGGGGTGGGATCGGACACCACAGAGACCGTCGGATCGTCGGATCCCGTCCGGCCGGCGTCCCCGGCAGTGGTGGAGGTGTCCGTCCCGTAGCGCTCCCTGTCGGCGCCGTCAGCACTGTCGGCGATGTCGGCACTGTCGGTGATGTCGAACGCCACGTCCGCCGGGGCGTCCCCCACCGTCACCCGCAGACCGCCCACGAGCGTCGCCACGCTGTTGTAGAGGACGGCGACGACCGGGGCCAGCACGGTGACCACGACGGCCTCCAGGACCCCCACACCCGCGGCCACGCCGAAGTACGTGCCGGCCCCGACCGTGTCCGAGCCCGTGAGGTCGGCGAGGAGACTGTTCATCCTCCCCCACACCCCCGAGATGCCGAGCCCGATGAAGACCACCAGGGCGGCCACCATCCACACGAGGAACAGCACCGTGTTCATCGCCGCGGCGACGCGCAGGGCGCTGCGCGGCGAGATCCGGTTGAGGGTGCTGTCCCGTTCCATCTTCCCGACCCTACTTGCCGTCCGGCTTCGCGTCCGGCTTCACGTCAGGGTTGTCGGCGGTCTGCTGGGCCGCTTCCTCGCCCTCGTCCTCGACATTGCGGTCGATCGCGTAGAGCTCCACGCCCTTGGCCAGGTCGACCAGCCGCACGCCCATCGTGTCGCGGGCGGACTTCCGGATCTGGTCGACCGGCGTCCGGATCACACCGCCGGCGGTGGTGATGGCGAAGATCTCGTCATCCTCGGCCACGGTGAGCGCGCCGATGAGCTTGCCACGCTTCGGGGTGTACTTGAACGTCACCACGCCCATGCCGCCGCGGCCACGGATCGGGTAGTCCTCGATCGGGGTCCGCTTGCCGTAGCCGCCGGAGGTCGCCACCAGCAGGTAGCAGCCCTCGGACGCCACGGTGAGCGACAGCAGCTGGTCGTCGCCCTTGAAGCGCATGCCCTTGACGCCGGCGGTGGCGCGGCCCATCGGACGCAGTGTCTCGTCGTCGGCGGTGAACCGCAGCGCCTGGCCTTCCTCGGAGACGAGCAGCAGGTCGCTCTCCTCGGTGCAGAGCTGGGCGCCGATGAGCTTGTCGCCCTCGTTGAGGTTGATGGCGATGAGGCCGCCGGACCGGGCCGTGTCGTAGTCGGTGAGCCGCGACTTCTTGATGCGTCCCTGCTCGGTCGCGAGGACCAGGTAGGGGGCGTCCTCGAAGGTCTGGAGCTGGATGACCTCGGCGATCTGTTCACCGGGCTGGAACTCCAGCAGGTTCGCGACGTGCTGGCCGCGGGCGGTGCGGGTCGCCTCGGGCAGTTCGTAGGCCTTGAGGCGGTACACCCGGCCGTAGTTCGTGAAGAACATGATGATGTCGTGCGTGGAGCAGACGAAGAAGTGGCGGACCACGTCGTCCTGCTTCAGTTCGGCCCCGCGGACGCCCTTGCCGCCGCGGCGCTGCGAGCGGTAGGCGTCGACCTTCGTCCGCTTCGCGTAGCCGGTGGAGGTGATCGTGACGACCACGTTCTCCCGGGCGATGAGGTCTTCCTCGGAGACGTCGCCGACGGCCCCGATGATCTCGGTGCGCCGTTCGTCGCCGTACTTCTCGACGATCTCGGCGAGTTCGTCGTGGACGATGGTGCGCTGCCGCTCCGGGGACGCCAGGATCGCCTTGAGGTCGGCGATGGTCTTCTCGATCTCGGCGAGTTCGTCGATGATCTTCTGGCGTTCCAGGGCGGCCAGGCGGCGCAGCTGCATCGCGAGGATGGCGTCCGCCTGCACCTCGTCGATGTCGAGCAGGTCCATCAGGCCCTCGCGGGCGATGTCGACGGTCTGGGACCGGCGGATCAGGGCGATGACCTCGTCGAGGGCGTCCAGCGCCTTGACCAGGCCGCGCAGGATGTGGGCCCGCTTCTCGGCCTCGTCGAGCCGGAACTGCGTCCGGCGGACGATGACCTCGATCTGGTGCTTCACGTACAGCGTGAGCATCTGGTCGAGGCGCAGGGTGCGGGGCACACCGTCGACGATGGACAGCATGTTCGCGCCGAACCCGGTCTGCAGCTGCGAGTGCTTGTACAGGTTGTTCAGCACGACGCGCGGGATGGCGTCCCGCTTGAGGGTGACCACGATGCGCATGCCGACGCGGTCGGAGGATTCGTCGTCGATCTTCGAGATGCCCGCGATCTTGCCGTCCCGGACCTGCTCGGCGATGGAGCTGACGAGATTGTCGGGGTTGACCTGGTACGGCAGTTCGGTGATGACGATGATCTGCCGGTTCCCCTCCTCCTCGATCGTCGTCTTGCCGCGCATCCGGATCGACCCGCGGCCGGTGGTGTAGGCGTCCCGGATGCCCTTGTCACCGACGATGAGGCCGGCGGTCGGGAAGTCCGGTCCCTTCACGCGCTCCATGCAGGCGTCCAGGGTGGTCTGCTCGTCGGCGTCGTAGTTGTCGAGGATCCAGAAGATCGCCTCGGCCAGCTCGGTGAGGTTGTGCGGCGGGATGTTCGTCGCCATACCGACGGCGATACCGCTCGAGCCGTTCATCAGCAGGTTCGGTACGCGCGACGGCAGGACGTCCGGTTCCTGGGACTTGCCGTCGTAGTTCGGGGAGAAGTCGACCGTGTTCTCCCGGATGTCGCGGACCATCTCCAGCGCCAGCGGGGTCAGCCGGCACTCCGTGTAACGCATGGCGGCGGGGCCGTCGTTGCCGCGGGAGCCGAAGTTCCCCTGGCCGTCGACGAGCGGGTAGCGCATCGACCACGGCTGCGCCATGCGGCAGAGGGTGTCGTAGATCGCCGTGTCGCCGTGCGGGTGGTAGTGACCCATCGTCTCGGCGACCGGGCGGGCCGACTTCACGTAGCTCCGGTCATGGCGGAAGCCGTTGTCGAACATGGCGTAGATGACGCGCCGGTGGACCGGCTTCATCCCGTCCCGGACTTCCGGGAGCGCGCGGCCCACGATCACGCTCATCGCGTAATCGATGTAGCTGTTCCGCATCTCATCGTTGAGATCGATGGGACTGATGCGGTCGTACAGCGTCTCGCCGCCGCCGTTGGTGTCGTCGCTCACTTCGGTGCGATCCCTTCTGGCAGACAAACAGATATTCGTATCCATTCTAGCATGTCAGGCGCAATTTTCCCGGTTACAGGTACGGTGGTGAGGCATGACTACGCCACGGAAACGCCCTGACCGCCCCGCACACCTCGCCACCGTCACCGCGACGGAGCGCACCGCCCCTGACATGGTCCGCGTCCACCTCGACGTCCCTGCCGTGCGGGACGCCGCCACGTTCCCCCTCGACCAGACCGACCACTACGTCAAACTTCTCTTCCCGCCGGTCGGGGCGTCCTGGTCCTGGGACGACGACGATGCCGACGCTGACCTGCCGGGCCGCGTCCGCAACACTCTGCCCCGCGAGGGATGGCCCGTCATGCGCACGTACACGCTGCGCTCCTGGGACCGGGACGAAGGCAGTGTCATCATCGACTTCGTCGTCCACGGGGACGCCGGTATCGCCGGCCCGTGGGCAGCTTCCGTGACCCCCGGTTCCCGGATCGGGTTCATGGGCCCGGGTGGCGCCTGGCACCCGGAAGCCGGCTACGACCGTGTCATCTTCGCCGGTGACGAGGCGGCCGCGCCGGCGATCTTCGCCGGGATCGAGGCGCTGCCGTACGGCACGCCCGCCACCGCCTACGTCGAGGTCGCGGACGCCGGGGAGCCGCTCCCCCTCCCGGTCCGCGCCGACGACGACGGGGTCGATGTCGTCTGGGTCGGACGCGACGGCGCGACGCACGGGACCGAACTGGTCCGGGCGGTCACCGCCGCCGGGATTCCCGCGGGCCGGACGCAGTGGTTCGTCCACGGTGTCGCGGAGATGATCCGGGACCTGCGCCGTTTCCTGTTCGTCGAGGGCGGGGTGCCGAAGGAGGACGTCTCCATCTCCGGCTACTGGCGGCTCGGCATGGTCGAGGACGAGTGGCAGGCGAGCAAGCGTGACTTCAACCGGGAGATCGAGGAGGCCGAGGCGGCGGCGGCCGGGTCCTGAGTCCCCGGCCCGGGGGCTCCGGGTCCTGAGTCCCTGCCCCGGGGGCTCCGGTTCCTGTGCGGAACGAGCGGGGACGGGGACGGTCCCGGGGACAGGACAGCGGACAGAAGAAAGCCCCGCCGGTGGGGCGGGGCGGACGGTGAGGGGTGTGTCCGCGGACAGATGATCCGCGGTGGACCGGGGTCAGGCGGCGTGCCGGACGCCCGGGCCGTGGTGCGGTGCGGTGGTGGCCGTGTTCTGTGGTGCGGTCAGGGGGCCTGCCTCCCGGCCGGTGACGTGGAGCAGGGCGACGGTGTAGTCGCCCGAATCGAACTCCTGGTAGAGGCGGGTTGTCAGATATTCCTCGGCGTTGGTCAGCCGACCACTTCCGTTGTCGTCCGCCCGGAGGCCGCGTGGTGTGCCGTGTCCGGCGGAAAAGTTGCCGGCGGCGAGGGTCTGCAGGGGGTTGAGGACCGAGATGCCGAGCACCGGGGCGGTGCGCAGCGTCGCCCAGTCGGGGTGGTCGGCGGGAATCCAAACGGAGACGAGGCCGGGAGCGAGGCTCTCATCGAAGAAGGAGTCGATGACCACACACATCATGCGGCCCGAGACCTCCGCGGCCAGGACGGCCAGCGGAAGTCGGTCAGTGGCGACGTCTCCGTGTGTCGTGACGGTCGGGGCAACTGTGTGCGCCGGAGCCGTCTTCAGTGCTGTGGTCATGGCAACCAGTAGACCACTCTGTCTGCCGGAATGCAAGAGCAATGTCGGGAGAAATAGAGTTTCCGCAGGTCACGCCAGGAAAATTACTAGACTGATCTGTCTGTTCCGCGTGCGGATACGACGTTTCGGACTCTCGACCCCACGGCGTGCGCCGCACTGATCGCTTCGGACACCTCATGCCGCAGTGCGACAAACCCGGGATCCGCGGTCAGGTCACGCAGCCGGCTCTGCAGTGTTTCACGTGGAACATCGGGCGAGAGGAGCGTCCTGTCGCGCCGTGTACCGGGCCCGAGTTCCGGTGGCACCACGACCTCCTCCAGAGTGCGCCCGGGACGGGAGGCCATCACCACTACCCGGTCACCGAGGAGGATGGCCTCCTCCACGCTGTGCGTCACGAACAGGATCGCGGGGCGGTCCCGGGCCCAGACCCGTAAGAGTTCAGCCTGCAGCTGTTCGCGGGTAAAGGGATCCAGTGCTCCGAACGGTTCATCCATCAGGACATGCCGCGGGCCGGCAGCCAGAACCCGCGCAATCTGGGCGCGCTGCTGCATGCCGCCCGACAACTCGTGGGGCAGACGGTCAGCGGCCTCGGTCAGGCCGACCAGATCGAGCAGGGCATCGGCACGCTCCCGCTGGACTTTCTGCCCCGAGTACCGGGAAGCCAGCCGGATGTTCTCGCGCACCGGGAACCAGGGCAGCAACGTGGGTTGCTGGAAGACCACTCCCCTGTCGGTACCCGGACCGGTGAGCTCCCGACCGTCGACCCGTGCGACCCCGGATGTCGGGGCCAGAAAACCGGCGAGTATGCGCAGCAGTGTCGACTTGCCGCATCCCGACGGGCCGACCAGACAGACGATCTCCCCGTCGTCGACGGTGAGGCTCACATCCGTCAGCGCCGTCACCGTCCCCGCCGTCTCCGTCTCATAGATTTCCCCGACACTGTCCACTTCGATCACGGCTTCTCCTCCTTCAGTACTGAGTCTGCCGCCGGCGTGGCGGCAGGAGTGTCCCACAACTCCGGCCGGGTGGCGGCCGCGTACTCCTCGACCGGACGTGCCGAGGGGATCTCCCCCTGGTCCGTCAGGAAGCCCGCCGTCTCATGGATCCCGTCAGCGACGGCCGCCAACTGCGCGCGTTCCTCGCCGCTGTGAATGAACCGGAGTCCACCGATCTGGCGACGTGCCGCCTCCTTGTCCATCCCGGAGGCGGCAGCGTTCACGGCGGCAAATCCCCCGGGATCCTTGTCGGCATGATCCACCACCCACCCTTCGAGTGACAGGAAGGTCGACAGCAGCTCGGCATGGGAATCCGCCCACCGGTCGGCAGCGAGAGAGACGTTGTAGGTGGCGTGACCGGCCGCCGCCTGCTGTTCCGAGTCCGTCAGGACGTTCCCCGCCGGCGATCCACCCGTCCCGTCCTTCAGCTCCTGAAGGGTCGGATCCCAGACGTAGGCCGCGTCGATCTGGTCCGACTTCCAGGCTGCCGGGAGCTTGTCCGGAGAAATGTTGACGATCGTCACGTCCTTCGCCGGATCGAGTCCACTGTCGATCAGTGCATTGAGAAGACTGTAGTGGGACGTCGAGGAGGACGGCACGGCGATACGTTGTCCCTTCAACTCTCCGATGGAGTGCGCCTTCTTGGCCACGAGCGCCTCCGAGGTGCCGATGACGGAGTTCACCCCGACCACCGACACCGGAAGATTCAGTGGCGCACTGAGAGCCTTCGTGGTCGGTGTCGAACCGAGTCCGGCGATATCGACCGAGTCGGAGGCGAACCCCTGGACGATGTCCTGGCCGGTCGGGAACCGGGTCCAGCTCACCTCCGCATCGGGTAGACATGCTTCGGCGAGACCCTGGTCCTGTGTGTAGAGATCTGCACCGGGACTGCCCAGATAGCCGATCCTGATGCGGCCGGTGGCGTCGGAGGGGGTGACCGGACACTCGACCTCCGCCGAGGCGTCCGCCCACTCCGCGGCGGGCAGACCCACGCATCCGGTGACCGAGAGAGCACAGGTGGCCAGCACTCCCCCGGTGACCGCCAGGTGCCACCGGCCCCGGCCGTGCCCCGTCGGCCGTTTCACGTGAAACATGCCGTGAATCCTCACTGCCTCGTGCGCCATGGCGCATACCTCCGTTCACTCCACAGCAGCACCCGATCCAGCAGTAGTGCCGTCACACCGATGACGATGATGCAGGCGATGGCCAGCGCGGTATCCAGTTGCGTCCCCGAGATATAGGCGAGACCGCCGATACCCGGGATACCGTCGTTCATTTCCGCCGCCACAATCGCCGCCCAGCACAGGCCGGCGGCGAGCCGCACACCGTTGATGATCTCCGGCAGTGCGCCCGGCAACAGGACGGTCCGGAATACCTGGGTCGACGTCGCGCCGAGCGACTCGGACGCCAGAATCCAGTCCCGTCGTACCCCGGTCACACCGGCCAGAGTCGACACCGTCACGGTCGGGAACGCCGCCAGGAACAGCAGCACAACCTTCGACTGGTCACCGATTCCGAACCACACGATGAGCAGCCCGATATACCCCAGCGGTGGCAGCGCACGGAGGAATGACAGGTACGGTTCCACGACCGCCCGGACCGTCGCAGAGCTGCCGAGCCACCAGCCCAACAGGATCCCGACCAGAGTACCGGCACCCAGTCCGACCGCGATCCGCTCGATCGTGGCCAGGAGATGCTGCCACAGGAAATAGCCCTGCACACCGCATTCCGGTCGGGCACTGCCCTCCGCACCGGAACGGCAGATATTGGTGTCCACAAGGTCATGGAAGACGTCGCCCGGTCCGGGCAGGACCACCGGGTCCACTCCGGTGAACCGCGCGACCGCCCACCAGGCGGCGAGCAGTCCGATGAGCGTCGAGCCCTGGTTCAACCGGATCCGGCCCGTCGACCGGCGGCGAGTCGACCTATTACGTATCGACCGGCTGCGCGTTGACCGGCTCCGCGACCGCCGTGCCTGTCGTCGCTGCCGACCGTCCACCGAACCCCTCCCCTCCCCCTCCGGGGCGGGGCCGCCAATTCCCGCACCGCCGACTCCCGGCACGACCACTCCTGGACCGCGGTGGTCGGTACCGGCACCGGTTCGTCCGCCCCGGACGGTGTGCGACGTGGCCGGCGAGCCGTCGGGATATGATGATCTGACCGTCATGCTGACCGCCGCGGGTCCCCGGACCTCTGAGATCCGATGTCGGGACCGCCTGAAGAGGCACCATCGGTCGCTGTCCGATTCGTCACTGTGACACCACGCCGGTGCAGTGCGGGGATCACGCCCTCACCGACATGGAAGCTCTCCTCAAGATGCGGATAGCCCGAGAGAATGAAGTGGGACAGTCCCGCACGACGGAAGTCGTCGATGCGTTCAGCGACCTGGGCATAGGACCCGACGATCGCGGTTCCCGCTCCCCCACGGACCAATCCGATACCGGACCACAGGCTCGGGGAGAACTCCAGGGCCCGGGCGTCCCCGCCGACGACAAAGTCTCCGCCGCGGCCGTGGATCTCCGACATCCGCCGCTGCCCATCCGACTGCGAGGTCCGCAGCCCCTGCTGCGCCCGGGCGACCGTGGCCGGATCAAGACTGTCATAGAGCTTCTGGGCGGCGGCCCAGGCCTCGGCCTCGGTATCCCGGGCGATCACGTGCAGCCGGATGCCGTAGTCCAGGCTCCGGCCGAACTCCGCCGCCCGCGCGGCGACACGGCCCAGCTTCTCCGCCACACTGTCGGGGTGTTCGCCCCACGTCAGGTAGACATCCGCCCGGCGTGCCGCGACCTCGATCCCGGCCGGTGAGGAGCCGCCGAAGAACACCTCCGGAACGACGGCGGGGCGCCGTGCGAGTGCCGCCCCCTCGACATGCACATGCTCGCCATGGAAGTCGAGGGGTTCCGGCTCGGTGAGCAGGTGCCGGACGACTTCGAGCGCCTCATCCGCGGTGGCGTACCGCTCCTCCTTCGTGGAGAAGTCACCGTAGGCGCGCTGTTCGGCGTCCTCACCACCGACGACGACGTTGAGGTTGAGCCGGCCGCCGGACAGCTCCTGGTAGGTGTGGATCTGCTGGGCGAGCAGGGCCGCGGGAACCAGTGTCGGCCGGAAGGCCACAAGGAATTTCAGTCGTTCGGTCTCGGCGAGCAGCGCCGAGGTGGCCAGCCAGGAGTCCAGGCACCACCGTCCGGTCGGGGTGAGCACGGACTCGAACCCGTTGTACTCGGCCGCCTTCGCCGCCTGGATGAGGTAGCGGAGGTCGGGCGCCCGCTCCCCCACTTCCGCGCCGGCCCCGTGACCGCCTCCGATGATGCCCCGTGAGTCGCCACTGGTCGGAAGGAACCAGTGGAGGGTGACTGTCTCTGATGCTGCAATTCCACTCATGGCGAAAAAGTAGACCATGCTGTCTACCAGAGGGCCAGGATTACAGTCCCCGTGAATGGAATCCGTTGACCCGGCCACTCCCGACCGCGTACTGAGTGGATGCGGAACGTGAACAGACAGATCAGTCTGTTCTTTTCATCTCCGATCACCTAAGGTGGCATCATGCCCGTCACGACATCCCCCACTGTCCGGCACCGCGGTCCGAGCCGTGCCGGGCGGGACCGCGTCTCCGCCTACACGGGTCCGGCGGCGACGACAGCGACCCGAGCAACCCAGGCAGCCCGAGCAACCACACCGGCTCCGGCACCGCCGACCATCACCGACCAGGCCCCGGAGGTCACCACGGTCACCACCGCACGCTTCTCCGTCCCCACCTCCGGCCCCGCCCGGGTTCTGCACCAGATCCGCACCGTCCCCGGCATCACCCGGGCCAGGCTGCACGACGATCTCGGACTCTCCCAGCCGACCGTCACCCGCCATGTCTCGGCCCTCATCGACGCCGGACTGGTCGAACAGGCCTCCCCTGATCCCGGTGCCGCGGCCATCGGACGCCCCGGCTCCACGCTGCTGCCCGACGGCCGCGACATCACCGCCCTCGGCGCCCACGTGGGTCTGCGCAGCACCCAGCTCATCGCCGTCGACGGCGCCGGTCGGCCGCTGCGCTCCCGTACCCTCCGCCTCCCTCTGCCCGACCTCGACCCGGACGAGGCGCTGGAGGCCGTCCACCACGGTCTCGCCACCCTCGGCCGTGGCCTCCCCCGCCCGGTCGGGCTCGGCGTGGCCTTCTCCGCCCACGTCAATGCTCTCGGCCACATCTCGTCGGCCGCCTACGGATGGGAGGACGTCGACGTCGCGGAGAAGCTCGTCGCTGCGGGATCGCCGCTGCCCGACGTCCCGGTGGCCCTGTCCACCGGTGTCAGCGCGATGGCCGGTGCCGAACTCTCCAGCACCGTCCTCGCCTCCGGCACCACCGACGCCCCCGCCGGCCGCATCCCCGGAACGGCGACCGCCCGGTCGACCCTCTACGTCTACGCCCGCGAACTCGTCGCCCACGCCTGGATCGTCGGGGACGCCGTCCACCAGCCCTTCACGGGTGCCCCGCCCGCCGCGTTCACCGCGCTCGCCGAGTCCGGCAGCTTCGCGGCGTCCCGCAACGGGATCGGGCACCCGCTCGGTACGACGGCGGTGCTCAACGTCGCCCGCGAACGCGGACTCGAGGTCTCCGGGCTCCACGAGCTCGTCGCCCTGTCCGACCACGACAGCACCGCCCGGGACATCCTCGATGAGCGTGCGGAGCTGCTCGGTCAGATGATCTCGCTCGCCGTCGACGTCGTCGACCCGGCGTCGGTCGTCTTCGCCGGGGAGGCGTTCACCGCCGACCCCCGCGCCGTGAAGATCATCGCCGGCGCACTCAACGGCGGGGACCACCGCAGCGCAGGCGGGTCCGCCGTCCCCCGCCGGCGGCTCAGCATCCAGCGTGCCGGCGACGGCATTCTCGCCCGTGCCGCCTCCGTCACCGCCCTCCACCAGCTCTGGTCGGATCCGCTCGGGACCCTGGGCTGACTCTGCCGGCCCTGCTGACTCTGCTCACCGGGTCCGGACGCCGCCCTCCCCGGCGCCCGGTCACCAGCCTGTCACAGTCCGATCTCGTCGATGAAGCGCTCGAACCGCCCCGCGACGATCCCGGGCTCCCGGGCCCACCGGTTGTGCCCCAGGGTCTCCGGGAACTCCTCGACGTGCGGGTAGGCCTTCGGCATGAGCCGTGCGAGCGCCTCGGCGGAGGCGCGCGGGCAGTCCTCGTCGTTGCTGAACCGGGTGAGGAGCACCGGGAGACGGAGCTTCTGGAGGGCAGCCATGTAGTCGATGTCCCTGCCGCGCAGCCGGTCCAGTGCGTTGCGGCGTCCGAACCGTGCCCACTCACGCAGCTGCACGTCGGACTGTCGACCGTAGTTCGTGATGTCCAGTGGACCGGAGAGCCAGTGGCCGAGCAGCCGGCTCACGGCGGGCATCATCACGGCACCGAGCCGCAGCCGACGCCGCTCCGGGTTCGGGAACGCCCGGTGGAACGGAGTTCCGGTGCCGACACCCATCATGCCGCGCAGACCGAGGTCCGCGGCCTCCGGACGTGCGAGAACGAGCGCGCCGATCTGACCACCCATGGAATGGGTGAGGAACACTGTCGGGTAATCCGACGGTAGGTCGAACCAACTTTTTGCGGCACGGACTGTTCTCGGGTAGTCCTGGGTCGCCAGATCGTGGTATCCCCACCGGTCGCTGAAGGAAGCCAGGGCCGTGCTCGACCCCTGGCCCCGCAGCTCGCCCACGGCGACCGGGAAACCGCGGGACGCCAGTTCCGCCGCGATCGGACGGTAGTAGTGCGCCCCCATGCCGAAGCCGGGCCAGATCACCACGAGTGGCCGGTCGGGGCTCCCGGCGGCCGGCGGGTACATCAGCACCCGGGACGCCGACCCGTCCGGCATCACCACCAGGCAGCTCTGCGCCGCGGTCCCTTTCATACGGCCGGACACCGGATCAGACATCGAGGAACCGGACGTCCTTGGCGTTCCGCGTGATGAAACTGCGGCGGGCGACCACGTCGTCACCCATGAGGATGCTGAAGGTCTCGTCGGCCGCCGCGGCGTCATCGAGGGTCACCTGACGAAGGATGCGGTCGTGCGGGTCCATCGTGGTCTCCCACAGCTCCTTGGCGTTCATCTCGCCGAGGCCCTTGTAGCGCTGGATACCGTCATCGGTGTTGATCTTGCGGCCCGCCTCGAGACCCTCCTTGAGCTGGGCGTCCCGCTCGTCGTCGGAGAACGCGAAGCCCGGCTCACCCTTCGACCACTTGAGCTTGTACAGCGGCGGCTGGGCGAGGTAGACGTGCCCCTCCTCGATGAGGGGGCGCATGAAGCGGTACAGCAGCGTCAGCAGCAGGGTGGCGATGTGCTGGCCGTCGACATCGGCGTCCGCCATCAGGACGATCTTGTGGTAGCGCAGCTTGGTGATGTCGAACTCGTCGTGGATGCCGGTGCCCAGCGCGGTGATGATCGCCTGGACCTCGGCGTTCTTCAGCACCTTGTCCAGGCGGGCCTTCTCGACGTTGAGGATCTTGCCGCGCAGCGGGAGGATCGCCTGGTACATCGAGTCGCGCCCCGACTTCGCCGAGCCGCCGGCCGAGTCGCCCTCCACGATGTAGATCTCGGACTTCACCGGATCCTTGGAGCGGCAGTCGGCGAGCTTGCCGGGCAGGCCGCCGAGATCGGTGGCGGACTTGCGGCGCACGAGATCGCGGGCCTTGCGGGCCGCGACCCGGGCTTGCGAGGAGGAGACCGCCTTGTTGATGATGGTCTTCGCCTCCGCCGGGTTCGCGTCGAACCAGTCGGACACGTTCTCGTAGGTGGCCTTCTGCACGAAACTCTTGATCTCGGTGTTGCCGAGCTTCGTCTTCGTCTGACCCTCGAACTGCGGATCGCCGACGCGGACCGAGATGACCGCGGCGAGGCCCTCACGGCAGTCGTCACCGGTGAGGTTCGGCTCCTTGTCCTTGAGCAGCTTGTGCTCCCGGGCGTAGCGGTTCATGAGGTTCGTCAGCGCGGCGCGGAAGCCCTCTTCATGGGTACCGCCCTCGACCGTGTTGATCGTGTTCGCGAAGGTGTGGACCGACTGCGCGTAGCCGCTGTTCCACTGCAGCGCGATCTCGACCTCGTGGTCGTCGCCCTTCTGCTCCAGGTCGATGACCGTCGGGTGGATCGGGGTCTTGGACTTGTTCAGGTAGTTGACGTAGTCCTTGAGCCCGTCCGGGTAGTGGAACACCCGGGTACGGACCTTCGACTCGGTCTTCTGTTCCTCGGCCTTCTGCTCCTCGGCGGTCTTCGGTGCCGCGGCGTCCTCGGCGGCGGCGTCCTCCAGATCCTCCTCGGCCTCCACGACGTGCCGGCGCTCGTCAGTGAGGGTGATGGTCAGACCCTTGTTGAGGAACGCCATCTCCTGGAGACGGCGGGAGACCGTGTCGAAGTTGTAGGTCGTCGTCTCGAAGATCTCCGGGTCAGCCCAGAACCGCTGCTTCGTCCCGGTGCCACGGGTTTTCTTGACGTCCTCCAGCTTCTCCGGCACGGAGTGGTCGAAGACCTGGCGCCACAGGTGGCCGTCACGCCGGATCTCCGTCACGACCCGGGTCGACAGGGCGTTGACCACCGAAATGCCCACGCCGTGCAGACCACCGGAGACCGCGTAGGCCTGCGAGTCGAACTTGCCGCCGGCGTGGAGTTCGGTCATGACCACCTGGACGGTCGGACGCCCCGACGGGTGCATCTCGACCGGGATACCACGGCCGTTGTCCTGCACCTCCACGGAACCGTCGTCCTTGAGGGTGACCTCGACGTGGGTCGCGAATCCCGCCATCGCCTCGTCGACGGAGTTGTCGACGACCTCCCAGATCAGGTGGTGGAGGCCGCGCTCACCGGTCGAACCGATGTACATGCCGGGACGCTTGCGGACAGCCTCCAGGCCCTCGAGGATCGTGATCGAATCCGCACCGTAGTGCTCGGAACCGTGGTGCTCCGGACTCGTCGCGGGATTCTGCTCAGGCTCAGCCACAGTCGTGTCCACTCCTTGGTAGATAGTTGTAACCACATCATCCTACCCGTTGTCCCACCTGCGGCGTAAGGCGACGGGCCGTCCCGTCACCCGTAGGTGTCGCGCGGTCCCCGTCCGCTGACGTGCAGTCGTCCGGACCGCCAGCTCGGCGCCCGCGGCCCGTAGATCCTCAGTTGCGCGACGACGTCCGGCCCGATCTTCTTTGCGATCGTCTGCAGGATCACCGACTGCATCAGCCGCAGGTTCGTCGCCCACGCCGTCGAGTCGCACTCGATGTGCAGCTGCCGTTCCTTCTCCTTGTACATCACCACGCGGGCGTGCCGGGCCACATCGTCGCCGACGATCGACGGCCAGTCGTCACGGAGCGTGCCGACCGCGAAGTTACGGCTCCACCCGTTGCGCCGGATCTCCCGTCGCACCAGGTCACCGAACGAATCCGGTTCCCGGAAACTGCGGTCCGGACGACCGTCGTACCGGGTCTCCCGGCGGTACACCCGCCCCGCGCGGGCGTCCTGCGTACGGCGGGACGCCGCGGCGGACTCCCGTGCCGCCGACCCCGCCCCCGGCTGCCCCGGTACGGCCGGGCGCTGTCCGGGCGAAGCGGGGCGTCCGCTGAGCTTGCGGAGCATCTCCCACCGCTCGTTGACCGGATCGTTCACGGTTCACCACCGGCACTCCCCGGATCCTCCGGCGCTTCCGGTGCATCCGGTGCATCCGTCGCGTTCGCATCGAGCACCGAGACCCGCCGGCCCCCGGTCATCTCCGTCGTCACCGTGTGGACCTCCGACACCTCGCGGAGACCGGTCGGGATATCGTCGGCGACCGCGGCAGTGATGAGCACCTGCTCCGCCTCCCCCGCCAGCACGACGAGCTGTTTCCGCCGGGCCGCGTCGAGTTCCGCGAAGACGTCGTCGAGGATCACCACCGGTTCCGTGCCGTCGGCACGCTGCATCCGGTGGGAGGCGAGCCGCAGGGTGAGGGCGAAGGACCAGGACTCACCGTGGCTGGCGAACCCCTTCGCCGGCTGGGTCCCCAGCACCAGCAGCAGATCGTCGCGGTGGGGGCCGCTCAGCGTCACCCGTCGTTCAAGGTCCGCCGTCCGCCGGTCCGCCAGGGCGGCGAGCAGCACCGCCTCGGCGACATCGGGATCCAGCAGGCCCGGTTCCGCGGTCGCTGTCCCGGCCGCCACCCCGGCGTCCTGCAGCTCCCTGTCCACTGTCGAGGTGTAGCCGATGAGCGCCGGCCGGGACCCCGGCGCCAGCCGGGAGTAGGCCTCGGCGACGTGCGGGGCGAGGTCATGGACCAGCTGCATGCGCGCCGACATGATCTGACCGCCCAGGTGGGCGATCCTGGCGTCCCACACATCCAGGGTGACCAGCGCGGACTCGTCCGGACGCCCGCCGGCCGGACCGCCGACGGAGCGCAGCAGGGCATTGCGCTGCCGCAGTGCCCGGTCATAGTCGGCCCGCACCCCCGCCAGCCGCGGGTAGCGGGCGACCATCACCTGGTCGAGGAACTGCCGGCGCTGTTCCGGTTCACCCCGGACCAGTGCCAGGTCCTCCGGGGCGAACATCGTGGTCCGGACGATACCGGCGAGACCACGTTGGTTCTTCAGCGCCGTCCGGTTCACCGCCGCCTTGTTCGCCCCGTGGGCGTTGATCACCAGATGGGCGGTGAGCTCCCTGCCGTGGTTCACCGCCGTCGCGGACACCCGCGCGGAGCTGCATCCCTCCCGGACGAGAGGGGCGTCCCCGCTGACACGGTGGGAGCCGAGATGTGCGAGGTAGCCGACCGCCTCGACGATGTTCGTCTTCCCGTTGCCGTTCGACCCGGCGAAGACCGTCACCCCGGGGGTCAGGTCGAGATCCAGTGACTGCCACGAGCGGAAGTCACCGAGGTGGAGCGAACGAATGTACATCCGGTCAGCCCGGCAGGCGGACCGGCATGAGCAGGTAGATGAACGGGGTCTCCGGGGTGGGGAACGTCCCGTCCGGGCCGGCCTCCGGCAGATCGTCGGACTCGGGGAACATGATCGCCGGTCGGGACGGCTGGGTGAAGCCGAAGACCACCCGGTCGGTGTGGATGGCCCCGAGCCCGTCCTTGAGGTAGCCCGGGTTGAACGCGATGACCAGCGGTTCACCGGCGAAGGCGCAGGGCAGCTGCTCCTCGGCGACACCGATGTCGCTGCCGCCGGCGGAGAGCGTCAGCATGCCCTCGTCGAAGGACATCCGGATCTGCGAATTGCCCTCGGTCACCAGGGCGACACGACGGATCGCGTCGAGCAGCGGGGCGATCTCCACGGTCGCCAGCGCATTGTTCGACTTCGGCAGCAGCGGGCGGAACTTCGGGAAATCCGCGTCGATCAGCCGGGTCGTCGAACGACGGTCATTGGTCGCGATACCGAGGAGGTGGCGTCCGGCGGAATCCTCCGTGTTGAGGGCGATCTCCACCGGGTCACCGGATTCCAGCGTCTTCGTGGTGTCCGCCAGGGTCTTCGCGGGGATGAGCAGCTCCGCGGTGAGATCCGCACGCGCGGGGGCCCAGTCGACCGTGCGCACCGCGAGACGGAAGCGGTCGGTGGCTGCGAGTACCAGGTGCTCCCCGTCGATCTCCACCCGGATGCCGGTCAGCATCGGCAGCGTGTCGTCCCGGCCGGCGGCGACCGCGACCTGCCCGACAACCTCCGCGAACAGGTCCGGATCGAGGGTGCCGGCGACCGGCGGGAAGTCCGGCAGCACCGGATAGTCGTCGATGGTCATCGCGGGCAACTCGAAGTGCGAGTTGCCGCAGTTGACGAGGACCTTCGTGCCGTCGTAGTCGAGCCGGACCGGCTTGTCCGGCAGGGCACTGATGATGTTCGCGGCCAGTCGGCCGGCGACGAGCACCCGACCCGGCTCGGCGACATCGGCGGAGACCCGGACCTTGGTGGACACCTCCCGGTCGAATCCGGAGAGCTGGAGCCCTTCATCGGTGGCTTCGATGAGGACGCCACGCAGAATCGGCTGTGAGGCCCTGCTCGGGAGGCTGCGCGCCACCCACGAGAGTGCCGAGGAGAAGTCGTCCTTGGCCACCGTGAAGCTGACGGACTGCTGGCCTGCCTGGTCCTCTGCCACCTGGTTCCCTTCCGTGGTCGGGGTCGCCATGTCTGAGCGGACAGTCCCCGGACCGTGTTGCGTTTTCTGCATAAGTGCCGGTGGAGGCTTCGATCCGGTCAGGAAGGGCAGATCAGCCATTCGAACATCGTTCGAACATGCATGTTCGGTCCGACCCTTTCCCCGGTCCGGGGGACGCCACCGACGTCTGACACGTAACCCTAGCCGAATGACAGGGGTCACGTGAACCGGACCCGAACTTGTCATTCGGGTCGGGACTGCCGGTCAGTCTGTCTCTCGATGCCGGTCGGCCACGTCGTGGCGACCCGGAGCTCTTCGCATCGTCCGTCCACATCCCATCTTTCTTCTCTACCTGGAACGAGAGAAATTTGTAGTAGGGGCAGTAGGGGGTGTGGACACTGTGGACTACCTGGTTCCGGCCCTGTTCGGAGCGGGTTCGTGGGTGTGTGTGGAGCGTTCACCGATCTGTGGACAACTGTGTCAGATTGTGGACAACTTCCGGTCGTGGGAAGTTGTCCACAGGCCTGTCCGCCGTCGCTGCACAGTTTCCGGCGAGTTGTCCACTTTTTGTACAGGCCTCTGACCTGCGGAATTACAAGAATTCGGTGTGAGTGCCGGCGAGCGGCGTCCTGCGGAAACACACTCTTGTCATTCATCCACAGCTCCTCGGAGTTATCCACCGGTCGATGCGGTCCGGGGTGTTCGACCCTCCGACGTGTGACAAAGTCCACGGTCTGACAAGGATGTAATTACAGCGCTGTGGATAACCCTGTGGAGATGTGGATACCGGCGTGTCGCGTTCTCCTGACGCCCGGACGATGGAGTAGGCGCTCCCCGCGGCGTCAGCGGAGTCTCAGCGGGGCCGTTGAGGGCGCGTCCCGCGGGTCGCAGTGGATCGGGGCTCCCCTCCCTCAGGGGTGACGTGGGGACCGGTCGGTCGCGTTGTCCGTTTCAGGACCGGGCGCCTTCAGTACGTGTCACGTGCCTTCAGTCCGGGTCGTATCCCCTGGGTCTTCCGGCCCGGACTGAAGGCACGTGACACGTACTGAAGGCAGCTGACCGCAGACAGGTCGGGGTTGGGCAGTAGTCGTCGACTGCCCGGTGGGCCACCCTTCCTCCTTCCTTCCCCTTCTCTTTTCCTGGTCGCCTCGTGCGTACCGGTTCCCTGCTGTCCGGGTCGTCGCCGGGGTCGTCCGGAAGTTGGGGGCCGGCGCGTCCCGGGGATCGGTCGGGCAGAAATTTTCCGTCTCCGAATATAAAGAATTACATTAATGCAATTCCGTAATTCCACATTCTATTTATTCCAGTGTTTTATGTTCGGCATTAAATATTGCGCCTTTCGTTATATTTCCCTCGGTGCCGCAGAGAATTCTCTGACAGTATTGCCCGGCAGTGTGACGGGGACTTATTTTCCGCCTGTATCGCGCCTCGATGTGTTCACTCAGGTGCGCCCGGACGGCGTGTCCGTACCCGCTTCCACCGTGTAAATTCTGCGATGTACTTTGTGTGAAAAATATGACATAACTTCCGTAAGTGATGACGGGTTTTCTGGAGAAATTAGCGGCGACAATCAGCGGGTCCCGGAATACTCCGACGGAGCTCACTGTGGCGGTCGCCGAATATTTGGTCTGCGGGCGGCGGCGGCCGCTGACGACATCGTCTGGCCGCGTTGTATATGTTCTGACCTGCTCCGATATGAACCTGATGGCCCGGTGTACGGGATATCGGGGCCGGTGCTGTCCGCTGGTCGGTGGAAAATTGGTGTTATTTCTCGACCGACGAATAACAGTTCACGGTACCGGAATTATCTCGCCGGCGGGACTGTCGATTCCCCGTACGCGATCCCCGCGTTGCGGCTCCCGGCTCCGCGGACTCTCCGGAGGGGGCGGTGACGGCCCGGCGGGCCGCCTTGGGTGGATCCCGCCGGCACCGGACCGAACGGGAAAGGGTCCGGCGCAGACGGGGTCACGCGCTCGTCGGCGGTGCCGCTGTCGGGCTCTGACAGGCGCAGACCAGCGTGCGGCCGCGGTCCAGCGGAGCCGGAGACCGCGTCCGCACGCCCGGTGGCCGATCCCCGGCGGTCCCGCACGGGGGAGACGGCACGTACGTTCCGGCGCCCCGCGGCCGGCCGCAGCGGACAACGGTACCTTCTCCATGACCCACGCCATGGAATCCGGTCAGAGTGGTCATGACCGGTGAATTGAGAATATTTCCCGGCATTTCTCCGGACCGGTTTGTCGACACCGGGAATTTCCGGAGCAGGAGGGGTAATTACGGGGAATTCTCCGGCCGTCCACGACGGCGTCCGGAATAACCGGAAATCAGCCCTGCCGGGCCGTGGTCTTGATCTGCTGCGTGAGATCCTGGATCTGCTGGAATGCCTTGTGGTCGGTCTGGATGGCGCCCCGGATCTTCCGTTCGGCGTGCAGGACCGTCGAATGGTCCCGGCCGCCGAACGCCTCCCCGATCTTCGGCAGGGAGAGATCCGTCAGTTCACGGCACAGGTACATGGCGTACTGGCGGGCGCTGGCGATCTTGCGGACCTTCCCCTTGCCGACCAGCTCATCGACGGTCACGCCGCAGTACTCGGTGACCACATCGATGATGATCTGCGGGGTGATCTCGACGTCCTGGGGGACGATCTCGCTGATCACGGCCTCCGCAGACTGCACGGTGATCGGTTCGTGCGTCATCGAGCAGTAGGCGATGACACGGGTCAGTGCCCCCTCCAGCTCCCGGACGGAGGTCTGCTCCTGACTGGCCAGGTACTCGAGGACATCGTGGGGCACGGTGGTCCCGTTGATGTCGGCCTTCTTCGCCAGGATCGCCATCCGGGTCTCGAGATCAGGGGTCTGGATGTCGGTCGTCAGGCCACCCTCGAAGCGGGTACGCAGCCGCTCCTCCAGGGTGGTCAGTTGCCGGGGCGGACGGTCCGAGGACAGGACGACCTGGTGGTTCGCCTGGTAGAGGGCATTGAAGGTGTGGAAGAACTCCTCCTGGGTGGACTGCTTCCCCTGGAGGAACTGGACATCGTCGACGATGAGCATGTCGAGGTTGCGGTACTTGCGCTTGAAGGCGTCCATCGCCTGGTTACCGGCCTGCAGCGCGTTGATGAACTGGTTGGTCAGCTGCTCACTGGAGAGGTAGCGGACCTTGATGCCGGGGTTGAGCTCGCGGGCGTAGTGGCCGATCGCGTGCAGCAGGTGGGTCTTGCCGAGCCCCGGGGGGCCGTAGATGAACAGCGGATTGTAGGACCGGCCCGGCTTCTCGGCGACGGCGCGGCAGGCGGCGTAGGCGAAGTGGTTGGACGAACCGATGACGAAGGTGTCGAAGGTGTACTTCGGGTTGAGCGGGATATCCTCGTCGTCCTGGCGGGACGCACTGTCGGCCGACGGGCGGGTCGGTGCGGGGCGGGATGCCGGCTGCGGGGCCGGCTCCGGTGCCGCCGGCACTGCCGGTTCGGTGGGGGCGACCGGGGTTCCGGCCGTGTCCGCTGCCGGGACGCCGGGGAAGTCCTCCGGCTCGGGGAACGAACTGTCGGGCAGGGGTTCCCAGAACGGGTCGGGCGCTGCAACCGCCGCCGTCGGAGCAGACGTGGCAGGTGCTGCTGCCGCTGCCGTGGGCGTGGCGGGGCGTCCGGTACCGGGTACCGGGGTGCCGGTGGTCCCGGCCGGTTCGTGCAGCGTGTTCCGTGCCGGGTCGCGCGCCGGTTCGCGTGACGGTTCCCGGTCAGCGACAGGGTCGACGGCCGGTTCCGGCGTCGGCTCGGGAACCGGTTCGGACGCGTGCTCGGAGGTGGACGCCGAGGATTCCTGGACACTGAGGGACAGTGACACGGAGATGCCGAGTTCCTGGGAGAGGACCTCGGTGATGAGCTCACTGAGCTTCTTCTCGATCTCGGACCGTGCCCAGTTCGACGGGGCCGTGATCACCGCGATGCCGCTGACCAGTGTGATCGGGGTGAGCTGCTTGAGGAGTCCCTTGAGCCTGCCGTCGATCTGCGGGAATTCCGCGGAGTCCTCGTCAGCGGTGACCCACCTGCTGACGAGTGAGGTCCATGTCTCCGGGAAATCGGCGGCGGTGGTCATGTCGGGTGAGCGTCCTTTCGACGGCGTCAACGGGGTCGGCGGTGCAGGGCCAGCAGGGTCGTGCAGGGTCATGCGGGGGTCATGCGGGGGTCATGCAGGTGCGGAGAGTCAGCCTAGTCCGTGACTGCGCTGTGTCAGACGGAAGCCGGAACGCGGGGGAAAATAACAGAAATGTCATTCCACCTGCGTCATCAACCGTTCATCCTCCGGAAATCTACCGGTCTGTACACATCCTGGAACGGCCTCTGGTCTGCATATCCACAACGTTGTACACACCTGTGGACAACTCGTCCGCAACGGTTGTGCACAGTGTACTGCACCGTTGTGGACAACTCGCGGATGCCTGTGTATAAACCCGTGACCTGCGGTGATGGTGGCTTAATCGGCGCTTGAGGGTTCGGGGGTGCCGAAGTTGTCCACATGCGCAGGTCAGCCCTGGGGACAACCTGACCACCGTCCGCCGTACCCCTCCGGTCCACCGCAGAATGACAGAATTGTCATTCGTGACCAGCGCGTGTCGGATTTTGTTCTCCCCGTCGGTGCACGTAGACTGCCACCTGTCTTTGAGTGTCGCCGCATCTCCGTCACCGTCCATCGGCCAGCGGAGGTCGCCGCCACTCCCCCGCCCGGCCACCGGCCGCGGCGGACGGCCGACCCGGGCTCGCCTGTCGACCCGGCCGACCGGATCATCCGACCGCTATAACGAGCCGCGGTCGTCTCCGGCAGTCGCCGCCGGCCCTTCGGGGCGGTCGACGATCCGACCGGGGAAGTTCGCGGCCGAGAACTACAAGGAGTGAGTACCGTGGCCAAGGGCAAGCGGACTTTCCAGCCCAACAACCGTCGCCGCGCCCACAAGCACGGCTTCCGTACCCGGATGCGTACCCGTGCCGGTCGCGCCATCGTCTCGGCCCGTCGGGCCAAGGGCCGCAAGGCCCTGACGGCGTAGTCCGTCACCGGCTGCGTCCCCCGGACGAATCGAACAACCACCACAGTGCTGTCCCCCGAACACCGCCTCCGCTCCACCGCCCTCTTCACTGAGACGGTGCGACGGGGTCGGAGGAAAGGGTCCAGGACTGTGGTGGTTTCCGTGTATGAGAGCCCGTCCGGCGGCGCCGACCGGCGCGCACTGCCGACGGACCGGGATCTCCCGGTCACCGTCGGCGGCCCGCGCGTCGGGCTCGTCGTCTCGAAGGCCGTGGGTAATGCGGTCACCCGGCACGCCGTCTCGCGGAAACTGCGTCACGTCGCCCGGACCGTCCTCGACGATCCGGAGACCGGGTTCAACCCCGCGCACACGGTGGTGCTCCGGGCGCTGCCGGCGAGTGCCGGGGCGTCCTCCGGGGAGTTGGAGCGCGATGTGCGGCACGCACTCCGGCGCATCCTCGGTTCCTGACCCGGACCGTGCCCGGTGGGTACGGCGCCTGGTCGTCGGTTACCAGAAGTACGTTTCACCCCTTAAACTGGGTCCGTCGTGCCGCTTCACCCCGTCATGCAGCGCCTATGCACTGACGGCGTTGTCCCGCCACGGAGTTGTCAGAGGAACCGTGCTGAGCCTCGTCCGGCTCGCGAAATGCGGCCCCTGGCACCCCGGTGGCTGGGATCCGGTTCCACCGGTGCGCCGTCGACCCCGGCGCCGCAGGTAGCGTTGACGCCGGACTACCGGTGAGACAGACCCCGACCGAGCAAGGAGAGTCAAAGAGCAGTGCTCAACTTCATCTACTACCCGATCTCATGGGTCCTGTGGTTCTGGCACAAGGCCTGGAGTCTCATTCTCGACCCTGACTCCGGTGTCACCTGGGCACTGTCGATCATCTTCCTCGTGGTGACGATCCGTCTCATCCTCCTGAAGCCGATGATCAACCAGCTGCGCTCCGGCCGCAAGATGCAGGAGATGCAGCCCCGGATGCAGGAGATCCGGTCGAAGTACTCCAACGACCAGCAGACGCAGGCGATGGAGATGCGCAAGCTCCAGAAGGAGATGGGCGTCAACCCGCTGGCCTCCTGCCTGCCGATGCTCGTGCAGATCCCGATCTTCATCGGTCTGTTCCACGTGCTGCGCTCGTTCAACCGGACCGGCAGCGGTCACGGCCAGCTCGGCATGTCGATCGAGGAGACCCGCAACACCGCCAACTACGGCTTCGGGATCGACGACGTCCAGTCCTTCCTGGACGCCCGACTGTTCGGTGCGCCGCTGTCCTCGTACATCTCCATGGACCCGGACATGTACGGCGCCTTCTCCTCCGACGGATCGGTCGACTTCTCCCGCGGCAACATCATCGCGGTCGTCCTGCCGATCATGGTCATCGCCGCTGTCTTCATGCACTTCAACGCCCGGATGTCGCTGAACCGTCAGGCGAAGCGCAAGGCGTCCCAGCCGAAGAAGAAGAACCCCACGCAGCAGGAACAGATGATGGAAACCCAGATGAACATGATGCAGAAGCTCATGCTCTGGGTCATGCCGGTGCTCTCCATCGCCGGTGCGTTCCTGTGGCACGTCGGTCTCGCCGTCTACATGTTCACCAACACCACCTGGACCGTCTTCCAGCAGTACTTCGTGTTCAAGAAGATGGACCGCGAGGAAGAGGAGGCCAAGGAGGCGAAGCTCGCCGCCAAGCGCACCTCCGCCCCGAAGGTCGGCAAGAAGCCGAAGCAGGGTCAGGCCGCGGCGGCGCAGCAGACCGCCACCGCCGTCCTCGACAAGAAGGACGACAAGGACAACGGGGACGATGAGGCGGCGCCGGACACGGCGAAGGCCGCCAAGGCAGGTAAGGCAGGTAAGGCGGAGGCGGCCACGACGGAGGACGCAGCGTCCGGCCAGCAGGCCGGGGCCGGCAGTCACCTGACCGCGGAACAGAAGGCCACGGTCACCGGCCAGATTGCCGGGATGTCCGCCGACCAGCTCGATGCGGAGATCGCCCGGTTGACCGACCTGATCGACAATCCGCCGTCGAAGAACCAGCGTAAGAAGCGGGGCCGCAACATCGAGCACCGGACGCTGCTGCAGCAGCGCCGGTCGGAACTGGACTGATCCGGTTCCCGTCCGGTTCTCATCCGGCTCAGGGCGACGGGTTTCCCGGCACCCCGGACAGCGCCCGCCGACGCCCCGGTCACCGCAGCTGACGGTGACCGGGGCGTCCCGCTGTCCGGGGTGCCCGCTATGCTGGTCACCGTGAGCAACAGCGACGTGAGTGAGGCAGCCCGCCGGATCTTCGGTGACCGGATCGACCTGGCGGAACGCTACGCCGACTGGCTTGCCGGGGCCGGTGTGGAACGCGGACTCATCGGCCCGCGGGAGGCGGACCGGCTCTGGGAGCGGCACATCCTCAACAGCGCCGTCCTCGGTGAAGTGGTGGAGGAGGGGGTCCGGGTCGTCGACATCGGTTCCGGTGCCGGTCTCCCCGGTATCCCGCTGGCGATCGCCCGCCCCGACCTGCAGGTGCAGCTGGTGGAGCCGCTGCTGCGCCGTACGACGTTCCTCGACGAGGTCGTCGCCGATCTCGGGCTGGACACGGTGGAGGTCCACCGCGGCCGTGCCGAGGAGAAGACCGTCCGCCGTGCGGTCGGCGGTGCCGATGTCGTGACGTCCCGCGCCGTCGCCCCGCTCGGTAAGCTGATGGGGTGGTCCCTTCCGCTGGCGAAGGTCGGCGGGTACGTCCGTGCCATGAAGGGATCGAGCGTCGCCGAGGAGTTCGAGCGGGACGCCGACCAGATCGCGAAGGCCGGCGGTGTGGACGGCACCGTACGGGAGATCGGCGGGGACCTGCTCGGCCGGCCCACCTACATCGCCGAGGTCCGTCGGGCCCGGTAGACCGTCCGGCGCCCGCACGACTAGGCTGGCACGGTCAAGACCGAGAAAAAGGATGTCCATGACTGCAGACCGCTGGGACGATACCCCGATCGCGGACGCCGCACGCCGCGCCGCCATGATCAACAATCCGGCGCGACTGTCACTGCCCCACCCCGACCAGACGCGACGGCTGACCGTCGCGAACCAGAAGGGGGGCGTCGGCAAGACCACCTCGACGGTGAACATCGCCTGGGCGCTGGCCATCCACGGCATGAAGGTCCTCGTCGTCGACCTCGACCCGCAGGGCAACGCCTCCACGGCGTGCGGGGTGGCGCACCAGGTCGGCACGCCGTCGTCCTATGAACTGCTCATCGGCAAGGCGACCGCCGCCGAAACGGTCCAGGTCAACCCGGACAACGCGAACCTGCACTGCATCCCCGCCACCATCGATCTCGCCGGTGCGGAGATCGAACTGGTCTCCATGGTGCGCCGCGAGTACCGGCTGCGCGACAACCTCACCGACGAGTTCCTCGCGACCGAGGGCTACGACTATGTCTTCATCGACTGTCCGCCGTCGCTCGGTCTGCTGACCATCAACGCGATGAACACCGCCACCGAGGTACTCATCCCGATCCAGTGCGAGTACTACGCCCTGGAGGGCGTGGGGCAGCTGCTCAACAATATTTCGATGATCCGGCAGCATCTGAACCCGGAGCTGCACGTCTCCGCGGTACTGCTCACCATGTACGACGCGCGCACCAAGCTCGCGGAGCAGGTCGCCGACGAGGTGCGGTCGCACTTCGGCTCGGTGGTGCTGGACAACCTCATCCCGCGCAGCGTGAAGGTCTCCGAGGCACCCGGATACGGTCAGACCGTCCTGCAGTACGACGCAGGCTCGCGTGGTGCCCTCGCCTACTTCGATGCGGCCGTGGAACTGGCTGAGCGGGGTGACTACCTGCCGGTCGAGCAGACCGCCCCGATCGGGGTCGCCCCCGAACTCCGCGCCGAGCTGGCCCAGCAGGGAGCACAGTCATGAGTGGTAAGCGCAGGAAGCCCACGTTGCCGCAGATGGATCTGCAGCGCCCCGCCTCGGGGTCCGGTGGACTGGGCCGCGGCCTGTCCGCCCTGATCCCCACGGCGCCGACGAAACCCCATCTGGGCAACAGCGCCGCCGATGTCATCCTCGGCGCCGGGTCCGGCAACGGGGCTTCCGCCCGTGCCGCCGCGGCCGCCGAAGCTGCTGCCGCGGACGCGGCCGGGCAGGCCGTGGAGAACGCCGCCACCGCCGGCCCCGGTACCGGCTCCGATGCGGGGTCGGAGGCGGCCCCGAACGAATTCGGCGCGACCTACCAGGAGCTGCCGGTCGGTGACGTCCGGGTCAACCCGAAGAACCCCCGCCAGGTGTTCGAGGAGGAGCCGCTCAACGAGCTCGTCCACTCGATCCGCGAGTTCGGACTGCTGCAGCCGGTCGTCGTGCGCCCCGTCGCGGACGGCTATGAACTCATCATGGGTGAGCGGCGACTGCGCGCCACCCAGCTGGCGGGGCTCGAGACCATCCCCGCGATCGTCCGGGAGACCGACGATCAGGCGATGCTGCGGGACGCCCTGCTGGAGAACATCCACCGGGTGAACCTCAATCCGCTGGAAGAGGCGAGCGCCTACCAGCAGCTCCTCGAGGAGTTCGACGTGACGCAGGCGGAGCTGGCGAAGAAGCTCGGCCGCTCCCGCCCGGTGATCACCAACATGATCCGCCTGCTGCAGTTGCCGGTACCCGTGCAGCGCAAGGTCGCCGCCGGCGTCCTCAGCGCAGGCCATGCCCGGGCCCTGCTCGGGATGAAGGGGCCGACGGACGCCGACATCGCCGCCGCCCAGGAGGCACTGGCGGGCCGTATCGTCGCCGAGGGGCTCAGTGTCCGGGCGACGGAGGAGGCGGTCGTCCTCCACAACCGTGGCGAGGGTGGGGAGCCGGTCAAGACGAAGCGGGCGGCCCGCGAGCAGCCGCCGCAGGTCCGGGAATGGGCCAGCAGCGCCGCGGACGCCCTGGACACCCGTGTCACCGTGCAGATGGGGACGAAGAAGGGGAAGATCGTCGTGGAATTCGGTGACACCGACGACTTCGAGCGCATCACCGATCTGCTGCGCCTGCCCCGCGAGGGTCAGTAGCGCCGGCGGCCCCGCCGGCTGCTGCTGCAGCTGCAGTAGCGCCGGCGGGGCACTGCCGGTACATCGCGGACCGGTAGACTTTCCCTGACGAACGGAGGACCGGGTGGAGATCAGGTACAGGGCACTCAGCCATGACGGCGGGGCCGAGCTCGAGGAACAGGCGGCGCGGAGCACCTTCTGGGAACTGCCGCCGGCCACCCGGCCGACCGACCCGGAATTCGACAAGCAGATGTGGATACAGTCCGTCCTGTACCGGTGGGGCATCTGCGGCTACACGGCCTATGTCAGCACCGGTGACGTCGGCAGTGTGGAGCGGCCCGCCGCCACCGTCTTCTTCGCCCCGGGCGGCTACTTCCCCGGTGTCGGGGCGCTGCCCTCCGGCCCGGTCTCCTCGGACGCCGTGCTCGTCTCCACGGTCTTCGTCGACCAGCCCTACATGGGCCTGTATCTGGAGCACAGTCTCATCGAGACGGTCATGACCGAGGCGGAGCGCCGCGGTGTGAAGGCCGTCGAGGCCTTCGGCCGCAATGACGCGGACGCCGCCCCCGGGGGCATCGACGGTCCCGACGGCCCCACCGGCCCCGGGGCGTACACGCCGGAAGGCTACCGTGGCTGGGAGGAGCGTCCCGCCGGTGACATCACCGACCTGGAGAGTGCTCCGGTGCTTTCAGCGGACATCCTCGAGCAGGAGGGGTTCACCGTCGTCGGCCGGCACCCGCGGTTCCCGCGGTACCGCAGGGAGATCGAGTCGCGGTCGTCGCTGTTCAGCACGCCGCCGGCGGACGCCCACGCCCTGCTCAACGATGTCCGGCCACTGTCGACGGTGCTCGGCGGGTCGGGGCGGTGACACCGGGCGTCGCCGCTACCGCCGTTCGTCCTCCAGCAGCTCGCTGAAGGTGTAGGTGCCGGTGGGGGCGTTGTCGTTGTCGAGGAGGTACAGCCGCTTCACCGCCACCACGATCGCCTCCGCCATCGTGTCCCGCTGGTCCGGGTCGGTGAGGACGGCGACATCGTGGGGGTTCGTCAGATAGCCGGCGTAGAACTGCACCGTCGGCATCTGCGTCAGCCGCAGGACGTCCCAGGTCCGCCCGTGGCGTCCGCAGTCGGTCAGCGGCGTCCGGGCGACGACCTCCCGCTGGATGAAACCGGCGAGCTTCTCCCCCATCACCGACGAGTTGCCGGATTCGGAGCCGAAGAAGAAGGAGGCGGCGCCGTTGGCCTTGTCGTTGCGGTACTGGTCGCAGCGCAGGGAGATCATGAGGTCCGCGCCGAAGGCGTTGGCGATGCTCGCCCGGTCCAGACTCGTCGGATCGCCCGACCGCGGCCGGGAGAGGATGGTCTCCATGCCCGCCGCGATCATCCGGCCCTCGGTCCGGGTGGCGAGATCCCACAGGATCTCCTCCTCGGTGATCTCCCCGTAGCGGCCGCGGACGACCTGTCCGGAGTGGTCGTCCCCGAAGCCCGGGTCGATGACCACCCGCTTGCCGGTGAGCCGGGATCCGGCGGCGCGGATCTGCTCCTGCTCGTGGATGGCCTGCGGGGAGCCGCCGGTGATGCGTCTGCCGAGGTAGGACAGGGCGCGCAGGGTCACCGGACCGCAGATGCCGTCCGAGGTGAGGGCGTAGTCCAGCTGGTAGCGGCGGACCGCGTCATGGGTGTTCGGCCCGAAATGTCCGTCGACCCGGTCGGTGTAGAAACCGAGGTCGTTGAGCTGCTGCTGGAGTGCGGCGACATCGTCACCGATGAACCAGTGTCCCGGGGGCTGCAGCGACAGGACGCGGGCGCCCAGGGTGTAGGACGCCTCCCGCAGTGCCCGGAGTGTGCCCGCGGTGATGTGTCCGTCGGCGATGATGCCGCGCTGCTGCTGGAAGGCCCGGAGTGACGTCTCCAGGGCGGGATCGAACAGGTCGTCACCGGGGCGCCACTGCTGGGAGTCGCCGGCCGCGTCGCCGGTGAAGCCGTCGATGTAGCCGAGACGTGCGAGCGTGCCCCGGACCTCCGCCACCCGCGGATCCCGGTCGCCGACCTTGAGTACTTCTCCGTACACTGTGCGTTCTCCGAGCCCGGATCAGGCCAGGGCGTCCAGGCGGTCGGTGAGGTCCTCGCGTGACTGACGTCCGTGGAGCTCGGCGACCTTCTTTCCGCCGGAGAACACCATCAGAGCGGGGATGCTCATCACCTGGAACATCGAGGCCAGGACGCGTTCCTCGTCGACGTTGACCTTCGCCACGGTGGCGCGGCCGTCATAGGTCTGCGCGATCTCCTCGAGGACCGGCTCCATCTGGAGACAGGGGCGGCACCAGCTCGCCCAGAAGTCCACGAGAACCGGTCGGTCCGCATCGATCACGGTGGAACGGAAGGTGTCCTGGGTGACGGTGATCGGCTCAGCCATGGTGGGGGCCTCCTGGAGAGTGCGGACGGACGGGGTGCGGTCCCTCATACTCTACCCGTCACAGTGCACCGGAACGCGAATGACGGGACGGGTGGCGTGCACTCACAGGCTCTGCACAGCCGGCGCCGGGTGTCCGTCTCAGGCGCCGAGCCCGGCGAGGTAGGCCTCGGCGTCGAGCGCGGCGCGGCAGCCGGACCCTGCGGCGGTGACAGCCTGCTGGTAGTGCGAGTCCACGAGGTCGCCGGCGGCGAAGACGCCCGGCAGGGAGGTCGCGGTGGAGGGCTCGGCGACCTTCACGTAGCCGTCCTCCTTGAGATCCACCTGGCCTTCGAAGACGGCGGTGCGCGGATCGTGGCCGATGGCGACGAACATGGCGTCCATCGGGACCTCCCGGGACTCGCCGGTGACCGTGTCCTCCAGCCGCAGCGCCTGCACCGCGCCGTCGCCGAGGACCTCGGTGACCTTCGCGTTGTAGATGACGTCGATCTTCGGGTTGTTCAGGACCCGCTCCTGCATGATCGCGGAGGCGCGGAACTGGTCGCGCCGGTGGATGATCGTGACCCGGTCACCGAACTTCGTCAGGAAGTCGGCCTCCTCCATCGCCGAATCGCCGCCGCCGACGACGGCGATCTGCTTCTCCTTGAAGAAGAATCCGTCGCAGGTGGCGCACGCGGACACGCCGTGGCCCAGCAGCTGCTCCTCCCCCGGGACGCCGAGGTAGCGGGGTGCGGCGCCGGTGGCGAGGATGACCGACTTCGCGTGGAGCTCCTCGTCGTCGGTGAAGACCTTCTTCACGTCACCGTCGAGCTCGACGCGGACGACATCCTCGATGCGCAGGTCGGCGCCGAACTTCTCGGCCTGGCTGCGCATGTCCTCCATCAGGGCGGGGCCCTGGATACCGGCCGGGAAACCGGGGAAGTTCTCGACCTCGGTGGTCTGCATGAGCAGACCGCCGTACTCGATGCCCTCGAAGACGATCGGCTTCAGTTCGGCGCGGGCCGCGTAGACGGCGGCGGTGTATCCGGCAGGGCCGGATCCGATGATGATGAGGTCGTGGACGGTACCGGGGGCTGCTTCACTCATGGGCGCCGATCTTAGTCGGTCGGGACCCCGGTCCGTCAGTCAGTCGCGGTCGGCCATGGTGGCCGGGGCGACGCCCATCGCCCGCAGTCGTCCGGCGAGCTGGTGGCGGGCCCGGGAGCGCCGCGATTTCACGGTCCCGGTCGGGACGCCGAGTTCGGTGGCGACGTCTCCGACGGTCAAGCCCGCGACCTCCGTGAGCAGCAGGACGCGCCGCAGTTCGGGGTGGAGACCGGCCAGTGCCTCGGTGATGAGGATCCGGGTGAGTGAACCGGTGGTCTCCGGGGTGCGCCGGTCGGAAAGGCGGGTGACGAGGTCGGCGTCCGGTGACCGGAGCTGGTGTTCGTCGGCGCGGGCGGTGCTGCGCAGATGGCTGCGTGCGGTGTTGGTCATGATCGCGCACATCCAGCCGGTGGCCGAGTCGTCGCCGCGGAAGGACCCGGCCCGGCGGTGGATCTTCAGCAGTCCGTCCTGCATGACGTCCGCCCGGTCGTCGTGGGCGACGCCGGCCTGCCGGACGGTCCAGCCGAGCAGGCGTTCATGCCGGGTGACCAGGTCCCGGTAGGCGTCCGGGCAGCCCGCGCGGTGGCGCCGGAGCAGTTCGGCGTCGGTGGGCGCTGTCGACGCTGCGGGTGGTGCGGGTGGTGCGGGTGCTGGTGGCGCTGCCGGTGCAGGTGACGCTGCCGGTGCTGCGGGTGCCGCGGGCGCAGCCGGTGCGGTGCGAGCGATGCCTGCTGCGGTGGCGGGTTCGGGTCGGATGGTTGTCGAGGTGGTGGTGTGCATGGCTGTCCCCCGGATGTGTGCTGGTGTGTCCCTGGTGTATCCCTGGTCCCCGTCTCCCCCGAATTCCCCTGGGGAAGCGTTGTCCGTCAGCGTACCGGCCCGGTGAATGTTTGTCCCGGAAAGTGACCGGCGGGTGCGGAACTGTGGATGAATTGTCCACAGCACCACCGGTGACCTGGGGCGACGCTGAATGACAAGAATTGCTGGACGCCGACCTGGACGCTGACCCGGACGCTGACCCGGACGTCGACCCGGACGCTGGGCCTGATGTCGCGGCGTCGCATCCCCACCACCTCGACGCCCCGCCGGCAGGCCACTTGTCCGCCCGGCAGGTCATCTGCTCGGTCGGCAGACCACTTGTCCGCTCGGCAGGTCACTTGTTCATCCGGCAGGCCAAAAGTACGGCAACACCGCGGGTGAACGTTGTTTATGCCTGCCACTCTGACAGATCCGCTGCCATGGCCCGGCGGTGGCCCGGCGGTGGCTCGGCGGTGGCTCGGCGGTGGCCCGGCGGTGGCCCGGTGACCTGGTGACCGGGGCGCTACAGGGCCGGGGCAGGCACCGCTGTCGGGTCCCCGGTGCCCCGGGTGTTTCCGGCGCCCGCGGAGTCCGGCATGCCCTGCGCACCCGTCTCCGGTGTCCCCGGTGTCTCCGGTGTCGCTGTCGTCGACGACTGCTGCGACACCACCGGCGCACCGTGCACGGTGATCTCCCCGACGGTCGCGGCGTCCGGCAGCGGCAGGCCGGTGATCCACAGCAGCACCCGGTCGCCCGGCTCGGAGAGCAGCCGCCGGCTCCCCTTCTCGCCGTCCGCGGGGGCGCTGCCGTCGGTCTTCCCGTCGGCGGTGAGCGACATGTGGTCCGAACCCGCGGTGCCGGTGGCGACCACCCGGGTCTGGTCCAGCGAGGTCACGTCCCCGCTGCCGATCCGCAGCTCGACCGTCGTCCCGGGCTTCATGCCCGTCAGGTCGACCACCGACAGTGCCGTCGCCTGAGGCAGAGAGACGAGCAGGCCGATGCCCGTCTTCACGGCGTCCGTCCCGGGACCGAACTGTGCCTGGTACTGCGAGGTCTCCCACACGGTGGCCGGGTCGCCGTCGATCGTCAGACCGGCGAGATCCGGGTTGTCGGGCGTGCCCCGGCCGTCGGCCGGCGCCCACTCGGTCACGTCGGTCGGCCGGGTCACGGCGATCTCGCCGAGGCCGTCGTTGCCGCGGATGGAGTCCGTCGTCAGCGGGGAATCCTTGCGGCCACCACCGAGAACGGCGATGACGGTGGCGATGACCGCCACGACGAGCAGCACGCCGACGATCGTGGCCACACCGCCGATGAAGGCCCGCGACCGCTTCTCCGGGGCGGCGCCGAAACCGGGGCGGGTGGCGGGATCGGGGGCGACGTCGGCATCGGCGGCGATGAGGGTGTCGGGGGCGGTGACCGCACGCAGCCGGCCCGCCAGCTCGGCGGCGGTGATGGACTCGGCGGACTTGGCAGCCCGGGTCAGCAGCCGCAGATTGTCGGGGATTTCCTCGTCCGGTACCCCGGACAGCAGCAGGGACAGGGACACACCCAGCGCGTGCACGTCCTGCTGCGGCGAGCCGCCGGGCAGGATGCCGGGGAACGCCAGGACGGCGTGGCCGTCGGTGCTGATCCGCAGCCGGTTCCGGTGGTCGATGCCCAGGCTGGTCCCCGCGTCCTCGGCGGTGGCGGCGGCCTCGGCCAACCCGACCATCGCATAGCCGGCGGCGGTCGGGTCCGGGGTGGATTCGGCGACCCGGGTGAGGGCCGCACCGTCGGTCCAGTCCGCGACGACGGCGACCATGGTGTGGGCGTCGCAGATCTCGTGGACTCGCGCGATCGCCGGGGAATGGACGTCGGCGAGGCGGGCGTTGGCCGAGGTGAGCTCCGCGGAGGTCACGCCCGCCAGCTGCGGGTCGAGGACGGTGACCGCGACGAGCTCGCCGGTCGAGTTGTCCCGGGCCTGCCACAGCCGGGCGGCCGGGGACCCGCCGTGGTCGGCGAGCAGCCGGAAGCGGCCCTGCAGGATCGGTGCGCCGGGGACCAGGCGCGGACCGCGGACGCGGCCGGCGGACAGCGGCGGCAGGGTGCCGACCATGCCCGTCGGGGAGAAGACCGCACCGACATCGCCGAGATCGACGGCGGTGATCTTCGTCGACGGCAGCTCGTCCTCCGGACGCTCGGCGACGGCACGGGCCGCACCCCGGAACAGTCCGCCGATCAGCGGCAGGCGCGCCAGGGTGGCACCGATCGTCATGACCTCGGCCAGCTTCGACCGCGACAGGATCAGGGCGGCGAGGATCACGAAGACCACGCCGGTGACGAGCAACCGGACGATGAAGCCGATCGAGGAGGTGCCGGGGAACACGAAACGGGTGAGCAGGGCGTCCACCCGCCAGGCGATGAGCGCGGCGATGACGGACGCCCCGAACGCCCACAGCGCGGTGTGCGCGACACTGCGCATCCCGAGGTGGCCCAGGGAGCGTTTCAGCAGCCGGTGGCCGATGATCGCACCGGCGACGAAGCCCATGCCGTTCGCCGCACCCAGCAGCACGACGACCAGCCGGGGTTCGCTGGCGATGTGCGGCGCCAGATAGGCCAGCACGAGCTTTGTGACGGTGATGCCGCCGATGATGAACGTCGGCGTCCACGCCTCCTCACGGGCGTAGAACACGCGCAGGTGCAGCAGCACCAGCGAGTACGGGATGAGGGTGAACGCGGAGAAGCTGATCGTCCAGCCCAGCACGTTCGCCGCGTCGAGCGAGTAGTCCTTGTAGGCGAACAGGGCCGGGGCGATGACGGTGCCGAAGGCCGTCATGTAGACGATGACCGGCACCATCACCAGCATCGTCAGCCGGCCGGCCATCGACAGGTCCTTGACGACCGCCCGGTCGTCGCCTTCGGCGGCGTTGCGCGACAGCCGTGGCATCACCGCGGTGAGCAGGGTGACGCCCACGATGCCGTAGGGCATCTGGAGCAGCTGCCAGGCCTGCGTGTAGATCGTCGGGGCGCCGTCGTCGGCGCCGGAGGCGATGCGGTTGTTGAGGATGAAGCCGACCTGGGAGATCGCCACGTAGACGACGATGGCCAGCGCCATCCCGCCCATCTGCTTGATGCGGTCGTCGAGGCCCCACAGCGGGCGCAGGTCGATACCGGCCTTCTTCAGGTACGGCACCATGATCAGCGCCTGGGCGACCACACCGGCGGTGGTGCCGAGACCCAGCAGCAGGATGTGCGGGTCGGTGATGGTCACCGAGTCGGTCGGCTGCAGCTTCGAGTCCTGCGGCAGCAGCATGTAGAAACTCAGGATCGCCAGCGTGACCACGTTGTTGACCACCGGCGCCCAGGCCCCGGGTTTGAACACGCCCTTGGTGTTGAGCACACCCATCATCACCGAGAACATCGCGTAGAAGACGATCTGCGGCAGCACGAGATAGGCGAAGGACGTGGACATGCCGACGTTGACCTTGCCGTGGGCGTCCAGTGACATGCGGGTGAGCAGTGGGGCGGCGAACACCGACAGCACCGTCACCGTCATCATCAGGGTGAAGGTCAGGGTGAACAGCCGGCGGATGAAGGCCGCACCCCGGTCGGGGTCCTCCTTCTCCGCGCGGACGAGCAGCGGCACCACCAGGCTGGTGAGCACCGCGCCCATGACCAGCTCGGTGATGAGGTTCGGCAGGGTGTTCGCGGTGTTGAACGCCGAGGCGACCCCCACACCGAGCGCCGAGCCGATGAAGACAGTGCGCAGGAAGCCGGTGATCCGGCTCAGCAGCGTGGCGATCGCCATC
Source organism: Corynebacterium nuruki S6-4 (assembly GCF_007970465.1). NCBI lineage: Bacteria > Bacillati > Actinomycetota > Actinomycetes > Mycobacteriales > Corynebacteriaceae > Corynebacterium > Corynebacterium nuruki. Next base: position 2,193,488 of record NZ_CP042429.1, read on the forward strand.
GTGCCGGAAGCCCGGACGACGTCGGTGTCCGAGGCGTGCTGGGCATCGTGCGGGGCACTGTCGGCACTGCCGGCCCTGTCGGTACCGGCGCCGGACGCGTTCTCGGCCGCCCTGGTCGCGTCGACCGCCCGTCGGCCGTCGGTGTCGGCACGACCGGCCCGGCCGGCACGCTCGGCCACGTCGGCGGGGTCCTGCCGGGTCCGGGACGGTGACGACGCCGCGCGGAACCGGCCGCGTTGGCCGGACGGGTCCTGCCGGTCGCTGTCGGCCCCGGCGTCCTTTCCGGAGTCCTCTGGTGAATCAGTCACGCGCCCCATCATCCTGCACCCGGGCCCCGCTTGGCGAACCGCCGGCGCCGCCAGACGACCGTCGCGACGCCCGCGAGGGCCACCACGACGGCCGCCGCAACGGCCAGGACGATCGCGTTGACACCGTGCGCGGAGGTGACCCGGACCGTCACAGCATCGGAAATCTGCACGTCATCGGGGGTGGATAGCTGCATCGTCAGATCGGTGACGTCGAGGTCGTCGGGAATGTCCGTGGTCATCTGCAGTGTCACGCTGCCCTGCGCCGGAATCTGCTGCACCCCGGGCGTGTTGAGGGCGACTCCGGGTGCCGACGAGTAGTCGACCCGGACCTTCACCGGCAGCGGAAGCCCGTTGCGCGCCACGACCAGCAGGGGTGAGGAATCGCTCGCGCGGGCGAAGACATTGCCCGGCGGCAGGAGGGAGACCGAGGTCCGCAGGTCATGGACGAGCTGACCCACCCGGTCCATCCGGCCGGCCTCCGCCGACCGGGTCGCCGCCGACTCGTCCGCCACCCGCCGACGGGTGTCCGCCAGGGCCCGCAGCAGGTCGTCGAAGATCGGCCGGGTATAGGTCGTCCTGGTCAGCGCGATATTCGGGTCGTCGCTCATGATGTCGGCGAGATCGGTGATGTGACCGGCGAGCTGCGCGGCGTAGCGGATCTCACCGGCGTCGACCGGGGCAGGATCCGCGCCGGGGGCGGTCGCCGTTCCCGGACGGGACGCCCCGGTGAGTGCGTCGCCGAACGACTGCGGCCGTGCCGAGCCGTCGGACAGGTGCCGGGTGACGGCGGCGAGCCAGGTGCGGGCGTCGGCGCCGTCGACGGTCCATTCCGCCGGCGGCACCGCGAGAACCGACCCGGCGCCGGAATCATCACCGGACCCGCCGCCGCCCTCCCGGCGGGCCCGGTCGATCTCGAGATCGAGGACGGCGACGGCCGCCGCCATCCGGCCCGCGGGCCCGTCGTCGGAGAGGTGGCGGCGCATCCACGGATCCGAGTAGGCGACCGTCGACGGCGCGGTCCCGGTCGCCGCCAGTGCACTGCCGAGCGCCGCCGGGTACCGCAGGGCCCGGGCACCGTCGGGCAGGTCGACGACCGGGGTGGTGGTGGCGTCCCCGCCGCTGTCGGCGGTGGTCGTCGCGTCGTTGACCACGGTCGTCTGGCCGGGCAGCACCACGCCGGAGACGTCGGGGTCGATGTAGCCGGAGCCGGGGACGACCACGCCGCGGGCGGCCTGCACCCCCAGGACCTCCTCGATGGTCTGTGTTCCCCGGGTCATCGTCTCCCCGGTCAGCCGGGGATCCCCGGTTGCGGCGACGGCACTCGGGTCCGCGCCACCCCAGGGCAGCGGGACGACGCACCGCGCTGTGTCGTTGCTGTCGTTGCTGCCGTTGCTGTCGTTGCTGCCGCCGCTGACGGCGTCGGAGAGATCGCTGAGCCAGGACGCCGCGGCGTCCTTCCCGGCCCCGTCGGTGACCGGCCCGTCGTCGTCGTGGTGGGACCAGCGGTCGCGCAGCCGGGTCGGCTCCTTGACGGGGCTCGGTGCCTGGGCCGCCACCCGGTAGCCCCTGGTCATCCGCTGCACGGTCTGGAGCAGGGCGGGATCCACGGCGAGGCAGGTCGCCTCGTCGACCCGGTGGTCGGCGACGGCATCCCGGTAGGTGTCGAGCAGGTCGCGCAGCCGGCCGCCCTCGCCGAGCTCCCCGGCGAGGGAGTCGTCGGCGAGGTAGAGCGTCGCGGGGTCCGGGGCGTCGCCGACCTGGGCCGGGGTGACGGTGGTCCGGGCGGCCAGCGGCCAGAGCAGGGTGAACGGCGCGGCGGCACCGTCGGCACCGTCGGCACCGTCGTCACTGTCGGCACCGTCGGCACCGTCGGCACTGTCGTCACGGACGGTGAGTGTCGTGCGCGCACCCGACAGATAGGAGGAACCGTCGCCGCCGAGATCGCCGTTCAGGTTCACCAGCAGCGGGTACACGCCGGCCGTGCCGATGCCGAGGTCGGCGACCGGCAGGGACAACGGCACCTCCACCGTGTCCCCCGGGGCGAGCCGCGTCCCGGCGACCGGCGAGAACTCCCCGGTCCACGGGTACTCCCCCTCGTTCGCCAGCAGCGAGACGCCGACCTCCGGGGCCGACCCCAGCGCCTCCTGCCGCTGCGGACGCAGCTGCAGGTCGGTGAGCGTACGGTCCGAGGAATTCGTCACCTGCACCGTCAACTGCAGGGTGTCCCGCAGCGTCAGCGACTCGGGTGACTGCGACACCACCTGCGCCCGGATCCCCCGGTCCGGCTCCGTCGACCGGGACTGCGGGTTCTCCCACACCGCAGCCGTCCCGGTGCCCTCCGCCGGCTCCGCCACGGCGTCCTGCGCGGTGAAGTCTGTGCCGGCCTGGCCGACCTGGCCGACCTGGCCGACCTGTGCAGCGGCATCGGGCACCCCGGGGACGGCGACGGCGGCCCCCACGGCGACCGCCGCGGCCACACCGAGACCGCGCACCACCGGACGCAGGAGACCTGTCCGCACACCCACTCGCACCGTCACCCGCCTACCGCGGCGTACGCCGACCCGCCTTCGCCTCCGCACGGGCGAGGTCGGGCAGCCGGTCGTGGGCCTGACGGGCAAGTTTCCGCTCGTCGGCGTAGGCGAGACGCTCCACCAGGTGGCTCACCGGCAGCCATGCCACCTCGGTCACCTCCGGATCCTCGTCGTTGAGATCGCCGTCGACGAACCGCAGCAGGTGGTGGTGCACCGTCTTGTGGATGCGGGTGCCCTCCGAGACGAACCAGTAGTCGATCGTCCCGAGGTCGGCGAAGACCTCCCCGGAGATCCCGGTCTCCTCCCACACCTCCCGCTCGGCGGTGGTGTGCGCCTCCTCGTTCGGCTCGACATGCCCCTTCGGGATGGACCACAGGAGACGGCCGCGCCGGTCGAGGCGTCCGATGAGAGCGACGTACATCTTCGACAGGTCGACCGACCCGTCGCCGCGGACCGCCTCCGCCATCCCGGACAGCACCAGACCCCCCGCACTGGTCTCGATGGAGGTCGGCAGTTCACTGTGGTCGCGCTGGTGCACCGGGCGCGCCGGGGAACGGCGGGGATCCGGGCTGGTGCGGCGACGCCTCTGACTCATGGTGGACCAGCGTAGTGCCTGTATCTGTGAAAAGGGAGTCAGCGCTAAGATAGCCGGGATGGAACGCACGAGACTGCTCACCGCCGCCTGGGACGCGGTGCGGCGACACGACAGGACACTGACCACGCTGGCGGCCGCCTTCACCGCCCGCGGCCACTCCCTCTACCTCGTCGGCGGCTCCGTCCGCGACGCGCTGCTCGGTCGCCTCTCCCACGACCTCGACTTCACCACGGACGCCCGGCCGGACGCCGTGACGGCGATCCTCGACGACGTCGCCTCCACCGTGTGGGACACCGGCATCGCCTTCGGCACCGTCTCCGCCCTGCTCGACGGCATGACCGTGGAGATCACCACGTTCCGCGCCGACCAGTACGACGGCGAATCCCGCAATCCCGAGGTCACCTTCGGATCCTCCCTGGACGAGGACCTCGTGCGCCGCGACTTCCGCTGCAACGCCATCGCCCTGGAACTCGACGCCGCCGGCGACCACCGGCTCCGCGACCCGCAGAACGGCATCGACGACCTCGTCGCCGGCGTGCTGGACACCCCCGCCGCCCCCGAGCAGTCCTTCCACGACGACCCGCTGCGCATGCTCCGGGCCTGCCGGTTCGCCTCCCAGCTCGGCTTCACCGTCGCCCCACGGGTGCTGCAGGCGATGACGGAGATGGCCGACCAGATCACCCGCATCACGGTCGAACGGGACGCCGCCGAACTCGACAAGCTCATGCTCGGCGACCAGCCGTGGACCGGCCTGGACCTCATGGTGGAGACCGGGCTGGCCGACCACGTGCTGCCCGAACTGCCCGCACTGAAACTCACCCAGGACGAGCACCACCAGCACAAGGACGTCTACGCCCACTCCCTGCAGGTACTGCGCCAGGCCGTCGAACTGGAGCGGGAACTGACCGGCACCGACCGGGAACTCGACGACCACCAGCGGCTCGTGCTGCGCTGGGCCGCGGTGCTGCACGACATCGGCAAGCCGGACACGCGCGCGTTCACCGACTCGGGGGCCGTCACCTTCCACCACCACGAGGTCGTCGGCGCCCGACTGGCGCGCCGCCGGCTGCGCACCCTGAAATTCCCGAAGAAGACCATCGGGGAGATCGGTCAGCTCGTCTTCCTCCACATGCGTTTCCACGGCTACGGCGACGGGGCGTGGACCGATTCCGCCGTCCGCCGCTACGTCACCGACGCCGGTGACCTGCTGCCCGAGCTGCAGATCCTGGTCCGCGCCGACTGCACCACCCGCAACCGGAAGAAGGCCGCCCGGCTGCGCCGCATCTGCGACGACCTGGACGCCCGGATCGTGGACCTGAAGGAGAAGGAGGACCTCGCTGCCGTGCGTCCGGAACTCGACGGCAACGAGATCATGCAGATCCTCGGCATCTCCCCGGGGCCCGAGGTGGGGAAGGCCTGGGCGTTCCTCAAGGAGCTGCGGCTGGACCGTGGCCCGATGGAGCACGACGAGGCCGTCGCCGAGCTGACGGCATGGTGGGCCCGGGAGCACGGGGAGGACCCCGCACAGTCATGACCGCCGACAGCAGCGACGCCGCTGGCGCCGCAGGCGGGGGCACCGTCGGGGACACCGCCACGGCCGGCGACGGCACACGCACGGAGTTCACCGCAGGTGTGCGGGACGCCTGGACCGTCGCGCTCGGCCTGCTGCCCATGGGGCTGGCCTTCGGTCTGCTGATGAGCCAGACCGGCTTCGCCTGGTGGTGGACGCCCGTGTTCAGCATCGTCATCTACGCCGGATCCATGGAATTCCTCGCCGTGTCCCTGGTCACCGGCGGTATCGCCCCGTTGTCGGCGATGCTCTACGGCTTCCTGGTGAACTTCCGGCACATCTTCTACGGGCTGAGCTACCCGGTGCAGGCGGTGCATTCCCCGCTGGCACGGGCCTACGGCGTCTACGCGCTCACCGACGAGACCTACGCCATCCTCTCGTCGAAGCGGGGTGTGGCCTGGACGCAGTCGCGGGTGCTGGCGGTGCAGATCTTCTGCCAGCTGTCCTGGGTGGTCCCCGGGATCCTCGGGGCACTGCTCGGGTCGGCGCTGCCGTTCGAGATCGAGGGGCTGGATTTCGCCCTGACCGCCCTGTTCGTCGTGCTGGCCATCGAGGCGATGGACGCCAAGCGTGACCTGCTGCTGCCCGTCGTCGCCGTCGCCGCCGGTGTGGTGGGACTGCTCGTCGGCGGGGACCAGATGCTGCTGGTCGGCCTGTCGATCTACTTCGTCTTCCTCGTGGTGCGGTTCCTCGTCGACCAGCGGCGCGCCGGGGACGGTCGTGCCGGTGCCGGTCATGGTGGGGAGGTGGTCCGGTGAGCCCGGTGGACCCCGTGCTTCTCGCATCCGCCGGCCTGCCCGAGGGCGTGGACCTGCGGAACACCCTCCTCATCCTCGGCGGCGTGTGCCTGGTGACGGTGCTGCTGCGCGCCCTGCCCTTCGCCGCGATGCGCTTCTTCCGGGATTCCGCCCTGGTCGGGTGGTTGGGCGTCGCCATGCCGACCGGGGTGATGATCGTGCTGGTCATGTACACGATGGCGGACACCACCGGCAGCCCCGGAGGTGTCGGCGCAGCGCTCATCGCCCTGGCGGTCACCGTGGTCGTCCACCTGTGGAAACGCTCGTCGACCTGGTCGATCCTGCTGGGTACCGCGTGCTATGTGGTGCTCGTGAACTGGGTCTTCTGACCGGTTGACCGCGTCAGGGTGGTTCCACGGCGCAGAACCACCCTGACGCGGTCAACCCGGTGTCGCCGGGGCCACGCCAGGTGTGCGTCGGGAGGTTGGTCGGAATGCCGGATACCACCCGGTCGACGTACACCTGGGTGAGGGCACACCCGGGGCGGGCGACGGATGGTCCGGGGTCTGCCGGGGACCTGCGCCTACTTCGTGGCGTCCTCGAGCTTCGGGGTGAGCAGGTCGAGGGCGTGCAGCATGGCGGCCGGCGTCCCCAGCGAGATGGCGTTCGACAGCTCCTTGTCGGTGACGATCGCGTGGCCGTCCTTCACCGCGGTGAGGGTCTTCCACTGCGCATCGTCGGCGATCGAACCCACGTCACCGATCGGGAAGCCGATGACGACATCGGAATCCGCCTTCGTCAGGTTCTCCGCGGACAGGGAGACGTAGAACTCGCCCGGCTTCACCAGCTTGCTGATCTCCGCGTTCGGCTTGAATCCCAGGGCGGAGACCAGGTCGGCGCGGGCATCGCCCTTCACGTAGGCGCCCCACTCGACGGAGGTCTTGGCCAGCACGGTGGCGGACTTGTCGGCCCACTGCGGGTGGGCGTCCTTGACCTCGGTGATCCTGTCGTTGACCTGCGAGACGAGCTTGTCGCCCTTCGCCTTCTCGCCGAGAGCGGTGGAGATCATCTCCACCTGCTTGTCCCACGTCGTGGTGAACCCGTCGGCGTCCTCCGGCACGGAGACCGTCGGGGCGATCTCGGACAGCCGCTTGTTCGTGTCCCCGTCGCCGCTGTCGCGGACATCGAGGATGAGATCCGGGTCGAGCTTCGCGATCTTCTCGTAGTCGACGGTCTGCGTGTCGAGGATCTCCGGGGCCTTGTCGTACGTCGCGGTGGCCCACGGGCTCAGACCTTCGCCACCGAAGCCGAGCCAGTCGGTCGCCCCCACCGGCTGCACGCCGAGTTCGGTGGCGATTTCGGCGTCTCCCCAGCCCAGGGCGACGACCTTGGTGGGCTGCTCCTTGATCTCGACGTCGCCGAACTTGGTGGGCACGGAGACGGGGAACGAGTCGGTGGCGGAACTGGACGCCGGGGAACTGCCGGAGTTGTCGGAGTCGTCGGAGGAACAGGCCGCCAGGGACACGGCGGTGGCGAGGGTCAGTGCCGCGGCCGCGGTCCGGCGGGCACTCTTACGCAGGGAAACGTTCATGAGGTGAGCCTACACACCACTCCTGCTGCCGGATAGTCCCGACGGCGGGGCGTTAGAATCGCCACCATGGGTACCCCGCAGTTCATCACCGACCTCCGCACGCATATCGGCCACGCCCCGCTGTGGGTCCCCGGCGTCACCGCGATCGTCGTCCGGGACGTCGCGCCGGACGCCCCGGCCTTCGCCACCCCCGAGGTCCTCCTCGTCCAGCGGGCCGACAACGAGCAGTGGACGCCGGTCACCGGCATCGTCGATCCCGGCGAGGAACCCCACCACGCCGCGGTCCGGGAGGTCGCCGAGGAGACCGGCCTCACCGTCGAGGTCGAGGCCCTGATCGGCACGGGCGCGGTCGGCCCGGTCACCTACCCCAACGGCGACGTGTGCAGTTTCGTGGACACCGCCTTCCGGTGCGTCGTCATCGGCGACAGAGAGGAGGACTGGGAGCCGCACGTCAACGACGAGGAGTCCGTGCAGGTCGGCTGGTACCAGGTCGCCGCACTCCCGCCGATGCAGCCCCGGTTCCGGCTCATCATCGCGGACGCCGTCGCCCAGCTGAAGCATCCCGCCGGTTTCCGCCCGCGGACCGGGTACACCAAGCGTGACCGCCCGGCATGGATCAGGTAGGGCCGCCGGAGCCGGTCCGGCGCGCGCTGCCGACCGTCGTCGCGGACGCCCTGGAGCGCATCTGGGACGGCGCCACCGCCGATGACCTCGAGTCCGCCGTCCTCGACTTCAAGGAGGACCCGGCGCACACCCCGACGAAGAATCCGGACGCCAAGACCACCCAGACCCTCGTCTCGGCAGCCACCTGTTTCGCCAACGGGTCGGCCGGCCGCGGCTTCATCGTCTTCGGCATCGCCGACCGCACCCCCGGGCCGGCCGCGTTCAACGGCACCGGCCTCGCCCCGACCGACGTCGAACACCGCATCTTCGCCCACACCCGGCCCCACCTCAGTGTCGATGCCTGGGTCGAGACCGTCCACGGCGCACGCCTCATCGTCATCCACGTGCCCGCCGGCCTCGCGGTCCACACCGGCATCGACGGGGTGGTGCGCCACCGGGTCGGGGATTCCTGTCTCCCGCTCGCCGGTCCGGAACTCGATGCACTGACCCGGCTGCGGGCGAATCCGGACCAGACGGCGCGGGCGTCCGACATCCCGGTCACGCAGTACGACGAGGAGGCGCTCAGCACCGCGGCCGATGCCCTGCAGGCCGAGACCCCCGACCTGACGGCCCTGCTCACCGCACTCAACGTGCTCACCGGCGACGGCTCCCCCACCGTCGCCGCAGAGATCCTCTTCCACCGGCGTCCGGCGGGGCGTCCGCTGGCCCGGCATGTGGCCCGCCCGGCGTCCGACGGGACCGGCGGTGAGGTCCGCACCACCGAATTCCACGCCCCGCTCGCGGTGACGACGGGCCTGCTGCGTGACCTGGTGCGCGACGGGGTGGGCAACAGTGTGCCGGTCGATGCGCAGGACGAGGCGCTGACCAATGCGCTGCTGCACCGGGACTGGACGGGCCCTGACCCGGTCGTCGTCTACCAGTCCCACGCCCTGACCCGGGTGAGCTCCCCGGGTGGTCTGGCACCCGGGGCGCGGGCGGACCGGCTGCTGTCGGGGCCGTCGCAGCCGCGCAACCCCTGCCTGATGTCCGCGATGCAGGCGCTCGGGCTGGTGGAGTGGTCCTCGCGGGGTTTCGACCGGATGTGGCTGGCGATGCTGGCCGCCGGTTTCGAGCCGCCGGTGGTGGACGCGCGTCCGGACTCGGTCGACGTCACCCTCTTCGACGGGGAGGCGGACCTCGGGTTCACCCGGGCCCTGTCGGCGGTGCGCACCGAGTTCGGCCGTGGCATCACGCGGGACGCCGCCACGCTGGCCACCCTGCGCTACCTGCTCTCCCATGCGGACCTGGACCTCGACGGTGCGGCCCGGCTGCAGCAGTCCACCGAGGAGGACGCCCGCACTCTCATGACCTGGCTGACCCAGCGTGGTCTGCTGCACCGGACGGCGAAGCGGCGGAACCGGTGGCGGCTGTCGGACCGGACGCTGGCGGTGATGGAGGCGGCGTGAGCGGTCGCGCTACCAGGTGTTCTCCGGCTGCTCGCGCTCGTACTTCGCGGCGCGGACCGAGCACATCATCAGCTGCACCTGGTGGAAGATCATCAGCGGCACGATGAGCAGGCCCGCGCCGCCGCTGAACATGACCGTCGCCATCGGCAGGCCGGAGGCCAGCGACTTCTTCGTCCCGCAGAACTGGATCGCCACCTGGTCGCCGTAGTCGAAGCCGAGCTTCCGGGCGGTCCAGGAGGTGACGGTCAGCATGATCCACACCAGTACCACCGAGCCGATGCAGATCCCGACGATCGCCACCCAGCTCACCGAGCTCCACACGCCCATGACGATGCCCTCGGAGAATGCGGAGTACACCACCAGGCCGATGGAGATCTTGTCGACGTAGCTCGTCGGCTTCGCCTTGGCGAAGGTCTGCACGGCCGGGATGACCGCCCGGGCGATCTGGCCGATGATGAACGGGGCGAGCAGCTGCAGGGCGATGTCGAGGAAGACCGACGTGTCGATGTGCAGGCCGCCGTCGCCGCCGCTCATCAGCAGCAGGACCAGAATCGGGGTGGCGAACACGCCGATGAGGTTGGACGCCGAGGCGCTGATGATCGCGCCGGGCACGTTGCCCTTGGCGATCGAGGTGAAGTTCACCGAGGACTGCACCGTCGACGGCACCAGACAGAGGAAGAGGATGCCCTGGTAGAGGTCATCGCCGATGGCGTTCTTCAGGGGCATCAGCGCCAGGCCGATGAGCGGGAAGAGCACGAAGGTGAAGGCGAGGATGAGCAGGTGCAGCCGCCAGTGCATGAGCCCGTTGAGGGCTTCCCGGGTCGACAGGCGTGCGCCGTAGAGGAAGAACAGGACGCCGATGACGATCTTGACGATCCAGTCCATGACGTCGGCGAAGGCCCCGTCGGCGGGGAAGAGCAGGGCGAGGACGACACCGGCGATGATGAGGACGATGAGCAGGTCCGGCCGGTATCCCAGGATGCGGTCAATGATGTTCCTCATAGTGGGAAACTCTACCTGGTCAGCCCTGTTCCGCCGCCAGCGCCCGTACCGCGCGTCCGGTCGCATAGGAGGACGCCGCCCCCTGCGACTCCACCGCCAGGGATCCCGCCGCGACAGCAAGCTTCGCGGCGTCCCGCAGGCCCTTCCCCTGCGCGAGCGCCGCGGCGAGGGTGCCGCAGAAGGCGTCTCCCGCGCCGGTGGTGTCCACGACCTGCGCCGGCGTCGGCGACGGCACCGTGGTCCGACACGAGCTGTCGCCGTCGTCGCTATCACCGCTGTCGCCGCCGATGACCAGCGCACCGTGGGCGCCGAGCGTGACGACGGCCGAGCGCGCCAGCCCCCGCTCCACCACCGCGGTGGCGAGCGCGTCCAGGACCTCGTCCAGGCCGATGTCCCGCGGCAGCCCCAGCACGTCCGCCGCCTCCGACTCGTTGACCACCAGCGGATCGGCCGCGGCGAGCAGCGCCGGGTCGCGGGTGGTCACCGGCGCGAGGTTGAGCACGAGCCGGGCCCCCAGTCCGTCGGCGAGCCGGGGCAGCGCCGCGGAATGCTCCGGAGTCAGCTCCCCCTGCGCCAGCAGTACCCGCGCCCCGTCGGTCCCCGGATGCCCGAGGGAGGCCGCCGGATCGGTGACGGTGTTCGCCCCCGAGGTCACGACGATGATGTTCTCCCCCGCCCCGTCGTTCATGATGAACGCCGAGCCGGTCGGCAGCTCATCGGTGCGGGCCACGCCGGTGACGTCGACCCCGGCGTCCCGCAGTGCGGCCAGTGCTCCGTCACCCGGGGCGTCCTCCCCCACCGTCGCCAGCAGCAGCACCCCGGCCGGACCGTCCGCCAGGAACCGTGCCGCGGCGACCGCCTGGTTCGCCCCCTTGCCGCCCAGCCCCGGCGAACCGAGGGGCTCGGCGATGACGGTCTCCCCCGCTGCCGGGAACTGCCGGACGCCCACGAAGGTGTCCACATTGACGGTGCCGCAGACGACCACGGCCGGTGAGGTGCTCATGGTCCTCACGGTACGCGGGGCGCATGCGGCGGGGCAGACCCGTGGCCGGGACGTCGGAACACGGCCCGGCACATGAGAAGGGGGTCGTCGGGAGGATGGCGGCACCATCCCCTCGACGACCCCTGTCCGGTGCCGGGACACGCCCCGGCACCCCTCAGCCGGGTGTCACTTCCCGTCGCGGGAGGCCATGGCGCGCCGGGCGGCGTCCAGGTCCAGGGCCGGGGTGCTCAGGGCGGCATCCCCGTCCGACCCGCAGCTGGAGCAGTCCCCGCCGCAGGAACCACCGCACGAGTCCGCCTCCGCGGACGCGTTGCCTGAATTGCCGGAGGAGCAGCAGCCCGCGGCGGCACGACGCTCCTCGGCCTCCTTCGCCTTGAGGTGGTCGAGCCGGGCGGCGGTCGAGGCGGCGAGCGCCGCACCCATCCCGATGAGGAACAGGCCACCGACGACCAGCAGCGCGGCGACGATCCACAGCCAGCCGCCCTTCAGGCCGGCCAGCCCCGCACCGAGGAACGCGACCCCGGCACCGGTCCACGGCACACCCGCGATCTTGTGTGCCGTCACCCACATCTCCCTGCTCTTACGGACCTCCGGGATACGCAGCCCCACCCACGAGTTGCCCGGCAGCGTCCCGGTCGCCGCGAGGATGCCCGTGACCAGCACAGCAGCGGCCACGATGAACAGCAGGACAGACAGAACGATCATGGATCCAGTCTATTACAATCAGTGGTCATGACTAATTCCAGCGAGTCCCCCTCCTACCGCTACACCCCGCAGCTCGCCGGCGAGATCGAGAACCGCTGGCAGAACTACTGGCGGGACAACGGCACCTTCAACGCGCCGAACCCCGTCGGGGACCTCGCTGACCCGGCCCGTCCGCTGCCGGACGACAAACTGTTCGTGCAGGACATGTTCCCCTACCCCTCCGGGGTGGGGCTGCACGTCGGCCACCCGCTCGGCTACATCGCGACCGACGTCTTCGCCCGCTACAACCGCATGCTGGGCCGCAACGTCCTGCACACCCTCGGCTACGACGCCTTCGGCCTGCCCGCCGAGCAGTACGCCGTGCAGACCGGCACCCACCCGCGCACCACCACCCAGGCCAACATCGAGAACATGGAGCGCCAGCTGGGGCGCCTCGGCCTGGGCCACGACCGGCGCCGCGTGTTCGCCACCACCGACGTCGACTTCTACCGCTGGACGCAGTGGATCTTCCTGCAGATCTACAACTCCTGGTTCGACCGGGAGGCCGGCAGGGCCCGCCCCATCGCCGAGCTGGAGGCGAAGTACGCCGCCGAGGGTGTCGACGGCCGTGACTGGTCCGACCTGACCCCCGCCGAGCAGCAGGAGGCACTGGACGCCCACCGGCTGGTCTACCGCTCGAACTCGACCGTGAACTGGTGCCCCGGCCTGGGCACCGTGCTGGCCAACGAGGAGGTCACCGTCGAGGGACGCTCCGAGCGCGGCAACTTCCCCGTCTTCCGCAAGCGCCTGTCGCAGTGGATGATGCGCATCACCGCCTACGCCGACCGCCTCATCGACGACCTCGACGACCTGGACTGGCCGGAGAAGGTCAAGACCATGCAGCGCAACTGGATCGGCCGGTCCCGCGGTGCCGAGGTCGACTTCACCACCGAACTCGCCGCGCCCAAGTCCGAGGCCCGGATCCGCGTGTTCACCACCCGGCCGGACACGCTGTTCGGGGCGTCCTACATGGTTCTCGCCCCGGAGCACGAGCTGGTGGACGCCCTGGTCACCGACAACCCCTACGCCGAAGGCACCAACCCGCTGTGGACCAACGGGGAGGCCACCCCGGCCGCCGCCGTGGCGTCCTACCGGCGTGCCATCGCCGCGAAGTCCGACCTGGAGCGGCAGGAGAACAAGGAGAAGACCGGCGTCTTCACCGGCGCGTACGCCACCAACCCGGTCAACGGTGAGCAGATCCCCGTCTTCATCGCCGACTACGTCCTCACCGGCTACGGCACCGGCGCGATCATGGCCGTGCCCGCCCACGACGAGCGCGACCACGAGTTCGCGACCGTCTTCGGCCTGCCGATCCGCGAGGTCGTCTCCGGTGGCGACGACGTGCAGGCCGCCGCGTACACCGGCGACGGCGTGCTGGTGAACTCCGCCAACGACCGTGGCCTGGACCTCAACGGGACGACCAAGGCCGAGGCCATCGAGGCGACCATCGCCTGGCTGGACGGCCGGGGCCTCGGCGAGGAGAAGATCCAGTACAAACTGCGTGACTGGCTGTTCGCCCGCCAGCGCTACTGGGGCGAGCCCTTCCCCGTCGTCTACGACGAGGACGGTGTGGCCCACGCGCTGCCCGAATCCATGCTGCCCGTCGAACTGCCCGAGGTCGAGGACTACCGGCCCGTCAGCTTCGACCCGGACGACGCGGACTCCGAGCCGCACCCGCCGCTGGCGAAGGCGAAGGACTGGGTCGAGGTGCGCCTCGACCTCGGTGAAGGTGAGAAGACCTACTGGCGGGACACGAACGTCATGCCGCAGTGGGCGGGTTCCTCCTGGTACCAGCTGCGCTACATCGACCCGACGAACCAGGAGAAGTTCGTCGACATCGACAACGAGCGCTACTGGACCGGCCCGCGCGAGGGCATGCCGTCCGGCGGCGTGGACCTCTACGTCGGCGGTGTGGAGCACGCCGTGCTGCACCTGCTCTACAGCCGCTTCTGGCACAAGGTGCTGTTCGACCTGGGGCATGTGTCGTCCTACGAGCCGTACCACCGGCTCTACAACCAGGGCTACATCCAGGCCTACGCCTACACCGACGCCCGTGGCGTGTACGTCCCGGCCGCCGAGGTCGAGGAGAAGGACGGGAAGTTCTACTACGACGGCGAGGAGGTCCACCAGGAGTACGGCAAGATGGGCAAGTCCCTGAAGAACGCCGTCTCCCCCGACGAGATCTGCGACAACTACGGCGCGGACACGCTGCGCGTCTACGAGATGTCGATGGGCCCGCTGGACACCTCCCGCCCCTGGGCGACGAAGGATGTCGTCGGTGCGCAGCGCTTCCTGCAGCGCGCCTGGCGGCTGGCCGTCGACGAGGAGACCGGGGACGCCGCGGTGGCGGACACGGCGCTGACCGACGATGACAACCGTGCCCTGCACCGTACTGTCGCCGGCGTGCGTGACGACTACGCCCACCTGCGCGACAACACCGCCGTCGCCAAGCTCATCGAGTACGTCAACTACCTCACCAAGACCTACGCCGGCCAGGGCGGGGCCACCGCTGCCGCGCCGCGGGACGCCGTCGAGCCGCTGGTGCTCATGCTCGCCCCGGTCGCCCCGCACCTCGCCGAGGAGATGTGGGCCCGCCTGGGTCACGAGGGGTCGCTGGCCCACGCCGACTTCCCGACCTTCGAGGACAAGTGGCTGGTCGATGACTCGGTCGAGCTGCCGGTCCAGGTCATGGGCAAGGTCCGTGGCCGGATCCAGGTCGCGGTGGACGCCGCCCGGGAGGACATCGAGGCCGCGGCCCTGGCGGAGCCGAACGTCGCCGCGCATGTCGAGGGGAAGACGGTCGCGAAGATCATCGTCGTGCCGGGCAAGATGGTGAACATCGTCGCCAAGTAGGGCGCGTCCGGCCAGGGGTCCGGAGGGCTCCGGCCAGGGCGTCCGGCCGCACCTCTCCCCCGCTGACCCTGGCCGCGCCACCTGGCTTGCCTGCCGCGTCCCATTGTTCTCAATGACTCCACCGGCCCCTTCTGCCCCAGGGGTCCCGCAGGGCGTTCCACGACCGGTGCCTGCCTTCACTTCAGGTCGCCCGCCTTCAGTTAGTGTCGCCGCCGACCCGGTCACGCGACACTAACTGAAGGCAGCCGACCCGAAGTGAAGGCATCTGAAGGGGTGGCCGGGAGAATGTGCGCGATCATCACCGGCAGGTCCGGCGCCGTGCCATACTGGGCCGCATGAGTATCGGGGGATACGGCGGGGGAACCGGCCGCGACAACCAGCACACGACAGACCGCACCGGGCACACTGCCGGCAGCACTGACGGCACTGACGGTGCTGCCGGCAGAGACCGGGCTGGCACAGACCGGGGCGGCACAGCAAGCGCGGCCGGCAGAGACCGGGCCGGCACAGCAGGCGCCGGCAGGATCCGCGACAATGTGGCGGCGGACCTGCTGCGCCCGCTCACTCCGGAGTGCGTCCCCACCGACTGGTACCTGGCCCGGGTCCGCCGGAGACACCGGCACAGCGATCACAGTCACCTGCTGAGCACCGCACCGATGACCCGCGCCGAACTGCGGAAAGCCGGGGTCACCCGGGCGCGGCTCCGGAAGTACTTCCGGCGGATCGAACGTGGCGTGCACGTCCACGTGGATGCACTGCTGCCGGCCAGGACGGCGTCCGGATGGCTCCGGGAGCGCCGTATCCCGGCGGTGACCCTGGTCAGGGCGCACCTCCTCACCCACCCGGACCGTATCGCCACCGGCTTCGCCGCCGGGGCGGTCTACGGCATGCGGTACTTCGTCGACGAGGAACGGCTGGAATTCCTCGTACCCAACGGCGGACACACCGATACGCCGCCCCCGCACCTGCGGCTGTCCCGGACCCGGGCTCTCGCAGACCACCGCCGCAGGGCACGCTCCCCCGACCCCCGGTTCCGGTCGCACCTGTGCACCGGGCCGGTGACGACGCTCGCGCGGATGATCCTGGCGGTCATGGAACAGGACGCCGCCCGGGACCGTCGGTGGCCGGTGCCCGACCTGACCCCGGTCCGGCCGCACCTCTCCCCCGGTTTCATCAGGTGTGTCCAGGTCAGTGACCATTTGCACCAGGTGTTCGGGGCGGAGGCGACGGGTCCGGTGGGACGCCTCGCCGAGGCGGGGGTTCCGGCCGATCTCGCGGCGGCGGTGCTGGGTGCGACGGATGTGGGGGCGGAATCACCGCCGGAGACGGTGCTGCGTCTGGCGGTGGCGGATCTGGCACCGGGCCTGCGCAGCCAGATCCCGGTGTTCCGGGAGAACGGGACGCTGCTGACCTCGGTCGATCTGGGGTGGGAGGACCGGCGGGTCCACCTGTTCTACGACGGTGGACACCATCTGGAGGACGGGCAGCGCGACCATGATTCCGAGGTCCTGGCCGTTCTCCAGCAGGACGGTGGCCGGGTGTTCCGGGTGACGGCGGGCATGATCCGGGACGTCGGTGAGGTGCGGAAACTCAGGGAACGTGTCGCGGCGGCGCTCGCCGCGTGACCCGTCGGCGCAGCGGGGGCTCAGTCGGGGCCCAGGCGGGGGCCCGTCCGGGGGCTCAGTCGAGGATGAACCTGGGCAGGAATGTCGTGGCGATGAGCAGGAACCACGGGATGAGCGCCCACACCGCCCCCATCAGCGGAGCCCAGGCGTGGAGCCGGCTCCACCGGCGGCTCGTGTTCACGCACACGCCGACGGCGCCGAGGAAGGCGATGACGATGGGGGCGATCGAGGTCACCGCGGCGTCCGGCGCGATGAGGTGGAGGATGAACCAGACGACCAACGTCGTCACCGGGACGCCGATTCCCCAGGACCAGGCGAGGCGTACCGCACGTCGCCGGTCCTCGTCTTCGAGGTGCTGGATGGGATCTGAACTGTTCACCGACATGGTGCCACCCAGTCTACCCGGTTCACAGGGGTGGGTACCCTCCCGTGAACTGCGGTCAGACGGCGCTGATCAGGACGGGAGCCGGGGAGGTCCGCAGGATCTGGTTGGTGGAGGGGCCGATGAACACCCGGTTGAAGGATCCGAGGACGGACGACCCGACGACGAGCAGGTCCCCCTTCTTCCAGTGCAGTGCGTCGACGGCGTCCTGCCAGGTTGTCCCGGTCCCGGTCTCCGCGGTGACGGTGAGCTCGGGATGCCGTTCGAGGGCGCGGTGCACGCCGCGGTCGAGCAGTGCCGCGGCCTCGGCGAGCCAGGCCCGTGAGGCGGCCCGGACGCCGGCTGTGTCGGTGGCGCCGGCTGTCCCGGCTGCGTCGGCGCCCGGCAGCGGCTCGGTCGCGGGGTACATGGTGGCGGCGGCCGGGGTGAGGGCGACCAGTCGCAGCGGCACCTCCCAGCGTGCGGCCCGGTCCGCGGCGTGGCGCAGTGCCTGCCGGGACTGTTCGGTGTCGACGTACGCACAGGTCACACGGGTCACGCCGCGGCGGGACAGGACCGGCTCGTTGGGGGCCGTGAGGACGGGCAGTGGCGAGCAGTGCAGCAGGGCGTCGGCGGTCGCGCCGGTGCGGAAGTGCCCGGCCGGGGCGTCCTCCCGTGACCCGATGAGGATGAGGTCGGCGCCGAAGTCCTGGGCGGCATCGGTGAGGGCGGTCGTCTCGGAATGGCTGACGACGGGGTCGGTGCTGTCGGGGACGTCGATCATGTCGTCGGGGACGCCCGCCTCCCGCAGGGCGGTCACCGCCGAGCGGCGGGCCGCGGCGGATTCGCGGACGGCCCAGTCGTCGAAGGCGCGGCGGCCGGCGGCACGGCCGGCGTCAGAGGCGGTGTCCGGGCCGGTCCCGCCGTCCTCCGGCCACAGGCGCGGGATGACGGTCACCGGTCGGACGAGGACCGGCTGACTGCGGGCGAGCCAGGCGGCGACGGCGGCGGTGCCGGAGACCGGATGGCCGACGGTGGGGCGCCAGGCCAGGAGAATGCGCTGAGGACGCACAGTGTCAGTTCTCGTCGCTCTTCTTCTCGTCGGACTTCGTTTCCGTGCCGGTCCCCTTGACGTGCGGACCGAAGGTCTCGAGGATGCGGTCGAACAGCGGGAGGGCGCCCTCGACGGTGCTGAGCTCCTCCTGGTTCAGGCCGGCGAGGAGGGTCTCGATCTGGGCGTCCCGCTCCTTGCCGATCGCGGCGAGCTGGGTGGTGCCCTCTTCGGTGAGGCGGACGCGGACGCCGCGGCGGTCGCTGACGTCGCGCACGCGGGAGACCAGGCCGAGCTG
This sequence comes from Corynebacterium nuruki S6-4, assembly GCF_007970465.1. NCBI lineage: Bacteria > Bacillati > Actinomycetota > Actinomycetes > Mycobacteriales > Corynebacteriaceae > Corynebacterium > Corynebacterium nuruki. The sequence goes on from NZ_CP042429.1 coordinate 2,211,826, forward strand.
CTCGAGGTGGTTCACCGCGTTGGACGCGGTGGGCATGCGGATCGCCTCGAGGTCGGCGATCTGGCTGATGCGCAGCGGGCCGTTGTCGGCGAGGTTCATCATGATGGAGAGCTGGGCCATGCTGATGCTCGACGAGGCTGTCTGCCGGAAATAGAGGAGGTACAGCCGGGTGAGCACGGGGCGCAGCCGCTGGGCGACATCGTGGATGGAGACGGTCATGTGCTTAAACTTACCCGTTCTTCCCCCAATTGGTTCACTCGAGGGGAATGTTCTGCGAAGATAGCCGTCCGCCCGCGACGGCGTGGTCGCGGGCGGGGCGTGGTGGAGGAGAGACCGGCGCAGCGTCGGAGAGGGGTCGACGCCGGCCGGGACAGGGCCGGGAGGGCCTACTCGCCGGCGATGAAGGCCTCGAGGTCGAGGCGGCCCTGGTCGTCGTTGACCTGGTGGCGCGGGGACTTCATGAGGTAGGTGGAGGCCGGGTCGACGGAGCCGCCGATGCCGCGGTCGAGGGCGATCTTCGCGGCGCGCACCGCGTCGATGATGACGCCCGCGGAGTTCGGGGAGTCCCAGACCTCGAGCTTGTACTCGAGGTTCAGCGGCACGTCGCCGAAGGCGCGGCCCTCGAGGCGGATGAAGGCCCACTTGCGGTCGTCGAGCCACTCGACGTGGTCGGACGGGCCGATGTGGACGTTGCGGTCGGAGATCTTGCCGGCCAGTTCACCGTGCAGGTTGGAGGTGACGGCCTGGGTCTTGGAGACCTTCTTGGACTCCAGGCGCTCGCGCTCGAGCATGTTCTTGAAGTCCATGTTGCCGCCGACGTTGAGCTGGTAGGTCCGGTCGACGGTCACGCCGCGGTCCTCGAAGAGCTTCGCGAGGACGCGGTGGGTGATGGTGGCGCCGACCTGGCTCTTGATGTCGTCGCCGACGATCGGGACGCCGGCGTCGGCGAACTTCTTCTCCCACTCGGGGTCGGAGGCGATGAAGACCGGCAGGGCGTTGACGAAGGCGACGCCGGCGTCGAGGGCGCACTGGGCGTAGAACTTGTCGGCCTCCTCGGAACCCACCGGGAGGTAGCAGACCAGGACGTCGGTGCCGGCGTCCTTCAGGGTCTTGACGATGTCGTCGTGGGTCGGCTCGGGGGCCGTGGACTCCTCGATGGTCTCGCGGTAGTACTTGCCCAGGCCGTCGAGGGTGACGCCGCGCTGGACGGTGACACCGGTCTCCGGCACGTCGCAGATCTTGATGGTGCAGTTCTGGCCGGACTCGGTCGCCTCGGCGACGTCCTTGCCGACCTTGTCCGCGTCCACGTCGAACGCGGCGACGAGGTTGACGTCGTGGACGTGGTAGCCGCCGAACCGGACATGCATGAGGCCGGGGACGGTGGCGTCGTCCGGGGTGTCCTTGTAGTACTCGAGTCCCTGGATAAGGGAGGTGGCGCAGTTGCCGATGCCGACGATGGCGAGGTTGATCTTCGAATCACTCATGGCTCAGCACACTAGCCCCGGAAATCGGAAAAACCCCACGTCGAAGGCGTGTTTTCGGGTACTTTACCGGTTAACCGGAGGGCTTGACCGATTCAGGACCGGGGCGGGCCGGGGTTAGAATCGTGGGCGTGTGCGCCGACCTCCAGCCCCTGCCGCCCGTGCCTGAACCGACCCGGTCGATCTCCCGTGAGCTCGACCGGCGCCGGGTCCTGCGGGCGGTGAGGTCCGGGGAAATCCCCCGTTCCAGGGTGTGTGACGCGGACCGCGCCGTCACGGCCAGTGCGGAGGTCCTCGGGACGCCGACCGGCCGGGACTGCCCGGTCTGCGGGGCGTCCGCGGCGTCCGGGGCACTGCGGACCACACAGTGGATCCACGGCTCAGCAATAGGTGAAAAGTCAGGGACGGCGCGTAGTCTGTCGGAGATACGGCACATCCTGGCCAGTCTGTCCCCGGGTGACGACATCACAGTCCACGTCGTCGAAGTCTGCCTGCACTGCAGGTGGAACTGCCTCCTGCGGGAAGACCGGTACGAGAACCAAACGGAAGACCAGCTAGGTGACTAACCAGACGAACAACACTGACGAGGCCGCGGACAACGGCAAGCGCACGGTGCGCACGCGCCGGCGCAAGCCGGTGTGGAAGCGACTGATCACGACGGTGCTCTCTGTCATCGCCGTCCTCATCATCGTTCCGCTCGTGGCCTTCTTCGCCGCGTACGCCGTGACCAAGGTCCCGGAACCGGATGAACTGGTGACCAACCAGATCTCCAACATCTACGCCCAGGACGGGAGCACGGAGATCGCACGGATCGTGCCGCCGGAGGGCAACCGCACGAACGTCAGCATCGACCAGATCCCGGAGTCCGTGCGCAAGGCGGTCATCTCCGCCGAGGACCGTGACTTCGACTCGAACAGCGGGTTCTCGGTGACCGGCTTCGGCCGTGCCGCGCTCGGCCAGCTGACCGGCAACTCCTCGGCCGGCGGTGGCTCGACGATCACCCAGCAGTACGTGAAGAACGCGGTCGTCGGTGACGAGCGCAGCCTGGTCCGCAAGGGCAAGGAGCTGGTCGTCTCCGCCAAGATGACCCGGGAGTGGTCGAAGGACGAGATCCTCGAGGCCTACCTCAACACCATCTACTTCGGGCGGAACGCCTACGGCATCAGTGCCGCGGCGAAGGCCTACTTCAGCAAGGCCCCGGGGGATCTGACCCCCGAGGAGGGCGCGGTGCTCGCCGCGGCGATCCAGCGGCCCAGCCAGCTGGACCCGTGGACGAACCGCCAGGAGGCGGAGCAGCGCTGGAACTACGTCATGGACGGCATGGTCGGCCTCGGCGTGTTCGACAAGGCACAGCGGGACGCCGCGGCGTACCCGGAGGTCGTCGACCCCGCCACCACGCAGGAGACGTCGGTGGCCGAGGGCACCAACGGCCTGATCAAGACGCAGGTGCTCAACGAACTCGCCTCGCAGGGCATCACCGAGGAGACGGTGAACACCAGCGGTCTGAAGATCACCACGACGATCGACCCGGCCGCCCAGCAGGAGGCCGTGGATGCGGTGACCCACAAGCTGGACGCCGCCGACGACGACGTCCGCGGTGCGCTGGTGTCCGTCGACCCCCGCAACGGCGGGGTGAAGTCCTACTACGGCGGTGACGACCCGAACGGGCTCGACTGGGCGAACGCCGGTCTGCAGACCGGTTCGACCTTCAAGATCTTCACCCTCACGGCCGCGGTGGAACAGGGCATCCCGACCAGTACGCTGTACGACTCGTCCCCGGTCACCACCGGCGGCACGCTGGTGCAGAATGACTCCGGTGAAACCTGCGGCACCTGTTCGCTGGCACAGGCGCTGAAGATGTCGCTCAACACGACCTTCATCCGGCTGACCCGTGACCTCAACGGTGGCGCGGAGGCGGTCGCCGACATGGCGCACCAGATGGGTGTGGCCAAGGAGCTCCCCGGTATCGGTGAGACCCTGAAGGAGAACGGCGGTGCCCCCTTCGAGGGCATCACCCTGGGTCAGTACCAGACCCGGCCGCTGGACATGGCGTCCGGTCTGGCGACCCTGGCGAACCGCGGCAAGTACTTCCCCGCGCACTTCGTCCAGAAGGTCGAGTCCGCCGGCGGTGAGGTTCTCATGGACAACGGCGACATGGAGGGCACCCAGGTGATCAAGCCGGAGACCGCGGACGCCGTGGTCTCCGCGATGCAGCCGATCGCCGGGTACTCGAACAACCACGATCTCGCCGGCCGCGTCTCGGCCGCGAAGACCGGTACCGCCCAGCTGGGCGACACCGGACAGAACAAGGACGCCTGGATGATCGGTGCGACCCCCCAGCTCGCCACGGCGGTCTGGCTGGGCAATGTCGACGGCCAGCCGCTGTACGACATGACCCGCGGCGGCTCGATGTACGGCTCGATGTCGCCCGCCGACATCTGGAAGTCCTACATGGACGCCGCACTGGTCAACGAGCCGGCCGAGCAGTTCGGTGAGGGCGGCTCGGGCGCCGCCGCCTCGGGTGGATCGGGCTACAGTGCCGGGACCGGTGCCGGCGCGGGGACCGGGGCCGGCACCGGCGCCGGAACGGGTGCGGCGACCGGTCAGGGCACCGGCTCGACCGAGGAGGACGCCACGGGTGGTGCCGGTACGACCGGCGGAACCGGTGGCGGCGCCGGCCAGCAGCCTGCGCCGGGCGGCGGGGCACCCGCCGGTGGACAGCCGGGACGTGGCGGCGATCTGCCGGACGTCGGCCAGATGCTCGACAACCTCCTCAACGGAGGCCGGTGACGGTGGACACCGGAGTGCTGGTCACGATGGCCAGCGTCTTCATCGGATTTCTCCTGTTCGGCGGTGCCTACGCGAGCTACGAGCACAAGCGGCCGCCGCGGGTGATCTGGGGGTTGTTCGCGGTCGCGGTCGTGTTCATCACGCTGGTGCCGCTGGGGATCGCGGTGTTCTGGGCGAGCTGAGATCGTGGCGGGGACCGGGGTCGGGGAGTCCGGGGTCGGTGCTCCCCGGTCGGGGTACCCGGGACCGGCCGTAGGGGGCGGTGTCCGGGGTTTGGGGGTATGACCTGCGGCGTGTATGCTGAGAGGGTTGCTGACGCAACGACCCTCCTGCCGCTCCCGATCCCGGGTGCGGCCGAAAACACAAGACCACAGGAGGTGATGAGGTCCGTGCGTCAATACGAGATGATGATCATCATCGACCCGTCCCAGGACGAGCGCACCGTTGGCTCGTCGCTCGATAAGTTCCTCGAGACGGTGCGCAAGGAAAACGGTACGGTCGACAATGTCGACATCTGGGGCAAGCGTCGCCTGGAGTACCCGATCAACAAGCAGGCCGAGGGCATCTACGCCGTCGTCGACCTGCACTGCGAGTCGGCCACCGTCCAGGAGCTCGACCGTCTGCTCAACCTGAACGACACGATCATGCGCACCAAGGTGCTGCGCAAGGACGCCAAGTAGCCCACCGGCTCCTCGGCGAGATCAGAAACGGACAGAGGGAGATAGCACATGGCACAGGGAGATACCCCGATCACCGTCGTCGGCAACCTCGTTGCTGACCCGGAGCTCCGGTACACGCCCAGTGGCGCGGCCGTCGCGAACTTCCGCGTCGCCTCCACGCCCCGACGGTTCGACTCACAGTCGAACCAGTGGGTCGACGGTGAAGCTCTCTTCCTCACCTGCAACGTCTGGCGCCAGGCCGCCGAGAACGTCGCGAACTCCCTGAACAAGGGAGACCGCGTGATCGTCTCCGGCCGCCTGCGCCAGCGGTCCTACGAAACCCGCGAGGGTGAGAAGCGCACCGTGTTCGAGGTAGAGGTCGACGAGGTTGGCCCGTCTCTCCGGTACGCCACCGCGCAGGTCGCCAAGACCCCCCGTCAGGGTGGTCAGGGCGGTTTCCAGGGAAACCAGGGGGGCTTCAACGCCCCGCAGGGTAACCAGGGCGGTTTCGGCGGACAGAATGCGTCGCAGGGTAACGGCGGCAACCAGGGTGGGTTCACCCGGAACGCTCCGCAGCAGGGGCGTCCGCAGAACAACCCGGGGAACCAGGGTGGTTTCGGTGGCGGCGGTGCCGCGGCCGACGACGACCCGTGGAACTCCGCCCCGCAGTCCGGTTTCGGCGACGGCGACGAGCCGCCGTTCTGATCTCGTGCCCCGACAAATCCCCAGAACAACGAAAGGCAACGGATCATGAAGCTGATCCTCACCGCCGCCGTTGACAACCTCGGTGTCCCGGGCGACATCGTCGAGGTCAAGGCGGGCTACGGCCGTAACTACCTGCTCCCGCGCGGGCTGGCCATCGTGGCGACGAAGGGTGCCGAGGCGCAGGTGGAGAACATCCGCCGCGCCCAGGCCGACAAGGTCATCCGCGATCTGGACCACGCCAACGAGGTCAAGGCAGAGATCGATCACCTCCAGGGTGTGACGGTCACCGTGCGTACCTCCGAGAAGGGCAAGCTCTTCGGCTCCATCAGTGCCGCCGACATCGCTGCCGCGGTCAAGGCCGCCGGCGGCCACGAGCTCGACAAGCGCACCATCCTGCTGAACCAGGGCGACGTCAAGGCGACCGGTTCCTACAACGTCGACGTGAAGCTGCACCCGCAGGTCACGGCGTCCCTCAACTTCAAGGTGGTCGCTGCGTAGCAGCCGATCCCCGCGACGCCCCACCGTTCCGGCCCAGACACCCGGGACGTATCCACCGTCGGCCCAGACACCCGGCGCCGCCCGTCCGTGCAGTACGGGCAGTGGACAACGGGGGCGTCCCCATGCATTCCACTGGACAACAGCACATCACGGACCCGTCCCCGCGGACTTTCGCGGGGGTCGGGTCCGTGGTGTATCTGCGGTGTCTCCGGCCGACCCGGCCGGAGTTGTCCCGAGCTGACCCGATTCTGCGTTTCCCGTCCGACCGAACTGACCGATCCGGGTCAACTCGGGTCAACTCGGCGACATCGCGCCACGGCCCTGGTCTGTCCGGGGCGCGGGGGCCGACCCGGACTGAAGGCAGGCGACACGTAGTGACGGCAGGCCGGGAACGTGGACGCTGGCGTAGGTCCGGGCCGGGGCCCGTGGTGTTGTCCGGGGTGTGGACAACGCGAACTCCCCGTACGTATGGCAACTGCATAATATGCGTAAATGCTGACCTGCGACTATACAAGGACAACAATATTCATCTTTTGGCCACCTGCGGAAACGGGCCCGACGGTGCCACCTGTTTATACATTGTCCCGGCGAAATAGCGCTCTGACCTGGGGGTACGCCGTATTTTCCGGATCGGTGACGATGTTGTCCACAACTTGTCCACAACCCGACCTGGGGATTTCCGCGATATGCACACGGTGTCCACAAGTTGTCCACAACCACCTGTGGACAACTGCGGAATCGCGGGGACGCGGAGCTGTCCGGTGGGGCAGCTAAGGTGGGGGACATGAGTGCACAGGAGCAGAGGGTGTCGGGCGGCGACGTGGTCCCGGAGGTCCCGCTTCCGTCCGAGCCCGAGTGGGAGGACGCCCCGGCGCCGCAGCAGGGCGGCTTCGACGGGGGTCGTGGCACCTCCGGTGGGCGGGGTGGCAGAGGCCGGAACAACCGGGGAGGCGACAGTCTGGGCGAACCGCTGCGCCAGATGCCGCAGAACGTGGAGGCGGAGCAGGGCGTGCTCGGCGGCATGATGCTGAGCAAGGACGCGATCGCCGACGTCGTCGAGCGGCTCCGCCCCGACGACTTCTACCGGCCCGCCCACCGGACGATCTACGAGACCATGCTCGAGCTGTACGGCGAGGGCATGGAGGTCGACCCGGTGATCCTGGGTGGGCGGCTCGACAACAACGGTCTCATCGACGAGATCGGCGGACTGCCGTATCTCCACGAACTGTCGAGCAAGGTCCCGACCGCCGCCAACGCCGGCTACTACGCGGATCTCGTCGCGGAGAAGGCGGTGCTGCGTCGGCTCGTCTCCGCCGGGACCCGGATCGTCCAGTACGGCTACTCCGGTCTCGAGGGTGCGGAGCTGGAGAGCGTCGTCGACCGGGCGCAGCAGGAGATGTTCACCATCACCAACGAGTCGGCGAGTGAGGACTACCAGGTGCTCGCCGACCTGCTGGCGCCGACGATGGACGAGATCGACGACCTGCACTCCACCGGCGGGGGCGTGGCCGGCGTGCTGTCCGGGTTCGCCGACCTCGACGAACTCACCAACGGGTTCCGCGGCGGCCAGATGATCATCGTGGCCGCCCGACCGGGTGTCGGTAAGTCGACGCTGGCGCTGGACTTCATGCGCAACATCTCGGTGAAGCAGGGGAAGGCGACCGTCCTGTTCTCCCTGGAGATGAGCAAGTCCGAGGTGATGATGCGCATCTTCTCGGCGGAGGCCGAGGTGCCGCTGTCGGCGATGCGCGGCGGCAAGATGGACGACAACCAGTGGGAGAAACTGACCCGCCGGGTGGGGCAGATCGAGGGTGCGCCGATCTTCATCGACGATTCGCCCAACCTCACGATGACCGAGATCCGTGCGAAGGCCCGCCGTCTGGCGCAGAAGCACGACCTCGGCCTGATCGTCGTCGACTACCTGCAGCTCATGAGCTCGGGCAAGAAGGTCGAGTCCCGCCAGCAGGAGGTCTCGGAGTTCTCCCGTCAGCTCAAGCTGCTGGCCAAGGAGGTCGACGTCCCCCTCGTCGCCATCTCCCAGCTGAACCGTGGTGTGGAGGCCCGTGGCGACGATGCACTGCCGCGGGTGTCCGACCTGCGTGAGTCCGGTTCGCTGGAGCAGGACGCCGACATCGTCATCCTCATCAACCGGCCGGACTCGCAGAACCGCGACCACGAGCGCGCCGGCGAGGCGGACCTGATCCTCGCCAAGCACCGTGGTGGTCCGATCGGGACGGTGCGCGTGGCGCACCAGCTGCACTACTCGAAGTTCTCCGAGCTCAGTCCGGGGGTCTGAGCCGGCGGTCAGCGTCCCCCCGGGGGAGGGACGGTCAGTTCTGCGGGTCGGACGCCGGGTCCTTGAACTGGGCGTTGACGGTGTGCAGGATGTCGGCGAGCTGCTCCTGCTGTTCGTCGCTGAGCACGTCGAAGAGCATGGTGCGGACCGCCGCCACATGACCGGGGGCGGCGTCCCGGATGACCTCGAAGCCGTCGTCGGTCAGGACGATGAAGGCGCCGCGGCCGTCGGAGGAGCAGGTCTCCCGGTCGAGGAGACCGCGGTTACGCATCCGGGTGATCTGGTGGGACAGCCGGGAGCGGTCCCACTGCAGCCGGTCGGCGAGAGCGGCGACGCGCATCCGGTGGTCGGGGGCCTCGGAGAGGTTCACCAGGACCATGTAGTCGGCCATGGAGATGGCGTTGTCCTGCTGCATCTGACGGGCCAGGCCGGCGTCGATGGAATGTCCCGCGGTCAGCCAGTTGCGCCAGAGGCACTGTTCACGGTCGGAAAGCCACCGGGTGGATTCCTCCGTAGCATGGGAACGGGTTGTCATGTGTCTCAGTATGACACATCACCGACCTAGTTGACACATCAACTACATTCCTCTACAGTGGATCCCATCACGGCGGGTCGACCGCCGCAGGGAGATCCGTTCCGCGGACCGCCCCCACTGACACCAGACAAGAAAGGCTTCACCACCATGAGCTCCGTCAACGACTACGCCGGCAACTACACCATCGACCCCGTCCACTCCGAGATCGGCTTCACCGCCCGCCACGCGATGGTCACCAAGGTGCGCGGTACCTTCGACACCTTCACCGGCACCGCCACCTCCGGCAAGAACCTCGAGGGTGCGGCCATCTCCGTCGACATCGACGCGGCCTCGATCAACACCCGCAATGAGGGCCGCGACGGCCACGTGAAGTCCGCCGACTTCTTCGACGTCGAGAACTTCCCGAAGATCACCTTCAAGTCCACCGAGGTCAAGGCCAAGGGTGATGACGAGCTCGAGGTCACCGGCGACCTGACCATCAAGGACGTCACCAAGTCCGTCACCATCGACTTCGAGTTCGAGGGCGAGGTCGTGGACTCCTTCGGCGCCACCCGCGCAGGCTTCGAGGGCGAGCTCGAGATCAACCGCACCGACTTCGGCCTGACCTGGAACGCCCCGCTGAAGACCGACGGCGTCCTGGTCTCCGAGAAGATCAAGCTGAACTTCGACATCTCGGCCACCAAGGACGGCGAGTAGTCGCCTCCGTCCGCGGGTGACCGGTACCGGCACCCGCACCCTGACGCGGAACACCGCACCTGTCCGGGGCTGTCCATGATGAGGCATGGGCACCCCGTCCGGGTGGGGCGTTCCGCGTTCTGCGTTCCGGGGGCGGTGTGCCGCGGTTAGGCTCGCGGAGGAACACACCACCATCCGAGACAGAGGGGTTCACCATGACCTTCGAAGGAAAGTCCGCGCTCGTCACCGGTGCCGGGTCCGGCATCGGGGAAGCCGTCGCCGTCGAACTGGCGTCCCGCGGCGCGTCCGTCGTCGTCGCCGACATCAACCTGGACGCCGCCCAGCGCGTCACCGACCGCATCGCGGACGCCGGGGGGAGCGCCGTCGCCGTCAAGGCGGACTCGGCCGTCCCCGACGACAGTCGGGCCGCCGTCGACTACGCGGTCACCACCTACGGGAAACTCAATTACGCCGTGAACAACGCGGGCATCTCGGGGGCGTCCGCCGCGGTCGGCGACCTGGACACCGCCGACTGGGACCGGGTGATCGGGATCAACCTCAACGGCGTGCTCTACGGCATGCGTGCCGAGATCCCGGCGATGCTCGAGGCCGGCGCCGGGGAGTGCGCGATCGTCAACATGGCGTCCATCCATGGTGCGGTCGCCGCCCCGGGCAATGCGGCGTACACCGCCGCCAAGCACGGCGTGGTCGGTCTGACCAAGAATGCCGCCGTGGAGTACGGGCCGGCGGGACTGCGGGTCAACTCGGTCGGTCCCGGCTACATCGACACCCCGCTGCTCGCGGGCCTGCCCGACGAGCAGAAGGCCGCCCTGGTCGACAAGCACCCGCTGGGCCGGCTGGGGCGTCCGGAGGAGATCGCGAAGCTGGTCGCCTTCCTGCTGTCGGAGGACGCCTCCTTCATCACCGGCTCCTACCACCTCATCGACGGCGGCTACACCGCGCAGTAGCGGGTCACTTCTTCTTCGCCGAGACCCAGACGTCGATCTCGGCGTGGACGGGCTCGTTGCCCGCATCGTCGAGCAGCTGGATGTCGACGGTGACGAGTTGTCCACCGGTCTCCCGGGTGACCTGCGCGAAGTCGGGGAAGTCCGCCGTGGCGGTGACGGTCAGACCACCGGTCGATTTCGTCGGGTAGTCGGCACGCATGCCGCGGGGGATCCAGCGGTGGGTCGTCGGCACGGAGACCTCGCAGAGGATGCCCATCGCGGCCTCCGCACCGTTGAGGGCGGCGATGACGTGGTACGTGCCGATGTGGTTCCGGATGCCCCACCAGTTCCCGATCCGTACGACCGCCCGGCCGGGGACAGCCTCGCGGATGCGGGGCAGGACGGTGCGGAAGTACGGTGCCTTGATGCAGAAACCCGCGGAAAAGAGCCCGCGTTTCAGGGCTGATCCGCGGAACTTCTTCCACAGCTCGGCGGTGCCGTTGGGGGAGGGGTTGATCTGGGTGTCTCCGGGCGTGGTCATATCCGAGACGCTAATAGATTCATCACTGCCGCGCCGCATAACAGAGCTTTCCCGGTAGGCTGGTCGCTGAATGCGCGTCCCCGCCGGACGCGTGCGGTGCCCCGCGGGCGTCCCCGCCCCGGAATACCGGCTCGCGCGACGACGTTGTAACCGGAAGAACCCGACGAAAGGACCCCAGCATGGCAACCCAGACCATCACCACCGAGAACTTCCAGGACACCATCCAGAAGGACGGCATCGTCCTCCTCGACTTCTGGGCCGACTGGTGCCAGCCCTGCAAGCGTTTCAGCCCGGTCTACGAGAAGGCCTCCGAGGAGCACCCGGACCACACCTTCGGCAAGGTGGATACCGAGGCCAACCAGGAGATCGCCGCCGCACTGCAGATCCAGTCCATCCCGACGCTCATGATCTTCCGCGACGGCATCCTCGTCTACCGCGATGCCGGCGCCCTGCCGCCGAAGGCCCTCAACGACCTTCTCACGCAGGTCGAGGGTCTCGACATGGACGACGTCCGCAAGAAGGTCGCCGAGCAGGCCGGGGACGCGAAGAACGCGGGAGAGTAACCGGTCATGGCCAACCCGTTCTCCAAAGGCTGGAAGTACCTGATGGCCTCCCTGGACACGAAGATCGACGAGAACGCCGATCCGAAGGTCCAGATCCAGCAGGCCACCGAGGCGGCCAGGAAGCAGCACCGCGAGATCACCGAGGCCGCGGCCCGGGTGATCGGTAACCGCAACCAGCTCGAGATGCAGCTTGACCGGCTGGTGAAGGAGCGGGAGACCCTCGAGGGCAACGCCCGCACCGCCATCCAGCAGGCGGACGCCGCCACGACCGCCGGGGATTCGGCGAAGGCCGGCGAGTACTCCGACACCGCGGAGGTCTTCGCGACCCAGCTCGTCACCGTGGAACAGCAGATCGAGGAGACCAAGCAGCTCCACACCCAGGCGGCGCAGGCGGCCGACCAGGCCACGGCCCAGCAGAAGCAGTCCGAGGCCAGGCTCACCGAGCAGCTCTCCCAGATCGACCAGCTGCGCGCCCAGGTCGACCAGGCGAAGATGCAGGAGACCTCCAACCAGGCGCTTGACGCGATGCAGGGGATCCAGGCCGATGATTCCGTGCCGACGCTCGACGGTGTGCGGTCGAAAATCGAGGCCCGCTACGCCAATGCGCTCGGTGCCCAGGAGCTCGCGGAGGACAGTGTCTCCGGCCGGATGGCCGAGATCGAGGAGGCGGGCCAGGACTTCAGGGCGTCCGCCCGCCTGGACCAGATCCGTGCCGAGATGAAGGGTGAACTGCCGGCCGGTGGTGCCGGAGACGGTGCCGCCGACAGCGACGGTGCTGCCGAGGGTGCCGCCGACGGGACCCATAAGTCGGAGTAACCGACATCTGGCCCGGCGTGGCGTCACGGGGGAGGGTGGCATGGCGTCATGTGCAGGTGAACCATTGTTTACCTGCGAAAAGATGATTTTGCTGATCGGGGCAGCGGGGGTATAGTGGATGCTCGTGCGTTCGCGTCCTCCCTCCGGTCCGGGGGACGTGGACGGAAGCCGGGGAGCCCACCGGACGTGCCGGTAACGGCCGTCGGGGGCTCCCCGCGTGCTCCCCACCTGATATGCCGCAGACACACGGCATCCACGACCGAAACGTGAGAAAGAGACGTGACCCCTGTGGCTGAACCCCACACCACCTCCGGCCCTGCCGTGCCGGAAAACCAGAAACCGGTCCGTGCCGGCCTGCTGATCGGCATCATCGTGCTGGCGGCATTCGTGATGATCCTCAACGAGACGACGCTGTCCAACGCGCTGCCCGACCTGATGAAGGAATTCACGGTCGAGCCCGATGTCGCCCAGTGGCTCACGACCGCCTTCATGCTGACCATGGCCGTCGTCATCCCGATGACCGGCTACCTGATGGCCCGGATTCCCGGCCGGCTGCTGTACATCATCGCCGTGGCCCTGTTCGTCGTCGGCAGCATCATCGCCACCTTCGCCCCGGCCTTCTGGGTGCTGCTCATCGCCCGTATCGTGCAGGCCGCCGGCACCGCGCTCATCATGCCGATGCTCATGACCACCATCATGGTGCTCGTGCCCGCCGAGCGCCGTGGCGCGATGATGGGTCTCGTCGGCATCGTCATGGCCGTCGGCCCCGCCGTCGGCCCGACCTACGCCGGTGTGGTCCTGCAGGTCGCGTCCTGGCGCTGGATCTTCGGCACGATGATCATCCTCGGTGCGATCGCCCTGGTCGTCGGTGGCTGGCAGATGCGCAGCTTCCAGCCGACGACCCGCCCGCCGTTCGACGTGTTCTCCGCTATCCTCTCCGCGATCGGTTTCGCCGCGGCGATCTACGGCCTGTCGAAGCTCTCCGACCTGGCGGACGGTTTCCCGACCCAGTCGGTCATCTTCCTCATCATCGGTGTGATCGTCCTCGCGGTCTTCTTCAGCCGGCAGAACCGGCTGATGGCCCGCGAGCAGGCCGGCGAGGCGGCCGTCCCGCTGATGAACACCACCCCGCTGAAGACCCGCGAGTACGTGTGGTCGCTGGCTCTGATGCTGCTGAGCTTCTGCACCCTGTTCGGGTTCATCATCCTCATGCCGATCTTCGCGCAGAACGTCCTCGGCCTGTCCCCGCTGCAGACCGGTCTGGTCACCCTGCCCGGCGGCATCGTCATGGGTGCGCTCGGCCCGGTCGCCGGCCGTATCTACGACGGTCGCGGTACCCGCCCGATGATCTCGGTCGGTGCGCTGCTGCTGCTGGTCGCGATGCTGCTGATGATGACGCTCAACGAGGACAAGAACGTGTGGTTCCTCATCGGTGCCGCGCTGGTGCTGAACATCGGCCTGTCGTTCCTCATGACGCCGCTGATGTCCAACGCTCTCGCCGCTGTCCCGGTGCAGCTGTCCGCGCACGGTTCCTCGATCCTCAACACGCTGCAGCAGCTCGCCGGTGCCGCCGGTACCGCACTGTTCGTCGCGGTGATGGGTATCGAGGCCTCCCACTCGAACTCCGCCCCGCCGTTCGGCCCGATGATCGACGGTGTGCGTGTCGCATTCCTCATGGGTGCTGTCATCGCCGCGGTCGTGCTGGTGCTGTCCGTCCTCGTGAAGATCGACGTCCCGCGCGGTCCGCGTGAGGTCACCGAGAGCGAGGAGCAGGGCGCCACGGTCTAGGAACCGGTCCCGCCAGTCTCTCCGCCATGTGCCGGGGTACCCCCTGATACCGGGGTGCCCCGGCACAGGTGTCTCTGCCGCCCCGCCGGCCGGTCAATGCTGTTCACCGACTGTTCAGGTGTCGTCTCCGTGATGCCCGCCCAGTGCTCACCGTGGCGTCAGCAGAGTTTCGTACCGTCGTCTCCGAGCCCCGCCGCCGCCCCGGCGGCCCGGGGGCAGACACCATGACGTGACCAGAGAAAGAGCACTGTGACCAGCACCCGTATTTCCCGACCCGGCCGTGCCGTGCGCACGGCCCTCGCCGTCGTCGGCGCTTCCGCCCTCGTGACCGTCACCGCCTGCGGCAGTGACAGTTCCGGTGACGCGCCGAGCACGAACACCGCCCATGAGGCGGGCGCCCTCGCCGACCGTGCCGCCGACGGCGACATCACGGCGAACGGCGGGGCCACCCGCCTCGACGGCGACCAGACCGGTTACATCCGGGACGCCCTGCGCGACGCCGGGGCGAAGAACGTCATCCTCCTCATCGGCGACGGCATGGGCGATTCGGAGATCACCGCCGCCCGGAACTACGCGGAGGGCGCCGCCGGTCAGTTTGCCGGGCTCGACGCCCTGCCGGTCTCCGGCCAGTACACCCACTATTCCCTGGACAAGGACGGGAAGCCGGACTACGTCACGGATTCCGCCGCCTCGGGGACCGCCTGGGCGACCGGCACGAAGTCCTACAACGGTGCGATCGGCGTGGACATCCACGGTGCGTCGCAGCAGAACCTCACCGAGAAGGCGAAGGAGGCCGGCCTGGCCACCGGTAACGTCTCCACCGCGGAGATCCAGGACGCCACCCCCGCCGTCCAGGCCGCCCACGTCAACCAACGCAAATGCTACGGCCCGGAGGACACGGAGAAGTGCGGTGAGGACCTGCGGGAACGCGGCGGCCGCGGTTCCATCTCCGAACAGATCCTGGACACCCGGGCGGATGTCACGCTCGGCGGCGGCGCGGAGAGCTTCGGGCAGACGGCGAAGGCGGGTGACTGGAAGGGCAGGACGCTGGCCGAGCAGGCGTCCGACCGCGGGTACCAGCTGCCGACGAACGCCGCGGAGCTCGATGCGGTCACCGCGGCCGACCAGGACAGCCCGGTCCTCGGCCTGTTCAGCAAGGGGAACATGCCGGTGCGCTGGGAGGGCGACAAGGCGGAGAAGGAGGGCTACCTGAAACCGGCGCAGACCTGCCGGGACAACGCGGCGCGCACCGACGATGTCCCGCGCCTGGCCGACATGACCGGGAAAGCCATCGACCTGCTCAAGGAGAACCCGGACGGCAAGGACAACGGCTTCTTCCTGCAGGTCGAAGGCGCCTCCATCGACAAGGAGGACCACGCGGCGAACCCGTGCGGCCAGATCGGTGAGACCGTCGACCTGGACGAGGCGGTGCAGAAGGCCCTCGATTTCGCACAGCAGGACGGCGAGACCCTCGTCCTCGTCACCGCCGATCACGCGCACACCAGCCAGATCGTCGCTCCGATGAGTGAGGACGACATCACGGAGATGGCGGCGGACGCCGGGATCAGTGTCGCGGAGGCACGGGCCAGCGTGTACCCGGGCCTGTCGAGCAACCTGACCACGAAGGACGGCACGGAAATGACCCTCGCCTACGCCACCTCGGACAACCAGGACACGACGGACCAGGGCCACACCGGTACCCAGCTGCGCATCGCCGGCTACGGGCCGGGCGCGGCGAACGTCACCGGCCTGACGGACCAGACCGACCTGCACTTCACGGTCGCGGACGCCCTGGGTCTGTGATCTGGGTCTGTGATCAGGCGCCGACGGCGCGCAGGCAGAACCGGGCGACCTGGTCGACCAGCTCGTCGTCGGTCACCTCCGGGGCAGCGGGGGAGTGCTGTGCCAGCAGGGACTCGGTCACCGCACCGATGACGGCACGGGCGGTGATGCCGGCATACTGCGCGGGGAGCTCACCGGTGTGTATCCCGTCGCTGACGATGGTGCTGACCAGTGCGTGGTAGCGGCGGCGGAACGTCAGGCGTTCGTGGTCGACCCGGGCGCTGACCGGTTCGAAGAGCAGGGCCTGGCTGGTGTGCCGGCCGGCGAGGGCCCGGCGGGTGAAGACGTCGACCGCGGCGGTGAGCCGGTCGGCGGCGGCCGTCGGGTCGGCGGTGGCCTCCTGGACGGCGGCGAGCTCCCGGGCGGCCAGGTGCCGGTACAGCTCGGCCTGGAGCTGCCCGGTACTGCCCACCTCGGCGTGGACGGCGCCGGTGGCCAGTCCGGTGAGCCCGGCGATGTTGCGGGGGGATGCCGCGGTGAAGCCGCCGTCGGCGACGAGATCGGCGGCGGCCCGCAGGATCCGGTCGCGTTTGTCGAAGGCCGGGTGGTGGGCGGCGGTGGCGTGCCGGGTGCTGCGGGTCGTGCGGGCGGGCCTGGTGGTGGTGAACGGGGCGGTGGTGGCGCCGGTGCGCGGCGAGGTCTGCTGAACGGGGGGTGCGGTGGTCACGGGGTGTCCTTCCCGGGGTGGGGTCTGTGGTGCAGGTCACTGTCGTGACCTTCTGGGGCAGACACTACATGTTCAACGAAAGAAGGGTAGCCAAAACAAAGAGAATGTTCTGCGGCCGCCTCCGCGCACGGGACGCAACCGCGGATGCCGGGCGACCCTGTCCTGCGACAGGGACGCCCGGCGGGAGCGGTCGGGGAGGGGTCAGGCCTCGCCCTCGCCCTCGACCGGGTCAACCGGGTCAACCGGGTCAACCGGATCGACCGGGTCGACGGGGTCGCCGTTCCCACCCTGGTCGAAGATGTCCTTGATGAAGTCGGCGATGCCGTCGAAGAAGGACCTGACGCTGCCGAAGATGTCCTTGAAGAGGTCGACGATGAAGTCGAAGCTGCCCATGTCTGCTCCTGGGAGTCGGGGAAGGGAATCGGTGGAACGCGCGGGGATCCGGCGCCACAGGTGCAGAATATGTGAAAACTATGAGGATCTTCAACAGGGGAGTCCACTGTCGGGGAGGTCGGGGGGTGGGCGCGCCGTCGCGGGCAACTCTATCGCCATGAACAGCATAGATGCTGTTTTCCGTCGGCACGTCGGTCGTGGCTTCCGGAATGCCGGGGGGTTCCCGCAGGTGCCACGACGTTCAGGTTAATTAAGAAATACACATGTTGAGTGGTGGATCGTGACGGCCCGCAACGACGGCGGCGACCCCGGAGCCGCAGGCCTATGCCGGACGGCGGGGGTGGCCCGCCCGGCACCGGCCGTGCCGGACGTCGCTACGCCCGCCCGACCAGGTACCCCAGATCCACGCCGGCCGACAGCGTGCCGTACTCGATGCCGCGGGTGGCGGGATCGACCCGACCGGCCAGGAAGGCCTCGGCGACCGGGGTCGGGGCGTTCGTCAGCAGGATCTGTGCCTGCAGACTCAGCGCCAGATTCTCGATGAGCTGCCGTGCCAGGGTCGGGGCACCCGCCGGGTCGGCGGCCGCGGACTGCAGCAGGGCGGTGGTGCGGGCCAGCTGGGCATCGTAGCGCGGGTCGGCCCCCGCGCTCTTCTGCAGCTCCGCGGTGAACGCCGCGACCGAGGCGGGCTGCTTCGCCATCGCGCGTAGCACGTCGAGGGCGATGACGTTGCCCGAGCCCTCCCAGACGGCGTTCACCGGCGCCTCGCGCAGGCGGCGGGCCATCGGGAACAGCTCCGTGTAGCCGTTGCCGCCGAGGCACTCCAGGGACTCGTAGGCGTGGTGGGTGCCCCGCTTGCACACCCAGTACTTGGCCACCGCGGTGGCCAGCCGCCGGAAGTCGGCCTCGGTGCTGTCGTCCGGGGCATCGTGGGCATCGGCGAGCCGCAGCGCCGTCCACGTCGCCGCCTCCGCCTCGAGCTGCAGGTCGGCGATGACATTGGCCATCGCCGGCTGGTCGATGAGCGTGGCCCCGAAGGCGGCGCGGTGCCGGGCGTGCCAGGCGGCCTCCGCCACCCCCTGGCGCAGGCCGGCGGCCGACCCGTAGATGCAGTCCAGCCGGGTACGGTTCACCATCTCGATGATGGTGCGCACCCCGCGGCCGGGCTCGCCGACCAGCCAGCCGACGGTGCCGTCGAGCTCGATCTCGGAGGAGGCGTTCGACTTGTTGCCGAGCTTGTCCTTGAGCCGCTGGATGAAGAACGGGTTGCGCTCCCCGCCCGGCAGGATGCGGGGGATCAGGAAGCAGGACAGGGCGTCCCCTCCGTCGCGGCCGGTGCCGTCGGTCTGGGCGAGCATGAGGAAGGCGTCCGACTGCGGTGCGGAACAGAACCACTTGTGGCCGGTGAGCGTCCACGTCCCGTCGGCGTTCGGTACCGCCCGGGTGGTGTTCGCCCGGACGTCCGAGCCGCCCTGCTTCTCGGTCATGGACATGCCGAAGATCACGCCGTCCTTGGTGGCCGCGTCCCGCAGCTCCGGATCGTAGCTGGTGGACAGCAGTTTCGGCTCCCAGAAGTCCGCGAGGTCGGGGGAGAGGCGCAGGGCGGGCACCACCGCGTGCGCCATGGAGACCGGGCAGCCGTGGCCGGGTTCGATCTGGCTGACCAGCATGAACCCGGCGGCGCGTTCGGCGTTCGCGCCGGGGCCGGGGTGCGCCCACGCGGAGGTGTGCAGCCCGTTGTTCACCGAGTAGCCCATGATGCGGTGGTAGGCGGGGTGGAACTCGACCTCGTCGACCCGGTTGCCCCACCGGTCGTGGCTGCGGTGGACCGGGGTGTACGTGTTCGCCAGCTCCGCGTCGTGCTGGTAGGACGCGGTGCCGACCTCGGCGCCGATCGCGGTGAGCTTGTCCGTGTCCGCCTGCGGGGCGAAGGTCGCCAGCGCCTCGACGAGGGCGGGGTTCGAGGTGAACTCGTTGATGTCCACCCGCGGGGCGGACTGGTTGAACACGGTGTGGGTGGCGTGGCCGGTGTGGCTGTTCTGGCCGGTGGCGGGGACTGTGGCGGTCATTGTGGCGCTCCTAACGCTCGGAGACAGAAGGTGGTGACGGTTGCGATGAGGCGGTCGGGGTCCGCCGGTGGCGCGGTGGCCGTGCCCTGGCCCGGTGGACTGAGCCGGCCCATGAGGGCTTCGGCGTTCGCCCCGATGACGGCGCGGGCGGTGACCGGGGCGTCCTGCGCGGGGATCTCCCCGGCCCGGACACCGCCGTCGATGATCCGCACCACCAGGTCGTGGTAGCGGCGGCGGAAGATGAGGCGTTCGGCCTCGACCAGGGGGTTGACCGGCTCGAACAGCAGCGCATCGGCGGTGCGCGGGGCCCGCAGGGCGCGCCGGGAGAATGTGTCGAGCAGAGCGCTGAGCCGGTCTGTGACATGCGGTTCGGCGGCGTCGACCGCCTGCTCGACGGCCGTGTACTCGTGGTCGGCGAGGGTGCGGAAGATCTCGGCGAGAAGCTCCTCGCGGGTGCCGAAGTAGCGGTAGACGGTGCCGGTGGCGATGCCCGAGGCGTCCGCGATGGGGCGGACCGCGGCGGCGGCGAACCCGCCGTCGGCGATGAGCGAGGTCGCGGCGGCGAGGATGGCCGCGCGCCGGGTTTCGGCGTTGGCGCGGGTGTTCTCGGTCGGCCGGTAGGGCATGTCGGTGCTTTCTGCGTCGAAGGCTTCCATGAAGATGTGAACTGTGGTTCACTGTGAGGCAGATTACATCACCGTGGGAAAGGAAGCCACCTGTGAACCTCTACGACGTCCTCGAATCCACCGTCCGCCGCCGCCCCGACCACCCCGCCGTGGAATGGGACACCGGGTCGCTGACCTACACCGAACTCCGGGACGCCGCCTGCCGCGCCGCCACCGTGTTCACCGACGGTGGCGTCCTGCCCGGGGACCGGGTCATGGTCATGACCCTCAACGACCCCGGGTTCCTCGTCGCCATGTACGGCCTGTGGCGCTGCGGCGCCGTGCTCGTCCCGGTGAACCACAAGATGACCCCGCCGGAACTCGCCCAGATCGCCGCCAACTCCCGCGCCGTCCTCGGCGTGGTCAGCGACCGGTTGGCGGAGACCGCGCAGGAGGGCGCCCCGGACATCCCCTGGCTGACCACCGGCCGGGAACCCGGCACCTTCGAGGACGCCGTGGCGGCCGCCGCGCCGTACCGGGGCGACCTCGCCGACGAGACCGACTACGCCCAGGTGCTCTACACGTCCGGCTCCACCGGCAACCCCAAGGGCTGCGTGATGACGCACCGGGCGGTCAGCGCCATCGCACCGAACATGGTCTCCAACATGCCCTTCACCCCGGACGAACGCATGCTGATGAGCATGCCGGTCTGGCACGCCTCGCCCCTGAACAACTGGCTGCTGACCACCCTGTTCGTCGGCGGAACCGTGGTGCTCATGCGCGAGTACGACCCGGCGCAGTTCCTGGCCGTGCTCGAGGAGCGGCGGATCACCGCCGTCTTCGGCGCACCCGTCGCCTTCATCGCCCCGGTGCAGCTGGCGCGGGCCGGCGTCGGGGAGGGCGTCCGGCAGCCGTCCGACTACGACCTGTCCGCGGTGA
Organism: Corynebacterium nuruki S6-4; assembly: GCF_007970465.1. Lineage (NCBI taxonomy): Bacteria > Bacillati > Actinomycetota > Actinomycetes > Mycobacteriales > Corynebacteriaceae > Corynebacterium > Corynebacterium nuruki. The sequence goes on from NZ_CP042429.1 coordinate 2,232,635, forward strand.
ACATGCTGATCTACGGTGCCGCGCCACTCGGCGAGGAGATGGCCCGGATGCTCATCGACGCCTACGGCACCGACCGCTTCTACCAGGTCTACGGCATGACCGAGACCGGGCCGTCGGGCACTGTCCTGCATCCGGCCGACCAGGTGCGCAAGGCCGGGTCCATCGGCCGCGGCGGCATGCTCGGCGTGGACCTCAAGGTCGTCGCCGAGGACGGGTCGGAGGTCGTGGCCGACGGGGAGGGCGAGATCTGGATGCGGTGCGACTCGATGATGAGCGTCTACCTCTCGAACCCCGAGGCCACCGCCGAGGTGTTCCTCGACGGCTGGTACGTCACCGGGGACGTCGCGAAGGTGGACGCCGACGGGTACATCTACATCGCCGACCGGAAGAAGGACGTCATCATCACCGGCGGGGAGAACGTCTACTCCTCCGAGGTCGAGGAGGCGATCCGCGACATGCCCGAGGTCCGGGACGTCGCCGTGGTCGGCCGCGTGCACCCCGAGTGGGGCGAGACCGTCGTCGCGGTCGTGGTGACCGACGAAGGGCAGCTGCTCGGGGTGGACGAGGTCCGGGCCCACCTGGCCGGCAAGCTGGCGAAGTACAAGATCCCGCGGGAGGTCGTCGTCGCCCGCGGCCTGCCCCGCAACCCGTCGGGCAAACTGCTCAAGCACGTCATCCGTGCGGAGGTGAACGCGTAGGGACGGTACCGGCGGTGGGGGCTCAGCGGGTGCGCAGCGGGGTGATCAGCGGGTGGTCGAGGAACCGTAGGTCGGGGGATTGGCCTTGTCGTACTCGTCCTGCCCGGCACCGACCAGCGCCCCACCGACGATGCCGAGCAGCACGGTGGCGGCACCGACCACCTTCCAGTGGCGGGGGACCGGGGTCGGCCGCGGTGCGGGGGCGAGGCCGGCGGCGATGGCGGCGTCCTCCTCGGTGAGCAGGGCCGACAGTTCCCGGTTGCGGCGGACGTCCTCCTCCCACGCGGTCAGGGCCTTCCTGTCGATGTGTCGGCGGGACAGCGGCCAGGCGCAGGCCAGGGTGACTGCCGCACTGATGCACAGGCCGCCGAGGGCGTACGGCACCGAATCGCCGAACTCGGTGAAGGTGCCGAGGAAGGCGAGGACCCCGCAGACCGCGCCGATCCACAGCAGCACGGTGGAGATCAGGCCCGGGCGGGTCGCATGGACCTCCTGCAGCGCGGCGACGGTGGTGTTCGCGACGCGGGACGCCGTGGACGCGGCGGGGGCCGCCGGCGCCTGTTGCGGCTGGTACTGCGGCTGCGGTGCCGCGTAGGGGTTCGACGGCCCGGGTTGCCGGTCCTGCGGGACCGCGTACGGGTTCACCGGGCGGTTCCGGGGATCGGGGGTGGTGTGGTCGGTCATCGTGATCTGGCTCTTTCTGGTGCAGCTGCGCCCGGCGGATGCGGGACAGTCCACAGCGTAACCGGCCGGTAGGACAGGATCGTTACCGTGCAGAACGGATGTTCGGGGCGGTGTGCCCGGGCCACCATGTGGGGGCTCCGGATTATGCGCCGACATATCCGGCATTCTGTGGCAGCGGTCGACGGAAAAGTCGGCGCATATGCCGGGCGCGTGTGCCGCCGGCGGCCCGGATGTGTGGATGCCGGCGGAATTCCCGGGCTGCCACCCCCTGGTTCCCGCGTACCCTCGGCGTCACAGCGTCCTGACCAGCAGGGCGTCCGGAACTGCACGAGAACGGAGACCTCCGATGAGGGACGTCGAACTCAACCCCCTGTTCGCCCGCGCCGGGGAGGCGACGAGCTTCCCGCGCCACCGCATCCCGGAGAACGGCAGCCTGCCGGAGACCGCCTACCAGCTCATCCACGACGAGGCGATGCTCGACGGCAACGCCCGGATGAACCTCGCCACCTTCGTCGGGACGTGGATGGACGACCACGCCGACCGGCTGTACCGCGAGGCCTTCGACAAGAACATGATCGACAAGGACGAGTACCCGGCCACCGCGGAGATCGAGAACCGGTGCTGGAAGATGATCGCCGCCCTGTGGAACGCACCCGACCCGGAGCACACCATCGGCAGTTCCACGGTCGGCTCCTCGGAAGCCTGCATGCTCGGCGGGCTCGCGCTGAAGCGGCGCTGGCAGCACCGGCGGCGGGCGGCGGGGGAATCCACCGCCACGCCGAACATCGTGCTGTCCTCGGCGGTGCAGGTGTGCTGGGAGAAGTTCTGCAACTACTTCGACGTCGAACCCCGCTACGTCCCCGTCACCGCGGAGCACCGGGTGCTCGACGGGCATGACCTGGACAGTTACGTCGACGAGAACACCATCGGCGTGGTCGCGATCATGGGGGTGACCTACACGGGCATGTACGAGCCGGTGAAGGAGATCGCCGCCGCGCTCGACGACATCGAGGCCCGCCGCGGCCTGGACATCCGGATCCACGTGGACGCCGCCTCCGGCGGCATGATCGCCCCGTTCCTGCAGCCCGACCTCGAATGGGACTTCCGCCTGCCGCGGGTGGCCTCGATCAACGTCTCCGGGCACAAGTACGGACTGGTGTACCCGGGACTCGGCTGGATCGTGTGGCGTACGGCGGAGGATCTGCCCGATGACCTGGTCTTCCGGGTGAGCTACCTCGGCGGCGACATGCCGACGCTCGCCCTGAACTTCTCCCGCCCCGGCGCTCAGGTCCTGCTGCAGTACTACCTGTTCCTGCAGCTCGGGATGGACGGCTACCGGCGGGTGCAGGGCAACACGATGGAGGTCGCCGAGTACCTCGCCGGCGAGATCGGCCGGATGCCGGACTTCGAACTGTGGAACGCTGACCTGGACATCCCCGTGTTCGCGTGGCGTCTCGCCGACCGGCAGGACGCCGCTGCCACGTCTGGACGGCAGCGCCGGTGGACGCAGTACGACCTGTCCGAACGGCTGCGGATGCGCGGCTGGCAGGTCCCGACCTACCCGATGCCGGACGCCCTCTCCGACGTGACCGTGCAGCGCATCGTGGTCCGCAACGGGATGAGCCATGACCTCGCGACGCTGCTGGTCCGCGACATCCGGGCCTGCGTGCACTACCTCGACGGGCTGGACGCCCCGCTGCCCTCCAGCGCGGACGGGAACCGCAGCGGGTTCCACCACTGAACCCCGGCGCTGCGCTCGCGACGGCCCGGTCGACGCCCCGGTGACGGGCGGTTGACTTCCCCGGGAACCCGGCTATGGTCGAGCATGACGACATCATTTGTTCTGCGAAAACAGAGGGAATGGAAAAATGAGTATGCCGAGGTCAGGCGCCCGGCTCCTCCGGGTGGCGGCCATAGCCGGTGCACTGGTGCTCATCGGCCTCATCCTCTGGATCGACGTCACCACCGCAGTCTGGCAGGAGGTGGTGATCCTCTCCGGGCTCGCCGCCGGACTCGTGACCTTCCTGCTCACCGTCCTCGTCCTCGACAAGGTCATCGCCCGGTCGACGGCCCGTCGGTGGGATCCGGTGAACCGGCTGGCGCTCACCGAATTTCTCCATGCCATCGCCGATGACGACCGCAGTGAGATCTCCCGGGGTCACATCGTCGCCCGCGCCCTGCCGGGCATCGACCGCACCGAGGCTCTGCACCCCCAGCTCGTCGACCTGCGGGAACGGATCCTGGAGGAACGCGCCCTGCTCTCCGACGTGCTGAGCCGCTGGACCGATTTCCTGGCGTCCAGCGGAGACAACGAGGAGGTCCTCCGGCACGTCGCCGGAGTTGCCCTGCACCTTGACCGGGCGCGGGACGCCGCCCTGGTCGCCGAGCTCGACGCCTCCCCGGAGAACCTGACGGCGCTCGAGAGGGAGATCACGGACTGCAACGGGTACTTCACCGCGCTCGAGGAGGAGTTGCGGAGCAGGCTGGAGGTTGACCGGTCGCCGCGGCTCCGGCGCCCCGGAAGCTCCGGAAGCTCCGGGACTTCCCAGCGCCCTGCCGTGGCGTGAGCGGTGGCGGACGGGTCGACCTGCCGTTGACCCGGCGGCTCTCTACACCGCCGCCTCGATCGCCGCGACGACCGCCGGATCGTCCGGTGTGGTCTGCGGCCGGAAGCGGGCGAGCACCGTGCCGTCGGAACCGACGAGGAATTTCTCGAAGTTCCACTGGATGTCGCCGGCCTCGCCGTCGGCGTCCGGAACCTGGGTGAGCGCCCGGTAGAGCGGGTGCCGGTGATCCCCGTTGACCTCGGTCTTCTCCAGCAGGGGGAAGGTGACGCCGTAGGTGGTGGAGCAGAACGTGTCGATCTCCTCGGCGGTGCCGGGCTCCTGGCCGGCGAACTGGTTGCACGGCACGCCGACGACGGTGAGGCCGGCCGGATGGTCGGGGCCGCCGTAGGTCTGCTGGAGTTTCTCGAGTGCCGTGTACTGCGGGGTCAGTCCGCACTTCGAGGCGACGTTGACGATGAGCAGCGGTCCGCCGAACGACGCGAGGTCGAGTTCGGAGCCGTCGAGGGCACGGACGGGGCTGTCGGGGATGGTGATGGTGTCGGTGGTGTCTGCCATGGGGCCAGGGTAGGCCAGGGGCGGTCGCCCACGCAGGCTCCGGTTACGGCCCCGGCTACAGCCGGTGGCGGCCGGCGCGGTGCCGGGAACCGGGCCGCTCTGTCCCGGACAGGTCAGCACCGGTGGGGGAGGGCGTGGACAGGTCGGCGCCGTAGTGCGCTTCCTCGCGCTGTCGCGGGGACTGGTAGGCCGCGGCGGGATACCCGGTGAGGAAATCGACCGGATCGGGTTCGGGCGGGGCGTCCACGACGGCGGCGCGGGTGCCCGGCTTCCACCGGGTCACGGCGGACTCGAGGTCCCCGTAGCTGTACTCGTTGGCCGCCGTGGTCAGCGCGAGCCGCAGGTCGGCGAGGCACTGCGGTCGGTGGTGGCCGGCGAGGTCGGAGATCCAGGGGAGCACGGCCGTTGCCGCGCTCGCGAAGTCGGGGGCGTCCTCCCGCGCAGACAGCAGCATGAGCATCAGCTCCATGCCGCCCGGTTCCGCATAGGAGGCCGCGTAAGACGCGTCGTCAGGGGTCGCATCGGACGCCTCGGCAGTCACCGGTTCCGCGACGGGCTCCGGTTCAGCGGGGGCTTCCACGATCGGCTCGATGACCGGCTCGGCGACCGGCTCGAAGACCGGTGTGCCCTCATCTGTCGGACGACGGTTCTCGAAGTACGTCGGGGCGGGATCGCCGATACCGCTCTCCGGTTCGATGGTCAGGACGACTTCGACCGCACTGTGGTCGGCGCCCCCGGAGCCGGCGGGCTGCCGGGCGTCCAGGTAATTGCGGACGGCGGCCGGGGCGTCGTCCAGGGTGCCGACACGAAGGGTGTGGCCGTTGTCGAGCGTCAGCGCCCAGCCGTCGGCGAGACTGTCGACATCCCAGAGGCGCCGGGCGCGGACGGACACGCCGTATCTGACTGCACTCACCGCTGCCGCCTTTCCCTGTTGTCCAGCGCTGTGACGCCCCTCCGGCATCCCCGTGCCGTGGTGCGTACTCTCCGAGGGATCGAACTGTTTCTGCAGCGCACGCTACCTGAGTTGACGCCCCTGTTGCCTCGGTTCCCCCCAAAAGTTCACAAAATTATACTTAACGGGTGCTACTCCCAGACCGGGGCAAGGAAGCTCTCGGTTTTCTCTGCGATCACGGCTAAGCGGCGTGCTTCTCGGCCTCGATGATGCGGGCGCCCTCCTCGGTGATGCTCGTCAGGAGGAGTTCGCCCCCGAAGGACCGGGCTCCGCGGAGCAGATCGTGGCTGCAGAGCCAGTCCGCCGCCCGGCGACCCGCGTCCGGGGTGAGGTCCGCCTCCGCGGCGAGCGTGGCGGGGACGAGTGTGGTGACGGTACTGCCGTTGGAGGAGACGTAGGCGGCGCGAAGGAGAGACCGGGCGGCAGTGGGGAGGTTCATGCCGTTCACTGTAGCCGCCACCCGGACAGGGAGCGAAAGAAAATAGAACATACTGATGGTCGACCACAGCGCGACACCCCTTTTCGTGGGCTGGTCGTGTGCCCGACCAGGAGTGTCGCGATCGTCGACATCATGATCGAAGATGTGTCGACGACCGGGGTCGATGCCCAGCGGCCGGTCACACCGCGGTGCGGGTGCAGGCGGGGCACTGCTGCCGGTTCGAGGGTGGGCGGGGGTTGCGGAAACCGGGCAGGTGGGTAGTGATCTACCTCCAAAGGTGAGTCCGAATGCAACTGACGTCACGTGTTCGGCTATTTTCAAGACAACGACGCATGGTCCGCTATCCTGATAACCAGGATAGTTATCATTTCAGATGTGGTCGGGCGTGAGGACTCGGCCCCGTCGGGAACCTGCGCACGGTTTTATGTACCTGACCAGCGCCAGTGACGAGCCACAACAGTAGGAGACGAGACGATGTCTGCTGATCCCCAGAGCCCCGGGCAGTCCGGGGAGCCGATCAAGATCACGCCGCCCGCAGCGGCTGCGCCCGGTGCCCCTGCGGCACCGTCCCAGCCTGCTGCACCGGCTCAGCCGGCTGCGCCCGCTGCGGAACCGGCCCAGCCGGCTGCGCCCGCTGCGGAGCCGGCCGAGCCGACCGCGCCCGCAGAGCCTGCAGCGCCCGCGAATGAGCCGGCCGCCCCGGCAGCTCCGAGCACTCCGGCCGCTCCGAGCGCACCGGCTGCTCCGAGCGCACCGGCTGCCCCTGCGGCGCCCGCCGCTCCCGCAGCACCGAGCGCTCCGGCAGCTCCGGCTACCCCCGCAGCTCCGGGGGCTCCCGCCGCGCCTGCCGCAGGCGCTCCGTCTGCTCCGGCCGCCCCCGGCGCCCCGGCCGCCCCTGGTGCTCCCGCAGCTCCCGGCGCCCCGGCTGCTCCTGCTGCCGGTGCTCCCTCAGCCCCTGCGGCTCCGGGTGCCCCGACCGCTCCTGGTGCTCCCTCGGCCCCGGGCGCTCCCGGTGCCCCCGCCGCCGGTGCTCCCTCAGCTCCCGCTGCACCCGGCGCCCCGGCTACACCGGGAGCCCCCGGCGTCCCGGGTGCGCCCGCAGCTGCTCCGACCGCCCCCGGCGTCCCCAGTGTCCCGGGCGCCCCTGCTGCTGCGCCGGGTGCGCCTGCAGCCGGCGCCCCGGGCGTCCCCGGCGCCCCCGCCGCTGCAGCGGCAACCGCCGGTGCCGGTGCCGCCGCAGCGACCGCGAAGGCCGCGACCAAGCCCAAGGCCAAGCCGAAGAAGAAGCGCGAGCCCGTCGAGATCGCCGGACACCCGCTCAACGAGATCCTCACGAAGGGCGGGCTGGCACTTGTCGGCCTGGTCATCCTCGCCGCGGTCGTCGTCCTGGTGTGCCGCTGGTTCACCCACCTGGACCCGATCGCCAGCTGGATCGAGGACTACCCGGGCGAGTACGAACCGGCCCACAAGCCAGCCGAGGGCTTCCCGATCTGGGCGCGGTGGCAGCACTACCTCAACTTCTTCTTCATGGCGCTGATCCTGCAGTCCGGTCTGCGCGTCCGGCAGCAGCAGAAGCCGCCGGCCGTCTGGCAGCCCAAGAAGGGCGGCAAGAAGATCAGCATCAACCTGTGGCTCCACACCTCGCTGGACCTGTTCTGGATGCTCAACGGCCTTATCTTCATCGTCCTGCTGTTCGTCTCCGGCCACTGGGCCCGGATCGTCCCGACGAGCTGGGAGGTCTTCCCGAACGCGGTCTCCGCGGCGCTGCAGTACGCCTCGCTGGAGTGGCCCGCCGAGAACGGCTGGACGAACTTCAACTCCATCCAGCAGATCATGTACTTCCTGGTGATCTTCATCGCCGCACCGCTGGCGATCATCTCCGGTCTGCGGATGAGTGAGTGGTGGCCGAAGGAGGCCAAGAAGCTCAACAAGCTCTACCCGGCCCCGGTCGCCCGCCAGATCCACTTCCCGACGATGATCTTCTTCGTCATCTTCGTGATCATCCACGTGTTCCTGGTCTTCGCGACCGGCATGCGGGAGAACCTCAACCACATGTTCGCCGGGAACGACTCCTCCAACTGGGGCGGCTTCATCTGGTTCGTCTGCGGCCTGCTCGTGGTCGTCGGCACGCTGTTCGCGACCCGGCCGCTGGTGCTGGCCCCGGTCGCCGGCAAGTTCGGTACCGTGAGCGCCCGCTAGACGGTAGCCGGTCGGCAACGTACGCAACGCGCGACGTGAGGACGGTGTCAGCTACGGCTGACCGACCTCACGTCGCGCGTTGCGTACCGGGGTGTGTGACGGGGCTTATCCGGTTTATCCGGTGCCGCCGACCCACCCGAAGGCCCGGATGCCGGCGTCCCGGTAGTTGGCCAGCGCCCGGAGGTAGTGCGGGTCAGAGGTGACGACGACCGCGGTGCCGCCGAGCTTCCGGATCATGGGGGCGGTGTACTCGACGTTCTGCAGCGTGTTCCACGCATTGTTCTCGAGCACGATCCGGTTGCGGACGCCGCGGTCGCGCAGCCCCTGTGTCATCGCCTCCGCCTCGGTGATGCTCGGGCACCGGTCGCTCCGGCCACCGGTGACGATGACGGGGTTCCGGGGGTGGGACGCCAGGAGACGTGTCGCGGCGTCCAACCTGTCCTGGAGTACCTCCGGGCGGGAGCAGTCCTCGTTGATCTGTGCGCCGAGCACCACGACCGGGGTGTCCGGGTTGAGGTCGAGGATGGCGTGGGCGAGGGGCCCGCGGACGAACTCGGAGTCCGTGACCGTGTGGATCTGCGTCCGCATCCGGTCGAGGAGGTCATCGAGTGCGCCCGAGCCGGTAGTTGAGCCTGGAGCGGACCCGGCGGAACTGCCGGAGCCGGCTGACGACGTCTCCGGCAGATCGACGGACCCGGCCCCGGCAGTCGGGGTGATCGCGATCCCCAGCGTCAGGGCGGTGGCGACCGCCGCAGCGGAGGTGGCGAGGGTGTGGCGTTGTGGCACAGACATTCTCTTCTCTGTCAGCCGAGGTTGGCGACAGCGTAGTCGGCTTCCTCCTGGGTGAACTTTCCGCCGTACTCACTGCTCAACTGGTCGCGGATGGCCTCGGGAGACATGGACATCGTCTCCTGGTAGTTCTTCGCGCTCTCCAACGCATTCGCGTTCCAGTCGGCGTCGATGTTGTCGACGGCGTACTGGGCGGCCTCCGGCGAGAACTTGTCCGCGTATTCGCTGGTCAGCTGGTCGTAGAGTCCGGCCTTCGACATGTGCATCATGTCGGAGTAGCGCTCTGCGCTGCGCAGCGCGGCCCGGAAATCCGAGGGGACATCGTCAGATTCGCCGGTGTCCTTCGATGCGGCGTCCGGCTGGTCGCCGACCGGGGCGGTGACGCTGCCGGAGGACGCCTTGTCGTCGCTGTCGCCGCCGCTGACTGCGGCGGCGATGATGCCGATGACGACGATGACCAGAACGATGATGAACCAGGCCCGCTTGTAGAACGGCTTCTTCTGCGGTGCCGGCGGCTGACCGTACGGCTGGGGCTGACCGGGCTGACCGTAGGGCTGCGGCTGGCCGGGGTAGCCGGGCTGCTGCGGCGCACCGTACTGGTTCGGCTGCTGCGGCTGGTTCTGCGGCTGTTGGTTCTGGGGCTGGTTACCGGACTGGTCGCCGGGGAACTGCTGGGTCATGATGCCCGTCTCTCTCTGGATGGTGGATGCGCCCTTCTCCTCGAGGACGCGGGATCAGATCATATAGGCACTTCCGGACAGGAACGTTCTCCGTTCGAACCAGTTGTTCGACCCGTTACCCCCGTCGGTTCACAGGAAACGGAGACAGCATCCCGCAGAACCGTTAAGGTCACCAAAAGTAACGTGAATCACAGCGACGTCAGATGCGGAGGACCGGAGCATGCAGGGGAAGCCGACGAAGAACAGGACCGGCCGGACAGGGACGACCTACCGGACGTTGGTGGCGACGGTCGCCGCGCTCGGCATCGGTGCCGCGACCTGGGCGCCCACCGCCGGCGCCGCGGCCAGCAGCAATGCCGTCCACGGCCAGGCCGGCCGGGTGGAGATCGAGAACCACGACCCGTTCTACGACACGGATGACCTCGCCGGCGCCCTGCCCGGTGCCGCGCCCGGACAGGTGCTGCGCACCGCCACCGCGCCCTACACCCCGAATCTCGCCGGACTGGACGCCGGCCTGCTCGCCGCCGCCCCGTCGACCGTCCAGAAGATCATGTACAACTCCGTCGACGAATGGGGGGAGAACACCCCGGTGAGCGGCTATGTCGTCGAGCCGAATGCGCCGTGGCGGGGGGCGGGGGAGCGGCCCACCGTCGTGATCGGACGCGGCACGGTCGGCCAGGGAGACCAGTGCGCCCCGTCCCGCAACTGGCCGCTGGACAACCAGCCCGACCCGATCTCCTCCGGTCGGGCGGTGGCCCTCGAGGGTCTCTACGACCTCATCTGGGCGTCCCAGGGAGTCCGCGTGGTGGTCACCGACTACGTCGGCATGGGGACCCCGGGCATGCACACCTACATGAACAAGCTCGACCAGGCGCACGCCGAACTGGACGCCGCCCGGGCCGCCCGCTCCATGGTGGAGGACGCCGGCGGCGCCTTCGGCAAGGTCGCCTTCTACGGTCACTCGCAGGGAGGTGGGGCGGCTGCGGCCTCGGCCGAGCAGGCGGCGTCCTATGCGCCGGATCTCGACGTCGCCGGGGTGTACGCCTCCGCCCCGCCCGCCGAACTCGGTGCGGTGCAGCGCAACATCGACGGCTCCGACCTGGTCGGCGCGATCGGCTACACCATCAACGGGCTGCGGGCCCGCTACCCGGAGCTGCAGCCGCTGCTCGACGAGAACCTCTCCGACCGGGGCCGGGAGACCCTCGACGCGATCAGCGGGCAGTGCACCGACGAGATCACCGACAACTTCGGCCACCAGACCACCTCGGAATGGACGAAGGACGGCCGGTCCCTCGACGCACTGCTGTCCGACATGCCGGAGGCGCAGCGGGCGATGGAGGACCAGCACATCGGCGCACCGGGGAACCCGCTGCCCACGGTGCCGGTGATGATCATCTCGGGACGCTACGACCAGAACGTGGAGTACAACCAGGCGAAGGATCTCGCCGAGCACTGGTCGCAGGAGGGGGTGCCGGTGACCTACCGCAACGACATCATGCCGCCGCTGGCCGACTACAACCACTTCGTCCAGGCGATCAGCGGCGGTCCGTTCGGCATCAGTTTCCTGCTCGACCGGTTCAACGGGGTGCCGTACGGCGAGGGGATCACCGACGGCTGGGCCTGAGTGTGATGGCGGACACCCTGAGAGAGGCATAGTCTGGGTCGGGTGACTGTCCCATCCTCCACCCGGACCCGGCCCGCCCGGGGCACCGCATCCCGTCCGACCGGGCGGTCGCTGGCCGCCGCCGCGTACATTTTCGCGGTCGTGATGATGGGCACGACGATGCCCACCCCGCTGTACCCGACACTGTCCGCCGCCTTCGGCTTCGGTTCGGCGGCGACGACGGTGCTCTTCGCGGTCTATGCGGTGGGTGTCGTCGCCGGGCTGGTGGTTTTCGGGAATCTCTCGGAGAAGATCGGACGCCGCCCGGTCCTCTTTCTGGCCGTGGCACTGTCCCTGGTGTCCACGGTGCTGTTCCTGGTGGCGGGCCTGCCGACATCCGGAGCCGGGGCCACCGCGACCGGGGGGACGACGACCGGCCTGGTGCTCATGTACTGCGGACGGGTGCTGTCCGGACTCGCGGCCGGGATCTTCACCGCGACGGGAACCGTCACGGTGATGGAGAACGCACCCGCCGGGCGGGCCACCTTCGCCGCCGCGGTCGCCACGGCGGCGAACATCGGCGGGCTCGGGCTCGGCATCCTGGTCGCCGGGGTGACCGCCGAAGTGGTGGATACTCCGCTGACCACGCCGTTCATCGTGCATGCGGTCATGCTCGCGGTCGCCGCACTGTTCCTTCCCGGGGTCCGGGACGCCGTGGACCGGGGCAGGGGTGTCCGGGCCCGACCCCGGTTGCCGGAGATCCCGGCGAAGGTCCGGGGCCTGTTCGTCGCCGCGGTCCCGGCCGTCATCGCCGGGTACACGGTGTGCGGTGTCTATTCCTCCCTCACGCCGAACTTCATGAGCCACGAACTCGGGGTCAGCTCGCCGGCAACGATCGCCGCGGTCACTGCCGCGCTCTTCATCGCCTCGGCGGCGGCGCAGATCGTGCTGCGCAATATCTCCGACCGGACGCTGATGGTGACGGGGCTGTCCCTGCTGATCGGCTGCGCGGTCCTGCTGGTCGTCGCGCTGCGGCTGGACAGTCTCGCGCTCCTGCTCATCGCCTCCGTCATCGGCGGCGCGGGGCAGGGGGTGAGCTTCATGACCGGGATGCGGGCGATGACCTCGCAGGTGGAGCCGGAGGAGCGGACGGCGGTGACGACCGCCTACTTCATTGTCGGCTATCTGGCGTTGGCCGTGCCGGCGATGCTGGCGGGCCTGCTGACGATCCCGCTCGGCCTGGTGGGCTCGACGACGGTCTTCGCGGTGCTGGTGATCGTCCTGTCCCTGGCCGGCATGACGACGGTGCGCCGGTACGGGCGGTACCGCTGAGGAAAACCGGCCGAAAACCCTGTGACCTGCGGAGTTGTGGGTTCGGTGGTCGGTGAGTACATTAGTGCAGGTCGCCGAGACCGGCCGGGGGTTGAAATCCTGGTCAGTGGTTGTCGGTGTGCGTAGGTTGTTTGAGAACTCAATAGCGTGATGAACCAAGTTTTTTGTTGCACGACAGTGTGCGCAGGACAACGGTTGGTCTGTGTCGGTGGTGCCGGCGAGCCCTGAATAGTCGGGGGTTCGTTAAATCATTGATATCTGATTGTTGCTGTTGCTGTGTCACTGTGGTGATTGGTCCGACCCTGGTCCCCCGACCGGGTCGGATTGTGATGATCTTTTGATTGTCAGCAGTTCAGTATTTTGTTTTATTTTTTGCCAGTGAGGGCTCTTTGTAGGGTTTTTGCTTTTATGGAGAGTTTGATCCTGGCTCAGGACGAACGCTGGCGGCGTGCTTAACACATGCAAGTCGAACGGAAAGGCCGGGTGCTTGCACCCGGTACTCGAGTGGCGAACGGGTGAGTAACACGTGGGTGATCTGCCCTGCACTTCGGGATAAGCCTGGGAAACTGGGTCTAATACCGGATAGGACTACCGGTTGGTACTGGTGGTGGAAAGTTTTTCGGTGCAGGATGAGCTCGCGGCCTATCAGCTTGTTGGTGGGGTAATGGCCTACCAAGGCGGCGACGGGTAGCCGGCCTGAGAGGGTGGACGGCCACATTGGGACTGAGACACGGCCCAGACTCCTACGGGAGGCAGCAGTGGGGAATATTGCACAATGGGCGCAAGCCTGATGCAGCGACGCCGCGTGGGGGATGACGGCCTTCGGGTTGTAAACTCCTTTCAACCATGACGAAGCTTTTGTGACGGTAGTGGTAGAAGAAGCACCGGCTAACTACGTGCCAGCAGCCGCGGTAATACGTAGGGTGCGAGCGTTGTCCGGAATTACTGGGCGTAAAGAGCTCGTAGGTGGTTTGTCGCGTCGTCTGTGAAATTCCGGGGCTCAACTCCGGGCGTGCAGGCGATACGGGCATAACTTGAGTGCTGTAGGGGAGACTGGAATTCCTGGTGTAGCGGTGAAATGCGCAGATATCAGGAGGAACACCGATGGCGAAGGCAGGTCTCTGGGCAGTAACTGACGCTGAGGAGCGAAAGCATGGGTAGCGAACAGGATTAGATACCCTGGTAGTCCATGCCGTAAACGGTGGGCGCTAGGTGTGGGGGTCTTCCACGACTTCTGTGCCGTAGCTAACGCATTAAGCGCCCCGCCTGGGGAGTACGGCCGCAAGGCTAAAACTCAAAGGAATTGACGGGGGCCCGCACAAGCGGCGGAGCATGTGGATTAATTCGATGCAACGCGAAGAACCTTACCTGGGCTTGACATGTACCGGATCGGCGCAGAGATGTGTCTTCCCTTGTGGTCGGTATACAGGTGGTGCATGGTTGTCGTCAGCTCGTGTCGTGAGATGTTGGGTTAAGTCCCGCAACGAGCGCAACCCTTGTCCTGTGTTGCCAGCACGTTGTGGTGGGGACTCACGGGAGACTGCCGGGGTTAACTCGGAGGAAGGTGGGGATGACGTCAAATCATCATGCCCCTTATGTCCAGGGCTTCACACATGCTACAATGGTCGGTACAGTGGGTTGCTACACCGTGAGGTGGTGCTAATCTCTTAAAGCCGGTCTCAGTTCGGATTGGAGTCTGCAACTCGACTCCATGAAGTCGGAGTCGCTAGTAATCGCAGATCAGCAATGCTGCGGTGAATACGTTCCCGGGCCTTGTACACACCGCCCGTCACGTCATGAAAGTTGGTAACACCCGAAGCCGGTGGCCTAAACTCGTTAGGGAGCCGTCGAAGGTGGGATCGGCGATTGGGACGAAGTCGTAACAAGGTAGCCGTACCGGAAGGTGCGGCTGGATCACCTCCTTTCTAAGGAGTTTTTTGTGCACCGCGTCAACACGGACGTCGGGTGCTTTTTTTAATCCGGGTGGATGCCACGAGCGTGATGTGGGTCGGCCGGTTGTTGTGCGCCTGTGGTGCAGCTTGTTGGTTCGTCATCGTTGTTGGGTGTCTGGAGTGTCCTACTCCTGATTCTGGGATTCCTGGTTGTCCGGTGGCCGTTGGTGGTTGTCGGTTCTCGGGGGTTCGTGTTGTTTGAGAACTGTATAGTGGACGCGAGTATCTTCTTTATTACTGCAAATTTTTTTGTTGTTCACCCGGGCTCTTTTGAGCCTGTTTGTGTTGTGTGTTAAGGGCACACGGTGGATGCCTTGGCATGATGAGCTGATGAAGGACGTGGGAGACTGCGAAATGCCTCGGGGAGTTGTCAACCAAGCGTTGATCCGAGGGTGTCCGAATGGGGAAACCCGGCCGTCGTTGTGGGCGGTCACCTGCCGGTGAATGTATAGTCGGTGTGGGAGTGACGCGGGGAAGTGAAACATCTCAGTACCCGCAGGAGAAGAAAACAATTGTGATTCCGTGGGTAGTGGCGAACGACAGCGGATGATGGCTAAACCGGTGCTGTGTGATACCTGTCAGGGGTTGCGGTGTCGGTGTTGTGGGGTCTTGCAGGACTGGTCTGACAGCTGGTCGCCTGTGGCATGCGTGTTAGCGGAAGTGGTCTGGGATGGCCTGCCGTAGACGGTGAGAGTCCGGTACGTGAAAGCATGTGTGTGCGGGTGTGTGAGTGTCCCCGAGTAGCAGCGGGCTCGTGGAATCTGCTGTGAATCTGCCGGGACCACCCGGTAAGCCTGAATACTCATTGTGACCGATAGCGGATAGTACCGTGAGGGAATGGTGAAAAGTACCCCGGGAGGGGAGTGAAATAGTACCTGAAACCGTGTGCTTACAATCCGTCAGAGCCTTTTGGGGTGATGGCGTGCCTTTTGAAGAATGAGCCTGCGAGTCAGCGGCACGTCGCGAGGTTAACCCGTGTGGGGTAGTCGTAGCGAAAGCGAATACTAACGAGTGTGTTTTTAGTGGCGTGTCCTGGACCCGAAGCGGGGTGATCTACCCATGGCCAGTGTGAAGCGATGGTAAGACGTCGTGGAGGCGCGAACCCACTTAGGTTGAAAACTGAGGGGATGAGTTGTGGGTAGGGGTGAAAGGCCAATCAAACTCCGTGATAGCTGGTTCTCCCCGAAATGCATTTAGGTGCAGCGTCGTGTGTTTCTTGCCGGAGGTAGAGCTACTGGTTGGTTGAGCGGGACTATCATCTTAGCGACGTCAGCCAAACTCCGAATGCCGGTAAGTGAGAGTGCGGCAGTGAGACTGCGGGGGATAAGCTTCGTGGTCGAGAGGGAAACAGCCCAGATCGCCGGCTAAGGCCCCTAAGGGTGTGCTAAGTGGAAAAGGATGTGCGGTCGCGAAGACAGCCAGGAGGTTGGCTTAGAAGCAGCCATCCTTGAGAGAGTGCGTAATAGCTCACTGGTCGAGTGGCCGTGCGCCGACAATGTAGTGGGGCTTAAGTACACCGCCGAAGCCGCGGAACTCACATCGTTTGGTGTGGGTTGGTAGGGGAGCGTCGTGTGGCCGGTGAAGGTGCGGGGTGACCCAGTGCTGGAGGCTATGCGAGTGAGAATGCAGGCATGAGTAGCGATTGATGAGTGAGAAACTCATCCGCCGAATGACTAAGGGTTCCTGGGTCAAGTTTGTCTTCCCAGGGTGAGTCGGGGCCTAAGGCGAGGCCGACAGGCGTAGTCGATGGTTAACGGGTTGATATTCCCGTACCCGAGCATGTGCGAAAGAAGATGAGGCGGTGAGACTAACCACCCTGAAGGACTGTCGGTGCATCTTTGGTGTGCTGGTGGTGTGGATGCGTGGGACCTGATCCGTAGTAGTCTAGTGATGGGGTGACGCAGTGAGGTAGCCGAGCCACTTATTGGATTGTGGTGTAAGCGTGTGGCCCGTGTCCCAGGTAAATCCGGGGCACATTGTGGGTGAGGCGTGATGCGTACCCTTTTGTGGGGATGTCGGTGATCCTGTGCTGTCGAGAAAAGCCTCTAGCGAGTGCGTGTTCGGCCCGTACCCTAAACCGACACAGGTGGTCTGGTAGAGTATACCGAGGCGTTCGGGTGAACTGTGGTTAAGGAATTCGGCAAAATGCCCCCGTAACTTCGGGAGAAGGGGGGCCCGTGCTGGTCGTGGTCTTTTGCGGACTGTTGGCTGGTGTGGGTCGCAGAGAATAGAGGGAAGCGACTGTTTACTAAAAACACAGGTCCGTGCGAAGACGGTAAGTCGATGTATACGGACTGACGCCTGCCCGGTGCTGGAAGGTTAAGAGGACCTGTTAGGGCTTTGGCCCGAAGCGGAGAATTTAAGCCCCAGTAAACGGCGGTGGTAACTATAACCATCCTAAGGTAGCGAAATTCCTTGTCGGGTAAGTTCCGACCTGCACGAATGGCGTAACGACTTCCCTGCTGTCTCAACCACAGGCCCGGCGAAATTGCAGTACGAGTAAAGATGCTCGTTACGCGCGGCAGGACGAAAAGACCCCGGGACCTTCACTATAGCTTGGTATTGGTGTTCGGTTCGGTTTGTGTAGGATAGGTGGGAGACTGTGAAGCGGCTACGCCAGTGGTTGTGGAGTCGTTGTTGAAATACCACTCTGATCGTATTGGATGTCTGAACCTCGGCCCGTGATCCGGGTCAGGGACAGTGCCTGGTGGGTAGTTTAACTGGGGCGGTTGCCTCCCAAAGTGTAACGGAGGCGCCCAAAGGTTCCCTCAGCCTGGTTGGTAATCAGGTGTTGAGTGTAAGTGCACAAGGGAGCTTGACTGTGAGACTGACAGGTCGAGCAGGGACGAAAGTCGGGACTAGTGATCCGGCACCGGCTTGTGGAAGCGGTGTCGCTCAACGGATAAAAGGTACCCCGGGGATAACAGGCTGATCTTCCCCAAGAGTCCATATCGACGGGATGGTTTGGCACCTCGATGTCGGCTCGTCGCATCCTGGGGCTGGAGTTGGTCCCAAGGGTTGGGCTGTTCGCCCATTAAAGCGGCACGCGAGCTGGGTTTAGAACGTCGTGAGACAGTTCGGTCTCTATCCGCCGTGCGCGTTGAAACTTGAGAAAGGCTGACCCTAGTACGAGAGGACCGGGTTGGACGTACCTCTGGTGGGCCAGTTGTCACGCCCGTGGCATGGCTGGTTGGCTACGTACGGGAGGGATAACCGCTGAAAGCATCTAAGCGGGAAGCCTGTTTCGAGATGAGGTTTCGTGTGAGGTTCCCTGTAGACGACGGGGTTGATAGGCCGGATCTGGAAGCCATGTGAGTGGTGGAGGTGACCGGTACTAATTGACCGAGCATTACACATTAAGCAGTCACGTTGGTGGTTGTTGGTGTGCGGCATGTGTTGCAGCGTAGGAGAGTTTTCGCGTCCATTGTGCAGTGTCTGGAACGGCACAGCATACTGTTCCCCGCCCGTGTGGTGGTGGTTTGGGTGTGTGTGTGGTTGTTTCGTTGATAGATTTGTCGGTGGTTTTGGCGGTGGGGTCACGCCCGGTCCCTTTCCGAACCCGGTAGCTAAGCCCACCTGCGCCGATGGTACTGCACCTGGGAGGGTGTGGGAGAGTAGGTCGCCGCCGGCATTAAACATGTGTGGGAGGTCCTGCCCCCTGCTCTGGTCGACTTGTGGTCGGTCGGGGTGGGGGCGGGGCCTCTTTCGTTTTGTGTGCGGTTGTTGTTGTGTGCGCGTACGCCCCCGGGCTGGTGTCTGCCGGTCGGGGGCGTGCGCGCCTTTTGTGTTTTCCGGGCGCGGGTGTGCGTCGGCAGGGTGGCCCGGTGGGGAGAATCCACCCTGCCGACGCACACCCGGGGGCCGGGCCCGTTGCTGCGCGCTTTTCTGCACTTGTGGGGCGGGTGCGGGTTCCGGCGGATGCCGGTTCCGGCGGAGGCGACCGGCGCCGGGTGCGGTGCGTGAAGTCGAGCAGGAAACCCGCCCGGGGGTGTCGTCGCGCTGATCGGTGCTCGACTTCACGGGCTCTTCGCGTTCTAGAGTGCGTTGATCCGGTCCTGCAGCTGACCTGAGTGGATCAGTGACCTCAGGATGTAGTGGTTCAGGTTTCTGAACCCCAGGGCGATGCCGCGCAGATGCTCCAGCCGTCCATTGATCGCCTCCACCGGCCCGTTGGTCGCGCCAAGGTCGAAGTACGCGAGGATGTCGGCCCGTCGGCGCCACAGGGTCCGTCCAAGCTGTGCCAACTCCTCCAGCCCCGCGGGTAGACCCTGACGCAGAGCGTCGATCACCCTGGACATCAACTTCTTGCCCCGTGACTTGTCCGGGTGGCCGTACGCGGCGATGACGTCCTGGTAGAACTCCCAGGTCACCTGCAACGCTACGTAGTCGTCGTCGGTGTCCCACAGCAGATCCAGACGTTGTTTCTGCCGGTCGGTGAGGAAGTTCGTCCTTGTCAGCAGCGCCCGGCGGTGCTTGTACAACGGATCGTCCTTCCTCCCCCGCCGCCCGGTGGTTTCGCGCTGCAGGCGTTGCCGACACCCCGTCAGCTTCTCGGCGGCCAGGTGGACGACATGGAACGGGTCCATGACCTTCCTCGCCGCTGGTAGATCGTGGTCGACGGCGGTGGCGTAACCGGCGAATCCGTCCATCGTCACGACCTGTACCCCGGCCCGGAACTGCGGGTCACGTTCACGAAGCCAGGTCCGCAGAACCTCTGCGCTGCGGCCCGGCCGCATGTCGATCAGACGGGCCGGACCCGCCCCGTCGACCAGTGGGGTCAGGTCCACCAGGACGGTGACCATTGAGGACGGCTCGCCGGGCCGGCGGGTGTGCTTCCAGACATGCTCATCGACTCCGAGGATCCGTACTCCGGCCAGGTGCGACGGGTCGGCGTAGACGAGGTTCCGGGTGGCGGTGACGGCGACCTTGTTGACCAATTCCCAGCCCACGCCGAGGGCCTTGGCGGTTGCCGCGACACTCATCCGGTCGATGGCAAGGCGCTGGAGGATCCAGCGGGTCACCCGACGGGTCAGCGTGGCTCCATCGTCGGCGCACGGCAGGGAGGTCTGGAAGATCTTCCTGCTGCACGTGGGGTTGGTGCAGGTGAAGCGCGGTACCCGGACGTGCAGGCGAGTGGGGAACCCGACGACCGGCAGGTCGACGAGTCGACGTCGGACGTGGTCCCGCTTCGCCCCAGGCATCGCGCAGTCCGGGCAGGAATCGGCGACTGCCAGCGGGGCAGCGTCGATGATGGTGAGTGTGCCGGCGTCGGCAGCACCGGTGATCGTCAGTCCGAGTTCCGCAGTGCGGCAGATGGTGTCGGCGACGAGGTTGCCAGTAGGGTGCACGATAGGGTCCTGGTTCGGTCAGATGAAGGTGTGGTAACTCTCATCTTGTACCGGCCAGGGCCTCTGTATGTTGTGCCACCCCGGGTCCTCGTCGACCCCGCCCGAACGTCAGCTACGCACTCTCAACCGCGAAGAGCCACTTCACGGAGGATCGTGCGATTCGCGGGCCCGGCCCACGATGGCGGTGAGGCGCCGCCGCGGGCGCGGGGGTGGGGACCGCAGGTACAAAGGGGGCATGAAACCCGACACCACTTCCCCTGATGCCACCACCGCAGACCTTCCGCTGGAGACGCGCGCCGCCCTCGGCTCGGGCAGAGACTTCTGGACCACCAAGGACGTCGCCGGCGTCCCGTCGATCACCCTGACCGACGGCCCGCACGGCATCCGTCTGCAGACCGGTGCGACCGACCACCTCGGCCTCGCCGGCAGCCTCCCCGCGACCTGTTTCCCGCCGGCAGCCGGACTGTCGCAGAGCTGGGATCCGGAGCTCGTCGAGCGCGTCGGCGCCGCCCTCGCCGAGGAGGCGCAGGCTGCGGACGTACAGGTACTGCTCGGCCCCGGGATCAACATCAAGCGGTCACCGCTGGGCGGCCGCAACTTCGAGTACTACTCGGAGGATCCCCACCTGGCCGGCACGTTGGGGGCCGCGTGGGTCTCCGGTCTGCAGGGCGGAGGCGTGGGAGCCTCGCTGAAACACTTCGCACTGAACAACCAGGAGGACGACCGCATGCGCGTCAGCGCGGATGTCGATCCCCGGCCGCTGCGGGAGCTCTACCTGCGTGCCTTCCGGCGGGTGGTGGAGGATGCGCAGCCGGCGACGGTGATGTGCTCCTACAACGCGGTCAACGGCGTCCCGGTCCGCCATAACCGGCATCTTCTCACCGACATCCTGCGCGGCGAGTGGGGATTCCGGGGCGCGGTGGTCTCCGACTGGGGCGCGGTCGGCGGCCGGGTCGAGGCCGTCCGGGCCGGGCTCGACCTGCAGATGCCCTCCGACGGCGGCGGATCGGACGCCGAGGTCGTGGCCGCCGTCCGGTCGGGGGAGCTCGACGAGACGGCGGTGACGACGGCCGCTGACCGTGTCGCCGCGCTGGCGCGGAACGCCCGGGCGGCGCGGCGGGAGGGGGCGTCCTTCGGCGACGACGTGCAGCAGGCCCACCATGAACTGGCCCGCGAGGCGGCGGCACGGTCGATCGTGCTGTTGAAGAACGATCCGGCCGACGGCCGCCACATCCTGCCCATCGCGGATTCGGGGGTGACCGGCTCGGTGGCTGTCATCGGCCCCTTCGCCGAAACACCCCGCTACCAGGGTGGCGGCAGCTCCCACGTCAACGCCACCGAGGTCGACAGTCCGCTGGAGCAGCTGCGGGAGCGGCTCGGCGCCCCGGTCACCTACGCCGCCGGGTTCACCACCGACGGTTCCGGCAGGAACGCGGCGCTGCTCGCTGAGGCGGTGGAGGACGCCGCGAATGCCGATATCGCCGTGGTGTTCCTCGGTCTAGCGGAGAACCAGGAATCGGAGGGTTTCGACCGGACGACCATCGAGCTGCCGGCCGAGCAGCTGTCGCTGCTGCGGGCTGTGCGGGCGGTGCAGGAGCGGGTCGTCGTGGTGCTCTCCCACGGTGGTGCGCTGGAACTCGGCCAGGTGAAGCGGTCGGCGCCGGCGATCCTCGACGGCAACCTGCTGGGGCAGGGCGGTGGCGCAGCACTGGCGGATGTCCTGACCGGCGTGGTGAACCCCTCCGGCAAACTGAGTGAGACCATGCCGGCCCGCCTCGCCGACAACCCGGCCTACCTGGACTTCCCCGGTGAGCACGGGCATGTCCGCTACGGCGAGGGGCTGTTCGTCGGCTACCGGTGGTACGACGCCCGGGAGCTGGGCGTCGCCTTCCCGTTCGGGCACGGCCTGTCGTACACGACGTTCGCCTATTCGGAGGCGTTCGCGCAGCCCGACGATGACGGTGACGGCATCACGGTGAGCCTGACGGTGACGAACACCGGGAAACGGGCCGGGCGGGAAGTTGTCCAGGCCTATGTCGCGGTGCCGGATTCCGCGCAGGTCCGGGTCCCGCGCGCTCTCGCGGGATTCGGGTCGGTGACGCTGGAGCCGGGGGAGTCCTCGGACCTGGAGATCCATCTGGACCGTCGTGACCTGGAGTACTGGGACATCCGGGCGGACCGGTTCGTCCTGGAACCCGGCAGGTACGTGGTGCATCTCGGCTCGTCGAGCCGGGACCTGCGGGCGGAGGTCGAGGTCGATCTGGAGGGTGAGGAGGTCGCGGTCCCGCTGACGCTGCAGTCCAGTCTGGGTGAGGCGATGGCACATCCGGCGGTGGCGCAGGCGCTCGGCCAGGCCATGGCGGCGTTCACCGGAGGTGACGGCGACGGTGACGGCGCAGCCACCGGTGAGGCACTCGGGGTGGACATGGCGAAGATGATGGCCTCGATCCCGCTGGACCGGATCGTCGGTTTCTCGAACGGTGCGGTCTCCGCCGAGCAGCTCCAGCAGCTGCTGGACGCGGCGAACCACCACTGACCGGCCCCGGTCCGGCCCGACCGCTCCGGGGGACCGGCACCGTACCATGACGGTGTGAGTGTCCACGGTTTCCTGCGGTCCGTGCATACCGTGCTGCGCACCGTCCGGCTGACGGTGCAGCGTGCCGCCGGTGTGGTGCTGTGCGGTCCGGTGCTGGTCATCGGGGTGCTCGCGGCGGATGCGGTCATCGTCCCCGACTCAGCCACCGTCGCCGCGGATTCCGCCGACGCCCGCGGCTTCTTCGGTCTGCCGGCGCCGGCGGTGCTGCAGGACGCCGCCCCGGGTGAGCCCCTGGCGACCCGGGAGGTGCCGGTCGCACTCGGTGCCCGGGCCGCCGGACCGGTGCTGACGCTGCCGTTGACGGCGACCCAGGTGCAGTACCGCACCACCGATGCGCAGGGGCGTCCGACCGCGGCGGTGACCACGGTGCTGCGTCCGCCGGGCGGCGGGAACGGGACCGCGGTGATGTACGCCAGCTACTACGATTCGTTGGATCCGGCGGACAGTCCGTCGCGGGCGATCGCGGGGATGCCCGTCGCGGACGCCTCCACGATCAGCGGTGAACTCGCGCTCGTCGCCCCGTTGCTCGCGTCGGGCACGACCGTCATCCTCCCGGACATCCAGGGGGAACGGGGCATCTTCGCCGTCGGCGAGGAGTACGGCCACATCACCCTCGATGCACTGCGCGCCACCGCGCGCACCAGCGGTTCCGGCTACACGGGGCAGACCCCGACTGTGCTGGCCGGGTATTCGGGCGGGGCCATCGCCGCGGCCTGGGCCGGGTCACTCGCCGCCGACTACGCTCCCGAGGTGGCGTCCTCGATCGTCGGTGTGGCGCAGGGCGGACTGATGGTGACCCCGGAGCACAACCTCGACTATGTCGCGGAGAGTCCCACATGGTCGGCGGTGGCGGGGATGGCGTTCCTCGGCATGGCGCGCGCCTACGGCGTGGACCTGGATCCGTACCTCACCGCGCACGGCCGGCAGGTGCTCGGCGGTCTCGACGGGGTGATCATCGGGGACGCCAAGCACCGCTTCGACCATCTGCGGTGGGACGAGCTGTTCCGGCCGGAGTTCCCGGGGCCCGACAGTGTGCCGGCGATCCGGCGGATCCTCGACGCCACGGACCTGTCGCGGCGTCCGGCGCCGGATTACCCCCAGTTGATCGTGCAGGGCACCGGCGGGGTCGAGGACGGGACGCCGGATTCGCCGACGCTCGGCGGCGGCGACGGGGTGATGCTCACCCGTGATGTGCGGGGTTGGGCGCGGCGGCTGTGCGGCGCGGGCGCACCGGTGGACTACCGGGAGGTCGGGGCGGCCCACGGCCCGGCGGGCGGGCAGTGGGCGCGGGAGGCGGCGACGTGGATCCGGGACGCCCTGTCCGGAGCGGCCGTATCAGACAACACCTGTGAAAACATATAGTAAAAGAAAAATATGGGGATACTGACAGTAGATTTCGGGACTGTCAGTGACGCGACTGTCATTCGTGTCTTCCCAGGTGGCGGGTATTCCGGAGGGTGCGGCGGTGAGATTTTTCCGCGGCATGTCCGAATGTCACCGCCGGAAAGTTGCGCCAGTCATAGTGTTCACTACATGAAAACACATGGAATCCTCCGGTCCGTATGCAGTGCTGCTGTGCTGGTTCCCGCGCTCGTCGCCGGGACGGCATTCGGCGGAGTGACCGCCGGGGCGGCGGCAGGCACTGCCACGGACACGGCGGCGGAGACCGTCGCCTCCGACGGTGACTTCTTCGCCCTGCCCGACCCCGCCATCCTCGCCGACCTCAGCCCCGGCACCCCGCTGAAACAGCGGCAGATCCCGCTGCACGTCAACGCATTCCCCACCCCGCTGACCGTCACCCAGGTCCAGTACCGCAGCACCGACACCCTCGGTCACCCCACCGCTGCCGTGACCAGCGTCCTGCAGCCGCCGCCCGGGATCACCCCGACCGGGAACACCGTCATGTACGGCAGCGTCTACGATTCCATGCGCCCGGAGGACGGCCCCTCCCGCGTCCTCTCCGGCACCGTCACCGAGGGTGGGGCCATGGTCACCACGGAGATGGCCTACGTCGCCCCGCTGCTCGCCGCCGGACACACCGTGGTGATGCCCGATATCCAGGGTGAGCGGGAGATCTTCGCCGCCGGCCCCGAATACGGCCGGATCATCCTCGACGGACTGCGTGCCGCCCGGCGCACCCCGGCCGCGGCGGTCGCCGACGGTTCCCCGACCGCCTTCCTCGGCTACTCCGGCGGTTCCATCGGCGCCGGCTGGGCGTCCATCCTCGCCGCCGACTACGCCCCGGACATCGCCCGCGACATCGTCGGCGTGGCACAGGGCGGCACGATGGTGCGTCCGGAGCACAATCTCTTCTACGCTGCGGAGGGTGCGGGCTGGTCCGGGGTCGTCGGCATGGCGATCGTCGGGATGACCCGTGCCTACGGGGTGGACCTGGATCCCTACCTCACCGACTACGGTCGCGAGGTGACCGCCGAACTCGACCGGGTGGCGATCGGGGACGCCTCGGACCGCTACGACCACCTGCGGTGGGAGGAGCTGGTACGCCCCGAGTACCCGGAGCCGGCGTCCATCCCCGAGGTGAAGGCACTGCTCGACGACACGAACATGGGACTGCGTGCCACGCCGGCGTTCCCGCAGCTGCTCGTGCAGGCCGGTGGGGGCGAGGCGGAGAAGACCCCGCCGCACCCCACCCTCGGCGACGGTGACGGGGTGATGCTGCTGGGCGACACCCGCGCGCTCGCCACGCAGTACTGTGCCGACGGCACGCCGGTCGACTACCGGGAGCAGGCCACCGGCGGGCACTCCCAGGGCTCCTTCGCGTGGTTCGGCGCCGCGCTGCCCTGGGTCAACGACCGTTTCGCCGGGGTTCCCGCCTCCTCCACCTGTGCTGATGTCCCGGCCGGGAACTCACTGACGGACTGAGCGGCGGCGAGCAGGCACAGACCGGCCCGAACCGGGCCCGGCCGGCGCGGATCAGACGGAAACCGTCCGGCGCTGTCCGGCCGCCGGTTAATATGTTCCGACATGGAAATAACATCACCGTGGCGACGGACGCTCGCCGCAGCCCTGCTGGTCCCCGCGCTCGTGGTGACGGGCACCGGGACCGCCGTCGCCGGGGCGCCCGCCGATCCGACCGTGCCGGCCGCGGAGGACGCGGCGGCCCCGGGGATCCCTGTCGTCGATGACGACGCCTCCTTCTTCGCACTGCCGGACGCCGCCACGTTGGCTGATCTCGCACCGGGCACCCCGCTGAAACAGCGGGACGTCGTCGCCCGGGTCTCCGGTCTGGAGACCCCCGCCACGATGACCCAGATCCAGTACCGCAGCACGACCGTCACCGGTGAACCCACCGTCGCCGTCACCAGCATGCTGCACCCGACCGGAGCGGCCGCACCGACCGGGGACACGGTCATGTACGCCAGTTTCTACGACTCGATGGATCCGGAGGACGGCCCCTCCCGGCTGCTCGCCCGCGGCACCCAGACCGAACTGCTGGACAAGGCCGAGGCGGGCTTCGTCGCCCCGGCGCTCATGGCCGGTCACTCCGTCGTCATGCCGGACATCCAGGGCGAACGGGGAATCTTCGCCGTCGGCAAGGAGTACGCCCACATCATCCTCGATTCGCTGCGGGCCGCCCACCGCACCCCGGCCGCGGCCGTCGACGAGACGTCCCCGACCGTGTTCGCCGGCTACTCCGGCGGCTCCATCGGCGCCGGCTGGTCGGCGATCACCGCGGACGACTACGCCCCGGAGATCGCCGAGCATGTCATCGGGGTGGCGCAGGGCGGCACGATGGTCCGGCCCGAGCACAACCTCGCCTACGCCGGCGAGGGGCCGAAGTGGTCCGGGGTCGTCGGCATGGCGCTCGCCGGGATGGCACGGGCCTACGGCGACGACCTCACCCCGTACCTCACCGATTTCGGGCGTGGGGTCGTCGACCACATGGCCGGGATCGCCATCGGGGACGCCGAGAATCTCTACCCTCACCTGCGGTGGGACGAGCTGTTCCGGCCCGATTACCCGACCCCCGATGACGTCCCCGCGATCCGTCGGGTCCTCGACGACACGAACATGGGTCTGGCGGCGTCCCCCTCCTATCCGCAGCTCATCGTCCAGGCCGGCGGTGGGGAGCAGCAGCAGAAGACCCCGCCGCACCCCACTCTCGGTGACGGTGACGGGGTGATGCTGCTCGGCGACACCCGTGCCCTGGCCGCAAAGTACTGCGGTGACGGTGTGCCGGTGCAGTACGTCGAACCCGGTCCGGTCGGGCACACCATCGGGGCGGTCGCCTGGTTCGGCATGGCCCTGCAGTGGGTCAACGACCGCTTCGCCGGCGCGGCTGCGCCCTCGACCTGCGGTGATGTCCCGCCGGGGAACTCGCTGACGGACTGAGTTCCGGGAGTACCCCGGGGGCACCCGGGAATAGCGCCCCGCCGCCACCGGTTCCCCGTGGCATGACCTCACTGTTCGCTCCGCTCACCGCCGGAGATCTGCACCTCGACAACCGCATCACCATGGCACCGCTGACCCGGCAGCGCGCCGGGGAGGACGGCATCCCGTCCGACCTGCACGTGGACTACTACAGCCAGCGCGCCTCGGCCGGGCTCGTCGTCACCGAGGGCACGTTCCCGGCGTTCTCCTGCCGCGCCTTCCCCGGCCAGGCCGGTATCGCCGACGAGGCGCAGGCCGCCGGCTGGGCGCGGGTCGCCGAGGCGGTGCACGCCGCCGGCGGAACGCTCGTCATGCAGATCATGCACGGCGGCCGCACCAGCCATCCTGACCTGCTGCGCGGCGGGGAGCCCGAGGCTCCCAGCGCGATCGGCACCGGTGGCCCGGTCCGCGGCTTCTCGGGCAAGCTCGACGGCGTGGTCCCCCGCGCGCTGGGCACCGAGGAGATCCCGCGCATCATCGACGAGTTCGTCGTCGCCGCCCGCCGCGCCGTCGATGCCGGGGTGGACGGCGTGGAGATCCACGGCGCAAACGGCTACCTGCTGCACGAGTTCACCGCCGCGTCCTCGAACCACCGCACCGACGGTTACGGCGGGTCGCCGGAGAACCGGGCGCGGCTGACCGTCGAGGTGGTGCGTGCCGTCGCCGCCGAGATCGGGGCCGGACGCACCGGTCTGCGGATCTCCCCGGAGCACGGGGTCCAGGGCGCGACCGAGGACGACCGGGCCGACGTGCTCGCGACCTACGGTGCGCTGCTCGACGGGATCGCCGGCATCGGTGGCACCGACGGCACGGGCATCGCCTACCTCTCGGTGCTGCACGCCGACATCGACGGCGACCTCGTCGCGGACCTGCGCTCCCGCTTCGGCGGCGCATTCCTGCTCAACAGCGGGTTCGGGCACGTCACCGATCTCGCCGAGGCCCGGCACATCGTCGAGGACGACCGGGCGGACGCCGCGGTGGTGGGCCGCGAGCTCATCGCCAACCCCGACCTGGTGCGCCGGTGGCGCGACGGACTGGAGCTCAACACGCCCGACCCGTCGACGTTCTACGTCGGCGGCGCGCACGGCTACACGGATTACGCTTTCGCGCGGTAGCCGGCTGCGCCCGGGGTGCCGTGCGCTCCGACCGTGATCGTGGTCAGGGTTGCGTGGCGGTCCCGGTGGCGATCTCGCCGGCGACCTGCTTCGCGTACATTCCCACCCCGGTGATCGTCGCCGCACCGGGGCCGACCAGGTCCCCGTAGCCCACCAGGTGCAGTCCCGGCTGCCGGGGGATCCCGTGGGAGAGCAGGCTCCGGAACGGGCCGAGGGCGGGGCGGAAACCGGTGCACCAGATGAGGTGGTCGGTGGCGATGTCGTCGAGGGAATCCACCATCGGTGTGGCGGTGAGCAGTCCGGCATCACGGGCGCGACGGACTGCGGGGACCATGACGATGTCGCCGAGGGAGGTGTCCGCCCCCGGATCCGGTTCACCGCGCGCCACGGTCAGGGCGCGGCTCCGGTTGCGGCGGAACAGTGCCCGCCCGTCGACGTCGTCCGGCATCCACCGGGGAGGATGCCTCGTGTACCAGGTCACGGGGTTGCCGCTGCCGGTTCCTCCGTCCCCGGACTCCGCCGCGGCGAGGGCCAGCTCGGCGGCGATCTGCGCCCCGGAGTTCGCGCCGCCGACGACGGCCACCGTCGATCCCCGGAACGCGGCTGGACCGGGGTAGGTCACCGTGTGCCACTGCCGGCCGCCGAAGGTGCCGGGCAGGGCGGGGACGAACGGGGCGGACCAGGTGCCCGTGGCGGCGACGACGTGCGGTGCGGTCCAGGTCCGGGGGCCGGTGTCTGTCATCCCGTGGACTGTGTAGCGTCCTGCCGACCAGGTCACCCCGGTGACGTGCACCGGACGCTCCACCGTGAATCCGTAGCGGGCCTCGTAGGAGGCGAGATAGTCGACGACATGCGTGGCCGGCGGGAAGCCGTCGTAGCGGGGCATCGGACGTCCGGGCAGGTTCGAGAATTCGGCGGTGGAGAACAACCGGAGCGACGGCCAGGCGTGCCGCCACGCCCCGCCCGGGCCCGGCTGATCGTCGAGGATGACGAACGGGACGCCCGCGCGACGCAGATAGAAGGCGGTGGCGAGCCCGGCCTGGCCGCCACCGACGATGACGGCGGTGGGCTGCTGTGTGTCTGGGGTGGTCACGGTCTCAGCCGATCTGCAGGACGCGACGGAGTGCGGTGAAAGGTTCCGGACGGACCCGGTGGAGGACGCGCCGACCGTCCCGGATGCGGTCCAGCAGGCCGACGTCGACGAGCTTCTTCAGGTGGTGGGAGACGGTCGGCTGGCTCAGCCCGACCGCCGTCGTCAGGTCACCGACAGTGACCGGAGCGCAGCCGCCGGCGGCGATCTCGGAGAGAATGCGCAGGCGGGCGGGGTCGGCGAGGGCGGTGAACAGTCCGGCGTACCGGGTCGCGTCGTCCGGGGACAGTGGTCCGGTACCGAGACTGCAGCAGTCGGCGTCCGGAGAGTTCGGAGGAATGGGCACGGGTCCAGAGTACCCGTGACATATTGACGGGTGTCAATGATTCGGCTACTGTCCGGTCCGTTACCTGTTCGGCCGGGGGGTGTCCCCCGGACAATCCGATGGAAGAAGGCCTGTCCCCGTGTCGCTCACCGACCGGCTCCTGCCGGTGTGGATCATCCTCGCCATGGCCACCGGCCTGCTGCTCAGCCGCACCGGACTGGCGGACGTGCTCGGGGCCTCCGAGATCGCCGGAGTCTCGCTGCCTGTCGCCGTCGGTCTGCTCGTCATGATGTACCCGCCACTGGCCAAGGTCCGCTACGACACGGCCGGGCGGATCGCCGCCGACCGGCGGCTGATGGCGGTATCCCTCACCCTCAACTGGCTCGTCGGGCCGGCAGTGATGTTCGCCCTCGCCTGGCTGTTCCTGCCCGACCAGCCGGAACTGCGCACCGGGCTCGTCATCGTCGGCCTGGCCCGCTGCATCGCCATGGTGCTCATCTGGTCCGAGCTCGCGTGCGGGGACCGGGAGACCACGGCCGTGCTGGTCGCGGTGAACTCGGTGTTCCAGGTCCTCATGTTCGGCGCCCTCGGCTGGTTCTACCTGCAGGTGCTGCCGTCGTGGCTGGGGCTGGACACGACCTCGGCGGAGTTCTCCTTCCTCGCGATCGCCGGCTCGGTGCTCGTCTTCCTCGGCATCCCGCTGCTCGCCGGTGCCGCCTCCCGGCTGCTCGGCGAGCGACTCCGTGGCCGCCGCTGGTACGAGGACGTGTTCCTGCCGCGTGTCTCCCCGCTCGCGCTGCTCGGGCTGCTGTACACCATCGTGGTCCTGTTCACCCTGCAGGGACGCCAGGTCGCCGACGACCCGTGGGCGGTCGTCCGTGTCGCCCTGCCGCTGGTGGTGTACTTCGCCGTCATGCCGGCACTCGCACTGGCACTGTCCCGCGCGGTCGGACTGGGGTACGCCCGGTCGACCTCGGTGGCCTTCACCGCGGCGGGCAACAACTTCGAACTCGCCATCGCCGTGGCGGTCGGCACGTTCGGTGCGGACTCCGGCCAGGCACTCGCCGGCACTGTCGGGCCACTCATCGAAGTACCGGTGCTGGTCGGGCTGGTCTACGTTGTCCGGCGTCTCGGCCCGGTGCTCTTCCCCGGCGACCCGACCCTGCCGTCGGGCCGCACGGCGTCCACCCCGTCCCCCGTTCCGACCACCACGGAGTAAGCGAAGCCATGGGCATCACTGACCACACCCCGTCTCACACCCCGTCGGTCCTCTTCGTCTGCGTGAGCAACGCCGGCAAGTCCCGGATGGCCGGCGCGCTGGCCGAGAACATCCTCGCCACCACGGGAGGACGCCTCGACGTGCACTCCGCCGGAACCCGACCCGGAACCACCGCGAACGCGGAATCCGTCGCCGCCCTCGCCGAGATCGGTGTCGCCGCACCTGCGACTCCGCCACAGCCGGTCGACCCCGACCTGCTGCGCACCGTGGACCGGGTCGTCCTGCTCGGCACCGGGGCACAGCTCAGCCTGCCCGAGGACGCCCACGGCACCCTGGAACGCTGGGTCACCGACGAGCCCTCGGCCCGGGGGATCAGTGGCATGGAACGGATGCGGCTGGTCCGCGACGACATCGCCGCCCGGGTCAGTGACCTGGTCAGGGATATGACCGGCGAGAGGGCCGGCGGCGATGACCGGCGGCGATGAGGTCGGCCGGTCCGCTGACGGTTCCCGGTCAGGCCTCGAAAAGTATTACCACCCCGACGGTCCCCGACGAGACATTTCCGCAGGTCACGAAAAGTGTTACCGAGCGGAACCGGTAACACTTCCGGATCCCCGTCACGGGGCCCGGCGGGGGATCCCCGCCGGATGGTCGGGCCGAACGGATCGACCCTGATCCGTTCGCCGGCGACGCGGCCAGGAACGGATCGACCCTTGTCCGTTCCTCACGGTGCCGGTCAGGAACGGACTGAGCGGAAACCGCGCAGCCGCAGCGAGTTGGAGACCACGAACACCGAGGAGAACGCCATCGCGATCCCGGCGAGCATCGGGTTGAGCAGCCCGAACGCCGCCACCGGGATGAGGGCCACGTTGTAGGCGAAGGCCCAGAACAGGTTGCCGTGGATGGTGCGCAGGGTCCTGCGGGACAGTCGGACGGCGTCCACCGCGGAGCGCAGGTCGTTGTTCATCAGGGTGATGTCACCGGCCTCGATGGCCACGTCGGTGCCGGAACCCATCGCCAGGCCCAGGTCGGCCTTCGCCAGGGCGGCGGCGTCATTGACGCCGTCGCCGACCATCGCGACATTCTTCCCGGCGTCCTGCAGGGCGCTGATCCGCTCGACCTTCTGCTCCGGGCGTACCCCGGCAATGACGTTGTCCGGGTCGATACCGACCTCGGCGGCGACGGCCTCCGCCGCACCCGCGTTGTCACCGGTGAGCAGCACCGGGGTCAGCCCGAGTCCCCGGAACTCGGCGACGGCCGCCGCGGAACCGGGCTTGACGGTGTCCCGCACGGTGACCACGCCGGCCGGCGTGCCGTCGACGGTGACGAGCACCGGGGTGGCGCCGTCGGCCTGCGCGCCGGTGAACGCCTCACGCAGCGGGGCCGGCAGGGCACCCGGCGAGTCCGGACGCCCCACCTCGACCGTGCGCCCCTCAACGGAACCTGTCACGCCGTGACCTGCGGTGGAGGAGAAATCGGTGACCTCGGGGACGCTGCCCTCCCCGCCCTCCTCTTCCGCGGCGGCGACGACCGCCGTCGCGATCGGGTGCTCGGAGCCGGCCTCCACCGCCGCGGCGAGCCGGAGGATGTCAGCGTCCGCCACGCGGTCACCGGTGACCCCGGTGACCGCCATGACACCGGTGGTGACCGTCCCGGTCTTGTCCATGACGACCGTGTCGACGCGCCGGGTGGACTCCAGCACCTCCGGCCCCTTGATCAGCAGCCCCAGCTGGGCGCCGCGGCCGGTGCCGACGAGCAGTGCGGTCGGTGTGGCCAGGCCCAGGGCACAAGGGCAGGCGATGATGAGGACAGCGACGGCGGCGGTGAAGGCGGCGGAGACCTCCGCCCCGCCGGCGAGGTGTGCGATCAACGTGATGACGGCGACGGCCATGACGACCGGCACGAAGACCTGTGAGATCCGGTCGACGAGCCGCTGGACCGGTGCCTTGGCGGCCTGGGCGTCGGCGACGAGTGCCGCCATCTGCGCGAGGGTGGAGTCCGCCCCGGTGCGGGTGACCTTCACGAGCAGTCGGCCGGAGGTGTTCACCGTCGCCCCGGTGACCGTGGAGCCGACGGTGACCTCCACCGGCACGGATTCGCCGGTGAGCATCGATTCGTCGACGGCGGAGGTGCCGTCGGTGACCTCACCGTCGGCGGCGATCTTCTCGCCGGGGCGCACGATGATCACGTCCCCGACCTGCACCCGGGCGACCGGGATGCGGACCTCGTGACCGTCGCGCAGCACGGCGGCGTCCTTCGCGCCCATGTCGAGCAGTGCGCGCAGCGCCTCGGAGGAGCGTCCCTTCGCCCGGTTCTCGAACCACCGGCCGAGCAGCAGGAAGACGATGACCACACCGACGGACTCGAGGTAGATCTCGTCCATGCCGTGGGTGTCGCCGGGGCGGAAGAGGTGCATCTCCATCGTCATGCCGGTCATCCCGGCGTTGCCGAGGAACAGGGCCCACAGGCTCCACAGGTAGGCGGCGGTGGTTCCGAGGGAGACCAGCGTGTCCATGGTGAATGCGCCGTGGCGCAGGTTGACCAGGGTGGCGCGGTGGAACGGGGCGCCGCCCCAGAAGTACACCGGGGAGATCATCGTCAGCGCGGCCCACTGCCAGTTGTCGAACTGCAGGGCGGGGATCATGCTGACCAGCACGACGGGGAACGCGAGGACCGCGGAGATGATCGCGCGTTTCTTCAGGTCACCAGCCTCGGCGTCCCGGGCGGCGTCCACCTTCGCCTGGCCGGTGGCCGCCGGCAGTCCGGACGCCGCCTCCCGGTCGTCAGAACTGTCGTCCTCACCGGCGTCGTCGGTGCTGTCGGCGAGTGTGAATGCGTCGTAGCCGGTCTTGCGGACGGTCGCGATGACGTCGTCCGGGGTGGTCTTCGCCGGATCGTAGCCGACCTGGGCGGATTCGGTGGCGAAGTTGACGGTGGCGTCCACCCCGTCCATCCGGTTGAGCTTGCGCTCGATGCGGGCGGAGCAGGAGGTGCAGGTCATCCCCGTGACGCCGAGGTCGAGCTGGACCAGATCGACGGGGTCGACGGCCGGTTCCGTCGGTTGGTCCGGTGCGGCGACCGCTGCCTGCTGTGTCATTGCTGGTCAGTCTTTCTGCGGGTGTTACTTGGCGAGGTCGTAGCC
Source organism: Corynebacterium nuruki S6-4 (assembly GCF_007970465.1). Taxonomy (NCBI): domain Bacteria; kingdom Bacillati; phylum Actinomycetota; class Actinomycetes; order Mycobacteriales; family Corynebacteriaceae; genus Corynebacterium; species Corynebacterium nuruki. The sequence continues at coordinate 2,266,312 of NZ_CP042429.1, forward strand.
GGCTTCGTCGACGGCGGCGGCGACCTGCTCGTCGGTGAAGCCGTCACCGGTGACGACGACGGCCCCGGTGGCCGGGGTGGCCTCGACGGCGGTGACGCCCTCGATGGCGCCGACCTCCTCCTCGACGGCGGCCTTGCAGTGTCCGCAGCTCATGCCGGTGACGGTGTAGTTCTTCGTGGCCATGGTGGTCGTCCTTTCGGTCAGGGTGGGGCGGGGACAGTCCCGCGTCCCGTACCGTTCCGACGGTATACCCCCTAGGGGTATGTTTCAAGGACGGTGCGGGAGGTGGTGCACCGGCGCGGGGGTGCCGGGACCGGCCCTGCGACGTCATGATGTGGGGTGAGCGGGGCACCGTGCCCTGCGTCTGTCCGAAGAGAGGAACATCATGTACGGCGAACCTTCATGCACCGTTCGCACGACTCATCACGACCCGGAACATGCCAGGCGGCCCGGCCGCGCGCGGGGGCGGGTCATCGCCGCCACCGCCGCCACCCTGATCGCCGTCGGGGGCGGCGCCGCTGTCGCCCCGGCCGCTACGGCGCAGGGGCTTCCGGAGCCGGTCCAGACCTCCTACGATGCCCTGCCGCCGGACGTGCAGTCGATCGTCGGCAGCGTCGCACTCAGCGGGCCTCTCGGTCTCGCCGCGCTCTACTATTTCGTCTGGTGCCCGATCGTCAACGGGCCGTGGAACCCGACGCCGGACTCCTGCTCGTTCTGACCGGGCACTGCGGCTGAGGGTGTCGACATAACCCGAGGGGGTATACCCTCGGCGGCATGAAGTTCTCACGCACCCCGGTCCTGGCGTCCCTGATCCTGCTGCCCGCCCTCACCCTCGCCGCGTGCGGGGATGATTCCGACGGGGACGCCGGGGGCCACAGTGCCGCCGAGGCTCCGTCCACGTCGACCGGTCCCGGAAACACGGACGGTATGGGCGACATGGACATGCACGACCATGCGATGGACGGCGGCGACGCCCCCGCCGGTATCGTGGACGCCCCCGATCCCGCCTACCCGGTCGGCACCCGGGTCACCGTCACCGCCGACCACATGCCCGGCATGCAGGGGGCGGAAGGCACCGTGACCGGCGCCTACGCCACCACGGCCTATGCGGTGAGCTACACCCCGACCGACGGTGGCGCCCCGGTGACCGATCACCGGTGGGTGGTGCAGGAGGAGCTGGAGAATCCGGGCCCTGCCCCGCTCGCCGACGGCACTCCGGTGACGATCGGGGCCGACCACATGTCCGGGATGAAGGGGGCGGCGGGCACGGTGGATTCCTCGATGCAGGGGACCGTCTACATGGTGGACATCACCACGGCGGACGGCACGACCATGACGAACCACAAGTGGGTCACCGGGGACGAGCTCGCCCCGGCCGGGTAGTGCGCGTCCGTCCGGCGTCCGTCCCAGGGGGTACCGGTGGACTGCGGTGGAGAGCAGGGTGGGGTGGGTGGGGCACAGCATCCCGAACCAGCGTCCCGCACCAGTCCACCGAGAGGATCATCATGTACGGCGAACTTTCAGCTACCGTTCGCACGACGCATCACGAACCCGGTCACACCGTCCACCACCGCCGGCACCGTCGCCTGCGCGGACGGGTGGTCGCCGCCACCGCCGCCACCCTGATCGCCGTCGGGGGCGGCGCCGCTGTCGCCCCGTCCGCTGCAGCACAGGATCTGCCGGGATCCGTCCAGGGCTCCTACGAGTCGCTGCCTCCGGAGGCGCAGCAGGTCGTCGGGAGCGTCGTCGGCGTCGGAGCGGCTGCCGTCCTGCTGCCCTACTACTTCATCTGGTGTCCGATCGGCATCGCCGCCGGCTCGATCGACGCCACCACGGGTGCCTGCACGTTCTGACCGTGGAGCTCCGGGGAGAGGCGTCCGGTATATGCTGCCCTCTCCGGTCCGGATCAGATAGAGGTCTCCCGGCAGTCAGCTATTTTGTGCAGAGTCCGTTTTACAGCATTTGTCGGAGGATGTTGCTCCGGGGTGCACGTGAAAAGCCGGTCCGGTTCGGGGACGTCGATGCACTCGGCGTCCCCGAATCGGACCGGCTTTTCACCGCCCGGGACAGCGCTCCGTCACAGCCGCCTCCGGAGTGTGCCGGAGCCTAGATCGGCAGCTTCCGCACGATGAACTGCGGCAGGTTCTTCAGGATCAGCATCACCCAGCGGAACAGCGGGTGGACCCAGATGACCGTCTTCTTGTTGTCCACGCCGGCGGCGATGGCCTTCGCGGCGTCCTCCTTGTCGACGGTGAGCGGGGCATCGTCGAGGCCCTTGGTCATGTTCGTGCGGACCTGACCCGGGCGGACGGTGAGCACGCGCACGCCGGTGCCGCGCAGGGCCTCACCGAGCATGCGGTAGAAACCGTCAACGCCGGCCTTGGTGGAGCCGTAGACGAAGTTGGAGCGGCGGACCATCTCACCGGCGACCGAGGAGAAGACCACGATCTGGCCGTGGCCCTGCTTCTTCATCCGGTCGGCGAGCAGCACGCCCACCGAGACCGCACCGGTGTAGTTGACCTGCGCGGCGAGCACGGTCTGCTTCTGGTCGTGCCACTGGACCTCGTTGTCCCCGAGGACGCCGAAGGCGACGATGGCGAGGTCGATGTCGCCCTTCGCCCAGATCTCGTCGATGACGGCCTCGTGGGTGTCGAAGGCGGTCGCGTCGAAGTCGACGGTCTCCACCGAGGACGCCCCGGCGGCCTCGCACCGGGCGATCGGGGAGGACAGGTCGTCGCCGGCGCGGGCGGCGAGCACCACGCGCGCCGGGCCGCGGGAGAGGAACTCCTCGACGACGGCGAGCCCCATGTCGGAGGCGCCGCCGAGCAGCAGGATGGACTGGGGCTTACCCACAGCGTTGATCATTGAAAAGTCTCCTAGCAGGTAAGACGGTCTAGTGCAGCTCGAGGCGGCGGGACATGTCGGAGGCGAAGACACCGGTCGGGTCGATCCCGTGGCGGGTCTCCAGCCAGCCCTGGAGCCCCGGGTACATCCGGTGGAAGTTCTCCGCGGTGGTGCGGGACTCCTTGGCCAGGTAGAGGCGTCCGCCGAACTCCATGACCTGCTCGTCGAGCCGGTCGAGGAAGGCGCCCAGGCCCGGACGCACCGGGAAGTCCACGCAGACGTTCCAGCCGGGCATCGGGTAGCTCAGCGGGGCACGGTTGCCCGGGCCGAACAGCTTGAACACGTTGAGCGCCGAGTAGTGCCCGGAGCCCTGGATGTCCTTGATGATCTGCTTGAACGGCTCGACGGCCTCGGTCGGCACCACGAACTGGTACTGCAGGAAACCCTTGGAGCCGTAGCCGCGGTTCCACTCCCCGATGAGGTCGAGGGGCTGGTAGAACTGCGTGAGGTTCTCGGTCTGGTTCCGTGCCGGCTTGCCCATCGCGTAGTAGGCCAGGCCCACCGCCGACAGGGTCAGCTTGTTCATCGTGAAGGACGGGAAGATGTCCGGCACGGTCATCAGCTGCGGGGCGTTGAACTTCAGCGGATCCGCCGCCAGCTTCGGGGCGAACTCCTTGAGCTGGTCGAGGGTGGCCAGCGACCCCCGGGAGATCGTCGCCCGGCCGAGCTTGGGCTCCGGGGAGATGCAGTCGAACCACGCCGAGGAATAGGTGTAGTTGACCTCGGAACCGTCGGAGTGGGCGGCGATGGTCTCGTCGAGGTTCTCCGTGCGGTCGGTGTCGCAGATGAAGTAGGCGGTCTCCGTCTTCGTCATCTCGATGGTCGCACGCAGGATCACGCCGGTCAGCCCCATGCCGCCGACGGTGGCCCAGAACAGCGTCCCGGCCGGGTCGTCGGCGGAGCCCTCCGGCTCCAGGTGCAGCACACGACCGTCGGCCACCAGCAGTTCGATGCTGCGGACGTGGTTGCCGAAGGAACCGGCGGAGTGGTGGTTCTTGCCGTGGATGTCCGGGCTGATCGCACCGCCGATGGTCACCTGACGGGTGCCGGGCAGCACCGGGACCCACAGCCCGTAGGGCAGGGCGGCCTTCATGAGCTGGTCGAGCGTCACGCCGGCGTCCACGTCGACGATGGCCGTCTCCGGGTCGATGGAGTGGATCGTGTTCAGCGGCTGCATGTCGATGACCAGGCCGCCGCTGTTCATGGCGGGGTCGCCGTAGGAGCGGCCCATGCCGCGGGCGATCACGCCACGCCGGAGGTGGTCGGGCTTGTCCGCGTTGGCGTCGGCGACCTGCGCGACGGCGGCGGCGATGACGTCGACGTCCGGGGTGGACAGGACCTCTGCGGTGGTCGGGGCGGTGCGGCCCCAGCCGGTGAGGGTCCGGGTGTGCGTCTTCAGTTCCATGCGGACCACCCTACAGTCGCCGTCGGACAGTTCCGGTCATGACGAGCACAACAGTGACGTCTGTGACACCCGGTCACGGGACACGGGGTATGCCACTGTGCCATAGTAAGGGAATGGTTAGTTATGGTGGCCTCAGTGAGGACAGGGTAACGCGCTCGACCTGGCGCTGGGAGCGGCTCCGCGCGGCACATGACCGGGGTGCGGTCCCCGGGGGCGTGTACCTGCGCAGTCTGGCGGTCCTCTCGGACGAGCTCGCCGGACTCGAGGCCGGGTTGGCGTCCTGCCGCTGTACCCGGCAGGCGCGTCGCGCGCTGGAGCTGCGCCACCGTGTCGACCTCACCCGGCTCGGCCAGGTGTGCCGCACCGGGTCGGGCACCCCCGCCGAGCGGGCGGAGACCGTCTCGCTGCTGCCGGAACTGTGGCAGCGGCACGACCGGGACACCGCCCGTTTCCCCGCCCACCCGGACGCCGTCGGCGCGGCCGTCCCTCCGGTCGACGGTGACGGTGGTGACCTGCCCGACCTGCTGCTCGCCGGGTGGGAGGAGGCGGCGGCACTGCTCGCACCGGACGCCGCCACCGCCGAGGTGGACCGCCTCGCCGACCGGGCCGCGGCGGTGCTCCGCAGGCGCGGGGGAGGCTGTGCCGGCATGACCGGCATGACCGGCATGACCGGCACGACAGGGACAGCGGGCACAGCCGCCACCGTGGCCGTCGCCGAGGCGCGGGTCAGGGCCCTCGCCGCCACCGGACGCCACGCGCAGGCGGCGGAGATCATCGCCCTCCTCCCGGCTCCGACGGTGCCGCGCGACCCCGCACCACAGGACGTGCACCGTCATCACCGTGCCCTGGCGGCGCGGCTGAGGGTGGCGCTGGGCTCCGGTGACCTGGAACTCGCCGCCTCCACGGTCGCGCTGGTCGAGGACTCACCCGCACCCGCCGTCGGGGACCGGGACCTCGCCACGGCGGCGGTCGCGGAATCACTCGTCCCGCTGGCGCACGTGGTGGCCCCGGAGGTGACCGCGCGGCGGGTGCGGCGGGTCGTGACCCGCGCCGCAGGCCGGGCCGACCTCGTCCCGGCGATGGCACGGGTGGCGGACTATCTCGCGGCGGCGGGGGAACCGGCCGGTGCCGCCGCGGTCCGCGCGAACTGTGCCGCACTGCGCCCCGGCTGGCGGGCGGGCCGGGATGTGCCCGGCCCACCGGTGCCGCCGGCTGATCCCACGGTGCCCGCACTGCCCGGCATCGGTCCCGCGGTGCCGGAGGAGGAGATCCGGTGCACCGGCGCGGACCTGGACTGCGCCGGACCCGTCGACCTGGCCGCGCTCGACCTTTCCGACGTGGTGTGCGGCACCGTGTTCTGCACCCTGCTGGACTTCACCGGCGCCGCCACCGCGTTCGCGGGTCGGCTGGGCGAGCTGCTCGACCGGCCCGCCCACCCCGACGATCCCGCCGCCGAGGGGGAGCGGGCGGTGGCCGCGCACGTCCTCGCGCGTGTCACCGGAGACAGGGAGGACAGGGACAACAGGGACAACAGCGAAGGTGTCCCGGCACCGTCCGGCCATCCCCTGATCGCCGAGGTGGACCGGATGCTCACCCGCAGCTGCTGCGCGGGTACCTGCGGTGCGGACCCGGCCCGCGCCCGCGAGGTCACGGGCCTGTGGCAGGGGGCATCCCCGCTGGTGCGGCGGCTGATCGAACTCGATCTCCTGCTCGGTGGTGCGGTGCCGTCCCCGGCCACCGCCACACTCGCGCTCCGGGCCCTGCCACGGCTCGCCCGGACCATCCCCCGGGCGGTCCCGCTCGCCGGGGCCACCCTGCTCGAGGCTCTCTCCGGTGCAGGTGGGCAGCGGGCAGCGGACCTCCGGTCGGCCGCCCGGACGGTCGCGGCGGTGGCGCGGACCCTCCCGGCCCCGCCGGGTCCGGCTGCGGCGGTGCACACCGACGATCTGCTCGACCTCGCCGAGACGCTGCTCGATGTCGGGGCGTACCACGAGACGGCGGCACTGTGCACCGTGTTCCGTACCGCCCTGCACGGCGACGCCGGGGTCCCGCCGGCGGAGGTCCGCCCGGATGCCCCGGCACTGCTGCTGCGCTACCACGCCGAGGCCCTGGCGGGGCTCGGCAATCTCCGCGGCGCCGCCCTGTTCGCCGAGCGGGCCGCACGGTGCGCCGCCGTCTGCGGTGCCCCGGGGTCCGGCCGCCTCGCCGCGGACTGCCGGCTGGTCTCCGCCGCCGCAGGCATCGCCGCCGGTGAGGGCACCGATCTCGACCGGGCGCGGTGCACCCTCGACCTGCTGGACGCCGCCGACCGTGCCAATGACCCCGACGGCACCGCGGGCGACCCGGACCTGGTCCGTCGCCGCCGGGACCTGGCCGCGGTGCTGGACGGCGTCGCGTAGCCGGCCTTCCCGGGGAGGTCGTGGACGCTACCGGCGGTTTTCAGGACCGGGGGCCTACTGGCTCCTGCGGATGCGGGGTTGACGAGCCCAGGTGCTGTCCGGGGACGGGAAATCCGACCTGCCGGTTCGTTCCGTGGACATCGGGGTCAGTGGCGTGACCGGGTGCGTGACATAGTGAAGGCATGGCAGGGATCTCAGGTGGCCCAGGTGGCTCAGGTGGCCCGGGCGACGGCACCGGGGCCGCGGTCGCCCGGGCGGCCCGGCGGTGGGAGGAGCTGCGCGGCGCCGTCCGGCGGGGCGAGACCGGACCGGCCGGTCTGACCCGCGGTCTGCAGGAGATCTCCGGGACTGTCACGGACCTCGCCGCGGCCGGGGACCGGGCTGCCGCGCAGCTCGCCTACCGGGTCGACCTCCTGCGCTGCCGGCTGTGTGACCCGGCGGACGCCGCCTGGGCGCTCGACGCACTGCCGCGGCTGTGGCAGCTGCACCGGACCGACGCGGCGTCCTACCCCGCCCACCCCGACGCCGTCGGTGCCGCCGTCCCGCCCGTCGACGGTGACGGGGAACCGCTGCCCGAGGTGTGGCCGTCGGTGTGGCGGGATGTCGCGGTCACCGCCGCCGTCGACCCGGCGGTGTCCGTCGTCGACCTCGACGCGTTCGGTCGGCAGGCGCAGGAGGCGCTGACGGGCTACGGCGACGGTGCGGCGGAGAAGACCGCCGTCGACATCCTGCTGGTCACCGCCCGGGTCGACGAGGCGCAGCGGCTGCTCGACCGCATGCCGCCGCCCGGGATGCCCGGACTGTCGGATCCGCCGCAGTGGGAGGAGGTGGCCGGCGTGCAGCGCGACCTCGACCAGCGTGCGATGGTCGCCCTGCTCCGCGGGGACGCCACGGGTGCCGCCGGATACCTGGCGGACATGGAGGCACTGCCGGAGGCAGGCGGTCTGCCCACGCTCATGCAGGCCGAGGCGCTCATCCCGCTGGCGGCCACCGGTCCCGCGGCGGATACCGCCCGGCGGGCCGCCGCAGTCGCGCAGCGCTGCATCGGCCTGCCGTCGGCGGCGACGGCACTGCTGCAGGTCACCGGATACCTGGCCCGGGCGGGGGAGGCGCGGGCCGCCCTCGGGCTGCTGGAACGGAGCTGGCCGGTCCTGCAGCTGCGCCACCACCGGCCGGTCACCGAACCGCACGTCGTGGAGACCCTCGCCGGGATCTTCGCCGATGCCGACGCCGCGGGACTGGGCACCGCCCGCCTGCCGTGGGCCGGACTGTCACCGGTCACCGACTGGCTCGCCGACGAGGTCCGGCCGCTCGCCGCCGGTGCCGAACCGACCGTCGCGGAGCTGGCGGAGGCCACCGGACGGTTGAGCAGGCGGGCCGTCGCCGCGCTCGACGCCCGCAACACCGCCGCACCCGGGGCCGCCACCCGCGCGGAGACCGGCCGGCTGTGGGACGCAGAGGTGCCGCCGGCGGACCCGGACCTCACCGGACAACTGCCGTTCGCGGCCACCCCGCCACTGCACAGCGGCATCGTCGGCGGACTCCCGGACTGGGCGGACCCCGCCTGGTTCGAGCTGCCGGCCGAGGTCGGCCGCTGGACCGCCGACGCCGTCCCGGAGATCCCGCCGCTCGGCCCCGTCGACCTCACGACCCTGAGCGCCGCCGACCTGTTCACCGCCACGGTGCTGTACTCCCTGCTGGGTATGGCGGACGCCGTCGCGCTCGCCGCCCCACGCCTGGCGGACCTCGCCGGGGACCCGGTCCTCGGCCCCGCCTGCGCAGAACTCGCGGACCGCATCCGGCACAGCACCGGCGCGTCCGGGGGCGGGGAAGACACAGAGGACAGAGAGGACAGGGAGGACACAGCGGGCACAGCGGAGATCCCGGTCATCGCCGACCTCGACCGGATGCTCGAGGTCCGGGTCGGGGCCCAGGAGGACGCCCGCCGCGGCGCAGAACTCTCCGACGCCCCCGCCCGCGACATCCTCGCCGCCCGGGTGGCGGCAGTCCTCGAGATCCGCGACGGACTCCACCCGCTCATCCGGCACCTCGTCGATCTCGACGTCCTGCTCGGTGGGGTCCTGCCGGACATCACCGCGCTGCGTCCGGCCCTGGCGGCCCTGCCGACCGCGGTCCGGCTCATCCCCCGGGCGGTTCCCCAGCTCGGCGTCGGGCTGCTCACCGGATACAGCGACATCACCGACGGGGCAGTCGACGACCGCTCCTTCGATCTGCGGATCCATATCGCCGTCGGCCACCTCGTCACCGGTGTGGCGCTGTGCCTGCCACCGGAGCCGCCGGCGACGGCCGGACACCCGGACCGGGGCGGTGACCAGGTCAGTGACCTGCTGCTGCTCTCCCGCTGCCTCGGCGGGGGCGGCATGCTCCACGAAGCGCTCGCCCTGCTGGACCGGGGACTCGACCTGCTGGACGCCGGAGCTCCGGACCCGGGCTGTGACCAGGGCAGAGACCAGGGCGGTGACCAGGGCGGTGACAACGTCAGCGACCTGCTGCGCCTGCAGCTGATGACCGACCGGTTCCCGCTGCTCGCCGACCTGGGCAACGACCGTGCGGCGGCCGCGGCGGCCGGGATGACCGCCGAATCCGCGGCGCACCGGGGTGACCTGCGCACCGCGCTGTACTGCCGGACGATGCAGGTCGCGGCACTGCTCGACGACGGGGCCTTCCCCGCGGCCGCGGCCGTCCTCGCCCGGATCCACGACCACGGCCCCGATCCGGCCCGCTTCCCGCACGAGAACTATCTGCTCCGGGTCCAGGAGGCGTGCCTGTCGGCCGCCCTGACGGACACCTGGTTCGCCGACGAATGGCCCGACCGTCGTACCGGACTCGCCGAGGCGTGGGACGGCTACCGCGCCGCCGCACTCGTCGCCGACGGGGAGGAGCCCGGTACCGGTCCGGACGCCGGCACGGCTGCCGGGGCACTCGCCGGAGCCACCGCGGAGGCGGTCCGTGGCATCCTGCGGATCAACCACCGGCTCGTCCGCGCCGGGCGGATCGACGAGGCCCTCGACCTGGTCTCCTGGGGTGCGACAACCGTCACCCGGGGCGGTGTCCTCCAGCCGCACCTGGATATCCTCACCGAACAGGCACTGCTGCTGCACGTTGCCGGACGCGACGACGAGGCACTGCTCATCTTCGAGTCCGTCGTCCAGCAGGCCCGCCGCGCCGGGCTGGGCAGTGTGGTCGCCGCCGTCCTGCAGCGAGCGGAGGCGGCGTCCCGGCTCGCGGAGGATCCGGTGCTGCGCCGCCGCTACGCGGACTTCGTCGCCTCGGTCACCGGAACTGCCGACTGAGGGAATGAGGTACAGACGGCCCCGGCGGCCCGGCTACAGGTTCATGATCTCGCGGACCTCGTCGGGCAGCTCCGCCACGCACGTGATCTGCGGTTTCCCCGCCTCCTGGTGTTCCCGCAGCGCATGGTTGATGACCGAGCGGCTGCTCGAGTCGAGGATCGGCAGTTCCTGGGCGATGAGCCGGGTCATGAACTCGTTGAGCGGGGCCGTGGTGTGCTGGGCCGCCTCGTAGTGTGCCGCCGGGTCGGTCCCGCCGACGACCGCGGTCTGCGCCATCGAGCCACGCTCCCCGGCGGGTTTCCCGTCGTTGGCCTTGGCGATGTTGCGCCGCATCTGGTCCTTGAGCCGGTCTCTGCCCTTGTCGACCTTGCTGCCCTTGTCGCCTCTGCTGTCACCGGCGGCGTCCCCGCGGTTTCTCCTGCCGAACATGACCCCCATCCTACCCCGGTACTCCACTAGACTCGGGGCCGCACAAGCCCCACCGGCACCCGACCAGCAACGGAAGGTGTGAGTCATGCCGAACCCACCTGTCACCACCACCAACGTCCCCGGACCAGCAGAAATCGGCGGGGTGCCGACCGCGCCCCTCGCCGCCACGATCGTCGGCTACTACCTGGCCGCCGATCTCGTGACGGGGCCGTGGAAGCGGCGTGTGGTCCGGGCCCTCATCCTCGCCGCCGGGGCCGGTACGGCACTGGGACTGCAGAAGAGGACGGGGCAGACGTCGCAGCAGCAGGCCGCCACCGCGCCGGCGACCCCCGGCTGGCAGGGCGAGGAGGGGCGGGCCGGTGCGGCGGCCTCCCCCGATCCGGCGTCCGGCCATGTCGCCGGCACCGCCACCGGCCACGGTGAGGTCCACGGCCAGCGCGGCCAGTTCACCGGACAGAACGCCGGGATGGTGGTCCTCGGGGCGGCCGCCGTCATCGGAGGGACGTGGCTCAACGCCCGCATCGACCGCGCCGCCGCCGGGTTCATCTCCCGCGTCGGCGGGAAGCTGCCGGTGATCGGCCGGGTACTGCGCCGGTTCCCGAACGCCGCCTGGGGTGCGGCACAGGTCGGTATCGTCGCCGCCGGTCCGGCGCTGCAGGAACGGATCGAATCCGCCACCGCACCGACCGCCAACCCGCAGTTCCGGTGAGCGGCGGCATGACGGACACGACTGTGACGACAGAGACGACCGACGCGACCGATACTGCCGAGGACGCGACCGTCGCGGACGCCGCCGCCCTCGGCGGCACCCGCCCCCAGGACCCGCCGCTGCTCGTCGCCGCGACCGTCGGCGGGGTCACCGCCGTCTGGCAGGTCGAAGTGGACGCCCGCGTCCTGCTCGGCGACTTCAGCGGCGCCTGGCTCGTCGACGGCGACGGCATCCGCGGGTTCGCGGCCGACGCCGACTGGATCCCGCAGCGCGGCGACCGCGACGCGGTCCTGCGCACCCTCCTCGCCCACCCGGTGCTCCTCGCCGAGGGCGACGACCCGCTGCCCGTCGACGGGGTGGACGTCATCGACCTCGACGCGACCGTGGCGGGCATCCACGACCGGGTCCGGCGCAACCACGACGACTTCGCCGCCGCCCACCCCGGCAAACGTCAGCCCGCCTGGGGGGCGCCGGACGCCATCGGCTACCGCACCCAGGACGGCCCCGCCCCGCACGGCCTCGACGGGGACGCCGCCACCGCCGTCACCCGCTGCCTGGCCGCCGCACGGGGCCTGCGTGCCCTGGTCCGGGACTGGAACCGGGTGGAGAAGCTCCGCGCCCAGCGGCTCGGCGGGGACCTGCAGGCCCTGCCCGTCGAACTCGTCTGAGCCTCGTCAGAGTCCCGTCTGAGTTCCGTCAGAGCCCGGTCAGACCACTGCCGGGCCCCGGCGGGTGCACCCGCAGACCGACGGCACGCCTCCGGAACCGGCGCTACGCTGGGCGGTATGAGCGCACAGCAACTTCCGCGCGCGTCCCGGACGCGACCGCGGACCACGACCGGGGCCCGGGCACACCACGCCGGGTCGGGTCTGGCGGATGTGCTGAACCTCGCCGACCTGCCCGGCTTCGACCCGGAACTCGGTGATGTCCTCGACACGGCGCTGACCTCCGGTCCCGTCGACATCACGGCGTCTGCACCGTCTGCGTCGTCGGTGACATCGCCGGCGTCTGCGGCCTCTGCGGCCGCGACAACCGCACCGGTGGACACCACCCTCCTCGTCCTCGCCGAACACCACGTCGACGGCATCGGCTGGTTCACCCGCACCCTGGGCCTCAACGGGGCCCTCTCCGTCGCGGAGACGGTGCGGGCGGTCCTCATCGCCTTCAGCTGGCCCGGGGCGTCCGGCATGCTCGACGGCGGCCGCGACCGCACGGACGTGGTGGGCGGTTGGTCACTGCAGGCCCGCCGCGATGACCGGCTCCGCGTCTACAGCCCCACCGCCGGGCCGGTCGGGACCCGCCTCGACGAAGCCCTCGGCCGGGACGGCACCGGCACCATCGTCGCCGACGGCTACCCGATCAGCGTCACCACCGCGGGCACGATGCCGCGCGACGGCCACACACCGGACGCCGTCTGCCTCGCCGGCAGTTTCGCCCCCGACCCCGGAGCGGCGGCCGACCACCCCGCCGGGGTGCCGGGCGATGTCGACCTCGCGGCGGTGAACGTCGCCCTGGCCGGGGAAGAGACCGTCGACGAGGTTCTCGCCGAACTCGACCCCGAACTCGCCGACCTGATCCGCGCCGGGGCACTCTACGAGTTCATCCCGCTGCTGCAGGCGCTCGACCTGGAGCGTCCGGCACAGGTCCCGGACCGGACCCGGGCGGTTCTCGCCGGCCTGCCCGCCGAGACCACCGCCGCCGGCCGGGCCGCCGCCTGGGCACGCATCATCGCCCTGTCCACCCTGTCCACCCTGTCCGAGCGGGGTGCCGTCGACGCGATCGCCGCGACCCTGCTCGGCTCGCTCGGCATCACCGCACCCGACGGCGCCCCGCTCGACGAAGCGCAGGCCAGAGCGCTGTGCCGGGAGTCCGCGCACCGGCTCGCGACCTGCGGGGCGGACGCCTGGAGCAGTCTGCCGGGGGAGACGGTCGCCACGCCGCTCGTGCCGCGCTGCAGCCTGCTGGACCGGCTCGAAATGTACCGTTTTCTGCTGCAGCGCCGGGAGGTGGCGTCCGGCGGAGGGGCCTGACATGCGGCCCGACACGCCGGAGCAGGTTTCACCGATCGGGGTCTGACTGGGTAGCGTGGCAGTGTTCACCGCTGTATCCGCCGCCGCCGAGAGAAAAGGACCCGTGTCGTGACAGACGCCGTCGCAGAACGTGGCGGGGACAGTGCCGCCGGAGACGGCGACGCCGTCCCCGACGCGGCCACCCTCGCCCGACAGCGTCGCGACGCGGCGAAGGCGCGCAGCATGCGCATCCTCCGCCAGTTCATCAAGTTCGGCATGGTCGGCGCCTCCGGGTTCGTCGTCAACCAGGCCGTGATGGTGCTGGCGAACAAGCTCACCCAGTGGCTGTGGGGCTTCGACCAGTACTCGCCGTTCGTCAACCTCTTCGGGTCGGCGTTCCACGTGCGCTGGTACCACGTGTTCAGCATCCTGGCGTTCATCGTCGCCAACATCTGGAACTTCTTCCTCAACCGGCGCTACACGTTCCGCATGAAGCACGGCACCCCGTGGTTCCGGCCGATGCTGAGCTTCATGCTCGTCGGGGCTTTCGGCCTGCTCATCACCCTGCTGGTCTCCACCGCACTGGTCAACGACGATTCGCCGATCGCCCTGTCGCACAGCATCTGGGACGATTCGACGGGCCTGCGGACGCGCGCCTACTGGGGCAACTTCATCGGCGTGATCGTCGCCATCCCCGCGAACTTCCTGTTCAACAAGCTGTGGACGTTCCGGTCGCACGGCCACGGCGGGCATGGCGGGCACGGTAAGGGCGAGGTGCGGGTGACGCATGTCGGCTGAGGGCGTCATCGTGCGGGTGCCGTTGGCGACCCAGCTGTTCCGGTTCATCTGCACCGGTGTGGTGGGGGCCGTCGTCGACTTCGGGTCGACCTACCTGCTGTCGCTGGCGGGCCTGTCACACGGCGGATCGAAGACCGTCGGCTTCGTCCTGGGGACGCTGACCGCCTACCTCATCAACCGGCGGTGGACCTTCCAGGCCGCGCCGTCGACGAAGCGTTTCCTCGTCACCATGTGCTCCTACCTGCTGACATACCTGGTGCAGGTCAGCCTGTTCCTGGTGTGCATCCCGTGGCTGGAGGACCACGACTTCTCCGACTTCTGGACGCAGGCGATCAGTTTCGTCATCGCGCAGGGGACGGCGACGGTGCTGAACTTCGCCATCCAGCGGTGGGTCATCTTCCGGGTGCTGTAGGGGAACTCCGCCTTCCGGAGTGGGGATCTACGGAGTACCACCCGGGGCACAACCCGGGACCACCGGAAAGTATTACCAGTTCAGACCGGTAGAAAATTTTGCGACCTGGGGAAACGCCGGATCCGGGGTCCCGTAGCTGGTAACACTTTCCGGGTCCGGCGGGTCCGGCGGGGACAGCTCCGGGAACGGTCCAGGGAAGGACGCCGGGGGCCGGAACCTACGGCCGGTAGAACTTCTCCTGCTGCCCCTGCCGCAGCAGCCGCAGCCACTCCAGGAACCCCTTCGGGTCCTTCTGCTGCACCAGGAAGTACCAGCCGAAGCGGGCGTACTCCTGGGGCAGCAGCCGCCGCATCCCCGGCTGGTTCATGAGGAACCCCCGGTTGCGGTAGGTGAAGTAGCGCTTGAACGCGCTGTCGGGGTACTGGGTGTGCATCTTCCCGCCGAGGATCGGCCGGAACTCGTCGGAGCCGTCCGGGTGCAGGTAGGCGGTCGTCAGGCAGGTGCCGAACGGCAGGCCGGACCGCACCAGGCGACGGTGGTACTCCACCTCGTCGCCACGGATGAACAGCCGGTAGTCCGGCACACCGATGACCTCCATCGCCGCCGCGCTGATCAGCGCCCCGTTGAACAGGCTGGCGATGCCGGGCAGGAAGTCACCCTCCAGTTCCGACAGGTAGCGGTGCCACACCACACCCTGACGCAGCGGGAAGGCCAGCCGGCCGGGTTCGTCGATGTTGCAGACGACCGGGGAGACCTCGGCGAGCCCGTTCGCCTCAGCCACCCGGTACAGCGTCTCCAGCACCTGCTCATCGGCGGGGCGGCCGTCGTCGTCGGCGCACCACACGGCGTCCATCCCCAGGGACAGGGCGGTGAGGAAACCGAGGGCGAAGCCGCCCGCGCCACCGAGGTTGGTCTTCGACGGGACGTAGACGGCCCGGTCGCCGGCGGTCTGCTCGACGAGCTCGCGCACCGCGTCATCGGCACCGTTGTCGACCACGATCACCTTGTCCACCGGGTGGGTCTGGGAACAGACCACGCCGAGGGAGCCCTGCAGCAGCTCGACCCGGTTGTGGGTGACGATGACCGCGGCGGTGGTGCCGGTGCGGTCGAGGAGGGCGGTGCTGACTGGGCTGGCTGGGCTGGCGTCTGACATGGAACTCATTGTGCCACGGGCCCGGTCCGGCCCCGTCCGGCGCTGTCCCGGTGTGGGTCGGCGGCGGCGTCCGGCGGCAACGCCTATGCTCGGGTGGGAGACGGGACACACTCGACGCGCCACGCACGCCGACATCACACGGAGGAGAGCGAATGACCCAGAAGACCGCTGAACAGCAGGTTCTCTACCCAGCGGTGCCGACCGGGAGGTATGCGCGGGTGGCGGCCCGGGTCGCGGAGGGGATCGTCCGGCGGGCGGCACGGCTCACCGGGATCACGGTGGGGACCGCGGCGGACCGGCCGGACGCCGATCTCGTCCTCATCCGGCCACGGGACTTCTACACCCGGCTGGGCGTCGGCGGGCTCACCGGTTTCGGCGAATCCTATGTCGCCGGCGACTGGGAGTCCGCCGACCTCGCCGGCACGCTGACCGCCCTGTGCCGGAAGATGGCGTCGCTGGTCCCGGGATGGATGCAGACCTTCCGCGGGTTCTATAACGCGCGGCGTCCCGCATCACAGAAGAACACCGTCAGCGGGGCGAAGCGCAACATCAGCGCCCACTACGACCTGTCCAACGACTTCTTCGCGACGTTCCTCGACCCCGGGCTGAGCTACTCCTCGGCCCTGTTCGGCGGGCATCCGGAGCGCACCCTCGCCGAGGCGCAGGACGCCAAGGTCGAGCGCGCCCTCGACCGGGCGGGCGTGGGGGAGGGCAGCCGGGTCCTCGAGATCGGTACCGGCTGGGGCGAGCTCGCGCTGCACGCCGCCCGCCGGGGTGCGCAGGTCCGGTCGGTGACGTTGTCGACCGAGCAGGCGGACCTCGCCCGGCGGCGCATCGCCGACGAGGGGTTCTCCGACCTGGTCGACGTCGACCTCTGCGACTACCGGGAGACCACCGGGACCTATGACGCGGTGGTCTCCATCGAGATGATCGAGGCCGTCGGCGCGGAGTACTGGGACAGCTACATGCAGGTCGTGCACGACCGGCTGGCACCGGGCGGGCGGGCGGTGATCCAGGCGATCACCATGGACCACCAGCGCATGCTCGCCACTTCGGACGCCGCCACGTGGATCACCACCTATGTCTTCCCCGGCGGGGTGATCCCCTCGGTGACGGCGTTGAATGAGGCGGCGCAGCGGGCGGGGCTGCACCTGGGCATGCGGTTCAGCTTCGGGGAGGATTACGCGGAGACGCTGCGGCGCTGGGATGTCGCTTTCCGGGACGCCGCGGCGTCCGGTGCGGTGGAGGAGCTGCACGACGGGGCGACCGGGGCGGTGTTCGACCCGGCGTTCCAGCGGCTGTGGCACTTCTACCTGTGCTACTGCGAGGCCGGCTTCGCTGCGCACTACATCGACGTGGGGCAGCTGGAGTACGTGCGGTAGCGCGGCGGGGGAGTGGTGCTGCCCGGGGTGGTCAGACTGTCCGCCGCATCGCGACCCGCGGGGCGACGTCCAGCCCCGCCGCGCGCTCGGCATCCCGGATCCGGCGCAGGTCGGGGCCCAGCTCGTCGTCGGTCAGCTCGGAGAACCCGAGCCGCCGGTACAGCGGCGCATTCCACGGCACGGTACGGAACGTCGTGAGACCCACGCCAGGGCGTCCTGCGGCACGGGCGAGGTCCACGGCGTGTCCGATGAGGCCGGTGCCGAGGCGCCTGCCGCGGCAGGACGGGTCCACCGAGACCTGTTCGATGAGGAGGTCACCGTCGGCCTCCGACAGCCACAGCCAGGCGACCAGGTCGGGCTCTCCGGCGCCGGTGCCGTCGATGACGGTGATGCGGCCCCGGTCGACCGCCGCGACGAGATCGGCGACGGCGGGCGGTTCGTCGTCGGCGATGGTGGGCAGCCCGATCGCCCGGAACGGTTCACCGGCCCGGCGTTCCAGGTCGCGGACGGCCGGGATGTCGGCCGCGGTGGCGGTGCGCACCTGTGGGAACCCCTACAGCCGCCCCAGGTCGCGCAGCACGTGCCGCACGTGCTCCTTGGCGTCCGGGCCCTCGTAGTCGCCGACGATCTCGTCGACGGGGCCGCAGGACTTGATCTCGCCGTGGTTCACCCAGATCGCCGAGTCGCACAGCTGCGCCAGGAACTCGTTGGAGTGCGAGGCGAACACGAGGATGCCGGACTTGGCCACCAGGGCGGAGAGCCGCTCGCGGGCCTTCGCCATGAATGCGGCGTCCACCGCGCCGATCCCCTCGTCGAGCAGCAGGATCTCCGGCTCGATGGAGGTCACCACACCGAGGGCGAGGCGCACGCGCATACCGGAGGAGTAGGTGCGCAGCGGCATGGCGAGGTAGTCGCCGAGCTCACTGAACTCGGCGATGTCGTCCATCTTCTTCTGCATGGAGCGCTTGGACTCGCCGAGGAACAGGCCGCGGATGATGATGTTCTCGTAGCCGGAGATCTCCGGGTCCATGCCCACACCCAGGTCGAACACGGGGGCGACGCGGCCCTTGACCACGGCGGAACCGCGGGTCGGCTCGTAGATGCCGGAGAGCAGCCGCAGCAGGGTGGACTTGCCGGCGCCGTTGTGGCCGACCAGTCCGATGCGGTCGCCCTCCTCGAGGTGGATGTTGACGTCGCGGAGGGCCTCGACGACGACGGTGTTGTCCTCGTTGCGACCGATGGCGCCGCCGGCGGCGCCGAGGAAGGCCTTCTTCAGGGAGCGGGACTTCGCGTCGAAGATGGGGAAGTCCACGCAGGCGTTGTAGGTGTCGATCGAAACCAAGGGGACTCTCCTTAAACCCAGTAACTGACGCGGGCGCGCCACTGCCGCATGAAGATCATGGCGAACAGGGTGCCGAGCACGGTGAGGACCACGACGATGATCCAGGAGCGCAGGGCGACGGGTTCGTTGATCATGGGGCCGCGCACGACGGCCATGTAGTGGTACAGCGGGTTCAGCTCGGCGAGGTAGGCCTTGTTGCCGAGGTCGCCGACCCGGTCCTTCAGCGTGGAGTCCATCCACACGATCGGGGTCATGTAGAACAGCAGCTGCACCAGGGATTCGAGCAGTGGGGCGACGTCGCGGAACCGGGTCGCGATGATGCCGAAGAACATGGTCACCCACACGCCGTTGGCGACGAGCAGGGCCAGGCCCGGGACGGCGAGGATGACCTCCCAGCCGACGGGGATGCGGAAGATCGCCAGCAGGACCAGCCAGATCACCAGGTTGTGCAGCAGGAACAGGAACTGTTTCCACACCAGCCGGTAGACGTGGACGCTCAACGCACTGGGGAGCTGTTTGATCAGGCCCTCGTTGGCGATGAAGACCTGCGAGCCCTCGTTGATGCAGCCGGCGATGAATCCCCAGAGGATCAGGCCGACGGCGACGTGCGGCAGGAACGTCTTGATGTCGATGTTGAACAGCAGGGAGTACAGCAGGCCGAGGGCGGTGGCCATCACGCCGGTGGCGATGGTGATCCACAGCGGCCCCAGGACGGAGCGGCGGTAGCGCTGCTTGATGTCCTGCCAGCCGAGGGCGAGCCACAGTTCGCGCTGGGCGAAGCCCCGCTTGAGGTCGTCCCATGCGGCGCCGAAGGTCTGTGACGTCGACGGCGGGGGGACTGTCCCCTCCGGCGTCGTGACGAAACGTTCGAATTCCGGGGACAGGGCGATGCCGCCGGTCTCCGGGGCCGCCACCGGGTCGTTCTGGGGTTTCTCTGGTTCGGACACGTGACAACGGTACCTTGCCCGGCGGCGTCCGCGGCAAAACCCGGCAGACGGGGCGGGTACGGGGCAGGGACGGGGTAGGCGGCTGTTGCGCCCTTGCGGCGCTGTCCGGTGGGGGCGGTAGTATCGGGTCCGATCAACAGGAAGTGGAGCCAGGACGCAGGACCCTGGCCGATAAGTGGGCTGGAAGGTGCGTCTGGAGTGTTCGATGCTGCGAGGGCCCGGGGGCTCTACGTCTCATTGTCCGACGGGTGGACCTATCTGAATGCGGGGCACCGCGCCCAGGTGCCGGAGAAGGTGAGTTCCGCCGTCTCCCGCGCGTTCCGTGCCGCGCCGCTGCAGGCGAACGGGGTCGACGGGGACGAGGGGACCGCCGTCGGTCTGACCCGGGGGGACGACTATGTCGCCGCCGCCCGCCGCGCTGTCGCCGATCTCGTCGGCTCGCGGCCGGAGTGCGTGGTGCTCGGCCCCAACCGGGCGGCGCTGCTGAGCTCGCTGGCGACGGTCATGCCCGCGAAACTGCGGATGGGCCGGGAGGTCGTCCTGTCCCGCTCCGATGAGCCGGCGAACATCGACCCCTGGGTCCTGGCCGCCGACCTCTACGGGGCGACCGTCCGGTGGGCGGAGGCGGACCTCACCGCCGGGACGTTGCCGACGTGGCAGTACAGCGACCTCATCGGCTGGGAGACGTCGGTCGTCGCCGTCACCGCGGCGAATGCGCACCTCGGCACGGTCACCGACGTGCGCCGGATCGCCGACCAGCTGCACGCGAAATCGCGCGGTTGGCTCGTGGTGGACGCCACCGCGGTCGCCCCCTACCGGACGATCGACATGGCCGCCTGGGGTGCGGATGTCGTCGTGCTCGACTTCGCGCCGCTCGGCGGCCCGGAGGTCGGGGCGATGGTCGTGCGGGATCCCGCCATGCTCGGCGAACTCAAGCTCGTGGAGGCCCGGACGGGCCGGCACTCCACCCCGGATCCGGACGCCCTCGCCGCCCGCCGCCTCGCCGCCCTCGAACGCGGTGCGGTGAGCCCGGGACTGCTCGGTGCGGTGCCCGCCACCGTCGACCACCTCGCCTCCCTCGACGAGGCGGCGACGGGGACCCGCCGCGAGCGCCTCGCGGTCTCCCTGCCGGGTGCGGAGGACTACCTGCTGGGCCTGGCCCGGCACCTCGTCGACGGGCTGCAGGGTCTCGGTGGCGTGCACGTCATCGGCGCCGACGGGGAGGGCTACGGCTCGTCGTTCACCGGCTCCGACCGCGTGCCGCGCGTCAGTTTCCTCGTCCCCGGGCTGGACGCCGCGTTCGTCGGCGCCCGCCTGCTGGACAACGGTGTGGTCGCCCAGGTCGTGGGGCTGGAGGACAGCGCCCTGTTCGACCAGATGGGGGTCGCGGAGATGGGCGGCGCGGTGTGTGTCGCCCTGGCCCCGCACAACACCCGCTTCGATGTGGACCACCTGGTCCGCGTCATCGGCGGAATCGTGTAGCCGGGTTCCACCCGGCTCCCCGCCGGCCCGCCGTCACCCCTCGGTGACCTGCAGCACCGCCTTGCCGGTGATCTCCCCGGCGAGCAGTGACCGGTGCGCGGCGGCGGCGTCCTGCACGGGAAGCACCCGGTCGACGTGGTGGCGGACCTGCCCGGTGGCGAGCATCGGCCACACGTTCGCGACCGTCTCGGTGACGATCCGGGCCTTGTCATCGAGATCGCGGTAGCGCAGGCCCGTCGCCGAGATGTTCCCCCGCTTGTTGAGCAGCCGGCCGATGTTGAGCTCGCCCTTCACCCCGCCCTGCATGCCGATGATGACGAGATGCCCGTCCTTGGCCAGTGACTTCACGTTCCGGTCGAGGTACTTGGCGCCGATGATGTCGAGGATGACGTCCGCACCACCCTCCTCCTTCATGACCTCGGCGAAGTCCTCGTCGTGGTAGTTGATGAGGATGTCGGCACCGTAGCCGGCACAGACGTCGAGTTTCTCCTGGCTGCCGGCGGTGACCGCTACCCGGGCGCCCAGGGCGGTGGCCACCTGGACGGCGAAGAGGCCCACGCCGCCCCCGCCGCCGTGGATGAGGACCGTGTCGCCCTCGTCGATGTGGGCGGTCATCATGAGGTTCGACCAGACGGTGCAGGCGACCTCGATGACACTGGCGGTCTCCAGGAGGCTGTATCCCTCGGGGACCGGCAGCAGCTGGCCGACGGGGACGGTGACGAATTCCGCGTAGCCGCCGCCGGACAGCAGTGCCCCGACCTCGTCACCGGCCTGCCAGGGGGTGCCGTCGGGTCGGACGCAGCCGTTGGCGTCCTCGATGATGCCGGTGGCCTCCAGTCCGAGGATGTCGGTGACCCCCGCCGGCGGCGGGTAGTGGCCCTGGGCCTGGAGGGTGTCCGCCCGGTTGAGCCCGGCGGCGGTGACGCGCACCAGGACCTCGCCGGACGCCGGGGTCGGGGTGGGGGTGTCCTGCCAGGACAGGGCGGAGGGGTCGGTGGGGTCAGTCTGGATGATCGCCTTCATGGTGCCCAGCCTAACGGCGTCCCGCCCGCGGTGCGCTAGGATTGTCGGCGCTGCCGCGGCACGGTCGACCGTGCCGGTACCGGTGGCAGGGAGATGTGGCAGAGCGGCCGAATGCACCGGTCTTGAAAACCGGCGACGAGTGATCGTCCGCGGGTTCAAATCCCGCCGTCTCCGCAGGAACACCCGGACAGCACAGACCCCCGCACCCGTGACGGTGCGGGGGTCTGTGCCGTCCGGCGCATCCGGGCTCACCCGCTGTGCGGGGACGCCGGGTGTACGTCGACCGGGTGGTGCCGGGCCTTCCGGACCGCCCCCTCATCGCACACCTGGCGCGGGTCGGGACGCCCTGGGCGGGGCCGGATCCGGTCAGGCCACGACGTCGACGACGTCACCGGGCTGCAGCCAGTCGAAGAAGGCCACTGCGTCATCGTGCAGGAGATGGATGCAGCCGTTCGACAGGACGCCGGGGTCGCCCTCGTGGAAGGCGATGCCGATGTCACCGGGGTAGGTCGTGCCGGCGGAGAAGTACACCGAGTAGGGCATCGGCGCGTTGTAGGGCACCGACCATTCGTCGATCACCTTGCGGGTGACCTGGGTGGTCCCGACCGGGGTCTCGAAGCCGGGCTTGCCGGAGCTGATCGGCACCGGGCCGCGGACGATGTTCCCGGCGCCGTCCTGCAGCCAGGCGGTCTGGTTGGTGAGGTTGATGCACGCCTTCGCCTGGACCGCACACGGTGCCGGCGCGGGGGCGGGATCAGGTGCCGGAGCCGGGGCCGGTGCGGGAGCCGGCGCAGGCACCGGGTCAGGGGCAGGGGCCGGTGCCGGTGTGGCATTGTCACCGGGTGCCGGAGGTGCCGGCGGCGCCGGGAGATCCGGCAGGCCGGGCAGCTGCGGCACGCTGATCGGCGGCAACTGCGGAAGCTGCGGCAGTTCCGGCAGCGCCTGCGCGGCGGCGGTCGGGGCGAACGCGAGGGCGAGGACGGCGCCGACGGCTGCGGTCAGGTATTTCAGGAGCGATCTCATGCTTCCCACCTCCGGGGTTGTCAGTGGTTCCCAGGGTACGTCGCGCACACCACCCCCGCCGGTCACATTCCGGTTTCATTCCGGCCACACTCCGGCCGCACCCCGGCGTCACTCCAGCACGGTGATGCCCGTGACCTCCGGCAGTCGCAGCGTCCGCCCGTTCTGCAGTGCGACCACCAGCGGTTCCCCGATGTCACCGGCGATGAGCCGCGCCCAGGACAGCCGGTCGGTGCGGACGTCGCGGCGTCCGATGTCGTAGAGCCAGAGGGTGCGGTCGACGAGCACGGTGGTGCCCGCGAGCTCGTCGCCGTCGAGTTCGATGAGGTAGACGTGGCCGTCGAGGTCGCGTCGGCGCAGTCCGGTCAGGGAGACGGGCGCGGGGTCCGCGCTCCCGGCGGTCAGGTTCGCGACGAGGCCGAGGTGGTGGGGGATGTCGGCGGAATCCAGGACGACGAGCGGTTGGCCGACGGTGCACCGGCGGATCCCGTGGTGGGTCCAGACGACGGGCTGCGGCACCCGGCCGTGGCTGCCGGGCGCCGGGGCGCGGCGCACCGCGATCCGGGTCCCGTCGACGGTGATGCGCTGGTCGGGTTGCTCGGTGACGACGAGGACGCGGGTGGTCTCGGGCGCGCCGGGGATGTCGGCGAGCCGGCCGGGGTGGTCGGCGGTGAGGTCACCGAGGGCGGTGGTGACTTCGTCGTCGGTGGAGTTCCAGGCGATGCCGCGGGCCTCGAGCTGGCCGTAGAGCTGGGGGAGGGTGAGGTCGGGCTGTGCCTCCCAGGCGCGGCCGAGGGCGGCGAGGACGCCGGGAATGCGGAGCGGGTCTTTCACGGTGGTCCATCGTAGGCCACCGCCGGAATTCAACGCGAACGAAACCCTCAGGAAACACGCATGTTACAAAGCGTCCATATGATGGGAATCGAGCATCCGAAATATGAGATTAGCCTGATCATTACGTGTTTCGCTTGTCAGGCGCTACGATACAAATACACCATTGAGTACTGGCAGAGCACTGACGACAGCTCGCCCGGCGGCCCGCGACCGTGCCCACCACAGCACCGGTTCCCGGGTCGGTGACTGCACTGACTGCATCGGCGCCCACCGTGGCGACGACTACCGGCAGGGACACCGGACGAGGACGCACCATCGGCGTCCCTCCCCGTACCCCGTCCCCGCCCGATTCGGAGGCTGACGACCTATGTCCCACTATCCGGCCCCGCAGGGTCTGTACCACCCCTCCTACGAGCACGACGCCTGTGGCGTCGCGTTCGTCGCCGACATGCACGGCCGCCCCACCCACGACATCGTGGAGAAGGGTATCCAGGCACTGGTCAACCTGGAGCACCGCGGCGCCGCCGGCGCCGAGAAGAACACCGGCGACGGCGCCGGCATCCTCATCCAGGTCCCCGACCGGTTCTACCGGGAGATCCTCGCCGCCCAGGGCATCGACCTGCCCGCACCGGGCTGCTACGCCACCGGCATCGCCTTCCTCCCTGCCGCCCGCATGGCCGCGCTGGACGCCATGCGCGCCGTCGAGGCCATCATCGCCGAGGAGAACCTCGAGCTGCTGGGCTGGCGCGAGGTCCCGGTCGACGACACGAGCCTCGGCGCGATGGCCCGCGACGCCGAACCGATCTTCTACCAGCTCTTCCTCGCCGGGAAGGACGCCGAGGGCAACCAGCTCGGCGGCATCGAACTGGACCGCCGCGCCTGGTTCGTGCGCAAGCGCGCCGAGCGGGAACTCGGGTCGAAGGGCCCCGGCGAAGGACCCGGCGGCGACACGGTCTACTTCCCGTCCCTGTCCGCCCGCACCATCGTCTACAAGGGGATGCTCACCACCCCGCAGCTCCGGGAGTTCTACCTGGACCTGCAGGATGACCGGGTGGCCTCGGCCCTGGCGGTCGTCCACTCCCGGTTCTCGACGAACACCTTCCCGTCCTGGCCGCTGGCCCACCCGTACCGGATGGTCGCCCACAACGGTGAGATCAACACCGTCCGCGGCAACGAGAACTGGATGCGTGCCCGCGAGTCCCAGATCCGCAGCGAGACCCTCGGCGACATCGAGCGGGTCCTGCCGGTCTGCGACCCCGCGGGCTCGGACACCGGACGCTTCGACGAGGCCCTGGAGATGCTCCACCTCGCCGGCCGGTCGCTGCCGCACGCGGTGATGATGATGGTGCCGCAGGCCTGGGAGCGTAACCCCTCCATCGACCCGGCGATCCGGGCGTTCTACGAGTACCACTCCTGCCTCATGGAGGCGTGGGACGGCCCCGCCGCCCTCGTCTTCACCGACGGCACGGTGCTGGGTTCGGTCCTCGACCGCAACGGACTGCGTCCGGGCCGTATCTGGGTCACGAAGGACGGCCTGGTCATCGGCGGGTCCGAGACCGGCCTGCTGCCCGTCGACCCGGCGGACGTCGTCGAACGCCGCCGCATCGAGCCGGGCCGCATGTTCCTCGTGGACACCGCCCAGGGCCGCATCATCCCCGACGAGGAGATCAAGGCGAAGCTCGCCGACGGTCCCTACCGGCAGTGGGTCGACGACAACATCGTCCGCTTCGGCGACCTGCCCCAGGTCGACTACGAGCCGATGAGCCATGAGCGCGTCGTGCTGCGGCAGCGCGTCTTCGGCTACACCGAGGAGGAGGTCGAGTCCCTCATCCGGCCGATCGCGGTCACCGCCGGCGAGGCCATCGGCTCGATGGGCACCGACACGCCCATCGCCGCCCTGTCCGACCGGTCGCGGATGCTGTTCGACTTCTTCGCCCAGCGGTTCGCGCAGGTCACGAACCCGCCGCTGGACTCCATCCGGGAGAAGATGGTCACCAGCCTGTTCACCCAGCTCGGTGCCCAGGTCGACGTCACCACCGAGGTGCCGGAGGCCGCCCACCGCATCCAGCTCGAGACCCCGCTGCTGCTGAACTCGTCGCTGGCGACCCTGCGCGGCGCCGGCGGCCACGACGGCTTCGACGCCTTCCGCTCCACCGTCATCTCCGGGCTGTACCCGGTCGCCCACGGCGGCCGCGGCATGCGCCAGGCGATCGACCGGGTGCGCCGGGAGGTCTCCGCCGCCATCGAGGACGGCTGCTCGCTGATCATCCTGTCGGACCGGGAGTCCGACGAGCGCCTCGCCCCGATCCCGTCCCTGCTGCTCACCAGCGCCGTCCACCAGCACCTCGTCGCGGAGCGGACGCGCACGCGGGCGTCCCTCATCATCGAGACCGGCGACGCCCGCGAAGTCCACCACATGGCGATGCTGCTCACCTTCGGTGCGGACGCGATCAACCCCTACATGGTCATGGAGTCCATCGACGAACTCGGCAAGCAGGGCCGGCTCGGCGGTGTCGACGTCGAACAGGCCTGCCGCAACTTCATCGCGGGCGCCGCCGCCAGCGTGCAGAAGATCATGTCCAAGATGGGCATCGCCACCGTGGCGTCCTACCGCGGTGCACAGCTCGCCGACGTCACCGGCCTGTCCCAGGCGCTGCTCGACGAGTACTTCACCGGCTGCGTCAGCCCGATCTCGGGCATCGGCCTCGACGAGATCGCGGACGCCGTCGCCGTGCGCCACCGCTTCGCCTTCCTCCCCCGGCCGGAGGAGGCCGCCCACCGGGAGCTCGAGATCGGCGGCGAGTACAAGTGGCGCCGCGAAGGCGAGTACCACCTGTTCAACCCGGAGACGATCTTCAAGCTCCAGCACGCCACCCGGACCGGCACCTACCGGATCTTCAAGGAGTACACGGAGAAGGTCGACAACCAGTCGGCGCGGCTGGCCACGCTGCGCGGCATGATCGACCTGCACTCCGACCGCCGGCCGATCCCGGTCGAGGAGGTCGAACCGGTCAGCGAGATCGTCACGCGGTTCTCCACCGGCGCCATGAGCTACGGCTCCATCTCCGCCGAGGCGCACGAGACCCTCGCCATCGCCATGAACCGGCTGCACGGCAAGTCGAACTCCGGTGAGGGCGGCGAGGATTCCGCCCGCTTCGAACCGGACGCCAACGGCGACTGGCGCCGCTCGGCGATCAAGCAGGTGGCGTCCGGCCGCTTCGGCGTCACGAGCCACTACCTCAACAACTGCACCGACATCCAGATCAAGATGGCGCAGGGCGCGAAGCCCGGTGAGGGCGGCCAGCTGCCGCCGCACAAGGTGTACCCGTGGATCGCCGAGGTGCGTGTCACCACGCCAGGTGTGGGACTGATCTCCCCGCCGCCGCACCACGACATCTACTCGATCGAGGACCTCGCCCAGCTCATCCACGACCTGAAGTCGGCGAACCCCGACGCGCGCATCCACGTCAAGCTCGTCGCCGAGCAGGGCGTGGGCACCGTCGCCGCCGGTGTGTCGAAGGCGCACGCCGACGTGGTGCTCATCTCCGGGCACGACGGCGGCACCGGGGCGTCCCCCCTGAACTCCCTGAAGCACGCGGGCGGCCCGTGGGAGCTCGGCCTCGCCGAGACCCAGCAGACCCTGCTGATGAACGGTCTGCGTGACCGCATCACCGTGCAGTGCGACGGCCAGCTGAAGACCGGCCGGGACGTCATCGTCGCCGCACTCCTCGGCGCCGAGGAGTTCGGCTTCGCCACCGCCCCGCTGGTGGTCTCCGGCTGCATCATGATGCGCGTCTGCCACCTGGACACCTGCCCGGTCGGCGTGGCCACCCAGAACCCCGAGCTGCGGAAGAAGTACACCGGCCAGGCCGACCACGTCGTCAACTTCTTCACCTTCATCGCCCAGGAGGTGCGCGAGTACCTGGCGGAACTCGGCTTCCGGTCGATCGAGGAGGCCGTCGGCCACGCCGAATGCCTCCGCCAGCGCCAGGTCGACCCCTCCCACACCACCGCCTCGCAGCTCGACCTCTCGCCGATCTTCGCGATCCCCGACAGCCCCTTCATGCACCAGGACCGGCACCGGACGAAGGCGCAGGACCACTCGCTGGAGGAGTCGATCGACAACCGCATCCGGCGCGACGCGGAGGAGACCATCCGCCGCGCCGCCGCCGGGGAGGGCACCACCGTCGAGCTGGCCTACCCGATCAGCAACGTCGACCGCTCGGTCGGCACGATGACCGGGTCCCTCATCAGCCGGGTGGCGGGCCGCGACGGCCTGCCGGCGGACACGGTGGACATCACGTTCACCGGGTCGGCGGGCAACTCCTTCGGCGCCTTCGTGCCGAAGGGCATGACGATGACACTGGTCGGCGACGCCAACGACTACGTCGGCAAGGGCCTGTCGGGCGGCACCATCGCCATCCGGCCGGACGCCCGCGACGGGGCCCTCGGTCCGCACCAGACCATCGCCGGCAACGTGCTCGGCTTCGGCGGCGTGTCCGGTGAACTGTTCATCCGGGGCGCGGTCGGCGAGCGGTTCGGCGTCCGGAACTCCGGCGTCACCGCCGTCGTCGAAGGCGTGGGCAACCACGGCTGCGAGTACATGACCGGCGGACGCGTCATCGTCCTCGGCCCGGTCGGCGAGAACTTCGCCGCCGGCATGTCCGGCGGTATCGCCTACCTGCTCGACGACGGCACCGGGATCGAGGGCATGTCCGCCCACGTCAACCCCGGCCTCGTCGACGTCGAGGAGCTCGACCCGGTGACGGACGCCGACGAGATCGACTGGCTCGTCGCCACGATCGCCCGGCACCGCCAGCTCACCGGATCCACCGTGCCCGTCGACCCGCGGGCACTCATCAGGATCATGCCGCGCGACTACCGCCGCGTGACCC
Organism: Corynebacterium nuruki S6-4; assembly: GCF_007970465.1. Lineage (NCBI taxonomy): Bacteria > Bacillati > Actinomycetota > Actinomycetes > Mycobacteriales > Corynebacteriaceae > Corynebacterium > Corynebacterium nuruki. The sequence continues at coordinate 2,294,769 of NZ_CP042429.1, forward strand.
GCACCATCGAAACCGCCCGCGCCGCCGGGCTGGACGAGGACGGCATCGCCGCCGCGATCATGGAGGAAGTGAAGTAAATGGCTGACCCGCACGGATTCCAGAAGTTCCGCCGCGAAGAGGCGCACCACCGGCCCGTCCCGCTGCGCCTCATGGACTGGAAGGAGGTCTACGAGACCTTCCCCGACGGCAAGGTGCAGACCCAGGCGACCCGCTGCATGGACTGCGGCGTCCCGTTCTGCCACGACGGCTGCCCGCTGGGCAACATCATCCCGGAGTGGAATGACCTGGTGCGCCAGGGCCGGTGGCGCGAGGCCTACGACCGGCTGCACGCCACCAACAACTTCCCCGAGTTCACCGGGCGGCTCTGCCCCGCCCCGTGCGAGGGCGCCTGCGTCCTCGGCATCTCCGAGGACCCGGTGAGCATCAAGTCCGTCGAGCTCACCATCGTCGAGCACGCCTGGGCCCGGGGCTGGGTGAAGCCGGTGAAGGCCTCGTTCTCCACCGGACAGTCCGTCGCCGTCGTCGGCTCCGGCCCGGCCGGTCTCGCCGCTGCCCAGCAGCTCACCCGCGCCGGCCACGACGTCACCGTCTTCGAGCGGGCCGACCGCATCGGCGGCCTGATGCGCTACGGCGTGCCCGAGTACAAGATGCAGAAGGAGTGGATCGACCGCCGGCTGGCGCAGATGGAGGCCGAGGGCACGACCTTCCGCACCGGCGTCTCCCCGTCCGCCGCCGACCTCGCCGGCTTCGACGCGGTCGTCCTCGCCCTCGGCTCCACCATCGGCCGTGACCTGCGGGTCCCCGGCCGGGAGCTGGACGGCGTGCACCAGGCGATGGAGTACCTGCCGTGGGCCAACAAGGTCCAGGAAGGCGACCTCGCCGAGCCCGGTATCGATGCGTCCGGCAAGCACGTCGTCATCATCGGCGGCGGCGACACGGGCACCGACTGCTTCGGCACCGCCCTGCGCCAGGGTGCGGCCTCGATCCGCCAGTTCGACATCAACCCGGCGCCGCCGGCCGAGCGTGCCGACGACAACCCGTGGCCGACGTACCCCCGCATCTGGCGTACCGCCACCGCCCACGAGGAGGGCGAGTACCGGATCACCGGCAACGAGTCCGCCGACGAGATCGTCGCCCTCGGGCTGGCGTCCCGCACGGTGGGTGAGGAGCTCGGCGAGCGTGATTTCGGGGTGAACACCGTCGAGCTCACCGGCACCGACGGGCATGTCACCGGGCTGAAGGCGGCCCGCTGCGAGCGGTCCCCCGAGGGACTGGTGAACCTGCCGGGCACCGACATGGAGATGCCCGCCGACCTGGTGCTGCTGGCGATGGGCTTCGCCTCCGTCGACCAGGCCGGCATCGTCGGTGACCTCGACCTGGCCGTCGACGGCCGGGGCCGGCTGGTCCGCGACGGCGAGTTCCGCGCCCGGTGGGAGCCCACCGACGCGGTGGCGGACGCCGGCTTCGACGCCCCCGTCTTCGTCGCCGGGGACTCGGGCCGTGGCCAGTCGCTCATCGTGTGGGCGATCGCCGAGGGCCGCGCCTGCGCCGCCGAGGTCGACCGCAAGCTCATGGGCGAGTCCGCCCTGCCGCGGTCGATCGAGCCGACCGACGCGCCGATGCACGCGTAGGCGCCGGTACAATCCCACCGGTGACCACCGGCGCCCTCTTCAGCATCCTCGTGGCGTGGCTCCTCGCCATCGCCTCCCCCGGCCCCGATCTCGTGCAGTTGCTGCGCGTCGGGGCCGTGCGCCGGAACGGGGTGTGGTGCGCGGTGGGGATCATGAGCGGGAATCTGCTGTGGATCCTCGGCTCCATGGTGGGCCTCTCCGCCCTCGTGGAGGCCGTCCCCGGCATCCTCACCGCCCTGTTCCTGCTCGGCGGGTGCTTCCTGGCCTGGATGGGGCAGGGGGCGCTGCGGGGCGGCCTGGCGGCACGCCGGGAGCAGCGGGCGGGCGGCACCTCGTCGGTGCCCGCCGCGGCGACGGCCGGGATGACGGCGGCCCACGCCTGGCGCCTGGGGCTGGCGACGAACCTGTCGAACCCGAAGGCGCTCGTGTTCTTCGGGGCGGTCTTCGCCGGGTTCGTGCCGCCGGAGACGTCCTGGGCCGCGCGTGCGGTCGTGCTGCTCATGATGCTGGTGACGGGGGTCGCCTGGTTCGTCGCGGTGGCGTGGATGGTCTCCGTCCCCGCGTTGGGACGCCGCCTCCAGGCCGCCGGTTCCTGGATCGACATCGCGGCGGGGACGGTGTTCCTGCTGATCGCCGCGGTCCTGCTCGTTGAGGGCGTGACACGGCTGCTGTGACGGCCGCCGCGGCCACCCGGTGACCTGGTTAGTGAACCGGGCGGACCGGGCATAGGATAGGCCGCATGCTTATTCCCGATGTGCCGGTGGACGGAGAGATCCGCCTCGGGCAGTTCATCAAGCTGGCCAGTCTCGTGGAGACCGGCGGTGTGGCCAAGGAGCTCATCGCCGCTGGGCGGGTGTCCGTCAACGGCGAGGTCGACACCCGCCGTGGCCGCCACCTGCACGCCGGCGACGAGGTGACGGTCGCTGACGAGGCCGGCTCACTCCAGGTCGGGGCGCGGGTTGCGTCCCATCCCGCCGACGGTGATGATGACTACTTCGACGAAGCAACTGCTGACGATGACTTTGATCCCGACAAGTGGAGGAATCTCTGATGCCTGCCCTCGTGGCGGAACCCGGTATGCCGATCTGGATTGATCTGGCGACGACTGACCTGGCGACGGCGAAGAGCTTCTACGCCGACCTGTTGGGCTGGGAATTCGACGACCCGTGCGGCGGGTACGTCGTCGCGAAGAAACAGGGGATGCCGGTGGCCGGTCTCGGGGAGGTCCCCGAGGACAAGCCGTCGCTGTGGGGCCTCATGCTCTACACCCCCGACGTGGACGACGCCTACGCGAAGGCCGTCGAGGCGGGCGCCCACGGCGCCCTCTCCCCGCGGGACGTGGGACGCCGCGGCCGGATGGCCGTGCTGGTGGATCCCTCCGGGGCGACCATCGGGTTCAAGCAGCCGCGCGCGGAGGAACCCTTCTTCGCCGCCGGTGAACCCGGCACCCCGGTGTGGCACGAACTGCTCGTCGGCGAGAACTGGGACGAGACGCTCGCCTTCTACCACGAGCTCGCGGGCTGGGACATCCGGACGCAGACCGACTCGGACCGCTTCCGCTACGCCACCGGCGACTACGACGGTGCGCCGCTGTGCGGCCTGTGGGACACCAGTGAGCTCGACGAGAACCCGTCGATGTGGACCCTCTACCTGGGTTGTACCGACGTGGACGCCGCGGCCGAGGTCGCCCGCACCTCGGGCGGCCGGGTCGTCCGGGCGCCGTGGGACTCGGAGCTGGGCCGGCTGACGACGATCGTCGATCCGACGGGTGCGCTGGTGAACCTGTGCCAGATCGAGGAGCCGGAGCCGGAGTCGATGGAGGACGTTCACGAGCCGGATCTGCTCGCCCCGGAGAACCACCCCGACAACCACTGAGGCGATTGCCGGGCTGCCCGCGGCGCGGGTGTCCGGCTTACTGTGCCGGGGCGGCGGCCGGTGCAGTCGGTGCCGCGGCGGCCGGAGCGGCGTCCTGCGGGGCAGTGGTGCCCTGCGGCGCGGGGGATCCGGCAGGGGCGGTGCCGGTCTCGGCGGCCAGCGCGGCGCTGTCGAGGGTGCCCGCGGTGATCTGCGTCTTGTAGTCCTGGGCACCGAAGGCCTTGAGCAGGTCGAGGATGCTGCCGAGGTCGACCTCGCCGCCGGTCAGCGCAGTGGTGACGAGCGACTGGATCTGGTCCTGTGGCAGAGTCACGTCCGCCTTCGCGGCCTCGGCACCGGCGGCGGTGAGGGCCTGGGAGGTGGCCGTGTCGAGGAGTCCGGTACCGGACAGCGTGGTGAAGAACTCGGTGGGGCTCACCTCGCCGGCGACGAGACCGAGCAGGGAGACGAGGACGTCGGTGCTCAGCGGGATGTCGAGGGCGGGCAGACCGGCGGCGGCGAGTCCGTGCTCGATGGTGTTGGCGATGCCCGCCTCGCCGGTGCCGGCGTCGGTGATCGGCTTGAGGGCGTCCGCCACGTCGCCGGCGCTGGTGCCGGAGTGGGGGCGGCCGGCCAACGACTGCAGCTGGGCGTCGCTGCCGTAGTAGGTGTTCATGTCGACGTTGGTGTACACGCCGTCGACGGCACCCTCGCCGGAGTACTGCCAGAACGTCGCCTCGGACCAGCCGCCGGGCAGCGGGTCGGGGAGACTGTCGCCGTAGTAGGCGAGCCACAGCGGGAGGTCGGCGAAGTCGGTGGTGTTCGCCATGTCCTGGAGCCAGAAGCTGTAGTAGGTGTAGATGATCGGGTCCCGGCCGGTGAGGGTGGTGATCTCGTCGACCCAGTCGTGCACCCAGTCGATCAACTGGTCGGCGGACAGACCGCCGTTCTCTTCGAGGTCGAGGGTCGGGGGCAGTGACGGCTGCGCGCCGGTGGCCAGCGTGGAGGCGTAGTAGCGGGCCTGGCTGCGGGCGTCCCCGTTCCCGGGCTTGGCGTAGTGGTAGCTGCCGGGCAGGACGCCGGCGGCGGAGGCCTTGGCGGAGTCCGACGAGAAGTACGGGTTGACGTACCCGGTGCCCTCGGTGGCCTTGATGAAGGCGAAGGACTGTCCGGACGCCGCGACGGTCTGCCAGTCGATCGCGGCACCGCCGCTGTGCTGGTGGCTGGCGACGTCGATGCCGTCGAGGTCCGCCCAGGAGGGGACGGCGATGACATCGGTGGCGACCAGTCCGGCGACGGTCGCGGCGGAGCCGAAGAGGGCGACGGCGGTGACTCGGGCGGGCATGGTACGCACAGAACGGCGTCGGGGGAAGAAACGCATGGGCATCACCCTACACACAATTCCCGCTAGTCACACCTGTAACACGCGCCACGTGGGGCACAAGTCACATTTGCCGTCGAAATGACACTGTTGTGAGTCAGTGCAGGTCAGCGCCGTCAGTGCCGTCAGTGCCGTCCGTGCCGTCAGCGCCCTCGGTGCCCCCAGCATCCCCCACATCTCCGTGCTCCCCGACATTCCCGGTGCCCTCAGCCCCCTCAGCCCCCTCAGCTCCCTCAGCATCCCCGGGCTCCCCGACATCGTCACCGATTCCGGACGCCACGGGCCGGCGCAGGGGAATTCGGTGACGATCTCGGGGATATCGGTGAGCAGCCGGTCCTGACCGTATGTCCCGGGGCGGTCGTGAACACCGCCGCCCGGCCGGTCGGGTTCACGAACCGAGAGGTCGGTCGTGCCCCGGGGCGGTCGAGTTCACGAACCGAGGTGATGCCTGAGGACACGAAAAACCACCTGCTTGGGTTCCAGTGGTCGTTGCAACACCCCTGACATGTTCAGGAGTGAACAGTGCCCACACCGAACCCCTCGCACCGGCCCACCGCCGGACCGCGATCCACCCCCGCGCAGAGACTCCTCGCCTTCACCGCCTTCACCCCCGCCGAGCGCGAGTTGATGATCACCGAGCACGCCGCCGGCTCCACCGTCCGACAGATATCCACGGCACTGGGCCGCCCGGCTACCACGGTCAACGACTGGTTGACCCGGCACGGGCTCCACACCCCACGGCGCCGCCCCAACCACCTTGTCCGGCAACTCGCACTGATCCTGGTCAGCGCGGGTATGACCCAGGCTGACGTCGCCGCACTGATCAACGTGACCCGTCAGACCGTCTGCGGTTGGGTCAACCGGTTCCCGACCCCCGCCCGGCCGGAGGATGCCTACGACGAGGCGACCATCAGTTTCTACCGGGCACTGCTGTCCGGGGCGACCCCGGCGACAGCGGCGGCCAGTACCGGCAGGCCACTGTCGCAACTGGATCCCGACGGGGTGTACTCATCAGATGTGAACACCGCCGTGGCCGACCAGATCACCGTCGACACCCCGAAACGGGTTCGGCGCCAACACGCCGCTGATCAGCGTCAGCGTGATGCCGGACGGGCCGGCCGCAGACAGCTCCGGCGTAAACCCGGCGCCGCACTGCGCCCGGTCGCACCGAGTCCCGCACCGAGTCCCGCGCCGGTTGCTGCACCGGCAGTCCGGGCCCGGAAGAACCCGCCTGCCGGCGGCCCCGTGGAGTCTGAGGCGGCATCGGCGACACCGGCGGCACCGGTGCGTCGACCATCTGCCCGCAGGGACCGCAAACTGGGCCGCGCCACCGACACCACCGACACCACCGACGCCACCGACGCCACCGACGCCACCGACGCCGTGGACCGGAAAGCCGGGTTCACCGCCGACAGTGCCGATCGTGGTGCCCACCGGGGGAACCGTGCCCGGCACAGTCCCACGGCCAAACCCACCCGCCGACGTGGTCGGCACAGTGGCCGGCACAGTATCCCCGCCCCGATGGTCTTTGACACCCCGGCACCCGATCCCCGGATGCCACCGGCCGCCCCGGTCCACCACCGTGACCCTGACCGGGTGATATCCGACCGGTACCTGACCGCGGCAGAACGGGACACCATCGCGGTGATGCTGCGTGAGGGAGCGACGAAGGCGGCGATCGCCCGGAAGCTGGGCAGGCACCGGTCCACGATCAGCCGGGAACTCGCCCGCAACAGTGATCCTGCTGATCCTGCTGATCCTGCTGATCCTGCCGATCCCGGCGACACCGGCAGTACCGGCGGGGCCGGTGACCTGGTGTACAACCCGTTCACCGCGACCCGGCATGCCGCAGCCCGCCGGGCCCGACCGAGGTTGTCGAAGGTGTACGCCGACCCGATGCTGCGGGCGCTGATCACCCAACGACTGGAGCACTGGTCACCCGAGCAGATCGCCCACCGGTTACGGTTGGACTTCCCCGAGCATCCGGAGTGGCATGTGTGTACTGAGACGATTTACCAGGCGTTGTACGTCTACCCGAAGGGCAGCCTGCGCAGTGAGGTGAAAAAGGCCCTGCGTACCGGTCGGACAACCCGTAAACCCAGGGAGTCAGCGGTGAGGATCCCCCGCGACCATGACCGGGTCAGCATCGCCGAGCGGCCCGCTGAGATCGAGGACCGGGCGGTACCCGGTGACTGGGAAGGGGATCTGATCTGTGGGGCGTACAACAAGTCCGCGATCGGCACGCTGGTCGACCGTAAGACCCGGTACGTGATGCTGCTGCACCTGCCCGGTGCCCATGATGCACTCAGTGTCCGCGACGCGATGATCGAACGGTTCACCGGCATGCCCGCCCAGATGGGGTTGTCGGTGACCTGGGACCAGGGGTCGGAGATGTCGTTGCACAGGGAGATCAGTGTGGCCGCGGATCTGGACGTGTACTTCTGTGATCCGCATTCCCCGTGGCAGCGGGGCACCAACGAGAACACCAACGGGTTGCTGCGGCAGTACTTCCCGAAGTCCACGGACCTGTCGGTCCATGGGCGTGACCGGTTGCGGGAGGTGGAGATGCTGATGAACAACCGGCCGCGGAAGGCACTGAACTGGGCTACCCCCGCTGAGGCGATGTGGGCGGAACTGGACGGTATCCTCGGTGAGGCTTAAGCAGATCCGCTACCCGTGAGGGTGTTGCGTCGATCGCTAGAATCCGCCCTGTCGGTTCGTTCCGCGGACATCGGGGTCGTCACACATCATCCCGGTGGCCGTGTCCACGAGTGTCCACGGGTGTCGACGCGTGTCCATGGCGTCCCCGGGACGTACCCCTAGCCGCCTGCCGGACCCGGCGGGAACCCCTGCCGGGGGCCCTGCCAGGGGCCGGGCCGCAGCCATGGCGCCGGCTGTACCGGTTGTACCGGAGGCACCGGCGGCGCCACCGGGACCTTCCGGTAGACCGTGACCGCCGGGTAGAGTCCCCGGCCCGCGAGTGCCCGCGCCTCCCGCCTGCACCGCACGACCGACCACACCAGCAGGGCCGCGCCGCTGCCCCACGCCAGGACCATCTGGACCACATCGGTGGTGCTCACCGCCCCGGCCCCGCCACCGGTGTCGAGGTTCCACAGGGCGTGCACGGCGAACGCCGCGAGCCAGCAGCCGCCGGCCCAGGCGATCCGTCGGCCGCGACCGAGTCCCGCCGCATAGACCGCGACGCCGACCCCCAGTCCGGCGATGCCGGTGCAGATCAGGTGCAGCAGCGGGCCGGCCACCAGGCGGGACACCCACATCTCCAGTACTCCGGAGATGTCGGACTCCGCGTGCATCGGGGCGAACGTCACCGCGTACAGCGAGGACTCGAAGAACTCGAACCCGGTGCCGATGAGCATGCCCGCCACCAGTCCGTGCCACGGCCGGTTCCACCAGGTGCGGCCGATGTGCAGCAGCAGCCACACCCCCAGCACCTTCGCGGTCTCCTCCGGCCACGCGCCGGCGAGCGACCAGGACAGTTCGGGCACGTTCCAGGTGTAGGCGAGCTGCTCGAGGTGTCCGGACGAGGTGAAGCCGCCGAGGAGGACGGCAGCGGTGCCGCCCCACAGGACGGCGGCACCGGCGAGGAGCAGGGGAGTTCCGCGGTAGATCAGTAGCCGGGACAGGACCGCCCACACCACGACGGTGCACAGGATGCCGATCGCGCCAGACAGCAGGGCCGGTCCGGGGCCGGTGACCAGCATCCCGCCGATGACCATGACGGCGGCGAAGCCGAGGCCGATGACGGTGAGGACCAGCCAGGTCCAGAAGAAGACGTCGACGGCGGGACGCAGGCGCGGGCGCTGGTACGGCGGGAAGGACTCGTGGTAGGCGCGGGGCACGCGGGTGACCTGCCACCGCCACGCCGGGGCGACCGGACGCGCAGGACGCACCGGGTACATCGGCGGGACCGGCGGTACCGGCTGCTGCGGCTGCTGCGGCTGCGCCGGCTGAGGTGACCGGTGCGGCTGAGGTGGGAAGGTCATGCCCGGTCACCGTCCTCGTCACTGCCGAGCCCGGTGAGGCTGTGGTCCAGTGCCAGGGCACTTTCCCGGGCGGTCCGGGAGGAGACCATCACGGTGTAGAGGTCGCCGTCGCGTACCAGCGCGGCGGTGGTCACCCAGGTCTCGTCGGACGCCGCGACGGTGCCGTAGTGCACGGGCCGGTACCCGCTGCCCGGACTATTGCCGGAGCCGCTGCCCGGGCTGCCGGGACGGCCGGGGCCACCGGGACCACTGTCGAGACCGCCGCCGGGGGAGTCCCCGAATCCGGTGTCGGTGTCCTCGGTGAAGCCGACCGGTTCACCGACCCACACGGCGTCCGCCCCGGTGGCCCGCGCCACCCCGGAGCTCTCCGGGGGCAGCTGACGGAACCGCACGTCGTCGAGATGGTCGGTGCCGGTGCCCCACAGTGCCCGGATCGCCCGGCGGGCCGAATGGACCGGGTCGGAGACCCCCTCCATCGCGATGATGTCGAGGTCGTACCGGCCGCAGTCGGCGGTCAGCCCACCGGTGCCCGGCTGCGGGTCGGGGGCGTCGCACGAGGCGTCGAGCCCGGCGAAGGTCAGCTGCCAGTCCCCGGGTGCGGGGAGAGCGTCCGCCGCGGCCTCCGCGAGGGACGGGTAGCTCCGTGCGGTGTCGTGGGTGGGGAAGGCGAACGGCACGACGAGCGCGAGCAGCGCCGCGCCGGTGACGGTCGCCCAGACCGCGGTGCGGCGTCCGGCCAGCGGGGCATCCCGGAAGGCTCCGGCCGGGTCCGGATCGGGTGGGGCGGGGACGGCCGGTGGTCCACCCGGCCCGACGGAGACGATCGGCATGTGGGGGAAACTACCAGATGGTGACGCGGTCCCCGGGAGCCAGCCACATGCCGTCACCCTCGGAGACGCCGAAGGCCTCGTAGAACTCGGCGACGTTCTGCGCCACGACATTGCAGCGGAACTCGCCGGGGGAGTGCGGGTCGATGGCGAGGTACTGGGCGGACATCTGCGGCCGGATGGCGGTCTGCCAGACCTGTGCCCACCGCAGGAAGAAGCGCTGCAGCACGGTGAACTCGCCGTCGAGTCCGGCCACCGGGGCGGTCGGCGCGGTCTCGACGGTGAGCCCCTGTTCGGCGAGCCACCGCTTCAGGGCGACCACGGCGATCCCGAGTCCGCCGAGGTCACCGATGTTCTCGCCGAGGGTCAGCTTCCCGTTGACCGTGTGGTCGGTCTGCCCGCGCTCGGCGAGGCCGGTCGGGACGAGCCCGTCGTACTGGCCGACGAGCCGGTCGGTGAGGTCGGTGAAGGCCTTCCGGTCCTCCTCGGTCCACCAGTCGTGGAGGTTTCCGGCACCGTCGTACTTGGAGCCCTGGTCGTCGAAGCCGTGGCCGATCTCGTGGCCGATGACGGCGCCGATGCCGCCGAAGTTGCCGGCCATGTCGGCGGTCGACGGGTCGGCGTCGAAGAACGGCGGCCGCAGGATCGCCGCGGGGAAGGTGATGTCGTTGCGGACCGGGTTGTAGAAGGCGTTGACGGTCTGCGGGGTGGTGAACCAGATATCGGGGTCGGTCGGCTTCCCGAGCTTGCCGACCTCGAACTCGTGGTTCATGTCGGAGGCGGCCCGGTAGTTCGCCAGCAGGGACGCCCCGTCGGGCCGGAAGCTCAGGTCACCGTAGTCGCGCCACACCTCCGGATAACCGATGCGGGCGCGGAAGGCCTCGAGCTTCACGAGGGCCTTCTCCCGGGTGGCGGGGGTCATCCAGGCCAGGTCGCTGATCCGCTCCCGGTAGGCGGCGAGCAGGTGGTCGACCAGGTCCAGCATCTTCTCCTTGTACTCGGGCGGGAAGTGCCGGGCGACGAACTCCTTGCCGACGTCCTCGCCGACGGTCCCCTCGATGAGCCCGAGGGCGCGCTTCCAGCGGTCCCGCTGTTCGGTGGAGCCGGAGAGCGTCCGACCGTAGAAGTCGAAGTTGGCCTCGCTGATCGCGCGCGGCAGTTTGCCGGCCCGGGCGGTGAGCACCCGCCAGTAGGCCCAGAGCTTCCACTCGTCGAGGTCGTGGGTGTCGACGAGGGTGCCGACGTGGTCGAGGTAGCTGGGCTGGGAGACGATGACGTGCGGTGCGTTGTCCGGGGTGATGCCCACGCCCGCGAGCCAGGCTGCGAAGGGGAAGCCGGTCGGCAGGTCGGCGATGGCGGTGGGGTTGAAGGTCTTCTCGGCGTCGCGGGAGTCCACGGCGGTCCAGTGGCCCTTGGCGAGATCGGTCTCGAAGGCGACGAGCGCGTCCGCCGCGGATGCGGTGTCCGCGCCGGCGAAACGGCCGGGCAGCGGCTGGTCGGCGGCGGCGAGGCTGAGCAGGGTGCCGACGAACTCCCGGTAGGCGGCGCGCACCTCGGCGTGCTGGTCCTCCCGGTAGTAGGCCTCGTCGGGCAGGCCGAGGCCGGTCTGGGTGAGGTAGGCGACCTCGGCTCCGGCATCCCCGTCGTCCCCGGTGCCGCCGGCGTCCTTCTCGGTCCAGAACCCGATCACACCGCCGACGCCCCACCGGTCCAGCCGGGCGAGTGCGGCGACGAACTCGTCGAAGGTGCCGGCGTCCCGGACCGGGTCGAGGTCGGGGTCCAGGACGGCGAGTCCGGCCTGCTCGATGCCGTGGCCGCTGTCGTCGCCGTCCTCGTCCATGAAGGAGTTGTACAGCGCGCCGATGCGGGAGTCCGGACGGTTCCGGGCGGCGTCCTCGACGATCTCCCGGACCTCGGCCTCCGCGCGGTCGCGGAGCTGGTGGAAGGTGCCGTCGACGGCACGGTCGGCGGGGATCTCGTGGGTCGCCAGCCACTCGCCGTTGACGTGCCGGTAGAGGTCGTCGGCGGCGGTGGGGACCGGCCGGGCGGCCTCGGTGATGTTGTCGGGGATGTCGGGAGTGGACTCGGCGGTGGACGCTGTCTCAGGGTGGGTCATGCGCCCCACTCTAACGCCCACCGGCGGGTCGGCCGGCTAACTCTCGTTGTGCTTCATCGGTCCGGGCGTCCACAGACCCGACCGGCGGACGTTCTCGGTGTCGAGCTCGACCTGCTTGGGCTCACTGCCGTCGGCCGCGGGGAACGGGGTGAGCTTCGACAGCACACCCCAGTCGCGGCCCCAGTCGTCCTGCAGGTAGGTCGGCAGCTCCTCGGCGGTGGTGGTCATCGCCACCAGGTCACCGGCGCCGCCGCCGTAGTAGTCCTGCACCGGGGCGTGGGCCTTCTTGGCGTCGTGGTCGCCGGACATCTGGAACTGCGCGACCTCGGCCACACCGGCCCAGTGGTCGTAGGGACGCTGGCAGGGGAACTGCAGCGGGGTGGCCCAGTCGAGCAGCGACGGGGCGTCGCCCACGAGGTCGTTCATGGTGCCGAGCGTGGGCACACGCGGCGGGGTGAACGCCAGCCACTGGTCGGCGGTGACGTTCTTGTCCTCGGCGCGGATCCGGACCGCGGTGGCGTCCGACGGGATCTGGTCCATCGGGAACCGCAGGTTGCGCCACTGCGGGGCGGTGCCGATGTCCATCGGCATGAGGGTGCCCATCGGCTCGAAGCCTTTGTCGCCGGAGTTGCCGGCACCGTCGGTCTTCCGGCCGTATTCGAGGGTGAGCGCCTGCCCGTACTGGAACACCCCGTTCATGTCGTAGTGGGCGACCGGGCCGGCGGCGGAGACGATGAGCAGCGGGGCGTCGTCGCTGCGCTCGGGCAGGGAGAACCAGCTGGTCGTCGTCGCGGCGGGCAGCTGGATGCCGTCCGTGTAGGAGCCGGTCACCGGGACGCGGTTCCGGTCGAGGCCGAAGGGCAGGTCGGCGAAGGAGCCGTTCACACCGGCCTGGGCGATGAGTCCGCCCGAGGTGCCGCCGTCGCTCTTGTCGCCGGAGTCGGCGCTGCCGAAGGTGCCGGAGGAGGTGGCGGAGGTCGCCGGGGCGGTCCCCGTCTCGTCGCTCTCGCCGCTCTCGGGGATCCGGTCCGGGATGTTGTTCGCGTCGAAGCCGTGGGAGTCCTCGCCCGTGAGCGAGTCCTTCATCGCCGTGCCGTCGGCGGTGGGGAGGACGGAGTCGTTCGTGTTCGTCTCCACCCGGACGTCGGAGGCCAGGTTGCAGGTGTCGCCGGTCAGTGACTCGAGGTTCCCCTTGCCCACGGAGTACGCCGGCCACTGGGAGATGAAGCCCTTGCCGAGGGATGCGAGGTTGAAGACCACGACGATCGCGGTGATCACCGCGATCGGGGCGGAGGTCAGGCCGGTGAGGCGACGGGCCTGGGCCCGGTCCTTCTCGTCGACCTCGGCGAGCTCCGTCGCCGTGGTGGCCTTCGCCTCCCGGATGTCGGAGAGCACGCCGACGAGCACGCCGAAGATCATCACCAGCACCGACAGCACCATCATGACGGTCGAGACCTCGATCCCGCCGACCTGGATGGACTTGTCGTACCACGGGACGCCGAAGCTGGAGATGTACCACCAGCCGTTCGTCCCCGACAGGGTGAAGGCGAAGAGCAGGAGGCAGCCGCCGAGGAAGATGATCCGGTTACGGGCCGACTTCAGCGCCATCGTGGACGCCGCGACGGCGGCCAGCGCGGCGAGGCCCGCGGCGATACCGGCGTAGACGCCGAAGTGGTGGGTCCACTTCGTCGGCGTGAACGTCATGAAGAACATGGTGCCGAGGACGACGAGCACCAGCCGCAGGGCCGGGCCGTGGGCGGAGCCGGGGACCCGCCGGTTGCGCAGCATCGAGGCGATGACCACCGCGAGGCACAGCAGCATCATGAGCACGCTGAAGCGGCGCGGGAAGGATCCGTCGACGGTCTGCTTGAGCAGCTCGGTGTAGCGGGTCGGCTCGTCGTACCAGGACAGGGCCGGTCCCACGTCGCCGCGGACCTTGATCGCCTCGAGGACGCCGGCGAAGGTCTGGTCACCGAAGACACAGATGAGGACCGCGGTGCCGGCCGCGAGGAACGGCGCGATCTGGGCGAGTATGCCCCAGGTGACGGCCCCCTTCCCCGAGCCCTTCGGGACGCCGAGCAGCGGCAGCCGCCGGATGGCGATTCGGATGAGTCCGGTGAGTGCGACGAGGATCGAGGCGACGGCCATGAGGCCGGTCGGGCCGGCGGCGAGCGACAGGGCGGCGACGACCACACCCAGGGCGGCGGGCAGGAGCCGGCCGGTGGCGATGGCGCGCTCCATGCACACCCAGGTCAGCAGGGCGCCGAGGGCGATGACCGGCTCCGGACGGGTGCCGTTGTTGAAGGTCATCCAGAACACCAGGAACACGGCGGCGGCGGTCCAGTGGGCCACCTGCCGCTGGCTGATCCGGGCGCCGAGGCGGGGCAGCACCTCCCGGGAGAGCAGCATCCAGGTGGCGATGCCGGCGAGCAGCCCGGGCAGCCGCATCCACGTGGAGGCGGTCGAGACGTGCGTCATCACCCCCATGAGGTCGTAGTACGGTGCACCGAACGGCGACTCGGGGACCCCGAACCACCGGTAGTAGTTGGCCATGTAGCCGGATTCGTGGCTGGCCCGGGCCATCGTCAGCAGGTAGCCGTCGTCGGAGGTGTTGGCGCCGATGAAGTACCAGATCACCAGGACCGCGCCGACGATGCCGTCGAGCCAGCGGGGACGCCACCAGCCGGCCGGCAGGAAGCGGCGGCGCTTCCGGGTGCGACCGTCGAGGACGTCCATGCGGTGCAGCGCGACGAGGGCGACGACGGTGAGCACCACGCCGAGGATCTCGGCGGCGTACTTCACCGCGGTGGGGGAGGAGGTGAAACGGGAGTCGACGGTGACGTCGGCCTTCAGCCCGGCAGCGGTGGCAGCCGCGGTGCTGTCCGGGGTGTCAGTCATCTCCGAGTAGATGCCGGTGACCATCGGACGCATGTCCTCGGTCAGCGGCGTGCCGGTGAGGTCCCCGCCGTCCGGGCCGCCGTCGGGGATCCACGCCGCCGTGGCGTCCGCGTCGGAGGTGATCCGCAGGACCGCGTCCGCCGGGAGGGCGTCGATCGTCTTCGTGTCCGCCTGGAAGATGACGGAGTTGCGCACCACCACGTCGATGCCGTCGGGGGTGGAGCGGACGAACATGCCGCGCAGGGTGGCGTCCTCGGAGTCCTCCGGGACGGTGGACAGGACGGTCGTCTGCCCCGGGTTGAGGTCACGGGCCTCGTCGACGGGGACGGTGATGTCCATGTCCTGCGCCTGGTACGACATCAGCGGCGCGGTGACGCTGCGGAGGTCGTCGTCCTGCGGCCAGGAGAAACTGGACTGGGTCTGCGTCACCGGCAGGAAGGGCGTGAGCACGAACATCAGCAGCCCCAGCAGGCCGGCGGCGACGGCGACCAGTTTCAGTCGTCGGACACCCCCACCTGCCGGATTGCTGGTGGGGGTGGCTGGTTCTGCGGGGGCGGCAGTGCCTTCGGAGGCTGCATCGTCGACACGTGACATGGGACCACATGTTACGTGAGTGACTTGTGCACGCCTAACGTTCCCGGATTGCCACGACAAACGGACCGACCTGGACGAGGTCCCAGCCCCGGTCGAAGGCGGCGGCCGGGAAGTCGACACTGCGGAACCGCACGTTCGGGTCGTTGGGGTAGATGTCGTCGGACATCCGGTAGCTCAGCGGACCGTCCGGCAGGCCGGAGTCGGTGAGCTGTCCACGCAGGACGAGGGCGTCCGGCGCCTGCCAGCCGTGGTCGGCGGCGGCCGCGTCCATCGCGTCGGTGAGGCCCGTCGGATCGTCGATCTTCGTCCACTCCTCGATCTCGGCG
The DNA here is from genome assembly GCF_007970465.1 of Corynebacterium nuruki S6-4. NCBI lineage: Bacteria > Bacillati > Actinomycetota > Actinomycetes > Mycobacteriales > Corynebacteriaceae > Corynebacterium > Corynebacterium nuruki. The sequence goes on from NZ_CP042429.1 coordinate 2,310,400, forward strand.
TTGCGCGCCTCGTACTGCCCCAGCGGGTTGGCGTAGTGCGCCGTCATCGCCTGGTAGGCGTGGTACGGGTAATAGGAGAGGAAGTTCTTCTCGTCGGTGAGCACCACGCTCGCCGCCGGATCATCGCCCAGCCGGTCACGCAGCGCCGCGTCGATGTCGGCGTAGTAGACGGTCGAGTCCGCCGGCATCTTGTCGCCCCGGTCGGCGTCCCCGTCAGTGTCCGTGTACGCCAGGTCGATGTGGTCACGGAGGTGCTGCGGCACACTGATGACGTACACGGCCGTCGCCGCGGTGAGCAGGACCGCGAACACCGCGGTCACCTTCGGCGCGGCCTCACGCGTGATGAACTGCGGGTAGGCACGTGCCACGCCGTGCCGGCGCAGGTCGTCGAGTGCGAGCATGCCGCCGGTGACGAGGATCAGCGCGACCGGCAGTTCCAGCCGGAACCCCAGCAGCGTCGACCCGCCCAGCGGCGCGACCATCGACAGCAGCACCCACGCGTAGCAGACGATGAGGCCCACGGCGAGGCTGCGGACGATCCGGCGCCGCCAGCGGAACACCATCCACACGATGCACAGCAGGCCGAGCACCCCGACGATGCTCGCCTGGAAGAAGGGGGTCGGCAGCTCGGTGCCGCTCTCCGGCAGATAGTGCTGCGCCCGCCCGGTGGAGCCGTGCTCCGAGGTCAGCAGGTCCTTCAGGTACGGGCCCCAGCCGATCAGGGCGATGATCCCGGACCCCACCCCGGTGACGATGAGCCGCCGGACCGGCGACCAGCTGCGCTGCTGGACGGCCACGGCGACGGCGATCACCACCACCGCCAGTGCCGCGACACCGGTGAAGAGCGTGTACATGTTCGCCGACAGGCCGAGGAAGACGATGAGCCCGAGGATCGCGGGCCGGGACCCGCGGACCGCCCGGCCGGTGAGCACCAGGGCGGCGGGCATACCGAGCGCGACGACCGCGGAGTACGGCTCCTCCGGCGCGGTGTACAGCAGGACGGCCGTCGTCGCCGTCGCGATCACCGCACCCAGCGGCAGTGACCCGGTCAGCCGGTGCCAGACCGGCACCAGCGCCGAACAGGACGCCGCCAGCGTGACCAGCGCCCACGGCTGGAACGCCGCCCAGCCCGACAATCCGACGACCTTCGCGAAGATGCCGCCGGTGAGGAACCACAGTCGCGGATAGAAGCTCGGCATGTCCGCATAGGCCATGTCGCCGAACCCCGGGGAATCCGTCATCCGGGTGAGGAACTGCGTGCGGAACGCCTGGTCGACACTGATGCCGTCGAGGTAGAGGCGGGTCGCCGACAGCGGGATCCCCAGCGCCGCGATGACGAGCCCGGCGGGGGCGAGCCAGCACAGGACGACCGCGACGGTGTGGCGCCACCCGGTGCCGGTGGTGGTGCTACGGCCACGCGGGTGGAGCAGCCGGAACACGACGGCGGCGAGCACCGCGAGGACGACGATGCCGGCGGCGCTCGCCAGCGCCTTCGTGACATTCGAGCTGGAGAACGCGGGGAGGTTGACGTGCCGCAGCACGAACCAGGCGGCGAGGGTGACGACGCCGCCCAGTGCTCCCGCGGCCACGATCTGCCAGAACAGCGACCACAGTCGGCCGCGGCCGCCGGCGGCGACCGGGGCGGTGTCCGCGGTGTCCACCGGGTCCACCGGGTTCACAGGGTCCACGGTGGAGGCAGCGGTGCCGGCGGGCGTGCCGCCGGTGTCGGCGGAGGCGGGTGGGGTGTTCTCGGCGGGCTCGGTCATGACCGTGATTGTCGCACATCTGCGGACCGGACCGGCCCGGGAACTACACCTACCGGTCCTCCGGATTCGACAGCAGCACACCCCGGATCCCGGAGTGGAAGCCGTCGCGCAGGTGGACGCGCTGGTACTCGGTGAGCGTGTACTCGTGGAGTGTCTCGCAGGCGAACTGCAGCAGCGGCCGGTTGATCTCCTGGGGAAGCAGCCCGCCGGTGAGCGTGTGCGCCTCCTCCTTCTGGTCCGTGGACGCCGCATGGTGGAACCACCACACCGCGTACTGCTCGCCGATGTCGAAGGGACTCTGCCGGTCACCGGAGTGCCACACTTCATCGGGTAGCGGGACGTACCGGCTGCGCAGCCGGCGCCGGGGCGCCATCATCGACGGATTCGGTCGCCCACCTGGCAGCGGGCCCGGCTTCGGTGCCGGGGTGGTCGATTCCGGGAGGTCATCGGAGCAGGCGGGCTCGTCACCCGGCAGGGCGGGAACTGCGGGATCCTGCTCCGTCCTGCCCCTGGCCTTCTCCTTCCCGTTCGCTGTCTCTGCCGGGGCCGCCGCGTCCGCTGTACCGGTTGTATCTGAGGTACCTGCTGCGCCTGCCGGGGCTGTCGCGTCTTCCGTGGATTCGGCGTCCGCGGCATTCGCGGCGTCCCCGGTGCTGCGGTGGGTGCGGTAGTCCGGCACCGGCTGGACGCCGGCGAGGTCCTCGACGGGTTCGGCGTCCCCGATCGGCTTGTAGCGGGCACGCTCCTCGGGCTTCTCGTCGCGGTCGTGCTCGGCATGCCCGTCGTGCCCGGCGTGCCCGGTGTGCCCGGTGTGCCCGGTGGCACTGTCACCGTGGTGGTCGGCATGACCGTGGCCACCGGCCTCGGGCGGCAGCGGGCCTTCGAGGACCTCGAGGCGCATGCAGTCACGGAAGTCCTCGCGGGGGTCGAGGATCGTGGTCGAGTCGCACGCGAAACGGAGGTTCGAGGACATCGAGTCCCAGCCGAAGCCGTACAGGTGCACCCGGATTCCGGCGTCGACGGCCTCATGTACGCCGGGCAGCATGTCGGCGTCCCCGGAGACGAGGATGAAGTCGCTGAACTGCTGCTTCTGTGCGGCGACGACCATGTCGGCGACGAGTCGGGTGTCGACGGCCTTCTGGGTACGCCGGTCGCCCCATTCGATGAGCTGGCCCGCACGCAGCTGGACGCCCGGCTCGGACCGCAGCGACCGCTGGTAGCGGTGCGGGCCGGAATCCGGGATGCCGTCGTACCAGTTCTGCCGGTGGACCGGTTGGTCGAGCTGGTTGACGGCCATCGTCGTCAGTAGTCGCACCACTTCCGGCAGGTCCACCTCGAGTTGGGAGCGGGCGCCGGTCTCCCAGGAGTTGTAGAAGCTGGCGAGCAGGTAGGAGGTGTCGACGAAGATGAGAGTGCGCTCGAGCATGGTGGGTGGACCTTCCGGGTGTTTTTCGGGTGTTTCCGGCTCCAGTCTGCCCCATTGCCGGGGCTGATGTGGCAGGGGCGGATCCTTGCGGCCGGGCGTGGCGTCCTGTATTGGTTAGTTACACGAGTAACTAACCAACTGACTGAAAACCCGGAACCGGAACGAGGTGCACCGGCATGGACGAGACCACGGCCCCGCTCTTCCGCCAGATCGCCGATCTGGTGGAGGACGCCGTCGTCGACCGCTCCCTGCCCGAGGGGGCACGCGCCCCGTCCACCACCGAGCTCGCCGCCTTCCACAGCATCAACCCGGCCACCGCCCGCAAAGGACTGCAACTGCTGGTCGACCGCGGTGTGCTGGCCAAACGGCGCGGCATCGGCATGTTCGTCGAACCCGGTGCGCGGGAGCGGGTCCTGGACCGGCGGCGAGACAGCTTCGCCGCCGACTACCTCGCCCCGCTCGTCGACGAGGCGATCGCCCTCGGCCTCGACCGCGCCGGGCTCCACGAGCTCGTCGACCGGGTCGCCGACAGCAGAGGACTGGAATCATGATCGCCCTCACCGACACTGAACTCCGCTACCCCGGAGCACCGGACACCACGCCGCCGGTGCTCGGCCCGCTGACCCTGGACATCCCCGCGGCGTCCGACGGCCCGACCGTCGTCGGCCTCGCCGGACGCAACGGCGCCGGCAAGTCCACCCTGCTCGGCCTTATCGCCGGGCAACTGCGCCCCACCGCCGGATCAGTGCAGGTCGGGGGCCGTGAAGCTTTCGACGATCCCGACGTGCTCCGCACTGTCAGCCTCACCGGGGTCGACGTCGACTACCCGGCGGCGTGGCCGGTCAGTACGGTGCTGCTCACCGCCGCCCGCCGCTTCCCGCAGTGGGACGCCGCCACCGCCACCCGACTGCGCGAGGCCTTCGGCGTGGCGCCGGCCACCGCCTACGGGGAGCTGTCCCGTGGGCAGCGGTCAGCCGTGGGCATCATCGTCGGCCTGGCGTCCCGGACGCCGGTCACCCTCCTCGACGAACCCTATGTCGGTCTGGACGCCCAGGGGCGGCGCCTGCTCTCCCGTGAACTGCTCGGACTCGAGGAACCGCGCACCGTCATCCTCGCCACCCACCAGCTCGCGGATCTGGAACGCACCGTCTCCCGCCTGCTCGTCCTCGACCGGGGCCAGCTCACGCACGATCTCGATCCCGCGGAGCTCGGTGAACGCTTCATCCGCGTCACCCGCTCCGTACAGAGAAAGGCCCTGGCATGAACCCCGACACCGCCGCCCCGGCAACCGCCGCCTTCCACCTCCGCGGCGTGACGAAGAAGTTCGGCCGCACCACCGCGCTCGACAACATCACCTGCGACATCCCGCTCGGTCACGTCCACGGTCTGATCGGCCGCAACGGAGCCGGCAAGACCACCCTGTTGCGCGCCCTGGCAGGGCAGGTGCCCGTGTCCGGTGAGATCATCCTCGATGACGGGGCGGCGTCCGGACCGGTGCAGGACAATCCGCGCGCCCTCGACCGCATCGTCCTCGCCGGCGCGGATGTTCCGTACCCGCCGCTGATGTCGGTGCGCACCCTCATGGACATCGCGCGGGCACGCTGGGCGGGCTGGGACGAGTCCTTCGCCGCCGACCTGCTCGACCGGTCCGGACTGAACCCGCGGGCGGAGTTCGGCGGCCTGTCACGGGGGCAGAAGACCCTCGCGAGCCTGGTCGTGGGGCTCGGCGCACGCACGGAGATCATCCTGCTCGACGAGCCGTACCTGGGGCTGGACGTGCAGAATCGTGAGCTGCTGTACCGGGTGCTGCTCGACGAGCTCACCGCGGACCCGGACCGCACCGTCATCCTCTCCACCCACCACCTCGACGATGCCGCCCTGCTGCTCGATTCCGTCATCCTGCTGGACGGAGGACAGGTCCGTGCCTGTACCGGTACCGAGGATCTGACCCGTGGCACCGCCGTCGCCGAGGGGTCGACGACCGCGGTCGGCGCGCTGCTCGGCCGCGTGCCGGCGCACGTGCTGCGGGAGGACGCCGCCGCCGGACGCCGCCGCGTCACCCTCGACGCCTCGCTCGACGACGACCGGCTGGTCGCCGCGGCAACGGAGCTCTGGGTGCAGCTCAGTGAGCCGGATCTCGGTCATGCCGCCCTCGCCCGGGGCGGGGCCGACGGCGGGGTCGACGGCGGGGCCCGGGCGGATGCCCGGGGAGGTGCCCGATGACGGCCCCGGCGAGGATGCGGCCCGCGTCCGCTGCCCCGACGACGTTGCCGTGGCGCCCTCATCTGCGGATCTGCCTGCTGGCCCTGCGCTCCGGCTGGTGGGGTCGACTGTGCGGTCTGGCGTTCCCGCTGATGCTTCTGCTGCTCACCGATGATCCGTCGGGTCTGAAGAGGGTGCTGTGCATCATCGTCCTGGTCTCGGCGACGGCGTGGACGCGGACGACGCTGTCCACCCGGGAACTCCGGGTGTTCGGCCTCGGTGCAGGCGAGGAACGGCGACATGTCCTCGTCGCTGGCGCCCTCAGCCTGGTGCTCTCCGAGCTGACGGTCGGGCTGATCGCCCTGGTCATCGCCCTGACGCAGGGTGGTCGTGGGGTGGACATCGGCATCGCCGCCGGTCTCGTCGCGCTCGTGACCGTCGGGGACACGGTCGTCCGGCTGCGCGGATCAGCGCGTCCGGGCGTCGCTGAACAGGCGCGGATCGACCGCCGTGACCGGGAGAGCGGACGCCCTGCGGACGCCGCGGCACCAGACGGACACCGCCTGGTCCTGCGGAACCTGGTCCGTCGCGCCTGGTGGGCCCTGGCCGCGGCCGGGCTGGCCGTTGTCCCGGTACAACTCGTGGCCCGGGGTCTGCTTCCCGATCGGACCGCCCGGGCCGTCATCCTGCTGGCCGGGGTGGCCGTCAGCCAGATCGTCGTGGTCGCCGTCGCCGCGAACCTTGCCGACGGGCTGACCGGGTGGCTGGTCTTCGGCGGCCGACGTCATGACTGGGCGACCGCGGTCCTGCGCGGCGCGGTGGTTGTGCCGGTCGCCGGAGTGGTGGGTGCGCTGACGGCGGTCCTGCTGGAGCTCCTGGTCGCGGGTCGATGGGGCCTGATGGACGAAGCGGCTCTGCTGCATCCGAAGGATGTGGCGGGGACAGTGCAGCTCGGCCTCGCCGGTCTCGCCACGGGCATGGTGCTCGTCGGTGGGACGGTGCTGGCGGCACTGGTTGTCCAGGTGGCGCCGGGAGCGGTCCAGGTGGCCGTCTGGTTCCTGGGCGGCTTTCTGGTGGCGGGTCTGGTGGTCTGGGCATGGAGCCCCGGCCTGGCGGGCTGGCCGGACCATGACCTGACGTGGCTGACGGTGGGGCCGGTCGCTGTGGTGGTCGTGGTTGTCGCCGTGACGTCCGGGGCCTGCCGGGTGCTGCTCGGCCGGACCGCCGTGGCCGAGGGCGGCGGCTTCCGGGAGTGGTTCGGTCTCGCTCCGGACGATGATCAGAAGTGAAACATGCTCTGACCTGGGGATGTGTGTTTCCTGGGGTGGGTGTGTAGATTATGTCGGGTCAGCGCGGCGGTCGCCGCGGGTTATGACGAACAGACACCGGGTCCTGCACCCTGGTAGGCGGTGTCGCTTCCGGTTTGCGATTGTGTGAACGGGGGGTTACAGTTCAGGGAGTCGCTTCGAGCAGCCGCCTGTGGGTGGTTGGTTGTGGTGTGCGTAGGTTGTTTGAGAACTCAATAGCGTGATGAACCAAGTTTTTTGTTGCACGACAGTGTGCGCATGACAACAGGTTGGTCTGTGTCGGTGGTGCCGGCGAGCCCTGAATAGTCGGGGGTTCGTTAAATCATTGATATCTGATTGTTGCTGTTGCTGTGTCACTGTGGTGATTGGTCCGACCTTGGTCCCCCGACCGGGTCGGATTGTGATGATCTTTTGATTGTCAGCAGTTCAGTATTTTGTTTTTTGTTTGCCAGTGAGGGCTCTTTGTAGGGTTTTTGCTTTTATGGAGAGTTTGATCCTGGCTCAGGACGAACGCTGGCGGCGTGCTTAACACATGCAAGTCGAACGGAAAGGCCGGGTGCTTGCACCCGGTACTCGAGTGGCGAACGGGTGAGTAACACGTGGGTGATCTGCCCTGCACTTCGGGATAAGCCTGGGAAACTGGGTCTAATACCGGATAGGACCATTGGTTGGTACTGGTGGTGGAAAGTTTTTCGGTGCAGGATGAGCTCGCGGCCTATCAGCTTGTTGGTGGGGTAATGGCCTACCAAGGCGGCGACGGGTAGCCGGCCTGAGAGGGTGGACGGCCACATTGGGACTGAGACACGGCCCAGACTCCTACGGGAGGCAGCAGTGGGGAATATTGCACAATGGGCGCAAGCCTGATGCAGCGACGCCGCGTGGGGGATGACGGCCTTCGGGTTGTAAACTCCTTTCAACCATGACGAAGCTTTTGTGACGGTAGTGGTAGAAGAAGCACCGGCTAACTACGTGCCAGCAGCCGCGGTAATACGTAGGGTGCGAGCGTTGTCCGGAATTACTGGGCGTAAAGAGCTCGTAGGTGGTTTGTCGCGTCGTCTGTGAAATTCCGGGGCTCAACTCCGGGCGTGCAGGCGATACGGGCATAACTTGAGTGCTGTAGGGGAGACTGGAATTCCTGGTGTAGCGGTGAAATGCGCAGATATCAGGAGGAACACCGATGGCGAAGGCAGGTCTCTGGGCAGTAACTGACGCTGAGGAGCGAAAGCATGGGTAGCGAACAGGATTAGATACCCTGGTAGTCCATGCCGTAAACGGTGGGCGCTAGGTGTGGGGGTCTTCCACGACTTCTGTGCCGTAGCTAACGCATTAAGCGCCCCGCCTGGGGAGTACGGCCGCAAGGCTAAAACTCAAAGGAATTGACGGGGGCCCGCACAAGCGGCGGAGCATGTGGATTAATTCGATGCAACGCGAAGAACCTTACCTGGGCTTGACATGTACCGGATCGGCGCAGAGATGTGTCTTCCCTTGTGGTCGGTATACAGGTGGTGCATGGTTGTCGTCAGCTCGTGTCGTGAGATGTTGGGTTAAGTCCCGCAACGAGCGCAACCCTTGTCCTGTGTTGCCAGCACGTTGTGGTGGGGACTCACGGGAGACTGCCGGGGTTAACTCGGAGGAAGGTGGGGATGACGTCAAATCATCATGCCCCTTATGTCCAGGGCTTCACACATGCTACAATGGTCGGTACAGTGGGTTGCTACACCGTGAGGTGGTGCTAATCTCTTAAAGCCGGTCTCAGTTCGGATTGGAGTCTGCAACTCGACTCCATGAAGTCGGAGTCGCTAGTAATCGCAGATCAGCAATGCTGCGGTGAATACGTTCCCGGGCCTTGTACACACCGCCCGTCACGTCATGAAAGTTGGTAACACCCGAAGCCGGTGGCCCAAACTCGTTAGGGAGCCGTCGAAGGTGGGATCGGCGATTGGGACGAAGTCGTAACAAGGTAGCCGTACCGGAAGGTGCGGCTGGATCACCTCCTTTCTAAGGAGTTTTTTGTGCACCGCGTCAACACGGACGTTTGGGTGCTTTTTTGTTAATCCGGGTGGATGCCACGAGCGTGATGTGGGTCGGCCGGTTGTTGTGCGCTGTGGTGCAGCAAGTTTGGTTCGTCATCGTTGTTGGGTGTCTGGAGTGTCCTACTCCTGATTCTGGGATTCCTGGTTGTCCGGTGGCCGTTGGTGGTTGTCGGTTCTCGGGGGTTCGTGTTGTTTGAGAACTGTATAGTGGACGCGAGTATCTTCTTTATTACTGCAAATTTTTTTGTTGTTCACCCGGGCTCTTTTTGAGTCTGTTTGTGTTGTGTGTGAAGGGCACACGGTGGATGCCTTGGCATGATGAGCTGATGAAGGACGTGGGAGACTGCGAAATGCCTCGGGGAGTTGTCAACCAAGCGTTGATCCGAGGGTGTCCGAATGGGGAAACCCGGCCGTCGTTGTGGGCGGTCACCTGCCGGTGAATGTATAGTCGGTGTGGGAGTGACGCGGGGAAGTGAAACATCTCAGTACCCGCAGGAGAAGAAAACAATTGTGATTCCGTGGGTAGTGGCGAACGACAGCGGATGATGGCTAAACCGGTGCTGTGTGATACCTGTCAGGGGTTGCGGTGTCGGTGTTGTGGGGTCTTGCAGGACTGGTCTGACAGCTGGTCGCCTGTGGCATGCGTGTTAGCGGAAGTGGTCTGGGATGGCCTGCCGTAGACGGTGAGAGTCCGGTACGTGAAAGCATGTGTGTGCGGGTGTGTGAGTGTCCCCGAGTAGCAGCGGGCTCGTGGAATCTGCTGTGAATCTGCCGGGACCACCCGGTAAGCCTGAATACTCATTGTGACCGATAGCGGATAGTACCGTGAGGGAATGGTGAAAAGTACCCCGGGAGGGGAGTGAAATAGTACCTGAAACCGTGTGCTTACAATCCGTCAGAGCCTTTTGGGGTGATGGCGTGCCTTTTGAAGAATGAGCCTGCGAGTCAGCGGCACGTCGCGAGGTTAACCCGTGTGGGGTAGTCGTAGCGAAAGCGAATACTAACGAGTGTGTTTTTAGTGGCGTGTCCTGGACCCGAAGCGGGGTGATCTACCCATGGCCAGTGTGAAGCGATGGTAAGACGTCGTGGAGGCGCGAACCCACTTAGGTTGAAAACTGAGGGGATGAGTTGTGGGTAGGGGTGAAAGGCCAATCAAACTCCGTGATAGCTGGTTCTCCCCGAAATGCATTTAGGTGCAGCGTCGTGTGTTTCTTGCCGGAGGTAGAGCTACTGGTTGGTTGAGCGGGACTATCATCTTAGCGACGTCAGCCAAACTCCGAATGCCGGTAAGTGAGAGTGCGGCAGTGAGACTGCGGGGGATAAGCTTCGTGGTCGAGAGGGAAACAGCCCAGATCGCCGGCTAAGGCCCCTAAGGGTGTGCTAAGTGGAAAAGGATGTGCGGTCGCGAAGACAGCCAGGAGGTTGGCTTAGAAGCAGCCATCCTTGAGAGAGTGCGTAATAGCTCACTGGTCGAGTGGCCGTGCGCCGACAATGTAGTGGGGCTTAAGTACACCGCCGAAGCCGCGGAACTGCACACTTGGTGTGTGGTTGGTAGGGGAGCGTCGTGTGGCCGGTGAAGGTGCGGGGTGACCCAGTGCTGGAGGCTATGCGAGTGAGAATGCAGGCATGAGTAGCGATTGATGAGTGAGAAACTCATCCGCCGAATGACTAAGGGTTCCTGGGTCAAGTTTGTCTTCCCAGGGTGAGTCGGGGCCTAAGGCGAGGCCGACAGGCGTAGTCGATGGTTAACGGGTTGATATTCCCGTACCCGAGCATGTGCGAAAGAAGATGAGGCGGTGAGACTAACCACCCTGAAGGACTGTCGGTGCATCTTTGGTGTGCTGGTGGTGTGGATGCGTGGGACCTGATCCGTAGTAGTCTAGTGATGGGGTGACGCAGTGAGGTAGCCGAGCCACTTATTGGATTGTGGTGTAAGCGTGTGGCCCGTGTCCCAGGTAAATCCGGGGCACATTGTGGGTGAGGCGTGATGCGTACCCTTTTGTGGGGATGTCGGTGATCCTGTGCTGTCGAGAAAAGCCTCTAGCGAGTGCGTGTTCGGCCCGTACCCTAAACCGACACAGGTGGTCTGGTAGAGTATACCGAGGCGTTCGGGTGAACTGTGGTTAAGGAATTCGGCAAAATGCCCCCGTAACTTCGGGAGAAGGGGGGCCCGTGCTGGTCGTGGTCTTTTGCGGACTGTTGGCTGGTGTGGGTCGCAGAGAATAGAGGGAAGCGACTGTTTACTAAAAACACAGGTCCGTGCGAAGACGGTAAGTCGATGTATACGGACTGACGCCTGCCCGGTGCTGGAAGGTTAAGAGGACCTGTTAGGGCTTTGGCCCGAAGCGGAGAATTTAAGCCCCAGTAAACGGCGGTGGTAACTATAACCATCCTAAGGTAGCGAAATTCCTTGTCGGGTAAGTTCCGACCTGCACGAATGGCGTAACGACTTCCCTGCTGTCTCAACCACAGGCCCGGCGAAATTGCAGTACGAGTAAAGATGCTCGTTACGCGCGGCAGGACGAAAAGACCCCGGGACCTTCACTATAGCTTGGTATTGGTGTTCGGTTCGGTTTGTGTAGGATAGGTGGGAGACTGTGAAGCGGCTACGCCAGTGGTTGTGGAGTCGTTGTTGAAATACCACTCTGATCGTATTGGATGTCTGAACCTCGGCCCGTGATCCGGGTCAGGGACAGTGCCTGGTGGGTAGTTTAACTGGGGCGGTTGCCTCCCAAAGTGTAACGGAGGCGCCCAAAGGTTCCCTCAGCCTGGTTGGTAATCAGGTGTTGAGTGTAAGTGCACAAGGGAGCTTGACTGTGAGACTGACAGGTCGAGCAGGGACGAAAGTCGGGACTAGTGATCCGGCACCGGCTTGTGGAAGCGGTGTCGCTCAACGGATAAAAGGTACCCCGGGGATAACAGGCTGATCTTCCCCAAGAGTCCATATCGACGGGATGGTTTGGCACCTCGATGTCGGCTCGTCGCATCCTGGGGCTGGAGTTGGTCCCAAGGGTTGGGCTGTTCGCCCATTAAAGCGGCACGCGAGCTGGGTTTAGAACGTCGTGAGACAGTTCGGTCTCTATCCGCCGTGCGCGTTGAAACTTGAGAAAGGCTGACCCTAGTACGAGAGGACCGGGTTGGACGTACCTCTGGTGGGCCAGTTGTCACGCCCGTGGCATGGCTGGTTGGCTACGTACGGGAGGGATAACCGCTGAAAGCATCTAAGCGGGAAGCCTGTTTCGAGATGAGGTTTCGTGTGAGGTTCCCTGTAGACGACGGGGTTGATAGGCCGGATCTGGAAGCCATGTGAGTGGTGGAGGTGACCGGTACTAATTGACCGAGCATTACACATTAAGCAGTCACGTTGGTGGTTGTTGGTGTGCGGCATGTGTTGCAGCGTAGGAGAGTTTTCGCGTCCATTGTGCAGTGTCTGGAACGGCACAGCATACTGTTCCCCGCCCGTGTGGTGGTGGTTTGGGTGTGTGTGGTTGTTTCGTTGATAGATTTGTCGGTGGTTTTGGCGGTGGGGTCACGCCCGGTCCCTTTCCGAACCCGGTAGCTAAGCCCACCTGCGCCGATGGTACTGCACCCGGGAGGGTGTGGGAGAGTAGGTCGCCGCCGGCATTAAACGTGTGTGGGAGGTCCTGCCCCCTGCTCTGGTCGACTTCTGGTCGGTCGGGGTGGGGGCGGGGCCTCCTTCTTTTTGTGCGTGCGCGCAGTTTTCGGGTCCGTGGTCGGACGGTATGTCTTGTGCCGGGGTGTCACCGGCCGGCCCGGCGGTGCCGGGTGCGCGTCGGCAGGGTGGCCCGGCGGGGGAGAATCCACCCTGCCGACGCACACCCGGACGCCGGGCCCGTTGCTGCGCGCTTTTCCGCACTTCCGGGGCAGGTGCCGGTTCCGGCGTGGGCGACCGGCGGTGGGTGTGGTGCGTGACGTCGAGCAGGAAACCGGGCCGGGGGCGTCGTCGCGCTGCTCCGTGCTCGACTTCACGGACGACCGCATTGTGCAGGGTGGTGGGAGCCGGGGTCGCTGCGTCCGGGCGCCGACCGGGCGGGATCGACGGGGCGTCGTCTTGGCGGGGCCGGGTGTGCGTCGGCAGGGTGGTCCAGCGGGGAGAATCCACCCTGCCGACGCACACCCGGGGACTGAGAGCGGGTCTACCCCGGTGCCGGGGCCGGAAGTCGGGGTCGGCGGAACCCGGGGGCTGACCGGCTCAGACGGGTCAGAGCCGGGGAACCGGGGAGATGGGGAGCGGACTGCCGCCCGGGCCCTACCGGAATGACGAGGTGAAGAGCCGGGGCTGCCCACTGATCGGGTCTGTGAAGGACAGTGACCGGGCGGTCAGCCCCATCGGGCGGGAGAAGTCCTCCTCGTCGACGGAGGGAACGTAGGGCATCGGGGCGTCCTCGTTCCAGAGCGCCTCGTCGGACAGCACCGAGTACAGCGGATCGTTGAGGATGGGGAGCCCGAACAGGCGGAGATTGAGACGCAGCTGGTGTGTCCGTCCCGAGTGCGGCTCAAGGCGCCACTCGAGGAGCGGTTGATCCGGAATCCCGAGCTCGAGGGCGGCGTCCGGCCGGTCAACGAGGTTGAGCCCGGTCACCGACGTGGAACTGTTGGGTTCGCCGTCCTCGAGGAACGTCGCCATCCGGCCGCGGTACTTGATCATCCGGTGGCGCAGCTGCCACGGCCGGTCGGCGGTGGGGAGCGGCAGCGACGTCGCAGTACTGCCGGTGTGGAGTGCGCCGGCCGGCACGGGCAGAAGTGCCTCGCCCTGTCCGGCCAGGGCGTCCCGCCACCCCTCGGGGACGGCGGTCAGCGCGCTGTAGACCTTCTGTGCGGCCCGGCGCTCGAAGAGCTGCTGATAGCGGCCCCGGACCTCGGGGCGGACCGTGAACAGCAGCACGCCCCGGGTGAGGCGGTCCAGGCGGTGCGCCGGCGACAGCGTCCCCAGGCCGAACTGCCGACGGGCCCGGACCACGGCGGTCTCGGTGATGTGCTGGCCACGGGGGAGCGTGGACATGAAAGGCGGCTTGTCGACCACCAGCAGATCCTCATCGCGGTAGAGAAGCCGGAGCTCCCCGGGGACGTGTCGCTCCGGCGCCGGCCGGCGGTAGAACCAGATGAACTGGCCCCGGTCGACCACGGACGCGGGCGACAACCGGGTACCGTCATCGAGCCGTACGCCGCCCTCGGCGAAGCGGGCCCGCAGGGCCGTCGCATCATCGGTGGGGTCATGGTGCTGCTGGGTGTCGATGAGCCGGCGGACGGCACGCCAGGCGGTCGTCGTCTGCTCCAGCCGGACCCGGGACGGGTTCAGACCCTCGCGGATTGGGAGAGGTGGGTTCTTCAGGCTAATCTCCTTGTCATGGATATCAACGCGATTCTCGCCCCTGTCATGGACTTCCTGGCCACCGATTTCGGCCGGGTCATCGTCGGTGCGTTCCAGAACATCTTCAACTTCCTGTTCCCCGCCAACGCCGAGCCGGCGCCGGGTCCCACGAACTGATGTTGTTTTGACACTGAGAGGTCACTCCGGGGGAGAGTCACCCCTGTGAGTGTACCGTCGGACAGTCGGGGCGCTGCTGCAGTGCTCCCCCTTCGGACGCGCTGAACTGCGGTTTTCTGCTGCTGTTGTCCGGAACCCGGGTAGGCGGTGTCCGGAACTCCCCGCATGCGGGGGTGGGGTAGGGCGAGATGTCCGGAGAGGGGGATAATGGGGGTGAAAGGTTCCCCCGCCGTACAGCGGCGGTACATGAGAAAGAGCGAGGAAAAGATGTCGGACAAGAAGGTCACCGCTGACAACGCCATCGTCGTTGCCGTCGACGGCTCCGAGGCGAGCGTCTCCGCTGTCGCCTGGGCCGCCAACGCCGCCGTGAAGCGTGGTACCGCGCTGAAGCTGGCCACGGCCTACACGATGCCCCAGTTCATGTACGCCGACGGCATGGTGCCGCCGCAGGAGCTCTACGACGAGCTCGAGAACGAGGCGCTGGACAAGATCAACAACGCCCGCGAACAGGTCGCGCAGTTCAGCAAGGACATCCCCGTCAGCCACGTCATCGCGGAGGGCACCCCGATCGACCTGCTGCTCGAGCTGTCCGAGACCGCCGACATGATCGTCATGGGTTCCCGCGGACTCGGCGGGCTGTCCGGCCTGGTCCTCGGTTCGGTGTCCTCCGCCGTCGTCGCCCACTCCCACTGCCCGGTGGTCGTGGTCCGTAAGGACAGCGACGTCACCAACGACACCAAGTACGGCCCCGTCGTCGTCGGTGTCGACGGTTCGGAGATCTCCCGCAAGGCGATGGAGTACGCCTTCCGTGAGGCGGACGCCCGCAAGGCCACCCTCCGCGCGGTCCACAGCTGGGCGGACGCCCAGGTGCAGTCCACCCTGGTCGGCCTCAGTGCCGTGCAGTCCCAGCTGGACGCCCTCGCCGACCAGGAACGCAAGATGCTCGAGGACGAGCTCGCACCGTTCCGTGAGAAGTACCCGGACGTCGAGATCGAGGAGGTCGTCGACCGCGACCGTCCGATCCAGACCCTGAAGGAGAACTCCGAGGACGCGCAGCTGCTGGTCCTGGGTTCCCACGGCCGCGGCGGCTTCAAGGGCATGCTGCTCGGCTCCACCTCGCGGGCGCTGCTGCAGTACGCGCCGTGCCCGATGATGGTGGTCCGGCCGGACGCCCGCTAGGGCATTCGGGCCGTCGACGACGGCGAACAGGCAGACAGCCCGGTCCGTTCACGGACCGGGCTGTCGTGTAGGATTTTCTGCGTACAGCACAGGAGAACAGGAGGGTCGGCATGTCCGGTACTGGCTCATCTGCGTCCGGTCGGGCCGCGAAGACGACGAAGAGCACGAAGTCGACGTCCCGCCGGCGCAACCGGCCGGGGCCACGCGACCGGCTGCTGGCCAGTGCGACCCACCTGTTCACCACCGAAGGGATCCGCGTCATCGGTATCGACCGCATCCTGCGGGACGCCGACGTGGCCAAGGCCAGTCTCTATTCCCTGTTCGGGTCCAAGGACAACCTCGTCGTCGCCTATATCCAGGAACTCGACCGGAAATGGCGGGAGGACTGGGAGGCACTGTGCGCCGACCGGCCCAAGCCGGAGGACCGGATCCTCGCCTTCTTCGACAAGTGCATCGCGGACCAGCCCAAGGAGAACTTCCGCGGGTCCCACTTCCAGAACGCGGCGAGCGAGTACCCGCGTCCGGAGTCGGAAAGTGAGGACAACATCCGCGAGGCCGCCCTGGCGCACCGCCACTGGTGTCGCGACACGATGGCGGATCTCCTCACCGAGAAGTTCGGGTACGCCTCCCGGACTCTCGCCGACCAGCTCATGGTCTTTCTCGACGGCGGCATCGCGGGGGCGAAGATGAGCCGTACCGTCAGCCCGCTGGAGACGGCGCGGGAGCTGGCGAAGCAGATGCTCTACACCGCGCCGATGATGTACACCATCTGAGACTCCGTCGCCGGACGACGGTCAGTCGTCCGTGAGTCGGTGGCGTCCGGAGGGGTCCACATCCCCGGACGGCTCGTCAGTACCGGCATCCCCGGCTTTCCGGGCATCCCCCGCATCCTCAGCCGGACTGTCGGCCGGCGCGCCAGCCGACTCCCCGGAGGGTTCCCGGGTCGCCGCCTGGGCCTGCTGCCTCTGCTGCCGTGCCTCGAGGTATGCCCGCCGCGTCTTCTCCTTCTTCTCCTGTTTGGCGATCTTCTCCCGGTTCACCACGGCGTCCGTGTGCGCCCGGTCCTGCGCCGCCTCCTTCTCCAGCTCCGCCAGAGCGTCCGCGAGCTCCTGCGGGGACAGGGAGGCGGCGTCCCCGGTGCGCTGGTCGAGGGCACGCCGGCGGCCGGCGCGGTCCTTCTCCCGGGCGGCGAAGCCGGCCTTCGCGTCCCTGATTTCCTGCCTGCGTTCCCGACGCCGGTCCCGTGTGGCGTTCCGGTGGGCGAAGAATTCGTCGGAGTAGGGGATCTTCCGGTCGAGGTACGTGTGGAAGCTGATGTTCTGGACGGCGGTCCACAGGTTGTTCATCACCCAGTAGCACATGATCGCGACCGGGGCGGGACCTGCGAGACCGAAGGCCAGCGGGAAGATCATGACGAAGACGAGGATGCCGAACATCATCCTGAACATCGACCGGGCGAGACCGCTGTTGACGTCCAGGGTCATCCAGTTCCGGCGGATGGAGTAGGAGGTGTTCACCGTGGTGAACACGGCGGCGGCGATGCACAGCGGCAGCGCGATCCGGAACACCGCGTCGGCGCTGGTGCCGAGGAAGTTGAACTGCTCGTCGGTCATCACCGAGTAGGCGGGCAGCGGAATGTCGAAGATCCTGGCCTGCAGGAACGTGTCGACATCGTCACTGTTGAGGGCACCGCGGCCGGGGTGGGTGGTGGCTTCCAGGTCATCGGGGCGTGAGACGAGGAGCAGGATGCGGTACAGGCCGATGAAGAACGGGATCTGGATGAGGGCCGGCAGGCAGCCGTCGCGCATCCGGTAGCCGCCGTCCCGTTGGATCTGCTTCCGCCGCTGCTGTTTCTCCCGGACATCCGCGGGACCGAGACGGTCAGCGTACTCGTCATCGAGGGCGTTCAGCGCCGGACGCAGATTCACCAGACGCCGGGTGGCCGCCATCGCCCGGTAGGCGAAGGGGAGGAGGAACGACCGGACCGTCACCACGAGAAGCGGCACCGTGAACACCCATGCGGTGACCTCGTCCACCCCGAGAGCGGTGAGCAGCAGATGCCACAGCTTCATGACGGCGGAGGCCGGATACTCGAAAATCTGCACAGGTCGAGGATACAGAGGCCACCGGACGCCCCGGCCGCCGCCGGGGGAAGATGATACATATTCGGGAAGGAATGCTGCCCCGGCAGCGCGGGGTGGCGGATGTGAGATCATGGGCCGGTGAACAGCGTCCTCGTCCGTAGTGCCGTCGCCGGGCTCCTGGGCGTGCTGCTGGCGGTGACCGTGCTGGTCGCCGCGGACCGGCACGGCACGCCCCCGACGGTCCTCGTCGTCACCGCGGTGCTCTTCGCGCTGGCCGCCGCGGTGGGGCTGACGCGGCCCTTCCCGGTCCGGACGGGCCGCAGGGTCGCCTGGCTGGCGCTGCTGACCGTCCTGTGGCTGGTGCTCGCACTGCAGGAGGCCACGGCCGCGTACCTGGTGCTCGCCCTGTTCGTGCTGTATCTCCTGCTGCTCCCCGCGCCGTGGGGTGCGGTGACGACCGGGGTGGTGACGATGCTCGCGGTGGCGGTCTCGGTGTCGGTCGCCGGGCCGAGCACCGGGGCGGTCCTCGGCCCGGTGCTCTCCGGGGCGGCCGCGATCGCCATCGCCGTGGTCGTGGAGAGCATCACGGCGGTCTCGGAGGACCGGCGCCGGCTCATCGACGAACTGGTCCGCACCCGGGGGCTGCTGGCCGAGTCCGAGCGGCAGGCCGGGGTCGTCGCGGAGCGCCAGCGGCTCGCCCACGAGATCCATGACACGGTGGCGCAGGGGCTCTCGGGGATCCAGCTGCTGCTGCACGCGGCCGAGCGGGGCGTCCCGGAGGACTCACCGGCGGTGGCGCAGCTGCGGCTCGCCCGTGAGGTCGCGGCGGACAATCTGCGGGAGACCCGCGCGATGATCGCGGCGCTGCAGCCCGCCGACCTCCAGGAAGGCTCGTTGGTGGACGCCCTGCGGCGCCTGGCGGCGGGCCCGGGCGGCACCGCAGGGGCCGGTGCCGCTGACGGCGGTGCTGCTGACGCCGGTACCGCTGACGGTGCCGACGGAAGTGTGACGGTGAGCGTGGACGTGGAGGGCGACGCCGCCGACCTCGGCCTGTCGGTCACACAGGAGGCCGCGCTGCTGCGTATCGCCCAGTCCGCGGTGGCGAACATCCGGCTCCACGCCCACGCCGAACAGGCGCGCATCACCCTCACCGTGGAGGCGGACGCCGTGCGCCTGGACATCGTCGACAACGGCCGGGGCTTCGATGTCGCGGCCGCGGCCGCGGCAGCGGAGGGTCGGGCGGACGAGGGGCACATCGGCCTGGCGGGGATGCGGCGGCGTGCGCTCGGGGCCGGCGGGACCTTCGACGTCGAGTCGTTCCCGGCGGGCGGTACCGCGGTCGTGGTCAGCATGCCCCGGCACAGTGACCGTGCACAGTGACCCGGCACAGCAACTGAGGGTAACCTGACCGGTGTGGTGAAAGGAGAACGGATGATCCGGGTGCTGCTCGCGGATGACCATCACATCGTCCGCCTGGGACTGCGGGCCGTCCTCGCCGTCGCCGACGACATCGAGATCGTCGGCGAAGCGGAGACCGCGGATGATGCGGTCCGGCGGGTGCGGGAGGGCGGTGTGGACGTCGTCCTCATGGACCTGCGGTTCGGTGCCGGTCAGGCGGGGCAGGACCGGGAGAGCGGGGCACAGGCCACCGCACGGATCCGGGAAATCCCGGGACATCCGGAAGTTCTCGTGGTGACGAATTATGATACCGACGTCGATATTCTCGGCGCGGTCGATGCGGGCGCGGTCGGTTATCTGCTCAAGGATGCGCCACCGGAGGAACTCATTGCCGGGGTCCGTGCCGCGGCGAAAGGGGAAACCGTGATGTCCGGTGCGGTCGCGACCCGGTTGCAGCACCGTGAGGAAGAACGCGAATCTGCACTGTCCCCCCGGGAACTCGATGTTCTCCAGCTCGTGGCCGGTGGTCGGTCGAACCGGGAAATCGGTACCGTCCTGTTTCTTTCCGAGGCAACCGTGAAATCTCATCTCGCGCATATCTACGCGAAACTCGGTGTGCGTTCCCGGACCTCGGCGGTGGCGGCGGCCCGGGCGGCCGGCATACTGTGACCGGCGACAACAACGACGTCACTGCCCCGACGGCCGATTGACCGTCGCCCCGCCCCGTCACCTGCCCTCTACGCGCCCGCTTGCGCCCCCCTGAGGCGACTGCTGCCCGGCTGCTACTTGTCCTCGGGGTGGGCGAGTTCGTACTCGGCGATGATCTCGTGCGAGATCTGGCCACGGCTGGAGACGGTGTGGCCGTTGTCCCGGGCCCAGTCGCGGATACGCTTGTTGCGCTTCGGGTCCGACTTCGGGGCGTTGGAGGAGGCGGCCCGGGTGGTGGACCGGCTCTTGGCGACCTTGGTGGCCTTGCTGAGATACGGCTCCAATGCCTCGGCGAAAGCGAGTGCATTCTCGTCGGAGAGGTCGAGGACGTAATCGGAACCCTTGTAGGAGAACTCGACGGTGTTCACGGTGTCCGCCTCGAGCGGAGTGTCGTCGATATCGTCGAAGAACTGGGTGATCTGACGGCGGGCCATGGGATGGTCCTTTCTGTCGTTGTTTCCTTTGTTGTCGCGATTGTAGACCACTGTCATAACCTCCGTCACGTCAATTCGGATGTGAATTCCCGAACATTGCCGGCGCAAAGAAAAACCACCGTCGATATTGACGGTGGTATCAGTCCGGCCGCTGCCGGCCTACCCGGCCCATTCAGCGCAGCGCCGCATCAAGTTCCCGGTCGAGGGAGTCGAGTTCGGCGGCGGCGGAGGACCGCAGCGTCGACGGCACCTCACCGGAACCGGCCGTCGCCCGGTCGAGGGAGTCCGCCACCTTCCCCAGGCGCGCCGTGGCGTCCGCCCGGAACTTCTCGGGCACGCCACCGCCGGTCAGCCGGTTGCGCAGGTCGGCGATCCGCGCCCGCAGGACGGCGTCCTCCCCGGTGAAGGCGGCGCCGGCATCCGTCCGGAACAGGCCCTGGCCGGCGGGCACCCGGTTGAGCTGGTTGAGGCCGCGGTAGATCAACGGGAGTGCGACGGGGACCAGGACCCGTGCCATACCGAGCGCACCGAGGGCCTTCTTGGCCGATGGTCCCCTGTTCTTCGCCTGGGCGACGAGCGCCTCGGCGAGCTTGCCGTCCTGCTTGCGCTGCGCCTTCGCATCCTTGAGCTCCGCCTTGCGGATCTTCCCGGTCGTCTTACGCAGGTACTTCTCGGCGTTCCTGTCGAGCTTCGCCTGGGCCTTGGCCGTCGCTTTCGCCCGGACCTTCGCCGCCTTGTACGCCGCCTTCTTTTCGTAGCGGCGGCGCCGCAGCGTGCTGAAAACTCCCATGGTGCTGTGCTCTCCTGTGTCTCGCGGCCCTGTCACTGCCGACCGGTGTCGGCTCACTGCCTGACCACTCTAGCCAATAGGATAGGGGCATTGTGACCGTACTCCCTTCCCCTGCACCGGTGACCCCGTCGGAACTCTCGGGCTGCCGGTGGCGCAGCGTCCTGCGGCGCGCCGCCCCGGCCGGACTGGTGCACCCCGAGGTCACGGTGGAGCAGCTGGCCGACCGGGTCGCTCACCGGCACCGGTCCGCACTGCGCCGTCAGGCGGTGTGGGACGCCCTGCCGACCGGCCCGCGCATCGGCGACCGGCTGCTCCCCACCCGCGCCGATATTCCGGCCGCGACCGCATCGGACGCCGACCTCGCCGCCGAGCGGACCCTCGAGGCGATGGCGGCGGGAACCCGGCTCATCACCGGCGCTGTCCTCGCCGATGGTGCGCTGGCCTGCGGGATCGACCTGCTGGTCCGGACCGACCACGGGACCGGCGCCGGCACCGGGCTCAGCTACATGCCGGTCGCGGTGACCGCCCACTCGGTGGCGAAACGGCTGCCTGCCGGGCGCACCGGCGACGGCTCCGTGCAGATCGTGGACGTCGCCGCCCTCGGGCTGGCCGACCCGGTCCCGGCACCGTTGAAACACCGCAGCACACCGGTCGATTCGCAGCGGGTCGCGGTCGCCCACACCCTGCTCGAGCGGTACGGGGTGGCGTCCGGCGTCGTCGGCGTCATCGGCTCGGGGTACACCCGGTGTCTCGTCATCCCGGCCTCCCGGGTGGTGCCC
Organism: Corynebacterium nuruki S6-4; assembly: GCF_007970465.1. Lineage (NCBI taxonomy): Bacteria > Bacillati > Actinomycetota > Actinomycetes > Mycobacteriales > Corynebacteriaceae > Corynebacterium > Corynebacterium nuruki. Next base: position 2,332,015 of record NZ_CP042429.1, read on the forward strand.
GGGCTGGAGCGGGCACTGGCGGTGCCCGTCCCCGACGGGCCGCGGCGGGTCCGGGAGTGCACCGACTGCGAATTCCACAACCACTGCCGGTCCGTCCTGCTGTCCCGCGGCGACCTCAGCCTCATGCTGCCGGGGGACCGTGGCGAAGGCTGGCGGGAACGCGGGATCGGCACCCTGCCCGCCCTCGCCGCCCTGGCGGATGATCCGGCGGCCCGCACCGCACTCACCGGGGCCGACGCCCCCGACCTCCATTCCGTCGACCCGGAGACCCCGGCACTCGCCGCCGCGTGGCTGGCCGGGATCGGGTACCTCCGGCGCCCGCTGCGACGCTGGATCACCCGCCCCGACCTGTGGTGCGGCCACCCGTTCCGGATGCCGGACCGGCTCTCCGACGGGGAGATGCCGATGGCCGCCGAACTGGCGGACGCCGTGGAGATCGACGTCGACATGGAGGCCCACCCCGGCCGCGGCACCTTCCTGTGGGGCACCTTCGACGGGTCCGAGTACCGGGCCTTCACCGACTTCGGGGACCTGCCCGACGAGGGCGCCCACGTCGCCCGGTTCTGGTCGTGGCTCATGGCGCGCCGGGCCGCCGCCCTCGCCGACGGCCGGGTGTTCCGCGCCTACTGCTATTCGCGGCAGGGGGAGAACCACTGGCTGCGGCACTACGCCGGGCGCTTCGGCGGCCGGGAGTACCTGGTCACCACCCGGGACGACGACGGGACGCCGGGACCGTCGGGCACCGTGACGATGCCGACGCTGACGGAGGTCAACGCCTTCCTCGGCTCGGCGGAGTGGGTGGACGTCTTCGCCCTGGTGCGCACCGCCCTGGCGGCCAATGACTCGCTCGGGCTGAAGAACGTCGCTCCGCTGGCCGGATTCACGTTCAGCCAGAAGGACGTCGACGGCCGTGCGGCGATCGACCTGTTCGAGGTCGCCGTCGGCGCGGACCGGGATGCGGCGTCCGCTGCCCGGCGTACCCTGGAGCGGTACAACGCCGATGACTGCTACTCGCCGGCCGCGATCCGGCGGTGGCTGCGGCTCGGCGCTCCCGGCGTGCCGCAGCTGGAGTACTGACGGAGTACCGGCGCCGGGTTACCGAAGGAGGACACCCGTGGATTTCCTGGAACGTCTCATGGCCCTGAACTCGTCAGGCCCGGTCCGGACGCAGCGTCCGACCGCGGAGACCGCACTGAAGGGCGGCAGCGCCCCCGTGCTGCCCGACCCGGCCCCGCACACCGTGCTCGGGACGCCGATCACCGGGCCGTGGAAGCCCGGCCAGGAACACATCGTGCTCGGCCTGGGCTGTTTCTGGGGTGCGGAGAAGCTGTTCTGGCAGCTCGACGGGGTGGAGTCCACCTCGGTCGGCTACGCCGGCGGCTACACCGCCAACCCCACCTACCGTGAGGTGTGCACCGGCCGGACCGGCCATGCGGAGGTCGTCGACGTGGTGTGGGATCCGGCGGTCATCTCACTGGAGACGATCCTCAAGGTCGCGATGGAGAACCATGACCCGACGCAGGGGGACCGGCAGGGCAACGACGTCGGCGCGCAGTACCGGTCGGTGATCTACCCGGTCGGCACTCCGGAGCAGGTCGCGGAGCAGACCGCGGTGGCGCGGAAGGTGGTCGCGTCCTATGCCGAGCGGCTCAAGGAGGCCGGCTACGGGGACGTGACCACGGAGATCATCCCCCTGGTGGAGACTCCGGCGGGGCAGTACTACCTCGCCGAGGACGAGCACCAGCAGTACCTGGACAAGAACCCGGACGGGTACTGCCCCGTCCACGCCACCGGCGTGACCTGCGGGTAAGAGCCCGACGGCGGCACAGACGGCACAGACTGCGCAGACTCTGCCGCCGGAGCTGCGGGGCTCAGCGGTGGAGGTCGGCCCGGCTGACCGGGGCGACCGTGGCGTCCAGCGCCGTGACGAGATCGGCCGGGGCGAGTTCGACGTCGAGACCCCGGCGTCCGCCGGAGACGAGGATGACGGGTTCGGACGCCGCCGCGGCGTCCAGCACGGTGGGCAGCCGCTTCTTCTGGCCGAGCGGGCTGATGCCGCCGACGACATAGCCGGTGGACCGTTCGGCCGCCGCCGGGTCGGCCATGGCCGCCTTCTTCGCCCCGAAGGCGGCGGCCACCCCCTTGAGGTCGAGCATCATCGTCACCGGGACCACGGTGACTCCCATGCGTCCGTCGTGCGGGCCGCCGTCGAGGTCGACGAGGAGGGTCTTGCAGATCTGCTGCGCCGGCATGTCGAGTGCGGCGGCGGCCTCGTCACCGTAGTTCTCGACCTCGGGGTCGTGCTCGAAGGTGCGGACGGTGTACTGCACCCCGGCCTTCTCCAGGGCGAGGACCGCGGGGGTCGCGCCGTGCTGCTGTTTCTTCGCCTTCTTGCTCACGGCCGCCAGCCTAGCGTGTGGCCCGGTGGATGCGGTCCCGGGTGGCGCCGGGCGGCACCGGGCGCCCCGCGTGGGGCAGGGCGTGCCCCACGCGTGCCCCAGGCGTGCCCCGGGTGTGCGTCGACAGGGTGGCGCAGCCCCGGGAAAGCACCCTGTCGACGTACACCTGCAGGGGCAGGTGTCCCGGAGCGCCCCGGAGACGACGACGGGCGCCCCGGGGCGGTTCCCGATGAGGGGAACCGCCCCGGGACGCCCGGGTCAGCATCGCGCAGACGGTGCGCGGGTGGAGCTACTTCGCCTTGGCGGCGGCGTAGCGCTCGGCGACGTCGTCCCAGTTGAAGACGTTCCAGACGGCCTTGACGTAGTCGGCCTTCACGTTCTTGTACTGGAGGTAGAAGGCGTGCTCCCACATGTCGAGCATGAGCAGCGGGGTCAGGTTGATGGAGGTGTTGCCCTGCTGGTCGGTCAGCTCCTGGACGACCAGGCGGTCGGCGATGTGGTCGTAGCCCAGGACGGCCCAGCCGGAGCCCTGCAGGCCCAGCGCGGCACCGGTGAAGTTCGCCTTGAAGCCCTCGAAGGAGCCGAAGTCGCGGTTGATGGCCTCGGCCAGCTCGCCGGTCGGCTCACCGCCACCGTTCGGGGAGAGGTTCTTCCAGAAGATGGAGTGGTTGGTGTGGCCACCGAGGTTGAAGGCGAGGTTCTTCGACAGTGCGCGGATGGTGTCCGGGTTGCCGCCGTCCTCGCGGGCCTTCTCCAGGGCCTCGAGAGCGGCGTTGGCGCCGGCGACGTAGGTCGCGTGGTGCTTGTCGTGGTGGAGCTGCATGATCTCGGCGGAGATGTGCGGCTCAAGCGCATCGTAGGCGTAGGGGAGGTCGGGGAGTTCGTAGACGGCCATGGATGACGTCCTTTCGGTCGGTTCTGCTTTCGTCGTTACAGCTCTCCAGTGTGGCCCGGTTTCGCCGCCCCCGCAATGATTATGTTATGGAAGATTGGAGTTCAATAGATTGAACTTTTCCGGGCTGCGCTGCCGGTCCGCCCCCGGCGAAGTTCCGGTCCGGCAACTACCCTGGCGGGCACGCGCGACAGCGCCGGAAAGAGCCCGGAAAGAGTACGGACACAGCGGGCCAACAGCAACGGAAAGGACACGGTCATGGTCACGGCACACGGACCGGTCGGAACGAAAATTGTCCTCGTCGGCGCCGGGGACGTCGGCGTCGCCTACGCATACGCACTGGTCAACCAGGGACTGTGCGATCATCTTGTCCTCGTCGACATCGACGAGAAGAAGACCTGGGGGCAGGTGCAGGACCTCAACCACGCCGTCCCGTGGTCCGGGCACCGCACCGCGGTCACCCAGGGGACCTACGACGACTGCCGGGACGCCGCCCTCGTCTGCATCTGCGCCGGCGCCGCGCAGAAACCGGGGGAGACCCGCCTCGACCTCGTCGGGAAGAACGTCGCCATCTTCCGCGGCATCGTCGGCAGCATCCGTGACTCCGGCTTCGACGGCATCTACCTCATCGCCTCGAACCCGGTCGACATCCTCAGCTACGTGACCTGGAAACTCTCCGGCGCCCCGGCGGGCCGGGTCATCGGTTCCGGCACCATCCTCGACACGGCCCGGCTGCGCGCCGCCCTCGGTGAGCACGTCGACGTGTCGCCCACCTCGGTGCACGCCTACGTCATCGGGGAGCACGGGGACACGGAGCTGCCGGTCTTCTCCGCCGGATCCGTGGCCGGCGTCCGGCTGTCCACCCGGCTGCGGGAGACCGACGGCGGGATGGACGCCGCCGACCGCATCTTCCGGGAGACCCGGGACGCCGCCTACGAGATCATCGACGCCAAGGGCTCGACCAGTTTCGGCATCGGGATGGGACTGGCCCGGATCACCCGCGCCGTCCTGGAGAACGAGGATGTCGTCCTGCCGGTCTCGGTCCTCGTCGAGGACATCTACGGCCGGTCCGGCCACCAGCCCGTGTACATCGGGACGCCGGCGGTCATCAACCGGTCCGGCGTCCGGGAACCGGTCGAACTCGAACTCGACGACGCGGAGCAGGCGCAGTTCACGCACTCCGCGGAGACCCTCGAACAGGTGATGCGGGACGCGGGCGTCTTCGACCTGTGACCGGGGCCGCCGGATACTCCGACGGGATTCCCCGTCAGCTACCCGCTCAGACCCCCAGGAAGCGCCGGATCCGCGGCATCTCCTCGCGGGCCTGGCGCAGCCCCGCCTCATAGGTCTCGGTGAGCACCTTGAGACTGCGGGTGCCGTTGCCCAGCGGCATCCGGTGCGGCGCGAAAATGTACGCCCGGCCGAGCCGTTCCTGCTCGAAGATCCAGTCCCGGGTCCGGTTGTAGCGGACATGCCGGTCCGCCATCGACCTGATGAGCTCCGGGTACTGCGGGAACATCTTCTTGACCGCCCAGAGGAAACGCGTCGGCCCCTTACGGTACGACCGGGTGCGCGTCATGATGACGACAAAGCGGTCGAAGTGCTCCATCTCGATCGCCGAATCGATCGGGATGCCGCCGGTCGGGCCGAAGGCACCGTCGAAGTAGACGTCCTTGCCCAGCCGCGCCGGCGGCATGACGACCGGCAGCGCGGCGGAGGCGCGGGCGTGCCGCATGAAGTCGTCCGCCCCGTTCATGTCCTCGCGTGACCAGTGCACCGTCTCCCCGGTCTTCGCGTTGAACCCGGAGATCCGGAAGTCGCCCGGACTGCGCAGGATCGCGGGCCAGTCGGGCGCCATCCGGCGGTCCTCGACCCGGGCGTCCGGCCCGAAGATGTACTTGGCGTTGAAGAATCCGTCGCCGCGCAGGAACGGGCGGATCCCCCCGAACAGCGGGTCACCGGGGAAGACGGTGAAGTAGTCGCGCGCCAGCTCCGGTTCCTTCGAGAGGTACGTCGCCGCGTGCACCGCGGAGGCGGAGTTGGCGTAGGTCCAGGCGAACTGCACCCCGGATTCGACCAGGGCCTGCACCATCGCCGAGGAGAACGCAGACCGCATCGCCCCGCCCTCGAAGACGAGGGCGGTGTCTGTGACGACGGGTAGTTCTGACACGTCTCCTGAGCGTACAGCACCGGCCGGGTGCACAATGGGTCCCGTGAAGATCATCGCGCACCGGGGCGCCAGCGGCTACCACCCGGAACAGACCCGGGACGCCTACGAGACCGCCGTCGACCAGGGGGCCGACGGAGTGGAGTGCGATATCCGGCTCACCGCCGACGGACAGCTGGTCTGCATCCACGATGCGACCGTCGACCGCGTCACCGACGGCACCGGCCAGGTCAACCGCATGACACTGGCACAGCTCCGCGAGTTCGACGCCGGCCGCCCGGGGCGTCCGCAGTCCCTGCTGTCGCTGCCCGAACTGCTCACCCTGATCGGGGACGCCCAGACCGCCGACCACCGGCCGGAACTGTTCATCGAGACCAAGCGGCTGGCGACCCGCGGCGAACGCGACGGCCGGCTGGAGGCCGCCCTCGACCGGGACCTCACCGCCGCCGGCATCGACCGGAACCTCGTCCACCTCATCTCCTTCGACGCCGGCTCGCTGTACCGCTTCCGCCGCATCGACCCCGCGCTGCACCGTGTCTGGCTGCGCAAGGAGTACCCGCTGTGGCGCCGGCTCCGTCACGTCGAGCCCGCCGGCGTCGCCCAGTCGCCCGGGTTCGCCGTCACCCGGGCGCGCACCCTGCCGGACGCCGTCACCGGGGACGCCGCGAACACGTACCTCTACACCCTCAACCGCGACGGCGACCTGCGGTGGGCGGCGCGGCACGGTTTCGGCTGGGCCGCCACCGACTACCCCGACCGGGCGCGCCGGATCGTCGGGGAGTCCGTCACCTACCGCTAGACTGAGCGCCGTGGCCAAGAAGAACAAGAAGAACGACGAGACCCTGCCCGAAGGAATGAGCCGCCGCCAGGCGAAGCTCGCCCGCCGCGCCGCCGAGCGCGCCGCCCTCGAACGCGACCCCCGCCCCTACGACGGGTTCGCCGCCGAGGCCGACCTCATCGCCCTGCAGGAGTTCGTCCCCGCGGCGTACTTCGACGCGGACCTCGTAGCCGACGCCGGCTTCACCCGCCCGGTGCGCATCGTCACCGTGCTGCCGGGTGCCGTCGCCGCACTCGTCCGCGCCGAGGAGGAGGGCGGCCAGGCCCTCGTCGCCCTGCAGACCGCACAGCGCGGCAACAACCCGAACCGCGACCTAGCCTTCGCCCTGAACTGGGCGAAGGACGCCGCTCCGGGCACCAGCCTCGAGGTCGGCATCGCCGACGGCACCGAACCCGCCCTCGACAGCCTGCTCGTCAAGGACCGGGTGCCGGAGATCGTCGTCGCCGACGACTTCAACTGGTGGCTCACCGAGTCCCAGCAGGCCGACCCGACCGTGCAGCAGTCGCTGCAGCAGGCCAATGACAGCGTCCTGCCGTCGGAGAAGGTCGACGCCGACATCACCGGGTCCGCCTGGTGGATCGACCCGGGCGAGAAGGCGCACATCCGCTGGATCCGGCCCGAGACCGAGGAGGTGCTGCTGCCGGCGCTGGCCCGGCTGCACGCCGCCGGTGAGCTGAACCTCGGTGAGGACACCCGCTTCGCCGGTGTGTTCCGCACCCACGGTCTGCTCGTCCCGGTCTTCGACCTCGACAACACGGTCACCGCCGCCGAGTTCGCCGCCCCGCTGCAGGAGCTGGACGCGAAGATCGCCGCCGCCCTCACCGATCTCGCCGGATCCGGGGACGCCGCGCAGCTCAGCGCCGCGGAGCAGAAGTCGAAGCAGACGATCATCGCCCGCGAGGTCACGATCCGCTAGGTGCGGCTGACCCGGGGCGACGTTCCGTGTGTGACATCCCGGGCGTGACATCCCCCCGGGAAGGTCGTCGACTCCGCTGCCGGGTTTACGAACCGAGGGGTCGGTCGTTCCCCCGGGGCGTCAGGTTCACGAACCGAGGGGTCGGTCGTGCCCGGGGCGTCGGTTTCACGAACCCAGGTGCGGTCTGAAGACAGGAAAATCGACCTGTCGGTTCGTTCCGTCGTCACCGGTTGCCGGAGCCCTGCTGCCAGCCCGTCCCGGTGGCCGTGTCCATGATGTCCCCGGGGAAGGACAGTGGCGTCCAGGATATTCCCGGGAAGACAGCTGGACGACGCACCGGGGCGCCCCGGGGACTGCCCTGGCGACGACCCCGCGGCCGGACACCGTGTAGAAACGGGGGCATGGCTGATACCGCATTCTCCGGAACCCCCGCCCACACCGTCGGTGACCTCCCCGCCGTCGGCGACCCGGCACCCGCCTTCACCACCGTCGACGTCGACCTCAACGATGTCTCGTTGGCCGACTTCGCCGGTAAGCGGGTCGTCCTCAACATCTTCCCGTCGGTCGACACCGGCGTGTGCGCCGCCTCCGAGCGCGAGTTCAACAAGCGTGCCGCCGGCCTCGACAACACGGTCGTCGTCTCGGTCTCCAAGGACCTCCCCTTCGCCCTCGGCCGGTTCTGCGCCGCGGAGGGTATTGCGAACGTGACCGCGACCTCGGCGTTCCGCTCCTCGTTCAGCGAGGACTACGGGGTGCGCCTGCTCGATTCCCCGCTGGCCGGGGTGCTGGCCCGTGCCGTCGTCGTCATCGACACCGACGGCACCGTCCTGTACTCCCAGCTCGTCCCCGAGATCACCACCGAGCCGGACTACGATGCCGCGCTCGCGGCGCTGTAGACCGGGCTGCAGACAGGCCCTGTAGATCTGCCCCGTAGACGGGCGCCGTAGCCCGGACCTGCAGTCGGGCGCCGTAGACGGGCGCCGGACCGTTACCGCATCTTCCGGAACAGGTCCTCGGCGCCCTGCTCGTCCCACAGGATGACATTGCCGGCGTCCGTGTCCTCGTAGCCGCCGACCGGCACCGTCTGCTGGTCGGCGCCGCGCACCAGGCCGAGCGCCAGCGAACCCAGGTGCCACACCCGGTCGTGCCGGTCGACGGTGATGGCGTCCGTGAAGGCGCCCATCAGGGGGAAGGCCTTGAACGGGTTGACGATCGTCCCGAACGAACCGACCTTCTTCACCACTGCGGTGAGGAACTCGCGCTGCCGCTCCACCCGGTCCAGGTCACCGTTGGCGGAGGTGTAGCGGGTACGCACGTACCCCAGCGCGGTGGGGCCGTCCATCTTCTGGCAGCCGGCGGGGATGTTGATGCCCGCCATCGGGTCGTCGATCGGCTCCTTGGGGCACAGTGTCACACCGCCGACGGCGTCCACGATGCTGCCGAAGCCGCCGAACCCGATCTCCATGTAGTGGTCGATGCGCATGCCGGTGTTCTGCTCGATGGTCTGCTGCAGCAGCTGCGGGCCACCGTAGGAGAAGGACGCGTTGATCTTGTCCATCCCGTAGCCGGGGACGTCGACGTAGGAGTCGCGCGGGATGGAGACCATCGTCGGCTTCGCCCCGGGGCCGGGGACGTGGACGACGATGATCGAGTCCGTGCGGCTGCCGCCCTCGGACAGGTCGCCGGCACTGTAGCGTTCGCCCTCCTCCTCCGACATGCCCTCGCGGGAGTCCGAGCCGACGAGGAGCCAGTTCGTGCCCTTCGTGTTGCCGGGGCGGCCGTCGTAGTTCGCCAGTGCATCGACCCGCTGCAGTTTCGAGTCGACCCACCAGGCCGATCCGGCGGCGACGAGCAGGATGACGACGATGAGGGCGCCGAGCACCCGCATCGGGCGGAACCGCCGACGACGCGGCGGGCGGGGCGGTCGGCGCGGCCGGCCGTTGCCGGGGCGCGACGGGTTCTGCGGCGGCCCGGCCGGCGGACCCTGCGGACGCTGCTGCGCCGGGTACCGCTGCTCCTGGTACGGCTGGCCGGGTTGCTGCCCGGCACGCCGGTACTGCGGCGGCTGGGGCTGGCCGGCGCCGTTGGCCCTGCCGTCTCTGCCGCCTCTGTCACCCCTGTCGCCGTACATCCGGGTCCGGTCCTGTGAGTTCTGCTGCGGGGCCGGGGGTGACTGCCGGGAACCGCGGCTCGGGACAAGGCGTCCGTACCGGTCGAGGATCGGACGCCCCTCGTGGTCGCGGGCGAAGTTGTCGGGGCCGTCAGGGGTCTGTGGCATGGGGGACAGCATAGCGGGCCGACCTGCCGGGGCAGATCATCCTGCGGGATGACATGGGCGATACGCTGGAGCTATGAGCGATGAGACAACCGGCCTGATCGCCGGACTTCTGGCGGTCGTGGCCGCACTGATCGTGTACTCGATGATCCGCGCCGCGGCCCGTGGACAGCTGACGAAGGAGAGCGGTTTCGGCATCGTCTCCTCCCCGGTGAAGAAGACGGACGCCACCTGGGCCGCCGGTCATGAGGCCGCCCTGCCGGTGGCGCGCAAGACCATCGTCGCCACCGCCGTGGTGTGGGTGATCGTGCTGGTCATCGGCCTGATCATCGGGGAGGACTGGGCCGGCTACCTCGGGATCGTGCCGTATGCGGTGATCATCGTCGGTTTCGTGCCGATGGTGCAGGCGGCGAATGCCGCGGCGCGCGAGGCGGCGAAGAAGTCCCCGAAGAAGAAGCGGAAGAAGAAGTAGCGTCCGACGTCAGCGCACGTGCCGTGTGCGCATCGCGCGACGTGGGGATGGTGACGACCCGCCGGAACCGTCCTCTCGTCGCGCGATGCGGATAGACCGGGGCGGCGGTGCTCTGATATGTTTGCCGGATGACAGACAAGGCGACCCTGCCCGGCATCGGTGACCTGCACGAAGGCGAGTTCAACCTGGAGACCGGGCCGCTGAGCGTCGGCATCCTCGACAGCGACGTCAGCTTCGGGCTCGAGGGCTGGACCCCCGTCGATGCGGACCCCGCGGAGGTCGACGCCGTCGTCACGACGGTCACCAACTTCCGTGCGGCCACCCAGGAGGTGCTGGACGCCGCCTCGGTCGCTCTCTTCGCCTACTACACGGACACGGTGAAGTCCCTGGCGGACGAGGACCCCGGATATCTCGAGGACATCGCGGAGATCGGTTCCGCCGACGAGGTCTGGAACCACGTCACGCTCGGGGAGATGCCGGTTGTCGCGGAGGAGGACGGTACCTGGTACGTCTCGTTGGAGTCCGAGTGCGGGTGGGCGGAGGAGGACGGCCTGCAGATCGTCTTCCGCAACGGCAACGAGATCACGAAGGTCGGCCCGTTCGACGACATGCTCACCTGGAGTGACGATGAGGAGGACGCCTCCGGCGACGGCATCTACCGCACGTTCTGACCCTGTGCCACCGTCGGACGGTCGCCCCGGAACAGTGACCGGGACCGGGCGCATGTGCCGTGTGCGCATCGCGCGACGAGGGGATGGTGACGACCCGCCGCGACCGTCCTCTCGTCGCGCGATGCTGACATGCCGATGGTTGTACGGGGGAGAGGGGCCACGGCATCCCCGAGGCGGGGCGCGCCGCCGGATGCCGCCGGTCCGCTACAGCCCCGGTACCCCGCCGAGCGCCTGGTAGCCGACGAAGGCGACCGTGTCGATCACCCCGTGGGCGATGACCAGCGGCCACACCCGCCGGGTCCGGGAGAAGAACCAGACGAACACCAGACCCATGACGATGTTGCCGAGCCCCGCCGAATAGCCCTGGTACAGGTGGTAGCTGCCGCGCAGCACCGACGACCCGACGAACACCCACACCCACGGCACCTCCAGCTGCCGTAGCCGGGTGACCAGCCATGCGACGACGATGAGCTCCTCGGCGACGCCGTTCGCCCAGGCATTCACCACGAGCAGGACCAGATCCCCGACCGAGGTGTCCAGACCGGACGCCATCACCTGTTTCGACAGGTTGAGCTGCACCGCCGCGACATAGAAGGCGAGGCCGGGCAGGCCGATGAGGGCGGCGAGCCCCACCCCGGGCAGGATGTCGCGCCGGGTCGGGCGCAGCACCGGACCCAGCACCGGGCCAGGCGCCGGACCCAGCACCGGACGCAGTACCCGACCCGGACCCGCTGCCGGACGCACCGGACCCGCCGCCGCCAACCGGGGCGGCACGTGCCGGAGCAGCAGGAACACCGCCAGCCCGCCCCACGCGACGAGCACGCCGGAACTGATGAGCTGGAACAGCGGGTCGAGCCACGCCAGCGTCGACTGCCGGCCGTTGAGGGTGGTCGACTGGTCCTTCAGATCCTCGGGGGCCGTCGCCGCCTCGAGCAGCCGCAGCGCCGCCCGGACGCCCGCAGTGCCGAAGGTGACGGCCAGGACGAGGACGATCTCCCACCGCAGTGCCCGACGGTCGGACGCCGGCAGCGGCCGTTGCAGATCAGTGGACATGACCTGCGTCCTGACCGTCACAGTGCCCATCACTGTGACCGTGCCCGTGGTCATGACCGTGGTCGTGCGTATGCGAGTGTGGCTGCCCGCTGACGACCGGCCGGTAGCGCAGCGACTCGATGTCCCCGGGCGTGCCGATGCTGAGTGCATCTGCGGCGTCCGGATCCCGGGCGATGAGCCCGGCCACGGTGTTGCGCAGGTGGGCGCCCAGAGCGAGCAGCTGGGCGGCGTCCACCCGGTCGCCGACCGCCCCGAGATGCACGGAGACCGGCCACCGTCCCGGTGCCGGATCGGTGAGCGGCACCGACAGTCCCGCCCAGCCGGTGAGATTCCACAGGGTCGCCCAGGGCGTCCACGCGGTCTGGGCGAGGAAGTCCAGCCGGTGACTGCCGGCCACCGACAGCGCGGAGAACGCCCCGACCGGCGGCGGGGCGCAGGCCAGCGTCGGGGTGACGATGACGTCGAAGTCCGACCAGGCGCGGCTGACCTCCTCGGGCAGGCCACGGACGGTGCGGGCGGCGTCCGCCACATCGTCGGCGTCGAGCGCGCGGCCGCGGGCCTTCAGCCACCCCGGCATCGGCCCGAGCGGATCGGGCAGGTCGCGGCAGCGGGCGGCCATGACGCGGGAGAAGACCGCGAACCGTTCCGCCGGATAGGGCGCGGGCGCCGGCCCCACCCCCGCGACCCCGGGGTGGGTGACCAGCAGGGCGGACGCCGCGGTGGTCGCCGCGGCGATGACCGGGTCGACCCCGGTCGGACCGGCCTGGCCGGGGTCGCCGTGGAACGGGACGGTCGTCATACCGAGCCGCAGGCCCTGTCCCTGCTGCCCCTGCTGCCGGACGCCCACGGCGTCCCGCCAGCCCGCCCCCAGCCCGGAGGCCCGCGCGGTGAGCGCCAGATCCGCGGCGATGACCCCCTGCGCCGCCGGATCCGGCAACGCCCCGGGGCCCGCCGACGGACCGAACACCGCATGGGCGGGCTTGAGACCCGGCAGCCCCACCGCCGCGGCCGGCACCCGGATCGACCCGCCGCCGTCGTTGGCGTGGGCGAGCGGGACGATACCGCGGGCCACCGCCACCGCCGACCCGGCCGAGGAGCCGCCGGTCGTCATCCGCGCGTCGACGGGGTTGACCGGCCCCGGACCCCCGCCGACCAGCCCGGGTTCGGTGTAGACCGTCGCCCCGAATTCGGCGGAGACCGCCGCGCCGACCAGCACCGCCCCGGTGGCCAGCAGTCGGGCGACGGTGCTGTCGTCATGGCCGGCGACGGTCGCGTGCCCCGGGTGGCCGAAGGTCACCGTCTCCCCGGCGACCCGCTGCAGGTCCTTGACCAGGACGGGGACGCCCTCGAGTGTGCCGGTGGTCTCCGCGCACCCGCTGGTGTGCGGGGTGGCGTACAGCCGGGCGACACCGAGTTCGGCCGCGCTCAGACCGGTGCGGGCCATGGCGTCCGCGAGGCGTGCGGCGGTGTCCGGTGATCCCATGGTGCTTCAGGGTAGCCGTCGGCCGGTAGGTTGGAGACCATGAGCGTCACCGTCGCCTACCTGGGCCCCCGTGGAACCTTCACCGAGCAGGCCGTCCTCGACTTCACCGCCGCCGGCCACCTGCCGGACGACGTGGAGCACCGCACCGTCGCCTCACCCGCCGCCGCCCTCGAGCTGGTGCGTACCGGGGACGTCGACGTCGCCTGTGTCGCCCTGGAATCGAGCGTCGACGGTCCGGTCACCCAGACCTTCGACGCGTTCACCGTCGGCCGGAACATCCAGATCATCCGGGAGCACGACGTCCCCGTCGCTTTCACCCTGCTGGTCCGCCCCGGCACCGCCCTGGCGGACATCCGGACGCTGACCTGCCACCCGGTCGCCTTCAACCAGACCGCGGACTGGCGTGCGGCGACCCTGCCGGATGTCACGTTCGTCGCGGCGTCCTCCAACGGGGCCGGGGCGGCGGCGGTCGCCGCCGGGGAGGTGGACGCCGCCCTTGCCCCCGCCCGCGCCGGGGAACTCAACGACCTGGTGACCCTGGCGGAGGGCATCAACGACCTGCCGGACGCACGCACCCGGTTCGTCCTCGTCACCCTGCCGCAGACCCCGCCGGCCCGCACCGGCAATGACCGCACCGCCATGGTGCTGCGGGTGCCGAACGAGCCGGCGTCCCTGGTCATGGCGCTGATGGAACTGGCGACGCGCCGGGTGGACATGTCCCGGATCGAGTCCCGGCCGACCCGGGAGAAGGCCGGCACCTACAACTTCCACGTGGAGATCGCCGGGCATCTCGACGATCCGGCGGTCGCCGAGGCACTGGCGGGCCTGTACCGCTACTGCGAGAAGTTCCGGTATCTCGGCTCGTGGCCGCAGGAGGGCTGGGTCGGCGGGGTGCACGGCCCGGCGGGGTCGATGCCCCCGGACTACGCGGGGTCGCGACAGTGGATCGACGCGCTGCGACGCGGGGAGCAGCGCCCGTGAGCCGTCTGCTGCTGATCCGTCACGGTCAGACCTACTCGAATCTCAGCCATTCCCTGGACACGCAGCTGCCGGGGGCGTCGTTGACGGACCTGGGCTGGCACCAGGCGCATGCCGCGGGGCAGCGGCTCGCCGGTGAGGCGGGAGAGGCCGGCGCCGGGGTGTCCGGGCTCTACCTCGTGTCCTCGCAGGCACTGCGGGCGCGGCAGACGGCGGCGGGGATCGCGACCGGCGGGGCGGCGTCCGGCCTGGTACTGGGGGAGACCGGCCCGTCGAGCGATTTCGCCGGTGCGCTGGCACAGCTCGCGGGGCTGGACGTCACCGGTGGGCTGGAGCACGGCGAGGTGGCGGGGCCGGCGGCCTCGACCACCGCGGAGGCGCCGGCCGCGCTCGGCGGTCGGTCGGGACAGGACGCCCCGGTGGCCGGGGTCCCGGCTCCCACGCTGCCCCTGGTGATGCCGGGTGCGGTGCCGGGAATCTCGGAGATTCCGGCGGGGACCTGGGAGATGCGCAGTGACGATGAGGCGCAGGAGAACTACCACCGGGTGTTCGGGCAGTGGCTCGGCGGGGCGCTGGATCTGACGGTGCCGGGCGCGTTGGCGGGGCGGGACGTCGTCGACCGGTACCTCACGGCGCTGCTGCCGATGCTGGGGGTGGCGCAGCGGACCGGGTCGGATCTGGCGGTGGTGAGCCACGGCGCGGTGATCCGGCTGATCGCCGGGTTCCTCGGGCGGGTGGACCCGGACTACGCGGTGCGCACGCTGCTGCCGAACACCTCCCGGGTGGAGCTGGAGGTCCCGGAGCTGGAGGTTCCTGAGCTGGCGACCCTGCCGACACTGCCGACGTCGGACACCCCGACGGTGGACACGGCGGCGGTGCTCGAGGGGTGGCAGGTCACGGACTGGGCGGGCCACGGTGAACCGCCACGCCGATCATGAAAATAAAATGAGAAAAATGGGGGATGAATTCTCTTTTACCCCCTTCCTGTACGGTTTACCCACATCCGTCCAACGGAAGGAGACATTGTGTCTGACAATGGAACCCCCTCAACGCTGGTCCGGGAACGTGATATCCACGTCGTGGACCAGAAGAAGATGAAGAAGGCGCTGCGCGCCACCCTGCTCGGGAACTTCATGGAGTGGTACGACATCGGAGTCTTCTCCTATGTGATGACGTACATCACCCTCCACTTCTTCCCGCTGCCCGCCCCCTGGGACGGCCTGGCGTCCTTCGCCACCCTCGCCGTGACCTTCCTGGTCCGGCCCCTCGGCGGCCTCATCCTCGGTCCGATCGGCGACCGCATCGGCCGGAAGAAGATCCTCGCCTTCACGATCATCATGATGTCGTTGGGCACCTTCCTCATCGGCTGCCTGCCGACCTACCAGCAGATCGGCGTGCTCGCGCCGATCCTGCTGATCCTGCTGAAGTTCGTGCAGGGCTTCTCCACCGGCGGGGAGTACGCCGGTGCGGCGACCTTCATCGCCGAGTACTCGTCCGACAAGCGCCGCGGGTTCTGGGGGTCGTTCCTCGACCTAGGTTCCTACCTCGGCTTCGCGGCGTCCGCCGGCCTGGTCACCATCCTGGAGATCGCCACGTCGGACGCCCAGATGGAGTCCTGGGGCTGGCGCGTGGCCTTCTGGGTGGCGCTGCCGCTCGGCCTGATCGGGCTGTACATGCGCTCGAACATCGACGAGTCCCACGCCTTCGAGGTCGTGCAGGAGAGCCGGGAGACGAAGTCCGGTGCCGCCGTGGCCCGTGGCGAGGCGCCGACCGCGGCCGCCGACACCAGCATGAAGACGCAGGTCTCCTACCTGTTCCGTCATTTCTGGCCGCAGATCCTCATGGGGTCTGCGCTGGTCATGTGCGCGCAGGTCGTCGGCTACGCGCTGACGACGTTCATGCCGACCTACCTCACGGACACGCTGGACTACGACACGACCCACGGCAACGCCCTGCTGGTGCCCGTGCTGATCATCGTGTCGATCGGGCTGCCGATCTTCGGCAGCATCTCCGACCGCATCGGACGCCGCCCGGTGATGATCACCGGGTGCATCGTCGGTGTGGTGCTGGCGATTCCGGCGTTCTCCCTGATGATGATGGGCAGCACCTGGTCCACCCTCGCCGGCCTGATGATCATCGGCGTGATCATGATGTTCCAGGTCTCGATCCAGGCTTCGGCGCTGCCGTCGCTGTTCCCGACCGCCAGCCGCTACACGGCGATGGGCCTGATGTTCAACATCGCCGTCGGCCTGTTCGGTGGTACGACCGGTTTCGTCATCACCGCGCTGCAGAGCATCCTCGGAACCGACTACGCCGGTGCGTACTACATCATGTTCGCCTGCGTGGTCGGTGGTATCGGCGTGTTCTGCATGAAGGAGTCCGCGGGCCGCAACCTGCTGGGTTCCATGCCCGTCGTCGACGAGAAGCATGAGGTCAAGGAGGTTATCGCGACCCTCGAGGAGAACGAGAAGTACGACCTGTCCACCATGCCCATCGAGGACTACGCCGACTCCGGTGACCGGGACGACGATGAGGACACCGAGGGGACCGGCGACCGGTCCGGGAAAGAGTCCGTGTAACCCGTGACGCAGGTGGCGCCCCCGGCGCCGCCGGCGTCCGGTGCCCTGGTGTCCGGGGTGCCCCTCAGCCCCAGCCGAGCTCGTGGAGGCGGGCGTCGTCGATACCGAAGTGGTGCCCGATCTCGTGCACCACGGTGACGGCGACCTCCTCGACGAGCTCGTCGTGCGTCCGGCACATGGCGCACAGGGCGTCCTTGTAGATGGAGATCTTGTCCGGCAGGAATGTCGGCCACTCCACCGAGCGCTCGGTGAGTGCGACACCGTGGTAGAGCCCGAGCAGGCTCGGGTCCTCGTCATTGTGGTCCTCGACCACGATGGCGACGTTGTCGAGTGAGTCCAGGAACTTGCGGGGGATCAGGGCGAGTCCGCGGTCCACGAGCTGCTCGAACTCCTCGTCGGTGACCTCGACCATGGGGTGTCCTTCCGGGGCGGGTGGGGGGTGTGCGGGGATGCGCGGGTACGTGGGGCCGAGTCTATCGGGGGATCCGGAGCCAGGTTATGCCGGGAAAATCACACGATAATCTTTGGCGTCTGTTACCGTGCGTATCGGTAACTTTCTGTAGCTTACGTTCCAGAAAGTCCGTGACGTATACCCGACCCCGGCTACCGGGGCCGCAGAGAAAAGGAGAATGCCATGTCAGATTCCTCATCCCGCACGACCGGACGCCGCCTCGTGACCCGCGGCCTGGTCGCCGCCGCCGGCCTGGGCATCGCCGCAGGAGCCCTCGCCCCTGCCGCCTCAGCAGCCCCGGCCGGCGTCTCAAACAAGGCGGTCGTCTGCAGCTGGGTCGATGAGTACCGGGTCGGACCGGTGTTCGGCGGACGCACCGAAGGAAACTGCGGCGCTCACCCCGGCCAGGAATTCCGGAACACGACCACCGGCGGGACCATTGTCGCCGTCGGCCAGGCCATCCTGCCCGGCGTCTTCAACTACTCCGCCTGGGTCGACAAGTTCTGGTGATGCGGAACCGGTAGGTGGGCCCGGGCACGGCCGTCTCAGCCGGCCCAGCCGGCACCGCCACCACGGCGGTCGCTACGACCGAGCCGTGGGCCGGTCGATTCTGCGCCGACATTCCTGACATTCCGTGCCACGGATCGGCCGGAATGTCGGCGCATAATCCGATCGAGCGCGGCGTGAGCGTCATGAGCGTTGTCCGCCCAGCCCGTACCGCGGCCGCTACTTCTTCGGGTTGCGGGGCGGCTGCTCGGCCGGCGGGTTGCCGTCGATGGTGAACCCGCTGCGCACATCCCCGGCGAGATCGGCGAATCCGCCGCCGTCGTCCCCGGGCCGGCTCTTGGTCAGCGCACAGTTGACGGTCCGGGAGCCGGCGTCCCAGGACTCCTGCTGCAGCGTCGTCCAGAACGGCGTGAGCGTCGACCGGTAGAGCCCGTCGTCGTCGCCGTCGGATCCGTCGCCCTTGCCGCCCAGGTACCTGACCGCGGCACTGGTGCACAGGTCATTGAGGTACTTGTTCTGGTCGTCGATGCTCGGCCAGGCGTCCGGGAAGTTCTCCCCGAGATTGACCACCGAGGTGACCTGCCAGGAGTGCGGCTGGTCGCAGGGGACATCGGAGACCGTGTCGCCGGTGGCGCGCTGGCAGGTGTCCGGCGCGGCGGCACGGGACTGGTCGGAGCCGGCGACCCGGCCGGTGGTCTCCTGGGCCGCCCCGTCGGCGTCCGGCGACAGGACCCCGCACAGCATGGTGCGGTCGCCCTTCGCCCACGCGGCGGCCGGCGGCAGGATCGGTGCGATCGTGTACCGGCCCTGCGGATCGAGGCGTCCCTGCAGGTAGTCCATGGTCGGCCCGGTGCACAGTTCGGCGGTGAGCTGCTCCTGCCGGTCGAGGTCCGGCGGAGTGGAGTTCTCACCGAACTCGCTGGTGGGGTAGCGGGCGAGATCCTCGTGGGTGGAGACCTCGAACCGGTGCGGCGCCGCACAGTCCACCGTCTCGAAACCGGTGGCGACATCACCCTGACTGGTCCACGTCACGCAGTCGCCGGGACTGGCGGTGCTGAAGGCGACCGGTTCGGCTTTCCGGTCCTTCTGCGCCCCGCGCTGCGCGACCGGACTGCTGTCCTGCGGCGCGACAAACGCGTACGTGGCCGCGCCCACCCCACCGATGAGGGCACCTGTGAGCACCACGGACAGGGTGCGGCTGCGGGTGCGGTGGGTGCGGTGGTCAGGCACGGTACGGGACATGGGGGACATTCTCTCACGTGGAGCTGGGTGGGGCCGGTAACCGGACCGGCACGCGACCGGCCGGTTCGCCACCACTATAGCTAAGCTGGGGGGCATGATTGATCTGAAATTCCTCCGGGAGAATCCCGAGACCGTCCGCGAGTCCCAGCGCACCCGCGGCGAAGATCCGGAACTCGTCGACCGTCTCCTGGAGGCGGATCAGCGCCGCCGCGACGCAATCTCCGCCGCCACCACCGCCCGCACCGAGGCCAAAGCCTTCTCCAAGTCCATGGGCAGGAAGATGAAGGACGCCTCGCCCGAGGAGCGCGACGAGCTCAAGGCGCACGGCCAGGAACTGGCCGCCGCCACGAAGGTGGAGGAGCAGAAGGAGCAGCAGGCCGAGCAGGACGTCCACGACCTGCAGTTCCAGATCTCCAACATCGTCACCGGCGCACCCGCCGGCGGGGAGGACGATTTCGTCGTCCTCGAGCACGTCGGCACCCCCACCGAGTTCGACTTCGAGCCGAAGGACCACCTCGAGCTCGGCGAGTCCCTCGGCCTGATCGACATGGAGCGCGGCGCGAAGGTCTCCGGCGCCCGCTTCTACTTCCTCACCGGCGACGGCGCCCTGCTGCAGCTCGCCATGCTGCAGCTCGCCGCCCGCAAGGCCATCGAGCACGGCTTCCAGCTGATGATCCCGCCGGTGCTGGTGCGCCCCGAGATCATGGCCGGCACCGGCTTCCTCGGCCAGCACGCCGACGAGATCTACCACCTGGACACCGACGACCTCTTCCTCGTCGGCACCTCCGAGGTCGCCCTGGCCGGCTACCACGCCGACGAGATCATCGACCTCTCCGACGGCCCGGTGAAGTACGCCGGCTGGTCCTCCTGCTTCCGCCGCGAGGCCGGCTCCTACGGCAAGGACACCCGCGGCATCCTGCGCGTCCACCAGTTCGACAAGGTCGAGATGTTCGTCTATGCCAGGCCGGAGGAGGCCGAGGACATCCACCAGCAGCTGCTGGCCATGGAGAAGGACATGCTCGCCGCCGTCGAGGTGCCCTACCGCGTCATCGACGTCGCCGGCGGGGACCTCGGCTCCTCCGCCGCCCGCAAGTTCGACACCGAGGCCTGGGTTCCGACCCAGAACACCTACCGCGAGCTGACCTCCACCTCGAACTGCACCACTTTCCAGGCGCGGCGCCTCAAGACCCGCTACCGTGACGACAACGGCAAGGCACAGACCTGTGCCACGCTCAACGGCACGCTGGCCACCACCCGGTGGCTCGTCGCCATCCTCGAGAACAACCAGCAGGCCGACGGCTCCGTCGTCGTCCCCGAGGCACTGCGTCCCTTCGTCGGCAAGGACGTGCTGACCCCGAAGTCCGCGAAGTAGCCGACGACCAGGTAGGAGAAACCACCCCGATGCACATCAAGCTGCCTCGCGACCACTTCTGGCTCCCGAAGGGATTCACCGTCACCCCGGCACTGCCGGACACCCCGCCGCACGCGGAATCCCGGGAACCGTTCTACGGACGGATCATCATCCCCTTCGCGAAGCTGTGGATGCGACGGATGCAGCACCTCACCGTGGAGATCCAGCACCCCGAGCGCATCCCGGCGTCCGGCGGGGCGGTCATCGCGGTGAACCACACCGGCTACTGGGACTTCGTCTTCGGCGGCATCCCCGCCGCCTACCAGGGCGGCCGCCTCGTCCGCTTCATGGCGAAGAAGGAGATCTGGGACGCCCCCGTCGCCGGCCCGGTCATGACCTGGATGCACCACATCCCCGTCGACCGTGCCGACGGCATGGCCTCGGTCCGTGAGGCGGAGGACCGGGCGCGCAAGGGCCAGCTGATCGGCATCTTCCCGGAGGCGACGATCTCCCGCTCCTTCGAGATCAAGGAGTTCAAGGACGGGGCCGCCCGCATCGCCCATGAGGCCGGCGTCCCGCTGGTCCCCGTGGTGATCTGGGGGTCGCAGCGGATCTGGACGAAGGGGCGCAAGCCGATCTGGCGGCCGAAGAAGGCCTCCCTCATCCTCTCCGTCGGGGAGCCGGTCGAGGTCACCGACGACGCGAAGGAGACGACCGCCCGCCTGCACGATGCGATGGTCGCCCAGCTCGACGAGGTCCGCGCCCGCTACGACGAGCTCTACGGCCCCTTCCCCGCCGGCGAGTACTGGATGCCCGCCTCGCTCGGCGGCTCCGCACCGTCGCTGGAGGACGCCACGGCCAAGGACCGCGCGGATGCGCAGCAGCGCCGTGAGGAGCGTGCCGCCCGTGAGGCGGAGAAGGCCGCGAACCCCGCGGCCGCCCCGGAGAAAAAGAAGCCGCTGTGGAAGAAACTGCTGAAGCGCTGACCACCCCCGTCGCCGGACCCGCCCCGACCCTCGTCGTCAGCGACCTCGACGGCACCCTGGTCAGCTCCGCCGACCGTGTGTCCGACCGCACCCTGGAGGTCATCCACCGGATGCGCCGGGCCGGGGTGCGGTTCGTCCCGGCGTCCGGACGCCCCGCACGCTGGATGCTGCCGGTCGTCGAACAACTCGGCTTCGCCCCGGTGTGCGTCTGCGCCAACGGCGCCGTGGTCTACGACGCCGCCACCGACCGCATCACCTACGCCGCCGAACTCGCACCGGTGGTGCTGAAGCGGGTCGCCGGCGCGATCGTCGAGGCGACGAACCCGGTGCTCGCCCGCCGCGACCTCGGCCCGGTCAGCTTCGCGGTGGAACGCGCCGGGGCCAGCGCCTTCGACCGCGCCGAGGAACTTTTCGCCGTCGAACCGGCGTTCCCGCACGCCTGGGAATCCGACGAGCACAGCGTGGAACCGCGGGACGCCCTGCTGGGCACCCCCGCGGTGAAGCTGCTGGTCCGGCACGAGGGAGTGACCTCGGAGGAACTGTTCGACCTGGTCGACCCGGTCGTCGACCCGGTGGATGCGCACGTGACCTGGTCCTTCACCGGCGGACTGCTGGAGATCAACTGCCCCGGGGTCTCGAAACTGTCGGGGCTCGCCCATGCCCTCGGCGACGCCTCAGGTTCGGATGCCGGTGCCGAGGCGGTGCCCGCCGTCGATCCGGCACAGGTCGTCGCCTTCGGTGACATGCCCAATGACCTGGCGATGCTGGAATGGGCCGGGCTGGGGGTCGCCATGGGCAACGCGCAGGACGCCGTCGCCGAGGCCGCGGACTACCGGACCGCCAGCAATGACGACGACGGGGTGGCCGAGGTCCTCGAGCGCTGGTTCTAGGGTCGTTCCGGGGTCAGGCCTGTGCCGCGAGGGCGGCCGCCATGTCCCGGTGCGCCTGCCGTATCCGGTCCGGCAGCCCCGGGAACCCCGCGAGCAGTTCCGCCCGCGACCGCATCTCCGTCTCCCACCGTGCCGTGTCCACACTGAGCAGCGCGGCCAGGTCGGCGTCCGGAAGGCCGAGACCGGAGAGGTCGAGCTCGTCGGCGGTGGGGAGGGTGCCGACCGGGCTCGGGGTACCGGTCACCGCCCCGTCGCGGTAGGCCAGCAGCCACAGCAGGACGCGCAGGTTCTCCCGGAACCCGGGCCACCGGTAGTGCCCGTCCTCCGGATCCCGCTGGAACCAGTTGACGTGCGCGAATGTCGGGGGTTCGGTGAGGCGTCCGAGGATGTCGAGCCAGTGCTGCGCGTACCGCCCCTCCGGATAGGAGAGGAACGGGCGCATGGACATCGGGTCGTAGCGCAGCTGACCGTCGAGACCCTCGGCGGCGAAGGTGGCCTCCGCACCGAGGGTGAGTCCGTCGTACACGCCGGCGGCGTCCCCGTGGACCACCCGCGCCAGCGGCTCCCGGTCCCGGGTACGGCCGCCGAAGATGACCAGGTCGACGGGCACCCCGGTGGGGTCCCCGGCATCGGGGGCGAGCGTGGTGACATTGGACAGGGCGGTGGTGAAGCGGCTGTTGGGGTGCGCCCAGGGGGCGTCCTGCGCGTCGGCGGGGCGGTCGGCGATGAGTGCGCCGGTCCAGTCCCGCCAGCCGGTGAGGTCGGCGGGCGGGGCGGGGGTGAGGCCTTCCCACCAGACGTCCTGCGTGACCTCGTTGTAGGCGACGTTGGTGAAGATCGTGCCCGTGCCGGGGCGGATCGCCTCCATCGCGGCCGGATTGGTGCGGCTGTTGGTGTCCCGGGCGACACCGAAGGCCCCGTTCTCCGGGTTCATCGCGTAGAGGCGTCTGTCGGCGCCGGGCCACATCCAGGCGATGTCGTCGCCGTAGAAGGTGACGCGGTAGCGGTCGCCGAGGGCGTCCGGCGGGAGCGTCATCGCCAGGTTCGTCTTTCCGGACGCACTGGGGAAGCCGCCGGCGACATGCCAGGTCTTCCCCGTGGCGGTGTCCTCGATGCCCAGCAGCATGAACTGTTCGGCGAGGAAGTCGCCGGTGCGCTGTCCGTCGTAGGAGGCCAGGCGCAGAGCGTGGGCGATCTTGCCGAGCAGGGCGTTGCCGCCGTAGGCGGAGCCGTAGTGGATGATGGTGCGTTCATCGGCGAGGGTGGCGAACAGGCGCCGGTCATCGTCGGTGCCCTGCCCGAGACTGTCGAGGTCGCCGGTGACGTGGACGCCCCGGACGAAGTAGGACGGATCCCCGGACAGACCGAGGTTGTCGAGGAGGTCCCGGCTGACCCGTGCCATCCGGATCATCTGCAGGACCACCGTGCGGTCGTCGGTGAGCTCCACGCCGACGGCGTGCCTGGTCAGCGGACCGTCGGGGACGGCCATGAGATACGGGACGACATACATCGTCTTCCCGCGGGACGCCCCGGCGAGCCGGGGGAGGAGTTCGGCCTTCACCTCGTCGGCGGGGCGCCAGTTGTTGTAGCGGCCGGCGTCCGCCGGGTCGGCGGTGGCGACGACGGTGCGGTCCTCGGAGCGTGCGGTGTCCGCGGGATGGGACCGGGCGTAGTAGCGACCCTCGCCGGCGGGGAGGAGTTCGCCGGCGGCGAGTGCCTCGGCGAGCAGTCGCCCGTCATCGGCGGCGTCGATGATCTCGATGCGGTCGGGGCGGGTGATGCCCGCCCAGTACCGGATGAAACCGCGGACGTGGACGTCCGGGATGCCGGTGACGTCGGTGACGACGCCGGAGGCGGTGGAGGTGTTGGAGGTGTTGGAGGAGGTGAGTGCCTGTGTCATGATGTCCTGCCTTCTGGTCGGTGGTGGGGGAGAGAGGTGATGGAAGTGATGGGTGCGAGGGACGGGGTGCGTGAGGGTGGGGCGGGATCCTTGTCCGTGAACTCGAGCACCGAGGGTGCCGGGCGATGCTCTCCGCGGCAGCCGTGCTCGAGTTCACGGATCAGCAGCGCACAACCGACTCCGGCCGGGGCGCTACAGCATGCAGGACACGCACCCCTCAACCTCGGTCCCGGCCAACGCCGTCTGCCGCAGGCGGATGTAGTACAGCGTCTTGATCCCCTTACGCCACGCATAGATCTGCGCCTTGTTGATGTCCCTCGTCGTCACATCCCCGGGGAAGAACAACGTCAACGACAACCCCTGATCCACATACCTCGTCGCCACCGCATACGTGTCGATGATCTTCTCGTACCCGATCTCATAGGCATCCTGGAAGTACTCCAGATTGTCGTTGTCCATGTGCGGCGCCGGGTAGTACACCCGGCCGATCTTGCCTTCCTTACGGATCTCGATCTTCGACGCGATCGGGTGGATCGACGACGTCGAATTGTTGATGTACGAAATCGACCCCGTCGGCGGCACCGCCTGCAGATTCCGGTTGTACAACCCGAACTCCATCACATCAGCGCGCAACCCCGCCCAGTCCGCGGCGGTCGGCACGTGGATCGTCGAGTTGTCGATGATCTGCCGCACCCGCGGCGTCGTCGGCGCGAAATCCGCCGGATCGTACCGGTCGAAGAACTCCCCCGACGCGTAGTCCGAGGACTCGAACCCGCCGAACCGGATCCCCCGCTCCCGCGCGATCGCATTCGACGCCTTCAACGCCTCATACAGCACCGCGGCGAAGTACACGTTCGTGAAATCCAGGGCCTCCTGGCTGCCGTAGAAGATGTGCTCCCGGCCCAGGAACCCGTGCAGGTTCATCTGACCCAGCCCGATCGCATGCGAGGCATCGTTACCCTCCCGGATCGACGGCACCGAATCAATCTCCGTCTGATCCGACACGGCGGTCAACCCACGGATCGCGGTCTCGATCGTCATCGGGAAATCCGGGGAATCCACCGCCGCCGCAATATTCAACGACCCCAGGTTGCAGGAGATGTCGTGGCCGACCTCCCGGTACGACAGATCATCGTTGAACGTGCTCGGCGTGGACACCTGCAGAATCTCACTGCACAGATTCGAGTGGGTGATCCGACCGGCGATCGGGTTGTCCCGGTTCACCGTGTCCTCGTACATGATGTACGGGTACCCGGACTCGAACTGGATCTCCGCGAGCGTCTGGAAGAACTGGCGGGCATTGATCTTCGACTTGCGGATCCGCGGATCCTCGACCATCTCGTCATAGTGCTCGGTGACCGACACGTCGGCGAACGGCTTGCCGTAGATCCGCTCGACATCGTAGGGACTGAACAGGTACATGTCGTCGTTGCGCTTGGCCAGCTCGAAGGTGATGTCCGGGATCACCACACCCAGCGACAGGGTCTTGATGCGGATCTTCTCGTCGGCGTTCTCCCGCTTGGTGTCCAGGAACCGCAGGATGTCCGGATGGTGGGCGTGCAGGTACACCGCACCCGCACCCTGCCGGGCACCGAGCTGGTTGGCGTACGAGAACGAGTCCTCCAGCAGCTTCATCACCGGGATCACCCCCGACGACTGGTTCTCGATGTGCTTGATCGGCGCACCGACCTCACGGATATTCGACAGCAGCAGGGCGACCCCACCGCCGCGCTTACTCAGCTGCAGGGCGGAGTTGATCGACCGGCCGATGGACTCCATGTTGTCCTCGATACGCAGCAGGAAACAGCTCACGGGCTCACCGCGCTGGGCCTTGCCGATGTTCAAAAACGTCGGGGTGGCCGGCTGGAACCGGCCGCCGATGATCTCGTCGACCAGCCGCGACGCGATCTTCTCGTCGCCGTCGGCCAGACCGAGGGCGACCATGCACACCCGGTCCTCGTAGCGTTCGAGGTAGCGGCGTCCGTCGAAGGTTTTCAGGGTGTAGGAGGTGTAGTACTTGAACGCGCCGAGGAACGTCTTGAACCGGAACTTGTGGGCGTAGGCCTGCTTGAACAGGGCCTTGATGAACTCGAAGTCGTACTTGTCGAGCACGGCTTTGTCGTAGTACTCGTTGTCGACGAGGTAGCCGATCTTCTCTTCGAGGTCGTGGAAGTAGACCGTGTTCTGGTTGACGTGCTGCAGGAAGTACTGGTTGGCCGCTTCACGGTCCTTGTCGAACTGGATGTTGCCGTCGGCGTCGTACAGGTTCAGCATCGCATTGAGCGCATGGTAGTCCCTGGCGGACTCAGTCGTCATCGTGTCCCCTCGGTGGAAATTGGACGGGCGTGCTGTCGGCCGTCCGGGTGAATGTCCTGTTGCGGTAGACCACCGGCTCCGGCGGGGCTTCCGGCAGCCAGGTGGCGTCCACCGTGCAGATGAACAGGGCGCTCGCGGAGACAGGGAGGATGCGGCGGACCCGGAGGTCCAGCCGACCGTAGGCGTCGTCGATGACGGGCAGTCCGGTTGCCCCGGGGAGGTTCTCGTCCGCCGGGAACCGGTCGGTACCGGACGCCGCGAAATGCCGGGCGGCGTCCGCACCGTCCACGGTGACGCCGTGGGCGAGGATGCGGGACGTCTCGGCGAAGACCGGCAGTACCGAGGCGGTGTTCTGCAGGGCGAAGGCCACCGTCGGGGGATCGGCGGAGACCGAGGTCAGGGATGAGACGGTGATGCCGGCCGGGGTGCCGTGACTGTCCCGGGTGGTGAGGATCCACACGGCCTGCGGGGTCTGCCGGAACAGGGTGCGGAAGCCTTCGGCGGTCGCTGTCACGCACGACCTCCGTTCGTGGCGTCGCTGTCGTCGGCACTGTCGGCGGCGCTGTCGTCCACGACGGTGCCGGCCTTCGCACCGGAGGCCAGGGAGTAGATGACGTCGAGGTGGATGAGGACGGCACGCTTCGGTTCCTTCATGCCGTTGTGCGCGGCGAAGTCGAGGCAGTTGTCCCAGGCGTGGCCGGCGGTGAGGACCTCGGCGTGGCCGAGGAAACGGTAGCCGTCGAGTGCGGCCCGGTCGATGACGGCGACGGCGACCCGGGAGCCGTTCTCGATGTTGGTCAGGTGCTGACCGCCGGTGTTCTCGTTGTAGATGAGGGTGTGGTCGTCGTAGACCCGCAGGGAGCGCTTCGGTCCGATGTTCGGGGTGGTGGGGTCCGTGACGGTCGCGAGGATCGGCAGCTGGGTGTCGAGCATGGCCTTCATCTCGGCGGTGATACCGGACATGGTGTTCTCCTTCGGTCGTGGGTTTTTCTGGTTCAGGGCCGGCGGAACGCCGGATACGGCAGTGAGCGTAGCACGAACTTCAGTCGGTGGTACATTAAAGTTCATGACGTTGAACTCTGGGGGACGGAGCAGTCCCTTTCTCGTGTACTTCTCGTCGGTCTCGGAGAACACCCACCGCTTCATCGGGGCCGTCGGCATCCCCGCCGCCCGCATACCGCTGCGTCCCAAAGACCCGCCGCTGCACGTTGACCGGCCGTATGTCCTGGTCACCCCCACCTACGGTGGCGGGGACCTGCGCCGCGCGGTGCCCCGGCAGGTCATCCGCTTCCTCAACGACCCGGCCAACCGACAGTGGATCCGCGGCGTGATCACCAGCGGGAACATCAACTTCGGCGAGGCCTACTGCGCCGCAGGACGCACCATCGCCGGCAAATGCGGCGTCCCCGAGCTCTACCGGTTCGAACTGCTCGGCACCCGGCGGGACGTCACCGCGGTCCGCGACGGGCTGGAACAGTTCTGGGCCACCACCGTCAGCACCGACAGCACTGACAGCACCGTCAACACCGACAACATCAGCACCAAGGAGACAGCATGACCAGCTACACCGACCGGTCGCAGACACCCCCGCAGTGGCGTCCCGGATCGACGACCCCGCTGCGTCCGGTGAACTGGAACCGGATCACCGACCCGAAGGACCTCGAGGTCTGGCAGCGACTCACCAGCAACTTCTGGTTGCCGGAGAAAGTGCCGCTGTCCAACGACCTGCCCGACTGGCGGGCACTCGGCGACGAGGACCGCACCCTCACCACCCGGGTCTTCACCGGACTGACGCTGCTGGACACGGTCCAGGCCACCGTCGGCGAGATCAGCCAGATCCCGGACGCCCGCACCGAGCACGAACAGGCCGTCTACGCCAACATCGCCTTCATGCAGGCCGTCCACGCCCGCAGCTACAGCTCCGTGTTCAGCACCATGTGCAGTTCCGCGGAGATCGAGGACGCCTACACCTGGGCCGTCGACAATCCCCGACTGCAGGTCCGGGCCACCGCGGTGATGGAGCACTACGCCGGGGACGACCCGCTCAAACGCAAGGTGGCCTCCACCCTGCTGTCGTCGCTGCTGCTCTACGCCGGTTTCTACCTGCCGCTGTGGTACTCCAGCCGTGGGGTGATGATGAACACCGCCGACATGATCCGGCTGATCCTGCGGGACAAGGCCGTCCACGGCTACTACTCCGGCTACAAGTACCAGCGTGGCCTGGAGGCGCACCCGGAGCGCACCGCGGAGATGGAGGACTTCACCTACCGCTTCACCGACCGACTGCTGGACCTGGAGAACGACTACTCGCGGGACCTGTACGCCACGGGGTCCCGCAACTATGAGGGGGTGGACGCATTCGTGCACTACAACGCGGACAAGGCCCTGATGAACCTCGGTTACCGACCGCAGTACGAGGAGCGGGCGGCGGCGGTGGAACCCGAGATCATCGCCGCGCTCACCCCGGATTCCTCCGAGACCCACGACTTCTTCAGCGGTTCCGGCTCCAGCTACGTCATCGGACGCACCGAAGCCACCGACGAGGACGACTGGGACTTCTGAGCCGGGCGGCTCCCGCTACACCCGCACCACGATCTTGCCGGTGACATGCCCGGCCTCCAGATCACGGTGCGCCGCCACCAGCGACTCCGCATTCAGCCCGACCAGCGTCTCCCCGGTGGTGGGCACCATCCGGCCCGCATCCACCAGATCCGCCACCCGGTCGAGGATCCTCCCCTGGGTGGCCGGATCCGCCGCCGGATCACCCGTGGCGTCCCCGAAGATGATCTTCGTGAACATCGACTCCCAGTGCACCGCCTGCGACTTCCGCTTGAACGCGGAGAGCTCGAACGGGTCCGGATCGTCGATGAGGCACAGGTCCCCGGCCGGCGCGAGCAGCGCGGCGAGTTCGACGGCCCGCCCCGAGGACTGCGAGGTGAACACGTGCCGCACCGGCGGGACGCCCCGCTGCTGCAGTTCCGCGACCTGCTCCGCCAGGTCCCGGTGGTGGTCGATGACATGGTGGGCGCCCAGCCGGGTCAGCCATGTGCGGGACTCCTCCCGGCCGGCGGTCCCGATCACCGTCAGCCCGGTCAGGGCGCGCGCCAGCTGCACCATCGCACTCGGCACACCCCCGGACCCGCCGAGGACCAGCAGGGAACCGGGGGCCCCGGTCCCGGCGTCCAGCCCGATGCCGAGCCGCTCGAACAGCGCCTCCCACGCCGTCAGCGAGGTCAACGGCAGGGATGCCGCCTCCACCAGGGAGACCGAGGTCGGCGCGTGGCCGACGATCCGCTCGTCGACGGCATGGAACCGGGCGTCCGTGCCCGGTCGGGTCTGGTCACCGGCATAGAAGACGGCGTCCCCCACCGCAAAGCGGGTGACGTCGGCACCGACGGCGACGACGGTCCCGGCGGCGTCGTACCCGAGCACCGGCTGCCCGCCGGAGGCCACCTGCTCCGCCGCGCGCAGCCGCATTTTCGTGTCGATCGGATTGACCGAGACCGCGGTGACCTCGACGAGGAGGTCGCGGGGACCGGGGGTGGGGACATCGACGACGACATCGTCGAGACAGCGCGGATCGGAGACGGGGAAGGCGCCCGTCACAGCGACGGCGGGCATCGTGGCAGGCAGGGCAGGCAGGTCAGTCATGCCGCCCAGGGTAGGCGACCTGTATCGTGGACGGCCATGAGTGAATATGACCTGATCGTCGTCGGCAGCGGATTCTTCGGTCTCACCGTCGCCGAGCGCGCCGCCAGCCAGCTGGGTAAGAAGGTGCTCGTCGTCGAGCGCCGCAGCCACATCGGCGGCAACGCCTACTCCGAGGCCGAGCCGACCACCGGCATCGAGATCCACAAGTACGGCGCCCACCTGTTCCACACCTCCAACAAGAAGGTCTGGGACTACGTCAACCAGTTCACCGATTTCACGGACTACCAGCACCGCGTGTTCGCGATGCACGACGGCACCGCCTACCAGTTCCCGATGGGCCTGGGCCTGATCAACCAGTTCTTCGGCCGGTACTACACCCCCGACGAGGCGCGCGAACTGATCAAGGAGCAGACCGACGGGCTCAACCCGGAGGACGCACAGAACCTCGAGGAGAAGGGCATCTCCCTGATCGGACGCCCCCTCTACGAGGCCTTCGTCCGCGACTACACCGCCAAGCAGTGGCAGACCGACCCGAAGGAGCTGCCCGCGGCGAACATCTCCCGCCTGCCGGTCCGCTACACCTTCAACAACCGCTACTTCAACGACACCTACGAGGGCCTGCCCGTCGAGGGCTACACCGCGTGGCTGGAGAACATGGCGAAGAGCGACCTCATCGAGGTCCGGCTGGACACCGACTGGTTCGACGTGCGCGACGAGCTGCGGGAGCAGAACCCGGACGCCCCGGTGGTCTACACCGGCCCGCTGGACCTCTACTTCGACTACCAGGAGGGTCACCTGGGCTGGCGGACGCTCGACTTCGAGACCGAGGTGCTGGACACCGGTGACTTCCAGGGCACCCCGGTGATGAACTACAACGACGCGGACGTGCCCTACACCCGCATCCACGAGTTCCGTCACTTCCACCCGGAGCGCAGGAACTACCCGGATGACAAGACCGTCATCATGAAGGAGTTCAGCCGCTTCGCCGAGGGTGACGACGAGCCGTACTACCCGATCAACACCCCTGAGGACCGCGAGAAGCTGCTGCGCTACCGCGAGCTGGCGGAGGCCGAGACCGAGAAGAACAAGGTCTTCTTCGGCGGACGCCTGGGCACCTACCAGTACCTCGACATGCACATGGCGATCGGCGCGGCGCTGTCGACGTTCGACAACAAGATCGCCCCGCTGCTGGGGTAGGTCCCCGGCCGGCCCTACCTGCCCCGCCCCGTCGGGGGATCCGGATCACCGGACGCCTGGGGACGCTGACGCGAACTGACCCGATTCTGCACCGCCGGACCGACGGCACGTGCGGAACCGGGTCATCTCGCGTCCGGGGGGACGCCTCGACCACTCCGTCGGGCTGTCGCGCGGGTGCTTGTGAGAGTCGACCGCCTCGCCGCCGGAGATCCGGGAGATGTCAGGCCAGTCGGGAGCGGAGTGTCCGAACTGCGTATCCCCTATGGGCCCGGTTACCGGGTGTATTACCTGCAGGACGGACCGCGGCTGATACTTCTACTGTGCGGTGGTGACAAGTCAAGTCAGAGCGATGACATAGGACAGGCGCAACGCATCGCTGAACAATGGAGGAACAATGAACGACGCACGTGAACCGTTCAGCGCCTTCGACAGTGCTGATTACCTCGACAACCTCGACGACGCCGCCGCATACCTGGAGGCCTCCCTGGAAGACGGTGATGCGTCCGGCGTCCCGAAGGCGCTCGGTGCCATTGCCTGTTCCGGTAACCTCAGCGAACTTGCCCGCCGGGTAGGCATGAGCCGGGAAGGGCTCTACAAGGCACTGTCCGCTGACGGGAATCCCAGTTTCGACACGATCGTGAAGGTGTCCCATGCACTGGGGCTCAGGATTCGCTTCGAGGCGGTCGCCTGACGGCGCGGGAGGGCGCAGCTCCGTCCCCGAGACCACCGGCGCTCACGCCGTGACGCCAAGCCTCACGGTGTTACCGGGCGGGACGCCAAGCCTCACGATGTTACCGGGCGGGACGCCAGGAAAGTGTTACCGGGCGGGACCGGTAACATTTTTCGTGACCTGGGGAAATGTCGGATTATGGCGCGTGCTGACGCTGCCGGGTGGTAATACTTCCGGGGACCGGCGCCAGAGGGCCGTGTCGGGGGACCGGCGTCAGTCGTCGTCAGTCGGCGCCCCGGCGGGGCCGCCGTCGCCGGCGACGTTCACCATCCAGCTCACGCCGAACCGGTCGCGGAGCTGGCCGAACCGGTCGCCCCACATCTGCGTCTCCAGGGGCAGGAACACGGTCCCGCCCTCGGCCAGGGCGGCGAACCAGCCGGCGACCTTGTCGTACTCCTCAGCTTCCCCGCCGATGCACAGGTAGGCGGAGGGGGCGGCGACATCGCGCGGGTTGTTCTCCGCCGTGTCGCAGGCCATGAAGGTCCAGCCGTCGGCGGTCTTCAGGTGACCGTGCATGATGAGGTCCGCCACAGCGGGGTCTTCGGCCGCACCCGCTGCACCGAAGGTCAGCGTCTGCAGCTCGCCGCCGAAAACCGACTGGTAGAAGGTCAGTGCATCGGCGGCGCTGTCGCGGAATTTCAGGTAGGGGTTCAGCCACGTGTTCATGCTCCGAGGGTACGGCCGTCCCCGCGGGGTCGCACCACCCCCGGCGTAACCTGAACAACCATGAGTGAGAACACGGCGTCCACCCCGAACTCCCCGACGACCCCCTCCACGACCCCCTCCACGACCTGGAAAGACCGGACCTGGCTGGATTTCTACCCGGACTGGGTCCGCCCCGAGCTGGACTACGACGCGGAGCACGAGCGCACCCTCGCCGAGATCTTCGACCATGCGGTGAAGACCTGGCCGAGGCGTCCCGCCATGACGTTCTTCGGCACCACCGTCACCTACGCCGAGTACGGCCGCCAGGTGCGGATGTGCGCCGCGATGCTGCACAACCGCGGCGTCCGCAAGGGCGACAGGGTCGCGATCGCCCTGCCGAACTGCCCGCAGGCGCTCATCACCTTCTACGCCGTCATCTCCCTCGGCGCGACCGCCACCCTGCACAACCCGCTGTACACCGCCCGTGAGCTCACCGTCGCCTTCCAGGACCACGGGGCGAAGGTCGGCATCTTCTGGGACAAGGCCGTGGACGTCGCCCGGGAGCTGCGCACCGTCACGCCGCTGGAGCAGATCATCCCGGTGACCATCACCCGGGCGATGCCGTGGTACCTCCAGTTCGCCCTGAAGCTGCCGGTGCCGCAGGTCCGCGCGCTGAAGAACGAGCTCGCCGGATCCACCGAGGGGCTCACCGAGTGGGCCGACCTCGTGGCGGACGCCTCGGAGTCCGAGGGCCGCGCCCTCATCGAGACCGCGGCCGTCGAGCCGACCGACATCGCGCTGGTGCTCTACACCTCGGGCACCACCGGCACCCCGAAGGGCGCCGCCCTGTCCCACGCGAACCTGTGCGCCGTCATCATCGAGGGCCGCGAATGGGTGCCCGGTCTGGGCGAGGACGAGGAGCCGGAGCGGATGCTCGCGGCGCTGCCGATCTTCCACGCCTACGGGCTGACCATGAACATCACCCTGGGGCCGCTGATCGGCGGCACGGTGATTCTGCTGCCGGCCCCGAAGCCGCCGCTGCTGGCGTCCGCGATGAAGAAGCAGAAGCCGACGTGGATCCCGGGTGTGCCGGCGCTCTACCAGACGATCATGGACCTGGCGGAGGAGAAGCACATCGACATCTCCGGGGTGAAGGCCTCGTTCTCCGGGGCCTCGAGCCTGCCGGTGGAGGTCGTGCAGCGCTGGGAGAACATGACCGGCGGCCTGCTCGTCGAGGGCTACGGGCTCACCGAGACCTCGCCGATCGTGTTGGGCAACCCGATGAGCACGGACCGGCGTCCGGGCTACGTCGGCATCCCGTTCCCGGACACGCAGGTGCGGGTCGTCTCCCAGGAGGATCCGACGGTCGTGCTGCCCGACGGTGAGGCCGGCGAGTTGATCGTGCGTGGTCCGCAGGTCTTCGGCGGCTACCTCAACCGGCCGGACGCCAATGAGCGGGCTTTCGTCACCGGGGAGGACGGTCTGGGCGACTGGTTCCGGACCGGTGACATGGCGGTGATGGAGCGCGACGGTTTCGTGAAGATCGTCTCGCGGATCAAGGAGATGATCGTCACCGGCGGGTTCAACGTGTACCCGCAGGAGGTTGAGGAGGTGCTGTCCGAGCACCCGTCGATCGCGCAGGCCAGCGTGATCGGGCTGCCGCGCTCCGACGGGTCGGAGACCGTCGCCGCCGGTGTGGTGCTCGCGCCCGGCGCCCGGCTGGACGAGGAGGTCCTCAAGGACCACTGCCGGGAGGGGCTGGCCCGCTACAAGGTGCCGCGCGTGTTCAAGGTCTTCGATGAGCTGCCCGCCGACCAGCTGGGGAAGGTGCGCCGGGTCGAGGTGCGCGAGCAGATGCTGGGGGAGTAGCGCCCGCGGTCCCGCATCAGCCGCATCGCGTTGGCGATGACCACCAGCACCGAGACCTCGTGGACCAGCATGCCCAGGGACATCGTCACCCCGCCGGCGAAGACACCCGCCAGGAGCAGGATCACCGTGGCCAGGGCGATGATGATGTTCTGGCGCATCACCCGCCCGGTCCGCCGGGCCAGACCGATGGCCTCCGGCAGCTTCAGCAGGTTGTCCTCCATCAGGGCGATGTCGGCGGTCTCCATGGCCACGTCCGACCCCGCCGCGCCCATCGCCACACCGATGTCCGCGGTGGCCAGCGCCGGGGCGTCGTTGACCCCGTCGCCGACCATGGCCACGACCTCACCGGAGCGCTGCATCTCCTGGACGGCGGCGAGCTTGTCCTCGGGCAGGAGGGACGCCCGGACCCGGTCGACACCGGTGGCCCCGGCGACGGCCTCTGCCACCAGCCTGGTGTCGCCGGTCAGCATGACGACGGTCTGCACCCCCGCCTCATGCAGGCGGGCGACCATCTCCGGGGCATCCTCACGGATCCGGTCGGCGACCGCGATGATTCCGACGACGGTGCCGGCCACGCCCACGATCATCGGGGTCTGCCCGGCCCCGGCCAGGGTTGCGGCTTCCCGGGACGCGTCGTCGATCTGTGCGGACGGCAGGGCGTACTGCTCCAGCAGTGCCCGGTTGCCGACCAGGACGGTACTGCCGTCCACCTCGGTGACGATGCCCTTGCCGGTGACCGGGGTGGTGACATCGGGGACGCCTGCCGGCGGCACCCCGGCGTCCTCGGCCGCGTCGATGATGGCGCGGGCCAGGGGGTGCTCGGAGCCGGCCTCGGCGGCCGCGGCCCAGCGCAGGACATCGTCCCGGTCGCTGCCCGGATCGAGGACGATGACGTCGGTGAGCTCGGGACGCCCCTCGGTGAGCGTGCCGGTCTTGTCGACCGCCACCGTCGAGATCTTCGCGGAGGTCTCCAGGTATTCGCCGCCCTTGATGAGGATGCCGTTGCGTGCCGCGCGTCCGATGCCGGCGACAATGGCGACGGGGATGGAGATGACCAGCGCACCGGGGCAACCGATGACCAGCAGGGTCAGGGCCAGAACGATGTCCCGGGAGAGGAGCCCGGCGACGACGGCCAGCACGATGACCCCCGGGGTGTACCACCGGGAGAAGCGGTCGATGAACGCCTGGGTCCTGGCCTTGGCGTCCTGCGCCTCCTCCACCCGGTGGATGATGCGGGCCAGGGTGGTGTCGGATCCGGCGCCGGTGGTCTCGACCTGCAGGAATCCGCCCCGGGAGATGGTGCCGGCGAACACCCGGTCGCCGGGGGACTTGTCCACCGGTATCGATTCGCCGGTGATCGAGGCCTCGTCGACGGCCCCGGCACCGGACAGGACGCGTCCGTCCACCGGAACTTTCGCACCGCTCTTGACCAGGACGGTCTCGCCCACCAGGACGCCCCCGGCGGGGACGACCTGCTGTTCACCGTCGCGCAGGACGGTCGCGGTCTCCGGGGCGACGGCGATCAGTTCGGCCAGTGCCGACCGGGTGCGGTTGAGGGTGGCGGCCTCCAGGGCGTGGCCGACGGCGAAGAGGAAGGTGACCGCCGCAGCCTCCCAGAAATTGCCGGTCGCCACCGCGCCGAGGGCGGCCACGGACACCAGCAGATCAATGCCGATGTCCCGTGCGGCCAGTCCGCGCACCGCCTTGACCAGGATCGGCGTCCCTGCCACGAGCGCGGCGGCGAGCATGGCGATGTCGCCGAGCCGGAAGGCACCACCGTCGTGCGTGGCGTGCGCCCCCGCATCGAGCCACCACTGTGAACTCACGGTGATGTCGAGTGCGCCGGAGGCGATCCAGCGCAGTGCGAAGGCGACGACGATCAGCGCCCCGGACAGGACCGGGACGGCCCAGTGCCCCCGGGCCCACGCCCGGAGCCGGGTGACGGTGTTCGCGGTGTTCATGGCGGTTCAGCGACCTTTCCGGTGACTTTCCAGTGCCTTTTCCTGTGACCTGTCCGGGGCGTGTGCCCGGTCAGAACGCCGACGGCACGGCGGTGTAGCCGGCCTTGGCGACGGCGGCGACCAGGTCGTCCACCGAGACGACGGCGGGGTTGTGGACGATCTCGATACGGGCGGAGGCGAAGTGGACCTTCACGCTCTCGACACCGTCGAGGCGTCCGACCTTCTTCTCGATCTTGGACACGCACGACGGGCAGGAGAAGCCTTCCGCCCGGAGGACCGTGCGGGTGGTGTCGGTGGTGGTTGAGGTGCTCATGGTGGGTTCCTTTCCCGGTGGGCTCTGTAACTGACACTTCTGAAGGTAGGACTGCGCGCCACGGGGTTCCTTGACGCGGATCAAGATCGGGGGAGGACGGCGTGAACGTATTCTGAGAGCCATGACGGACCATGAACTCTGTGTGACCCGAGTGCCGATCTTCCAGGGGCTCACCGATGAGGACCAGAGACACGTCGCCGGGTTCATACGGCCGCTGCACGTGCGTCGGGGCGACGTGGTGCAGTCGCCGGGGCAGCCGTCGCCCCGGCTGCTGGTGGTGCACAGTGGCGCGCTGAAGGTCAGCAGGATCGGCCCCAACGGTCAGGAGCAGATCCTGCGCACCGTGACGGACGGGGACGTGGTCGGGGAGCAGGCCGTGCTGACCGGGCAGGGGCCGGAGGACCTCGTGGTCGCACTCGAGGACAGCCGGATGTGCACCCTGAGGTACGCGGACCTCACGGATCTGCTGCGCCGCTTCCCGGATGTGGGGATGCGGATGCTGCGGACCGTCTCGGACCGGTTGGCCTCCACGGAGCGGCTGCTGGCGGCGGTGACCTCCAGCGACGTCGGCGCCCGGGTGGCCGCCTACCTGCTGGACCAGCCCGGTCGGATCCGTGACGGGGAGGTCACGGTGCACCTGCCCATGGCGAAGCACGATGTGGCGGCCTACCTGGGGACCACACCGGAGACGTTGAGCCGGCGCCTGGCGGCGCTGGTCTCCGCGGGCATCATCGAACTGCGGGGGCGGCGGGACGTGGTCGTGCGTGACCCGGACGCCCTGGAGCGTGCGGCGGTGGAGGACCCTGCACTGCCCCGCACCACAGAAGGTGAACAGAAGTAATTAAGTGAAGGGGTAACGAAACTGCTGCAGTCATGATTCAGTGGACGGCATGACGTTCCCCATGACACAGCTCACAGCCCCCGGAACACGTCCGGTCACCCTCCTGAAGCGCGCCGCCGCGCTCACCGCGGCCGCCGGTCTCGCCGCCGGCCTCGCGGCCTGCAGCAGTGACGACGACGGGGGAGCCGGCTCATCCGGCGGCGCGGACTTCTCCGGCTTCACCGCCACCGCCGAGGCCGCCGGCTACAGCTGCACCGAACTCAAGGACGCCGAGGACCCGACCACCGGCCTGAAGAACGGGCTGAGCTGTATGCCGCCCGCCGACAGGATCGGGACCGATCCGGTGTTCACCCTGTTCGGAACCTCGGACGTGGCGTCCGGAAAAGAGGCTGCCCAAAAGGCGGTCGAGAAGGCGGGTGGGGCGGGAGGAACCGCCGAAGGCCTCGATGACGCGGTGCAGCGCAACATGTTCGCCGCGGTCGACGGTGACGGCCTCGTCGGCGTCTGCATCGACCAGGACGACAGCTGCGCCCGGGTGCTGCCGGGCATGAAACTCACCGTCACCAAGCTCGACGGTGCGATGGGGGTCGAGGAGAACAGCCGGAAGAAGCAGGAGGAGGCGCAGCGCGAGGCGGACGAGAAGCAGCGTGCCTCCGAAGAGGCCGAGGCGAAGGCCACCGAGGAGGCGCAGAAGTACACCGGGTGGAAGAACGCCGACGAAGCGGTCAGGCAGATGGAGGTCTGGGACATCTACTGCGGCGAGCCGGAGGAGGACCAGGGCTTCACCGGGACCGGCTGCGGCACCGGCGACAATATCCTCGTCTTCGGTGACCACGACAAGCTGGTCGACAAGCTGAAGGAGATGTCGGGTATCGAGGACAAGGACGCCGCGCAGCTCACCCACGTCTCCGACGGTGACTGGACGATGCTGTGCTACCCGGACACCCCCCAGGACTGTGAGACGGTCGCCGACCGTACCGGGAAGAAGGTCGAGCCCGGCCTGTGACGGCCGGAGACGGCCTGCGACGGGCTGCGACGGCCGGAGACGGGCTGCGACGGGCTGCGACGGGCTCTGACAGGTGATTCTCAGCACCCGGCTGCGCGCCGGACTACGCCTGCAGGCCGTCCATGAGGAATAATCGTCGGCGAACAACTGTCTACCGGAAGCCGGCGTAGAACTTTTATGAGCGCAACCAGTGAGATGAGCGAGACCTTCGACCCGCGGCGACTCGCCCGGGTGATCCTGCCGAAGCGGGGTGAGCCGCGGGACGTCCGTTCCCTCTACATCGTGGAGAACGAGGCGGCACCGGGCCGGGTCACCGCGCTGAGCCGGACGGAGGCCCGCATTCCCGCCGGTACCGAGGTCAGCTTCGAGACCTACTTCAACGGATTCCCGGCGTCCTACTGGCGCCGGTGGAGCCAGCTGAGCGAGGTCCAGCTGCGGATCGAACTGACCGGTGACGTGCGCGTCGACATCTACCGGTCGAAGATCGACGGCTCCCGCATCGCCGTCGACGGCGGCAGCGTCGCCGAGGAGGACAAGGACGCCGACGGCCGCGGCACCATCGAGTTCACCGTCTCCCTCGCCCCGTTCGAGGACGGCGGCTGGATCTGGTTCGACCTCACCTGCGAGACCGAGACCACGGTCCACGCCGCCGGCTGGTACGCCACCGTCGACGCGGGCCCCCAGCAGCTCGTCTCCGACACGGTCGTCGTCGACCAGGCGACCGGGGAGAAGACCACGCTGCATGCCGGCGACTCCCTGCCGGCCCGCGAGCCGCGCGTGACCATCGGCATCCCCACCTTCAACCGCCCGGCGGACGCCGTCGCCGCACTCGAGGCCCTCTCCTCCGACCCGGTCGTGGACTCGGTCGTCGACGCGCTCATCATGCCCGACCAGGGCACGCAGCACCCGAACGACGAGCCGGGCTTCGCCGCGGTCGAGGAGTTCTACGGTGACCGGCTGCGCATGCCGGTGCAGGGCAACCTCGGCGGCTCCGGCGGCTACTCGCGCATCATGTACGAGGCCCGCCACCCGGAGCGCGGCACCGACAGCCCGTTCATCCTCTACATGGACGACGACATCGCCATCGAGCCGGACAGTGTGCTGCGCGCCCTGGCCGCCGCCCGGTACGCGGAGTCCCCGATGCTCGTCGGCGGGCAGATGCTGAACCTGCAGGAGCGCTCCCACCTGCACACCATGGGTGAGATCATCGACCGCGGCAGCTTCATGTGGACCGCCGCGCCGCACACCCACTACGACCACGACTTCTACAACCACCCGCTGCGCGACCGCGGTGAGTACGGCAAGACCGCCTCGGGCGAGTACGTGGACTCCAAGGACCTGCACCGCCGCATCGACGCCGACTACAACGGCTGGTGGATGTGCATGATCCCGCGCGTCGTCGCCGACACGGTCGGCCAGCCGCTCCCGCTGTTCATCAAGTGGGACGACGGCGAGTTCGGGCTGCGGTCCCGTGACCACGGTTTCCCGACCGCCTCCTGGCCGGGCATCGCGATCTGGCACATGGCCTGGTCCGACAAGGACGACGCGATCGACTGGCAGGCCTACTTCCACCTGCGCAACCGGCTCATCGTCGCCGCACTGCAGCACGAGGGCAGCCCCAGCGGGCTCATCGCCTCGATGGCCAAGGCCACCGCGAAGCACCTCATGTGCCTCGAGTACTCCACCGTCGCGGTGCAGAACGAGGCCATGAAGGACTTCCTCGCCGGCCCGGAGCAGCTCTTCGACATCCTGGGTACCGCACTGCCGCGCATCAACGCGCTGCGCAAGACCTTCCCGGACGCCGTCGTCGTCCCCTCGGCCTCCGAGCTGCCGCCGGCGGACGGTGGTCCGGCGAACCTGACGAAGATCCCGCTGTCCCTGGTGGCCAAGGTGGGCACCCTGGCGAAGGTCGTGGCGAACAACCTGCGTACCGCCGACCCGCACCACCACGAGGTGCCGCAGGTCAACCTTCCGCCGATCGAGGCCCGCTGGTTCTCCCTCGGCCGGGTCGACGGTGCCACCGTCACCACGGCCGACGGTCGGGGTGTGGTCTACCGCAAGCGCGACCGGGACAAGGCGAAGGAGCTGGCGACCGAGTCGGCCCGCCTCCAGAAGGAGGTCTACAACCGCTTCGACGAGATGCGTCAGCGTTACCGCGTCGCCCACCCGGAGCTGACCAGCTTCGACGCCTGGGGCAGGATCTTCGAGCCTGCACCGGAGGCGTCCAGCGGGTCCAGCGGGTCCGGTGAGTCCGGTGAGTAGAGCCGAGGCGGACGTCCTCGTCGCCCTGCAGAGTGCCGTGGCCGACATCCCCGGCGTCCTGCCCACCGCCCGCAGCCTCAGCCACTTCGGCGAACACTCGCTGGGTTGGCTCGGCCTCGCGGCGGCAGGTACGGTGCTGCACCGGAACGACCGCAGTGCCCGCACCGGACGGGACGCCTGGCTCGCCCTCGGGGCGTCCGCGTTCACCGCCCACGCGGCCTCCGTGGTCATCAAGCGGGTGGTGCGCCGGAAGCGGCCGCACGATCCGCGGATCCGGGTGGGCGTCGGGACGCCGAGCAGCCTCAGCTTCCCGTCCTCGCACGTCACCTCGACGACGGCGGCGCTGATCGCGCTGTCGCGGATCACCGGCTCACCGGTCCCGCTCGCGGGCATTCCGGTGATGATGGCCTCCCGGCTCGTGCTCGGCGTCCACTATCCGACGGACGTGTGCGCAGGGGTGGCGATCGGCGCCGCGGTGGAGCAGGCTGTCCACCGGTACGCAACAGACGACAGGAAGGCACGGACGCGATGAGCGAAGAGAACCGGGACCGGGACAGGGAGAGCCTGTACCTGGGGTCGGAGCCGCACACCTCTGGTCTGGACGACCCGGACGACGTCGCGGCATGGGACGAGCGCAACACCGCCACCTCCACCGACGGTGAGGGGAAGACGCTCGCGCCGCCGAAGAACCTGCTCGACGCGATGACCAAGGCGCTGCGTCCCAAGCAGTGGGTGAAGAACGTCCTCGTCGTCGCCGCCCCGGCGGCCGCCGGCGGTGACCAGCTGTTCCACGGCGGGACGATCCTCGACATCGTCATCGCCTTCGTCGTGTTCTGCCTCGGAGCCTCCTCGATCTACCTCATCAACGACGCCCGTGACGTCGAGGCGGACCGGGCGCACCCCACCAAGCGGTTCCGGCCGATCGCGGCCGGCATGCTGCCGGTGGGGCTCGCCTACGCGATGGCGGTGGTGCTCATCATCGCCGCGGTGGGGCTGAGTTTCCTGTCGACCTCCGGCTACGGGCTGGCCATCGTCATCGCGGTGTACATCGCCCTGCAGCTGGGCTACTGCTTCGGCTGGAAGCACCAGCCGGTGATCGACATCGCGCTGGTCTCGTCCGGGTTCATGCTGCGCACCATGGCCGGCGGCGTGGCGGCGGACATCGACCTGTCCCAGTGGTTCCTGCTGGTCGCGGCCTTCGGCTCGCTGTTCATGGCGGCCGGCAAGCGCTACGCGGAACTGAAGCTGTCGATGCGGTCGGGTGCGAAGATCCGCAAGTCGCTGGAGAGCTACACGCCGACCTACCTGCGCTTCGTGTGGACGATGGCGGCGACCGCCGTGGTCCTGTCCTATGCGCTGTGGGGCTTCGAGATGGGGGAGAAGAACCCGGACGCCTCGGTCTGGTACGAGGTCTCGATGGTGCCCTTCACCGTCGCCATCCTGCGGTACGCCGCCGACGTGGACCGCGGTGAGGGCGGTGCGCCGGACGAGATCGCGCTGAAGGACCGGGTGCTGCAGCTCCTGGCGCTGGCGTGGGTGATCGTCATCGCGGTGGCGGTCTACGCCTTCGCCTGAGTGCCTGTTCCTCTGAGCGCCTGAGCAGTTGAGCTCCGGCCGCGGGGATCTGCATCCGGTGTAACGCCGGAAGTAGTTTCCCCGTTGGGTTAGGGGACAACATCACTTTTTGGTAACGTTCCAGAGGTTGATGGACCCGGCGGCGGGAGAGGCCGTCGGGACGAGAGACAGGGCACCTGCTCACCGGTGCCCTGATCTGGACGATAGAGAGAGATATG
This sequence comes from Corynebacterium nuruki S6-4, assembly GCF_007970465.1. Classification (NCBI taxonomy): domain Bacteria; kingdom Bacillati; phylum Actinomycetota; class Actinomycetes; order Mycobacteriales; family Corynebacteriaceae; genus Corynebacterium; species Corynebacterium nuruki. The sequence continues at coordinate 2,374,649 of NZ_CP042429.1, forward strand.
ACTACAGCTACTGGGAAGCACCGCTCCCGTACCGGAACGCTCGGTCGGAAGGTCGCCGCGTTCCTCACCGCTGCCGCAGCCGCGGTCGGCATCGCGACCGTCGCCACCTCGTCGGCCTCCGCCGACGACCGGGACGTTCTCGGGCCGAAATGCAGCTGGAGCGATTATGGCAACTTCGTTCAGAACTGCTGGTTCCACTCGGACGCCATGGGTCAGGACATCCAGGTCCAGATCAAGCGCTCCAACAGTGATGCCGCCGTCTACATGCTCGACGGTCTGCGTGCCCGCCAGGACTGGAACGGCTGGACCTGGCAGGGGGACATCGGCTCCGTCTTCACCAATGACGACGTCAACGTCGTCATGCCGGTCGGCGGCCCGTCGCAGTTCTACACCGACTGGGTCGGTCAGTACCACGGCTCCCAGGGGCCGTTCAACCCCCGCTGGGAGACCTTCCTGACCAGTGAGCTGCCCGCGCAGCTGGCCGCCGGGTACGGCATCTCGCAGAACAACAACGCGGTCGTCGGCCTGTCCATGGGCGGTACCGCCGCCCTGAACCTCGCGGCGAACCACCGCGACCAGTTCAAGCAGGTCACCTCGCTGTCCGGTTACCTGAACACCACGGCGCCGGGCATGTACCTCGCCCTGCAGTACGCCATGGGTGAGGGCAACCCGGGCGCGAATATCTGGGACATGTGGGGCCTGCCGCTGGACCCGGCCCGGTTCCGCAATGACCCGCTGCTCAACGTCCCGAAGCTCAACGGTCTGCCCGTCTGGCTCTCCGCGGGTACCGGTATCGCCGGCCCGAACGACGACTTCTTCGCCGACCCGATGGGTGGCATGGCCGGCTTCGGTCTCGAGCTCATGGCCCGCACCGAGACCGCCCCCTTCGAGCTGGCCGCCCGCGCCGCCGGCGCGAACGTCCAGGTCAGCTACCCGATGCAGGGTATCCACAACTGGACGCTGTGGAACCCCGAGCTGAAGAACGCCCGCCCGGCGATTCTCGACGCGCTCGGCGTGCAGTTCCGCGCTGAAGGCCCCGCCTGGTGATCCACCGACCGTGACCGGCCCGCACCGGTCACCGTCACCTCTCCCCACGGCCCCGCCCCGGTTTCTTCCGGGCGGGGCCGTTGCCGTCCCTGTCCGCGCCCCGGCGGGCGCGCCTGATAGTTTCGTGCCATGACGTGGTTGCTCATCTTCGCCGTGCTGGTCATCGCCCTGGTCGCCGGTGCGGTGCTGCCCCGCCGTGCCGCCTACATCGCCGGTGTGGACAGCGCCGCCGGTTTCCCGTGGTTCTGGCTCATCTTCCCCGCCACCGCCGTGGTCGTGGCCCTCGCCATCGGCGCCTGGCTGCCGGGGGACGGGGTCACGGCCGGCGGCGGGAACTTCGGCTGGACGATGTACATGCCGTTGGGGGACGCGGACGAGCCGTCGGACTGGGACAGGTTCCGGGGTGACTACCTCTCCGACGACCAGGCCTGGCGACTGCTGCTGCCCGGGGAGTGGGCCCGTGTCATCTATCCGCTCGCCGCGCTCCTCGGCCTGGGACTGACGGCGTGGGCCTGGCGCAGGAGGCGGATATGACGCTGGTCTTCCTCATCGCCGTCGTCGTGACGGCCGTGGCCGGGGTGGTCCTGCTGCGCACCGCGCGGCGTCCGGCGTCCCGCACCGCCGACCGGACGCCCCGCTTCCCCTGGTTCTGGGTGTCGTTCCCCCTGACGGTCCTGGCACTGGTCAGTGCCGTCGGTGCCCTGCTCGCCCGGTTCGCCGGCACCGAGGAGGTCCGGACGCCTCCGGTGCCGTGGGCGTTGACCTACCCGGATCCGCCCCGCAGCGGTCTCGACTTCCTGTCGGGTGAGCAGCTCCGGCAGCTCCAGGGGCCGTTGCCGCCGGAGGTGTACGTGTGGTTCTGGCCGGTCGCCGCACTCGTCGGCCTGGGGTGGTCGGTGTGGGCCTGGCGGACCGGCCGTCGGTGACCGACCCGCCGCCCCCCGGACAGGGCTGCTGTGCTGCTGTCCCACCGTAGACTCGGGGCCATGGCACATACCTCACCCCACCCGGCGGACGCCGCCCACGGGTCCCACGGCCCGCACCGGAACACCGGGCGGCGGCGTCCTGTCGACCGGGGCCCCCGGCCCGCCCTGCGCGGGCGGCTCCACGAGAATGCCGCCTGGTACTTCGCGGGCACCGGCACCGCACTGACCGTGGCCGCGGCGGTGCTCCACGGTGTGAGCGCGCTGACCTGGGTGACGGCGCTGTACACGCTGTGCCTCATCGGCCTGTTCACCGTCTCGGCGCTGTACCACCGTGCCCCGTGGCGCAGTGAGGCGACGGTGCAGGCGTGGCGCCGGGCTGACCACTCGATGATCGCAGTGTTCATCGCCGGTACCTACGGGCCGGTGACGGTCTACTCCTTCGACAGCTGGTCGGGCGGACTGTGGATTCTGCCGGTGTGCTGGGCCGCGGCCGTGGCGGCAGTGGCGTTGAACGTCTTCTGGATCGGCCATCCGCGGTGGGTGGACGTCATCGTGTACCTGGTGCTGGGCTGGGTGGCGGTGCTGAAGCTCGGTGGGTTCGTGACGGCTCTCCCGGTGGTGCCGGGGGTGCTGATCGTCGTCGGCGGGCTGATCTATTCGGCGGGGGCGGTGGTGTACGGACGGAAGCGTCCGAATCCGTCGGAGCGGTGGTTCGGCTTCCACGAGGTGTTCCATGCGGCGACGATTGTGGCGGCTGCGCTGCACCATGTGGCCGTCTGGCTGTTGATTCTGGGGTAACCTTCAACTAGAACTTGAGGTATTGGCGTGTCGGCGCCGGCGGACTGCGGTGCATTGACATAATGACCGTTGTCTCACCACATACCCCGACACCTGACCAGACCACGACGGACCGTGGCGCCACCGCCGGATTGACGAGAAGAAAGAGCGACACATGAAGCGCATCGCCGCGAAGAAGTCCCCCCGTTCCCACGCCACGCGGCGGATGAGTGCCTCGGTGCTGGCGCTCCCGCTGGCCGCGGCCCTGGCACTGCCCCTGGCACCCTCGGCCGCCGCCCAGGACGACCAGCCCGCCCCGAACCCGAACTCGATCGGTAACTACCTCGATCCGCAGAGCATTCCGGAGCGCGTGCCGCAGTCCGTGGAGAACCAGAACCTGCCGGGACTGCCCGACGGCGTCTCCGTCGACCGCGTCGAGTGGCTCACCGACCGGATGGTCAACGTCTTCATCAACTCCAAGGCCATGCCGGAGCACCCGGTCAAGGTGCAGATCCTGCTCGCCCGGGACTGGTACAGCCAGCCAGATAAGACCTTCCCGTCAGTGTGGGCCCTCGACGGCCTGCGCGCCCGTGATGACGAGAGCGGCTGGATGCTGTCGACGAACATCGCGCAGTTCTACGCCGACAAGAACGTCAACGTCGTCATGCCGATCGGCGGCAACTCCTCCTTCTACACCGACTGGGACCAGCAGCCGGAGCCCGGCGTGACCTACAACTGGGAGAGCTTCCTCACCAAGGAACTGCCCGCGGTGCTCCGCGAGGGCTGGCGCACCAACGAGCAGCGCGCCCTGACCGGCCTGTCGATGTCCGGCACCGCCGCGGTCAACCTGGCCGCCCACAACCCCGGCATGTTCCAGTTCGTCGGTTCCTTCTCCGGCTACCTCGACATCACCTCGCCCGGCATGCCCTTCGCCATCGGCTACGCCGTCAAGGACGGCTCCGGCTACGACGCGCAGAAGATGTGGGGCCCCTACGGCTCGCAGCGCTGGAAGGACAACGACCCGAAGCTGAACGTCGGCAAGCTCAAGGATACGACCGTCTACGTCTCCGCGGGCAACGGCAACGCCGGCGCCTACGACCGCCAGGGCCCGGTCCCCGGCTACCCGGAGAACCCGGCGGCGTTCGGCCTGGAGGCCCTGTCGCGCATGACGGCGGACTCCTTCGTCAACGCGGCGAACCAGGCCGGCGTCCAGACCATCACGAAGTTCCGCCCTTCGGGCACCCACGACTGGCCCTACTGGCAGTACGAGATGACGCAGGCCTGGCCCTACATGGCCAAGACCTTCGGCCTCGGCGACGACGAGACCGGCACGACCTGCGCGCCGAAGGGTGACATCGCCAAGAAGGCCGACGAGGTCTCCGCGGAGCTGGGCACCTGCCTGTCCGACGAGTACGACGCGAAGGACGGCGGCAAGGTCCAGGACTTCCGCAACGGCCGCGTCTGGTGGAAGCCGGGCACCGGCGCCCACGCCACCTGGGGCCGGATCAGCGCCCGCTACTCCGAGATGGGCGGCGCGGACTCCTGGCTCGGCTACCCGACCTCCGAGGAGCACACCATCGCCGGCGGTCGCGGCCGCTTCGTCTCCTTCGAGCACGGCAACATCTACTGGACCCCGGAGACCGGTGCCGTCGCCGTGAAGAGCGACATCATCGACAGCTGGGGTCAGACCGGCTGGGAGAACGGCCCGCTGGGCTTCCCCATCGAGCCCGAGACCGACATCGACGGCGGCCAGTGGCAGAAGTTCGAGAACGGCGTGATCCTGCGCAAGGACGGCAAGGTCAACTACGTCCAGGGTGCGATCGCCGCGAAGTACGTCGGCGACGGCGGCCCGTCGAAGTCCGGTCTCGGCTTCCCGACCACCGGTGAGATCAGCGTCAACGGCGGCAAGTTCACCGAGTTCGAGCACGGCAACATCTACTGGTCCGGCGACACCGGCGCCCACAGCCTCTCCCGCGGCGACATCTTCAAGGCCTGGGGCGAGGAGGACTACGAGCAGGGACGCTACGGCTTCCCGGTCGAGGACGAGTCCGACATCCCCGGCGGCGGCCGCGTGGTGAAGTTCCAGCACGGTGAGATCCGCCAGATCAACGGAAAGATCGAGAAGAACTGATGAAGAACCGCATCCTCACACTCGCCTGCGCCGTGGCCCTCGGCGGCGGCCTGCTGGTCGCCTGCGGGGACGACGGCTCGACGGTCGACAGCAGCGACGTCAGCTCGACGCCCAGCGTGGCACCGGGCGGGACCCGCAGTTCCGGATCGGCGTCCGCCACGTCCCCGGTGGAGACCACCACACCGTCGCCGCACTCCGGTAACGGGGAGGACGCCGCCGCCGGGATCACGGAGGTCACCGAGCTGCCCCCCGAGTCCGCCGTGCGCAACGACAAGGACCACAAGTTCCTCGACGAGCTCAAGAGCAACGGCCTGGAGATCAAGGACCAGATCGTCCAGGACCAGGTCATCGCCGTGGCGAACGACTACTGCCGCAGCCAGTCCTCCGGGGAGGACACGGGCTTCATCCTCGCCGTCGCCGGCCAGCTGCAGGGGCAGGGCGTGACCGACAAGGACCCGGAGCAGGTGGCCTCCGTCATCCGGGACGCCGCCTCCTCGACCTACTGCGGCGCCTAGGGACAGTTTCCGGTCCCTGCCGGAGCGGGGTCGTGAGCGTCGTCCCCGGTGTCGGGTTCACGAACCGAGGTGTCGGTCGGGTCCCGGGGCGGTCGGGTTCACGAGCCGAGGTGCTGCTCAGAGGCAGGAAAATCCGCCTGCCGGTTCGTTCCGCGGACATCGGGGTTCGTGTCGGGGTCAGGGGCACGTCGCGGGTGGGGCACCCCCGGGAGCAGTTTCCGGTCCCCACCGCGGCGGCTGCAGGAGTGTTGTACTCTTTCTGACTGAGTTTCAGGAGAACAATTCCGGCGGTGCTCATGGCCGCCGCCCTCACTGTCCACCCTGCCCTCGCCGCCGCCGATGATCTGCCGACGGACTCAGGAAATGCCGGGAGCGCCGGTAGCGCAGGAAGCTCCGGCGGGGATGCGTCCCTGTCCGACCAGATCGCCGGATCGAGCATCCACCCGGATCAGTCGAGCGTCCCGCAGGACCCGCCCGCCGTGCCTGACGGGGTGCGCATCACCCGGGTCGACGATCTCGACGGGGATCCTCAGGGACGCGTCAAGAGCGTCCACATCACGTCCCCCGCCATGAAGTTCGACGACATGGTCGTCGAGATGATCCTCGCGAAGGACTGGTACACCCACCCCGACGAGAGCTTCCCCTCCCTGTGGGGGCTCAACGGACTCTACGGCAGTGAGGAGCACAGTGCCTGGCTGCCGAAGGACCGCGGCGATGCCCTGACCCACTACGCCGACAAGAACATCAACGTGGTCCTGCCGGTCGGCGGCTACGCCTCCTTCTACACCGACTGGGAGAAGCCCGACCTGGGCGCCCAGCTGAACTGGGAGACCTTCCTGACCAAGGAACTGCCCGGCCTGCTCGCCCGGGACATGCGGTCCAACAACCACCGCGGCATCATGGGCGTGTCCATGGGGGCCACGGCCTCCATGCTGCTCGCCGAACGGCACCCGGACCTGTTCCAGTTCGCCGGGTCGATGTCCGGTTTCCTGGACACCACCTCGCCCGGCATGCCCGAGGCCATCGGCACGGAGATGCAGACCTACGGCCGGACCGCGACGAACATGTGGGGACCGTACTACTCGCAGGGCTGGCGTGACCACGATCCGAAGCTGATGATCGGCAACCTGCGCAACACCGCCGTCTTCGTCTCCGCCGGCACCGGGGTGCCCTACCCGGGGGAGGGCTACGGTGACCCGTCGATCGACCAGATCAACCAGGCGACGGAGGCGGTCGCCCGGCTCAACGCGCAGACCTTCCTCACCCAGGCGGCGTTCGCCGGGGTGAAGGTGCAGTCCAACCTGCGGCCGGCGGGCTCGCACAACTGGATGTCGTGGCAGAAGGACCTGGAGACGGCGTGGCCGCTCATCGCCTCCTCGCTGGGGATCGAGGAGTAAGTCCTCCTCCTCCCGTTTCCCGCCGTCCACGGCACCCGTCTACGGCATCCGTCGGCCCCGTCCACCCCGCCCCGCCGGTTTTCACACCTGGCTGGCCGGCCGGACGCCGCGGGAAACACTCTGACCTGCACGTCTCTCATCGTGAGATGCGGTGGAGGTGTGAAAAACCGGTGAGGCGGGGGAATAGAGCGAACAGGAGGGGTCACACCGGGCAGTGGGCTGAGTTTCCGGCCACTTCCGTGCAGGTCAGGATGGACATGTGAGCGCAATCGGTCTACCTTTATGACGTTAAACTGTCGTCACTCCAGTCACAGGAGTAACAGATGGTTAATTTGACGGCTCACCACATGAGGGAAATGACCATGCGTCCCATAAGGACCCGCTCCGACCACTACTCTGCCCGCCGACGATCCTGGGTCGGGGTGCTGGCGCCTGTCACTGCTGTCGCGCTCGTGCTCCCGATGGTGGCCCCGGCCTCGGCCGAACCTGCTGATCCGTCGGTGACTGCCACCGTGGACGCGGATACCCGGGCTGATGATGCCCAGGGGACTACGCCGCGCGCGGAGACCGGCAACATCGCACCGCCTGCCGGCTCCCGTGACGCGGATCTTGATCCGGGCCCGGCTCCGGAACGTCAGGTTCTGGCAGAAGAGATCAACCCCGATGTCCCGGGACTTCCGGACGGGGTCGAGGTCACCAGGATCGAATGGATGGAGAGCCGGTGGGCGAGGGTCTCGATCACGTCGCCGGCGATGAACGGCGAGGTGCAGAAGGTACAGATCCATCTTGCCCGTGACTGGTACTCCAGTCCGGACCGGACATTTCCGTCGATCTGGATGCTCGGCGGTATGTGGGGAAGCGATAAGGAGAACGGCTGGTCCTACAAGACCGATGCCGTGGACTTCTTCGCGGACAAGAACGTCAACCTCGTGCTTCCGGTCGGCGGCTCCGGGTCCTTCTACTCTGACTGGGAACAGCCCGACAACGGTAAGTACTACCGGTGGGAGACTTTCCTGACAGAGGAGCTTCCCCCTGTCCTGGCACAGTGGCGTACCGAGGAAGACCACCGTGCGATTGTCGGGCTCTCCATGGGCGGCACCAGTGCCTTCAATCTCGCAGCACGGCACCCCGACATGTTTGATTCCGTCGGGTCGTTCTCGGGTTATCTCGACACGACCAGCCCGGGCATGCCTCTGGTCCTGGGAAACACGATGAAGGGTGCGGGCTTTGACGCCACCAGGATGTGGGGTCCGTACTACTCGAAGAACTGGCGGGAGCACGATCCGAAGCTCAGTGTCCGGAAGCTGAAAGGAAAACTCCTCTACGTCTCGTCGGGAACCGGTTTCCCGGGGAACAACGACAAGCCCGACGCGCTGCCGAATGAGAAGGAGATGGTGGCCCGGATGAGTTCCCAGACTTTCGCGAACGCGGCGGCACTGTCGGGCGTCGATGTTCACACGGTATGGCGTCCGGACGGGACGCACAGCTGGCCCTACTGGGAATACGAGATCAAGCAGATGTGGCCCCTCATCGCCGAGAAGTGGGGAATACCGACCGAGGACACGGCTGCGGACTGCGTCGTGGAAGGGAAGTTCAAGGAGGCGGTCGACCGGGATCGTCGACGTGATCTCGGTGACTGCATCACCAACGTGTACGACGGGCCCCGCGGCGGCAAAATCCAGGATTTCCGGGACGGGCGGATCTTCCTCGCACCGGGGCAGGATACGGCCTATGCGCAGTGGGGCCGGACCGGTGCCCTCTATTCGTCGATGGGTGGTCCGGATTCCTGGCTCGGCTATCCGCTGCGTGAGGAAGGCCGCCTCGAGAACGGAGCATGGGTGAGGTATGAGGGTGGCCGTATCCACCACACCTCGACCTACGGAACGTTCGCGGTGAAGAGCGACGTTGTCTCTGCCTGGGGACGCAAGGACTATGAGCACGGGCTGGGTTACCCGACCTCCGCGGAGACGGAGGTTCCCGGCGGCGGTGCCAGGCAGAACTTCGAGAACGGTGTGATCTTCCGTTCCTCGGACGGCACGGTCGCCAGTGTCGAGGGTGAGATCGGTGAGCGCTACCTGACTGAGCTCGGAGGCCCCGAAGGCTCACTCGGCTATCCCACCAATGACCAGCGATCGGACCTCGCTGACGGTGGCTCGTTCAGCCGGTTCGACCGTGGTCTGATCTACAACAGCCCGTCTACCGGAGTCCACCTGATGTACCGGGGACCGCTCTACGAGGCCTGGCGTAGTGAGGGATTCGAGCACCCGGAGGGTCTCGGCTACCCGGTCACGGATGAGGTGATGCTCTCCGACGGCGCCCGGGAAGCCACCTTCCAGCGTGGAACCATCCGCGTCGACCGATTCGGAAAGGCCACGGTAACGCGGACGGCACGGTGACGATCACCGCGGCGTAACAACCCGCCGCCGGTCTCTCAGCCCGCTGCCAGTCAGACCGGGTAGCGTAACCAGGCATGAAGAAGCTCCTGACCGTGCTCGCGGCCATCATCCTCGTCGTCATCCTCATCATCGGATTCGGCACGTGGTTGGGCGACCGCGGACGCGACGACCACGGTGGCAACGCCGGTGGCCCGACACCCACGGAGACCCCCGAACAGCCGGCGAGCTGCCCGGCCTACGAGGTGGCCGCCGCGCCGGGCACGTGGGAGTCCAACGCCGACGACGACCCGTTCAACCCGACGGCCAACCCGAACTCCCTGCTGCTCAACGTCACCCGCCCGCTGCAGGAGAAGTACGGGTCGGTCGACGGCCCCAGCGACGGCGCGAACGGCGGGGTGAAGGTCTGGACGCTGCCCTACGCAGCCCAGTTCCGCAACATCGGCGCGCTCGGCGAGATGAGCTACGACGATTCCCGTACCGAGGGCCAGAACCGCCTGTCCGCCGAGCTGTCGGCGACCCACGGCGAGTGCCCGGGGACCCGTTTCATCCTCGTCGGCTTCAGCCAGGGTGCCGTACTCACCGGCGACCTCGCCACCGACATCGGCAACGGTAACGGCCCGGTGCCCGCGGAGAACATCGCGGGCGTCTCGCTTATCGCGGACGGACGCCGCGAAGACGGCAAGGGCGACCTGGTCGGTAGCAAGGAGGCCGGCGGGATCGGCGCGGAGATCGCACTGAGTTCGGTGGGTGCGCTGGTGCAGCCGATCGTGCCGGGGGCCTCGATGCGCGGCCCGCGGCCGCAGGACTTCGGCGCCCTGCAGGACCGCACCAAGCAGTTCTGTGCCCCGGCCGACCTGGTGTGCAGTGCCCCCCGCGATGTCGGCAACGCGATCCAGCGGGCCAATGACCTGGTGGCGGCGAACAAGGTGCACGCCGAGTACGCCACGAACGGTGGCGTCGTCCCGGACGAGACGGTGCCGGCATGGATCGTCGGTTGGGCGGAGGACCTCGTCGACAGCGGCAGGTGACACGCCGTCGTCACTTCCGTAACATCACCGTGTCTGAACCGTTATGGTTCTAGGAGAAAACCACCCCCACGATCAGGAGCGCACATGGAACTCAGCGATGCGATGAGCCAGTTCTACGACGACAAGGGCAGCATCGTGATCCCCGACCAGGTCACCCTGCCCACCATGAACGAGATGCTGTTCGCCATGGCGCAGATGGAGGGGGCGACGGACGCACCGCTGCTCAGCTTCCACGACTACTCCCAGTCCCGCGAGGGCGAGGTCGTCACCTGGTCCCGCGCCGAGGTCAACACCCGGATCAAGGCGGTGTGCGTCCGCCTGCAGCAGGTGACCACCCGCGGCGACCGGGTCGCCATCCTCGCGAACAACAGCCCGGAGTACCTCTTCGGCTTCCTCGGTGCGATGTACGCCGGCACGGTCCCCGTGCCGCTCTACGATCCGACCGAGCCGGGCCACGGCGCCCACCTCACCGCCGTCCTCGGCGCGGCCGCCCCGACGGTGGTGCTGACGAACCGGCACGCCGCCTCCGCGGTGCGCGGGTTCTTCGCCGACACCCCCGCCAAGGAGCGCCCCCGCATCCTCACGGTGGACGCCCTGCCCGACTCGCTCGCCGACGACTGGGTCAACCCGATGGTCGCCGCGATGTCGAACCCGGAGCTTGCCTCGGCGAACCTCGCGGACACGACCGCCTTCCTCCAGTTCACCTCCGGCTCGACCCGTACCCCCGCCGGCGTGGTGCTGACCCACCGCAACATCGTCTCGAACGTGCTGCAGGTCTTCCAGGCCGGCCAGCTCCAGTTCCCGATGCGGCTGGTGAACTGGCTGCCGCTGCACCACGACATGGGTATCATCCTCGCCTCGTTCTGCCTGATCCTCGGCATCCGCCAGGATCTCATGAGCCCGCGCGACTTCATCCAGGACCCGGCCCGCTGGATCCGCCAGCTCGCCGACGACGGCACCGGCGACAACGTCTACTCGGGCGTGCCGAACTTCGCCCTGGAACTGTCCTCCCGCTACGCCGACCCGTCGCAGCGCGCCGATCTCGCCGATGTCGACCTCAGTCACGTCGAGGGCATCATCAACGGTGCCGAGGCCGTCAGCCTGCAGTCCGTCGACCGCTTCGACGAGGTCTTCGGCCCCTACGGTTTCCGCCGCGTCGCCATGCGCCCGTCCTACGGCCTGGCCGAGGCGACGGTGCTGGTCACCACCCCGCAGACCGCCGACCGGCCCCGCCCGGGCATCTTCGACCGCGAGAAGCTCGCCGAGGGCACCGCCACCACCGTCGAGGCGGACGCCGCCACGGCCCTGCCCATCATGTCCGTCGGCGAGCCCGGCCCCTCCGAGGTCATCGTGCTCGTCGACCCGGCCACCGGGCAGGAACTGCCGGAGGGCACCGTCGGCGAACTGTGGATCCACGGCCCGAACGTCGCCGCCGGCTACCTCGACCGCGAGGACGAGACCGAGGAGACCTTCCGCAACAGCCTGCCCGCCGCGTCCCGGCTGGCCGAGGGCTCGCGCGCCGGGGACGCCCCCGAGGACAACTGGCTGCGTACCGGTGACCTCGCCACCATCGTCGACGGCCAGCTCTACATCACCGGCCGGATCAAGGATCTCGTCGTCATCGCGGGCCGCAACCACTACCCGCAGGACATCGAGGGCACCGCGCAGGACGCCACCGACCAGATCGCCACGGGTGTCCTCGCCGCCTTCTCCGTCGCCCCGGGTGCCGGTGCCACGGACGGGTCGGATGTCGAGGAGCTCGTCATCATCGCCGAGCGCGATCCGGAGGCCGACCCGTCCGGCGACGCGGACGCCGTGGCGGCCGTGACGACCGCGGTGACCGCGGCCCACGGCGTCCAGCCGAGCGAGGTGCGCATCGTCGCGCCGAACTCGATTCCGCGGTCGTCGGCGAACAAGATCGCCCGCCGGGTGGCGGCGAAGGTGTGGGCGGAGGGCGCGTTCGCCTGACATCGGAGCGGCGCCGGGTAAACTGGTGCCGCGCTTCCCGCCGGTGTGCTGACCGGCGGAATGTAGCGGTCCGGCGGTCACTGTCGTTTTATCCATGACGGTGACCGCTTCTCACCGTTGTCCCTGCCGCATCTTCCTGGAAGGCGAATATCCGCGACTATGTCGACCACGCCCGCTAGTGCCCCCACCACCGTCCCCGAGCTGCGCGCGTGGCTGCGTGACTGGGTGGTGGCCACCACCGGAGCGGAGGCCTCGCAGATCACCGATGACGGCCTGCTCGAGGAGTTCGGCCTGTCCAGCCGCGATGTCGTCGTGCTCTCCGGCGACCTGGAACGGCTCACCGGCGTGACGCTGGACGCCACGGTGGCCTACGAGCACAACACCATCGCCTCCCTCGCCTCCTATGTCATGACACAGGTCAACGGGGCCGGTACCCCCGGGGCGGGCACCACCCCCGTCACCGTCGCCGCGGGGGAGGGGCTGACCCCGGAGGACCGGCAGATCGCCGTCATCGGCACGGCCGCCCGCTTCCCGGGCGCCGAATCCGTCGCCGCCATGTGGACCCTGTTCGAGCAGGGCCGCAGCGGCGTCGGCGAGCTGCCGGAGGGCCGCTGGAGCGAGTACGCCGGCGACCCGGAGATGACCCGCCGCATGGCGGAAGCCCAGCTCACCGGCGGCTACCTCGCCGACATCGCCGCCTTCGACGCGGAATTCTTCGGCCTGTCCCCGGTGGAGGCCGCCAACATGGACCCGCAGCAGCGGATCCTGCTGCAGCTGGCGTGGGAGGCCCTGGAGGACGCCCACATCCCCGCCAACACCCTGCGCGGCAGCCGCACCGGCGTGTTCATGGGCACCACGAACAACGACTACGGCATGCTCATCAGCGCGGACCCCACCGCCGCGCACCCCTACGCGCTGACCGGCAACTCCAGCGCCGTCATCGCCAACCGGCTGTCCTACGCCCTCGACCTGCGCGGCCCCTCGGTCGCCATGGACACGGCCTGCTCCTCCTCACTCGTGGCGGTGCACCAGGCGGTGCGCTCCCTGCGGGAGGGCGAGTCCTCCGTCGCCCTGGCCGGCGGCGTGAACATCCTCGCCAACCCCTTCGGCACCGTCGCCTTCTCCGAGCTGGGCGTGCTCAGCCCCACCGGCGGTATCCGCGCCTTCTCGGAGGACGCCGACGGCATCGTCCGCTCCGACGGGGCGGGCGTGCTCGTGCTCAAGCGGTTGTCGGACGCCCGCCGCGACGGTGACGACATCCGCGCCGTCATCGCCGGCTCCGCGGTGAATCAGGACGGCCGCTCCAACGGACTCACCGCCCCGAACCCGGAGGCACAGGTCGCGGTCCTGCAGGACGCCTACGCCGACGCCCGCCTCAACCCCGCCGAGGTCGACTACGTCGAGGCCCACGGCACCGGCACCATCCTCGGCGACCCGATCGAGGCCGGTGCACTCGGCCGGGTGCTCGGTAAAGGCCGCGACAATGCGTCCCCGCTGCTGCTCGGCTCCGCGAAGACGAACTTCGGTCACAGCGAGGCCGCCGCGGGCGTCGCCGGGATCATCAAGGTCGTCGAGGCCATGCGCCACGGGGTGCTGCCGCAGTCGCTGAACTTCACCGGCCCGAACCCCTACATCGACTTCGACCGTGACCACCTGGAGGTCATCGAGGACCCGCGCGAGTGGCCCGAGTACTCCGGCTTCCCGGTCGCCGGGGTCTCCGGCTTCGGCTTCGGCGGCACCAACGCCCACGTCGTCCTCGTCGCCCCGGAGGGTGCGGCACCGGCCTCCGCCACCCCGGGCGAGGACGCCGCCCCGCGGCCCGCCCTGTTCGACCGCACCGCGGTCCAGGACAACGGCACGGAACTGCCACACCTGCTGCCGGTCTCCGGCCTGCTGCCGTCACGCCGCCGCACCGCCGCCGCCGACCTCGCCGCCTGGCTGGAGGAGAAGGGCACGACGGTGGACCTCGCCGCCACCGCCCGCGGCCTCGCCGGCCACAACCACGGCCGCTCCCGCGGCATCGTCGTCGCCCGCGATGCCGAGGCCGCCACCGCCGGCATGACCCGGCTCGCCGACGGGAAGAAGGGCGCCGGCATCTCCGTCGCCGACAGTCCCGACCGCGAGGGCCCGGTGTGGGTCTACTCCGGGTTCGGCTCCCAGCACCGCAAGATGGGCAAGGAGCTCTACACCCTCTCGCCGCTGTTCGCCGCCCGGATCCGTGAGATCGACGAGGTCGTGCGCTTCGAGGCCGGCTGGTCGCTCACCGACCTCATCCTCGACGACGCACGGACCTTCGACCTGGAATCCGCCCAGGTGGGCATCACCGCCATCCAGATCGCCCTGACCGACCTGCTGCACGCCGCGGGGCTGCGTCCGGCCGCCGTCGTCGGCCAGTCCATGGGCGAGATCGCCGCCGCCTACGCCGCGGGCGGACTGACCATGGCGGACGCCCTGCGCGTCGCCTGCCACCGCGCCCGCCTCATGGGCGAGGGCGAGCACCTGCTGCCCGAGGACAAGCTCGGTGCGATGGCCGTCGTCGAACTCGGCGTGGACCAGCTCGAGGAGTTCAAGGTCGAGCACCCCGAATTCGCCGCCGTGGAGCCGGCGGTCTACGCCGCGCCGGGCATGACCACTGTCGGCGGGCCGGACAAGCCGGTCAGCGACCTGGTGGAGTACCTCGACGGGGAGGGCAAGTTCGCCCGCAAGATGAACGTCAAGGGTGCCGGGCACACCAGCATGCTCGACCCGATCCTCGGCGAACTGCAGGCTGAGATCTGCGACATCGTCCCGCGCCCGCTGCACACCCCCGTGTACAGCACCGTCGACCGCGGCGTGGTCTACCGGCCCGGCGATGTGGTGCATGACGCGGACTACTTCCTGCGCTGCACCCGGCAGGCCGTCTGGTTCTCGGACGCCACCGGTGCGCTGTTCGACGAGGGGCACCGCACCTTCGTCGAGATCTCGCCGAACCCGGTCGCGCTGATGCCGATGATGAACACGGCCTTCGCCCACGACGCCGGGGAATCCAGCCTGATGTACCTGCTCAAGCGCAAGGAGCCCAGCGGGGACACGCTGCTGGCCACCCTCGCCGAGCTGTACGCCCGGGGCGGGGATGCCGATCTCGCCGCCCTCGAGGATCCGGGCGCGTACGCCGACGTGCCGGGGGTGCACTGGAACCTGCAGCACTTCTGGACCGAGGCCCGGCCCACCGGTGGCGCCGGGGCCGCGGGACTGCCCGGGGCACGGGTCGCCCTGCCCGACGGGCGGACCGCCTTCTCCTGCCCGGTCGGCGAGGTGCCGAGTATCGCCGCCGCCGCCGAGGCCGCGGCGGAGGCCGTCATCCCCGGGGCGCAGGTCGCCGCGGTGGAGACCTACGCCGGCCTGCCCGGTGCCGGTGACGCCGGTGACGACGGTGGTGCCGGTGGGGTCACCACGCTGGTGACCCGCTCGCTCGGCGGCCTGTCGGTACACGTCCACGTCGTGGCCGCGGACGGGACCTCCACGCTGGTGGGGGAGGCTTTCGCGCCGACCCTGCCGGCCGGCGGTGCTGCGACGTCCGCGGGCCCGGCCGGGGCGGTGGCCGCTGCGGCTCCGGCGGCCACGACCGACCACGCCACCGGTCACAGCGCCGGCCACACTGCCGGCAACGCCCTGCCGACGGTCGACGAGGGCGGGGCACGCTGGGATCCGGCGTCCGGCCAGAGCGTCGCCGACCGGCTGCGGGACATCGTCTCCGAGTCGATGGGCTATGACGCGGACGACCTGCCCGGTGAACTGCCGCTGATCGACCTCGGCCTGGACTCGCTGATGGGTATGCGCATCAAGAACCGGGTGGAGTACGACTTCGACCTGCCGCCGCTCAACGTCCAGGAGCTGCGCGACGGCTCCGTCGACGATGTCATCGCCTCGGTCGAGCGCATGGTCGCGGCGAAGGACGGTGCGGCCGATGATGCCGTCGCTGACACTGTCGCTGACGCGTCCGACGGGACGGTGTCCACGGCTGCGCCGGAGACCGCCGGGTCGCCCGCGGCGTCCGGTAACGACGGCGAGGCCGAGCACCAGGGCGTGGGCGTGGCCCCGCGCGACGCCTCCGAGCGCATGGTCTTCGGCACGTGGTCCGGGCTCACCGGCGCCGCACCCGCCGGTGTGACCAGCCCGCTGCCCACCATCGACGAGGCCACCGCCACCGCCATCGCCGGGCGGCTCGCCGAACGCTCCGGTGCGGACATCACCGCCGAGCAGGTGCTCGCCGCGGAGACCCTCGAACCGCTGTCGGACGCCGTCCGTGAGGTCTTCGAGACCGAGGTCGAGGGCAACATCCGCGTGCTGCGCGCCCGGCCGGAGGGCTCCACCCGGCCCTCGGTGTTCATGTTCCACCCGGCCGGCGGGTCGAGCGTGGTCTACGAACCGCTGACCCGCCGCCTGCCCGCCGACGTGCCGGTCTACGGTGTGGAACGGCTGGAGAGCAGCCTCGACGAGCGCGCCGCCGCCTATGCCGCGGACGTGAAGAAGCTCGCGGCGGGGCGTCCGGTCGTGCTCGGCGGATGGAGCTTCGGCGGGGCGCTGGCCTTCGAGGTCGCCGCCGTGCTGGAGAACGACCCCGAGGTGACCGTCGGCCACCTGGAACTGCTCGACCTCGTCAAGCCGGCGCACCCGGCACCGGACACGGTCGAGGAGACGCACGCCCGCTGGGACCGCTACGCCGCCTTCGCGAAGAAGACCTACGGCATCGACCTGCCGGTCCCGCACGATCTCATCGACGCGCAGGGTGAGGAGGCGCTCATCGGCCTGATGACCGGGTTCCTCGCGAACACGGACGCCTCCTCGCACGGCCTCGCCGCCGGCGTGCTCGAGCACCAGCGCGCCAGCTTCGTGGACACCCGCATCCTCGACACCCTCGACTTCGCCCGCTGGGCGGACGTCACCGCACCGGTGACGCTCTACAAGTCGCAGGGCATGCACGAGGGCGCGATCGAACTGGAGCCGGCCTTCGCGGAGATCGCCGAGGACGGCGGCTGGTCCGGCATCGTCGACGACCTGGAGATCGTGCAGCTGCCCGGCGACCACCTGGGTGTGCCGGACGAGCCGGCGATCGGGATCGTCGGGGCGCACATCGTCGAGCACCTTGACAGCCTCAGCTAGCGTGGAGGACGTGAGCACCATGAGCCGGAAGACCACCGGAACCCCCGACAACCCCGTCTTCGGCGACGAGGCGGCCCTCGCCGACCGCTACGCCCCCGGGACCGGCCGCTCGGTCGCGGAGAAGCTCGCGGACCTCAACGCCCGGCTGGAGGAGGCGCAGGACCCCGGCAGCGAGCGGGCGCGGGCCAAACGCGACGCCGCCGGCCACACCACCCCGCGCCAGCGCATCGACGAACTGCTCGACGAGGGCACGTTCACCGAGATCGGTGCGCTGGGCCGCACCCCGGGTGACCCGTCGGCGCCGTACGGCGACGGTGTGGTCACCGGCTACGGCAAGGTCAACGGCCGGCCGGTCGCCGTCTACGCCCACGACAAGACCGTCTACGGCGGTTCGGTGGGCGAGACGTTCGGCAACAAGGTGTGCGAGGTCATGGACATGGCCACCCGCATCGGCTGCCCGGTCATCGGCATCAACGATTCCGGCGGCGCGCGGATCCAGGACGCGGTGATGAGCCTGGCGATGTATTCGGAGATCTCGCGGCGTCAGCTGCCGCTGTCGGGGCAGTCGCCGCAGATCTCGATCCTGCTGGGCAACTGTGCCGGCGGAGCGGTCTACGCCCCGGCCACGACCGACTTCATCATCGGCGTGGAGGAGCAGACGACCATGTTCGTCACCGGCCCGGCGATCATCGAGTCCGTCACCGGCGAGAAGGTCGACATGCAGGAGCTCGGCGGCGCCCGCGCACAGGCCGCCAACGGCAACCTCAGCTACGTCGCCTCCGACGAGGACGACGCCTTCGAGTACGCCAAGGACCTGCTCGACCACCTGCCCTCCAGCGCGTTCGAGCCCACCCCGGCGTTCTACTTCCCCTCCGATGAGCCGGAGGACCGGGATTCGGAGCTCGTCGACATCGTGCCGGACGACCCGAACGTCGGCTACGACATGATCGAGGTCCTCGGCCGGCTCTTCGACGACGAGCAGTTCCTCGAGGTGCAGGGCGACTACGGGCAGAACATCATCACCGGCTTCGCCCGGATCGACGGCCGGTCGGTCGGCGTGGTGGCCAACCAGCCGATGGTCCTCGCCGGCTGCATCGACGCGGACGCCGCGGACAAGGCAACCCGGTTCATCCGCATCTGCGACGCCTACAACGTGCCGCTCGTCTTCGTCGTGGACACGCCCGGCTACCTGCCCGGCACCGACCAGGAGAAGGTCGGGCTGATCCACCGTGGGGCGTCGCTGGGCTTCGCGATGGTGGAATCCACCGTGCCGAAGATGACGGTCATCATCCGCAAGGCCTTCGGTGGTGCGTACGCCGTGATGGGGTCGAAGAACCTCGGCGCGGACATCAACCTGGCGTGGCCGACCGCGCAGATCGCCGTGATGGGTGCCGAGGGTGCCGCGGTGATGATGCAGGGCCGGCAGCTCGCGGCGATGCCGGAGGAGCAGCGGCCGGCGGCGAAGAAGATGTTCATGGACTTCTACAACGCCAACATGACCAGCCCCTACGTCGCCGCGGAGCGCGGCTACATTGACGCGATCGTGGACCCGGCGGAGACCCGGGTGAAGCTGCGCCGGGCGCTGCGCCTGCTGCGCGACAAGCACGTGCCGGAGCAGCCGAAGAAGCACACGATCATGCCGATGTAGGTGTTGGTGGGGCCGGGTGCGCTGTCTGTGCTGGCTGGCTTGCGCTGCCTGCGCTGTCCGCATCTCGACGCGGCACTGTGGCGGAGCCAGCGGCTGTGGCCCGTGAAAAACCGGTCCGATTCGGGGACGCCGGTGCACTCGGACTCCCCGAATCGGACCGGCTTTTCACGTCATGCCGTGCCGGGGGTTTACCTGTGGGTCCGGACTGCGCCTGGAAGCTCCGGCGTCTCCGGCGAAGTGGCCCGGGAGGACGGTGTATCCGGCGAAGTAGTGCGCGGCCTGCGCTTCACTTCTCCTAGTTTCCCTTAAAGTTTCCATCGGGTAAGTTTGTCCCCGATGGCTTCCGATCAAGGCTGTCCATCACCCATGAGGTGACCTTTCAGTAGGTGAGGCGCCCCGCCTGTGCAGGTGGGGCGCCTTTCTCGTCCTGTCGGTAGGGGTGGTACCAGGGGGGAAGCAGTTGTGCTAACTGACATTAAGTTTTCAGGATTGGTAGTGTTCCACAGCGAGGCACGAACCTGTGCCACATCAACTTTCCTGAAAGGAATCTCCAATGATCGACTCCATCTCCACCTTCCTGTCCTCCGTCGTCGAGCTGCTGCAGACCGGCATCAACGGCCTCGTCGACGCCATCGCCCAGGTCTTCAACGGCGAGAAGTAGTCATCACCGACTACCGGAGCTCGACGGCCCGCGTGACCGTCTGAGACTCCCGCACTGTCCCGGACAGTGCTCCTCCAGACCCCTGTCGCCCCATCCGGCAGCAGGGGTCTGTTGTGTCTGTGAGGGGTGCCCCTGCCCCGCCCGGGGGAGTGGAGGAGCGATGGCATGGAGGAACGCGATCCGTTGTGCTTTCCTGCATGCATGGAAAATAATGCTCAGGACGGTCTGAGCCTTGACGTCTTCTGGGCGAAGTTCGGGAACGGGGAGAACGGGGCGCTCTCCCTGCGTCAGCATCTGACCGATGTCAGTGGTGTGATCGTCCCGGTCTCCCGGGTTCTTCTGTCGGAGTCCCGGCGGACGGAGCTGGGGGAGCGGTGTGGCGCCACCGATCTCGATACGGTCCTCAGATTTGCGGGCTGGGCACATGACGTCGGCAAGGCGTCCCCGTTCTTCCAGGCGAAAGTGCCGTCGCTCCACGAGCATGTCCTGCAGCACGGCTACTCCGCGATGACGGTCAGCAATACGGACATGCGGGCATTGCCGCATTCACTGATCAGCGCATACACGGTGCAGGAGTGGCTGAAGACCCGGTGTACACGGCGTCCTGCGCTTAGTGCGCTGAACGGCTGGTTCGAGGTTCTCGGCGGTCATCACGGCATCTTCCCGCCGGTGTGGCAGAAGCCCGACGGACTCGTTTCGGAGATCAGCGAGCACCCTGAGTGGCTGGATGCCCGGCTGCGCCTGCTGGACGCCGGGGCAGAGCATCTCGGAATTACGGCAGCGGACATCGACGGACTCGGGCGCCTCACCTGGTCAGTCCCGGAACAGGCCGTGGTCACCGGCCTGCTCATCGCCGCCGACTGGGTCGGATCGAACGAGAACAACTTTCCCTATGACTGTGATGCGACCACCGACCAGGAACAACGTGCCGCCGACGGGCGTGCGGCGATGGACCTGGGGGGACGGTGGATCCCCTCTCCGGTTGATCCGGCAGGTTTCGCCGCCCGGTTCGGACTGCCCACCGGTGCAGTCATGCGGCCGGTCCAACGTGCCGTCGTGGAGACCGCCCGGAGTATCGACGGGCCGGGTCTGATCCTGGTTGAGGACGCCACCGGCGGCGGAAAGACCGAGGCCGCGCTCATGGCGGCCGATGTCTGGGCGGACCGCCTCGGGCTCGACGGCATCTACTTCGGTCAGCCCACCCGGGTCACCTCGGACGCGATGTTCTCCCGCGTCATGACCTGGTTGAAAGGCGAAGTATCGGGCGGCGAGGTCTCGACCGTTCTCGCCCACGGCAAAGCCGAGTTCAACGACGACTACCGGTCCCTGTTCTGGAACTCCGCCCCGGCCAACGTGTACGACACCGGGAACGTGGACGTCGACCGCGGCCCCTCCCCGGAAGCCAACGCCTGGTTCCGCGGGCGTAAGACCGGCATGCTTGCCTCGGTCGTTGTCGGAACCATCGATCAGCTGCTGTTCGCAGCCCTGCGTTCCCGACATGTCGTGCTGCGTCACCTCGGCCTGGTCGGCAAAGTCGTCATCCTCGACGAGGTTCACGCCGCCGACGACTTCATGTCGGTCTATCTCGTCCGGATCCTCGAGTGGCTCGGCATGTACGGCGTACCGGTGATCGCTCTCTCTGCGACTCTTCCGCCGGAGCGAAAGTCCGCACTGCTCTCCGCCTACGCCCGTGGGGCGACCGATTACGGGACCGAGGAGGTCGAGCTCGAGGAGACCGACGATTACCCGCGTATCACCTGGACCGACGGTGCGGCGTCCGGAACGGTCACCCCGGATCCCGGTGACCGGTCCCGGAGTACACACGTCGAGTTCCTGCCGGGTGATCTCGAGGAGACCGCGGCGGCCATCATCGATGCTGCTGAGACGGGCGGCTGTATCGCCGCCATCTGCAACACAGTGACCCGTGCCCAACGCCTGTTCGAGCTGCTCGACGGCCGGGTCGAGGGCCTGACTCTGCTGCACTCCCGCTTCCTTGCCGACCATCGGGCCTCGTTGGAGACCGAGCTGGTCGACGTCCTGGGCAGAAACGGTGAGGGGGCCCGTGGCCGTGGCCGTGTGGTGGTCTCGACCCAGATCATCGAGCAGGGACTCGATCTGGACTTCGACCTCATGTACAGCGATATCGCCCCGGTCGACCTGCTGATCCAGCGGATGGGCAGGCTCCACCGGCATGATTTCGCGCCGGGTGTCCGGCCGGCGGATAAAGCAGAAGCCCGCTTCGTGATCACCGGGTGCAACGAATTCGACAGCACGACGGCTCCCGAGTTTCCCCGCGGGATCGAGGCGGTCTACCGCCGGTCGCGACTGCTCCGGGCCGTCTGGACACTGCGCGGGCATCTGGGTACGCACGGCGGAACGGTCGAATCCCCGAAGGACGTGGCGGCCCTGGTGTCGGCCGCCTACGACGAAGCGATGGACCATCCCGCGGCATGGGAAACGGTGTGGCAGGACGCCGAGGCCGGGGAACGGAAGTACCGGACCCGCCAGCAGGAAGAGGCCGGCAGATTCTGTCTTCCCGATCCGGAGAGTGGCAGTCTCAGTGACTGGACCACGGTGGTGACCTCGGATACCGAGGTCAGGGGGCTGGCGCAGGTCCGTGACGCCGATGAGAGTGTGGAGGTGATCGTCGTGCAGCGTCGCGGTGACACGATCTACGCTCTGCCGCACGTCCGGGAACTGGCGGGAAAGCCGCTCGACGGAATGTTGGAGCTGGACCCCGGGGATGCGAGGCGACTGGCCCAGTGTTCGGTGCGGCTCCCTGCCTGGGTGGCTGCATCTGAGGCGCAGCTTCTGGAGCTGGAAAAGGACGGACAGGAATCCTGGCAGGCCTCGCCGTGGCTGAAAGGGGTACTCCCGCTCGTCTTGGATGAGTCGTTCCAGCGACGGCTCGGAGACTGGCACATCACGTACGAACGGCAGCGTGGGCTGCTCTGCGAGCGGGTGAAGCGGTGACAGGGACAGCAGTGTCGCGCTACCGGCGTTCGAACGTCTGATGGGTGGTGTCCGGCGGGCGTGCTATCACTGGCGACACCGTATGGGGGTAAAAACCTTCGGAATCGGTGAAGCTCGACTGCGGGCTATAGAATTAAAATTTCTTATGAAAATGCAAATCGATATAAAGAAAGGAGAGGTACTGATGGACAGTTATAACCTGCTGGATCGGTCCTGGATTCCGGTTGTCGACCACGAGGGGCACGAGACCAGTGTCGGCATCCGGGAACTGCTCGCCCGGCCAGCAGATTTCCGTGGTCTGGCAGCCCCGCTCGGTACGGTGAGCTTCGCCATCATGCGCGTTCTGCTGGCGGTTCTGTACCGGTCATGGGACTCGAAGAAGTGGCGGCGGAGCGAGAGAGCCGTGGAGCACTGGCTGGAGAAGTGGGACCAGGAAAGTCTGCTGGACCCTGAGGTGGAGGACTACCTGTCGACCTGGGAGAACAGGTTCGACCTCCGGGACAAGGAACATCCGTTCTTCCAGGTCGCGGGACTGCATACGGCGAAGGGTGAGTGGAAGCCGCTGGAGATCATCTTCCCGGATGTCGGTGATGAGGGCGACCTCTTCTCGATGCGGGACAGGCTGGCATCGGTGGATGCCGCGGAAGCGGCCCAGGCAGTGGTCCACTGCATGGCCTTCGACTTCTCCGGGATCAAGCCTGGCGCTGACGGGGACAAACGGGTCAAAGGTGGAAAAGGCTATCCGATCGGCATCGGCTGGTGCGGATGGTTGGGTGGGACGGTCATCGAAGGGAAAAACCTCCGCGAAACCCTGCTGCTGAACTACATCCCCCTCCGTCCGGGTGCGGGCACCGAAGACCGCCCGCTCTGGGAGATGGAGGACATCGGGCCGGCAGCGAGGGACGGTCTCACCGCGCCGGGGCCTGTCGAACTGCTGACCTGGCCGCAGCGCAGGATTCTCCTGCACTGGGACGGCGACCGGGTCACTGGTGTACTGGTCACGAACGGTGACGCGGTCGACTACACCACCCAGAACAGTGTGGAGACCATGTCCCCGTGGCGGTTCAGCGAACCGCAGACGAAGAAAGCGAAGGCGATCCGGTACATGCCGCAGTCGCTGTCAGTGGGAAAGACCATGTGGCGTTCGCTCGGCGGGCTCTTCCCCAACAGTGCCCCGGAGATGACCGCGCTGAAACTGTCCGGAGAAAAACTCTCCCTGCCGAAGACCGAACCGGCGAAGAACATCGACTGGGTGAGCACTCTGATCGGACAGGGCGCGCTGGATTCCGACCGCGGGCTCCGGGTCCACATGGTCTCCATGGAGTACGGAGCACAGAATTCCAGCTTTGCCGGAGTAGCAGAGGATGCCTTGACCGTGCGGTCAGCGTTCCTCGACGCCGGCAGTGATGCCCTGCGCGCCGTCGCCCGTCAGGCGGTCCAGCGGGCGGATGACGTGGCCCGGTTGCTGTGGATCTTCGCGCGCAATACCGCGTTCGCCGTCAGCGGGAATGCGGATGAGGCAGATACCGAGGGAATCCAGGCCGCCTTCTACCAGCAGGTGGACCACCGGTTCCGGGGCTGGCTGCGGGAACTCGGTCCGGACAGCCGTCGTGATGATGTGTTGGCTGACTGGTCGGTGGTTCTGCGGACAACAGCTACCGGACTGGCGAAGGACCTGTTGTCCGCGCAGGGGCCGGATGTATGGGCCGGTCGGTGGGACGGCACCTACCGCATCACCGGGGCCGTCGCCGTTGAACGCCTACGACGCGGGCTGAGGGACTGCCTCGGTACGGATCCACGGTCCACAACCTCGGAGAACGGAGAGAGTAAATGACCGGTACAACTCGGCCAGGAAAAGCGGGACAACTGGCGTGCTTCGTCGTCGGAAAGATTGAACGGCTGCAGGCGGGCCTTCTCGACCAGCAGAGTTCTGCGGCGAGAGCGACAGCGGCCCGGTTGCGTCGTGCACTGGGGAAACCGGCCGGTTCGGTTCCCGAAGTCTGGGAAGTCACGCTCGGCGGGTTCCCGGAAGATCTCGTCGGTAAGACCGATGAGCCCAGCGCTGCAGAGGAGGCGGCGCACACGGCGCTGTGCCTCTATGCGCTGCACCAGCAGTCCCAGGTGAAAAGGATGCACTGTAGCGGCTGGGGTCTCGGCCGTGCACTACGCGAGCTGCACCACGAACTCGGCGGCGAGGACCTGGAGAGCGGTCCGCTGATCCGCCGGTTCAATGCACTGAGCACCGCGGATTCTGTTGATGAGATGCTGTGGCACCTCCGCAGTCTGGTGACCCAGCTACGGGGTAAGGCGATCCCCCTCGACTACGGGCGGTTGGCCCGTGACTTCTACCGCTTCTCCCGTCCGGACTTCAGGGACAGCGTCCGACTGTCCTGGGGGCGGGACTTCTACACCTACCGGCGTCCGGCAGATGCGGAGCCGGACCAGAACACAGCTGAAACCACTGTCGAACAGTAAGGAAAAACGATGACCACCTACATTGACCTGCACATTCTCCAGCTTGTGCCGCCGTCGTGCATCAACCGCGACGATACCGGATCACCCAAGTCCGCCCGTTTCGGGGGAGTGGAGCGCCACCGAGTCTCCAGCCAGGCGTGGAAGCGCGCGGCACGACGGGACTTCGAGCAGTACCTGGACAGCGAGCAACTCGGCGAGCGGACGAAGTACGGGGCGCTGCGTGTCGCAGAACGGCTCCGTGACCTGCGCCCGGACATCACCGAGGAAG